>JAPWKH010000034.1 GCA_028283605.1 Arachidicoccus sp. | reverse complement strand
AGCCGGCAGTAAGATTAAACTTTGTTCCGGAATTGTAACTGTATTCCATAAAAATTCCGGGTACAATTTCGCGCCTGTTAAATGCAGTACTTACAAATTGCTCTTCATAGTTGTCTAACTGAAAACTTGCTCCGGTTTTAATCACATTGCTATCATTAAAAAGCCTTGTCTGAAAAATATAATTGGCATAAAAGCTATGCTGCACTGCATCGTAATTGCGCAAGCCGTATAAACTCTTTTGCTGATGATAAACGCCCGATAGCTGAAGCCCCATACTTTCGTAAGGCTTATCTGAATATACCTTACCGATTTTTGCCCATCCTTCGGCGCGCTTTATATCGTTCTGATAACCCCATAAATCATCATTTGAATTTCGGTGGTAATTTAGCTGACCTCCTGTATTATCGAGATAAACGCCTTTTATTCCCGCCTGGAATTCCCAGCCTTTCGGATTGAAATAGAACCATCGGTTTCCGCCAACAAATAATTTACCGATAGGGTTATCCATAAAGCCGTCATTATTCATATCATTTTTTCGCCAATCAGATCGCGCGTATAAAAATAAATTGGAACTTACGCTGTCTTTGAATGTATGGCTTAAAACAAGATTTCCTTCCGAGCGTCCCTGAATGCTTTGATAACCGTTTAAAATCAGTTTAGGCGTATTTGATTCAAAAGGCTTCAGCCATTCTGTATTAATTTGCCCGGCAGCACCTTCAAAACCATTCACAACGCTGCCTGTACCTTTGCTTAATTGCACGCCTTCGAGCCAGGTTCCCGGCGTGAAAGTTAAACCTGTAACGGACGCCAAACCTCTTGTATCGGAAATATTTTCTCGGGTAAAAGAAGTATTGGTTCCTGCCAAACCAAGCATTTCTATTTGCTTGTAACCACTTATCGCATCCGTATAATTCACATCAACAGAGGGTATTGTTTCAAAGCTTTCACTTAAGTTGCAACAAGCTGCATGCAGCAATTCTTTCACACCGATATTTTGTGTATTCTGCAAGTCCGCCAAGCTTATGTCTAAACTATTACGCGAAGATTTTACACGCACATCTTTCAACTGTGACGATAATTTTAAATGAATAACCAATGCTGAAGAATCGGCAGGAACAGAAATTGTATCAGTTATATATCCGACAAAACTTATGATTAATTTCGTAGTTCCGTTTGGTAATTCAATACCAAACCGACCATCACTTTTACTGAGAAAACCTTTGTTACCGGGAAATAGTTTTATGCTTGCTCCGCCAAGCGGCGTTTCGTTTATCGTGTCTAATATTATTCCATTTATCCTGCGGATAAAATTTTGCTTAGCTGTATCCTGCGCAGATACATGTAAAGCCAATATAGACATTATAAAGAACAAACCTTTGGCTAAAAAAGAATATTTAAAATGCAATTTAGTTACCTGCACCCGCAGCATCTTTATACGCGCAGCAGTGAGGCAATTTTTTATAGTCTTCGTCGGTAGCTTGTATATCTCCGGCATTATGTCCCGCATGAGCAATGCTTTCTTCTATTGCATTCAGCGATGTTTTAGATGAAGAATAAATTACCGTCAATTCTTTTGTTTGAACATTCCAGTCGGCGTGTTTTACACCTTTTATATATGCAGCGTTTTCGATGCGTTTCTTGCATTTTTCGCACATGCCATCAACCTTGATTTCATCTGTCTTAATGGATTTGTTTTGTGAAAAAGAAACGCTTGATATAAATAGAAGTAAAGCCAAAAGACTAAAAATATGTTTCATTGTTTATTATTATTTTTTTAATTATCAAATGGAATTCGCCAAAATTATTATGGCTCATTTCATTATTCTAATTTAAAGATGGATTAATTAATTTTTTAAACTAAATATTATATAGTTAAATTAAACTATCCATAATAAATGAAACGATGATGAAGCTTATACAACGGTATTTTTCGCCATGAACTGGGCGGCGCGTTTGTATAAAAAACAATCTTCTTTCTCTCATCAACAGAAAAAAAATCTGTATAAAAATGATTGGAAGTTAAAGATATTAAGTCTTGCAGTACAAATTGTAAATTGTAATCGCCGGAAAATAATTGCCTGTCGTTAGAAACATGAGGGCGGATAATTTTTGTGGAACAACACCCCTTTCTATATATCTCTATATTCTTTCCGCAACAATTATTAAAATTATCATCTCCTTTAATATTGACAGACACATACGATAACATGCTGCCGCAATAATGCATGCTTATATATGCGCCTGAAGTAGTAAACGCATACAAACAAAGAAACAATATAGATACCGTCTTTTTCAATAAGGCTAAGGTAGAATATATGACAAAAATAAGAATGTTAAAGTTAATTCCTTTTTCGGAAGGATTAAAATTCAAAATCATTTATCACTTTGCCTTCATCGCAAACCGATGTATTGATAAGGCTGAACAATTCGTAAATTGTGCGGAAATCCGTAACGGTTTTTCTTATGGAAATTGTTTTTTCTTTCTCCTCATCAGATTTGAGCCTTACTCTTGCTTCCTGCAATAATTTATTCAAATGCTCATTGTCCGGCAGCATTGGCTTTAATTTTGTTACAAGAAGTTTATCCTCTTCAATGGCTGCAACGATATCATAATTATTTTTTATCTGGCTGATGATATTTTCAAACTCTTCAGCAGGATATTTATGATCAGATTCTTTCGCATATTGCGCTAAAGACACAATGTAAGAAGTAAGCGTATGATTCAGCGATACCAGCCGAAAAAGTATTCTTGCCTTGTGTTGCTGCTTTTTGGGATCTGACTGCATTCGCTGAAAATTGTCCGACAGGTTTGCCAGTGCAATCAATGTTTTTCTTCTCGCCAACTTGATATTTACTGTATCGTAAGAACCTTTGATAAGCACATTCGAAACTTCAGAAAAATAATTTTTACTTTCCTGAACCATGTTGTGCAAATAATTACGCACATATTTATTTTCCCAATTCGGTAATACAAACAATGATACCAGATAACCGATGATGACGCCTACCACACTATTAAGCAATCTTTCTCTAAGCACTAAAGTAATGGCATTGGGCACAAGAAAATAATAAGACAATACTACCAACATGGTAATTCCTATGGAATAAAACCGGTAATTTATTTTTGAGAAAGAACAGGTAATCAACGTTGCCAAGACTACTAAAATAAAAATTGCAGTCTCGTTCCGTACAGTCATTACAATAAAAAAGCTGATAATGCCGCCGACCAATGTACCTGCAATTCTGTCGATATTTTTTTTCCTTGATTGGCTGTACGCGGGTTTTACAACAATTACAATCGTCATTAATATCCAGTAAATATGCCCTATGTTGTATATTTTAAAAACATTCCCGATAACCCAGCCGATAAGTATTGCAACCGTAAGCCGTATTGCATGACGGAACATTCCGGATGAAAATGAAAAGCTGTCAAAGAATAATTTGTAATCATAATTCTGTACAGGAATAAAGGAAGCATAATCGTTGGGCGTGGAATGAAACGCTTGTAAAACATCTTTGTTAAATGCGGCTATCGAATATAATTTTTTGATACGTTCATTAAGCGATTGCAACGTATATAAAATCTGCCGTAAAGAAATAAAATCTTCCACATTATCATGGTTCATATTTTCCTTCCTGAACGAATAGAAAACGGCTGAAACCCTGTTGTAAAGCGCATTCAAATCTCTTTTAGGCATCGCCGTTCTACCCGATTGCACAGCGAATCCAATATGTTGCAATTCATCTGCCAGTACTAAAATATACTTTCCGAAATAGGTAAGAATACGTGTATTATCAAATGAATTATGCAGTTTTTTATAATCCTGTTGCGAAGTCATTATCAGTTCAAATAAATCAATAACATCTACAAACATCAGCAACAAACCCCTGCTCTTCGATGAAAATTTATCGGCAGAAACATCTGTCTTCAAGATTATCTCCCGCAAACTCTCCTGCTGTTCTCCTATAGTAATTTGCTCGCGCATTATTTTATCCATAAGCAATTGCTCATTCATATCCTTATTGTAAAAATTGCTGCGCGCCTTTAAATATTTGGATACTTCAATGATATGCTCGCCAAGCATTTGCTGAATTAATTTATAAGGACGAAGTTTATAGGATATAAAAAAAATGAATAAATAAATAAGACATCCGACCGACATCCATAATGCTGTATGCAAAATATTACCGGACACAAAATGCTTATCCATAAAAAAAATCGCGGCAACTATGGAAGTCATGCCTATGTTCAGCATACGCGTTCCGTAAATTCCCATTAAAGAAAATACGAACGCCAGCACTAATAATACAATCAGTTGCAGCCAGAGAATATCACGTGTATAACCTGCAATTATTGCACAGAAAAAGAAACATCCTATTCCTATAAGCAATGCTCCTACTCGTCTGTTTAGCGCGCCCACAACATCTGTCAATCCTATCTGCAACGTTCCGAAAGGTATAATGGCATATTGGTTCAGAAGTCCGTAATGATATAGAATAAAGCTCGGCAGCAATACGGCAAATGCAAGCCTCAGACCGAAGTACCAATAGTATCCGTTCATAAATTTTCTTACTTCCGTAAGGCTTTGCATTTTGATTTGCATGGCAACAATAGAATGAGTCTGAGATAAAATTTATTTTCCGAAACTTTGCTTATTATATTCGTTCATGGCGCGTGTAAGGCCCATCGAAAAAACACCTTCAATCACTTCAACAGTCTGTGCTATTTTCTTTTGAATCAATTCCCTGTCTTCAGGAAACCATTTGCCAAGCACAAATTCCACCTGCATTCCTTTGGGAAAATTATTGCCTATTCCGAATCTCAATTTCGGATAAGCGTCTGTACCCAAAACAGCTTGAATATCACGCAGACCGTTATGTCCCGCATCGCTGCCAGCGGCCCTTATCCGAAGTTTATCGATCGGCAGCGCGAGGTCATCCACTACGGTTAAAGTATTTTCAAGCGGTATTTTTTCTTTGTCCATCCAATATTTAAAAGCCTTTCCGCTTAAGTTCATATAAGTTGTTGGCTTTATGCAAATTATTTTTTTACCCTTAAAATTTACTTCGGCAACTTCGGCGAGCCTTTCCGTTGTAAAGGAGCCGCCGTGTTTATTTACAAAAGCATTTACTACGTCAAAACCGGCATTATGCCTTGTGTGCGTATATTCACTGCCGGGATTTCCCAAGCCTGCTAATAAAAATTTCGACATACATTTTTATGAATTGATACGCAAAATTAGCGGTTATACTTCGCAATAAAAAAAGCGATAGAACGTAAATTCTATCGCTGTCGTTTTAAATATCAAGCCACATATCAGGCTTGTGTAAGAGTGCAGAAATTTCCACACTGATATTTGTAGTAAAGGTATTTAAATAGTTTCCTAACTGCCAAATATTTTTTATGGTTTTTTCGGATAATATTTTAGCTGACCCTAATAAGGAATTGATATAAATTCGCAGAATGTTTACAGGAATTATAGAAGCAACAGGAAGAATTACGGATATTACTTCAAGCGGAACCAATAAATCTTTTTGGATTGAATGCGCTGTTACACATGAATTAAGAATTGATCAGAGTGTATCGCACGACGGCGTATGCCTTACTGTGGAAGAAATAAAAGACAATATTTATAAAGTAACTGCAATCGAAGAAACCCTGAAAAAAACAAACTTGAACACAAGGCAAATCAATGATATAGTTAATATCGAAAGATGTATGCTTATGAACGGAAGGCTCGACGGGCATATTGTTCAGGGACACGTAGATTCAACTGCGGTTTGTACCGGGCGGAAAGATTTAAAAGGAAGCTGGGAATACACGTTTCGCTATCCGGAAGAATTTGCACACTTGCTGATAGAAAAAGGATCCGTTTGTATAAATGGCACAAGCCTTACGTGTTTTAATGTAACAACGGACAATTTATTTACCGTTGCAATTATTCCTTATACTTACGAGCATACGAGCATACAAAATGTGTTCCCGGAAAGTATCGTAAACATTGAGTTTGATGTAATAGGAAAATATATTGCGCGGATCAGTTCATTAAAATAATTTTTATAATAATAAATTTATTAAAGGGTATGTCAGAATTTTCGATAGCCGAAGCAATGAAGGATTTTCTCAATAAAAGCCGTGCAAAAAACGGATTGAAATCTGCATTGCTAAAAGATGTATGGGAAGAAATTATGGGTAAAGTAATTGCGAGATATACAGATAAAATTCAGATTATTAACCAGAAATTATTTATAACAACTTCCAACGGGCCATTGAAAAACGAATTGCTATACCAGCGCACTAAAATCATAGAATTGATTAATGAAAAAATGGGAGCTAACACGGTTACTGAAGTCGTGATTAATTAACCGGGAAAAATTTCTAATCCTAAATAAATCCAGCCTGAATACAGTATGCATGGAAAAAAAATACCAAACAAAAAACCACTTTATTTAGACGGCCCCAAAAGGGGCATTAAAGAAATATGGTTTGCATTGAAAGTGGGTTACAGCTTCATGTATAATAACTACAAATTGCACAATATCGGTCCGGGAATTACTGTTTTCGGGTCGGCAAGAACGCCCGAAAACAGTGTGTTTTATAATGCCGCCGAAGAGTTCGGCAAGCGGATAGCGCGGATGAATTTCACAACCATTACAGGCGGCGGGCCGGGAATTATGGAAGCGGCAAACAAAGGCGCTTTTGAAGCCGGCGGCCGCTCTATCGGAATGAATATTGTGTTGCCCCATGAGCAACATGAGAATCCCTATCTCACACACTCCGTTATATTCGAATATTTTTTTACAAGGAAAGTTTTTCTTGTAAAACATTCATACGCTTTCATTATAATGCCGGGAGGTTTCGGTACGATGGATGAGTTTTTTGAAATCATTACATTAATACAAACCAAATCGACAGACAGATATCCGGTCATACTTTTTGGTGTGGAATATTATAAAGAACTCGTAAATATGATGAAAGTAATGGCGCAAAACGGAACCATTTCTCCTGATGATATCGGACTGATCTTAGTCACCGATAATATTGATGAGGCAATGGAACATATTCAAAAATATATCAAACGGCATTATACAATTTCACCTCACCGGCCAAGATGGCAATGGCTGCAAAAAAAGGAATAAAAAATTACCGCATTCTATAACTTATTTGAAAGAATATCATTTCACGGCGATTACAAATACTTCGATAAAATCTCTTCCGTTTTTTTGGTTGCTGCAGCATTTTTTTCCAGCTCCGGTGCATGATGCGGTTTTTTACGAGCATCAATAATCAGTGAAGTATCGCAACTCCAATGTTTATGAAGTGTGGATTCGTGAAGGCCGTAAATATCGTTAGACGGATTACTTCGCGTAAAGGTTGTCCATAAAAAATTATTCAGTTTTTCCGCTATAAAATCCGCATCATCACAAAGTACTATTAGAGGAATCCCTTGTAGTGTTTCTGTATTATTTTCCAAATAAGAAATCAACTCTTTCACTTCCGCTTCTCCCCTTTCCGAGTCGCTATATGGCTTGGTTTCTATTGCTGCAACTCCATTAAATATCATCTTTGCTTTCGCAAAAGATAATTTCTGTAAACATGCAGGTAATGTAGCGGCTAAAATTCTTTTTTTATCTCCAAAAGCTGCCAAAACAACTTTGCTTCCATGGTTTAAATTGCCACCGGAATAATCCAATGTATCAATCGTTGTATTCGTTTGAAAATGAATGTCCCTGCGAAAATCAATTCTTTCTAAAATGTATTGAAGAAAAGACTGCGTATCATAAATGTCAGGAACATCATTATCATTTGCAGTTATCCATACATATTTTGCTAAACTTAATTGTCCGGTTCCTAAAATTCTGTTTGCCAAAGTCAATATTTCAGCCGGTTGTTTTTCATTCATAAACGGCGTATATCTTTCGCTGCCGATTGCCAATAATAACGGATGCACGCCCGCAGCATCTACGGCATGCACAGCTTTTAAGCCGGGTATTTCCTGCTCTATGGCATCGCCGGTAATATCATGTATTAATTTGCCGAACAGCGTGTCTTCTTGAGGCGGCCGGCCTACAACAGTAAAAGGCCAGATTGCATTCTTTTTCGCATACACATTCCGCACGCGCATTACGGGGAAAGGATGTGTTAAGCTGTAATAACCCAAGTGATCTCCAAACGGCCCTTCAGGTTTTGTTTCTCCGGGAAAAATTTCTCCTGTAATTACAAAATCTGCATCAGCACTGATACAATATCCTTCATGATAAAAATAATGAAATCTTCTGCCGGCAAGCATTCCGGCAAAGGTAAGCTCACTCAATCCTTCGGGCAATGGCATTACTGCGGCAAGCGTATGCGCAGGCGGGCCGCCGACAAATATGCTGACTTTTAACGGCTGATTTTTTTCATTAGCCAAAGACTGATGAACGCCAATGCCGCGATGAATCTGATAATGAAGCCCTATTTCTTTATCCTGCATATAATCATTGCCTGAAAGCTGTATGCGATACATGCCGAGATTTGAATGCATTATTCCCGGATGATTCACATCTTCCGAATATACTTGCGGCAAAGTGATGAATGCGCCGCCGTCTTTTTCCCAATGTTTTATCTGTGGCAGATCAGAGATGTGTATTTGCTCAAATTGATTGATATTGCCCGAAGATATTTTTTGCGGCAATGCTTTATAAGCGGCAATTCCATTTTTCAAATTTTTTATCGGATGCCTGAGAGCTTGCAGAGGATTTTTGCGTAATGATATGATTTCTTTCACGGCAGGCAATGTGTTCCTGAAAATAAAACGGCATCTTTCTTCCGTTCCGAAAATATTACAGGCTGCACGATATTTGGAACCTTTTATTTTTTCAAACAATACGGCTTTTCCGCTCAGTTCAAATATGCGAAGCTGAATTGCGGCCGCCTCTAACTCCGGATCAATTTCTTCTTTAATCCTTATTAATTCTCCATTTTTTTCCAAATCGATAAGACAATCCTCAATATTTCTGTAAGGCATTCACTCATTTTTTACGCGACAAAATTCGGTAAATAAGTTTAGTAAAAGCTTTAATATCTTAAAGAATTTATGCAGTGTATTTTATTACGGAAGATTAAACGCTTAACTTCGTTCCGTAGAAAAAAGAGGAGAATTTAAAAGTGGATATTATACAATTATTGCCCGATAATATTGCTAATCAAATTGCAGCCGGCGAAGTAATTCAGCGGCCTTCGAGCGCGGTTAAAGAATTACTGGAAAATGCCGTAGATGCCGGTGCGACCAATATACAACTCATAGTACAAGATGCCGGCAAAGCGCTGATACAAGTGATTGATAATGGAAAAGGCATGAGCGCAACAGATGCGCGGTTGTCTTTTGAAAGGCATGCTACGAGTAAGATACGGAAAATTGATGATTTATTTCATATAAAAACCATGGGCTTCCGCGGCGAGGCACTTGCTTCTATCGCAGCCGTGGCGCAAGTAGAATTAAAAACGAAACGCAAGGAAGATGAATTAGGTACGTACATTGAAATTCAAAACAGCACGGTGCTTAAACAAGAGCCTTGTGCTATGGAGTTTGGTACAAGTATCAGTATGAAAAATTTGTTTTTCAATGTGCCTGCAAGAAGAAATTTTTTAAAAAGCAACGCTTCTGAAATGCGCCATATTATTGAAGAATTTCTGCGCGTGGCATTAGCGTTTCCGCAAATATCATTTTCCTTAATTAATAATGGACAAGAAGTATTTCATTTAGAGCCTGGATCGCTCAAACAGCGTGTGGTACAGGCTTTGGGAAATAACCTAAACGCACAAACGGTTCCGGTTAAGGATGAGAACGATTATATAAATATTTACGGCATTATCGGCAAGCCTGATGTTTCCAAAAAAACCAGAGGTGATCAATATATTTTTGTAAATAATCGTTTTATCAAAAGCAACTATCTGAATCATGCCATTACAGGAGCTTACAGCGAGCTGATACCCAATGAAAATTTTCCGATGTATGTATTGTTTTTGGAAATCGATCCGGCGCAGGTAGATATAAACGTACATCCTACAAAACAGGAAATAAAATTTGAAGATGAAAAAATTATTTATGCTTTTGTAAAAGCGGCCGTTAAACATTCTTTGGCACAGGCAAGCGTTTCTCCTTCATTGGATTTTTCTTTAAATGCAGAAATGCAACAACTGGATGCTATCAATAAGCCTTTTAATAAAGAAGAAAGAGACGCTGCCGCAACGAGTGATTTATATAAAACTTTTACACAAAAAAATCAGGCGCATTTTATCGAGTCCGAAAATAAATCGGATTTAAAACATTGGAAAGATTTTTATACGCCCTCGCAACAAAATATTCAACACACACAACAAGCTTTCCCAATTGATAGCAGTTCCGATTCTGTTTTTTCTTTTGAACGATCTGATGTAAAAAGTTCGAATGTAGAAATATCTTTAAGCGACAATGCTCCTCTCCTGCAGATATTACGCACTTATATTCTTGCCCCTGTACAAACGGGTTTTATACTCATTCATCAGCAACTCGCGCATGAAAGAATTTTATACGAGCGATTTGAAAAGGTTGTTCATCAGCATAGCGCCGTATCTCAGCAATTGCTTCTACCTTCGCAAATAACGCTATCTCCTCCGGATGCTGTTTTGCTTGAAAGCCTGTTGCCTGAGCTGCAACTTGTAGGTTATCAGCTACAGCAATACGACAATACCTCTTTCACAGTTTCCGGCATTCCTGCCGATCTGTCGATGGGAAACGAAACCAAAGTAATTGAATTGCTGATTGAACAATACAAGCATTTTAATACCGAAGTAAAATTTTCAAAAAGAGAAAAAATTGTTCGGTGCTTGGCACGCCAAAGCGCCATTAAAGCCGGCAAAACATTAACCAACGAAGAAATCAGGCAATTAGTTGAAGACCTTTTTGCTTGCGATATTCCCAATCTATCTCCAGCAGGTAACAGCCCGACTTTTATAGATTTTAAAGAAAATTATTTAGACGGATTATTTGGCTTGAAATAAGACAAAAATTTTGAAACTTATCTTTTAGTATGTTGTAAAAGTGCAGCTTTTATTTTTGTGCTATAGAGTCATTAATACAATTTTTTATACAGTTTATATTATTAAAATAGCCTTTTATGATAAATTGTTTTGGACTCACCCGTCACCCTGAACTTGTTTCAGGGTCTTGTGCCAAGAGATGCCGAACTAAATTCGGCATGACGATACTAATATTAAAGACTATCTATGTTTTATAAATAGTATTAATCCATTTGCCTTATTCCCACTTTTTTGTCCCTTGCAAATTATGTAGAATTTTTTCTACAAGCAATTACAAACATCATTACAAATAAAAAATGGTGGCCATAATAGCTTTGTCTTATAATACCTATCCTATGAAAAACATCCTAAAAAAATGTGGAATTATTTTGGCAATTATTTAATAAATACAAATTTATATGAGCAGTCGGACATTTTTTCTTTCAGGTATTGGTATGATTATAGGAGCAATTATAATTACCATTTTATTTGATGTGCAGCCGTACATTTCTTTAACTATTTTCAGTATTGGCGCCGGTATTGTAGGTATTGTAATTTCAAGATTTTTGCTTGGAAGAGATGTTGAAAATTTTCAGGAAATAGAAAACGAAACATCCATGTAATTTTTTACACAAAGAATCAGCTGTTCATACTGAATAAAACTGTACGCGTTATTTTATTCTTTCCCAAACCTGAAAGCTATAATCATACGGATTCTTCTCATCTTTATAGAACTTTTCCTCACCTGTCATTCTCCATTCTTTCGAACTTAATTCCGGAAAAAACGCATCGGCGTCTTCAAATGTTGCAGCGATTCTTGTAAGCAATATTTTAGTAGTTTTTGGCAGCATGAGTTTGTATATTTCTGCACCGCCGATAACTATCAGTTCATTATAATCATGCTCTTTGGCAAAAAACAATGCATCTTCAATTTTCTGAACTACAATAGAATCTTCTGCCGTAAATTTTTTATCTCTTGTAAGTATAATATTCAGCCTTCCTTCCAATGCTATACTTTTCAGCGCCTGATAGGTGCGCCTTCCCATTAAAACAGGCAATCCCCAGGTCTGATTCTTAAAATATTTAAAATCGTTCGGCATTTTCCACAACATCTGATTATTTTTTCCAATCGCATTATTTTCCGCAGCCGCCACGATCATGGTTATGTTCATATATTACTAAATTATTGAAGTGTAGAATTTTCCATTTACAATCATTTTTTATATGGCTACAATACCTTTAATATGTGGATGCGCCTGATAATTTTCCAGTGTAAAATCTTCGTATTTAAAATCAAAAATATTTTTTACATCCGGATTTAAGCGCATGGTTGGCAAAGGGAAAGGTTTGCGCGTTAATTGCAAAGCTATTTGATCAAAATGATTGTTATAGATATGTGCATCGCCAAACGTGTGAATAAATTCTCCCGGTTGTAGGTTACAAACCTGCGCTATCATCATAGTAAGCAAAGCGTATGAAGCAATATTAAAGGGTACGCCAAGAAACGAATCCGCACTGCGCTGATATAGCTGGCAACTTAGTTTTCCATTGGCAACATAAAATTGAAACAATGCGTGGCATGGGCTCAGCGCCATTTTTGGCAAATCCGCAACATTCCACGCATTCACGATAATACGGCGGCTGTCCGGATTGTTTTTTATCTGATGTATAGCATCGGTTATCTGGTCGTAAATTTTTCCGTCAGCGCCTTCCCAGCTTCGCCATTGTTTTCCGTAAACCGGCCCTAAATCTCCTTCATCATTTGCCCATTCATTCCAAATGGAAACATTATGTTCTTTAAGATAATGAATATTGGTATCTCCTTTGAGAAACCAAAGCAGTTCGTAAATAATGCTTTTAAGATGAATTTTTTTTGTGGTAATTAACGGAAACCCTTTCTGCAAATCGAACCGCATTTGATAACCGAAAACACTTCGCGTTCCCGTGCCGGTACGGTCTTGCTTATCCACGCCATTATCCATAATGTATTGTAAAAAATCGAGATACTGCTGCATGTAAGAGATTGAAAAGGTAAATATTTAAACCGCTAAATTATAAAAGTTTTTGCAATGAATTTTTGTATGTTGATAAGTGGAAAATTCGCACAAATGTTTCCGGATAAAGGCAACATTAAAATATTCTTAATTTACTGAATTGTTTCAAAAACTAACAAAATCAGGCATACTTATAGCACCTGTTTTTTTATTGCAAACAATAAAAATAAAAAACCATGGAAAACTATTCAACCGTATCAACAGACACAATTAATGATCTTATCAGAATCAATAATGATCGTATTGCCGGTTATCAAAAAGCATTAGACGAATTAAAAGGTAAAAATGAATTTGACCTCGAAACCTTATTCGCCGAAATCATTCATCAAAGCGAAACATTTAAAAGTGAATTGCAAGGATTTACTGATGAACCCGTAGAAGATGAAACTACAATGAGCGGCAAAATTTATAGAGGGTGGATGGATATTAAAGCAATATTTACAGGTCACGACAGAAAAACCATTTTGTCAAATTGCGAAGGCGGGGAAGATGCTGCCAAAAAAGCTTATAAAGAAGCCCTGTCTGAAGATTTGCCCGCTGAAGTTAAAGATGTCGTTTTAGAACAGCAAGCAGCACAAATGGTTATTCACAACAGAATTAAAGCATTGCGGGATAATGCTTAGTTCCTATACTAATGACAGGATTTAAAAAATGCTCAGGTAATAATGAGCATTTTTTGAATATACGCTGTCGTAAAACAACTACATACAAATAGCTTATATATTACTTTCTATAATTATCGAGTGAGATAGCTTTGCATTTAACATAGAGAAAGAACTTAACCTAACAACCAAAGCCCAAAACTAAAAATGTTCAGGGCTTTTTTCTTTTCTATAATATCAAGAGTTATTGCTTAATCATTAAATACCAAATGAGCCTTTGGCTTTTGTCGTTTGCTGTGCTCTTATTCTGCTTAATGTTTCTTGTGTAATACCAAGATAAGATGCGATATATCCCAAAGGAGCGCGCTGAGCAATGGTAGGATGATGCACCATCATTAATTGATATCTTTTTTCCGCAGGTTGAAACAAAGTAGAATAAAGCCGCTCGGATAGTTCGTTTAATGAGTTGTAAACCATCAGCAATCCGAAACGTTCCATATCGGGGAATTTCAAAAGCTCATTCAGGTCGTTGATATGTACGGAATAAGCGATTGAATCTTCCAAAAATTCGAGGTTAAGATGGCTTACTTTTCTCTGAAAAAGGCTATCGTTGCAGGTTATAAATTTTCCTTCGGAAGCAAACCAGCCTGTTATATCTTTATCATCTTTTATATAGAAAAGTCTTGCCAATCCTTTTTCTACATAATACAAATGATCGCATACCAATTCTTGTTTTTCAACTATGGTTTTTTTCGGGAAAGATATTTCTTTGAACTTATTTAAAATCTCCTCTTCAACTTCTTTCGACACCTGCGATATTTTATTAATGCTTTCTATTAATGACATCTTTAATTTTTATATTATAACTCTATAACGAAAAATTGTTTCGTTCAATAAGAAGTTAAAACTTACAAAATACTAACTACTGTTCTCTTTTTTTGATGTAAATCAAATTTAATAACAAATATAATTCGCAGATTGCATTCAATATTTGGAAACAAATAAAATAACATTATCAGCCAAAATATTTTTCAAGTTGAAAACACTCATATGTACGCGTCTCATTCAGACAATAGTATAAATAGTGTTTCATTCAACAAAAAAATTCGCTGAGAACCAGCAGACACAAAAACATACGAATGAAACGAAATATTAAAAAGATAGCAGTATTGGGTTCAGGAATTATGGGAAGCCGGATAGCATGTCATTTCGCAAACATAGGCATACAAGTGCTTTTGCTGGATATTGCTCCGAAAACTTTAAATGAAACTGAATTGAAAAAAGGATTATCGTTGGACTCAAAAATTGTACGTAACCGCATTGTAAATGATGCGCTACAATTTGCCATTAAATCAAACCCTTCTCCATTATATAAAAAATCTTTTGCAAACAGGATTACTACCGGAAATTTTGAAGATGATTTTAAACGTGTCGCCGAAGCAGATTGGATTATAGAAGTTGTAGTAGAAAATCTTGACATTAAAAAATCTGTTTATGAAAAAGTAGAATTGCACAGAAAACCCGGAACTCTTATAACAACCAACACTTCCGGTATTCCGCTTCATTTATTGGAAGAAGGACGCAGTGATGATTTTAAGAAAAATTTTTGCGGCACACATTTCTTCAATCCGCCACGATATCTGCGTTTGTTAGAATTAATTCCTGCTCCGGCAACTGATCCTGAAGTAATAGAATTTTTAACTGATTTTGGTCAAAAATTTTTGGGTAAAACAACAGTCGTCTGTAAGGATACACCGGCATTTATTGCCAATCGTGTAGGTATTTTTGGTATCATGGATATTGCGCATCTTGTTCCTAAATTAAATCTTACCATTGAAGAAATTGACAAGCTAACGGGTCCTGTCATCGGTCATCCAAAGTCGGCAACTTTCCGCACCAGCGATGTGGTTGGCTTAGATACTTTGGTACACGTGGCAAAAGGTTTGTATGACAATTGCCCCGATGATGAATCGCGCGATTTATTTGTATTGCCGGATTATGTACAAAAAATTTATGAAAACAAATGGCTTGGAGATAAAACAGGGCAAGGCTTTTATAAAAAAATAAAAGATGAAAAAGGAAAGTCGCAAATTCTTTCATTAGACCTGAACACCTTAGGATACAAGCCTTCGCAGAAAGTAAATTTCCCCACACTCGAACTTACAAAAACAATCGGCAAGGTAAAGGATAGATTCAAAGTTCTGGTAAATGGAAAAGATAAAGCTGGCGAATTTTACCGTGCTTCTTTTTCAGGTTTGTTTCAATATGTATCTAATAGAATACCTGAAATTTCTGATGAATTATATAAGATTGATGATGCCATAGAAGCCGGTTTCGGCTGGGAAGATGGTCCGTTCAAAGTGTGGGATGCGATTGGTGTGGAAGATGCGATCGCTATTATGGAAAAAGAAGGCAAAAAACCCGCAGCATGGGTAAATGAAATGCTTGCAAACGGTTTCAAAACTTTTTATGTTCGCGAAAACGGACAATCGAAATATTATGATATTCCTTCAAAATCATACAAGATAATTCCTGGAACAGAGAACCTTATTTCTTTAGATAATTTACGCGAAACAAATACTATTTGGAAAAATACAGGTGTTTCAATTATCGACCTTGGAGATGGAATTTTAAATGTTGAGTTTCATACCAAGATGAATACAATTGGCGGCGATGTTCTTGTAGGAGTGAATAAGGCAATTGATATTGCGGAGAAAGATTATCGCGGCCTTGTCATTTATAATGACGGGACAAATTTTTCTGCCGGCGCAAATGTCGGTATGATTTTTATGATGGCTGCCGAACAGGATTATGATGAATTGGAAATGACCATCAATCTTTTCCAAAAAACAACCATGCGATTGCGTTATTCTTCCATTCCCGTTGTGGTTGCGCCGCACAATATGACTTTGGGCGGAGGCTGCGAAATTTGTTTACATGCCGATAAAGTGGTTGCGCACGCAGAAACTTATATGGGATTGGTTGAGTTTGGCGTAGGTGTAATTCCCGGCGGCGGCGGTACAAAAGAATTTGCTTTGCGTGTGGGTGATGCACATCAGGAAGGCGATGTCGATTTGAATATTTTCAGAGAAAGATTTTTAACAATAGGCCAGGCTAAAGTTTCTACTTCTGCAGCCGAAGCTTTCGATTTGGGCTATCTGAGACCCGGCATTGATGAAATCGTTGTTTCGTGCGAACGTCTTCTTACACAAGCCAAAGCTGCCTGCCTTGCACTTGCCGATGAAGGTTATGTGCAACCGGCTCCTCGCAACGATATTTATGTCTTAGGAAATTCGGCTTTAGGTGTCGTGTACGTAGGTGCAAATTCCATGCGTTCCGGCAATTACATTTCCGATCATGATCAAAAGATTTCAGAAAAATTAGGATACGTAATGGCAGGCGGCGATATATCGCAACCCACATTCGTTTCCGAACAATATCTGTTGGATTTGGAACGTAAAGCCTTCGTTTCTCTTTGTACAGAGAAAAAAAGTATGGAACGTATGCAAAGTCTTATTCAGGGAAATAAAATACTGAGAAATTAATAACAAAGCAATTTTAATATAATGAACGCATATATAGTAGCAGGTTACAGATCCGCAGTTGGCAAGGCTCCCAGAGGATTATTTAGGTTTTACAGACCGGATGATTTGGCTGCGGATGTAATTAAATATTTAATAAAATCCATTTCCGATTTTGATACAACATTGATTGATGATGTGATTGTCGGCAACGCAATGCCCGAAGCGGAACAAGGATTAAATGTCGGAAGATTGATTTCCTTAATGGCATTGGATACCGATAAAGTTCCCGGAATGACGGTAAACAGGTATTGCGCTTCCGGCTTGGAAACAATTGCCATTGCTTCTGCAAAAATCAATTCAGGCTTGGCAGATTGTATCATTGCAGGCGGAGTAGAAACCATGAGCTTGATGCCTTTCGGCGGTTGGAAAGTAGTTCCGAATCCGCGCGTGGCAAAGGCTACGCCGGATTATTATTGGGGAATGGGATTGACTGCAGAAGCTGTTGCTAAAGATTATAATGTTTCTCGCGAAGACCAGGATGTATTTAGTTTTCATTCGCATCAGAAAGCAATTAATGCACTTAATGAAGGAAAATTCAAAGATGAAATTGTTCCGGTTGAAGTAGAAGAAGTTTTTCTTAATCAAAATCAGAAAAGAGAAACAAAAAAATACACTGTTGAAAAAGATGAAGGACCTCGTGCAGATACTTCGATAGAAGCGCTTGCAAAATTGAAACCGGTATTTGCCGCAAACGGAAGCATTACCGCAGGCAATTCTTCACAAACAAGTGATGGTGCTGCGTTTGTGATGGTTGTAAGCGAGCAGTTTTTAAAAGATCATAATCTAAAACCTATTGCAAGATTAATCTCTCATGCGGTGGCCGGCGTTCCGCCAAGGATTATGGGCATCGGCCCTGTGGAAGCAATTCCAAAAGCGTTGAAGAAAGCAGGATTGAACAAGAATGATATTGACTTATTTGAATTGAATGAGGCATTTGCTTCACAATCTTTGGCAGTTATTCGTCAGTTAGAACTCGATCAGGATATTATTAACGTCAACGGCGGAGCAATTGCTTTGGGTCATCCGCTGGGTTGTACAGGTGCCAAATTAACCGTTCAAATATTGAACGAACTCAGGCGCAGAAATAAAAAATACGGCGTAGTTACAATGTGTGTAGGTACAGGCCAAGGCGCAGCAGGTGTATTTGAATTATTAAATTAATAAAAAATCTCAAATTAAATTATTCAAAACAAAAAAATTATGGCAGCTACAAAAACAAAATCAATTAAAGGCGGTGAATTTTTAATAAAAGAAACAGCAGCCGCAGATATTTTTATTCCGGAACAATGGAACGATGAACAACTGATGCTGAAGAAAACTTGTGAAGACTTCCTCAATCAGGAAGTTTATCCTTATCTCGATAGAATCGACAGTTTAGAAGAAGGCCTTATGTCTTCAATCGTAGAGAAAGCCGGAGGCTTGGGCATTTTGGCCATGAATGTTCCCGAAGAATACGGCGGACTCGATCTTGATTTTGTAACAGGCATGCTTACCAGCGAAGTGATGGGCGCCGGACATTCTGCCGCTGTTGCAATCATGGCGCATACCGGCATCGGCACTTTACCGATTTTGTACTATGGTAATGAAGAACAAAAAAAGAAATATATTCCAAAATTAGCTTCCGGCGAATGGAAAGGAAGTTATTGCCTTACAGAACCGAATGCAGGGTCTGATGCCAATAGCGGGAAAACAAAAGCAACGCTTTCAGCAGATGGAAAACATTATATTTTGAACGGCCAGAAAATGTGGATTACCAATGCAGGCTTTGCAGATGTATATACCGTTTTTGCTAAGATTGACGATGATAAAAAATTAAGTGCATTTATTGTTGAAAGAGGTTACGAAGGATTGGTACTGAATACCGAAGAAAAGAAAATGGGAATAAAAGGAAGTTCTACCCGTCAAATCTTTTTTAATGATTGTAAAGTGCCTGTCGAAAATCTTTTATCCGAAAGAGAAAACGGTTTCAAGATTGCTTTAAATATTTTAAATATCGGCCGTATAAAATTAGGTGGCGCAGCCATTGGTGCAGCAAAAGCCATTATCCAACATTCGATCAAATACGCCAATGAAAGAGAACAATTTGGAAGAGCAATTTCCAAATACGGCGCTATCCGATACAAATTAGCAGAACAGGCAATTAAAACATACGCAAGCGAAAGCGCCTTGTATCGCGCCTCTCAGAACATTGATGATGCAGTAAACAGCTTAGTGGAAGGAGGATTGGAATTTGCAGAAGCAAAACTAAAAGGCATTGAACAGTTTGCCGTTGAATGTGCCATTTTAAAAGTACATGGTTCAGAAACTTTGGATTATGTAGCAGATGAAGGCGTTCAAATTTATGGTGGGATGGGTTATAGCGCCGAAGCTCCAATGGAACGCTCCTATCGCGATGCACGCATTAATCGCATATTTGAAGGTACAAATGAAATCAATCGCTTGCTGATTGTTGATTTGATTTTGAAACGCGCCATGAAGGGAGAATTGGATTTGATGGGACCCGCACAAGCCGTAGCGCAGGAACTTACTTCCGTTCCCGATTTTGGCGGATTGGGAAATAATAATTTGTTTGATTATGAAAAAGAACAAATTAAAAAATTAAAAAAAGCTATTTTGTTGGTAGCTGGCGCAGCTGTACAAAAGCTGATGCAAACCCTTACTAAAGAAGAAGAAATCGTGATGAATATTGCCGATATGGCAATTGAAGTGTACGTGGCAGAATCAACATTGCTCCGCGTAGAAAAAGTAGTGGATACTTTCGGCGAACAAGCAGCCGGCGAAAAAATAGATATTGCCCGCGTATACTTAAGCGAGGCAACAGATAATATTTGGAAGAGCGGTAAAGATGCACTCAATAGTTTTGTTGATGGAGATGAATTGCGCATGATGCTGATGGGTTTGAAACGCTATACCAAGCAAGAACCTTTGAATATTAAAGAAGCTCGTCAGCGTATTGCTTTAAAATTGATTAATGAAAATAAATACGATTTCTAAATCAAAAAGAATCTTTTCATTGCAAGTAAAGCGAAGCAATTTTTTAAAATAAACAATAAATAAAATCGGCAGATTAAATTAAGAAAATTAGATAGTAAATGAAAATTTTAGTTCCGATAAGTCAGGTACCGGATACAACAGCAAAAATCAGCTTTATAAACAACGATACAACATTTAATAATGCAGGCGTTACATTCATCATCAATCCTTATGACGAATGGTATGCATTGGTAAGAGCTTTGGAACTAAAAGAAGCAGGCAAAGCAGAAAAAGTAACCGTTATTCATGTAGGACCTACAGAAAACGAGCCCACCATTCGTAAAGCATTGGCAATAGGCGCAGATGACGCTGTTCGCATAGATGGCGATGGCGATAGCAGCTTCGTTGCAGGACAAATTGCAGATTATGCACAAAAAAATGATTATTCATTAATTCTGCTCGGCAAAGAAACTATCAGTTACAACAGCGCTGCTACAGCAGGATTGGTGGCAGGTTTTCTTGACTGGAATTTTGTTCCTTATGCAACAAAATTGGATGTAAATGGAAATACGATTTCTTTGGAACAAGAAATGGATGGCGGTGTTAATCAGCTTTCATCTCCTTTGCCGCTCGTTGTTTCTGCTGCAAAAGGCATGGCTCTGCAAAGAATTCCGAATATGCGTGGCATCATGGCTGCGCGTACAAAACCGTTACAAGTTGTAACGCCATCAACGGATTTTCCTGTTTATACAAAAGTGGAATCTTACACACCTGCAAAAGGAAGAACAGCCTGTGTGATGATCTCCGAAGATAATATTGATGAATTGGTGGATTTGCTTCATACCAAAGCAAAAGTTATTTAACCATTAATAGATCGAAATTTAAATTTAATTAACACAACAACAAACATGAGCGTTTTAGTATATATCGAACCACACAAAGGAAATATAAAAAAAACTTCACTCGAAGCAGTATCTTATGCAAATAAACTCGCTGAACTTATAAGCTCGAATGTAACCGCTTTGGCAATCAATATTTCTGATGAAGGATTAAAAGCGATTGCCAACGCCGGCGCAGATAAAATTCTTTCAGTAAATAATGAATCATTATCCGCCACTAACATCAAAGCGCTTGCAGAAGTTGTGAATAGCGCAATCAAAGAAGAAAACGCAACCACCATAATTTTTGCTGCCGATGGAACGGGTTCTTCAGTTGCGCCTTATGTTGCCGCCAAACAAAAGGCAGGTATTATTGCCGGCACAATTGATTTCCCGATAATTGATGGCAATAAACTTATTGTTCAAAAAAATGTTTTCTCAGGAAAAGCCACAGCGCTTTATTCTGTTGATACTGCGATTAAAATTATTACCCTTACTCCAAATTCTATTCAAATCAGTAACACGAAAAGATCTCCCAACGTAATCAGTTTTGCCCCAACTTTTGATGCGGCCAACGGCGTAGTATTAAAGAGTTTCAAAATAGACGAAGATATTGCTAAAGGCGGCATTCCATTAGCCGATGCCGAATTGGTAGTAAGTGGCGGACGCGGTTTGAAAGGCCCTGAAAACTGGGGTATAGTAGAAGATTTAGCACATGCTTTAGGCGCAGCAACTGCTTGTTCGCGCCCGGTTGCGGATGCCGATTGGAGACCGCATCACGAGCATGTAGGGCAAACTGGTTTAGCTATCAGACCAAATCTTTATATCGCAATTGGGATTTCAGGCGCGATACAGCATCTCGCAGGCGTAAATGGCAGCAAAACAATTGTAGTAATAAACAATGATCCTGAAGCGCCATTTTTCAAAAATGCAGATTATGGCATTTTAGGCGATGCGTTTAAAGTGGTTCCAAAACTTACAGAAGCCATTAAAAAACTAAGGATTTAAAGAAATAGGAATAGTTTGGCCACCAAAAGCGCTCATTTTATTACGAACGATAGTTATTAAAATAAATGTTATGATATATGATACTGAGCGGTTATTTGAAATATTAATGCCAGACAAAATTGATAAGTTGCCAAATGAATTGTTGCGTTACAAAAAGAATGGGCTATGGCAATTTTATACGCCAAAAGAAATACGTAACATGGCATTCAGTTTAGCGCATTATCTGTTGCAGGAAGGTATTAACGGAAAGGGAACTACACCTGAAGAAAAAGGAAAAGTCGGACTGATTTGTTTTTCCAAACCGGAATGGGTAGTTACGGATTTGGCTGTACAATTAACAGGCGCTTTACTGGTTCCTTTTTATCCCAATATTTCTACGCAGGAATTTATAGTAATCTTAAATGAAACAGAACTAAGCATCTGTTTTGTAAGCGATATGGATTTATATCAAAAGATTATTGCTGTAAAAGACCAGTTGCCGTTTCTGAAAAAAGTTTTTGTTCTTGATGATTGTGATGAACAAACCAATTGGCGCACAATTCTTAAACCACTGAATCAATCAGAAGAACAGGTTGTATTAAATAATGCGGCAAAAATTAAAACTGAAGATATAGCCACAATTATTTACACATCGGGAAGTACCGGCGTGCCCAAAGGTGTAATGCTTACGCACAAAAATATTTTGTCTAATGTAAAAATTGTATCCAGCGATATATTGCCCGGTTTACAATTGAAAGAATTAAGAGCATTAAGTTTTCTTCCGCTATGCCATATTTTTGAAAAGATGCTGCTCTACACTTATTTGTTCAACAATGCATCCATTTCATTTGCAGAAAGCATCGATACTATTTCTGAAAATCTGAAGGAAGTGCAGCCCAACATTTTCACTTCTGTTCCCCGCCTTTTAGAAAAAGTGTATGAAAAAATTATTCAGAAAGGAAGAGAACTTACAGGCATTAAAAAGAATCTTTTCTTTTGGGCTGTAAAGCTCGGTCTTAAATATGATTTAGATAAGCAGCTCCCCTTTTCTTATAAAATCAAACTGGCAATCGCGAATAAACTTATTTTCAGCAAATGGCGCGAAGCGTTGGGCGGTCATGTGCAATACATCATTTTGGGCGGTGCCGCTTGCCAGCCTCGGCTGATAAGAATATTTACCGCTGCAAAAATAACTATTCTGGAAGGTTATGGATTAACCGAAACTTCGCCTGTGATAGCTGTAAATACGATGGATATAGACGGAAGAAAAGTAGGAACTGTCGGTAAGGTTTTAAAAAATGTACAGGTAAAATTTGATGAAGACGGGGTCATTTATTGCAAAGGCGATAATATAATGATGGGCTATTATAAAAAGCCGGAAGAGACCGCCAATGTATTGCATGATGGCTGGTTCGATACCGGCGATGTAGGTGAATTGATTGATGGGAAATATTTAAAAATAACGGATAGAAAGAAAGAAATATTCAAAACTTCCGGCGGAAAATTTGTTGTACCGCAACCTATTGAAAGCAAGCTGAAAGAAGATTTTTTTATAGAGCAAATCATTGTTACCGGCGAAGGAAAAAAATTCACATCGGCGCTTATTGTTCCCAGTTTTAAGATATTGGAAGATTGGTGCAGCAAGAACGAAATTCCGTTTACTACGCATGAAGATATTATAAACAACTCCAAAGTGATTGCGCTTTATCAGTCCATTATTGATAAATATAATCCTTCATTTAATCATGTTGAGCAAATTAAAAAATTCGTGCTTCTTCCGAATGAATGGACAGTAAATACAGGCGAGCTGACGCCGAGTGTAAAAATTAAAAGAAAAGTGATAGTATCTAAATACGAAAAAGAAATAAACAGCATGTATGGCGAACCTGCATCTGTTTATGCTTAAAAAATACTTATGGAAAACGTATATTATAAAGGACAGATTATTTGGTCTATGATAGATTTGAACGGGCATTTAAGGCACTCAGTATATGCAGATTTTGCTGCTCAGTCAAGAGTGAATTTCCTCTTTAAATCCAATCTAATGGATGCATTTAAAAATCTGAGCATCGGGCCGGTTTTATTCCGGGAAGAATTGATATACCTTAAAGAATTGCATTTAGGCGAAGAAGTAATCGTTACGGCAGAAGTTTCCAGACGAAGAAAAGACCATGCAAGGTATTCTATCAGAAGTGTGATTTACCGGGCAGACGGATTAAAATCTGCCATTGTAAATTCAGATGGCGCATGGTTCAATTTAAAAACAAGAAAAATAGTTGATTTGCCGGAAGAATTGAGCGCAAAATTTTCATCTGTGCCGCGCACCGAAGATTACGAAGAATATGATTAATAAAAATGAATAATAGAGATGATTCCCTTATCGAAATATCTTGACTCAGCAGGAGCTTCAGATGCCGCATTGTCGGAACTTAATAATGTTCTCTGGACTATGGTTCCGTTCAACAAACCACACGAATTAAAAATTATCCGTGTAGAAAAAGACGGCATTACCATCGGCGCCGATTTAATCTCATCTAACGAAAATCATATCAAAGGAATTCATGCCTGTGTGCTGGCAGCTTTGTGCGAATATGTGGTCGGTATTAATTTATTAACCAGGATTTCGCAAACCGAATATAGATTAATCATGAAAAATCTGAATATGGAATATCATTATCAGGCAAAGTCATCCGTAAAAGTAAAATGGACTTTATCAGATGAAGAATTATCCAATCAGATTCTTGAACCATTAAAGGAAAATGATGTAGTCTTCTGTACTTTCCAGACAGAAGTTTTTGATACCGATGGAAATCATATTTGTACAGGAAAAACTAATTGGCAAATAAAAGCATGGAATAAAGTGAACAGTAAGATATAAAAAATTTACCCTAATTAAAACAATTGTTCGCAAGTGTTAAAACAAAAAACATGTACTTAAATTCAATCACACATAAAAAATCGCTTGTGAAAAAAATCATCATAAGTATATTATTTTTCTTCCCGATAATAGTTTTTGCGCAAGGTTATCAGTTGAATTTGCAGAGCGTAAGGCAAACAGGTATGGGCGGCACCGGCGATGCCGATCCTCAAGATGCGTCCGCTTTATTTTTCAATCCGGGAAGTGCCGCATTTTTAAAAACGAATAGCGTAACCGGAGGAATTTTGCCGGTGATTTCAAAAGGCGTTTTTGCAGATGCTTCCTCCGGACATGTGTCTAATTCCGATAATCCAACGGTAACACCATTTTATGTTGGAGCTATTTTCGGAAACCCTTCGGGAAGAATACGCTATGGCGTGGATGTTTATACGCCATACGGCAGCGTTATGCAATGGGGAAACGATTTTACCGGACATTTTCAAATAACAAAAATAAGTTTGGAATCTGTTGCTGTACAGCCCACGATTACTTTCAAGGTAACCAACAACTTTGGTATCGGTGCAGGCTTTGTGTACGGCTACGGACATATAGATTTAAGACAAGATCTTCCGCTTACAATGTCAAACGGAAGTTTTGCAAATGCCGAAGTAAAAACACCTGCCAATAGTTTCGGGTTTAACGTTGGGGCATACTACAAATTTTCCGATCAATTCGCCGCTGCATTAACTTATCGCTCGGCATTAAAAATGAAATCCTCAGGCGGTAAAGTAGATTTTACTGTTCCCGCTTCTTTATCAGGCGAATTTGTGGATCAAAAGATAAATGCGAAATTACCTTTGCCGGATAATTTAAGTTTAGGATTTTCTTACAATCCCACAAATAGACTTACAATTAACTTAGATGGCGTTACTGCAAATTGGAAACCTTATGACACAATAACGATTCATTATTCTCAACCGTCTGCTGCATTAACAGATACAAAATTGATTCGCAAATATATGCGTGCATACTCTCTGAAATTAGGCGCGGAATATAAATTTACGCCTCAGTTCAACGGACGCATCGGATTTGTATATGATAAATCTCCAATACCTAATGATTTAGTTAATCCGGATGTACCTGACGCAAACAGATTATCGCCATCCATCGGTATCGGTTATAATCCATGCTCGAAACTGCGAATTGATGCAAGTTTCTTGTATGAACACATAAAACGAAAAGGCGAAAACAGATTGACTGATATCAACGGAGAATACCTGTTCAATCTTTACATACCCGGACTTTCAATAACGTATAATTTTTAAAGATTAAGAACTCATCCCAAATTATAGAAACATGAAAATATATAATATTTTACACGGAATATTTGCAGTCATCATAATCGGTTCTTTCTGTTCTTGCAGGCCAACGGCAGATGTTCCTGCTCCGTCGAAAGCAAGTTTGGATTTATCTAAATATGTGGCCATTGGAAATTCTATTACTTCGGGTTTTGCAGATGCTGCGCTATATTATGCCGGGCAACAAGTATCTTACCCGAATCTTCTTGCACAGCAATTTGCCAAAGTGGGCGGTAGCGCTACATTTGTTCAGCCTTTGGTTCCGGAAAATTCTGTAGGCATCGGCACATCAGGAAATTCAAAATTAGTTTTAGGGGTTGTGAATGGACAATTAACTCCCGTTCCGGCAGCAGCCACCGGTGACTTAAGTATATTCACTACAAGTGTTGCATCTCAAGGTCCGTTTAATAATATGGGTGTTCCGGGTGCTAAAGCTATCACAACTATTTTCCCCGGTTACGGCAATCCAGCAAATGGCGCAGGTAATTACAATCCGTTTTTTACACGCATGGCTACCAATCCTGCAACAGCATCTGTGTTGAGTGATGCCGCTGCACAAAAGCCTACTTTTTTCAGTATGTTTATTGGCAATAATGATGTCTTGGCTTATGCATTAGCCGGAGGCGCTTCGGATTCTATTTCTTCGCTATCTTTATTCCAATACAGCATTGGTATTATTATCCAAACAATGATGTCTACCGCAAAGCAAGGTGCTGTAGCAAATATTCCGGATATTACTTCGCTGCCATATTTTACTACAATACCTTATACTCCGCTTGCAACTGGAGCTATTGGAGCAGATACTATTACACAACTCAATACAAATTTGTACGGACCGCTTAAACAAGCGCTTACAGCATTTGGCGCCGGCGATAGGATTAATCTACTTTCTGCCACAGCAGCAAATCCTGTTTTAATCAAAGATGTTTCTTTAACCAATTTATCCGCTCAGCTTACTATTGCATTAACGCCGGCGTTGGGAGCCGCCAACGCAGCAGCTTTCGGGCAAGTTTTTGGACAAGCGAGGCAAACTACCGCAGATGATTATATTCTTCTTACTACAAGTTCTGTGATAGGTACCAATGTTCCAAACGTGCCATCACCCATAAATGTTTATGGCATTTCTTATCCGTTGGATGACCAATATGTATTGACTAAAACGGAAGCAGGAAATATACAAACTGCAACCACAGGATTTAATTCTATATTGAAAAACGCAGCTTCCACAGCCGGTCTCGCGTATGTAGATGTAAATGCGTTTTTAGCAAGCGCTAAAACTGGCATTATGTATGATGGCAGAAGCATCAATGCAACATTTGTAACCGGCGGCGCGTTTTCTTTGGACGGAATACATTTAACACCATTGGGAAATGCATTACTCTCAAATCAGTTTATCATGGCAATTAATAAACAATACGGTTCTACCATTCCATTGATTGATGCAAGTAATTATAACGGCGTTGTATTTCCTTAATATTTTTTAATAAAATAATTTTTGTATGAAATCTTTAAAGATATTTTTGTTGTTGTCTTTTACAATGTTGATGATTCATTCTTACGCCCAAAAAGTTTCTATAGAAGGAACATGGTTTAATGAAGAGAAAGACGGTAAGATAGAAATTTATAAAGCGAAAGACGGAAAATATTATGGCAAATTAATTTGGATAAAAGATCCGATAGTAAATGGCAAGCCGAAACTGGATGATAAAAATAGCGATGAAAGCCTGAGAAACAGAGAGCTCGTTGGTTTATTAATATTAAAAAGTTTTTCTGCAGACGGCGATATTTTTTCCGGCGGGACAATATATGACCCTAAAAGCGGAAAGACATATAGTTGTAAAATAACTCCGAAAAATAATAATACACTTTCGATAAGAGGATATATCGGAATTTCTTTATTTGGCAGAACAACGGTGTGGACACGCACCACAAATTAATTTGATATGATGAATGAAAAACTCGAGAAAGCTGTTGCGGAAAGTAAGCAGCTTCCCGCAAAACCGGACAATGAAACCTTGCTTGAATTGTATAGTTTTTACAAACAAGCCAAAGAGGGCGATGCGCCGGAGGAAGGCAATTACAATATGTTTGATTTTGTAGCAAAAGCCAAACATACGGCGTGGCTGAAATTGAAAGGAATGTCCTCCGAAGATGCGACGGATAAATATGTTGCGCTTGTGGATAAACTTAAACAAAATACTTAAAAAGAATTGGATGTCATTTACCAACAGAACCGTCTTTATTTCCGGAGGAAGCAGAGGCATTGGCAAAGCAATTATTCTTCGTCTTGTAAAAGATGGTGCGAATATTATTTTAGCAGCAAAATCCGTAGAAGAAAATCCTAAACTGGGCGGAACCATTTATTCCGTTGCGGAAGAAATTGAACAAGCCGGCGCAAAATGTTTGCCCATACAATGCGATATTAGATTTGAAGAACAAATAAAGAAGGCCGTTGAGCAAGGCGCACAAAAATTTGGCGGTATCGATATTGTTATCAACAATGCTTCTGCCATTGAGCTTACCAATACCGAAGCCACAACGGTTAAGAGTTTTGATTTAATGTTTGATATTAATGTACGAGGCACTTTTTTTGTTACACAGGCTTGCATTCCTTATTTAAAAAAATCTGCAAATCCGCATATACTCACGCTTTCACCACCAATTAATTTAAACCAAAAATGGTTTGCACAGCATGTTGCATATACATTGGCAAAATACAACATGACTTTTATGACCATTGGCTGGGCTACTGAATTTAAAAGCTACGGGATATCATCAAATACTTTATGGCCGCGCACTACGATTGATACAGCAGCAGTAAGAAATCTCTTAGGTGGTGAGGCTCTTGCACAAATGAGCCGCATACCGGATATTCTTGCAGAAGCCGCATATTACATTCTTTCAAAAGAAAAAAATATATATACCGGTCAAAGTTTTATAGACGAAGAAGTGCTGGCAAGAGAAAGCATAACCGATTTAAGCAAATACGCCGTAAATCCCGGTAAAAATTTATATACTGATTTATTTTTGGATGAATCGAAATAATTTTTGTGGAGCTGGCGGGAGTCGAACCCGCGTCCAAACATAGTCGCCATAAGCTTTCTACATGCTTAGTTTATTATTAATTGTCGGCGAAAGACAGGAAATAAACCAACCAATCTATCGCGTAGCTGAATTTTTCTTTTGCAACCGGCACAGCCTGTGATTGCAGCAATCTGCACTTTGTTTTGAGTCGGCGGCGGAGCTTGGCGGCAGACCAACCTGCTCAACGCGGCCCAAACGGATGTCTAATTAACTAATTAGGCAGCCATAGCAAACTGAGTGTTGCCATTTGAATTTTGAGTATTCAGATTAAAGCGCTAATTACACAACGCGCTGCATGCTTACACCTACCGCCACTTATGCTGTCAAAACCAATACAGCCCCAAGTTTTGGATAATGTTTATTATCAAAGAACTTTTTTTTGAAATTATAAATTATCAATTGACAAATTTTCATTCATAATTTATAATTTGTCATTCAAAATTAATAATCAATCACCTGCTCCTGAATCACTTCCGGAATTTCACGCCATTCATATTGCTGATTGCGCAATTGCGGCTCAAAACCGGCTTCACGAATGGCAGCCTGCATTGTTCTGTATGTAAATCTATGTGGCGCACCTGCAGCGCTTACCACATTTTCTTCAATCATAATACTTCCGAAATCATTCGCACCAGCGTGCAAGCAAATCTGTGCCGTTTGTTTACCAACCGTCAGCCAGCTTGCCTGTATATTTTTAATATTCGGCAACATAATTCTGCTTAAGGCAACCATACGAATATATTCATCCGCCGTAGTCAAATTATGTACGCCGCGAATACGCGTAAGCAAGGTATCCACATCCTGAAAAGTCCATGCAATAAATGCAAGAAAACCTTTTGCATTTTCCGGCTTTGCAGCCTGTACCTCACGAATTTTTGCCAAATGAATAAAACGCTCTTCTATCGTTTCCACATGCCCGAACATCATTGTTGCACTTGTAGTTATATTCAACTGATGTGCTTCACGCATAATATTGAGCCACTCATCCGATCCGCATTTTCCTTTGCTGATTAACCGGCGAACTCTGTCCACCAATATCTCCGCTCCTGCTCCCGGCAAAGAACTTAAGCCGGCTTCTTTCAACGCAATCAATACATCGCGATGGCTCATATTTTCCAGTTTGCAAATATGCGCTACTTCGGGCGGACCGAGTGCATGCAACTTAATATCAGGAAATTCATTTTTTATTGCACGAAAAGTATCTGTATAAAATTGCAAACCCAAATCAGGATGATGCCCGCCTTGCAGTAAAAGTTGATCGCCGCCGTATTTCAGCGTTTCCGAAATCTTTTTCCGATACGTTTCCATATCGGTAATGTACGCATCAGGATGACCGGGAATGCGAAAGAAGTTGCAGAACTTACAATTGGCTACGCACACATTTGTCGTATTTACATTTCGATCTATCTGCCAGGTAACTTTTCCATGCGGCACTTGCTTCTTTCTTAATTCATCGGCTACAAACATTAAATCTGCCAACGCAGCATTGTGGTATAAAAATACACCCTCCTCTACCGAAAGAAATTGAAAGTCTAAAGCCTTTTTATATAACTCCGCTAAGTCCATCACAATTGTTTAGAGTGCAAATTTACGAATAGAATTTCAAAATAAATTTTCAATGTTTTCAGGTCAGACAGCTAATCCAACCTGTACGTTTATTTCAGGAATTTTATCAATAAAAGAAATCAATTCGTCATTCATTGAAATTCCTTTTTCCAAAGTGTATAATCCTACCGACATATCTTCGGCCATGTCTACAATGCGAAATTTCAGCGCTGTATTACCAATATTTTTTTTGCAATTATCTTCAAGAAAATTTACAAAGTCATCGGTAACAGCCTCCAATGGAAATTCCATTTCCAAAGACTTTGTGTATGCGGTTTTTACACTTTCCAAAAGCATTATGTTGCTTACATTAAAATCAAAAGTATCTTGGTTATACCGTTGTTTGAAGTAGCCGTTTATGGAAACTGTCAATCCTTTTTCGAGATAAGTTTTGTACTTTATATAATCATCGCGCCAAAGCATAATCTCCGTTTTTCCCGAAAAATCTTCTATGGTGAGTGAACCGAATTCTTTTCCCGTTTTAGTCAAACGATGTTGCGCATCGGTTATTAATCCCGCTAAACGAAAAGTTGTACCGCTTTTGATTTCTGAAGGGTTTTCTTTTAATTCATTAAATTGATTGACGGAAATAAACCCGTAATGTTCCAGTTCAAATTTAAAATTATCCAAAGGATGCCCGCTGATATAAATGCCGGTAACTTCTTTTTCAAACTCCAGTTTTTCGACCAACGACCATGATTGCGATGCAAGAATTTTGGGCGTTGCAACTGCCGGCATTTCTGTATCTCCGAATAAGCTATTAGACAAACTTTGAGCGCCGCTTTGATAGATATTCCCAAACTTAATAATCCGTTCAAGATTATTCACGGATTCTCCGGGTTGCACAGCAAAAAATTGTGCGCGGTGCATATTTTCAAAACAATCAAAAGCGCCGGAATATATTAGGCTTTCAATTGATTTTTTATTGACTGTTCTTTGGTTTACACGCTTGATGAAATCAAAAATATCTTTGAATGCGCCGTTCTTTTCCCGTTCTTCCAAAATGCTTTCTATGGCTGCATCGCCTACGCCTTTCAGCCCGCCGAAACCGAATCGTATTTCGCCGTTTTTATTCGGAGCAAAGCCTTTTTGTGATTCATTAATGTCACAACCGAGCACTTTAATGCCCATGCGCTTGCACTCTTCCATGAAGAACGTAATCTTTTCAATCGCTCCCGCATGATTCAGTACTGCAGACATATATTCGCTTGGATAATGCGCTTTTAAATAAGCAGTTTGATAAGCAACAAATGCATAACAGGTTGAATGCGATTTATTGAAAGCATACTGTGCAAAGGCTTCCCAGTCTGTCCAGATTTTTTCAAGCTTATCTTGTGGCAATCCTTTTGCCATTGCGCCGTCGATAAACTTACTCTTCATTTTATCCAATGTCTTCCTGTCTTTTTTACCCATGGCTTTACGAAGCACATCCGCATCGCCTTTGGAAAATCCTGCGAGCTTTTGCGACAGCAACATGACCTGCTCCTGATAAACCGTGATGCCGTAAGTATCTGCAAGATATTCTTCCATTTCCGGAAGATCATATTCTATTTTTTCGGTACCGTGTTTTCGTTTGATAAAGTTAGGAATGTATGCCAACGGGCCGGGACGATACAGGGCATTCATCGCAATCAAATCGGCAAATACATCGGGCTTTAAATCGCGCAGATGCTTTTGCATACCAGCACTTTCGAACTGGAACGTTGCATTTGTTTCGCCGCGCTGATACAGCTTAAATGTATTTTCATCATCCAAAGGAATTTCATCGATATTAATATCTTTTCCATGATTTTGTTTAATGAGATGCAACGCCGTTTTAATAACGGATAAATTTTTTAAACCTAAAAAATCCATCTTGATAACGCCGGCTTCTTCGATACTGCTTCCTTCAATTTGCGTTACCCACAAATCAGAATCTTTAGCCGTAGCGACAGGAATCAATTCGGTTAAATCTTTCGGTGCAATGATAATGCCTGCAGCATGAATGCCCGTGTTACGAACACTGCCTTCCAATCTTTCAGCTTCATGCAAAACGGCCGCACGCATATCATTTCCATTATATATCTCCCGTAGTTTTTTGATATTTTCAATATCATCTGCGACATAACCTTCTTTATCTTCCAAAGATTTTTCGCCCTCTTTCGCTTCCTTATTTGTGAACGGCGCTTTCAATACACGACCGAGATTTGTACCGGGTTTATCGGGAACTAATTTTGCCAAAGCATTCGCTTCTGCCAATGGCAAATCCATTACACGCGCTACATCTTTGATGGACATTTTTGCTGCCATTGTACCATAAGTAATGATCTGTGCAACTTGCTGCTTGGAATATTTTTGCACTACATAATCAATTACTTTTTGCCTTCCTTCATCATCAAAATCCGTATCGATATCCGGCATGGATTTACGATCGGGATTTAAAAATCTTTCAAAAAGCAAATTATATTTTATCGGGTCTATATTCGTAATGCCAATACAAAATGCCACAACACTGCCTGCGGCAGAACCGCGACCGGGGCCAATAAAAACGCCCATATCGCGGCCGGCTTTAATAAAATCACTTACTATTAAAAAATATCCGGCAAAGCCCATTGTTTTAATAGTGAATAATTCAAAATCGATGCGTTCTTTTATTTCCGGAGTGAGATCAATATATCTTTGCCGCGCGCCTTCATACGTGAGATGATGCAAAAAATTCCATTGATTAATATTATCGTCACTCGTTGTTTTAAACTCTGCAGGAATGGGAAATGCAGGTAATAAAATATCTTTCTTAAGATTTAATACTTCAATCTTATCTACAATGTGTTGTGTATTTTCCAACGACTGCGGAATGTCTTTAAAAAGATTTTCCATTTCGCTTGTCGTCTTGAAATAAAATTCATTATTCGGAAATTTAAACCGGCGGTTTTTTACCTGAGCATCATCATTTACAAAATCATCAAAGCCGGGTGTAGCCTGCTTTTCGCCCGTATTAATACACAGCAAAATATCGTGTGCATTTGCATCATCTTTATCGGTATAATGGCTGTCGTTTGTACAGATTACAGGCACATTATATTTTTTGGCAAATTTCAGCAACACTTCATTTACCTTATTCTGTTCCGTCATATTATGCCGTTGTAATTCTACATAATAATCTTCACCGAAAACATCGAGCCACCATTTAAATTCCTTTTCGGCATCATCTTCACCTTTGTTCAAAATTGCCTGCGGCACGGAAGCGCCGATGCAGCAAGTAGTAGCAATCAATCCTTCATGATATTGTACAATAAGATTTTTATCTACGCGCGGATACTTGCTGTACATGCCTTCTATAAAACCAAGAGAAGTAAGTTTTACAAGATTTTTATATCCCAATTCATTTTTCGCTAAAAGAATCTGATGAAAACGATTGTCTTTTTTCTCTTTAGAAAAAGATTTTTGAAACCGGTCTTCTACTACATATAATTCGCAGCCAACAACAGGTTTTATTTTCGGTTCAAGAATATCTTTTCCATTAGCATCTTTCCCTACAACTTTTGTATTTTTCCATGCCTGCGCTACAAATTCAAATGCACCGAACATATTGCCGTGATCGGTCAATGCAACGGCATTCATTCCATCTTTCTCTGCTTTTTTATAAAGACTGTCGATAGATGCGGCGCCGTCCAATAATGAATATTGCGAATGAACATGTAGATGCGAAAACTGGGGCATAATAAAAGTAAAAATTCGAAAGTGAAAAGTAAAAACCTTAATGTGCAAATATCGCAAAGATTAAGAGGAAAGAAAAGTGAAAGTTATGCACCTGCTATTGCCGCTCATATAACAAAAACAACCATTTACCTAAAATGACTTGTTCGCATTGAGAGTAAAGTAAATATTTGCACAAGAAATTTGTGGAACGCTGAAAAAATAAAGGTGCGTTCCGGCAGTCGTGTTTATAAAGATAAACTTCAGTTTTTTCGTAAAAATAAAAAATTATAATAAGTTGTAACATTTTCTGTTCCTCATCGTCATTATAAAAACATAATCGTCTCTAATTGCATGAAATATTTTTTGCTTTCCATTTTTACAATTTTATTTAGCTCCATTGCTTATTCTCAAAATATTATCAAAGGAAAACTTACGGATAGTCACAACTCGCCCGTTGCGTTTGCTTTCATTACATTGCTGCAAAATGATTCTTCTCGCAAGGCCGTTGCTGCGAAGATTGCCGATTCTTCGGGAAATTATGTCCTTGAGGTAAAAGAAAAAGGCAACTATATTTTACATGCAACGGCCGTAGGGTATGAAGAAACAAGAGATACGATTGTTGTAAATAATTCATCGGAAGAAATAAATCTTACAATGAAAAAATCGGAAAATAATCTGCACGAGGTTTCTGTTTCTTCGCAAAAACCTTTTGTAGAAAGAAAGATTGACAGGCTTGTGATGAATGTGGAAAATAATCCTTTGACCGCCGGAAAATCATCGATGGAAACTATGGAACTCGCGCCGGGAATAGTGATTTTCAACAACCAGATTATGCTGAACGGTATTCCGATTTCCAAAATTATGGTAAACGGTAAAATGCTGCAACTTTCAGGGCAAAGCCTTACCAATTATCTCAATTCTTTGCGCAGCGAGGATATTAAATCTATTGAAATAATGGCGCATCCGCCTGCAGAATATGATGCGGAAAGTTCGGGCGGCATCATCAACATTATTTTAAAACACCAGACGCAAGCCGGCTTGAACGGTAGTGTGTACGGCAACTTTGTTCAAGGTAAAGAATATCCCGGAACAAGCGAGGGTGCGCAATTAAATTTTAAAAAAGGTAAGATTGGAGTGTTTGCAAATTACGATTACTATTATCAAAAATATTATCAGAATTTATCGCAAACCCGCAGCTTTACGGATGGCGGAATTTATACCGCAGCCGACAACGCTATTAAGCATGAATCGGACCATGACATCCGCACAGGACTGACTTACGACATCACGAGCAAGCAATATTTGGCAATTGATTACACAGGCTCTTTTGGCAATGATGTAGAAAACTGGACAGCTTTGAGTAACGTCAATTATCCTTCAAACCCAATCAACAATAGCACTTCGAGCGGATTGTTTCCAAATGTTGGGAAAGGCAAGTACAACAACTTTGGTTTAAATTATCATTTGCAAACAGATACGCTTGGTTCTACATTTACATTATTATCAGACTACACGCACAACTCAAGTGAAGTGAACAACAGCGTTACAAGCACAACTGTCGCAAACGGTATTTCAACAGACACTGCTTACAAAAATTATACGCCATCCACCGCGAAAATTTTTACTGCCGATGCAAAATATCTAAAAGTGTTCAATACCAAGAACAGCCTGAGCTTCGGCGCAAAAATAAGTTCTACAAGTATTGACAATGAAGCAAGTTTTCAATACCAAAGCCCGTATGGGAGTGAATGGATGAACAATATTCCACAAAATTTTATTTATGATTATAATGAACACATTGTTGCAGGATACATGAATTATCAAGGCAAGATTTTGAACACCGATGTGCAAGCGGGTTTGCGCGGTGAAAACACAAATTACACGGGAAAATTATACGATACTTCTTATGCGGAAAATGGAAAAAAATATTTCGGATTATTTCCGTCTTTGTTTTTAAAAAGAACATTAAACAAAGCAGGCGATGAAAGTTTAACCTTTATTTACACACGCAGACTTAGCCGTCCTTCATTTGATAATCTGAATCCGCACGTAGTGTATATTGATAATTATACCACAGGTCGCGGCAATCCTTACTTGCAGCCAGAGTATGATAATTCCTACGAATTGGTTTATACATTGAAAAATAAATACACGTTTGTGACTAACTATTTTTATGCAACAGATGTGATTACAAACGGCATTCATCCGGTTGCCGGAAGCCCTGACCAAATGACGCAACAACCCACTAATTCCGGCACTTCGAGCAAATGGATGTTCAACGCATACATTCCCATAAAGATTACAAAATGGTGGACAACGGGAAATTATGCAGAATATGATTATCAGCATTTGAATGCGCCGGGCGCATATAATTTTTCAAAAAATTTAATCACGCTTTCCACGAATATGCAGTTCACTTTGGCGAAAGATTTTACGGCAAGCCTGCACACATTTTATGTTAATAAAATTATTGAAGGCAATGCCGTTATCGACCATTTGACGAGAACAAGTATCGGATTGCAGAAGAAATTTTTCAAACAACGCCTGATATTGAAAGCTTCTGCGGATGATGTTTTCAATACAGGAAAAACAGTAAGCGGAACATTTTATTATACCGATTTTAATTTGAATTTTCAAAACCGTCAGCAATGGCAAAAATTCACACTCGGTTTTGTGTATAATTTCGATTTGGGCAAAGCCTTTCAATCGCATAAAGTAGAAAACAGCAACGACGATGAAAAAAGCAGGCTAAAGTAATTAAGAATTATTAATTAATAATTATAAACACGATTGTTCATTGTTTATAATTCAACTTCGGATAAATTATTTATCCAGATAAGCTTAAGTCAAAACTCCTTACTCGAATTAGTTTTATTTAATCTTTATATCCTTGCCTATTTTATTCCCTTTTATTGCAAAGAATAAAATGAAAGCGTAGCATGGAATTAATATCCAAAATGCTTTTTGCATTCCTATAGAAGCATTTTCGCCTAATGACGCCCATATTTTTGGAATAATAGCGCCGCCGGCAATACCAACTACTAATAATGCAGATCCGGTTTTTAAATATTTTCCCAAGCCATCAATCGTTAATGGCCATATTGCCGGCCACATTGGGGCGTTGGCAAATCCTAGCAATGCCAAAAATAATATAGAATATTCTCCGGGAGCAAATATTACTCCAATAGAAAATATAATACCTAAAACAGCAGCTATTTTTAATGCTGTAGATTGTGAAATAATTTTCGGCATAAGTGCAATACCTGTTAAATATCCCACGAGCATGCCAATCATCGTATAGCTTGTGAAATGCTTTACTGTTTCTATAGGAATGTGCAATCCGGAATGTCCATACAATTGAATCGAATCTCCTGCCATTACCTCCACTCCTACATATAAGAATATTGTAATAAACCCAAGCCATAGATATGGATAAGAAAAAATACTCGCTCTGTCTTTTACCTCATGATCGGGATTTGTTTCTTCTTCATTTTTAATATCAGGCAATGCTGAAAAGTGTATGAAAACCGCAACCAGCGTAAATGCTACGGCTATAACGATATATGGAAGAACAATACGGCCGGACAATTTATTCAGCAGATTTTCTTTCACACCTGCATCCAACAGCTTTAATTTTTCCGGTGTATATTTATCCATACCGTTTAATAAAATAGTTCCCATAATTGCGGGAGCCAAAGCGCCGGCAGCCTTATTGCATACACCCATAATGCTGATTCTTTTTGCAGCACTTTCAATCGGGCCGAGAATAGTTACATATGGATTTATAGCAGTTTGTAAAAGCGCCATTCCGATGCCTATTACAAAAATACCGGTAAGAAATATCCAGTAAGCGCGGGTATATGCGGCGGGAATAAATATCAACGCTCCTATTGCCATAATGAGTAATGCTATAATCATCCCTTTTTTAAAGCCTGTAACCTTCATGACGCTTGAAGATGGGAAAGCCATTACAGCGTAAGCTATATAGGAAGCGAATGTAACAAGTATAGCCTGAGAAGGCGAAAGCTCACATGCAGATTGCAAATAAGGAATCAATGTACTGTTTACCCATGTAATAAATCCGAGAGAAAAATATATAATACCCATAAGAATTATCGGCATTAAGTAACTGTTGCGGTAGTTGGTTTTTGCGCTGTTTGGCATGGTAATTATAGATTTATTTGTAATACAGTACGAACATAATATATTTTTCAATCAGTTGCAAAAGTGATTGTTTGTTTCGGCCGTCTTTTAAAATTAATAAATTCCTTCTCTTATTAAATCATGTAAATGAATAAATCCCAAAACAGATTCATCTTTGTCAATTACTATTAATTGGTTTAAGTCAAATCGTTTAAGTGTCTCCAAAGCAGTAATAGCAAGCGTTTCCGGTGTGGCAGTTTTGGGATTAGGAGAAAGAATTTGCAGCGCTTTTTTATCTGATAATATTACATCTTTTTCAAGCAACCGCCGAATGTCGCCGTCCGTAATTATTCCCTTCAGCTTATTATTTTCGCTTGTAACAGCTACAGCTCCTACTCTGCCTTTGGATATTTCTAAAATTATACTTTTTATATCCGCATCTGTAAAAACTGTAGGGCAAGCGTTATGATGATAAATATCTTCTATTTTCAAATACAATCTCTTGCCAAGATTTCCCCCCGGATGGAGCTTTGCAAAATCATCGGAAGAGAAATTTCTAAGTTGCATCACACATACTGCAATCGCATCACCAATTACCATTTGCGCTGTTGTGGATGATGTAGGCGCAAGATTATTTATACAAGCCTCTTTATCTACAGAAGCATTTATTACAAAATCAGATTGATTGGCAAGATAAGAATCCAAATATCCTGTAATGCTTACAATAATATTTCCCAAACCTTTTACAAGGGCAACCAATGTTTTTATTTCTGAACTTTCCCCACTTTTACTGAGAATAATAATGATGTCATCTTTTTGAATCATACCCAAATCGCCATGCGTTGCTTCGCCGGCATGTAAATAAAAAGAAGGCGTACCCGTTGAATTAAAAGTGGCCGCAATCTTTTGCGCTATGATGGCGCTTTTGCCAATGCCGCTTATAATAATTCTTCCTTTCGAATGATGAATTATATTTACGACATTCTCGAAATTGTGATTTAATTGCCTTGCCAATCCGGCTATAGCTTGTTGCTCTGCAAATATGGTTTGCCTTGCGGTTTCTAAAATTGAAGTATTCATAAAAACCAAAGGTAATGAATTGCAAATATTAGATAAGAAATTGAAAAATTATCCGTGCTGTTGTGTATGGAAATTATCATACAGCTTTCTTTCTTATCTTAATATTTTTTGTAATAATAAAGCCCGATAACATTAATCTACCGGGCTTTATTTCGCTTATTTGTATTACTATGTTTTATTTTTTAATAAACTTAAATTGGCTGTTGTCTAATTTGCCGAAATAGACTCCTGCACTTAAAGTGCTTACTTTGATCGTATTCAAACCAACTTGTACATCTTGGGTTATAACAGTATGTCCTACTGCATCATAAATAATTACTTTACCTGCTATTGGAGATGTAATGTACAAATTATCTTTTGTAGGATTAGGATAGATTTCAAGTGTAGCGATTTTCTGAGAAAGATAAACCACTTTATCTTCTGTAACTTTCGATCCGTCTTTATCAACTGCGACTAATCTGTAATAAGCATCAGGTTCAGTTTGCAACACACTAAATGTATATGCGCTGCCATTGCCTTTAGCATCTATTTTGGAATTGGGTATTTCGCTATACGATTTTCCGTCAGTACTTCTTTGAATGATGAAATAATTGAAATTATTTTCAACACCCGTATTCCAAGATAAATTAGCAGTGCCCTTAATTAAAGCACCGATGAAATTAGTAACTGTTACAGGGGTAACACTTACCGGCGAAATTGTTACATGATATATAATTGTCGTAGGGCAACCGGGGCCATTTTTTGGCGTAGCTGTTACAGTTACATCATAAGTGCCGGGAGTTGTAGGAATACCACTGATAGTTGCAGCTGAAGCATTGAAGCTTAAACCCTCAGGCAATCCTGAAACACTATAAGTAGCGGCACTGTCGGTTTTGATAACAGTAGAAGGATAAGCCACTCCTACAGCTCCGCTAGAAGCAAGTGCAGCATTAGTAAACACAGGTTTTGCATACACCTGTACTATAGTAGAATCTGCATCTGATAATACTGTACCGCAAACGGAACGTACTGCAGCAACATAAAAGACTTTGCGTCCGGCAGTTGTTATATAAGAATCAGGTATTGTAAAAGTATTTCCCGTTGCTATAGGTGTAGAATCTATACTTCCATTTGGATTTTTTGCATACCATTGGAAAGTAAGATTAGGCTCTCCTGTAACGGACGCTGCATTCAATTGTAATCCGGTTGTATTGATACACACTGCCTGTGAATCCGCTGTTGAAATTTTGGGTGTTTCTGCAACTCGTCGAATATCGTAAAATGCAAATTGATTAAGAGTACCTACACCAAACGGCACATTCCATTTCACAACAACCTTATTAAAAGGAACGCCGGGTTTGTAATAGATCGGTTTTACATTGTCGCCATCGATTAAATTTACGATTGTAGTAGCTGGGCCAAATTGTAAACTAATGATATAATCCAAAGACTCTGCAGCTGCCGATGGTGTATTATCAATATATGGTTGTACGGTTACGCTATTTCCTATTGTACCGCCCCATGCAGCTATAGCGGCTAAGATACTTGAAGGATTTCCCGCTTGCAGTTTTATTTCATCCGAGCCGGATCCTTGTGACGGAAAATAAATTTCCTGCGTATATACACCGGCTATGCTGCCTCCCACATATAGCATTGAACTGTATGTACTTAAATAGTTAGAGCCGTAATCTATAAAATCATAAGGATTTGAAAATCCTCCTAAAGTTAATCCACTTACATTGTGGACACTCTCAAAAGGCCTGTCGCAATCCTGAGGCCATAGTGTGCTTGCGCTTTTAAAGAATGTTTCCCAAATTTCTCCTGAATTGGTTAATGGAATAACGCCAAAACTTCCTCCACCGGCTAAGGAAATTTTTACACCATCAAAAGGCGCCGTCGCAATAAAATATATCAATTTACCATCGCTTAAGGAACTGGAGGTAATTGAAGGCAAGGTTAAATCTTTGGCAGTTCCGCCTGTACCGGCAACGGCATTACCTAAATACGGCTGAATGGAAAATTGACTCGTTCTGTTGTTGCTATTTATTTTTACATAAATAGTATCGTTTGCTACGCCAGATACTCCATAGCTGTATTGACCATAAGCTACTGTACTACCTGTAGCAGATAAACTGGCCGCGCTTCCGGTAAATGCTCCTGAAAAAGTAGGATGAAACCCAACTGCTCCGGATCCATTTGTAATACCCGAGCCGGATACATACGTTGATGCAAAGTTAATTTTTTTGTATTGCGCAATAGATGTTCCGGACATTATTGCTATACATGCTGTTGTCGTAAAGAGAGTACGCGTAAATTTGTACTTCATAGGGGTGTTTTATTTTGGGGTTAAAAAATAGAATATTCATTCCTCTGAATAATTGCAACAATTATATGAGGATATTATTTTCCTATTTTACAGATAGGTTATGTTAGAGTAAGTACAATAAAAATTTATCGAAGATTAATTTGCACGTTCAGGGATGTGTGCATAATAACATACCAAGCTGCTTTTTCATCAGACAATAATTAAACCAACTTAAATTTTAGTGGTACTTGTTTTTGGTACTTTTATTTATAGGTTTTTTTAAGGTTGTTTTACTTTGGGTTATTTAAAATTTTTATAGGGTTGTTTAAAATCTATTTTTGAATAACAAAACAAACGATTGCATAAGAGTTAATGCAAATATAATTAGATTTTGTTTTAAAAAAAGTTTTTTTGATTTTTTTTTAAAATTTCATATAAAGTAATATTTTCCCTTGCTTCTTTTACATCATGTACACGGATAATGTCTGCGCCATTTTGCAAAGCAAATGCATTCAAAACAGTAGTGCCATTCAATGCATCTTCAGCAGAAATATGTAATGTTTTATAAATTGTTGCTTTTCGAGAAATACCTACAAGCAATGGTTTTTCAAGGATTTTGAAAACAGACAAATTTCTCATTAGTTCGAAATTCTGGTCTATTGTTTTTGCAAATCCAAAGCCAGGGTCAAGAATTATATCTTTAATTCCGGCTCTATTACATTCATCAATTTTTTGAATAAAATAATCCAACACTTCGCGTGTAATATCTTCATAATGTGCAAGATTCTTCATGGTTTGAGGCGTGCCTTTCATGTGCATGGCAATGTAAGGAACATTGAGCGATGCAACAGTACTGATCATATCAATATCTAAATTGCCTGCGCTTATATCGTTTACTATTTTAGCGCCGGCTTTTACGGACGCTTTTGCAACTTTGGAATAATATGTATCAATAGATATGATGGCATCCGGAAAATTTTTTACAATTATTTCTATTGCCGGTATTACCCGATCCATTTCTTCATTTGCGGATATAGCAATACTTTCCGGATGGGTGCTTTGTCCGCCAATGTCGAGAATATCAGCGCCTTCGGCAAGCATTTTTCGTGCAGAAGCTAATGTTTGATCAATTGAGTTATTGCGGCTTCCTTCGTAAAAGGAATTATTGTTTGCGTTTATAATTCCCATTACCAATGGCTTGTCGATTACTACAAGCGTTCCTTTACAATTGAGAGTGTACATAGCAATTATATATTTTTTGAAGGAAATATTTTATTTCTAAACATTGCAAACTAAACAACTTATTATAAATTTCCGGCCGAAAATTTCTGTACGTTTGTAAAAATCAAGTATTACTTTTTTTATGTCTCATACAGCTCAACAATTCGACGATATAATTTTTCAGTGCAAAGATATTTTTATTAAGAAAGAAAAAGATTACGGCACTTCATGGCGCGTGCTGCGCACTATTTCCGTCATTGACCAAATATATATTAAAGCCTTAAGGATACGTAATTTGCAGGAACTGAAAACGCAAAAAGTTGCCGATGATATTCCTTCCGAATTTATTGGAATTATAAATTATTCTGTTATCGGATTGATTCAGCTAAAGCTCCAGCCTTCTATTGAGCCTGATATGAACTCGAACGATGTGGAAAGATTATATGACGAACAAATACTGTTCGCAAAAAATACAATGCTTTCAAAAAACCACGATTATGGAGAAGCCTGGCGCGATATGAGCCAGGAAAGTTTTGTAGACTTGATATTAACCAAGCTGCTGCGCATGAAGAGTATTCTTCACAACGAAGAAAAATTATTGGTAAGCGAAGGGCTTGATGCCAATTATGTGGATATATTAAATTACGCCGTATTTGCTATGATTTTATTGCATCAAAATACAAAAACGAAGCTGTAATTTTGCTATAAAATAAATATGCTATTGCATATTATGAAACACTTTATTTACATCATCGTCTTGCTCTAAACGATCGATCAGTTTACTTACTTCTTCGGCTTGCTCATCGGAAACAGGAACGGTAACGGTTGGAATCCATTCAAGTTCGGCGCTTAAAGGTGTAATATTTTTATCTTCCAGCGCTTTTTGTAAATTTCCAAAATCGGTAAAAGCACAACGCAAAACCAACACCGGATTTTCTTTATCATCGACACTTTCGCCAAGCTCTTCAAGTCCAGCATCAATTAATTCAAGTTCCAATTCATCTGCATCAACACCTTCAGTACTTAATTTAAACACACCCATTTTTTTAAATTGGAAACTCACGCTTCCGCTTGTTCCTAACGAACCTCCGCCTTTGTTGAAATGTGAGCGCACATTTGCCACCGTGCGTGTAGGATTATCGGTAGCGGTTTCTACTAAAATGGCAACGCCGTGCGGGCCATAACCTTCATATAAATGCTCTTCGTAATTTTCAGTATCTTTTCCCAAAGCTTTTTTGATAGCCGATTCTACTCTATCCTTTGGCATGTTCACACTTTTTGCATTTTGAATGCAACGGCGCAAAGCAGGATTGGTATCCGGATTGCCACCACCTGCTTTCACGGCAATATTTATTTCTTTCCCGATGCGCGTAAACTGCTTGGACATACGATCCCAACGCGCAAACATTGTAGCTTTTCTTACTTCAAATATTCTTCCCATAGAAAATAAATTGTGGCGCAAAAGTAAAGGATATAAAGGAATTTATAAAGCGAGAATAACAGAAGATTGCTGAGCTGGAAGCACATTATATTTTATTTTAAAATGGATAAAAAACAAAAGCCCCGCGAAGCGAGGCCTTTGAATGAATATTGATTGAAATCCTTAATTAAACAAATAACGGATACCGAATTGCATTTGCCAACGAGAAGAAATACTAGTATTATTATTAAAACTATTAACAAAAGGTACTTGGTTTGAAGCATCTGCATAAGGGAAAGAAAATAAAGGAGTTTTTCCGTCTGCTGCTATACCTTCTAATTTTAAGAAGTTTGTAGATGCGGCAGTTTTCACAATTCCCCAGTTTTTATTCAATAAATTTCCGAAATTAATTATATCTATACTTAAACGTAATGTGTGTTTATTTTTAATATCATTTTTACCGTTGGTAAAGAAATAAATATCTTGCGTATAATTTACATTTAACAATTTATACCATGGCAAAACTACTGAATTGGCTTTAGCATACTGCCCACGATGTTTTGATAAATAAGGATCTTGATTTATGAAATTATTCAACTGTGTCCAAATTTGGTCTGCCGTTCTTGGATCTGTGGTAGTTCCTGTTGTTGTACCGGCTCCGGATTTGAAAGATCCAACATCAATTAAATTAATGTCTGTTTTTGACTTAGGAATATAAATCAAATCGTTTCCTGTATTACCATCGCCATTTAGGTCTCCATTATATACATACGAAGTTGCATAAGCAGGCGCAGCTTCGTAATACAAACCGATTGAACTTGAGAAATGTTTTGCATAATCAAAGTGATAACTTGCAAAACCAACTACACGATGAGGTTGGTACCAGCTTGGACGAGCCAAAGTGGGAGCATTCGGATCGGTATTAGCAACAGGACGAGCAGACCACAAAGAACTTGCAGTACTTCCGCCTTCCATAGCCGTTCTTGTATCCTGATACGTATACGCTATGCTTGCATTAAGATTTCTAAATGTTTTCTGAATTCTTACAGTTGCAGTATATGACCAACCTTTGTGTGTATTAGCCAATACAATTACGTTTCCAATATTCGGATGCTGTAAATCAGTTCCGGTAGAATAATATTTGTTACCTACAGTGCTATATTCATTTGCAGTATATGAAGCAGGTATATATCTTGTTCTTGTATCGCCACCATTTGTTATAGCAAATCCGTTAGTTTCGTTCAAGTTTGCATTATACATATAAGATGCATTAATGTCTTTTGTGTAGGAAAACTCACCTGTTACAACCCAGTCACCTGTAAATTTTTTATCTAATGCTATATTGGTTTTTAGTTTAGTTGGATATTTAAATCCTTTATCAACAATATTTACTGAATAACCTGTTGGCGTAGACGTTTGAGAAAGGTTATGAGTAGCTAAGTAATAATTAAGCGCTTGTGTAGGATCTGAGAAAAATGGATAATTGGTTGCTGTAAATGACCCGAATTGCACACCATTATTTGCTGCCTGATTTTCAATCCACACAAAAGGAGGAGCTCCTTCAAATACACCCGCACCACCGCGCAGTTGCCAACTTTTATCTCCTTTAATATCCCAGTTAAATCCGATTCTTGGAGAAACAACCAAGAAACCTTTTGGTGCTTTACCTACATTATAAGTAACATCGTTTTTGAATTTCAACATGTCAAAATTAGGATTATCAGTAAATTTATTTTGGTATGTAGTATAATCAAATCTGATACCATATACTAAAGTAAATTTGTTAGATGCACGCCATTTGTCCTGAGCAAATAAACTTAAATTTGTTGCCCCGGCATAAGCCCAAGGAAATGCGCCGCCCGGCAAAGTAGAATAAGACTGATAATAATTTTTTGCTAAATGTTTGGATGTGTCCATAGCTGCTGCATAAAAATCTGATAAGCTGCTAAATTGATATCCTCCATTATATCCCGGGGCAAATGCATTTTGGTACTTTTTATAGCTATTTTGTGTACCAAAAGTTATTTCGTGACCTCCTTTGTACATTGTAAAGATATCAGTTAATTGATATGATTTCATATTCAGCTGATTGTTGTAAGTATATGGCTCGTATCCAAAAGTTGTATATATATTTCCACTGTTTAAAATATCAGTAAGCGGGAAATTACCGGATGCTTGTGATGAGCGAAAATCTCTTTCTTTGGTATATCCTAATTGCAGTTTATTCGAAGCGGAATTACTAAAACGAGAGTTAAGTTCCAGCATATAAACATTTAGATTATTATTAATTCTATAACCGCTTCCAAAAAATGGCATTGAATAAGTTCCGGGTTGTCCACCTGTTGTTTGGCCATTAGTACTGCCCGGCCTGCTTGTGCTGGCAAATTGATCTGCATATGATTTTAAATAATTATACATGAAAGAAAATGTATTCTTATCATTTATATTCCAATCAATGCGCGCATTTACTTTATAGCTATTAGTCTTAAATGAATATCCTTGAAAAGCGCCAGGATCGTAATTGAAATTTGTTTTAAGGAAATCTGCTAATTTGGCTAAAGTATCAGCATTTGCTTGAGATACACTTCCGGGAACCGGAGGGTTAGAACTTGAAGAGGGTATTATACTTGTTGCAGGTGCATTTTGCAGACTCTGTTCGCCTGTGACAAAGAAAAATAACTTATTTTTGACTATAGCTCCTCCAACGCTCGCTCCTGCCAAATTAAAGGAGAAAGGTGTTCTAAGAACTTTTGTAGTTCCGACATTATACCCTTGCGTGCCTGGGCCTTTTATATAAGTATAAACTGTTCCTTTAAACTGATTAGTACCGCTTCTTGTTATAGCATTAACGCCAGCACCTGTAAAACCACCTTGGCGTACATCATAAGGAGATAAATTAACCTGGATTTGATCTATGGCATCTAACGAAACTGGCTGAGCATTTGCCTGGCCACCCAAAGTACCAGATAATCCAAATGAATTATTAAAATCTGCACCATTTAATGTAATATTATTAAACCCGGAATAAGCGCCTCCAAAACTTAATCCGTTTGCAGATGGCTCAAGTTTAGCAAAGTCTTGGATTGAACGAGAAATTGTAGGAAGTCTTTCTATTTGACTACGAGTTACGATTTCCTGAGCACCTGTTCTACTATTATTAAAAACCTTATTTTGATTTGTAGAAGATACAACAACATCTTTAAGATCTGATGTTGCCGCTACTAAAGTAAAATCTCCTGCATAATCTTGTCCGAGATTCAATGTTATATTCTCTTGCTTTTGATCTACAAACCCCGCGAAAGTAACAGTAAGGGTATAAGGCCCGCCTACTCTTAAACCAGGCAAATTGTAATGGCCATCTCTACGAGAAGTAGTGGAATACTTAGTGCCTGTTGGGACATGTATTGCTACGATAGTAGCGCCTTCTAAGCCATGTGTTCCATCGGAGATTGTGCCAAGAATTTGCGATGTTGTTTCTTGCGCAATTCCAAAAAACGGAATTAAAATGACAATTAATAATGGTAAAATTTTTCTTAATAGCATAATCTTTTGATTTTGGTGCAAAGAAATTAATTTAACAAGAATAAAGACAGATGTATAACTTTTGTTAATGATTAAATAATATTGCAAAGAACGTGTTAATATACTAATCTGCAAATAAGCATATCCGGCATTTTACTCCCAAATTATTCACATTTTATTAAAAAATTTATTATTATTAGTCTTGTTTTTTGGTAGAGTGTTTATATATTTGCACAAATTTTATTATCAGTAAACAACAAAACAAATATTTCAATATGTCAATTAAACTCGGCGATACAGCGCCAAACTTTCAGGCAAAGAACTTCTATCGGAGATATCGATTTTTATGAATATCTGGGCGATAACTGGGGAATTTTATTTTCTCACCCCGCAGATTACACGCCTGTATGTACAACAGAATTAGGCAAAACAGCTTCTCTAAAAGCTGAATTTGATAAGCGTGGCGTAAAAGTTTTAGCGCTAAGTGTTGACGGTGTGGATAAGCACAAAGGCTGGATTAATGATATCAATGAAACACAAAATGTGGATGTGCAATTTCCTATCATTGCCGACGAAGACAGAAAGGTTTCTGAACTGTACGACTTCATTCATCCGAATGCATCTGCAACTGCTACAGTACGCTCATTATTAATTATTGGCCCGGATAAAAAAGTAAAATTAATTATTACTTATCCTGCATCTACTGGAAGAAACTTTAATGAAATATTGCGGGTGGTGGATTCATTGCAGTTAACCGCAAATTATAGCGTAGCTACTCCTGCAAATTGGAATGAAGGCGAAGATGTAATTGTTACTCCTAATATACCTACAGAAGAAGCTAAGACTCGCTTTCCTAAAGGTGTGAAAGAAATAAAACCATATTTGCGTTATACACCTCAGCCTAATAAATAACAAGAGTACTGACTGAAAAGTCTTTATCGAATGTTTTAAACGAATAGTAAAAAAGAAATTGAAGATTGTTTCAATTTCTTTTTTGTAGGAAATAAGGAAAGTCATTCTAATATTCTATGTTCAATTCATAATGAATTAGATTAAGTTTTGCAACCAAAACCAATTATTCTTACATAAACCCTGAATTTGCTTCAGGGTTTTTTATTGATGATATGTTGAGTTGAAATCTTATATAATTTACCGCCATCGGTAATTGCGTATAGTGCACCGTTATGCCCTACACGTAATGCACGAAAGCGTTCTCCTTTATCGGCTAAAAGCCATTCTTCACCGATTACTTTGTTGTCCTTGATAATCAATCTGTCGATATGTGAGCCGCTTAAACATCCCAAAAATAAATTGCCTTTCCATTCCGGAATGCTGTCACTGTTATAGAAAGTAATGCCCGATGGCGATACGCTTGGATTCCAATAATAAACAGGTTGTTCCATACCTTGTTTTTGTTGAATGCCGTCTCCCACTTTTACGCCGCGATATTCTATCCCATACGTAATCACAGGCCAGCCATAATTTTTACCGGGCTTTATAATATTTACTTCATCGCCACCGCGCGGTCCAAATTCCGCTTCCCATATTTCCCCTGTTTGCGGGTTCCAATCCATTCCTTCCGGGCTGCGAAAGCCGTAAGCATAAATTTCCGGTTTTGCATCTGCAGAATCAGGAAAGTTAGCATCATGCACAGGTTTTCCATCGGTGGTAATGTGTATGATTTTTCCAAGAGAAGATTTTGTCCACTGTGCCTGTACACGCACTTCATCGTCAGAACGTTCGCCCGAACTTACAAATAAAGTTTTGTTTTTATCAATAAGGATTCTTGAGCCATATTGCAAATATTTTCCATGCCCTTTAAAAGCAGGCGTAGCACGGTATATAACTTTTACATTTGTAATGGTAGATTCATCTTTCGATATGTTGCCTTTCGCTATTGCAAGCAAAGCGCTGCTGTCAGGTTGCAGTTCTGAATAATCAAAGTAAATGGTTCTGTTATGAACATAATCCGGATCGGCAATTACATCAAGAAGGCCGCCTTGTCCCTTGGGAATTACTTTAGGGAAACCGGTAATTTTTTTATCCAATTTTCCTTCTAAAGTTTCAATACGCATAGTGCCGAATTTATCGCTGATTAGGAATCTGCCGTCGGGTAAATTTGTGATACCCCAAGGATGCCCGAGCGTAGTATCTAAAACCTGCACCGTAAGTGGCGTACGTGTTTTCACTTCCGGCGCTCTTGTTTGCCCGGGGAAGAAAGGTTTATAATCTGCCGTAGGAGGTTTTTTTTCCGGAGAATTATTTTGTAAAGTATCGGCGACCATTGTATCTGTGTGTGTATTGGAAGAACCATTTTTACAGCTTGAAAAATACAATACCGAAGAAAATAGTATTAATTTAATAGCAGAGGATTGCATAACTTGAATAGTTAAAGTGAGAAATGATTCTAAAATTACCAATTAAAGTTGTCTTTCTGTTGTTAGCGTAATATTAAATATTATTAGCAACTATTATGATTATTACAACCTGCCTTTATTTTACATTCATCATCTTCAAAAACTCTTCTTCCGAAATTATTTTTACGGTGTTCAGTTTCTTCGCTTTTTCCAGCTTGCTTCCCGCTTCTTCACCTGCAACAAGATAATTTAATTTTGAAGAAACGCCACTTAAAATTTTACCTCCTTTTGCTTCCACCATGGCTTCGGCATCGCTGCGTCTTAGTTGAGATAATATTCCTGTAAATAAAAATGTGGTTCCTTCCAAACTGCCGTCAATATTGGTATTCGCTGATTTTATATTATCAAAATTCAATCCGGACGCTTCTAATTTTTTCAGCATTTCAATGCTTTCTTTTGATTGAAAAAAGTCATATACGCTTGCCGCAACTTTAGGTCCTACATCTTCCAGATTTAATAATTCTTCTATGGAAAAATTTTGCAATTCCCATAAATTGGAAATCTTATTTGCTAATGTTTTGGCCGTCGTTTCGCCGACATAGCGAATGCCCAAAGCAAAAATTAATCTGTTCAGGCTTTGCTGCTTGCTCGCTTCAATTGCGGCTTGTAAATTATCAATCGATTTTTTACCGAAGCCTTCGAGCTTCGCGATTTCATCAAAGTCCAAATGATAAATTGATGGAATATCTTTTAACAATTTCAGCTGATAAAACTTCTTTACGTTAGCCTCGCCAAAACTTCGAATGTCCATTGCATCTTTGCTTACGAAATGAATCATTCTTTCCACAACCTGCGCTTCACAATTCGGATTGATACAGCGCCATGCACTTTCTTCTTCCGGTTTGTGCAACGCTGAATGGCAGACAGGGCAATGCTTTGGAAAGATAATAGGCTCTTCATTTCCTTTGCGTAATTCTGTTTGCGGCTTTACAATATTGGGAATCACATCGCCCGCTCGCTCCACCAAAACCGTATCGCCGATGCGTAAATCTTTTTCGCGGATAATATCTTCATTAAACAATGAAACCGATGAAACGGTAACGCCGCCTATGAACACCGGATCTATTTTTGCCACAGGCGTAATCGTTCCTGTTCTGCCAATCTGAAACTCTACAGAACGCAGCACGGACGTGGCTTGACGCGCCTTGAACTTGTACGCCATTGCCCAGCGCGGATGATGCGAAGTCATACCAAGTTGGTCCTGCAACGTCAATGAATTGACCTTGATAACCATGCCGTCAATCTCGTAAGGAAGCGTGTCGCGCAGTTGCTCATAATCATTTACGTGCGCAATTACATCCTCAATACTTTGATAAACTTTCTTTTCATTTTGTGGCGAACGAAAGCCGCAAAGCCACAGCAATTCAAGGTTTCCGCTATGCGTTTTCATCAGCTCAGGAACTTCATTATCGCTATAAACCACATAAGCAATATGGTATAAAAATGCTTCAAGACCGCGTTCCGCAACGGCTTTCGGGTTTTTCATGCGCAGGCTTCCACTTGCCGCGTTGCGCGGATTGGCAAGAATTTGTTGTCCTTGTTCAGCCTGTTTTTCATTAAACTCTCTGAACGATTTTTTTGACATCAATACTTCTCCGCGAATTTCAATTTGCTGAATGTTGTATTCCGAAAACCGCGCCACCAAAGGAATTGAGCGGATTTGCTTAATATTTGTCGTAATATCTTCGCCCTCGATGCCATCGCCGCGTGTAAGCGCACGCACGAGCAAATCATTCTCGTACAACAAGGAAATGCTTGCGCCGTCAAACTTCGGCTCTACACAATATTCCACGTGAGAAAGGTTTTCAGCTTCCTTATTTTTCCTGTCCCAATCCACCAAATCATCGGCATTATAAGAATTTTCTAAAGACAACATCGGCACGAGATGCGGTACGGTTACAAAATTATTCGTAATATTTTTTCCTACTCTTTGTGTGGGTGAATCGGGCGTAATCAATGAAGGGTTCTCAATTTCAAATTTTTCTAATTTTTTATACAAAATATCGTATTCCGTATCGGTAACCAAAGGATTATCCAACACATAATAACGATACTCGTGAAAACGCAATACATTGCGAAAAGCCTCTATTTCATTGGCTTGCGGCGCATTGTTACTTTGTAAAAACTGTTGTGATTGTTGCGTTAATATTTTAGTTTGTTCGGAAGAATACATTATTTGATGTATGATTTTGTGATGTCTGATTTATGATTTAGTTGGAGGTTTACGATGTGTGATTTTTGATTTATCAAATTGCATAATCTGTTCCCCAAACGTATAATCCAATTCTAAACTATCGATAACGGCATATGTAAGCAATCCTTTTTTCAACAATCTATTTTCATAAAAAAATTCATCAAATAATTTTAAAAGTTTAATCAAAATATTTCTTTTTGTTTGGTTAAATTTTCACTTTGTATGAGAACATTTATCGTTCTTATTAATTCATCCTTCTTATTAATAAATGCTTCTTTGTTTATCTCTATTAAATTAAAAATCATCTTATCCTCAAATCTTCACGATTTCTTCTGCCGTCCCAAATGGTTAAAATGATAATTTGAGTTTCTTCAATCTCGTAAAAAATAAGGTATTCTTTTACAATTCTTACGCGAATATTTTCATCATCGGTTTTTCTGCCCGAGAACGGCTGCAATGCAGTGTGATTAATCTTTTCGATAAAAAGTTTATTCAGTTTTCTACTGTAAAATTTTGATTGGTTTCTTTTATTCCAATAATCTAGAATTTCTTTTCTTTCTTCAATGGCTTTGCTTGTCCAAACTATTCTTCTAACCATTTTTCAATTTCATTGTTGGCTTCATCAATAGTCAGAAAATTTCCTGCTTTATATTCTGCTCTCGCTTCGGCAATTCGATTTTTTTGTTCATCGCTCAGTTGATAAACACTTTCATTTGTTTCAAAATCCAACAGTTGCTTCACTTCTTCCAACAAAGAAGAATCGTTGATAGAAGTTATCTTGTTAATCAAATTTATTTTCAGTTCATCGGTATTCATAGTTTTATATTTTTTGTTAGACAAATTTACAGTTTTATCCCTTATAATATTCCTTATCCAACTGCTTAATCAACTCGGGATGCCGTTTCAAATACACGCTCACAAACGGACAATAATTAATCACAGGTTTGTTGATTTGCTTTGCGTAATCAAACGCATACTCTGCCAATGCAGATGCAATACCTTTTCCTTCCAGTGCTTTCGGCACTTCCGTGTGCATGAACGCAATATCCTTTTTATAAAAACGATATTCGAGCTTGGCAATTTCCCCGCCTTCGTGGTATTCAAATTGTTGCTCTGCTTCGTTGTGGATAATTATATAATTGCTATGATTCATTTGTAAATCCTATAAGATAATTTTTAATAATAAAATTGTGTCCGGTTAATCATTTTCACATTGAACCCTCATAAAATTAATTTTTTTATTCTTTATACCGTTCATCAAATATTTATAAAATCTCATTGATTCTTTTCTAAATTGCATAATATTTAAATTTATAAAAAATGAAGACACTCATTACATACGGCGCATTACTTTTCAGTATGGCAAATTTCACTTCTATTGCATCTGCAAAAAATATCAGCCCAATTCATCATCACAGCCACATTGTAATACAAAAAAATATTTATGAGGTAAAGCCACAGGAAATAATTGACAAATATATTCAGGCTATTGGCGGAAAAGATAATCTCGACAAAATAAAAACTATACATTCTACAGGAAATGCAAGCGTACAAGGCCAAGAGCTTCCCTACGAAACCAAGAGAATGAACCCTAATAAATTGCTGGTAAATGTATCTATGAACGGACAAACTGTTTCAAAGCAAGTGTTTGACGGAATTGCAGGCTATAAAGAGCAAATGGGAAATAAAGCAGATTATTCAGCCGATGAGATAAAAAAATATGGCGAAGCAAAAGGGCTTTTCCCACAAGAATTTTATGCAACAGCAGGGTATGCGCTTACTGCAAAAGGGACGACAAAAGTAAATGAAAAAGCTGCTTATATCATTGAGGTAACTTCCCCATCAGGAATTAAATCTACTGAATATTACGATTCTGTTTCGTATCTGTTGGTTCGTCAGGATGTATCGCAAAATGGATTAGATCTATCTATAATTTTCGATAATTATAAACCTGTAAATAATGTATTATTTCCTTATAAACTTACACAAAGTATAAGTACGGCAAACGGTGTAATGGAAGTAGGCATTATTGCAGACAGCATTATTGTTAATGGCAACGATGTTGCAGATGCGGATTTCAAATAAAATATAATTTTCCTTTTTAGAAGAAAAGCTGTTCAAAATAATTGAGCAGTTTTTTTTGCTTTATCTCGATAAATATTTTGCAAATAAAGAAAATCAAAACTAAGGCTTTCGATTTTTCAAATTATCACTTACTTTCGCAGCCACAAAATAAATTATATGGAATATAATAAAATAATTTCTGTAACAGGTTTAGGCGGGTTATACGAACTGATAGGAAGCAAAGCCGATGGCGCAATTGTACGTTCATTAGAAGATAATACTACCAAATTTGTCTCTTCACGCATACACCAGTTTTCCCATTTGGAAAGTATAGAAGTTTTTACGGTACGCGATAATGTGAACCTCACAGAAGTGTTTGCCGCTATAAAAAATTCTTCAGAAAATTTACCCGATTATAAAGATGCAAATGCAGTAAAAAAATATCTTGAAAAGATTTATCCCGATATGGATTTTGATCGTGTGTATTCAAGCGATATGAAAAAAATGATTCGCTGGTATAGTATTCTGAAAAAAAATAATGTAGATTTTTCAGCAAAAGAATATGAAGAAGCAATAGCAGAAAATGAACCTGCAATCGAAGAAGCAGTATCTGTTGCAATAGAAGAAAAGCCGAAGAAAAAAGCAGCCCCGAAAAAGAAAAAAACAGAAGAATAATTTCCTAAATCTATAAAATTGCCGCGCAGGAAAAGCCATGTTAAAATGCTTTAGCCTGCGCTTTTTTATTTTATTTTTACAAATACAGAACTCGATTTTTACTTTTTAATTTTGATTTTTACTTAGAAATTATGACAGCAAATATTCAAAAACTACAAAGACATTTCATACCTGAAAATTTTACAATTTCCAATTGGGAAACGCTTGAACCCTATTTTAAGAATTTATCCGAAAGAGAAATTAATTCGAAAGAAGATTTGGAACATTGGCTCAAAGACGTAAGCGAGGCAGAAGCCGTTGTGAGCGAAGATGCTTGTTGGCGTCAAATTAAAATGACTTGCGATACTACGGATAAATCTTTAGAAGAAGCATTTACCTATTTCTGTATGGAAATACAGCCGAAGCTGCAACCTTATGCAGATTTATTAAATAGAAAATTAATTGATTCGCCTTTTGTAAAAGAATTGGATCAGGAAAAATATTTTACATACTTGCGCAGCGTGAAGAAAAGCATCGAGCTTTTTCGCGAAGCAAATATTCCATTGCAAGCAGAGCTCAGCGTTTTGCAACAGCAATACGGCGCAATTGCAGGCAAGATGACAGTGGAAGTAAACGGACAAGAATATACTTTGCAACAGGCTTCAAAATTTTTCGAAAATCCCGACAGGAAGTTGCGCGAAGAAGTATATTTTAAAATACAAAACAGAAGACAGGAAGATAAAGACGCATTGAATAATTTATATTCCGAACTAATTGAAAAACGCCAGAAAGTGGCGCAGAATGCGGGCTTCAGCAATTACAGAGATTATAAATTCGTTGAGCTTGGGAGGTTTGATTACACCAAAGAAGATTGTTTTCAGTTCCATGATTCCGTTAAAATACATGTGTTGCCTTTGGCAGAGAAAATTAATCTATATAAAAAACAAAAGCTCGGTTTGGATGTATTAAAACCTTGGGATACGGAAGCAGAACCGGAAGGCGTAAAGCCTTTGCATCCTTTTAAAAAAGGAGAAGAACTATTGCAAAAAACAGAAAAATGTTTTGAAGAACTCAATCCTTTCTTCGCAGATTGTTTGCGCAAAATGCAAGAGCTGAATCATTTTGATTTGGACAGCCGCAAAGGTAAAGCGCCGGGCGGCTATAATTGTCCGTTGGCGGAAAGCGGTGCGCCGTTCATCTTTATGAATGCTGCCGGACAAATGAGCGATGTAACTACTATGGTACATGAAGGCGGCCATGCCATTCATTCTTTTCTTGCGCATCATTTGGAACTGAGCGCGTTTAAAGAATATCCGATGGAAATTGCGGAAGTTGCGAGTATGTCGATGGAGCTGTTTACAATGAATCACTGGAATGTATTTTTTGATAATGAAGAAGAATTAAAACGCGCAAAAATTCATCAGCTGGAACGTGTAATTACCATCTTTCCTTGGATTGCAACGATTGATAAATTCCAGCATTGGGTATATGAAAATCCGAATCATACTTTGGAAGAAAGAAAAGAAAACTGGTTGCGTATATTAAATGAATTTTCTACAAACACTATTGATTTTACAGGCCTTGAAGAATATCGCGCTTATGGCTGGCAAAGGCAATTGCATTTGTTTGAAGTGCCTTTTTATTATATTGAATATGGTATTGCGCAACTTGGCGCCATCGGCTTGTGGATGCAGTATCAACAAAATCCAGAGAAGGCATTACAGAATTATATCAACGCATTAAGTCTGGGCGGTATAAAAACTTTACCGGAACTTTTCAACGCTGCAGGATTGAAGTTCGACTTCTCCCCTACGCACATTAAAACATTGATGGATTTTGTGAATGATGAAATGGAAAAATTGATGTAAGATTGATTTATAGAAGATGAGCATAACTCTTCCACTTAAGTAAGTTTTGAATTTATTTAATACTTTTTTATTTGATATTTTTATGGAATCAATCAGGAATTGGCATCTATAAATAAAATTTTTAACCTATAATCTTAAAACTATGCGACGTATTAATTTGCTTGTAATATTCTTCTTATTAATTGTATCTAAAAGTTTCTCACAAACGGATAATAATAATATTTTCAACCAACCTTATGTAGAGGTAAACGGGGCTGCAGATACGATGATTGTACCCGATGAAATATACATCAACATTACAATTTCTGAAAACGACAGTAAGCAATCTGTGGAACAGCAGGAAACAAAAATGATTAACGCACTACAATCACTTGGAATTAATATTGAAAAAGATTTAAGTACAAGCGACATTATCAGCGATTTTAAAAATCGTTTTCTTCGTTCGAAAGATGTAATTAAAACCAAATCATATCAGCTAAAAGTGCATGATGCAATGACGGCAGGCAAAGTGTTTGCAGCGCTGGAAGACAATGGCATTGCCAATTCTTCCATCGACCATGTGGATTATTCCAAAATGGATGAACTTAAAAATGTTTGCAGAACTAAAGCCATTGCAAATGCCAAAACAATTGCAGAGGCTTTGGCAAAACCATTGGGACAAGAAGTAGGAAAAGCCATACAAATTATTGATGCGAATAACAGTACTCCCACATACACTCCACAAGTGAGATTGTATGCAATGGCAAAAGCAGATGTGGCAAATCAAACTCCACAAATAGACTTTCAGAAAATTAAAATTACCGCTTCTGAAAATGTAAAATTTTTATTGAAATAATTTATGTACACAATAGATAAGATAAGCACAATCATTGATGCAGAGAGCATTTTAATAAATAAGAAAACAAAAATTGAATACTTGATTACTGACAGCCGCAAGATTACATTTGCGGCTGTTTCATTATTTTTTGCAATAAAAACGGAACATCGCAATGGTATTAATTTTGTTGAAGAAGCATATCGGCAGGGAATCAGAAATTTTGTTTTACAGGAAAATACCGATACCGGAAAATATAAAGATGCAAATTTCTTATTTGTAAAAAATTCGCTGATTGCATTGCAACAGTTAGCCGCTTATCATCGTTCCCAATTTCATTATTCCGTAATCGGCATTACCGGCAGCAATGGGAAAACAATTGTAAAAGAATGGCTTAATTTTTTGTTGAATGATAATTATAAAATCATTCGCAGCCCGCGCAGCTACAATTCGCAAATCGGAGTGCCATTGAGCGTTTGGGAAATGAGTAAAGAAGATAATCTAGGTATTTTTGAAGCAGGCATTTCCGAGATAAATGAAATGGAAAATCTTGAAAAAATCATTCGTCCCGAAATAGGGATAATTACCAATATCGGAGATGCGCATGATAAAAGTTTTATCAGTAGACAACAAAAACTGGAAGAAAAAATAAAATTATTTCAACATGCAAATACTGTAATTGCAAATGCAGATGACGAGCAGATAATTTCTGCATTAAAGAAAAATACTGCCGCTCAAATTTTTTCTTATGGAAAAAATGGAAGTCCAATTTTAAGAATAACGGATATACAAAAAGAGCAACGAGAAACAACCATAAAGGCGCACTATAAAGCAAGGAAAACTTCGATTACCATACCATTTATTGATGAAGCATCTATTCAAAATGCCTGTGTTTGCTGGCTTGCAGCGATTTACCTGAATGTTGATGAAAAAATTATAACACAAAAAATGTTGCAACTGCCTGCAATTGATATGCGTTTACAAGTATTGCCCGCCATCAACGATTGTACCATTATTAATGACAGTTATAGTTTGGATATTGATTCGCTCAATGTGGCTTTAGATTTGCTTAATCAACAGTTATTATCCAAAACCCTTATCCTGTCAGACTTTTATAAGAATGATGAAAATAATTATAGAAGCATTATCAGCATTTTACCGAATAAAAAAATTAATCGTTTAATTCTTGTCGGCCGTGAATGGCAATCGTATCATACTGAATTAAAAAATAAAATTGAAGTTGTAGAAACTTATGATTCTACCAACGATTTCATAAACCGTTTTCAGCCCAACAAGTTTAAAAATGAAGCTATTCTGCTGAAAGGCGCACGCAGCTTTCATTTCGAAGAAATATTGAATGTATTGATTAAGAAAGTTCATCAGACAAGATTAGAGATAAATTTATCCGGTATTGTTCACAACTTAAAAGAATATCGCAAACATCTTAAGCCTGCAACCAAAATGATGGCGATGGTTAAAGCCTTCGCTTACGGAAGCGGAAGTATAGAGATTGCGAGCATTTTGCAATATCATAAAATAGATTATCTGGCAGTTGCTTATGCCGATGAAGGCGTTGAGTTGCGCAAAGCCGGTATCAATGTTCCGATAATGGTAATGAATGCTGATGAATATGGTTTCGAAACTATTGTAGAACACAACCTCGAACCGGAAATTTATTCTTTTAAAATATTAAACGAATTCGCTGCATTTCTCCAAAAGCAAGGCGTGGCGCAGTTTCCGGTTCATATTAAAATTGATACAGGTATGCACAGGCTCGGCTTTGAAGAAAATGAAACGGATGAATTAATCAATCAATTAAGAACGCATAATTCTTTAATTATAAAATCTGCTTTCAGTCATTTGGTAGGCAGCGAAGATCCTGCGGAAGATGATTTTACAAAAAAACAAATGGATATTTTTATTCGCTGTTGCGATAAAATTGAACATGCATTGCAATATAAATTCATTCGGCATATTGCCAACTCGGCGGCAATCATTCGTCATCCCAAACTTCAATTTGATATGGTGCGGTTAGGTATCGGGCTGCATGGTGTGAATTATACACCTGAAAAATTAGATCTTAAAACAGTCGCTTCTCTGAAGACGACTATCGCACAAATAAAACATGAGCAAGCCGGCGAAACAGTTGGTTATAATCAAAAAGGAAAAATCAACAAGGCTACAACTATTGCAACCATTCGTATTGGCTATGCCGATGGTTACAACCGAAGATTCAGCAATGGCAACGGTTACGTATTAATTAAAAATCAACCGGCAAAAGTTATCGGCAATGTAGCGATGGATATGACGATGGTAGATATTACCGATATTCCTGATGTAAAGGAAGGCGACGATGTGGAAGTGTTTGGCGAAAATCTCCCTGTGCAAAGGCTCGCCGAGTGGAGCGGCACGATTGCTTATGAAATTTTTACTTCCGTAGGTCAAAGAGTAAAAAGGATATATGTAGAAGAGTAAAAATGGATATAATAAAAAGCCGCCAGCGAATGCTGAACGGCTCCTCATTTTTGTTTTAAGGAATTAGTTTATTAGTTTACGTCCCAGAAGATTTTAGTTGTTTTTTTATCTTGGGAAGCAACTTTAGAATAATTATCAGCGTTGTATAATGCTTCGGCAGACGGATACAATAATCGCAATGGTGGATTTTCCCCGTCAGAAGATACATTATCATAAAATTTTAACTGAGGATATCCTGTCCGTCTATATTCAGCCCAAGCCTGCTGCGCTTGAAGTATGAAGAAATGCTCCCATTTTTGTGTATATATTTTTGCAAGTTTTTGTTCTGTAGATCCTGAATATGCAATAGATGGAAGCGCTTCATATGTACTAATTTGTGTCGATGATGGCTCTGCTAAAACGGGCCAGCTTCCTGATTTCAAAATTCTTGAAGCATTAATTCCGTAATAAAAATCAATTGAATTTTGAATTCCGGCATAGTAAGGAATAGAAGCATCTCCTAATCCCCATCTCTCATAAGCCTCTGCTTCAAGAAAATTTGTTTCAGCAGCGTTAAATAATATTCCCGGAACATTATAATTGTATATAAACGTTGAGCTGTCAAAAGTCGATATAGTATGATTATTCACAGCATTTGTATAATCTGAAGCCGTTCCCGTTATAGGAAATCCTACATATTTACCTCCCGAGACAGTATCCCAATATACAGCAAGTCGCGGATCATTATTAGGTGCCATAATAGAATCTAACAAATAATCAGGCGCGAATGGAGCAAGTCCTATGCCTCCTTGAATATCACTCTCTAATGTGCTTGGAGATTGGTTTAATTGTGCATTATCTGCATTATCAGTAAGCAAAGGATATGTATTAGGATCTTGCAGCATTGTTGCAACCTCCGTTTTAGCAAAGCTTTCGTTTGCATTTGATATACGCATTAGTAACCTTAGCCTTAATGAATTAGCATATTCTCTCCATTTGCTTAATTTTCCTTTGTATATCAAATCCTGTGCAGTAAGAGCAGATTGCGCATTAGAAGAAAGAGATGCTGCGGCAAAATAAGTATTTAAATCTTTCAAGTTAGAAATTAAGGTATCATAAATGGTAGCTGCTGCATCAAATGGTGCATTTACTATATTTCTGTTAGAGTTAATTGAGTTTGCTTGAAAATAAGGAATATCGCCCCATAAATCTATCATTTGTGCAGTTTGGTCACAAACGATTACTTTACCAACTTGTAAAAAAACATATTGATCAGCTTTTTTATCCTCTGATAAAGCAGAATATGCAGCATTCATTTCAGCATAATTACTCAAAATCCCGGGACCTGGAATATCTATAATCGACCGATGTTGTACCACCTCCAATGGAACCATCATAATAATCTGACCATCGGGCATCAGTATAGCTTGCATTTGGTATATACATTTGACTACTTGGACTTATTGCACACATTTGAGAAAAAGGTGCCGTTACTGTCATTATAAAAGTATAGTAATCCCAATAAGAAGAATGTATTCTGTTATTTAGCAGCATTCCTGTAAATAATGCTCCTACAGATCCGGTAGTAGGCAACTCCGGATTGGTAAAATTATTATCAAGAGTTTTTTTACAGGAACTGAATAAACCGAAAAGTATCAAGATTACGGCTGTATTTGTGATTATTCGTTTCATTATTATAAATTTAAATCTTTTGAAAATTATTTTTATATATTAATTTTTAAAAACCTGCCGTTAAGCTTAGCCCCATACTTCTTGTAGGAGCAGGATTACCTCCATCAACACCTTGAGATAGCCAGGATGAACCTACACCAATTTCAGGATCTAAGCCATGTGGCAGTGTTTTCCATATATAAAATAAATTTCTTCCGATTAATGATAATTGCAGTCTTTGGAAATGAATTTTATGTGCGAAGGAAGACGGTAAATTATAATTGAGCGCCGCTTCTCTAAATTTTATATAACTATTTTTAAAAACTGCGTTTTCATAATCGCCGGTGGTTTCCCAATTATATGTGTACTGATAATAATGGCTTGCGTCAATAATTGTAGAATTTGTGCTCCCATCGGAATGAACCCCTTTCAAAATAATACCATCATTAAAGGTTCCGTTCGCAGCCTGAACAGTAGCGCCATTAACAATATTGTACGATATGCCACCATGTGCAGCATCACGATATTGCAAAGTGTTCTTATACATACCTGCTCCGATTTGATAATAAGTAGGTATAGATAATAAACTACCCCCTAATCTGTAATCAAATGTTAGATCTAATGAAAAAGATTTGTAAGTAAGCGTATTTGTCCAGCCCCCTACAAATTTTGACATTATATTGCCAACATATTTATAGGAGTTTGCATCAATTTGATAAATACCGCTTGAGGTTATAATTTTATTTCCATTACCATCTGTCGCAATTGGATGTACATATATATTTCCTAATGCGTCTCCTACATTTGCCTGGATAATAGCATAACCACCATCTTGATTGCTTAAAGTAAGAGTAGAGACTCCATTTGGTAAGGCGGTAATTTTATTTTTGTTTATAGAAAAATTGAACCCTGTTGTCCATTTAAAATCATTAGAAGTAATAGGACTTGCATTCAAAGCCGCTTCTACACCATAGTTAGATAGATTTCCTGCATTTGCAATCTCACTTGAAGTTCCTGTAGAATAAGGCGTTGATAAATACAAAATTTGCCTTTCTACCTTGTTGTTATAATAACTTATATCTAATCCAAGTATATTATGCAGTAATCTTGTCTCCAAACCAAATTCCATTTCTTTTTTTAATTCTGATTTTAAATTAAGATTACCAAAATTAGAAGATGCACTTGATTGATATATGTAGTTGCCGCTTCCATTAGGAACATTTGATTGCCAAAAGGAAACATTAGCTTGATAAATACCCGGATAATTACCCACTTCTGCATATGAAGCTCTCAATTTAGCATAATTAAAAAGTGTTGGTAATTTTACAGCATCAGACAAAATGAAACCTGCACTTACCGAAGGATAAAAAAACTGGTTTGATCCGGGAGGTAAAGTAGAAATTCCTTCATGCCTTCCTGTTCCTTCTAAGTACAGCAAGTTTTTAAAATTAATATCTACTGTTCCGAAATAAGCACTTTCATTTTGTTGCTGTCTTGTAGCGCTGGTTTGTAAAGTGCCCGATGAATTACTTAAACTAAAGAAATTTTCTTGCACTAAGCCATTTTGTGTTGTGCTATACTGATTATTAGATACATCTTTACGAGCGGTAACACCCCCCATTATAGTAATATTCCAATCTGAAGAAAATTTATTCGTATAGGTAATCAATCCATCGCCATACACTCTGTTATAAAGATTATTCTGAGTAGAATATTGCCCACTTGGTCCTACAAAAGATGGTTGCGTATTATGATTATCGTTAATTATATTCCACGAAGTGTAATCATTCCCTACACGGCCACGCAATTTTAAATGTTCTGAAAGTGCAATATTCAAAGTTACACTATTCATAAACCTATTTTGCGTTTCATTATTTATGTCTCTTAATGCTGTCCAAAAATAATCCAATAAATTAGTCGCATTCATGGAATAAGCAAAAGCCTGATCAACATCATATTGATTACCTCCGGCTGTAACATATTTATATCCATCGGTGGTTTTATAGCGAGTTTTATATGTATTCATATCATCAAACCTCGAAAAGAAGCCGCCAAAAGAAGCAAATAATTGATGCATTTGATACGGTCGATTATGAGTAAATGTATAATTATACGTAGAAGATAAATCTACACTTACTGCTTTGCTAAGATTTAATGTTCCATTGAAGTTGAAAACATTTTTATTTAGGTTACTTCCCGGCATTATGCCTTTATAATCTACTCTATTATAAGATAAACGGTAATTACCTATATCACCTGCATTTGCAATGGCTACATTCAAAGAAGAATTGTAACCAGTTTGGTAAAATTCTTTCCAGTTATTGGGCTGAGCGTTATAAGATCTCATTGTACCATCCCAATCTTCTACCTGCTGGCCATCAAATTTAGGCCCGAATTGAGCATCGGTAGAATATACAGGATGTACAACCCCATTGGATTCATGCACAAATAAATCATTTTGAGTACCTTCATTGAGCGTACCCCAAATTGGACCATCGCCGGGACCATATTCGTTTTGGTAATCCGGTCCATAAGCAACTTTTTCCTGATTAATTACATAATTGAGATCTACACCCAACCCTTTTCCTTTATTCCCTTTTTTGGTAGTAATCATTACTACTCCGTTTGTCGCTTCCGAGCCATATAATGCAGCTGCAGCAGCTCCTTTCAGGATGGAAATACTTGCTATATCGTTCGGATTAATATCCAATACGCCGTTTCCTTGTATTTGTGTATTAGACCAATAACCATTATTATTTGAAGAGTTCCCACTATTTCCGGACAAATCATTATACAATCTTATAGGCACACCATCCACAACATATAAGGGTTGCGTATTGTTTGAAATAGATGATAATCCTCTGATTTGTACACTTACCGCAGTAGATGCTCCGCCGGGAGGAGACACAATTTTTACCCCGGCTGCCTTGCCATACATAGCGGATGCGAAATTAGTTGCACCTGTTTCCGTAATGTCCTTTGCACTGATTGTGGATACTGCATAGCCCAATGAACGTTCCTGCCGTTTTACTCCGAACGCCGTTACTACCACATCATTTCCGGCTGATGCAATATCGTTTTGAACAAGTATTACATCCAAAGAAGCGGATGAAGCCGTTAAGGTTTGCGTTTGATAGCCGATATACGAAAATATCAAATGTGCACCAACAGCTGCTTTAATGGTATAAGTACCATCATCTTTGGTGAGCGAATGTACATTACTGTTTTGTACAATAACGGTAACGCCACCTAAGGGTGTTCCGCTATTACTCTTTACTATGCCGGATATGCTTTGATCCTGTGCATAAGACAAGATACATAACGCACTTGCCAAGAATAATAGAAAAACCTTTTTACATGAAAATAGTCTGCTTTTTTTCATAAAGTTTTTATTTTATTAGTGTTGAGAAATTCCGGTTTAGTTTAATTGATATTGTTTAGGATGTATTGCTTCTATTGTACAGGAATGAATGTTTTCTATTACCAATGCTGCAGCGCCCATGATCTCTGCGGTATGCGACATTTTTGAAAGTTCAATCGTAATATTTTTTACCAGTTTGGGAATACAAAATTCATACAACGCCTGGTGTATAGGCGCAAGCCATACTTTTCCTGCTGCGGAGCATCTTCCGCTGATGATTATTTTTCCAGGATTCAATAAATGTATGAGTATCGCTACCCCCCTGCCTATATTATAACTCACTTTTGATACAATTTCTATTACGAGGGAATCTCCTATTTTTGCCGCTTTTATAAATGCTTCATATTTTTCTTCATGATCTTTGGCATTGGCCAATAAATCTTTTAGAACCGAGGGCCGGCCATTCTTAATGCTATTTTCCGCTTCAGCAAGCATATAATTGAGAGATGTCTCTGTTTCCAAACAACCAGTTTTTCCGCAACTGCAAAGTTTTCCATTGCTGAATAAAGGAATATGACTTAATTCTCCCGCAAACCCTTCATCGCCTCTGAATAACTTTGAATCGATAATCATTCCCAACCCTATTCCCCAACTCAGATTTATAATCAATGCATTTTTTTCGTTCTTCGCTTCTCCGAATTTGTTTTCGGCTAACCCGATCAGAGATGAATCATTATCAATGAAAACCGGAATTTTTACCTGAGATTGTATATGTGTAGCAATATGCTCGCCCATAAACGTGTAATTAGACCCTTGCTTTGCATTTATAAAACCTGGCATCCCGATTCCGATACCTATGATTTTATTTCTATCAATTCCTGCTAATACAATTTCGCTCTCAATGCAGCTTGCCAGTTCATTTAATGCATTGGCATTTTCCGCAAGATTCAATTCCCTTTTTGCTATATTGTTTATAATATTTAACTGAGGATCCATTACCGCAATTCTGGTTACAAACTGATCCATTGCTACAGCTATTATATAAAATGATTCATTTTTCAATGAATAAGTAATCGGTCGCCGTCCGCCGCTTGAAGGAGCATGGCCTTCGGAAACAATAATACCTTCTGCCATCATTTCATTTAATACTTTAGTTGTTAAAGCAATGCTTTTTTCAATTCTATTACTCAATTCCGCACACGAAAGAACTTTCATATACAATAATTCTTTAATTATATTTTTCTTATAAGAATAGTTCTTTTTTTTCATAAGTTTGGTTATAATTATTAACTATTTTGCTAAAGTATATAAAACTTTTTATTTTTTATAAAAAGTATATCAATTTTTTATTTTTATTTTAAATTAAATTTACAAATAATTTATATTTCATGTCAAATAAATGTACAATTCTAATAAATGATGATTAAAATTAAATTTAATAAAAATTATCATATGTTAATTTATAGATTTATTTCGGAATAATTACTTTTATATTTAGATGAACCTACGTGGTTTTCAATTTTCTTTTTTAATGCATTGGTTAGCAATAAATATTAATATTGAATAATTTTCCTGCTTTGAAAAACCATTGATTAATTTTGTTTGTACTTTTTATATTTACATTTCCTTATCAACATGCTCGTACAAAATAATAATCATATCAGGAACAGGATAATATTAGGCATATTTACTGCGGTTTTCGCAATCATAATAATACAATTGCTCAACCTCCAGTTATTTTCGCCTAAATACAAAATACAAGCAGAAAACAATGCGATACTACGTAAGGTGCAATATCCAGATCGGGGAATTATTTATGACCATCACGGTCGTGCAATTTTGCAAAATGTAGTTAATTATGATTTAGTCGTTACGCCATCCGAATCTCGAAAAGGTGTAGATACAGCATTACTCTGCAGAATATTAAATATTGATACGGCAGAGTATAATAAAAGAATGCTCACCGCTATCTTTAAAAATACACGTTTCAAACCAAGCACTTTTGAGCCTTTACTTACACAAGAATTATATGCGCAACTTAATGAAAACTTATATAAATTTCCGGGATTTAGTTTACAAGAAAGACCGGTACGCTCCTATCCGTATCATTGCGGCGCAAACTTTTTAGGAAGGGTTGGTGAGGTCTCTGCCGATTACCTGAAAAAAAATCCTGATGGAGGTTACCAGGCGGGAGATTATATTGGATTAACAGGTTTGGAAAAACAATATGAGACAATACTCATGGGCCAGAGAGGCGTTACGCGCTCCCTGCGCGATAATCGCGGAAGACCGCAAGGCTCTTATGCCAATGGCGAATTTGACACGGTTGCAGTTGCAGGAAGAAATATTTATACAAGTATCGATATAAAAGTGCAACAGTTGGGAGAAAAAATGTTTCAGGGAAAAATCGGCGCCGCAATAGCCATTAACCCGAAAACAGGCGGCATCATTGCAATGGTAACGGCACCAACTTTTGATCCCAATGACCTTTCCCCTGCCGAATACAGGAAACATATTGAATTTCTTGCTACTGATACAAGCGGCCCGATGTTAAACAGAGCCGTAACAGGGCGATATCCGCCGGGTTCTACTTATAAACCGGTCGGCGCATTAATCGGTTTGGATGAAGGATTGATAACGCCTGCAAGCGGCTATCCATGCCTCGGTGCTTATTACGGTTGCAATACCAGAATTCGTTGCGACGAGCATTGGGCAGGACATGCCGATAATTTAAAATTAGCCATTGCCAATTCGTGTAATTCATTTTTCTGTAATCTGTTTAAAAATACAATTGATAATCCTAAATACGGAAGCCCGAGAAAAGGCTATGCCGCATGGCGCAATTATATGCACGGCTTTGGTTTCGGCAATCCGTTGGGTATCGATATTGCAGGTGAAAAAGGCGGTAATATTCCGGATACGACCATATATAACGAAGCTTACGGTCCGCGTTGGGTTGGCTGTAATATGGTTACAATGGGCATAGGACAGGACAAGATGTTGCTTACGCCCATTCAGTCTGCGAATGAAGCCTGCATTATTGCCAACAAAGGTTGGTATTACACGCCGCATTTTGTGGACAGTTTGGAACATCAAAGCGATGACGATACGGTTTATCTTGCGAAGTATCATATCAAGCATGAACCGTTACACATCAGCGATGCCGATTACCGCACTGTTCAGCAAGGAATGGAAGATGTAACGGAAGTGGGAACGGCACAAAATGTATCTATTCCCGGAATAAAATACGCTGCTAAAACGGGTACTGCACAAGTGCCGCACTTGAAGAACTTAGCTGTTTTTATTGCTTATGCGCCTGCCGATAACCCTAAAATTGCCATAGCAGTATATGTGGAAAATGCAGGTTACGGCGCTACATGGGCTGCACCTATCGGCGCGCGCATGATGGAGCAATATTTAAACGATACACTTACGGATGATTCTCAGGCGGATGTGGACAGATTATCCAAAGTAAATTTATTTCCGCCGCAGATTTATGAATGGAGAAGAAAAAAAGATTCTCTTAAACAAGTACAGCTTCGCGAAAAAGCAAAAGAAATAGATTCAATTGCCATGGCAAAGCACGATGACAGCCTTCGGGTAGCAGCAACTCAAAAAGAGAAAAAATTGCCTCACGATACAGACAGTCATAATCATTTATCTCCTGTAATTATAAATGAAGACAAAAAAACATCTTCTTCACCTGCGCGCGAAAAAAGAAAATAAATGAATCAACAAGAGCAACTTACTAAAGGAATAGATTGGATATTTGTATTGCTGTATGCGATTCTTGTATGCACCGGCATCTTGTGCATCTTCATGGTGGAATACAATCCGGATATAAATTGGGCGGCCTCTTTTATTTCAGGAAAAACTGAGTATAGCAAACAATTAATTTTTGCCGGCGTTTCCGCTATACTTGCCATATTCATTTTACTAAGCGACAGCAAACTTTATACAGCTTTTGCAAATTTGCTTTATTTATTTGGCATATTTCTAATGTTTCTGACCTTTGCCATCGGTAAAAATGTTAATGGCTCCCGAAGCTGGATTCCATTAGGCGGCGGGTTCAATTTACAGCCTGCGCAATTATGCACCATTTTTACATCGTTGGCTTTGTCGAAATATTTATCCATGCAAGACTTGGATTTTACCAAAGTCCGCTCTCAGATTATTGCTGCCGCCATAGCTTTATTTCCTGCACTGATTTCAATTATGCAAAACGAAACCGGATTGGCAATCGTTTATTTCGCTTTCTTCATTCCGATGTATCGCGAAGGATTGCCGGGATGGATATTAGTTGTAGGTTTTTCATTTGCATTTTTAGTCGTAGCTACATTAATTATGGAGCCGAATACGCTGGCAATCATTCTGACTGTTATAGCAGCAGTTTCCGTATATTTTTTAAGAAAGAAAATAAAACGGAGTAAAAGTTTATTGGCTTTTATTATTGGTATATGGATACTTTGTGTAGGCATACAAAGATTTGCGGTACCTTATATATTTAACGATGTATTTCAATGTTATCAATCCACACGTATCTATGCAATGGTTGGTAAAACTTATGACTGCTCTCAAAACCGGCATGCTATAAACAGGGAAGAAAACAACAAAAGCATTTCCAAACCGGATGATTACAATGTAAGGCAAAGCAAAATAGCAATCGGTTCCGGAGGCTTGCTGGGAAGAGGTTTTTTGAAAGGAACACAAACACGCGGAAAATATGTACCTGAACAACAAACCGATTTTGTATTCACATCTTTGGGCGAAGCTTTTGGCTTTGCAGGTTGCAGCATATTTTTAATGATTTATTTATTTATACTCTATCGAATAGTACGAATAGCCGAACGGCAACGAAGTTCATTCTCCCGCGTATATGCATATTGTGTAGCAGGTATTTTATTGTTGCATATCACAATTAATATTTGCATGACTATCGGTTTATTTCCGGTAGTCGGCATTCCTCTTCCGCTTGTAAGTTATGGCGGTTCTTCTTTAATTACATTTACAATCCTTATTTTTATACTTATAAGATTGGATGCCGACAGGCAAATGGTTTTGCGCTAATTACTTTTAACAACATGTATGAGCAATAATAATTTTTTTTTATCCAACATTCTTAATTCCAAAAAGAAGCTCCAATTTCATTATGCAAATCCAACGGATAATACTTTAAGAATTGATGCTAATCAAAGCATTATTACTGTATTTGAATATGATGATACATCTGTGAATCAATATAATCTGTCAGAGGTTGGAGAGTGTGAAAAATTCATAAATTCTGAAAAAAATATCTGGATAAATATAGATGGATTAAGACGAAGCGATATAAAAAATGTCTGTGCCATGTTCAGCATTGATCCGCTTATCGAAGAAGATATTCTCAGTGTCGGTCAACGATCCAAATACGATGCTTTTGACAATTTTATTTATTCGTTAATGTACATGCTGTCATACAACAAAACACATGAAGTATTAAATAAAGAACAAATCTCTCTTGTGCTGGGTAAAAAATTTGTCCTCACTTTTCAGGATGATCCCGAAAGAGATGCTTTTGGTAAAGTCCGTCAGCGTTTGCTGAATAAGACAAATAAAATGCAACAATATGGTATTGATTTTTTATATTACTCTTTAGTCGATGCTATTGTAGATGATTACTTTGTAATGATGGATATTTTTGGAGAAAAGGTAGAAAAAAGCGAAGATGCTATTTTGCAAAATAAATACCGTATAGATTTACCAACTCTGTTGCTTCGAAAAGAAATCATGATATTGAGGCATGTAATATATGCTGCGAGAGATGTAGTAAGCAATCTGATAAAAAACGATAACAATTCTTTCCAGCCAAAAACCGAGCGATATTTGAAAGATGTATACGATCATATTTTTCAGGCAACAGAAATGGTAGAAAATTATCGAGAAGGAATGGCAAATCTGCAAGACCTTTATATGAACAACGAGAATTTGAAAATGAACGAATCTATGAAGATCATGGCGATTGTAACTTGCCTGCTCGCACCTGCAAGCGTTATCGGCGGTACATTCGGAATGAACTTTACACATATACCCTTCTTACAGGACAAATACGGTTTCTATGTTGCAGTTGCATTTATGTTATTGATTCCTGCCTGGATGATTTATGTTTTCAAAAAAAGAGGATGGTTTTAATTAAGTTAAAATATGTAAATCGCATAAAACATTTCATCTTTATCATTGCATTCAAAAAGTTTAATTAATCTACAATGAAAAATATTTTCAAAACGATTTTTACTGTTACGTTTTTAGTTTTAATTAATGCAGTCTTCGCACAACCTTATGCAACCAAATACAAATGGACAGAAGATGGTAATGCATATTATACAAAAGACAAAGGATATATTATTAAAGTTTCTCTTCCTTCACAACATGTTGACACAGTCTTTGAAACCATACCGAATAATGAAGTTACTACTACTCCCATAGAAGATTTTAGTTTTTCAAGTGACCAGAAGAAAATACTGATTTATACAAATTCACAAAAAGTCTGGCGTTATAAAACACGCGGCAATTATTTTATTTACGATATACCCACAAAAAATATATATTGGCTTGGAAAAGGTTTAGCTAAAGAATCATTAATGTTCGCCAAGCTCTCTCCCGACGGTACCAAGGTTGCATACAGCAGTAAACACAATATGTATGTAGAAGATTTAACTTCTCATAAAATAACACAACTCACAACTGACGGACAAGACCGCATTATAAACGGAACATTCGATTGGGTGTATGAAGAAGAATTTGGCGCTCGCGATGGTTTTCGCTGGTCACCGGACAGCAAGAAGATTGCTTTCTGGAACGTAGACGCACGAAGCATTCGCAACTTTCTGATGATCGATAATACAGATTCAATTTATTCATTCATCAAGCCTGTTGAATATCCGGTTGTAGGGCAAGAGCCCTCCGCAGTAAAAATCGGCGTGGCAGAAGTAGCTTCCAAGAAAATAACCTGGATGAATATTCCCGGCAACAGCCGTGAACATTATTTACCGAGAATGGAATGGGCAGATAAAGATAATATTGTTGCGCAGCAATTAGACAGAAAGCAGCAAGTATCCGTACTGTATTCGGCGAATGTAAATACCGGCGTGGCAAAGGCATTTTATAAAGAACAAAGCGATACTTGGGTCGATATTAAATCCCGCTGGCATGGCGATAATCCAATCGGCTGGGATTGGATCGAAAATGGAAAAGCATTTCTTTGGGTTAGTGAAAAAGACGGATGGCGGCATATATATCATGTTGATAAAAACGGAAATGAATCGCTGGTTACAAAAGGCGATTATGATATTATAGACATGCTCGCCGTAAATGAAAAAGAAGGTTATGTTTATTTTCTGGCTTCGCCGGATAATGCTACCCAACAATATTTATACAGAACAAAAATTGACGGTTCGGGCAGTGCAGAAAAATTATCTTCGGCAGAAGAACAAGGCACAAATGATTATGACATTTCACCCAATGGTACATTTGCAGAGCACACTTTTTCCAACGCTAATACGATGCCTTATACCGATTGGCTTGATCTTTCCACAAAAGAAGTGATCGGCGTTAAACCGCATATACAATCTGTACCGGATCCTTATAAAGTAAAATTTATACATATCACTACCGATGACAATGTTACAATGGACGCTTCAATAACTTATCCGTTAAACTTTGATTCTACAAAAAAATATCCTGTGGTTTTCTATGTATATACAGAACCTGCTGCGGCTACTGTTACAGACCAATGGGGAAGCGGAAGAAACTTTTTATACGACGGAGATATACAAAAAGACGGATATATTTTTATGAGTATCGACAGCCGCGGAACGCCTGCGCCAAAAGGCGCTGCATGGCGACATTCCATTTATAAAAAAGTAGGAATACTGAATATTCACGATCAATACGAAGCGGCAAAAAAAGTAGCTCAATGGAATTATGTTGATACAAGCCGTGTTGCCGTTTGGGGCTGGAGCGGCGGCGGATCTACTACTTTAAACTTGTTATTTCAGCACGGCGATGTTTATAAAACTGGTATTGCCGTTGCGCCCGTGGCTTATCAACCGACTTATGACAATGTTTATGAAGAACGTTATATGGGCTTACTGACCGATGCAGATAATACATATGAAAAAGCCTCGCCTTTGAGCTATGCACAAAATTTAAAAGGCAATTTATTATTAATGCAAGGTTCGGGAGATGATAATGTTCATTACCAAAATTCAGAAATGGTCATCAATAAATTGATAGAGTACAACAAGCTGTTCAACTTTATGGAATTCCCCAATCGCACACATGCGATTTCGGAGGGCAAAGGCACTCGTGAGTTTCTGTCGAATATTTATACACATTATTTGAAAGAGCATTGCCCGCCGGGAGCGAGATAAATAACACCTCACTAACTATTTTGAATCTCCTATGTATCCATTAATGAAGTTTTCCCAATCAATACCAAAAGGAATAACAACATACTCGCCTTTTGGATTGATAAGCATTTTGGATGGATAACCATTTACAGGGTACATTTTTATAATATCCGGTTTCTCTTGTTGCATCGCTACTGGAAAAGTATAATGGTAATCTTTCATATATTGCATAACTGTAGGTAGAGTATCGCGACAAGCAAATGTAATCACTTCAATGTTTCTTTTATTTTCTTTTGATTTAATATAAAAGTTATTCAAATCTTGGTGTTCTGCTCTACAGGGTCCACACCACGTTCCCCAAAAATCTATTAATATCCATTTCCCTTTGTGGTTAGAAAGATCAAAAGTTTCGCCATCGATTTTTTTAACGGAAAAATTGGGGGCAGGCTTGGTGATTGTTTTATTGGCATCTTCCCAAAATTTTTCAAATGGGGACGCTGTTGTATCGTTATGCGAATTATAATACGCTTTTAAATCTTTTTTATGTTCAGGATAATTCAAAGCATAATCTACATACACGCTTTGAACAGATGAACTAGGAGAATTTTTCTTCTCTAAAAAGTTTATATACTCTCCATAAAAGTCGAATTTTTCAGGGTTGTGCGTCAATGTTACTGCGTCATAAAAATAGCCGGCCTTAACTGACTGATCATTAAGATTCGGAGACAACAGAGCAGCTTGCCTCAAATAAGGTTCTGCTTCTTTGTTTTCATCATTTGCGAGATAATTGTTTGCAATAGAAAAACTTGCATACGCATATAACCATTTAGCTTTTGCGATATTGACACGATTTGATTTACTATTATTTGATAAATAATAGCTGTACAAATAATTCAAGTGTTCATAGATATTTTGAAGTAATTGTTGCGAATATTTATTATTAGTTGGCTGTCCTTTTTCAATTTGATAAAGGAGAAGTGCATATTTTAAATAGTATAATTTATCTGCAGAATCTAACGAAGATTGATTTATATATTTTTGAAAAAAATCTTCAGTCATATTTATTGTTGGTTTATTTTTTTGTATCAAATTCTGTTCATCAACCCAATATTTAAGTGGTGTTAAATACTTTTGAATTAATGAATTTGTATCTCTTATAACTTTGTTTAGTATTTTTTCACCTGTGTTACGTTGTTCTTTAAACATTACTAATAGGGAATTTAAAGCAGAATCTGATTGTGCAAAATTTTCCCTCATTTCATCCTTCGAAAATTTAATAAATCGTTGACTGAATGAATTATCAACTGTTTCGGAAAATATATCCGGAAAAGTTTTAGGCGTAAAAATTGCCAGTCGCTTTAATAAGAAAGCAGCAGAATCATCTTTCCCTTCTCTATTTGATAAATCATTAAAATGATTTGCATAATATAATACCGAATCTACATCTTGTTGGCTTTGGGCATTACAAAATAAAATACAACAGCCGAGCAAGCAAAAAAGTAACAATGGTTTCATTTATCAATTTTAATTAAAATTTCAAAAGAGTTAATATAAAACTAATACCAAATTATAATACTTTTAGTACGATATCGCATTCGCTTTAAACACAGAATCTCTCTGTTGCAAAGAAAATGTGTGCTTGTAATCATACATCGCATCTTCCCAATCGCCGTAATTCGGATTCGGAAGAACGATGAAACGCTGCCCGAATTCGTCTCTTATTATTCAATACATTTTCACTTCTTTCTGCTTCCGATTTTTTATCGAATAAGGCAGAAAAATCACCGAGATTATCTCCTAACAAAAGAACAATATCGTAATCCTTAGCAATCTTTTGTCTGCGTTCTTCCTTGCTTGATGTTTTGTCCATCAACCAAAGGTGTTCGTTATCGGCATTCGGGAAACCGAACTTTTGCAGATTCTTCAAAGTACCTTGCCTGTCAGCTTCATTACGATTGGTTACATAAAAAATAGTCATTCCCTTCGAAGCTGCGAATTTAAAAAATGCAAGCGCTCCCGCTAAAGTATCGGCGTCGGCCCGGCTTGTCCATTCGCTCCACGAGGCAGAACTGAAATCTTTTCCCTGCAAAGCCTGATGCACAGCATACGGTGCATTGTTCAAAAACGTTTCATCAATATCCGTAACAATCGCTTTCGCTTTGCTTGAAGTATCGGCGTTATAATATTGCTGCACGCGAAGTGTTGCAATATTATAAGCCTGCTCACACAACGCTTTATACTCCGCAGCACGTTGCTGCCATACAGCAGTAAATAATTTACCGCCGACAATAGTGTTATTGTTTGCAGAATTGGTAACAAGCTGATTGTTTTTAACGGTAATGCAGCCTGTAAAAAAAGCTGCTGCAATGAGGATAATTAAACTATGTCTCATAGTTTTAACTGATTAACATTTGAAATAATTAAAATCTATAAACGTCTTTACCGCGAAGGCGAGAGTCTCTTAGTAAGTTCTTTTTTGAGATACCGAAACAAGTTCGGCATGACGTGTAAACGTGTTTGTTCAATTCTCAATTCATAATTCATAATTAAACTACATATCATTCACAATCTTCTTATAACTTGTAGTAATACCGCGAATTATTGAAGAACTTAAACCTTGATGTTCCATTTCATTCAAACCTGCAATGGTACAACCTTTCGGCGTAGTTACTTTGTCGATTTCCTGTTCCGGATGCGTGTGTTTTACGAGCAATAATTCTGCTGCGCCTTTCACGGTTTGCGCGGCAATCGTTGCTGCGATTTGTGCATTAAAACCAATCTCCACACCACCTTGAATATTCGCACGAATATAACGCATGGCAAACGCCGTTCCGCAAGCGCCGAGAACCGTTGCAGCATCCATCAGCTTTTCATCGATGACAACCGACTTGCCAAGCTGATTAAACAGATTGCTTACATAAATTGTTTGTTCTTCATTTGTGTTGTGCGAGCAAATACAAGTCATGCTTTCGCGAATGGCAATTGCTGTGTTCGGCATAGCTCGGACAATGGCAAAATCTTCGCCGACGAGTTCAATCAAATCTTTTATCCAAACGCCTGTCACCACACTGATTACAATGTGTTTATCTTTTATCAAAGAAGGTTTTATTTCTTCAACTATATCTTTAATTTGAAACGGTTTTATGGCAAGGATAACGTATTCCGCGTTTTCAATAGCTTGTACATTATTGCTCAAAACATTCACTCCTTTTTCTTGTAAAGAAGCTAATGTTTCAACATTTCTTTTTGTAATAAAAATATTTTCAGGCTGAGCAAAGCCACTGCTGATAATACCTTCGGCAATTGCCGAACCTAAATTTCCGCCGCCGATAATGGCTATTTTTTTGTTCATTGAAAGATATATTTAGTCAATAATTAAAACCATTGCACCTGTGTTTTATTTTGTTTTGTGAGATAAACTACTATACCTGGGATATTTCTTCTACCACATTTTTCCAATCAATAGTTTCGGGACGAAAATTATTTATAATTATTATTTTATTATTCAATTTAATTGTTTCTCAGGGAAGAAATATTTATTGTTCTTCTTTTCTGTAAAGTAATTGATCAAGCCATTATTCCAATTGCTTAAAAATATATTTTTCATCCCATTCAATTTCGAAAGCCGTCAGGAATTTTTTATATTCATCCAAAAACGTTTCTTTCTTATGATGTTTTTCCTGGTTCTGAATATAATGAACCACATTATTTATTTGGCTTCTTGAATACGAGAAAGCGCCATAACCCTCCTGCCACGCGAATGACGGCGATAATTTTTGTGCTTTAATCCATTTACTGCTTTCTGTTTTGACATTTTGTATCAATGAGGAAATAGACTGATGCGGACGCATTCCTATAAAAATATGTATGTGGTCCGGCATTCCGTTTATTTGTAAAACTTTGTGTTTGTTTTGTCGAAAAATCCCCGTGATATATTGATATAATCTTTCTTTCCATTCATTGCTTATTAATGCCGTCCTATATTTAACGGCAAATACAAATTGTATGTGAATTTGCGAATAACTGTTCGACATAGCTTTGGATATTGTATATCAACCGTTCCTTAGGAACGAAACTTTGCATCCTTAATTCTACCAACCAAATGCTCCTATGGAGCATTGCACAATCTATAAATTTGCTTGTCCCATCGGGAGATTTTGATTGGTAGAAAAATCAATCAACATATTTATCTCGTTCCGTTAGGAACGCCTGATATTGAATTGCAGAACCTAAATTTCCTCCGCCGATAATGGCTATTTTTTTATTCACAATAATTAATTTTAACTAATTTTCTAAAATCGAAAGTCCTCGTTTTATTCTCTTAACCGTTTCCTCTTTCCCCAACACAGCTGCAATATCAAACACATGCGGACCGAATTTTCCACCGACCAACATAATGCGGAAAGGCAGCATTAATTCTCCCGGTTTCAGTTGGGAAGCTGCTGCCATTTCTTTAAATGAATGCTCCAATGTTTCTGCATCGAACGCTGTTGCGAGTTCATAAGAACGGATTAATTCTATAAAAAAATTATTTTTATGTTCGTTCCATTTCGGCAGAACGGAAGCAATATCAAGCGTATCAGGCGATTGAAAAAAGAAAGATGATTGTTCAACAAAGTCAGGCAACAAAGTGCAACGTTCTTTTACCAAGTCAATCACTTTCAATAAGACCGCATCATCTTTTACAACAATATTTTTCTCCGCGAAAACATTTTTTATGTAAGGCAATAACTTTTCTGCCGATAATTTTTTAATCCATTCATGGTTGAACCAAAGCGCTTTATCATAACTGAATTTTGCGCCACCTTTGTGAATTTTTTCTACGGAAAATTTTTCCAGCAATTCATCCATCGAATAAATTTCCTGTTCCGTTCCATCATTCCAACCGAGCACGGCAAGCATATTTACGAATGCTTCGGGTAAAAAGCCACGCTCGCGAAAGCCTTGCGTGGATTCGTTTGTACGAGGATCTGTCCAGTTCATCGCGAAGACCGGAAAGCCCAAACGTTCGCCATCGCGTTTGCTGAGTTTTCCGTTGCCGTCGGGTTTTAAAATCAACGGCAAATGCGCCCATTGCGGCATATTTTCAATGCCAAATAAATGCTTCCATAAATACACATGCACCGGTGCGCTCGGCAGCCATTCCTCGCCGCGAAAAGCTTGCGTTATTTTCATCAAATAATCATCTACCACAACCGCCAAATGATAAGTCGGCATTCCGTCGGCTTTCAACAGAACTTTATCATCCGATTCGGAAGTGTTGAAATGCACTTCGCCGCGAATCAAATCTACAAAAGAAACGGTTTCATTTTCTTCCGGCATTTTTACGCGAATTACGTGCGGTGTATTTTTATCCAACAGTTCTTTTACTTCATCATCGCTCAAAGTCAAAGAATTATTCAATGAATTTCTTGTCGATAAATCATACTTGAAATTCGGAATTTCTTTACGCTTCGTATCCAGTTCTTCCGGTGTATCGAAAGCATAATAAGCAATACCTTTTTCTACTAATTCTTCCGCGTATTTACGATAAATTTCTTTACGCTCGCTCTGTCTGTAAGGTGCGTAAGGACCACCTTTTACAGGACTTTCATCAGGTTGTAAGCCGCACCACGCAAGCGTTTCATTAATATATTCTTCCGCACCTTCCACAAAGCGCGTTTGGTCTGTATCTTCAATTCTTAAAATAAATTCACCATTATTTTGCTTCGTAAATAAATAATTAAAAAGTACCGTGCGTACGCCGCCGAGATGCAAACCGCCCGTTGGCGACGGCGCAAAGCGTGTTCTGATTTTCTTGTCCATAGTCGGGCAAAGATAATACTAATAAGAGAAGTTGGAACTCTGATCGTTGCATCGATTAAATGTGTAGCATGTTTTTTTTATAGTTGCAATTCTCAACACGTTTACCTTTATAATTAAAAATTATTTCAATTAAATGCCTCAATGCAGTAAATAAAACACCAATTATCCTTGATGAAAATATTGCCACACTTTGGCGGCTTTGCTGCCGCCGATTTCTGCTGTAAGTTCTCTTTCGGTTAATTGCTTGATTTGATTAATGGAACGAAAGCGTTTCAAAAGCTGATTGGCTGTGGCTTCACCGATGCCGTCGATTTCTTCCAATTCATTTTTGAAAGTTCCTTTGGAGCGTTGGTTGCGATGGAATGTAATCCCGAAACGATGCACTTCATCTCTGATCCTTCTGATTAATTTTAAAGATTCACTATCCCAGTCAAGTTTGATCGATTGCGTATCGCCGGGAAAGAATATTTCTTCTTCGTTTTTAGCAAGGCCTATAACAGTCATTTTTCCTGTTAAATTCAATTCCTGCAATGCTTCCATTGCGGAGCTTAATTGTCCTTTTCCTCCATCAATAATTACGAGTTGAGGAAAAGCCAGACTTTCTTTTTGCAGCCGGCTGTACCGGCGATAAACAGCTTCTTTCATCGTCGCAAAATCATTGATTCCTTCCACGGTTTTTACATTAAAATGCCTGTAATCTTTTTTGCTCGGCACACCGTTTCTGAAACAAACCATTGCCGAAACGGGATATGATCCCTGAAAATTGGAGTTATCAAAACACTCGATATGTACGGGCAACTGCGGCAACGATAAATCCCCCTGAATCTGCACCAGCACGCGATTCTTATCCGATTCGGATTGACCTTCCAGATTTAATATTTTTTTCTTGCGCAATTCCTCTTTGAAATAATTGACATTCTTCTCCGAGAGATCCAGCAACTTCTTTTTATCACCGCTTTTGGGCACGGAAATTTTTATGTCATTATCGGGAAAATCTATTTCATGCGGCACAATGATTTCTTTTGCCAGGCTGTTAAACTGTTCTCGCAATCGCGCAATGGCAAAAAGCAATACATCTTCTTCCGTTTCTTCGATCTGTGCTTGTAATTCAACTGTGTGCGTGTGAACGATTGTGCCATTTTCAACCATCAGATAATTGACATAAGCCGTTTCATGTTCTTTCAAAATAGAGAATACATCAAGGCTTCCGAGATGCGCACTTACAATGATCGACTTGGATTGATAATTTTCCAAAGCTGCAATTTTTTGCCTTATCAGCTCTGCTTTTTCAAATTGCATATCAGCGGCGTATTCCTGCATTTCTTTTTTAAAATGCTGCATCAACGGCGACAAATTTCCTTTTACGATTTGCCTGATTTGCTGAATGGATTCTGCATAATCTTCCGCAGTTTGAAATCCTTCGCAAGGACCTTTGCAATTACCAAGATGATATTCCAGACAAACTTTGAACTTATGTTTTTCTATATTATATTTTGTAAGGTTCAGTTTGCAGGTACGCAACGGAATATTTTCTTTTACAAAATCCAAAATTTCACGCACACGCCAAACAGATGTAAATGGGCCAATATATTCTGATCCGTCTTTGATTTTTCTGCGGGTAAGAAATATGCGCGGAAAAGGTTCTTTCTTTATCACGATGAATGGATAAGTTTTATCATCCTTCAGCATGATGTTATATTTCGGCTGGAATTGTTTGATTAAAGAATTTTCCAACAAAAAAGCATCTTGTTCAGTATCTACAATTGTAAACTCGATCCGCGCAATTCGCTGTACCAGTTCATAAGTCTTAAAGTTGCTTACGTTTTTATTAAAGTATGAACTTACGCGTTTGCGCAAATGCTTTGCCTTGCCGACATAAATAAGCGCACCGCTATCATCGAAATATTTATAAATGCCCGGATGGTTCGGAATGGTTTTAGCTATTTCCTGAAATTCCTGAGAAGTCATATAGCTGCAAAGTTACTGCTTCCACAGTTTCGCACCGCCATCGATGCCTTCGATATTGGTAACGATTTTTATATTTTTATCCAGCTTAAAATTTATTTTTTCCGCATTGCCGCCGCCAAGAAAAAGTGTGTCATAATTAACAACGACTTTGATTATAGAAAGGATGTATTCCAGATTTTTATTCCATTTCTTTTTACCAAGTTTTTTCAGCGCCTTATCTCCTATCACTTTATCGTAATCTTTCGCGCCTATTATAGGATGATGCGCCAATTCCAAATGAGGCAGTAATTTCCCTTCATTAAACAATGCGGTTCCGAATCCAGTTCCCAATGTTGCGACCATTTCCAATCCTTTGCCTTCCATCACGCCCAAGCCCAGCATATCTGCATCATTTACTACACGTGCAGGCTTTGAAAAAATTTTAGTCAATTCCTTTTCTATTTCGAATCCTTTCCAATATTCTGTGCCGAGATTTGGCGCTGTATGAATTATTCCGTTTCTTACATAACCTGGAAATCCTGCGGAAATAACATCAAATTCCAAACCTTTTGCCAATTCTTCAATTGTCTTCAAAACCGCGTTTGGCGTAGCTTTCAGTGGCGTTGGCAATTTTTTATATTCACTCAGCAATTTCCCATCGGTGTTTAATACAGAAGTTTTGATATGTGTACCGCCAATGTCTATGGATAATATTTTCTCTATTTTTTTATTAGTATTAAATTTCTCTGACGCGATTTTTACTGCCTTTTTAGGTGCAGCTTTTTTTACTGCTTTTTTTGTTGCCATTGCTTAAAGATTTATAATAATATTTCAAAGATAATATTTACCAGTTGTGATACAATCATAAAATTTAGTTCTTGTTTTGACTTTTTAATTTTTACTTTGAGTGATGAATGATAAATTGCAAATGTTTGAAAACCGATTGCAGAAAGTGTATAAGCACAGAAGCAAACTGGCGCGCAGGCAAAATATAACTTGCTGGCGAGTGTATGATCACGACTTGCCTGAATTCCCTTTCGCGATTGAGTTTTATGCCGACAAAATTTATCTTGCCGAGTATCTGCGGCGGCATGGAATGGAAGATGACGAACATGAGCAATGGCTGGAAGACTGCTTGAATATAATTGCAAAAATCCTTGAAACAGATAAGGAAAAAATCTTCATTCGTCAGCGCCGCAAAATGTCGCATCGGGAATCCGGAGCGCAATACGAAAAGCTAAATACAGAAAGCCATTTTTTTAATGTGGAAGAAAGCGGATTGAAATTTCGTGTAAATCTTACCGATTATCTGGATACCGGATTGTTTCTCGATCACCGCATTACGCGTGCAATGGTGCGTGATGAATCGACAAACAAACGTGTCTTAAATTTATTTTGCTATACGGGTTCTTTTTCTGTGTATGCCGCATCAGCTGGTGCTTCGAGCGTGGTATCGGTTGATTTGTCTAAAACATATTTAGGTTGGGCGGAAGATAATTTTAATATTAATAAACAGCGGGATAAAAAGAAATATCAGTTCGTTCATGCGGATGTAAAACAATATTTAAAGACACTGAAACCTGAAAGTTTCGATTTAGTTATAATGGATCCGCCTACTTTCAGTAACAGTAAAAGAATGAAAGATATTTTAGATATACAAATCGATCATACAGAATTAATCAATGACGTTATGCATGCATTGTCTGCAAAAGGCATTTTGTATTTTAGTACAAATTATACAAAATTTATTTTAGATAAAGAAAACATTAAAGCGTCAGAAATAAAAGACATCACCAAAGCCACAACGCCGTTTGACTTTGAAGGAAAATTAAAAAGATGGTGTTTCAAAATTATCAAATAAGTTTTCATGCAGGTAGATTATATCATTGTAGGGCAAGGTATTTGCGGAACATTTCTCAGTTATTATTTAATAAAAGAAAAACAATCGGTTTGGGTAATTGATAATAATATTTACAACAGTGCATCGCGCGTTGCAAGCGGTGTTATTAATCCTGTAACGGGACGAAGAATCGTAAAAACATGGAAGATTGATGAGCTAATGCCTTTTGCAAAAAATGCTTATGAACAAATCAGTAATGATATAAGAGCAGAAAATATTATTAAAGAAATTACTGTACTTGACATTCATACTTCCATGCAAATGCAACAAGCGTTTGAGAAAAGATTGCAAGAAAAAGACACAGCTTATTTGCATCATTGCAAAGAGGAAAATTTATGGAAGAAATATTTTGAGTTTGATTTTGGAATCGGAGAAATTCATCCGGCATATTGTATCGATTTACAAACATTATTAATACAATATCGAAATTACATAGACCGTTTGCAATGCTTATCAGCTGCGAGTTTTGACATTAATGAATTAACCATAAAGAATGACGGCGTAAACTATAAGAATATTTCGGCCAGGAAAATTATTTTTTGCGATGGTATTAATTCAATAAATAATTCTTATTTCAATCATCTTCCTTTTGCTTTTAACAAAGGCGAGGCTTTGATTGTTTCTATACCTGATTTGCCGAGAGATTTTATATATAAGCAAGGATTCAGCATCGTTCCTTTTAAAGACGATTTTTTTTGGATAGGTTCCACTTATGAATGGAATTATGAAAGTGTAAATGCATCTGCTGCTTTCAAAACCAAAGTTGAAAATTATTTAAAAGATCATCTGAAACTTCCTTATAAAGTTGTCGATCATTTAGCTGCTTTACGCCCGGCAAATACGGAACGCAGGCCATTTGTGGGATTACATGAAAAAAATTTGCAAATAGGAATTTTAAACGGCATGGGAACCAAAGGCTGTTCGCTCGCGCCGTATTATGCAAAACAATTAACACAACATATTTTATATGACACTTCAATTGATGTGGAAGCGGATGTTAAACGGTTTGATAAAATTATTTAAACATTTCTATAAGTATATCAGTTATTTCTTGATGTTTATTTTTTGATAAAGAAGTGAGTTTGCTTTTCAAACGGCTTTTGTCAATCGTTCGTATTTGGTCAAGCGCAATCTGTCCTTTTCTTTTTGCAACCACGCAGTTTATGCGAGTGGGATAATTTTTTATTGTTGAAGTTAGAGGTGCAACAATCACTGTATTTAACGCTCTGTTCATTTCATCCGGAGAAATAATTACGCACGGTCTCGTTTTATTTATCTCGCTTCCTTGCGCTGGGTCAAGCTCTACAAAATAAATGTCGAAACGCTTTGCTACCATGTCCATTCCTCCTGATCAAATTGGTTGGAAATATTATCAAGCATTTTATCGGAATCATTTTTCGCCCCAGCATTCAAAAGTTGTTTTTCCCAATTTTCTCTCGGATTTCTTTTAACGGGCGAAATAACAATCTTACCTTTTTCGATATCTACACTTACAAACTCCTGCATATCCAAATGTTTCAGCGTTTCCTTACTCAATATTATGCCGGCGGAGTTTCCTATCTTCCTGATTTTTGTCAATAGCATAATAAATAATTTATTTAAACAAAGTTATTACATTGTTATAACAAAATCAAAATAAAAATCCCAAACTTATCCTTCCGTAAAACTGTGATTCAATTTGCGTAAGCGATTCTTTGCTTTCATAGAACAAAGCAAGATTCAATAAGAATCCTCCGTTGGAATACATCCAACCGATTTGCGGACGAAAAACGGCGCGATTCAATCTTCCCACATATGGGCCTTTATCATTGATAAACAAACCGCCCTGAACTGTTGCATCGTAAGCTTTGAAAATAATTTGCGGATACGCATAAAAGAAAGATTCCTTCTGATTGCTGTTCAAATTTGCATTCCAGAAAACAGATGATGAATTGCTGTTGAATTTCCCCAAAAGCAAGGCTGCACCTAAGTTTGTATTAGTAAAAGTATTTCCGACCGTCGCACTTATAATAGGTTTTATATCTGCTGCGCTACCTATCTTTTTCAATTGCGGCGACCATTTAAAACTGCCATTAACACCAACTTCTGTTTTTAACTGAAAGTCCCATTCTCTGGGTTTATACATTCCTAATGTTGAATGAATCGCTTCCTGCATTTGACGCCCAAACGCAGGCGGACCAATTGTTCCAAGCATTATATTCCATTGCAACACATTTTCTTTTTTTGTAAAATTAGTTTGTGTATATGCACCGTAAAGAAATGCAGTTACCGGTCGGTCCAATTCATACAATTCACTGTAGCTGCCGTTTTTGGCATTATACATTAATTGTCCAATCGAGACAGAACGAATTGTACTTGAAGACGGATTGCGTTTATTTCTCCAACGGAAAGCAATATTTAATCCGTTTGTATAATAACCGTCCTTACCACGAAGTGTATAGCTGTCGTTGTCGCTCGTAATCTGCAACTCGCTGTAATGCTGCGTTTGCGCAGAAACATGAAATACTGCGAAGCATATACAGTAAAGCAGAATAGTTTTATATATAGTAGAAAGAAAATTGTTCACTTAAATATTTTACACTTCAGGTTCTTGCTGACTCAAACAATGAAAACTTCCCAATCCCCAAATGATTTCAGTAGAATCAATACCAACCACTTTTCTTTCAGGGAAATATTGCTGAATAATATCCAGCGCTTCTTCATCCTGATTGCAACGATAAGTCGGAACGATCACGAATTTATTAGCAATATAAAAATTGGCGTATGATGCCGGAAGCCTTTGCCCGTTGTAGGTTACGGCGTTCGGCATCGGCAATTCCACGATATTTAACTGCTTTCCGTTCAACAAGCGCATCTGTTGTAATTGCTTAAAATTATGCTGCAACAAATGATAATTTTCATCCGACTTGTTTTTTTCAATAACAGTTAAAACCGTGTCTTCATTTACAAAGCGAATGGTATCATCTATATGTCCGTCCGTATCGTCGCCCACAATACCTTCATCTACCCAAAGTATTTGTTCTACTCCGTAATAATTTATTAAATATTCTTCTATTTGTTTTTGTGTTAAATGCGGATTACGATTGGGGTTCAGCAAACAGGAAGTCGAAGTAAGCAACGTTCCTTTACCATTAAATTCTACAGAACCGCCTTCCATTACAATGTTCGGATAAAATACTGGAATGTCATAATCCTTTGCAATTAAAGTAGGAATCACATCATCCAAATCATAAGGCGGATATTTATTTCCCCAGGCATTGTAATTCCAATCAACAATTGCTTTCTTATTTTCTTTTTTATTAATAACAAAAGCAGGTCCGTGATCGCGGCACCAAGCATCATTTGTCGGATGAACATAAAATTCAACTTGCGATAAGTCTGCTCCTTCGTTCTCTAAATGCCCGATAGCAAAGGATTTCATGGCTTCATTATTAACATTGATACAAACTTTTTCGCTCTGTGCCAATGTTTTTATAAACTCCGAATAATAAGGATAAACTTTATCAATCGTTCCTGGCCATGATTCGTTTTTATGCGGCCAACTCAACCATGTTGCGGAATGTTTTTCAAATTCAGCAGGGAAATAATAACCGAGTTCTTTCGGTGTGGGGTAAGTCATTTGAAATTTATGAGTATTCAATAATTAATAATCAATGTTCAATTCAGCAGATAAACTTGTATGGTTGTTGGTGATGAATTTTACAAAAAAAGTTTCTTCAATTTTCGAAAAGAAAATGTACCACGTAGTGCTTTGGTTTGCTTTATAAGTCAAATATTTTTCGCCGTATTGTAAGAGTCCGAAAGGCGTTTTTTTTGTTGGATAAGTTGAAATATTTTCTTCTATAAAATCCCGAATTTTCCAAACGTATTCCTCTGCGCTCTCTATAAACCCGAAATATTCTTTTTCAAACAGAACGTCCATTAAATTATTGAAGTAAATTTTTACTTCAGGCAAATAAATAATTATTTTTTCCACGGCAATGTTCTGATATGCGCCACAACGCCATTAAATAATTCATCCCCGGAAATGCCCACTTCCTGCCAATATTTTACTTTCTCTTCGTCAGACAATGTTGCTTCATAGGCCGCATCATATTCGGGCTTTTTATTCTCCTTCATTAAACGTTCTACTTTTTCCAACACACTTTTATCTTCCAAATCAATAATCCATTTTGTAATTTTCAATTTATTTATTGCAACATCCGATTCCATAATATTTTAATTTTTATAAAGTTACGAAATGAACGATAAGAATTTCACATTCTTAAAGCAATGATAATTTTGGCTAATTGCAATCTGACAATTAAAAAAAATAAAAATAAACAGGTGAAATAGATTATTCATCAATAAATCGTTTTGTAATCGGTTGATAAGAATCGATTCTTCTATCTCTTAAAAACGGCCAATGAGTTCTATAATGGTCGGTTTTTTGCGTATCTATTTCCACGACTGCTGTTTCTTCTTCATCGTAAGAGGCTTTATAAATAAGGCTCCCGAGAGGATTGCTTACAAAACTTCCGCCCCAAAATTTCATCAATCCGTCTTGTTCAAGACCCACACGGTTTACACTTACAACATGCACACCGTTTGCCACGGCATGGCTGCGCTGAATAGTTTGCCAAGCATTATATTGTTCTTCGTTAGTTGCTTCATCTTGCGAAGTAGCCCAACCGATGGCAGTCGGATAAAATAAAATTTCAGCTCCCATTAATGATGTAATGCGAGCAGCTTCGGGATACCATTGATCCCAACAAATCAGCACACCGATTTTGGCAAACTTCGTTTGAAAAACTTTATAACCCAAATCGCCCGGCGTAAAATAAAATTTTTCATAAAAAGCAGGATCATCCGGTATGTGCATCTTTCGGTATTTACCAAGATAAGTTCCATCAGCATCCAATACAGCAGTCGTGTTGTGATACAATCCTTCGGCGCGTTTTTCAAACAAAGAAGCGATGATGACAACGCCTAATTCTTTTGCAACTTCACTCAACGCATCTATTGAAGGACCGGGAATACTTTCAGCTAATTTAAAGTTTTCATAATCTTCTACATCACAAAAATATAATGAAGTAAAAAGTTCCTGCAAACACACGATCTGTGCGCCTTTCGCAGCTGCTTCTTTAACTTTACCTATTGCTTTTTGAAGATTTGTTTCTTTATCTTTTCCACAAGACATCTGTACCAAACCCACTTTTACTTTTGCCATTTTTATTACCGAATTTTGAACGGCAAAATTAGTGAAAATATGCGAGGCTTTAATTGGAGTTTGTATGTTAATAGAAAAGTAAGAATTCCATACCTGATAAATTTATTTATCCATTGATTTTTTGGTTACTTTTAAGTATTCTTTCCCCAATAAACTTTTTGCTATGAAAATATTTTTACTCTGTTTCATTATTTTACTGAATATAATAATTACCCATGCACAAACCGGTGTATCTGTGGCAGGATTTTCACAAAGTGATAATCTTGTCAGTAATTTCTTGAATACATGGAACATCCCCGGCGCAACAATGGCGTTATCCAAAAATGGAAAATTAATATATTTGAGAGCTTTCGGATATTCCGACGTGAATAAAACAGTGCCTACACAACCTAATAATTTATTTCGTATAGCGAGCCTGTCTAAACAGATAACATCGGTAGCTATTATGAAGTTGTTGGAAGAAGGAAAGCTTAGTTTGACGTCAAAAGTATTTGATCCTGTTTCAGGTATTTTAAGAAACCATCCAGTTTTCTCACATGCTAATATTACGGATACACGCATTTATGATATTACCATTCAAAATCTGCTGGAACACGAAGGAGGTTGGAACAGAGACTATAATTGTAATCCCGACCCCACTACACCTTATCCTTATTTTCTTAGTGGTTGCGACCCGATTTCATATCCATTGCGCGTTACTTTATTAACAGGCACAAGTAACCCTGTAAGCAAAGAAGCCCTTATAACTTATGAGCTGGAAAGAGGATTGGATTTTGCGCCCGGCACAGGATATAACTATTCCAATATCGGCTTCCTTATGCTCGGGGAAGTGATAGAAACCCTAACCGGGAAAAACTATGAAAACTATGTGAAAGACAGCATATTGTCGCCGCTTGGCATCTATGATATGCATATAGCTAAAAATTTAAAAAGTGACAAGCAGGAAAGAGAAGGAGAATATGTGGGAAATGGTTATACATCACTTTCAATTTATGGTAATAATACTTATGTGCCTTGGGAGTACGGTGGTTTTAATGTAACTGCAATGGATTCGCACGGCGGATGGATAACTACGGCTAAAGATCTTTTGAAATTGCAGGTTGCAGTAGATGGGTTTTCTACAAAACCAGATATTTTACAACCTGCCACTATTGCAATTATGACAACGCCTTCCGCTAATAACAGTAATTATGCCAAGGGATGGATGGTAAATCAATATAATAATTGGTGGCATACAGGTTCGCTTGATGGCACTGCATCTGAACAGGTTCGCGCTGGCAACGGATACAGTTGGGTAATAATATTGAATAAACGAGACATAAGCGACAATCAAAATCAATTTTGGACAGACCTGGATAATCTCGGATGGAATTGCATTGATGCGGCAACATCGTTTCCTGATTTTGATTTAATGGCTGACCCAACGAAAAACGCATCGAACATAACTTTCACCAATGTTTCATCCAACGCTCTTACAATTAATTGGGAAAAAGGCAATGGCGATAAACGTTTGGTCGTAGTAGGCGAAGATTTTGCGCTTACGGAATTTCCGCTTGATGGAAATGATTATAATGCCGATTCTGTTTGGGGGTATGGAAGCGCTTTCGGTAATAATTTTATTGTGTACAATGACACAGGAAATTCAGTAACAGTAACAGGGCTTTCTACTTCGAAAAAATATTATGCGCGTATTATTGAATATAATAAAAATATGGTCACAGGTAATTATGCTTTATACCTGCTTGGGAATAATCCACAAGCATCACAAACAATGCTTTCGACTGTACCTATTGCGCTTGTTTCATTTGCCGCATCGGTCTCTAATAACGCAGTATCCCTTAAATGGCTGACTGCAGAAGAATCAAACACAGATTATTTTACTGTTGAAAAAAGCACGGATGGCATGCATTTCAGTGCTATTGCGACACTATCGGCAAAAGGAAACTCTGCAACACAGACAAATTATTTTTATAATGATGCTAAGCCGGCGAAAGGAAAGAATTATTACCGTTTGCGAATAACAGATAAAGATGCAACATCTACATATTCAGACACTCGCATAGTTGAAATAAGTCCTAATATAGTTATCTCTCCCAATCCGGCCAAAGGAACAGTAAATGTTTATGGCACAAGCGATAAACAACAATTACAGATGTTCAATACATCAGGAGAAGCAGCACTTTCGGCAGACTTAAAGGCGGGCGTCAATAGTATTGACGTGAGTAACTTGTCTCCGGGATTATACATCCTAAAACTTACTGGCACAAAAAATAGTGTTAAAACCTATAAATTGATTATCAAGAAATGATTTCAAAGAGAAGTATTTTGCTCTCTTGTAATTCAGTTGAAAAGATGATTGAAAAGTGTGGATTAAATTGAAGCTATACTATTCTTTCGGGAATGTAAGTTGAATAAAGAATAACAAATATTTCAAATTGTCGATCGAAATAATTTTATGGATTTCCGAAAAAAATTCATCTTATTTGCAAACAGGTATTTTATTCATTGAATAAATATGAACAATATAACGACGAAAGCCTAATTGATAAATATCGGCAGACACACGATAATTATTGGTTGGGGATTATATTGCAACGCTATACATTATTGTTACTCGGCGTTTGCATGAAGTACCTGCGCAATGAAGAAGAAGCCAAAGATGCAGTGCAGCAAGTGTTTTATAAAGTTCTCAACGATTTTCCTAAAAACAATATTCAGTCATTTAAAGCATGGCTGTATATCGTTACAAAAAACCATTGCCTCATGCAATTGCGCTCCGCAAAAAATGCAGTACTGGAAGAATGGAAGGATGATTTAAAAGAACTGATGCAGGAAGAAATTCCGAAATCATATTTGCAAAATGATCAATTATTTACCTACATGCAATTGGCGTTGCAGGAATTGAACAAAGAACAAAGGCAATGTATTTCTTTGTTTTATTTGGATAAAAAATCTTATTTTGAAATCTCGGAAATAACAGGTTTCAGCGATTCACAAGTGAAAAGCTATATACAAAACGGCAAAAGAAACCTGAAAATATCTATCGAAAAAATGACACGGAAAAATGTCGAAAAGTAAAAAAAACATATCCGTAAAAAAGCCTTCCGATAAACGTGAAGAGTTGAAAGATTTTTTAAAAGATAATCTTTCAGACGAATTATTATATGCATTTGAAAACTCCCGCGACGATGCATTTGTCAAAGATGCGCTTGAAGGGCTTGCCGCTTTTTCAACAACTGAAAATATAAAAAAACACACTCAGTCTTTAAACAAAAAACTCGTCAATAGTGCAGCCGGTAAAAAGAAGAGCAAAGCGCTGCAACCTTCGCAGACGTGGTTCATTATCATTACGGTTGTTACGGTAATATTACTCTTAATGCTTGCTTATGCGGTCATTAGCCATCTTAAATAAATATAGCTTTTTCTTGCAGCAAAAGTAATCCGTTTACGTTACCTTGCAGTTGAAATATTAAACACCTGATTGTATGCAACCCGATAAAAAAATAATCATAGTCGGCAGCGGCTTTGCCGGTCTCAAATTAGCACGTAAACTCAGCAAAAGCAATTATCATGTAACGCTTATTGACTTTCATAATTTTCATGAATTTCAGCCGTTGTTTTATCAGGTGGCTTCTGCGCGGTTAGAGCCATCTTCCATTTCATTTCCTTTGAGAAAGATTTTTCACGGAAAAAAAAATATTGATATACGGATCGGACGAATTGAGAAGATAGATATAGAAAATAAAAAAATTCATACAATCAATTGTGAATACGATTATGATTATCTGGTAATTGCTACAGGCTGTACAAATAATTATTTCGGCAATAAGAATATTGAAAAATATGCTTATCCGATGAAGACCACGCCGCAAGCAATTGCATTGCGAAATAAGATTTTGTTGAACTTTGAAGAATCGCTTCATATTCCTAAAGAAGAAAAAGAACCTTTCCTGAACATCGCCATCGTTGGCGGCGGCCCTACCGGTGTGGAGCTTGCGGGTGCACTGGCAGAGATGAAAAACATTGTTTTACCCAAAGATTATCCTTCCATAGATTTTTCCGAATTAAATATATTATTAATCGAAGGAAGTGGCGCTACGCTTGGAACCATGAGTAAAAAATCGCAGGAAGAATCGCAGGCATATTTAGAAAAAATGGGCGTAAAAATAATGCTGAATACAAGAGTGGAAGATTACGACGGCAAAACGATTTTTCTTGGCGGCGGCAAAACGTTGCAAACCAATACCATGATTTGGGCAGCAGGCGTTATGGGAAATATTCCTGAAGGCATTCCTAAAGAAACGATTGTGAGAGGCAACAGAATTTCGGTAGATGAATTTCATCAGGTTAAAGGCTTTCCGGATGTGTACGCCATCGGCGATATATCTTATATGGAAACTACAGAATGGCCGAAAGGCCATCCGCAATTAGCAAACGTAGCTAATCATCAGGCAGTAAACCTTGCCGAAAATTTTATTCGCTTACAAAAGAATCAGTCTTTACATGCATTCACTTATAAAAACCCGGGAACAATGGCAACCATCGGCAAAAGAAAAGCTGTAGTTGACTTGCCCAAGTTTCATTTTAAAGGCATGTTTGCATGGCTTGTCTGGATGTTTTTGCACCTGATGCTGATATTAGGCGTGCGTAGCAAATTTGTTATTTTCTTAAACTGGATGTTTAATTATTTCACCAACGATTCTACATTGCGAGTAATATTGTTGCCTTCCAAAAAACAATCTTTATTGGGTGAAGAGTACGAACAATTGACTTCTTAAAAAAGGATTTGATTTTTCTTCACAGTAACAGTATTATTTTTGCCGGCATGCAAATAAACAAGAGCACTTATTTTATTCTTTTTATATTTTTCGTACTTCTGTCCGACGGCAGCATTTTTGCACAAATAAACCGGTTGAATAATTTGCAGAATCAGTTCGGTAACCAAAACGGTAATGTTCAATACGACAGCCAGGGAAATCCTATTACAAAACAGAATAAAGGAAGCGATTCGTTAAAACTAAGGGATAAAAATGAAGACTCAATTACCATCACTTTCCGGTATTTTGATTCTTCCGCGGTACGCCAGATAGACACAACAATTAATGATTTTCATACAAGATTACAATTGCCTTTTACCTATACTAATCTTGGAAATATTGGATCTCCTGCACAACCATTATTATTCAATCCGTATATGAATGCCGGTTGGGACGCGGGTTTGCACTCAATGGATCCTTATAAATTTACTTTGGAAAATACAAAATATTATACTGTCACAAGACCTTATTCGGTATTGGGGTATATGCTTGGGCAAAAAGGCGAACAATATATTGATGTGTTGCATACACAACCGCGCGCGCACGGAAATGTGAATTTTACATTTGAATACCGGTTGCTGAATGCACCGGGCGCATATCAAAATCAGAATACTGCAAATAATAATATCCGTGCGAATTTTTCCATTAACAGCTCCAATAAAAGATATAATGCAAATTTTATTATTTTACGGAATAATTTAAAAGCCGCTACCAATGGAGGTTTGGTAAATCCAAGCGGATTAGATAGTCTTGCTTTGGGAGATTTATCGCAGGCGTTGGTAAAATTGGGCGTGAACAATACGAATGCTAGCAATCCATTTAATGCAAGCGTGAACACCGGGAATATATTTAACGATTTTACATTGTATTTCCGCGAAGCGTATGATTTGGGACAGAAAGATTCTATCGTAAAAGATACGGTTACTTACCGCTTATTTTATCCGCGTATGAGATTTGAGCATACAATTAAATACAGTTCGCAAAATTACAGTTATGTAGATGACAACCCTGATGTGAGCAGTTATTCGCAATATTATAATTTTATTGTTCCGTCAGATACTGTACGTTTTCACGACAGCTGGAAAATCTTTACCAACGAAGCTGCATTGTATCTGTTTCCTGTAAAGAAGAACAGTAATCAATATTTAAAGCTTTACGGCGATTATCAAATCATCAAAGGGAAATTGGGCGAAACATATAACCAGGAATTTGACAACATCTTTGCTGGTGCGGATTACAGAAATAAAACAAGGAATCAAAAATGGGATATGGATTTGGGCGGCCGCTTTTATATAGGCGCAAAAAATTATTCCGGCAATTATGATTTTAATCTCAATCTGCGAAGAGATTTGGGCAGCATCGGGGCGCTTGAACTGGGTATAAGAAATGTAAACCAATCACCGGCGTATATTTATAATTCTACCGCCGGCACTTCATTATCCGTAAATAATAATTCTTCAGAAAATGTTGGTGATCCGCATTCAGGATTTCCCATACAGGCGTTAAGTAAATTCAGCAATCAAAATATCACACACATATTTGCAAATTATTATTTACCGTATCTGAAATTAAAACTTACCGGTAATTATTTTTTATATAAAAATTATGCATATTTTAATGGTTATTTTACTGCAACACAAACCACCTCTCCTTTCAACGTGTTGCAGATCGAAGCTGAAAAAGCAACCAATCTTGGGAAATTTTTCCATTGGTATATAGAAGCTTATCTACAGCAAAAAGCAGGAAGCGTGGATCTGCATGTGCCTGCGCTGATTATGCGCAACAGAATTGCATTTGAAGGAAATTTTTTCAAGAATCTGTATATTGCTACAGGCTTTGAAGTAAGGTATGTTTCTCCTTACAAGCCTGATAATTATTCTCCTTTTAACGGGCAATTTTTTTACCAGAACGATATATCGTACAGCAACCGTCCCGATGTGGATTTTTACCTGAATTTCCGGATTACGCGCTTCAAATTCTTTGCTGAGTATTCACAGCTGAATACCATAAATTACAGCAATAAAACATTCGGATTTAATCATTACAATTGGGTTGCGCCCAACTATCCTGCGCTTGGTGCTTGGCTTCGTATGGGAGTTTGGTGGACATTTATTAATTAAATTGCCGGAACTATGATTCAGAAAAATATTTCTTTGCTGCCTTATAACACATTCGGCATCGATATTTCTGCCGAATACTTTGCTGCATTTTCTTCCATAGATGAATTAAAAAATCTGTTGGAAGAAAGTAAGCACAAGAATAAAACAATCATTGGCGGAGGAAGTAATATTTTATTTACAAAAAATATCGAAGGCTTTGTACTGAAGAATGAATTGAAAGGAATAGAACTAATTAATGAAGATGAGAATTTTTTTTATGTAAAAGCCGGTGCGGGCGTTGTGTGGAACGATCTGGTGCAATATTGCATCCGCAATAATTATGCAGGCATAGAAAATCTAAGTCTTATTCCCGGCTGTGCAGGAGCTGCGCCAATGCAAAATATCGGCGCGTACGGCATTGAATTAAAAGATGCTTTTCATGAGCTGGAAGCACTGCATGTGGAAGACGGAAACATTCAAATTTTTAATGCCAAAGATTGTGAATTCGGTTATCGCGAAAGCATTTTTAAAAGAAAATTAAAAGGCAGATATATTATTACAAGCATTACGCTTCGCCTCAGTAAAAATCCGGAATATCATATTGAATACGGCGCTATTAAGCAGGAACTGGATAAAATGAATATCAGCGAATTATCAATACAAAATATTTCGCAAGCAGTCATCAATATACGCCGGAGCAAACTTCCGGATCCAAAAATAATTGGTAATGCTGGAAGTTTTTTTAAAAACCCGGCCGTTAGCGAAGCGCAATATCTTTTCTTAAAAGAAAAATATCCTCTTATTCCGGCATATAATATTGCAGAATCTTCCGATAAAAAAATTGCCGCCGGATGGCTGATTGAGCAATGTGGCTGGAAAGGTTACCGTGAAGGGAATTTTGGTGTACATGCTTTGCAGGCATTGGTTTTGGTAAATTACGGAGGAGCAAAAGGCAGCGATATTTATTCACTTTCAGAAAAAATAATTAAAAGTGTAAAAGAAAAATTTAATATTGAACTGGAAAGGGAAGTAAATATTATATAACAATATAATTACAAGACTTGCCGGGATTTATCGTTATCTTCATATCTATTTAAGAGATAATAATAAATCTGATTTTTAAAAATAATTTTATGGCAAAAGTAAAACAAACATCTTCAGGAAACAGCGAAGTGGCTGATTTCCTCGGCAATTTGGTTTCTTTCAGGGATTCTTTGAAATTGGTTCATTGGTCTGTAACGGGCCTGGGAAGTTACGAAGTACATCTTTCTATTGATCAGGCTATTGATACTTTCAATGAAGTGGCGGATCGATTGGTAGAAACCACATTTGCACTGCTCGGTACGTTGGAAGTCGTAGTACCTGAAACCAAGCGGCCGAAAGACTATATTAAGCATGTAAAAGATCAATATGATTATATTGAAAAAGAGCGTAAAATATTTAAAGAAGATTTTTCGCAATCCATCATTGACGATTATCAGGAAGGAATACAGCAGTTGCTCTTCCGTCTGAAAAGACTGGAATAACAGTTTATAAATATCTTATAACTTATTAAGCTGCCCCTAAAAGGCAGCTTTTTTTCGTCCATATTTTTTTCATGTGATTAAACTTTCCGAGAGCATTTACAGTCATATTTATAATATAAAACAAAAGCAATTTTTAAAAACCCTGTCAATCTTCAAACAATTTAAACAGTATTAAAATGAAATATTTTTTCAATATAATTACAATAGCATTCGCTGCGATAATGATTTCAACAGCAGCATCAGCACAGCATCGTGGAGGCAGTCATAATCAAAATTCCGGCTCACATGGCGGCTATTCTCATGCTCCTCAAAATTTTTCACACGGGGGCAACTCCCATGGAGGTTTTGATAACCGTTCAGGATATGCTCATCATGAATTTGTTAATCAGGCATATGCAAATCACGGTTATCCGAATCATGGTTATGTAAATGGCCGGGTTTATAATCAAAGAGGTTATTATGACAGAGGCGGCAGATATGTAAATCGCAGAGAAGTTTTTTGGGGAGCTGCACATCGTTACGCTTATGCAAGGCCTGTATATTTCCCTGCGTATCACTTGTATTATGATCCTGCCCGTTGTGGTTATACATATTGGTATGGCGGTCGTTGGCTATTCTCTACAATACTTCCGGAATTTCTGGCCGGTATAGATTTAGCTGCTGCTGATATGGCTTATGCAAACACGATACCTCAACCCTATTATGCACCGGCATATCCGGCTGCACCCGGCATAGGAGTAAATATTCATATAGGTTTATAGGTTTATATTGGTTTTGAATAACTGTGAAACCTCTCGAAAGAGAGGTTTTTTATTTATAGGACTTGAATGATTTTGAGCTAATATTTCAAGCACATAGATCAATTTTTTAATCTGAAATCTTACTAAGCAGAATAGCCTTCTTTTCAGCACTTAAAGAAATCACATACGCTTCCTTTTCAGACAAAGAATAACCTTTTACTTTATACGACACTTTATCTACACCTGGATTTTCTATACGAAGCACAGCATTCGAAGTATATGAATTTAAAGGAGCGAACAATATTTTTATTTCGCCTGTTTTTTGATTGTAGCTTACTTCATCAAGTTTGCCCGCATCAAGTGTAATCCACAATTTTGCAGGCGCAATAAATATTTTATTTTGTGCGGCAGTTGTGATTTGTACATTTATCCAATCGCCATGTTCCGCACTATTGCCCCCGAAAGCTACCCAACCAAAATCCGGATGATGAATTAAATACGTAGCAGTGTTGATTGCATATCCAAAAAAGCCTGATCCGTAATCACCGGAATATCCGTCTTCCTTCAATGTATTTGGAAATGAATGAAAGGCCAATGGCGCAAAGCCATTTTCCTGAATATTGGAAATGCCACCCAAAACTCCGCCATAAGCAACTCTTAAGGTATAAAAATCATCGGGGTGCAACCGATAATAAGTTAATAACGGAATAGCGTTTAATTCCGAACCATAGTGATGTATCATTCTTTCTACTCGTTGCAATTTACCTGCATATAAGAAATCCCAGTAACGGCGTGCATTGCCGTTGTATGCCCAACTTGGAATCGTGGGCATATAACCCAGTATTGCCTGAATTGTTTCGTTTGCTTTATCTTCAAATCCGAAATATAACGACCAGATAAAGACCTCTTCCTGACCCGTAGAATCCCACGGCATTTCACTTCCGAAAGGGAAAGATAACTGGCTCCAGTGAATGGCTCTTTTCTTCATTGCAGCTTCAAGAATATCTGCTTCATCATGCATGCCTTCTTCTTTCAAATCTTTTAATATCATATAAAAAATAGTGCCTTCCATTTGTCCGAACTGTGTATAATACGGCGCGAGATTTACCATTGCCATCGAAGTATGATATGCCTGTTCCAGATACCATTTCCATTGATGATTTGCAACCAATCCCTGATGATTGCGCGCGAGCCTGTACATTACCCAATATCCTGCTGCGACATGGGGATAATTGTAAGATCTGCCTACAGATGCAGCTTCTTTTAACGGCCATGCGGACCATGTTTTAAAATCGATGGATGTGTTGTAAGTTCCTTTGGGAAGAGAATCAGGCTCGTAGTAAAAAAGGCTTTTTCGCACACCGTATTGCAAATCGCCGCTTTTGTATTGTATACCACCCCATAAAGTGGAATCGATAAATTTTTCTATGAGCGCTATCTCGTTTTTATCGGGAATAACAAACTGTTTCATCATCATACCAAGCCAGCTGCCAGCGCCGCCTTCATCGCTCAGGCCGGCTATCCATGCACGGTTATTCTGAGTTACCTGTTGATGAAGTTCATCATCATAACTTATAAAAGAAGGGTTTCGGTGAAAAATAGTATCCGGCGTGTCAAACCATTGATTTGTGCTTAAAAAATGTCCGTAATTTTTTATAGTTTGCGACTCGCTTTCTATTATTTTATAGTGAATAGTTTGTATTAATCCATTCTCATACTGAATGGTTATTCTTGCTTTGCCGTATTTATTTCCTTGCAGTATCCATTTAGTCCAACCAGTTGATAGATTGCCTGCTTTTTTTATTATTAAGGCATTTTCTGGATAAACTTTTATAGAAGATATTTTACTGTCATATTTTATAAATAGATTTCCTGTAACGTTTTTGGGCAATACATAGCCCGGTAAGCCAACCGCTACAGGACGATGATAAACGCTAAGTGTTTCTTCAATTTTTTTTATTGAAGGCGCTGTTACAAATCTAAAGCCGATTGTTCTTGAAGCGCCCGGCTGTAATACAAATGAAGAAGGATCATTCCATTGTTCTGTTTTGCTCCACGAAGTTTCATAAAGCGCACGGCTTGATATTACCCATTCGTAAAATCCCTCAAAATCACTGCTGCGTGGCAAAGCTTCTTTCAATAAAGGATTATACGCTTCGAAGGGAGTATTGGCTTCCGGCAATACCAACAGCTCCGGCCCTAAACCATTCAACCTCGTTACTTGCAAATAACCGGCATCCATGCCAGTGTAAGCGTCATAAAAAACATTTTTCTTATGCGCAGTTTCCAAGTCTTCGCCTCTCAGTAAATTATTAAAAATCATCGGGACGCCGATATAGCCAATTTCAACAGGCTTGTCTGAATTGTTGCGAAGCACAAATCTTAATGAAAAATTATTGCCGTTTTTTATCCAGAATCGTTGAATATCCAACGGCAATTTTTCAGTAAAACAGTTAGACAAATCGGCTGCGGCAAAAACACTATCAGTAGTGTTTAATTTTTTAGCTGCATTAGGGCTTTCAGCAGAAGAATAAAAATTCCAGTCTTTTGTTCCTTTGTTTCGTGAAGCTATGTTTATGTCTCCAAATTCGTAAAGTATGCCGGTTGAATGATTTTTGCTTGCCTGTGGCTTTTCACTTTGTGCAATAGTTGGAATAAAGTTTAAGCTCGTATCATCTGCGGGCAATAAACTGCTAAGCGTCTGAGAAGCCGGATGTAATTGTATAAAAAAATTATTCGTCTTTGCGTTAATAAGCGTATCGGTCTTGAATTGCCCAAAAGAAATATATACGTTGCTAATTAGCAATATAAATGCGAAGCAAAATCCTGGTTTTAGACCTTTGATTATCATACCAAAAAAAAATTAAAACATCTATATGTCATTGTACTATTTTTTATGAATTGTATTTACACGATATATATAAGCCTCAATTTCATCAATGGTTTTGGGTGCTATTTTATTGCCTAATATCCGGCATCCGCCTTGCGTAATGAGTACATTATCTTCTACTCTTACTCCACCAAAATCTTTAAACTTTTCCAACTCTTGATAATTAATAAATTGGGATAATTTATTTTCCGATTTCCATAGATCTATCAATACCGGAATAAAATATATACCCGGTTCTACAGTCAGCGTAAAGCCCGGTTCCAACGCTTTTGCTAAGCGCAAAGATTTCCATCCGAAAGCCGTACTCTTTTTTATATTATCAGTATAACCGATATATTTTTCGCCAAGGTTTTCCATATCATGCACATCAAGGCCAATCATGTGCCCAAGCCCACACTGAAAAAATAATGTGTGTACATCTTTCGACACGGCTTCCTGGACATCTCCTTTTATTAAGCCAATATCTTTTAATCCGCTTAAAAGTGTTTCCCCTGCTAAAGCATGTATATCACGAAACAGCACACCGGGTTTACATGCTTCAATGCATGCGAGTTGCGCGTGTAAGACAATATTGTAAATATCTTTTTGGATGGAAGAAAATTTGCCGCTTACCGGTGCAGTTCGTGTAAGATCGCCTGCATAATGCATGGAAGTTTCAGCCCCCGCGTCACAAATTGCCAGCCTTTCTTTTCCCATTTCAATGTCGCGGGGAAGAATATGTAATGTCTCTCCATTGATAGTAAGAATTATAGGATAAGCGAGATTATTTCCCGTACTCAAAGCATGCCCATGAACAATACCTTCCACAAATTTTTCTGTAATGCCCGGTTGTAAAGATGTAAAAAACAACTCATGCATTTCAGTTGAAATATCTACCGCCTTTTCCATTTCTGCAATTTCTTCCGGTTTTTTGTACGACCTCATTGAAACTATTGATTTTATTAGCTTCTCCGAAATTTGCGTTTCAATTTCGCTGGGAACATATCCGAGCCATTCTTGTAACCTCAACACATGGCGGCCTCTGTATGGCGGAAGAAAATGTATTTCTTTTCCTGCAGCTTTAGCTGCTTTAAGCAAAGCATCGATTTCCTTGAAAGCCTTTGTAATTGTAATGCCTGCCTTGTCTGCCCAAGCTGTTAAAGGATCTAAAGGCCCTGTCCAGACAATATCATCAATGGTAAGTTCATTCCCAAAAAGAATTTCCTTGTCCTCATCAATATCAATAATAAATGCAAGGCCGGGAAGATCAATGCCTGTATAATATAAGAATGTACTGTCTTGCCTGAAATGGTAAGAGTTTGCAGCATAATTCATTCCTACTTCTTCATTGCCTATGAAAAGTATAAGGCCGGTGCCGACTTTTTCTTTTAATACAGAACGCCTCTTTTTATAGATTTCTTTATCAAACATAATTTTTTTTATGGCAAGTTACTTACCTTTCTTTACAGTAATGTAATACATGAAATTAATATCTTTCACATTGAAAAGATCTGCTTGCCGATCGTCTTTCAGCGAAATGCTTTGCCAATTTTCATCAGGTATAATACGTATTGTTGATGCATTATTTTGCAACACAAGCGGTAAATTAAATCCTGCAATGCAATTTGTATACTTGTAAAATACTTTCTTACGATCCGCGCTGAAATAGTAATCAAGTTCCGGAATCTGTACAGTGTGTAAATACTGATAAAATACTTTTGAATAATTAAAACCTGCCTGCGCGGATATGTAATTTTCTATTTCCGATGAGGTAACCGTTTTATGATAAAATGTTTTGTTGATTCCAATCAGAATTTTATGGAATAAAGAATCATTTCCGAGACTATGCCTGATGGAATTTAACATGTTTGCACCTTTGTAATACATATCGCTGCTTCCTTCTTCATTTACACCATATCTTGCAATTATCGGCCTGTCGTTTCTAATATTTCTTCTTTCGCCGAAATTATAAGCATTAGCTGCATCCGTCCCCCATCTGTATTCCACATACAATGCTTCGGCGTAATTTGTGAAACCTTCGTGTACCCACATATCTGCAAGATCATTTGTTGTAATATTGTTTCCCATCCATTCATGGCCGCTTTCATGCAGAATAATAAAGTCGGACTTCAGCCCATAGCCTGTACCGGATTCATCACGACCTCTGTAACCGAATGCATAATTGTTGCCATAAGCGACCGCGCTTTGATGCTCCATTCCTGTATTCTGAACATCTACCAGCTTGTAACCGTCTTCATAAAAAGGATAAGGCCCATACCAATATTCAAAAGCTTGCAACATGTGATGCACCTCATCGGGCATATAATTTCTTGCTCTTTGAAGATTGTAATCCAACACCCAATAATCTAAATCCAACGGGCCTTTACGGCCTTTAAAATCTTCGTGAAAATGAACATATTTTCCGATATACGGAATAATGCAATAATTGCTGATAGGATCTGAAACTGACCATTGAGTTGTTGCAGTCCCATCTCCATTTTCTTTTCTGAATTGAAGCCTTCCATTGCTTACCGCTACCAAAGTATCCGGCGCAATCATGGTTAAAGACGCTCCTTTATCCGGCTCATCACTTTGATGATCTTTGCAAGGATACCATACAGAAGCGCCAAGTCCCTGACAACAAACAGTCATCCACGGACGGCCAAGAGAATCTTCCGTAAAAGTCCATCCTCCGTCCCATGGCGGCCGCTTTGCTATATGAGGATAACCGTGAAAAAAAACTTCTACTTTGTTGATACTTCCTACCTTTTGATGCGGTACGTGCACATGCCAGGCATTTCCTTCCTGTGTAAATGATAATTTTTCTTTTTTATTAAAAATTACGCTGTCTATCTGTAATGGCTCTTGCAAATCGATCTGCATACCGGGCTGATATTCTTTCGTAACTTTATAAGTTATCAAATCGCTGCCGGATGTAAACTTTTTTACAAAATCGGGTTTTATGGTTACATCATATCTCTGAATGTCCCACCAGGCGCGCTCTGGCGTAATACTTCCTCTTAAAGTGTCGGCGTGGGTAAACACTTTGTTGTTATACGCTTCGGTTTGTTCTTTGAGCATTCTTGCTCTTTGTGCACGAACGCTATCAGGATTAGGTTGTACTTGCGAAAATAATGTTTCTGGCAGATTAATTATTATTGAGAAACTTATTAGGAATATATATGCCTTCTTCATCTGTTAATTTTTATTTTTATAAGTGGCAAAACGAAAGTATTGCCGGCCCATTCCATTGTTTCGTAAAACGCTATGAAAAACGTTCAACTGCAAAAGCCGATATATCTACAGATGTTTTTTCGCTTTCTAATAATTCTTTTACCAATAATCCTGTTGCCGCCCCTAAACTGATTCCTAATTGTGCATGGCCGGTTGCCACAACGAGATTTCTATATGCTTTTGTTTTTCCTATATAAGGCATACCGTCTCCGGAAACAGGGCGGAAACCATACCATATTTTTTCCTTGACAGATTCAAAAGAAATATCAATTTCGGGAAAGAAATCATGCACAGCTTTTAATATTCCTTCTACCCTTCCGTATCGGGGCAGCGCGTCAGTCTGCGTTATTTCCATTGTTCCGCCAAAACGAATTTTATCTCCTTCCACCGGTGTAAAAGCGCAACGGCCTTCAACCAATATGCCGGGGTGTAAAATATCTAATTGTTTTTTATCGATTGGAAGTGTTACGGAATATCCTCTGCCGCCTACAAGTGGCATTTTAAGTCCGAGGTTCGATGCTAGTTTTCCACTCCATGAACCGGATGCGAGAACGAATGCATCTGCATAAAAATTTTCACTGTCCGTAACAACATAATCTATAGATCCATTTTTGATGATAACATCCGTAACTTTGGCATGCGGTACCAATTTTACCTTGTATTTTAAGAGATCGGATTTTAGTTCTTCCATCAATTTTCCCGGACTTAAATGCCCGTCACATTTATAATTAATAGCTCCTATCGCATTTATTTTTGTATTCGGTTCTAATTGTGTTAATTCATCCAAACCGATCAGTTCAACATCCAATCCAAGTCTTTGCCCAAAAGCTACGACATGTGCAGATTCTTCTTTTCCTTTTTCCGTTTGAAAAATTTCCAGCATGCCTTTGTGTTCATACGCAATGTTCATTTCCTTTTGCCAAACATTTTCATATTCATACTGGCTTAGCAAGCCGATATCTCTTAAAGGAATCCCATGTCGCTCTACATTTTCTTTCTTAGCACTTTTCATGAATGAGATGCCCCAGTTAACCAAAGATTTATTCAAACGAGGTTGAATATAAAAGGGGCTTCGGGAATTCAACATCCATTTAATGCCTTGTTTCACAATACCCGGGGTTGCCAATTGAACATAATGACTGGGACATACAAAGCCGGCATTTCCATAAGAACAATTATCCGTAAAATCATTTTTATCTAAAACGATTACTTCCCAACCTGCTTTTGCCAAATACCTTGCTGAAGATAATCCGCATATTCCTCCGCCTATAATTACCACTTTACTCATAATATGTTTATTTTTCTATATCATTTTACTTTTTATCTAATAATTCTTGCGCCAAATACACGGCCCGCAGTATAATGATACTGCGCGGCAAACGTAATGTTTACTTTATTTTTTCCTTTTATAAATTCAGGAGGCAATGCATAGACTTTGTTATAAAATTCATTGCCGGCTTTATCATCAGGAGTCTTTCGGTCAGCAATAATTTGCCGTCTATAAGAATATCAAACTTGCGGGATTTATCCGCACCGATATAAGTAACCACTAAGCTGTCGGCGGCAGTTTCATCAACTTTCATATCAAATGAAAATTCCCCTCCGCTACGCGCTTCTCTTCCATGTTTTCCAAATGCATCGCTTACATAGCTTTCTCCGCTTGCGGTAAGATTATGGTCTCTTTCCGGCTGCATTTCACCTATGCGGAAAATATCGATGCTTCTGGCATCCAGTTCTTTTTCCCTTTCTCTTGCAGCAAAATATTCCGCTTTACGGCCAGCCCATTCCGAAGGCGTAAAGAAATCCCAATAAACCATATAATGCTTATCGTAATAGCTGTAAAATGGTTGCAGATCCGTATCAAAAGGTTGTCCGACACCCGAAGTTTTGAACAGCAAATTTTTTACGTTTACCGGCTTTACCCAATCGCTTACTTTTTGATCGTTTGTAAGCAATACAGGCGTACCTAAAACCGGATCTGGGACTGTATCTCCTAAATTTCCTGCAAGTAATACCGGCCCATAAAATAACGCGATCCGCTTTTTATTATCAGGCATGGCTTCAGCATATAAAGTTCTCTTCAGACTATATATAATTTTATCGCCGGCATGCCATGTTCTTTTTATATTTACAAAGCCGTCATTGTCAAGTATTGCATTTGTTTCTTTACCATTTATTGTTACACTATAACCGGTTGACCAATGCGGCTTTCTCAACTTAAGTGTAAAATCCTCCGCTTTTTTTACATCTACCGAAATAAGAATATCATCACTTTCGAGCTCTGAAGAAGTAATGGTAATCTTTGCTTGGCGATCGCGCCAATTAAGCGTTGCAGGAATAAACATATTTACATACAAGCTGTTTACATCTTTGCCTTCGTAAAAAATACATTCTCCATATTTACTGTGATTTTCCATGCCTGTGCCAACACAACATGTAAAGGTGTTGAACTCATCGCTGAAATCTTTTTTGCCGCCTGATCGCAAAGGAACAAAATAGCAGAACATCCCTGTTTGAGGATTCTGTGTTGCTAAAATATGATTGATTAAAGTTCTTTCATAAAAATCGCCCAAGGTTGCTGTTGGATGAAGCCCAAACAACTGCCGCGTTAATTTAAGCATATTATAAGAAGGACAGGTTTCAGTATTTTCATCACCGAGCCTGTCGGACAATTTATCTTCTCCTCCAAAATATTCATAATTTCCTTCTCCGCCATTGGCATAAATGTGATGATCTACTATTGTGCGCCACATAAATCCACCAATTGCGCTATCCCTTTCCGATCCGCACCAGATATAGATTGACTCCGCTCCTATGCCTTTTGGAATATTGGTATTAGCGTGTTTGTATTGTAAAGAATCTTCGTGTCTGCTTAAAGGTTCCATTACGAAATTGTCGTAGAATTTATTGGCAACGTTTAAATAATCTTTGTTGCCTGTAATGGCATATAAATAAGCCAATACATCGTTCATGCCTCCATATTCGCAATGAAGCATCTTTTGTATTTGTTCATCGGTCAGATTTTTCAAAATATTATTTGTCCAGTCTGCCATACCGCATGCGACTTTTAATGCCTGTTGATTGCCACAATATAAATACGCATCTACCAATCCTGCCATTACTTTATGTACTGTGTACCACGGAGACCAGCCGCCGTTTAAATCAAAGCCGCCGGATTTTATATCGCCAATGGAAACCTTATAAAACAAACTATCTTCATTCGGAATGGCGCCTACGTATCCGGTTTTTCTTGCAGCCTGGCATCGTGCTAATTCTGATACAATATAATCTGCCCGGTCTTTAAAAGCTTTATCGCCGGTAGATGCATACATCATGCTTACGGCAGACAAGTAATGCCCCAATGTATGTCCCGAAAGCCCTTCACTTTCCCATCCGCCATACTCTTTTCCTTTGGTGGGTAAATGTGCATTTTTATAAAAACGGCTTAATAATCTGTTGGGCTCCAGTGTGAGCAAATAAGCAGAATCTTTCAATTCGGCATTTGCGAAAATTGTTCCCGGCTGTATTCTTACATCTGATAAATTAAAGCCGTAAGCCTCAACAAGCGCTACAGGTTTTATCTTAAAGCGCGAATCGTTCCGAACAGGAATATATGATTGTGCAAAAGAAAAAAACGTATGCAGACAGAGTATATCTATAAAAAGAAACTTCTTCATCTGTAATTTATTTATTAGATCGACTGCCTGACAGTATTTATGTTTATACTATTATTGATTATTTAAAGAAGGAATTACTTTTACCGTCCGGCATTTATTCATAAGAATTGATATTTGACATCAAAAAATAAAAGTTGAACATGCTCGCGCTAATGAATTCAATTAATTTTTCCTATAATACTACTTGTTACTTCCGTATTTGTATTTTCTTTTTTCTTTTCTGCCAAATAATAAACGGGCAGCCCCAATAACACAATAATCAATCCGGGCCATGTATAAAGAGGTTTATAAAAAAGTAAAGCGATACAAATTGCAGAAGCTGTTATAATATAAAAAACCGGCAATACAGGATAGCCAAATGCTTTATAAGGACGAATAGCATCCGGACGTTTTTTTCTTAACCGGAAAATGCCGGCAATAGTAAGAATGTAAAATATCAGCACAACAAAAATAACATAGTCCAACAGATCGCCATATTTCCCGCTCAAACATAAGATACATGCCCAGATGCATTGAACCCAGAGTCCGAAAGCCGGCACTGAACTTTTATTCAATTCTCCTGCTTTCTTAAAAAACAAACCATCTTTTGCCATGGAATAATAAACCCTCGATCCGGTAAGCACTAAACCATTTACACAACCAAAAGTTGAAACCATTACTAAGATTGCAATGATTGCAGTGCCTATGATTCCGAATATTTTTACGCTTGCCGTAATAGCCACACGATCATTGGCAGCAAATGCTATATCCTTTAATGGCAACACCGCGAGATAAACTAAATTCACAACAACATATAATACTGTAACAATCAGAGTACCCAACACTAAACTTAAACCAATATTTTTTTCAGGGCGCTTTACTTCTCCGGCAATGAAAGCGATGCTATGCCATGAATCAGAGCTAAACAGGCTGCCCACCATAGCCGCCGCAAATGCACCTATAAAGGCAAATCCTGTGTATTGTGAAAATCCATCCGTATTCATCTTACGAAAAAGAAATGCCGGATGCCAGTTTTCATTCCATATAGATGAGTGCGCGCCAAAACAAAGACCGCAAACAATCAATGCCGCAAGCGCCAGTATTTTTGCAGCTGTAAAAACTGTTTGGATGGTTTTTCCGTATCGGATTCCAAATGTATTGACCAATGTCAGTAATATAATAATGCTTATAGCAACAAGTTGTGCAGCGGATACATGTATTGTTCCTGTTTGCCATAAAATATTCTCTTCACCAAACGATGGGAAAACATAAGCCGCAAACTTAGAAAATGCAACAGCAACCGCAGCAATGGTGCCTGTTTGTATAACGGTAAAAAAACTCCAGCCATATAAAAATCCTGTTCTTCTTCCGTATTCTTCACGCAGATACATATACTGCCCACCGGCATTCGGAAACATGCCGCTCAGTTCGCCGTAACTTAATGCACCAATGAGTGTAACAACCCCTGTAAGAACCCACGCAATAATGAGCCATCCTGCTGATCCAAGACCTCTTGTCATATCAGCGCTTACTATAAATATACCTGATCCTATCATTGCACCGGATACAAACATTACAGCATCGAGCAGCGATACGGATCGATTAAAAGAGGATGAACTCATGCATATATTTTTACCTTATAAAAAAAATTATATTACCGAAAAGCCCAGCGCAAAGGGATCATCTTCCGTATCAATTTTTATTGTATTATAGCCGTAAATGCGCGCCCAGCCTTCAATCCCGGGCCTTACTGCCGGATTTCCGTGTACAGTTGTTTCTTCTTCAATCGTACCTATAAATTTGGAACCTATAATACTTTCGTGCACAAACTCATCTCCCTTTTTTAAAAGCCCTTTCGTGTACCATTGTGCTATGCGGGCAGATGTTCCGGTGCCGCAAGGACTTCTGTCAATTGCTTTTTCTCCATAAAATACTGCATTGCGGGCGGTAGAGGTTTTATCTAAAACAGCGCCTGTCCACATGATGTGATGCACGCCGTTGATAGTAGGATCATCGGGATGAATGAATTGATATTTTGCATTAATAAGGTTGCGCAATTCTCTTGCCCATGATATTAATTTTTCTGCAGGGTAATTTTCCAATCCAGAAAAGTTTTTCTGCACATCGATGATGGCATAAAAATTACCTCCGTAAGAAACATCAAAAACAAGCTCTCCCAAATCCGAGCAAAGAACAGTAAGTTCTACTGCCGCCAGGTATGCCGGCACATTAGTAAGCTTTACGCTCTTTACTTTCCCTCGTTCTTCTTTATAAGCCACAGGAACGATTCCTGCCGGCGTTTCTAATTTTAAAATACCCGGCGTTTTCGGAGTAACCAATCCTTCTTCTATTGCAATGGTAACTGTACCGATAGTGCCATGCCCGCACATAGGCAGACAGCCGCTTGTTTCAATAAACAATAGGCCGATGTCGTTATCAGGATCGGCAGGAGGATATAAAATACTGCCGCTCATCATATCGTGACCGCGAGGCTCAAACATCAATCCTTTTCTTATCCAATCATAATTTTCCAAAAAATATTGCCTTTTCTCGCTCATATTTTTGCCCTCTAATATGGGGCCTCCACCGGCGATAAGCCTTACCGGATTGCCGCAGGTATGCGCGTCTACACAAAAAAAATTTTTCTTCATTAATAACTATTGAATCAATTATTTACCCATTCATTATCTATCAATCGCCATATTTTTAAAGGATTATCGTCCTTTAATTCATCCGGCAAAAACTGCTGCGGAAATCCCTGATAGCATACCGGCCTTACCCATCGCTTTATGGCAGTAGTACCAACTGATGTAAAACGCGCATCGGATGTTGCCGGATACGGGCCGCCATGTACCATGCTACTACATACTTCCACGCCTGTAGGTACATCATTTACAAGAATTCTGCCTGCCAGAGATTGCTGAATACTCCAAATATCTTTATGTGTTTCCATGTCATTTTCTGTTGCAAGGATAGTTGAAGTTAATTGTCCCGATAATGATTTCAATACTGCTTTAATTCGTCTTTATCCTTACATACAACCAGTAATGAATAAGGTCCGAATATTTCTTCTTTTAAATATTCGTTTTGTAAGAAATTTGTTGCAGATATTTTAGCAAGCAAAGGAGTTTCGGGTTTATCTGTATAATTTTTTCCTGCGTCTGCTATTATTTCAACATTACCTGCAGATTTTATTTTGCTCACAGCATTCACATAATTTTCAGCAATGCCTTCATGCAACATAGGTTGCGGCCGGGATTGCTCAATATCATATGTGACTTCCCGGATAAAATCTTCAAGTCCGTCGCCGTCTATAGCCAGCAACAAGCCGGGATTTGTGCAAAATTGCCCCATTCCTAATGTAATTGACGAAGACAATTTTTTAGCTGTTTCCTTTGCATTTAATGATAAATATTCTGGATACAATACAACAGGATTAATACTGCTCATTTCCGCGAAAACAGGAATCGGTTTTTCTCTTTCGAAAGCATAATTCATCAAAGTGCGGCCACCGTTAAAAGACCCAGTAAATCCTACACCTGCCGTTGCGGGATGTTTTACTAAAGCCTTGCCTGCGGCAAAAGAGCCTTCATTCAAATGCTGTACAGTAAATTCAGGCATTTCCGCAATCTTTACGGCTTCCTTCATTGCATCAAACACTAATTTTGAAGTTTCGGGATGGCCTGGATGCATTTTTACAACTACCGATACACCGGCAGCCAAAGCACTTGCCGTATCTCCGCCGGCTGTGGAAAATGCAAAAGGAAAATTGCTTGCTCCGAAAACTACTACAGGCCCTATAGGTAGCAACATTTTTCGAGTATCGGGTTTCGGTAAAGGTTTTCTATCTTCATTACCTTTATCTATTGCCGCTTCTACCCAACTTCCTTCTTCCACCAACGCTGCAAACATTTTTAATTGATTGACCGTACGCGTTAATTCTCCTTGCAATCTCGCTTCCGGCAAATGACTTTCTTCCATTGCCAATGGAACTAATAACGCTCTTTTTTTTTCTATTTGATTAGCTATTTCCGTTAAGAAAAAAGCTCTTTTATTTTTATCAATTTTTGAATATGCTTCAAAAGCGGATTGCGCTTTTTGCATTATTTCATCAACCGTTTTTTTATCTGTACTTCTTCCATATTCTTTTCCTCAAAAGTTTTATGATTATTCAAGTACACAAGGCCGGCTTGCCAGAGATGCTTCTATTATTTTTATAGCTTCTGTACGTTCGCTGCCAGATAAAGGTAAACGCGGAAGCCTTACATATTCGCTGCCTATACCCGTATATACTTCCGTTAATTTGATATATTGTACCAACTGCGGATTAATATCAAATTCCAGCAATGGCATAAACCACCTGTAAATGTCCAATGCCTCTTTATATTTTCCCTCTTTTACATATTTGTATATTGCTACTGTTTCTTTTGGGAAAGCGCACACCAATCCCGCTACCAATCCATCCGCTCCTGCTACCAATTCTTCGAATGTGAGCGTATCCACACCGCACAAAACTTTATAACGGTTGCCAAACCTGTTCTTCATACGCGTAACGTTTGTTACATCTCTTGTAGATTCTTTTACCGCTTGTATATTATGTAAATCTACCAACTGCTCAAACATTTCCAACGTAATTTCTATCTTATAATCCACAGGATTGTTGTACAAAATAATGGGCAACGAAGTTGCTTGCGCTATATCCCTGAAGTACTTTACCGTTTCTTTATCTGTACTTTTATAACGCATGGGCGGCAATAACATCAGCCCTTGTGCGCCCCATTGCTCTGCCGACTCTGCAAGAAAAACAGCATCTCTGGTAGCGCCTTCGGCAATATTTACGATTACGGGTATTTTACCTTTTAAATATTGAACACTGAATTTAACTAATTCTTCTTTTTCGGAAAGAGATAATGTACTTGCTTCTCCCAAAGAACCACCGATTATAACGCCGCTTACTCCTGCTTCTACCTGTGCATCAAGATTTTTTTCAAATAGGTCAAAATCAAGTTGATCGTCTTCTGTGAACTTAGTTGTTAATGCGGGTATTACCCCACTCCACTCTATTGCCATAGCTTTCTTGTTTTAAGTATAATAAATTTTGATAAAAATAAGCTGCTGTCAGTTATGTGTATTTACGCTTTTTATTCATTCATTATCAAATATTAACTTCGCTTAATTTTATAAAAAACTCAATCGAGATTTCATATATAAGATAATTACATGCTTATAAATAAAAGGAAATTTATCTGATAAAAAATACATATAAAAATGGAGATAAATTAAGGATTAATTGTTGATAATCATATTTTAACCAATATGATACATTATTTAACCAAACAGGGATAATTTTTATTTACTATTGTTAATATTTCATAACTTGGACCTCTGCATTTAATTTGATTAATTTATAGTTAAATTTTTAATATATGAAAGTTCTCCAGTTTACAATTCCTATTCAGCACGATAAAACGATCGTTGCCCGGGAGGACAGACTTCCATATTTTTATCCGTATTTGCACAAGCACAAAGAGATGCAGATAACATGGGTAAGGCGAGGCGACGGCACGCTGGTAGCAGGCAGTGATATGCATTTATTCCAAAGCAATGATATATTCGTAATCGGCGCGAACCAGCCGCATGTATTTAAAAATGCAAGTTCATATTTCGGGCAAGTCGTTGAAAACTCAACAATTTCTGTGGACATATTCTTTGATCCGGATGTTATTTGCAGTTCATTGCTTAATATACCTGAGTTAAAAAATCTTCGGTCTTTTCTTATGAATTCTCAAAACGGATTCAGGGTGAATAAAAATATTTCAGATAAAGTTGCCGATATAATGCATCGCATAATGGAGCTTGATAACGGCATGGAAAGAACTTTGCAGTTTATAGAATTGTTGCAGTTGCTTTCATCTATACCTTCTCCGCAAAGCCTTTCAAATGCTGCACAAACGCTAAGAAACAATGAAGCGGACGGTATTCGCATCAGTGAAATATATAATTACATTTTACATAATTACGAAAAAGACATTACGCTGGAAGATGTATCGCAACAGGCATATATGACACCGCAAGCATTTTGCAGATTTTTTAAAAAACATACAGGCCATACATTTATTTCTTTTTTAAATGAAATACGGATTAATGAAGCGCGAAAAAAACTCTCCGAAGGGAATTATGACAGCATCTCAAGCGTTGCATATAATTGCGGATTTAACAGTATTACCAACTTCAATCGCGTATTCAAAGCAATAACCAAGTTTGCTCCATCCGCTTATATTGAATCATTCAAGGAAAAAATTAGGCCGCTCGATCAGTCATATATGTTGGCTTCAGTTTAGCCCAATTATTTAATACAAGATAAATAAAATCTTACATAAGCTGATAAAATTCATTCATTAAAAAGAATTCTTAAGAATATTTTCATTAGACTTCATCCAATGTTTTCCTTCAGCTATACGGCTCGTCAAGAGTGCGCAGGAACTGACTCCCGCAACATTTAATACCGTAGCAAAAGGGTCTACCAATGTTCCTAAAATAATAACAACCGGAAATGCTTCCGCCGGAAAATGATAAGCGGATAAAATCAGTAATTCACCAATATATCCGCCACTTGGAATGCCGCCTTCCACAAAACTTACCGCTACGCTAATCAATACAGCAATTGCAAATACATCCATTCCGCTGAATGGCTTGTGAAACAAAGCGAAGACAGAGGCAATCTTTATAATGGCAGAAATACTTGATCCTTGTTTATGAATCGTGCCGCCAAGCGGAATTACAATGTTAGCTATATATGCAGGCACTTGCATTTTATACGAAGCTTCTAAATTTACAGGAATAGTAGCGAGGCTGCTGCAGGTACCAAGCGCTGTTAATGACGGCGTGATGATATTTTTTCTATAAGAATTTATTGCCTTTGTTCCGCCTGCTATAAGAGCATAAATTCCAAGTATTACAATATAGTAAAACAATCCTGCTACATGAAAAATAGCCAAAGCTCGTCCATAATTTTTGATAAGGCCTATGCCCATTGTTCCGATTTGATTCGCAAAATATGCGCCTATGCCAATTGGCGCCAACTTCATAATATATGCCAACACTTTTCCAAATATTTCAGCGCCGGATTGTAAAAACACTGCGAATTTTTTTCCGTTTTTTCCTGTATGGGATGTCGCAATACCAATTAATCCGGCAAAAATTATCAAGGCCAAAATATTGTCTTTCGAAAACAATTTATATACATCCGAAACCGTGAAAATATCTACCAATTCCTGTTGCCATGTTTTGCTGATAGTATCGGCCTTAATTAAAGCCGCGCCGGATTTTATTTCTCCGACAGGAAATAAAGAAACACCAATTATCGTACATAGGGCGGCAATGATAGCAGTAATGATAAAAACCGCAAACATAATAACCATCAATTTTCCCAACTTTTCAGAGCGGTCCATATTGGCAATTGATGATGAGACCGTAAAAAATATTACAGGAATTAATGTTGTAAACAACAAGTTAAGAAAGATATCTCCCACAGGTTTAATAACTGATATTTTATTTCCTGCAGTTAATCCTAAAATACAGCCCGAAATAATGCCCGCAAGCATCCATAAGATGCTTCCGTAATTTTTGAGAAAATTCGTTCCGGAATATTTTGCCATATTTTTTATGTTTTTAAAATACAGTAATTGAATAATAAAATTAACCGAAGAATAAAATACTAATCATTATTTTTATCGCACGAAATTGTTACGTATTTAATTAAAGATAAACAGAATTAAAATGAGTAAAGGACCTGTTTCCCGATTTATTGAACATCATTACAGACACTTCAACGCAGCAGCTTTAATGGATGCGGCAAAAGGATATGAAACACATTTGAACGAAGGCGGCAAAATGCTGGTATCGCTGGCAGGCGCTATGAGCACGGCTGAGCTCGGCATTTCTTTAGCGGAGATGATTCGCCAGGATAAAATCGCGATCATCAGTTGTACCGGTGCGAATCTGGAAGAAGATGTAATGAACCTCGTGGCTCACTCCCATTACAAACGCGTGCCCAATTACCGCGATCTTACGCCGCAGGAAGAATGGGATTTATTGGAAAATCACTATAACCGCGTAACCGACACTTGCATTCCTGAAGAAGAAGCATTTCGCCGTTTGCAAAAACACTTGGTAAAAGTTTGGAAAGATGCGGAGGCAAAAGGAGAAAGATATTTTCCGCATGAATTTTTATATAAAGTTGTATTGAGCGGCGATCTGGAACAATATTATGAAATAGACCCGAAAAACAGCTGGATATTGGCAGCCGCGGAAAAAAATATTCCAATCATTGTTCCGGGATGGGAAGACAGCACCACAGGGAATATTTTCGCAAGCTATGTCATCAAAAATGAATTGAAAGCGAGCACGGTAAAATCAGGCATCGAATATATGATTTATTTAACCGAATGGTATCGCGCGAACAGTGGCGGTAAAGGCGTGGGCTTCTTCCAAATCGGAGGCGGCATTGCAGGCGATTTTCCTATTTGCGTAGTACCGATGATGTATCAGGATTTGGAATGGCACGATGTTCCTTTTTGGTCATACTTTTGTCAAATCAGCGACAGCACTACTTCTTACGGTTCGTATTCCGGCGCAGTGCCTAATGAAAAAATTACGTGGGGAAAATTAGACATTCATACGCCCAAATTTATTGTAGAGAGTGATGCAACAATTGTAGCGCCTTTAATATTTGCGTGGATATTAGGACTATAAAAACTTTCGTCCTTCTTATAAACGTCAGAATGCTTTTAGATACAATCTCGTGGGAAATAATCTAAAGGCATTCTTTTACAATTGAAAAGAATAAAAATAAACTGATGAAACTGAACCAATACATCGATCATACGATTTTAAAACCAACAACCTTGATTTCCGAAATAGAAAAGTTGTGCAAAGAAGCAACCGATTATGAATTTGCTGCCGTTTGCGTTCCGCCTCCTTTTGTAAAAAAGTCAAAAGAATTATTAACGGGTACAAACGTTAAAACAGCTACTGTGATTGGCTTTCCGTTTGGATATTCAGCCATAGAAGCAAAGATTGCGGAAGTACTTTTGGCGCTCGTTGATGATGCGGACGAACTCGACATCGTTATCAATTTAATCGCATTGAAAAACAACGATTGGGAATACCTTGCGAATGAAATTAATCATCTCGTTCCCATTATTAAAGAAAAAAACAAAGTTGTAAAAATCATTATCGAAAGCGGTATTTTGACCGATGATGAAATTATAAAATGCTGTCAGTTATACGGCGCTGCAGGGATTGATTTTTTAAAAACATCTACCGGATATGCAGAGAAAGGCGCATCCGTACATGCGGTAAAATTATTCAAAGAAAATTTGCCCCAAGGCGTACAAATAAAAGCCAGCGGAGGAATCCGCACTTATGAGTTTGCTAAAGAATTGGTGGAAGCAGGCGCAACGCGATTAGGCTGCAGCACAAGTGTAGCCATCATTTCGGGAGAAAAAGCGGAAGGGAATTATTAAATACATTGTAATATAAACAGATTGCAAAAAGCGAAGAAGCATAAATTATCCTTTATTAGCATAGCATACTGGTTTTTGCTGCTGTATATTGTTTCTGCATTGGTACTGTGGTATTTTGAGCTGGAAAAGCAAGCAAAACAAATGTATAATTTCCGCTATGAACAATTAAAGAAAGATGATGTATTGTACAGTCAAAAATTAACGGCGCTAAACGAGGCGATGTATAGAAAATCCTGGCAATACGCCGGAGAAGGCATTACTTTTTTTGTGTTGATAATGGTTGGCGCAGCGTATGTGTACCGCGTGGTAAGAAAGCAAATTAAAACGGCTGACCAGCAACAGAATTTTATGATGGCGATTACGCATGAACTTAAAACGCCAATAGCCGTTTCGCGGTTGAATTTAGAAACATTGCAAAAAAGAAAACTACAGCCCGAACAGCAACAGAAACTTATTTCCAACACGCTTTTAGAGACCGAAAGGCTTAATGTATTGACGAGTAATATTTTGATCACTGCTCAGTTAGAAGGCGGAAAATATGTAATATCAAGAGATGAAGTAAATCTAAGCGAACTTATAGAAGACCGCGTACAATATTTTTCCAATCGTGAGCCGGATAGAAATTTCTATAGTAATATTGAAGATAATATCCACGTAAGCGGCGAAGAGCTATTGCTGGAATTACTGGTAAATAATCTTATAGATAACGCTTTAAAGTATTCTCCCGCAAAAACGCCTGTGGGCGTACAGCTTACTATAGTTTCAAAAAATGCGGTGCTGGAAATTATAGATGAAGGGCTTGGCATAAGCAATGATAACAAACAAAAAGTTTTTCAAAAATTTTATCGTGTTGGAGATGAATCCGTTCGTAACTCCAAAGGGACAGGCTTGGGATTGTTCCTTTGTAAGAAGATTGTAAAAGACCATCGCGGCAGCATCGATGTGAAGGATAATCGGCCGAACGGAAGTATTTTTACAGTGCGCATTCCGGCGATTTAATTATTCATTTAATCTTTTAAAAAGATGAACACACAAAATTCTGGAAATATATTATTGGTGGAAGATGAAGAAAACTTGCATGAAGCATTAAAGCTGAATTTAGAAATGGAAGGCTATTCAGTTACTTCCGCGTATGACGGCAGCAAAGCTATTGACGCAGTAAACAATGAATATTTCGATTTGATTATTATGGATATTATGCTGCCGGAATTAGACGGCATCAGCGCTACAGAGCGCATACGCATTCAAAATATAGAATCGCCGATATTGATGTTAAGTGCAAAAAATACTACGGCCGACAAAATCTCCGGGTTAAAAAAAGGCGCCGATGATTATCTTACCAAACCATTCGATCTGGAAGAACTGATGCTGCGCGTAGAAAAATTAATTCTAAAAAACAGAAAGCTTCAGGTACGCGAAAATATAGGAGAAGATTATTCTTTTGGTGATAATCATATAACGTTTAATGCGCAGGAAGCCATTACATGGCAAAATGAAAAAATTGATCTGAGTAAAAAAGAAACCATGCTTTTGAAACTGCTGATAGAAAATAAAAACGAAGTAGTAACGCGCGAAAAAATATTGCAGGTAGTATGGGGATACAATGTTTATCCCGCCACACGCACTATCGACAATTTTATTCTCAACTTCCGAAAATATTTTGAAAAAGATTCACGCAGCCCGCGCTATTTTCATTCAGTAAGAGGCGTTGGTTATAAGTTTACGGAATAAATAAATGAATGAACAAGTATTTTTATTCTTTTTAATATTTCGTCATGTTCCGTTGCAGAAACTATCGGTAAATACAATGCTTTATTGCAACGCGTAAATAAATTCATCAAACCGTTGTATTCTTCAGGATATTTTATTTGGACCTCATGCAATAATTCATTTTCATCGATACTATTGCTATCAAGTTTATCCTGCAAATATTGAATCAACAGCGCCTTTGCCAATACAAAAAACTGGTGGCTGTCCGTTTCGCTTTCTAAATGACTGAATGCTTCGCTCAGCTTATCTTTTTTATCTTGCAACAAAGCTTCTTTGTTATTAATTTCCTCCGGAATTATAGCAATATTTTCTGTCGGTATCGGCTCATCTATTTTTACCGGCTGAACAAGTGATTCCGAATCGGTTGTTGTATTTTTTGAAAATTTTTCTTTAATAAAATAATAAAGAAGCGCTACTATGACCACTATTGCAAGTATCCACAAATATTTCTTATTTCCTTCATCATTAATAATTTCTTTATCGGATTTATAATCATGATGCAAAGGAGTAGTAAAAACAATTTTTATACTATCTGTGGAAATGGTTTGGTAATCATTTTTTTTCGTATCGAAATAAGTGAATTTTATAGGCGGAATAATTGCGTTTCCTTTCTCATTGCCTATAAAAGGAATATCAAATACGCGCGTTACAGGCATTGGAAATGTAGATTTATCAATGCTTTGACTGTCTTTGGCATCGAAAGCCTGAATGATTTCCGGAAAATTTATTTGAGGCTGCGATACATTATCAAGCGTTCCTGTTCCCGTAATCTGAATATGTAGCGTATTGTTTTCTTCAGCCGGTAAATTTATTTTTTCCGGCGAAGCCGAAATGGCAAAAGAACCTACCGCGCCACTAAAATCTGCGGGTTTGTTTTTATCCGGTAAAGGCAATACATGAATAATAGCGAGATTACTTTTGATTGTAATGTTTCCTGTTTTTACATTGCCCGGATCAGTTGCTTCTGTATAATTTATTCTGCAACTCAGTACTGCGGAATCTAATCTGAGATCTCCCGTTTTTAATGCGGTTAATTGCGCTTTGCGGATAGTTTGCGCACGGTAATTTTTACCATCTACATTTACGCTGTATACGGCATTGTTCTGGTTAATATCCGTAACGCTGAAACTGCCGAAACTCGGTATATGGACAGGATTTGCCGTGCAATTTACATTGCTGTATATTTCATAATTTACCGATATAGGCTCGCCTAAATAGCATGTAGTTTTTGATGGTATTACTTTTATAAATACTTTGCCTCTTGCAGCATCTTCCAAACTTTGCCCCGGCTTTACAATGATTCCTGTGAGATCGGGTTGCGGCATATTATCATCCATATTACCAAAAATCGCAGACATTTGCTGTTGCATTTGTTGCTGCATTTGCTGTATTTGCTGATAAGGATTATTTCCCGATTGATCATTATTATCATTTTGTAAATGTGCTTTGGAAGAAACATTTACAGCAGCCGGATTACAGCTGATTTTTTTACCGGAAACCGATACTGAAATTCCGGGAACAACCAGCGTGCCTGTATGTGTTGGTATAAGAACGTAAGTTAAATCAAGCGAAGTAGAAGACTGTCCGTTTATATTCTGATAACTATGCGATACATCCGGCCCTTCTTCCACTGTCCATCCTTCAAAAGAAATATCAGGCGCTTGCTGCAGGTTTACATTTTTAAAAGAATAAGTTACTTGTAGCGCATCTTTGGAGCCGATTGTTTTGGAAGATACTGAAAGCGTTAAAGACTGCGCATTAAGAAGCGAAACAAATGAAATAAATATTACGATTAAGCAGGTTTTTTGTTTCATGAATACCGGTAATATAATTTTCGTAAAGTTTGAAAATCCTTTTGAAATTCTTTGTTAATAATCATCTTTACCGATGAATTAGCAATGCTCTTTTCTCTTTATTATACAACGGAAGTACATTGGCTGCATTTTCCGTAACGCAATATTCAAGGTCTTTTTCCAATCCATACGCTTCCAACCTATGCCAATGTGTTGTTTTACGGATGAATTGTTTTATATCTTTTTGGTGAAGTTCATACAATTCTTTTGCCATTAGGCTGCTATCGCAATGGATAGTAAAATGCTCAGAAACCTTACTGACAACTGCACCGGCAAATAAAACATCTTCCAGATTGAACCTGTCTTTCCATCCCGAACAGCCAAGCAATACATTTTTATTTTGACTGATAAGATACTCGCATACTGCTCCAAGATTTGGAAATGAACCTGTAATAATTGAATCGGCATTTTGGTCTAAAGCCATTTGAAGCATTTTAGTGCCGTTGGTTGTGGTAATGACTAATATTTTATTTTCTATTACATCCTGGGAATATTCAGTTGGCGAATTTCCAAATTGCAGTCCTTCAATTACTTTTCCATCTCTCTCTCCCGCCGTAATGGCATTTAAATTTTTCCCTAATAGAATACATTCCTGCACATCGGCGACAGGATAAATTTCTTTAGCGCCATTATACAATGCTGTAGCAATGGTAGAAGTAGCGCGAAATACATCGATGATGACAACAATGCTGTTTTCTGCATCATATAAATCCAGCAACTTAGGAGTGAGTATCGTATGCAACTGAGGTTTTTCCATGCGGCGAATTTAGGGAAAATAAGAATGTCGTCTTTTAACTATCGTTTAGAACATCTGGAATCCATCCGGTATTTGAGCACACCTTACTAAAAATGAAAGAAAAAGAATTGTTCAATATTGAGCAGCCTTCTGAAATTCGGGCATTTTCTGCCTTGTGCCCCAAGTTGGAGTTATTTAGAATCACTTTTTTACAAGATATAGAGGGACTTGCAAGTATAGCAATGAATAAGCTATATCTGCAAGTCTTTTTTGTGCTTATTAATCAGCCTACTTAAAGAGCGAACTTCCAATCAAGGATACAAAACAAATCATTTCCATCTATTCCACTGTGGTATTGAACACTCAACGGAACCGGATAAAGAACTGGCATTTCTGGTACCCCTCACCTAAGAATAAAGATGTATTCTGTTTCTTCTTAAAAAATATTATCATCAGCAAAGGCAATAATCCAACTGATTTTGTTATTCAATATTTCGGGTGTCAATTTAAACAACTACTAAACTATCTATCGAAAATATCTTACAATAATTTATTTACTTTTCTTCCGAAAATTAATTGGGTAAAGGCAAAATATTGGTTTCGCAATAACCCATATGACCCACAGTTACGTCTCGTATAACCTTGTTTTTGGCAGATTTTTTTCAAACGTTGCCAGGACTTACGCTTCAAAAGCCCATCGGCATTGATTTTTCTATTTTGTGTCGTCATCTGAAATTTGTTTGTGTAAAGCTATTTCAGGACGAGAAAGTTGCTTTAATGGATTTTATCAACTTGAGGCATTGAAATGCATTGTAATTTATTGTTTGAAATGCGCTTTTAATAAAGCGGACAATTTGTTTTCTAGCGCTTCCCTGTGTAGGTTTTTTGCAATAATCTTTCCTGACGGATCAATCAAAAAATTAGTAGGCACGGCAGTGATACTGTACAATTTACTCGGAACACTTTGAAAGCCTTCCAAGTCAGAAGCCTGGTCCCATGTAACGCTATCCATAGTTATAGCTTTTTGCCAGTACTTTTTTCCTTGAGGTCCGTAGTCTAGAGAGTATCCTAATATAGCAAAATTTTTATCCTTAAATTTTTCGTATATCTTTTTAATATATGGATTATCTGCTCTGCATGGCATACACCAACTCGCCCAAAAATCGAGCAGTACATATTTGCCTTTATAGGAAGATAGTGAAACTTGTTTACCATCCATATTTTTGGAAGAAAAGTCCGGGGCCTGACAACCGACGGCAACATTAAAAAGACCGGAATAGGTCTTTCCTGTAGGAGATTCTTGCAAACGTTTAGGAAATTTATTGAAATACGTTTTAGCCGTTGAAAGTTGAAATGCGGGGTCTACGGTTTCAGAAAGCAAATCCAACGCAACCAATGAATTTAAATGGGTATTGATAAACTGAAATTGAATGGGATTTTGCCTGTTTGCCATTTCCTGGTAGGCAGCCATCACCTTTGGCATTTCATCCGGAATATCCTGCGCACGCCTTTTTGCAACATACAAGGCTTCTTCTTCTATTTTAAAAGGTGTTAATAACTTAACGAGTTGGCGATAATTATTGTTTAATGGAGTACCTCCAATCGTTGCATACTTTAGGGAATCTGTAGAGTTGATTGTAATGATACCACTTTCCAAATATACATCAATCTGATCTGAGCGGTTGGGCTGTTCAATAAAACTGTATTTGATTGGACGAACAAATATGGTTGCTTTTAATTCGTAAGGAACTGTACCTTGGATTACAAATTTGCCATTGATAATGGTTGCCGTATCAAGGAAATCTTTACCGTCTATCTTATAGTACACACAGGCTGCAGCGCCATTGATATTTTTCATAGAACCCTTGATGGTATATTTTACCTGAGAGAATCCAATAACTGAAATAAATAAACAAATGAACAATATATATTTCTTCATTATCACTGATTTTTGTAATGTGCGATTTTACTTAACCACACGTTCAATTTATTTTTTAGAATGATTTATTTAGAAAGTATTTCTTTCAATTTATCCATTAATGATGTGCCTCTTAAATTTTTGGCAATAATCTTTCCATTTGGATCTATCAAGAAATTGGTTGGAATTTCTGTAACCATATAAAGACGTGCTGCAGCATTATTATTCCCCTGTAAATCTGAAAGTTGTTCATAAGGCAAGCCATCTTTTTGTATGGCGCCTAACCAATTTTCGCGTCCATTAGTGCCTCCATCCAATGATACACCTAACACAGTAAAATTATCTTCCTTATATGCATTGTAAGCATTGATAACGTTTGGGTTTTCTGCACGGCATGGCCCGCACCAGCTCGCCCAAAAATCAAGCAATACATATTTTCCTTTAAATGAAGATAAAGATACCATCTCTTCTTTTGTGTTTTTCATGGAGAAATCAGGCGCTATTGCTCCGACATTTACCGCTTGAGCCTTCTGTGCAGTCTCAAAATATCTTTTTGCTGCAGGATGTTCCTGTAAATCTTTACTGAGCGATTTTATTAATTCTTGCGCCTTATTTTGGTTATTAATTGGATCAAAAGCCTGACGAATTAAATTTAAACTTACCAACGAAGTATTATGACTTTTAATAAACGAAATTTCTGTCTTTTCCTTCTCTTCCAGTAAAGATTCGTATTGCTTTTTAGTTGTAAGTTGCAAATCGCTATCTCCTTCCGCTGATTTGTATGTATTATTCAAATCAGTTTCTTTTTTCTTAAAGGGAGCCAGCGTATTTATTAAAGTTTGCTGATCTTCATTCAGCTTAGTTCCACTTACAGTTGCATGTGTTAATGTGTCGGCAGAATTAATATAGATTGTTCCATCTTCCAAATAAACACCCACTTGATCGGGACCTGCAATTTGTTTGCTTGTTAACCCTCGTTGGAAAAGCAAAACGAATGCTTTCATTGGTTCTGAAACATTTCCTTCCAAAGTAAACATATCATCCTTAACAGTGGTAGAATCAAAACGTAAAGCTCCATTTTGCTGATAATATACATAAGCATGAGCCGGATATTGCACCTTATGCAATTTCCCAACAATTTTAAAATGCTGTTGCGCATATACACCAATCGGAAATGCCGCCAATACCAATAATAAATTCTTCTTCATCTAATTGCCTTATTTTATAATTTAATAATAATTGAAATGCCTAATTTTTGTTTATAATTTTAATATAATGATCAATAATACCGATACATCGCATTAAAAAAGGAAGTGGTATTAGGAGTTGTATAGATCAATGATTTTACTTTACCATTGCCCTCCATTACTGAACCAGACTGAACCAAAGTATTACCCAAAACAGTAAATCTATACACCTTGTAATGACCATTATTATAGGTAGCTACAACCAATTGTGTAAAATTGTTAGTCGTAGGTGTGTCGTATTCACAATCGATAAACTTAATATAAGTTATCGTCTCGCCCGAAGGAAAACTATATATGTTTTGGCTACTTTTGCTTTCTATATTATATGCGCCTATTTGATTATCATTGGTATAATATAGTATAGGGTTATTTTTATTCAATGCATAAAGGCTTGCTGAAGTTATGTCTGAATGTTTTGCTTCTGTTATGGTATCGGCGTAACGAACCGGACTATGTGCGCCATTATAACGAGTGGGTATTAATTCCGCAAGGTTTAATCCAAGTAATACTAAATCCTTACTATTGTCTTTTCGCAACAAACCATAAGCTCTTCCATTTGTTGTCAGTAGCGTATCTAGAGAACCATCTGTATTTTCCAGAAAAATCAACTTTCCTCCCATATTATTGGATGAAATATTATATTGTGTCCCAGAGGAGCTATTTAAATATACGTCCGGGAAATAACTCAAATCAGTTTGCTTATACCTAACAATCACAAACGATTCACTCTGCTGGTCAAAACCTAATATGTAACCTGCATCAGTAGAAGTAAGATGAGGTGTCAAAGTAAAATAAGGAGAAAGTGAATAATCACCTAAACGCTCGGGTAAAAAACAGTTGGAAATAGGATTCATTCCATGCAAGCGACCATGATTTACCAAAACCATCAAGTTTGGATCGGAGGCCAAACCTTCAAAACTTCGGGTGGTTGAGTCCGGCACTTCGTAAAACAAACGATTTGTCTTAGCCAGTATTTTCTCATCTTTAATTCTATATGCCATAATCTCTTTAGTGCTGACAGGCATCAAACAACTATTGTTATATGAAAATTTATTTGTCACTGTATCCAAAGCATAATATACTGAGGTAAATGCAATACCAACAGGATTTCCTGTCATTGGGCTTCCTTTTTTAGCGGTTACGATATCAGTCAAATTCAAATTTCCTGAAGTTGTCGTAAGAAAAGCATCCATATCCGTATTGCCATCTGAAGTACTTTTTAAGATGTACCAACCACGTTCTGCACGGCTTACCACATTCCAACTTAACGTAATAGCAGCTGTTATGCCAGTGCTTACATTTGTCACTTCTTCTCTCACTTCATATGTTCCTAAACTATCCATAACTGCAACAAAATCATTATCTGTCGAAAGTTGTACCAATACTTGAGCATAGCTAGGTAGCGTTACTACTTTATACCATTTATAGGTAAATTCTGCTGATTGTCCACCATAGCTAATTTCCGGGCTAATTCTAACGGTATCGCCTATACTATGTTCGGTAGCCGCATCCGCAGTAATAGTAATGTCTGGCAATTCATTGATTGAATAATCATTTTTCTTACAACTGGAATACACCATGATTAAACAAGCTATGAAGAATATATATATGTATTTTAAGTTTGACATCTTTAATGTTTTATATATTTAAAGAGAAGGGAATGTAACAGCAGAACTAGGTGAGGAAGGATCTTCCCTCAATTCCGTAAGACCTTCTGCTATACGTTCCGCATTTACAGTTTTTAACGCTTGTGTAAATTTGAAAAGATAATATGATTGTAAACTTGTGTTTCCTGTAAGAGTACTGATAAATGCCGCGTCCCAGCGCTCTCCTGATTGTTCAATAATAAACTGATGTTTAACCGGTCCATAAGTTCCCAAGAAAAAAGATGATGTCCAATTGGAGGGTTGACTTAATTTATCGGAAATGTACACGGCTCCAAGTATATGCTTTGCATTTCCCGGCAAAAAATCATCTGAGTAGTCAATCGTGAAAAGAAGTTGGTACACCGAGTCTTTCAATGATTTGTCCCGCTTCAATATTACGGGGACACTTGCACTTACCTCACCAGCCTCCATTTTCATTTGTGCCATCATATTGGCATCATCAAAAGGTATATAGTGTACACCAGCAACAGCATCCGGATATGCCGGCGAAGCCGATGTGTCCTTATAGGCTTTAAACTTTATATAGCTAGTTTTTGTTGGGACAACGCCCAATGCATGCACGGCAAAATAAACCGTATCATACTTTACCGTAGAGTCTTTATAATAAAAAGTGGAATAGGCAGAAGTAACCTGCTGTATATCGCTAGTGTAATCAAACTCAAGATACTCGGAACCTGAGTATGTAGATGGTTCATCTTTATGGCATGAGATAAATAGGAGTAATCCTAATAATAAAATGCTGTTATATTTAAATATCTTTATCATGATTCTTTAATTTCTTTTTTTATTAATCAATTAATAAAAATTTTAGTTATTGGTTTCTTCAGTAGGCAATGGTACTACGTATTGCGCATCACTTGTGGTATGATCGCTCCATAGCATATCTGTTGTGCCAAAACGTTTATAAGCATAAAATGACTGCCCTTCTCCATAAAACTCTTTGATGTACTCCCGAAGTATTATATCATTTCTATTTGCATCGGTAAGGGTAACAGCAGTAGCTTCTTTGGCCGTCATAAACGTGGAGAAATAGGTATTGGCATCATCCAAAGAAGCACATTCACACATGATAAGATACATCTCTGAAAGTCGTATCAAAGGAACGGAAAATGGATTGGTACTTCCTGTGGCCGCCACCATCTCAGCATATTTTTTTGTTGATGAACTTGTGGTGCCTGTAGTGCTGGAATAGATACTATAAAAAAGAGAATATCTCAAATCCGGAGTGTTTTCATATAAATCACCCAATGTTCTAGTTTGAGGAGTAACATTCGTTGCGAGTGAACTACTTGACATCGTACCATCATCAAACGTAGTTATATTTAGCCCAAACAGATGCTCCGTAAAAAAAACATAATTTTTGGTAGATAGATTTGCCCTTGTTCCAAATGTAAATTTTTTGGTATTATCAGTATTGACAGCGTCAATAACCATTTTTGCATATTTCATTGCATTTGTTTTATCGCCCATCCATAAGTAGACTCGCGCCTTCAAACCAAGTACAGCATAATAGTTCATTCTGTTTTGCCTATAGTACCAAAACATTGTGGTGTATCCAGCAGATGCCTTAGATGCCCATGTAGTATTTAGAGCCGCTGGTGCATATTTTAAAATAGGATCATAAGCTAATAATAGAGGTTCCGCTTTATCCAAGTCCGCCAATAACTTAGTCATGTAACTTTCATATGTATCATAAGTATATGAATCTTTAGTTAAAGTAGTGGCATAAGGCAAATAAGCTTTTGAACCAATATTATTCGGCATAGGCCCAAAAATTCGAATTAGGTCAAAATGATTAAATGCTCTTAATGCTAAGGCTTCTCCTTCTATCAATGCAGCAACATTTGAATCTAATATATTTTGTGTTGATAGCCCATCTAACAATGAATTTATATTGGCAATTACATTATATTGATTTAAAAACATCGTTCCTAGATCGGCATCTGCCTGGGTGGCAGTATAATCATGATGAACCATTTGGTAATTAGAAGTAGCGGGTACAGTGGCATACCAAAGCTGAGCCATAAATTCAATATCTCCGTTTACCAAAAAGCTTGCAGGAGAATAATTTTTTCTCATATCTATATAGATTCCCGCAAGCGCATCTTGATAACCCTGCGTGCTATTAAATAGCTTATCTTTTGTAGTTTCGGCAGCAGGCTCAACAGTTAAATACTTATTACATGAGCTTACTATCAGTAATAGCGACAATAAAATAAGCAATTGAATTTTCTTCATAATATTTTATTTGTTTAAATTATTTTTAGCTAAAAAGTACATGAAATTGAAAAGCTGGGTTTCAGCGTATACGGATAAGAGGTGCCACGTTCCTGTTCAATATTGCTCCAGTAAAAAAGATCACTCATGGAAGCTGTGACTGCAATCCGCTGCATACTCAAATGTTTTACCCATTTCATGGGAAGTTCATAACTCAGATTGACATTATTGAGCATAATAGTATTTTCTGTAAACACAAACCTATCATTAGCATAAGTGTTGTCTGTGTTTAATATAGATTTATATGGAGTTATATCTCCAGGTTTTTGCCAGCGTTTTTCGCTTACACGTTTGTCAACATTGAGTCGGATATAAGCATTTTCTACACGGCTCAATAAAGTTTGATTCAGTTTTTTCCCTCCTAACCTTGCTGCAAATCCAATATTGGCGACAAAGGATCCATATCTAAACATGGTACTCATACGTCCATTTATTTTTGGCTGAGAGCTTCCTACAGCTATCTTGCCCACACCTGAAATAGAAGTTGTAATGGTACCATCTAAATTTTCATAAAGAACTTTACCACTTGTGGCATCTACTCCTGGAGATTTTACTACATATATTTCATCAATTGATTGCCCTTCTACATATTCATAATAAAGCCCGGACGAAGAGTTTTGAGATGCATATGCTTCATTAGCCTTTTTTAAGGCGTCACTTAATTTGACTAACACGTTTTTGTTATTAGAGATTGAGGCGGTGACTGCCCAAGTAAATTTTTTTACATCGTCACGAATGATATAAGCTGAAAGTGATACATCGGTTCCTGTATTTCTGACCTCTCCCATGTTTTCCGTATAGCTTGTAAAACCGTGTGAAATAGGCAAGTAAGCTTGTGTAATAGTATTGGGTGTATTTTTGCGATAATAATTTGCAGTGAGTGATATTCTGCCATTAAGAAATGAGACGTCTAATCCATAGTTATGTTGAAATGAATTTTGCCATGAAAGATCCGGATTGCCTAATGCTGTAAGTGTGGTACCTATTAATGTTCTGTATAATGCGGTTCGATCATATGAGTAGGTTGTTAATGATTGATATGGTTCAAAATTGAGCCCTCCGCTTACACCATAGTTGTATCGCAATCTCAGTAAATTAATAAATGAAATATTATTCTTAAAAAATTGTTCATTACTAATGGTCCATCCAAGACCGACTGACCAAAATCTTCCGAATCGTGTATCAGGTCCAAATGATGAACCACCGCTAACATTATAGGATGCGTCTGCAAAATATCGGCTGTTATAGTTATAGTTCATCGTACCACTAAATTCAACGCTACGCACAGTCGATTCAGAAGTGGAAGGTCTGTCTCCGCTATAGGTATAACCATTTGATATATCTGTTTCCTGATCATTTATAAATCCTGTAACATACATTGAAGTGGAATTACTTTTGTTTTCCAATATCTGTGCGTTTGCCCCCACGTATAAACTATGTAAACCGAATACTTGACCATAAGATAGATTAGTACGGAATTGATAGCCTTGTTCAAAACTGTTTCCTTTAGAATAAGACCCTTTTAATGAAACGGTAGTAGTTTGCCAATAGTTGGAATTAGATGGAGACATAAAGACATCGGTTCCTCCAATTTGCCTGCTATATCCTACAGAGTTGCTCCATTTTAGAGTTTTTAAGATATCCCAATCGATAGATGTTGTATTTCGAATAGAGGTATATTGTGCTTTGTTGAAATCGGTTAATGAACCATTATATGCCGGATTGGGTTGCGTTTGACTACCAAATGTATTAAACATTTTTACAGGCGTGCCATCGGCATTGTATGGATTCCAATAAGGATTCATAGATACATAAGTACTATAGTCTCCATAAGTACTATTAGCTGCATTGTCAAAGCCTATCGTCAAATTATTAGAAAAACGTACTTTTTTGAGTAAATACATAATATTCATAGATCCATTGAAGTTGTCTCTTTTGGATCCTTTCATAGCGCCGGTAATTTGATTATATGAAATGTTCATCACATAACGAAACTGAGCATCGCCACCGCTTAAATCCAGTTTGTGATATTGTCCAATTCCGGTATGCAATGGCACCTTCGCCCAGTTGGTGTTAACGCCTTCTTTTACAGATTTTAAATTTGCATTGTACAAGGTACTCAGCAAATCTTGTGAATAATAATCTGTGGCAGTATAAAGTCCTACAGATTTTTCAAGCGCTAATTTATCCGTTGCATTTAGAAGATGATAGCTTGAAATATCAGGTATCTCAAGATTTACACCTGCCGAATAAGACACTTTCAACTTTCCTGCTACCGGCTTAATAGATGTAATTACCACAACTCCGTTCGCACCTCTTGATCCATACATGGCCGTAGAACTTGCATCTTTTAATATGACAACGGATTCTACATCGCTTTGATTCATATCATATACACGCTCTAAAGAAACCTCAAATCCATCTAAAATAAATAGAGGCAAATTCAGCGTATTTCTTACATTACTTTGCAAATCATTTACAGAAGCAAGTGTTGTACTGCCTCGAATATCAATATCAGGCAAAACATTTGGGTCTGATCCGTAATTATTGCGTTCTGTTATATTAAAAGAAGGATCAATGTTCGCAATAGTTTTAAGTAAATTTCTATTACCAAACATTTTTATTTGATCTTTTGTAATTACGGTTACCGCACCTGTAAAACTCTCTTTTGGTTTATTAAACATACCCGTTGTAACAACTTCTTTTAGATTAGCATCTATTATAGGAAGTACAATTGTGTAATTTGTTTTGTTTGCCAATAAGTGTACGCTTTGGGTTTTATATCCAACAAATGTTGCCTGAATGGTAGTATCTCCTTCGTTGGTATCAAAAGAAAATGCTCCGTCTGCATCTGTGCTCATTGTAAAAATATTTTTGCCTAGCACTTGTACTGTAGCACCGGACAATGATTTGCCATTTTCATCTTCTACTATTCCTTTAACATGTACGGAAACTGGCAATGCAGTTGTAATGATAGATGCCGCTCTTTTTTTATGAATCGTAATAATTCGATCATCGATACTAAATTCTAGATTTTGTTTATCCAATACATTTCTTAAGGCAGTTTCAACAGAGACGTTATTAAGAGAAAGATTAATTTTTACATCTTTGACTTCGTGCGAGCTGTAAAATATATCGTATCCGCTTTGTGCTTGAATTGTATTTAAAGCAGCAATAGTTGATATGTTTTTGCCGGATAAATTGATCCTTTGTGCATCAGCTTTACCAAATACCTGAATAATGGAAAGTAACATAATGAAAACCGTAAGTTTCATCTGCAATAGTATTTTACCGGATAGCAAGCAGGGAGCATGCTCCTTTTTTTCGCATAAGATTAATTTCATACTTTTGTATGGCTTAAGTTTAAGTTTTGAAATTGGGTAACGCTTTTTTTAAAATCACTTTTGGCATTCCGGATAATGATGGCAGTCATTATCCGGTTATTTTTTTAATGATTGTTTATTTTTCTATTTGCTTTATATTTTTTCTGAATTGTGTTTAATCATTTTTTCTGTTTTTGAGTGGTGATGAAATGGGATATTCTTATTCAAAATATATTACGGATTAACAAACAGTTTGTTCTCTTTTAGCTTAAAATGAACTCCGCCTAATTCTAATACTTTCAATATCCTTGAAAGGTTTGCTTTTCTGTCTATTACTCCATTGAACATTTCATTTGTAATGTCACCGTTATAAACTATTTCCACATTGTACCAACGTGAAATTTGGCGCATAATGTCCTGTAAGTTTGCATCCTTGAATATAAACTTCTCATTTTTCCAAGCAGTTGCTTCATTAACATCTATATCTTTATCAATACTAATATTACTATTACTATTACTATTACTTATTTTTGCCTGCCATCCGGGTTTAAGCATTTGACTAAAAGAGTGAGTTGAAATATTTACACTTCCTTCAAGTAATGTGGTATTTATGCTTGGTTCGTCACTGTATGCATTAATATTAAAATGAGTGCCTAATACTTTTACTTCCATATCGCGCACTTTAACAATAAAAGGCTTTGTAGCGTTATGTGCAACTTCAAAATATGCTTCTCCAGTTAATTCCACTTGTCTATTATTTCCTTTAAAAGCCGTTGGATATCGTAAGGAAGAAGCGGCATTTAACCATACATGCGAACCATCCGGCAATAAAACTTCAAACTCTCTGGCTTTGGGAGTAGAAAGTGTATTATAAGCAACCGATGAAGACTTTTGGGCATTCGGAGAATAGCAAATTTTACCGCCATTTTTGACAATCTGTGTAGTTCCTTGAATATTTATCGGGATGATACCTGAACTATCGAGTATTATTTGTTGCCCATTTGCTAAAGTTAGTACTGCGCCGCTATATCCTGGTTTTTTGTCTTGACCGATAAGATTATCGCCAAGCTGTTGTGTGGCTTGTTTATTATGCCAAAACCATATGCCACTACATACAAAAAACAAAAAGAGAATAGCCGCAGCATAGAATGAAATTTGTTTTCGCAATCGAAGCGCTACATTTTTTTCGCTTTCGTTTGTTTTGAATATTTTATCTAAAACAATTGCCCAGTTGACAGATGTGCTTTCCTGTGCTGAATTGCTATTGTTATATTCTTGAAAAACAGAATGTGAAACTGCATCGTTTTCATCAGCCTTTTGCAACAATGCCCAAAATTCTGCAACCTCGTTTGCTGTTGCATTATCATGTACAAATTGCTCATAAAGATATTGTAATCTGGTCTTGCTTTCCGGCATAATGAATCTTATTACATATATATCGTCATTAGTCAAAAAATATAACTATTCGTTAAAGTAGTTTTTTAACATATTTATTATTTATATATAATAATATGGGATTTTGAGCAGGTTGTATGCTCTTCTGAAAGTTAAATTAATATAGAATTTTAAAATCAATCTATACTCTTATATGTATATAAAAAAAAAGTATAATGTATGCAATCCTCTTTTTTTTCTTATATACAATTCAATAGATCGAACGGCACTTACGAGTTGATTATTTATTGTACTTCTGGAAAGATTAAGTATTTCGGCTATCTTTTCATGCGTTAGTCCCTCTTCTCTGCTAAGGCGGTAAATAGTCTGCCGTTGAGGTGGGAGTTTATTAATTGCTTTATATAATATTTCGCGATCTTCAGCATCTATCATTATATCATGCACGCTTTTCTCGGGCTTGGAATTAAATGCATGAGTTACATAAACTTGTTGTAATCGTGCATGACGGACAGTAACTCTTAAAAAATCCATTGCCTTATAGTAAGCAACTTTATGTAAAAAACCTGCTAAATCTTCAATTTTTGCTGTCAAATCTCTACCAACCCACAGTTTCATAAAAATATCGGTCACTATTTCTTCTGCTATTTCAGAAGACTTCGTGTGCTTCTTTATATAAAAGAACAATCGCTCACGATATCTTTCAAAAATTTCAGTAAATGCCGCTTCATTATTTTCCGATAAAAACGTAAGTAATTGTTTGTCAGAATATGCTGTATAAATACCCCCCATAGTAGATATTGAAATATTCAAAGTTAATTAAAAACATATTGCGCTATTTGAAAATAGTAAAATTCGGAATTGATTTTAAAAGTTGTGGTTTGCTATTCCAATATCTTTTGTAAACAGAGACTTGGAAAATAAAAGGGGCTATAATTTAGCATACTAAAATTTCAACCCCCGATTTTTGAATTATACAATTTGGGAGATACTCCCACAAAATTAAATTGTAAAACTATCTGGCTTAAATATTTATTTGCCCCCGATCCAGTATGTTGGATTTAATGAGTTTCCTTTGCTGTCCGTTACCATGAAGAACATGCTTTTAGTAGCGCCGTCGGAGGACATTTGGCCTATTACCGTTCCGGCTTTTACTTCGTCTCCGCGATTTACATTCACGCTGCTTAGATTATTATAAGTAGTAAAATACTTGCCATGACGTATGATCACAGAATATCCATCGTCATTTAAAACTACAGATACCATTCCGGAAGCGACTGATCTTACTGCTCCATTACCACTATTGGTTGATATTTCAATACCGGGATTGTCTTGTTTGAGAGTTGTTCCCGGTATTGTTTGTATGCCATAGCTTTCGGATATGAAGCCTCCGCTTACCGGCCACGGAAGCTTGCCTCTGTTTTTTTCAAAATCAAGAGACTGCGTTAAAGATTCATCGGTATTTTCCAAAACGTTATACGAACGATTTTCTCTTGCAGGATTATTTTTATTTTCAGCTATAGCCAAGTCTCCCGATTTCTGAACAGGTGTTGGTTGCGTTTGCGTGGGTTGTACTTGCTGAGGAGTTGGCACTGGTTTTACAGGTGTAGTTGCTTTGGATGTTTGGGTATTTGTTTGGGTTGGTTTACGGATAGGTGTCTTTGTTGCAGGTGTTGTTGTTTTTACCGAATTATTCGGGGTTGGTGTGTTTATTGCTACTTCCTGATGTTGCCTTTCTGTAAGCGCTTTTTGCTGTTCGGCTATTCTTTCACGTTCTTCTTCTTCACGTTTGGCGGCGGCAATTTTTGCTTGCCTTTCGCGTTCGCGTCGTTCGGCTTCGGCAATTTCCCTTCGTATTGCTGCTTGCAGCGCTGTTTGCAATCTTCTCCGTTTTACAGCATTTGCAGCAATTTCTTTATTCAGATCTCCCTCCTGCCCTTTTAATAAAGTAATGGTGCTATCCTTATCTTTTCTGTCGCTTTGTAATCCTTCTAATTGCGAGCCTTGCAATGTAAGGGTATTGTTTTTCTGCTTCTTCGAAGCTTCCAATTTGGCAATATTTGAAGTAAGCATAGCTTGCGCTTTTACAATAATTGCAGCTTGCGATTCTCTGAACTGGCGGTAACTTTTTAAATAGGCTACTCTGCGGAAAGCGTCGTTGAAGGAACTGGAAGAAAATAAAAAATTGATATAATTGTAGCTGTTTCTGTTTTTATAAGCAAATACAAGGCTCTCTGCATATTTTCCTCTTAAAGTGTCTAATTGTCTTTTACAGGAATCGACTTCCCGGTTGCATTTTACTATAGTTTCATCCAGATCTTCTAACTGATTATTAATATTTACAATAAGCTGTTGGCGCGCTTTTATTTTCTGCTCTAAAAGGTTTAATTCGCGAATTGATATTTTCTGGCTTTTGCGTACATCGCTAAGAGATGTGTTTAAGTCATCCAGTTCTTGTTGCAATTCTTTTTGCCTTTGCTGTATTTCGGCTCTTGTTTGCTGCCCGAAACTGTGTACGAAAGCCATGAACACAACAATCGAGAGAACAAACAATTTTTTATGCATCAGAATCTTTTTTATAATTAGTAATTCATTAAAATTAAAGAAAATTATTTTTCTTCGTAACTATCCGGAATGTTAAAAGAAAATGTAACCGGTAACCCAAAATCAAAATTTTTAAATTGTAATTTGATTTGAAGTTTTGTAACGCTGTCGGAGACTTCTATAATCCTGTTTTGCGAAAACCAATAGTTATTGATTAGCTGATGTGTATTAAAGGTCATATCACATATTCTGTTATTAATTCCGGTAGAATCCTGTAATCGCAGGTGGCGAATATAAAATTTTTTATTTTTATCCGTAACGGTTACAAAATTCGTAAGTTCTTTTCCTGCAATGGTCACAAACCATTGATTGCGCGTATGTTTATATGATGTAATGTCACCTTGCATAAAAATCGAATTACCTAAAATTATATCCTGCAGATCATTAAAACCAAGCGGCACTTTCAGAAATTCTTGAATAAAATTTATGCTGCGCCTCGATACGGTATGTTTCAATTTATTCATGATAATAAGGCTATCCGGTGTAATTTTTACTCTTACTGCTTCTATTCCTAAAATAGCAGTTATAGAAATCCAGATAACACTGTCTTCTTTAATATGAATATTTGCCGTTGCGCTTTGACTATTTTCATTATCGTTATAATCTAATTTTGCTTTTCCCGAAAAAGTTTGAAACCCTTTTATATCGTTGCTGTCAAGGTCTTTCAAAGTTTGATGCAAAGTATCCAGTTCCGCACTTTGAGAAGAATCCGAAACAATTACGATTTTAGAGGTATCCTTTCTTGCAATTTGCTTTTGTACTTTCTCGGCTTTTTTTACAGGTTTGCATGAGAAATAAGTAAGCGATACAAAAATGGTTGTGAACAATACGATTTTTTTCATGTTAGTTGCGTATATTTTTTACGCCTGTATGGCCGAACCCTCCTGCGCCACGAACTGTTTCATTTAATTTTTCGGCAGGCGTCCATTCAACCTGTACGATATTTTGAATTACCATTTGAGCAATTCTATCGCCGGGGTGAATGATTTGTTTTTCATTGGATAAATTAATTAAAATTACTTTTATTTCGCCACGATAGTCGGCATCAATAGTTCCCGGAGTATTTAAGCATGTAAGGCCTTGCTTGATTGCCAGCCCGCTTCTCGGGCGTATCTGCGCTTCATAACCTACCGGCAATTCAATAGACAATCCTGTTGGTATCAATATTCTCTCCAAAGGTTCAAGCGTAATTTCTTCTTCAGTATTTGCACATAAATCCATACCGGAAGAGCCTTCGGTGGCATAATGAGGCAATGGGAATTTCGATTGATTAATAATGTTTACCGTTATCTTTTCCATATTATAAACTATTGCGCGAAAATAATTGTTTAATCAGAAAATGGGGACATTTACTTATATAATTATAGACTTTCATGTTGCTCCAGTAAAATAACCGCTTGTGCAAACAATCCTTCTTCCCGGCCTGCAAACCCCATTTTTTCTGTAGTAGTTGCTTTGATAGAAATATCATTTTCTGTAATCTCAAGAATTGCGGCGATTATTCTTCTCATATCGTTAATATAAGGTTTTATCTTAGGGAGTTGCAGACATACAGTAGCATCGGCATTTATTACACGATAATTCTTTTCTTTAATTAAAGCGTAAGTTCTTCTCAATAATATTTTACTGTCAATATTTTTATACTCGTCTGATGTGTCGGGAAAATGTGTACCAATATCACCGAGCGATAAAGCTCCCAGCAATGCATCACACAATGCATGCAGCAATACATCTGCATCGCTGTGGCCGAGTGCGCCTTTGCTATGCGGAATCTCCACGCCCCCGAGCCATAATTTTCTGCCTTCCGTTAATTGATGAAAATCTATCCCCTGCCCTATTCTTATATTCATAGAATTAATTGTATAACAAAAAAGCGAAGATAAACTTCGCCTTTAAAATTAACTGAAGAAAATATATTTTATTAGTTGTTTTGTGAACCCAGATCAAATGTAAGGCTGAAGCGTAAAGTGTTTGATAACGGATTCCTGTTCACTCCGCTGCCTGATGGCGCGAGATAAGCAAAATCAAATTTCAACACATTATATTTGATGCCTACGCCTGCGGTAAAATATTTCATATCGCCTTCACTTTTTGTTTCAGCATGATATCCTGCTCGTAAAAAAAACATATCGTCATAGCCGTATTCCGCACCGAGAGAAAATGCATAAGCATTGTTGTTAAATGATTTCCCCCATCCGCTTGCGACGCCGGTTGAATAATAATCTACCAACCCCTGCGCTGTATCTAATTTTGGAACCATCAAGTGATCAACATCTAACCCGAAGGTTAATTTATTGTCATCATCCAGCACGGCATGATAAGCGCCTCCGATTCCGAAATTTGCCGGCAAAAACATTTTACTGTCAGCATCTGAAGAATAAGAAATTTTTGTACCTAAATTGGATAATGTGATTCCTGCCGTCAAACCCTGACCAGTTTCGTCCAAACCATTGTAATAACCTGAAAGATCGAAAGCATAAGCATTCCCGGCTTTATATTCCGTTCCGTCTATTACGCCGCTGCCTAAATTGGAATGGATATATCTGAATGTTGCGCCCACGCCGAACTTATCACTAAGTTTGCGGGAGTAACCGGCTTCTAAGGAAAATTCTTTTGGATTAGCCGTTCCGTTATCAATTGCGTGATCTCCTCCATCGAGTGACAAAGGAATGCTTCCCAGATTGAAATACCGCACGCCGCCGGAAATGGCAGAACTTTCATCGGGTTTATAATATCCTGCTAAAGTAAGAAGATATACATCGCTCGTAATATCGCTCAGCCATGGCGTATATGTTAATCCTATTTGTCCGTTTGAAGTAGAGAAAGGAATTTTAGCATTATTCCAAAAAGTAGAAAATGCATCCGGCGTATTGGCTATGCCTGTATTTGCCATACCGCCGCTGCGCGCATCGGGCGAAATAGTTAAAAAGGGTACAGAAGTTTGTACGATATTAATTGGTTTTTCCTGAGCAATACTTATTTTACTTAATCCTGTTACAGCAATTGACAAAACAATTGCTTTTTTCCATTGAAATCTCATGTAAAACTTATTTGTGTTTTTAATAGTTTATAAATTAACATTATGATGTAAACGAATTTATTTGTTCTTTATTACGCACAAGTACATTTTTTTTCAAAATGCTGTTGCTCATTTTTTATTTGCGAAAAATTGCCGCCTATATTTGCTCTATGATTTATTCTTTATTACGAAAGGCATTATTTACCATGCCTCCCGAAAAAGCTCATTATTTTTCAATGAATGCATTGAAAAAAATTTGCAATACCGCTTTGGGGAAAGAAATGATAGAAAAAACATTTAATTATCAACACCAATCTTTACATACTACAACTTTCGGGCTCACATTCAGAAACATGATCGGGCTTGCCGCAGGATTTGATAAAAATGCGCTGTATTTGCAGGAAATAAAATCGTTAGGTTTTGGATTTACTGAAATTGGCACTGTTACACCTTTGCCTCAGTCAGGAAATGAGCAACCAAGATTGTTTCGTTTGCCTGCAGACAAAGCCTTAATCAATCGCATGGGTTTTAACAATGAAGGTGCGGAAGCAGTAAGAAGAAGATTAGAACAGTGGAAAGAAAAAAATCCTGACGACAATTTTATTATTGGAGGAAATATCGGAAAAAATAAAATTACGGAGAATGAACTTGCATGGAAAGATTATGCAATTTGCTTTGAAAAGCTATATGAAGCGGTTGACTATTTTACGGTAAATGTAAGTTCGCCAAATACGCCAGGATTGAGAGCCTTGCAAGACAAAGACAGCTTACGGAAAATATTTTCTGAATTGCAGCATATTAATCAATCCAAAGCCAAACAAAAACCAATTTTATTAAAAATAGCGCCTGATTTATCGCAAGGCCAATTAGATGAGATTATTGAACTTTCCGATGAAATAAATCTTTCCGGAATAATCGCTGCGAACACAACCATTTCCAGAGACAATTTGGTAACAGATAAGAAAACAATTGAGAAAATAGGTGCCGGAGGATTAAGCGGAAAACCCTTACAACAAATATCCACAAATGTATTAAAATATATTTCATCCAATATAAGCAGCAATATTCCCGTAATTGCAAGCGGCGGAATATTTGCCATAGAAGACGTTGAGGGAAAAATACAGGCAGGCGCGCAACTTGTACAATTATGGACAGGTTTTATTTACGAAGGGCCGGGCATTGCAGGCAAATTATGCAGGCAATTGGTTAGTAAAAAACAGGAAATTTAAAGGCTGAATATAATAATCAAGGTTTATCTTCTTATTTTAAAATTCTCAAATTATCTTTGCGCAATTCTCAAAATACTAATGAACAACAATATTTCCTCCCACAACGAATCGATTCCATCAGAAAAAAAGAAAATTATTGTTTTAGGCAGTGGCCCAAACCGCATAGGACAAGGCATTGAATTTGATTACTGTTGCGTACATGGATTAATGGCCATTAAAGAATGCGGCTACGAAGCCATTATGGTAAATTGCAATCCGGAGACAGTATCTACCGATTTTGATATTGCCGATAAATTGTATTTCGAACCGGTTTACTGGGAGCATATCTGGGAAATCATAGAACTGGAAAAACCCGAAGGCGTCATTGTTCAGTTAGGCGGTCAAACAGCTTTGAAGCTGGCTAAACGATTAGTAGAAAAAGGCATAAAAATTATAGGAACTTCTTTTGACAATATGGATATTGCGGAAGATCGCGGCCGTTTCAGTGATATGCTGAAAGAGCTTGGTATTCCTTATCCGCAATACGGCACTGCATGGAATGCAGATCAGGCAATTGAAGTAGCCAATCATGTTGGTTATCCTGTATTGGTGCGTCCCAGCTATGTACTTGGCGGCCAAAGAATGAGAATCGTAATAAATGATGACGAACTTGAGAGTGCCGTAGTAAGTTTATTGAAGCATATTCCCGACAATAAAATATTAATCGACCATTTTTTGGATAGATGTCAGGAAGCGGAAGTAGATGCTATTTTTGACGGAGAAGATTTTCTGGTAATGGGCGTAATGGAACATATAGAACCTGCCGGCATTCACAGCGGCGATAGCAATGCCGTATTGCCTGCATTTAATCTAACGCCATTGGAAGTTACAACAATGGAACATTATGCGGAAAAAATTGCACGCGCTTTAAACATAAAAGGATTGATAAATATACAGTTTGCCATAAAAGACGGCAATGTATTTGTAATTGAAGCAAATCCTCGTGCAAGCCGTACAACTCCTTTTATTGCAAAGGCTTACGGCATTCCATTTTTGAATATCGCTACAAAAATTATGTTAGGCGCAAACAAATTAAAAGATTTCAAAATAGAAAAAAAACTGGATGGTTTTGCCATAAAAGAACCGGTATTTAGCTTTAGCAAATTTCCGAATGTTAACAAAGAATTAGGGCCTGAAATGAAGAGTACAGGCGAAGCAATTCGTTTTATAAAAGATCTTCGCGACCCTTACTTCAGAAATTTATATAAGGAAAGAAGTATGCATTTAAGTAAATAAAAAATATTTTAGAATTGTAACATTCATCAATTTTTTATCGTTTTAAAAAAAATAAAATACAATATTACTCTTTATTTTGGCATGCTATTTGTTCTTAAATGTTCAAAGTAAAAGTTTAAATTTTTCTCATAAGCAGTTAGTTTTGGTTGCGGCCCCTATTTCCATAGGGGCTTATTTTTTATATAATGTAAAAATTATATTTTTGAAATAAATTTAGCACAAGATAAAATTTGCAACAAAATATTTTAACTTTATTTACGTTATAAATCAAGTAATATGAATAAACTAAAAAGTTTTATTGAATGGCGCGCTTTCGGCGTTTGCGCGGCAATAGGCGATAAACTCGGCGTTGCAGGTTCGCGCATAAGGCTTTGGTTTATTTATATATCTTTTATTACGATGGGTTCTCCATTGATTGTTTATATGGTGCTCCTTTTCTGGATGAATATTAAGCGATATGTTTTTTTTGCAAAAAGAAACCCGCTGAAATATTTATAAACTAAAAGTCAATATATTTTCAAAAAATCTTTATGATTAAAATAATAAAATTTATAGCATTGCCTGTTTTGGCGATAACTGTTGCAACTACTATGTCTTGTAAGAAAGTATTGAACAATTCGGATGATGGGGGAAATACAGATAATAATATAGATATAACAACGCCTGACGGAACATCTCAGGACAAGCTATATGATTCAATTTATTTATATGCTTTACAAACATATTATTGGAACACGCAGCTCCCGACGTATAAATCCTTTAATCCGAGAGGATATGAAAATGCAAATGATTCTTTAGGACTGGCAAATGAAATATTTGCCTTTACGAGATACCCCAAAGATGCAAGCGGAAATTTGTACGAACAGAGAATTAAATTTGATGAAAATACTGCTGCTAATGAACCGGATAATTCTGAGCCTAAATATTCACAAATATATTATTCTAATAACAGCTTCACCGGAAATGCAGGTTTTATACCAAATGTACAATTTGGTAAGGAAAGAGAAGACGCGACTTTAGATGGAAAAGATAGCGGCTTAGGTATGATAGTAAGTTTTGTCCCGGCTGATTATTATGATGATAGTACATATCTTATTAACAATTCTATTGCGAAAAGCTACTCTTCATATATCTGTGTTGTTCGCTATGTAGTCAATGGATCTCCTGCACAAAAGGCAGGAATTAATAGAGGAGATATAATTGCAAAACTGAATGATTTAAATATTGATTTTGGAACAACAAGCAGTCCCAATGAAACAAACATAAATTATGTCGGAAACTCAATTTATTATGCACAAAGTGCAAAATTGAGCGTATATAAGTCATCAAATAAAGAAATTAATGATTATTCTTTAAATGCTATATCTTATAATTTTAATCCGATATTTAAAAGCGAAGTTCTCAGCTATGGAAGCCATAAAATAGCTTATCTCGCATTCTTATCTTTTATCGATCCTTCAATTGCGAAACCCGTATTAGATTCTGCCTTCGCCAGTTACTCAAGCCAAGGGGCAACAGATATAATAGTTGATTTGAGATACAACGGAGGCGGCTATGTTGCAACAGCAGAAGATTTAATTAATTACCTTGTACCCTCTTCCGCCAATAATAGTACGATGTATACTGAATATTACAATCAAACTATGGTAAACGGAAAAGCTACCTTATTAAGTAATATTCCTCAAGATTACGATAATTTATCAAGAGGACAATTGTCAAAACTTGATTTTTCTCCGAGCGCACAAACTACAAAGATCAGTAAAGCAGGAAATCTTGATTTAAAAAAAGTATATTTCATAGTTAGCAGCGGTACTGCATCGGCAAGCGAATTGGTAATAAACAGTGTTAAACCCTATTCTACTGTTACACAAATAAATTCGGATTTCTCTGATACTTCTTCATTTACTTATGGAAAACCTGTAGGTTTTTTCGAAATACGTGTCGGTAAATTCAGTATGTGGATTCCTAATTTTGAAACGAAAAATGCAAATAACGAAGGAGGATATTATCAAGGTATAAAATCTGATTACAGGGAATTTGATGATATAACACATGATTTCGGAGATCCGAAAGAATACTGTCTGGCAGATATGATTTATTTGATTTCCGGAGTAGACACTTATCAAACTAATGGTAAATCATTATTCGCAAATCAAAGATCGCTTTCCTCAATGTCTTCTAAAACCATATCGACCGGGAACGTTTATCGCGTTTCAAATATGATTGGCAAGCCTAAGAGAATTTTTAAATAATCTTTCTTTTCAAAAAATTTTAAGAATTAGTCTTTCGCTTTGGGATGTGTATTATAAACCAAAATAGATGATTATAAACATACAAATTATTATCCTACAAAATTTATAGACTAATTAAGAAACCTTTATTATATTTGCCGGATGAAACATCTTATCAACTTCTCCTTAAAATGTAAATATTTATCCGCATCGAATTATCGATGTTGATCCACTATTCAGATTATTTTTAAAGTTTTCACGATAGCTTTTCCCTGCTATTTATCTATTCATTAAAATAAAAGTCTGCCATGCAAAAATTTACAATTAAAAAAAATTATCGTTTCAAAAGGTTTTTCGTTTTGCTTGCCATATTTATACTGTCGTTTAAATTGCATGCCCAAACTGCAACTGTTTCCGGACAGGTTACCACTACAACCGGCATAGTACAAGGCGCATCTGTTATTGTGGATGGCAAAGGTGTTTTTACTGATGCGAATGGCAATTATAATTTGAGCATTCTCGCAGGAAACCATACTATTGTTGCATCGTATGTAGGCTTTCAAAAACAGTCGCAGCAAATTAATGCTGTCGCCGGCCAAATGCTTACTTTAAATTTTTTGTTACAATCAGCCGATAACCTGAGCGATGTAACCGTTGTAGGTATTCGCAATCCTAAACGAAGCGCTACAGAAAGTCCCGTTCCTATTGATGTTATTTCACTTAAACAAGTCATTAATCAGGTTGGGCAATTAGATCTTACACAACTGCTTACTTACCTTGCACCATCGTTTAATTCTGTTCGCCAGGCTTTAGGCGATGCGACCGATCAAACAGATCCTGCGCAATTGAGAGGCTTAGGCCCGGATCAGGTTTTAGTATTGGTAAATGGCAAACGCTACCACCAAACTTCTCTTGTAAATGTAAACGGAACTGTAAATAAAGGAACAACAGGAACGGATTTAAATTCTATTCCTGCAAGCGCTATCGATCATATAGAAATTCTTCGTGACGGTGCGGCAGCGCAATATGGTTCCGATGCAATCGCCGGCGTGGTAAATCTTGTTTTAAAAAAGAAGCAAGGATTTTCGTTGTCGGCTTCCTTCGGCGAGAACGTATCGAGCTATGATAAAAACTATGCATGGAATAAGATTAATCCGTCAAGCTCTTTACCAAATCATGTAAATGTGCATGACGGGCAAAATTATCAGGTAGGTGCGAGTTATGGTTTTAATCTGAAGAAAGGATACTTAAATATTTCCGGAGAATTTTTGCGCCGCAATAAAAGCAACCGCACAGGTTTATACACAGGCCCTATCTGGAGTTCAAGCGGAACTGTGGCAACAGATGATCCAATCGATCAGCAAAAAGGAGTAGACAGAAGCAAATATGATTTGCGCGTAGGCAATTCACAGATTAGCGGTGGCGGCGGCGTTTTAAATTTTGCTTATCCTGTCAGTAAAAATTTAGAAGTATATGCAGTAGGCCTTGTAAATTTAAAAAGCGGTATTTCCGGCGGATTGTACCGTTATCCGTATAAATTAGCATCAACGGCTAATGGCGGATCATTTACAACAACTACGCAATACTCCGGCGCAAATGCTGCAGCAATTGTAGCGCAGCTTTATCCATTCGGATTTTTGCCGTTGGAAAATGATAAAATGCACGACTACCATTTTACTGCAGGCATTCGCGGTAAGCTAAGCAACTGGAATGTTGATTTGAGTGAAACGTATGGTTATAATTCCATTCAATATGGTGTAAGCAATTCCGTTAACTACACGCAGGCATATTTACCGAACATAGCCGCGAATGATTTGCAAACAGTTTTCAATGCAGGTAAAACAAAAACATATCAGGCTACGACCAATTTAGATATATCGAAAAATTTTCCTGTGCTGCAAGGGTTAAATATTGCAGGCGGCGCTGAGTTCAGAGTGGACGGATATGGCATTAATGCAGGCGAGCCGAATTCTTATTTAGATCTTACAGGAAAAGACAGTCTCATCGGAATTGCCGGCGCACAAGTGTTTTCAGGATTTTTACCATCCAACGCAGGAAGCTGGAACAGAAATAATATTGCCGTTTATACCGATAATGAATTGGATATAACGAAGAATTTTTTGGTGACCGCAGCAGTCCGATATGAACACTATTCTGATTTTGGCGGAACCTTTAATTATAAATTTTCTGCTCGTTATAAACTTACTGATTGGTTGGCTTTACGTGCATCAACTTCAAGCGGATTTCGCGCGCCGTCTTTGGCGCAGGAACATTATTCCAAAGTAAATACATTATTTGTACAAGATCCTAACAGCACAAGTGGCGGCCTTGTTCCGGTACAAGCCGGCACTTTCCCGAATAATTCTAAAATTGCGAAAGCTTTAGGTATACCGAAATTAAAGCAAGAGACTTCTCATTCTTATTCTGTAGGCGCAACAGCTAACATTACCAGAGGATTAGATTTAACAGTGGATGCTTACCAAATAGATATTAAGAACAGGATTATTTTATCTAATTCTTTCTCTAACTCAAATGCAGCTATAAAACCATTATTAACGGCTGCAGGCGCAGGAAGCGCTTCGGTATTTGCCAATGCAATTGATACACGCTCGCGCGGTATCGAAGGCGTATTGAGCTATACCAAAAATTTTAGAGAAAATAATAGTTTGAATATAAGCCTTGCTCATTCAACGAATGTAAATAAAGTGAAACGCGATGATAACGGCAATTTGATTATTCATGCTTCGTCAATACTTTCCAATGCAGGATTAACTTCCAGCTATTTCAACCGTGCAGATGAATCCCGAATAGAAACTTATACTCCGAAGAATAAAGATATTCTTACTATTCAATATCGCTATAAAAAATTCGGAGTATTGGCAAGAGTTTCTTATTTCGGTTCTGTACAATATTGGGCTGATAGTACCGGTGGCAAAAATTTCGGCGCAAATGCTTTTGACGGCGGAAAAGTGGATACTGAAGATCAGATATTCGGGGGCAAATTTTTATCTGATTTAAGTTTGAGTTATTTTATCAATAAAAATATTGCAATAAATGTTGGCGCTAATAATCTGTTTAATGTATATCCCGACAAGATATTTAATTCCGGTAATGCAAATAGCGGCACTTTTGTTTATTCGCGTTCGGTTTCGCAATTCGGATTTAACGGAAGATATGTATTTGCTAAGTTGAATATTAATTTTTAGAAAGTAATAAAAGATATAATGTAAAGCCCGGGAACGAATGTTGCCGGGCTTTTTCTGTTATCAAGTGAATATCATAAATGGATATAATTCAATTTTAGAATTTCCCGATTTCGTAAATTCTTTTTCCCGATTATGTAAATGTCAAGAAAAAAAGCAATGTAGTTTTGTGGTAGTTCTTACAATTAATGCATATCACAATTTGAATAGTGGTGGCGCTTTATTCTTATCGCGCCACTAAAAAAAATCTTAGGAGAATGCAAATGTAGGATATTTGACATCATGATAAAAAAGAAATGTCCATTTTTCCTGTTCACCCTTCTCCCACCATTCTTGCCTTAATTCCATACATTTTCTTCCGTTAAAATCATATTTGGCAATATATCTTTTTTTCATCTGGTTTAATTGTGGCGCATCATCGCCTCCAAAGAAAATTGTTTCATCATTTTCTTTTATCCAAAATACCTGATGGTACGGAGAATGCGCACCGGTTAATTCATAAGAAATATTATTATCTATTTTCCCACTGCCATTCAGCAAAACAGTTTGCGGATTATTCTTTAATATTTCCACTTCTTCTTTCAAGTAAGAAGGACTGTTTTTTTCTAACGCAAAATTCAATTCTTGTTCCTGCACATAATATGCAGCATTTGGAAAAGATAATTGTCTGATTCCCGAATCATCTTTGTAACTAATAGCGCCCGAGTGATCTTTGTGCAAATGAGACATCAGAACTTTGGTTACTTCGCCGGAACCGATTCCATGTTGTAATAATAATTGATGAATTTGTAAAGTGCCGTCTTTCCTAAATCCAAGACCTGTATCAAGCAATAAAATTTCTTTGGAAGTAATGATTATAAATGGTTGTATTTCCACAAGTAAACTGCCGATTGCTCTTTGCTGCAAATCGTCTTTCTCAGGATCAAAGGGTATAAATTTTTTACTGGAATCAATAGTAAATGCGCCTTCTGAAAGCGGAATAATTTTCATGCTGCAAAGATAATACAGATCGTTTACTCAAAATACGCAATACAATATCCGTGATGAAATTTTATACTATTTTCGCGTCACACCGAATTTAGTTCGGCATCTCTTGGTAAGACCCTGAAACAAGTTCAGGGTGACGGGTTAGTCCAAAACAATTTATCATAACAGACTATTTTAGTAATATAAACTGTATAAATCTGCTATAAATTAATTTTTCTTTCTTAATTCTTGCATTTTCTTTTGCTGCTCCTGCATTTGTTCCATTCTTACCTGAAACTTACTTTTTTGTTTGGGCTGCTTTCGTTTTTCGTTGATCTGTGCCAATATCTTATTATGATCCAAAATATATTTTTGAATGACCAACTGAATGCCTAAAGTTACAAGGTTGCTGATGGTATAATAAAGCGTAAGCGCTGCCGGCAATCCGTTAAAAGCAAAGAACATTACAAACGGCATAATGTATGGCATGTATTTCATCATCTCTTGTCCCGGCGCGTTTGATTGTGTGGACATGTTCATGTTGTACATGCTCGTAAACAAACTGGTAATACAATAAGTGATGGTAAACAAACTTAAATGGTCGCCAAGTAATGGAATATGCGTTCCAAAATGAATAATAGAATCGTAAGAAGATAAATCATGTGCCCATAAAAATCCTTGCCCGCGCAATGCTATATTTGAATTAAAGAAACGATAGAGTGCGAAGAAAATAGGGATTTGTAATAAAATGGGAAAGCAGCCGCTCAAAGGATTTACGCCCGCTTCGCGGAAGAGCTTCATTTGCTCCAAAGCAAAAGTCTGCTGATCGGGAAATTTCTGTTTTAACTGATCCAGTTCAGGTTTCAGCACTTTCATCTTAGCACTGCTGTAATAGCTTTTGTAAGTAAGCGGAGAAGTTACAACGCGAATGAAAATCGTCAATAAAATAATAACCCAACCATAATTGCTTACAAAGCTTGCAATAAATGTGAATACCGGCATGATGATCCACAGGTTGATATATTTAACAAAAGCTAAAATACCAGAACCAAGGTCTATCATATTCTTCATGCCATTATCGTATTTTTTCAATACGTGATAATCATTCGGCCCAAAGTAAAGTTGCATCGGTACGGATACGGAAGCCGTTGCAGGTATTTGCAATTGCAAATTCGCCGAATCATTGAATATAATTTTAGAAGTATCGTCCGCATCTGAAGATGTTGCCGCCATTGCAGCGCTGCCGCTTTTGAATTTATTTTTTGCCAGCAATGTCTGATTAAAAAACTGTTGCTTAAACCCTATCCAATTTGCACCCTTGCTAAAATCCTTGCTTACTCCTTTTAAGGCATTGTTATAATCATAACCATCTTCCGGCGTATCATAGCAAAGGAAAGATTGTTGCTTCTCGTATTTAATGGCGTATTGGCGACGCTCAGTAACTGTATTCCAGCGAATATTTAATGTATTGCCTGTAATCAGCTGCGGAGCGCCATTAACATTGATATTCCAATCTATAAGATAATCGCTTTTAGGAATGGTATAAGTATTTTGTACGCTTTGTCCGTTTGCTTCTTTAATCTCATAAATAACTGTCTGGCTTCCGTCGGCATTTTTTACAACAGGTAATTCAGAAAAATATAAATCATTCGTGTAAACCGAATTTGTCGGAGAGGTATTAACGGCGAATCCCAATTGTGATTCCTTACCACCCAAAGCCACTAAAGACGAATCATAGGATTTATATTTTTTAAGTTCCACTTTTTCTATCCTTCCTCCTTTATTGCTGAAATAAATTTTCATCAAATCATTTTCAACAATCTGCGTCTGTTCGTTACCTATGGCTGCAACTGTAAAACCTCCCGCCGCACTTAATTTTGATAATGAATCTGCATGTAAAGAATCTGCTGTGGATATTGGTTTTATTTGTGCTTTCTGCACCAAGGCAATAGAATCCTGAATTCTTTTCTGCTGGGCTTCGTAAGCCTTTCTGTCTTTATTATTTAATAGAAAATAAGCTATAATTAATATTGCCAATAATATCGAACCTATAATAGTATTTTTATCTCCCTTCACTACGTTTGTTTTTATTTTTAATGAAATCCGGGATAATGAAACAACCGGTCTTCTTCCAAATTTTGAGCGGCAAAGGTAAGGAACGTGACAGAATATCCCAATGAAAATAATTTAGCATACGCAAAACATCGGTAAACAAAAAAGCCTGCAGTAAATACAGGCTTTATATAATGGAAAAATTATCGGTTAAAACATTGAAGGCATTTCTCTTTGGATGATACCGCCGCCGATCACATCATTTCCTTCGTAAAAAACAGCGCTTTGTCCCGGCGCAATTCCTGATGCACTGGAATACAAACGCACTTTTATTTTGCCATCGTCAGTATTAAAAATTTCTCCCAAAGTACCTTTATCCTTGTATCTTATTTTGGTTAATAATTCAGCGCCATCCTGTACTCCGTCATATTTCTGCCAGTTAATTTTCCCGATGGATACTTCTGTTTTTGCCAAATCATTTTCTTCGCCCAAAACTACCGTATTTGTATCCGGATCAATCGCCGTTACATATACAGGATGCCCAACCGCTACCAAACCTTTGCGCTGACCGATTGTATAAAAAGGATAACCATTGTGCTTTCCCAATATATTTCCGCTTTTATCAACAAAAAATCCGCCGTCTACTTTTTCTTCCAGGCCCTCTACTCTGCGTTTCAAAAATCCACGATAATCATTATCCGGCACGAAACATATTTCATAGCTTTCGCTTTTCTTTGCCAATTCAGGATAGCCATATTCAACGGCCATCTCGCGTATTTCGGATTTCAGGTAATTGCCGAGTGGCAATAGTGTTCTGCTCAGCAGATCCTGTTCCAGTCCCCAAAGTACATAACTTTGGTCTTTGGTTTCATCTCTTCCTTTACTTAAATAATACCTGCCGTTTTCATGCTGATGAATATTGGCATAATGGCCTGTTGCAATATATTGGCAACCCAATGCATCGGCGCGTTTCAATAATGCGCGCCATTTGATATGCGTATTGCACATTACACACGGATTGGGTGTGCGCCCGGCAAGATATTCGTCCACAAAATTATTAATAACGAAATCGCCAAACTCGTCTCTTATGTCTAATATAAAATGGGGAAAACCGTGTTGAACAGCTGCTTGCCGCGCATCGTTAAAACTATCCACGTTACAGCAACCTGTTTCCTTACGGCTGCCGCCGCTGCTCGCGTAATCCCAGGTTTTCATCGTAATACCGATCACTTCATATCCTTGCTTATGCAGCATAAGAGCAACCATCGTACTATCAATACCGCCGCTCATTGCTACCAAAACTTTTCCCTTGCTCACTGTATAAAATTTCTGCAAAGATAGAATATATAAATATTATGCAAAAAGCATGTTCTGTAATAAAAAAAATGAAATAAGAAGTATTTCTATTAATCTGCGGTATTCTTTGATTTTACTTTAGCTGTTTCGTTGCGTTCGATGGTATGTGCAGGCCTTGTCCAGCGAGGATTTTCGCCCAATGCATGATACTGTGTATTTTCTTTTTCCACAACTTCTCTTTTCGGATGTTTCTCAAAAGGAGTCTGTGGCACAATTCCTAAAGCATCGAACAACTTTTTATCTTCGTTGATGTCGGGATTGGGTGTGGTTAATAATTTATCGCCTGCAAAAATAGAATTCGCTCCAGCCAGAAAACAAAGAGTTTGTCCTTCGTGCGACATGGATGTTCTTCCGGCAGAAAGCCTTACCTGAGTTTCCGGAATTACAATACGCGCCGTTGCTACCATTCGTACCATTTCAAAGATAGATACAGGTTGTTGCTCTTCCAACGGTGTTCCCTCCACTGCGACCAATGCATTAATGGGTACGCTTTCCGGCTGTGGTGTCATATTAGCCAATATTCGCAGCATATCGCACCTGTCTTCTATTGTTTCGCCCATACCAATGATTCCTCCGGAACAAATGGTTATGGATGTTTTTCTTACATTATTAATCGTCTGCAAGCGGTCTTCAAAACCACGCGTGGAAATGATTTCTTTATAATAATCTTCCGAGCTGTCTATATTGTGATTGTAAGCATATAAGCCCGCTTCTTCTAAACGCTTTGCCTGATTTTCTGTAAGCATGCCTAAAGTGCAGCACACTTCCATATCTAATTTTGTAATGGAGCGCACCATATCTAACACCTGATCAAATTCTTCGCCATCCTTTACATTGCGCCATGCCGCACCCAAACAAAGGCGGGAAATGCCATGTTGCTTGGCTCGAAGCGCTTGGGCTTTAACTTGTGAAACAGACATTAAATCATTTGTAGTAATGTTGGTGTGATAACGCGCGGCTTGCGGACAATAACCACAATCTTCCGGGCAACCGCCAGTCTTAATAGAAATCAACGAACTGATTTGTATTTTATTTGGGTCGTGGTATTGATGATGAATATTTGCGGCTTCATAAATCAATTCCAGAAAAGGCTTATTATATATATCTGTTATTTCTTTCTTTGTCCAGATTTTTTTTATTGTATTATCCATAATACAAATGTAGCAGAAAACTAAATTGCCGAAAATTAATAGGACAAATTAATATAAAATAAAGAAGAAAATTTTTGAAGTAATTATAATTAAAATTAATAACTGTTTGATATATAAATTAAAAATTAATCCCCCACAGTGCGCTATCCGCCATAAATAAGAGCAAGGGCCCTGCGAGGGCGAGGGCTTAAAAAGATAAACATCCCAAAACTTCTTTCCAACATAATGCTACAATTTGAAATGAGACAAAAGTAGAATTACATATTAGACGAGACAAGATGTTAATTTTCGTTACAACTTGATTATCAATTAATTACAATAAAGTGAGTGATTTTTTTAACAATTTTTGCCACTCACTAAATCACTCACGACAAACTTGATTTTTTTTGATATTTCCTGATTGTGCCAAAAATAAAAAAGCCCGAAAACATTACGTTTCAGAGCTTTTTGCCTTTTTTAGCTTTTCGCTTTCGCGGTGAGGGCGGGATTCGAACCCGCGGTACAGAATAACCCGTACGGCAGTTTAGCAAACTACTGATTTCAGCCACTCATCCACCTCACCTATTGTTTTCAGCTGAAAATATTTAACTTCAAACGGTTGGCAAAAGTATAGTCGATGAAACGAAATTCCAAATTTTGTTGAGGAAATATTTACATAGACGCAAGCTGAACCTTTTGCGTTAACTCCATCACATTTTCTTTAAATATACTGTCGGTGTCCATCAGGTCTTTTACCGTTTGACAACTATGAATTACTGTTGTATGGTCTCTGCCGCCAAAGTGCTCGCCGATTGTTTTCAAAGAGTTTTTAGTAAATGCTTTCGATAAGTACATGGTTATCTGCCTTGCCTGCACTACTTCGCGTTTGCGCGTTTTTTCCAGAAGGCGGTTGTAAGGAACATCGAAATATTCGCACACCATTTTTTGAATGGCTTCAATGGTTACTTCTTTACTATTTGTTTTAATAATGTTTCTTAGTACTTTTTTTGCCAGGTCTATGTCAATATCTCTTTTGTTCAGAGACGATTGCGCCAGCAAGGAAATGAGTGCGCCACGTAATTCTCTTACATTCGTAGTAAGATTGTATGCTACATATTTTACAACTTCCCTTGGCATTTCCAATCCTTCTTCGCGCATTTTTTGCTCAAAGATTTCTATACGAGTTTCGTAATCGGGCGGTTGCACATCGGCACTTAAGCCCCAGCGAAAACGACTTAACAATCTATCTTGCAACCCATCTAAATCCTTAGGTGATTTATCTGAAGTTAATGCTAATTGTTTGCCGCTTTGCTGTAAATGATTGAATATAGCGAAGAATGCATCCTGGCTTTTTTCCGCACGATTAAAAAACTGAACATCATCAATTAATAAGACATCTATTAACTGATAAAAATTGATGAAATCATTTATTTGATTGTTGCGGCTGTGATGCTGAAATTGATTGATGAATTTTTCGCTGCTTACATATAAGACTACTTTGTTCGGATGCAGCTTTTTCACTTCATTGCCTATTGCATGCAATAAATGCGTTTTGCCCAAGCCGGAACCGCCATATATAAATAATGGATTAAAAGCATTGTTGCCCGGCTTCTCGGATACAGTTTTACCCGCCCTCCGCGCCACACGATTACAATCACCTTCAATGAATTTTTCAAAGGTATCATTATCATTCAGCTGCGAATCTATTTGCATTCTTTTGATGCCCGGTACTACAAATGGATTCAGTCCGTCGGTTCCGGTAATTTTCATTGGCAATACCAATGTATTTGAATGGCTTTTCTCTTCGCCGGAAGGCACTTTCATATAACCTTTGTCGGTCTTATTTCCGCTATCAATCATTATTCTGTATTCAAGCCTTGCATTTCTTCCTAATTGACGTTTGAGCGTTTTTGCCAGCAATGTGATATAATGTTCTTCAAGATATTCGTAAAAAAAATTGCTTGGTACCTGAATAAGTAAAACATTATCCTTCAATTCAAGCGGCACAATAGGTTCAAACCAAGTTTTGAAGTGTTGCCATTCAACAATATCCTTTATTATATCGAGACAATTACTCCAAACAGATTCCGCCGTTTTATTCATTTTCAAACAAAATTTTATAAAATATATATAATATCCGTTGTGTAGAAAGTTCAAACAAATAAGCTTGGCAACCAGAATTTATTTTTTTGAACGAGATTACGAAAGTGATGAAATATTGTTGAAAAAAAAAGTTTTTATTTCTAATTTTTTTTCGGATAGATGGTTTCCGAAAACTCTCATAATTTGAGAGCTATTTTATACATTTTCTCATTAATTATCGCAAATGTATTTATAAGAATAATAAAAAAATTAACGAAACAATTCCTGATTTTATCCTTACGATTTTCTCAATGCGGATTCCATTTCATAAAACACTTCTTGCTTCAAAGCCACTATAGGATTGGCTTTCGAAGTATCGGGATATATATCTTTTAAAAATACAGAGCGGCATATACCGGGCGATAAGCTGAACAAGGTTTTATAATGAAGCCTTTTAATATTATCCGGAAAAATAATGGGTTTTATTGGAATATTCATCTCTGCGGAAAGCCTGAATGCGCCATCGTGAAACGGTTTTAAAAGATTGCCTGTCTCATTAAAACTGCCTTCGGGGAAAATAAAAACAGAGGAGCCGTTTTGCAAAACATTTTTTAATTGTTGATAACTGTTTGCGCGCTCTTTAATTTGCGATCTGTCCACAGATATTGTAACTGATTTATATATAATTCCAAAAACAGGAATTGCCGCCAAATCGTGCCTGCCAAGTATTATTATAGGCCTTTTCACGGCAAGCAATAACTGAGGAATATCTAAATATGAACTGTGATTAGCTACATAAATGTATTGCTTGCGCTTATCATATACTTCCGAGTAGAATGATTTATGACGGAGAAATATTAATTTATACCAAACGAAAGACCATGCTCTCAATATCCAATAGTTGCATTTCTCTTTGCGCTTTTCATTTAGCAATGAAAAAATGAGTATGCAAGGAAATACAATCATCATCGTTATCAGAAACATTAGAACTGCATAAATAACATAAATGGATTTTGCAGCTTTAATAATTTTCATAATGAAGATGGCAATCAAGTTGACTTGATAAATTAATTATTATTTAGTCAGAGCATTCGACCTATAAGCAAGAAAGAACTTGTTAATTATATTGCTATTGCATTTTCTTTTTCTTTCAGCCATTTATTTCTTCCATATCCTTGCAGCACGTGTTTTTCGCTGTGATAAGAAGAACGAACCAATGGACCGCTTTCTACATAATCAAATCCTAATTCATAACCGATTTCTCGGAGCTCGGCAAACTCATCGGGATGCACAAAACGAGCCACAGATAAATGTTTTTGCGTGGGTTGTAAATATTGGCCGAGCGTAATTACATCAACGCCTACGCCGGCAAGATCTTTCAAAGTTTCAATTACTTCATCTTTCGTTTCGCCAAGCCCAAGCATAATGCCTGTTTTGGTACGCATACCGCCTTCTTTTAGAATGCGTAAGGTTTCCAAACTGCGGCGATATTTTGCCTGAATACGAACTTGCTTGGTTAAACGTTCAACAGTTTCCACGTTGTGAGAAACTACTTCCGGATGTGCATCTATCACACGCTGAATGTTTTCTTTTTGCGCTTTGAAATCGGGAATTAACGTTTCTAAGGTCGTATCGGGATTCAAGGCTTTCACTGCTTTAATTGTGTTGTACCAGATAATCGAGCCGCCATCCTGTATCTCATCTCTGTCCACGCTGGTAATCACGGCGTGCTTTACTTTCATCAGATAAATGGCTTCGGCTACACGCTGCGGCTCGTCCCAATCCACTGCTTCGGGACGACCTGTTGCCACCGCGCAAAACCCGCAACTGCGTGTACAAATGTTTCCCAAAATCATAAAAGTCGCGGTGCCTGCACCCCAGCATTCGCCCATATTGGGGCAATTGCCGCTTTCGCAGATGGTATGTAATTTATGTGTGTCCACAAGATTGCGTACGTGCTTATATTCCTCGCCAATCGGGAGTTTTACGCGAAGCCAGTCGGGCTTTTTAGTACGCGGAACTTCCGCAGTATTAGTGGAACAAAGTGTGGATTTTATATTGAGAATTTCTTCCATTATTGTAAAAATTATCTTGCAAAAATAAGGTAATTTGAGGAAGTGGAAGTTAGTGGAAATATAAAGGAGTTTCTGTTTCGGTGCGTGTCATCACGTACCGGAATTAAATTGGTTCGTGAAATACGAACCATGGCGAAAGCGGATGTGGAAATTATTGGTGTTTTCTTATCGCAATCTGCTTTCAACATCCATTTGATGATGCAATATTCTGACGATTTCAACCATATCATCTTTTGTCGTTTTGTAAAAAATAATATGCGATTTTACTTTCGCTGCGCGATAACCTTTCTTAATATATTCCATAGATTTTCCTTTGTCCGGATGCCGCGCAATAAATTCACACTCATCTATCAAAAGCTGATAATACCTGTCTGCCTGCTCAAGTAACCAAGTATCGAATGTGTACAACCAGATTCCATTCAAGTCTTCAATGGCATCTTCTGTAAAATGATAAGCGGGCATTATTTTACGTATTTTTTATGCAGGCTTTCCAAATTTTTCTTTGGATCAAAATTCTTGTGAATACCACTCTTTTCACCCTTTTCCAATGCTTTTCTTAAATGTTTTATCTTCTCGTTTTCTAACTCAAACAATCGTAAAGCATCTCTCACAACTTCGCTTGCAGAACTGTATCTGCCGGATGCAACTTCTTTATCAATAAGGCTTTCAAAATGTTCTCCAAGTAAAACAGATGTATTGCGTGCCATAAAAACCGTTTTTACAAATATACCAAGAATTGGTATAAAACAAAGCTCTTTTATAAAAAAATATAGTGATGTATCTTCGCTCTCGAATTCAAAAATCATACATCATAAATCATACATAAAATGACTTCCGAAATCATTTACAAAGGCGAACTCCGCGCAGATTGTAAACATTTACAAAGCGGCACTATCATTGAAACAGACGCACCTACCGATAACAAAGGCAAAGGCGAACGCTTCTCTCCTACAGATTTGTTGGCAACGGCTTTGGGCAGCTGCATCATTACAACCATCGGCATAAAAACAGAGGATATGGGAATTGACTTAAAAGGAACTAAAATCGATGTATCCAAAGTAATGTATGCAGACCCTCGCAGAATCGGCGAGATTGAAGTAAATATTTATTTCCCGAAAAACTTAAACCTGGACGAAAAACAAAAAACAATCATAGAACGGATTGCACACGCGTGTCCTGTTTCAAAAAGTCTTCATCCTGATTTAAAACAGATAATAAATTTTTATTATTAATCCGAAAAGGATATTTATTTTCCACATTCTCGAAATCATATAAATCCAAAAAATCCCTGTTCAGACAGTATCTTTGCGTTTCCAAATTATGAAAGCAAAGACTTTAACCAAAGATAAAGTAAACATTATCACGCTGGGTTGCAGCAAAAACCTTGTAGACAGTGAGGTTTTGAGCGGACAACTACGCGCCAATAATATTGATGTAGCGCATGAAAATGCAAAGCTCGACCACAACATTGTGGTTGTAAATACTTGCGGATTTATTGATAAAGCAAAGGAAGAAAGTATCAACACTATTCTAGAACAAGTCAATCTGAAAAAACGCGGAAAGCTTGATAAGGTCTATGTTACAGGCTGTCTGAGCGAGCGCTATCGCGGCGATCTGGAAAGCGAAATTCCAGAAGTAGACGCTTGGTTCGGTACGATGGAATTGCCTTTGATACTGAAAAAATTTGAAGCGGATTATAAAAGCGAATTGTTAGGCGAACGTTTCTTAAGCACGCCGCAGCATTATGCTTATCTCAAAATCAGCGAAGGTTGCAACCGCACTTGTTCCTTCTGCGCCATTCCTTTGATGCGCGGCGCACACGTTTCGCGCCCGATGGAAGATTTGATTAAAGAAGCCGAAAGCCTTGTGCGGCGCGGTGTTAAAGAAATTATGCTGATTGCGCAGGAACTCACTTATTACGGTTTGGATTTGTATAAAAAGAGAAGCCTTGCGGATTTGCTGAATAAATTGGCAGACGTCGAAGGCTTGGAATGGATTCGTTTGCATTATGCTTATCCCAATAAATTCCCGATGGAAGTATTAGACATAATGCGCGAAAGGAAGAATATTTGCAACTATCTCGATATGCCATTGCAACACGCTGCAAACAATATGCTGAAAGCGATGAAGCGACAAAGCACACGAGAAGAAATGGAAGCGCTGATTGCAACGATTCGTGATAAAAATCCCGGTATATGTTTGCGCACAACGTTGATTACAGGATTTCCCGGTGAAACGCTGGAAGACGTAGAAGAATTGAAAGATTTTTTGGTGAGAATGCGTTTCGATAGAGTTGGGATTTTTCAATATTCTCATGAAGAAAATACAAGCGCTTATGTGCTGGAAGACAATATTCCATCGGAAGAAAAGCAACGCCGCGCGCAGGAAATAATGGAAGTACAACAGGAAATTTCTTTGGAAAAAAACATGGAAAAAGTAGGCAAAACTTTTCGTGTATTGATTGATAAAAAAGAAGCCGGACGTTATTTGGGAAGAACAGAATTTGACAGCGTTGAAGTGGATAATGAAGTAATTATTCATTCCACTAAAAAATTAAGCATCGGCGAATTTGTGAACATAAAAATCACAAAAGCGTATGATTATGATTTGGAAGGAGAAGTGGTTGAAAATTAAAAAAGCAAAAGTAGAAAGTAAATTTTTTTAATTTTTGTTTTTTACTTTTTAATTCATCTTGTATGGGCGAAAGCAATTGTAACACACAATTTATCGATTATAAAAACACAGGTTATTTTTCAAAAATAGCCGTTGATTATATTGAACAAAAAGAAGATTTGAAATCATTTTTTCTGCATGAAGTTTCGGAAGAAGGCATTGAAAATTCGATTAATGCAAGAGAAAATTTTCCGCAACACAATCGCGATATTTTAGTTGAGGAATTACAAAAACAATACGCTGAAATGCAGCCTTCATCAATTGTTCAGCAAAATATTCTTTCTTTAAAAAATCAAAATACACTTACGATTACAACGGCGCATCAGCCGAATATTTTTGGCGGACCATTGTATGTTGTGTATAAAATTTTACACGTTGTAAAAATTGCGCAGGAGCTTTCCAATAAATATTCCGACAAGCATTTTGTTCCCGTTTATTACATGGGCAGCGAAGATGCGGATTTGGACGAGCTGAACAACATTACAATTAACAGCAAAAAATATATCTGGCACACAACACAAACGGGCGCGGTCGGCAGAATGTGTGTTGATAAAAATTTGTTGTCGCTGATTGATGAAATGCAGGCGCAGCTTGGTGTTGAGCCGTTCGGCAATGAATGGATTACTCTTTTAAAATCGGCTTACCAAGAAGGGAAAAATATTCAACAGGCAACGTTCGAATTTTTAAATGCAGCGTTTGGACGTTTTGGTTTGCTGGTTATCATTCCTGATAATGCGAATTTGAAACGATTGTTCGAGCCGATTATTCTGAAAGAATTGCAAACTCAATTCTCTCACAAGGCTTTACAGCAAACAGTTTCAGCGCTTACGGAAAAACATTATCACGCGCAAACCGAAGGGCGTGAATTGAATCTTTTTTATTTGCTGAATGATAAAAGAGAACGCATCGAAATTGAAAATGGTTTATATGTCGTTCGTAATTTGAACCTGCAATTTTCACAGGAAGAAATCATTGACGAAGTAAAAAATCATCCCGAGAGGTTCAGCGCGAACGTAGTGCTGCGCGGTGTATTTCAGGAAACGATTTTGCCGAACATTGCGTTTGTCGGCGGTGGCGGTGAGTTGGCTTACTGGCTGGAATTGAAAAATGTTTTTAAAAATGCCAGTGTTCCTTATCCTTTGTTATTGCTGCGTAATTCTTTTTTATTAATCAGCGAACGACAACAAGAAATCATTAGCAAACTAAATATTCCGTTGGAAATTTTGTTCAAAAAAGAACATGAAATCATAAATGAAATTCTTGCGAACAGGCATCTTACTATTTCTTTAGAGGAAGAATTAAACGAGATAAAATCTGTTTATCAATCTTTAAAAGAAAAAGCGAATCAAGCCGATACAACTTTATCTCAACATGTGGAATCCTTATTTGTCAAGGCTTTCAAGCGAGCTGAAAACTTGGAAAAGAAAATTGCTTCTGCGCAAAGAAAGAAATTGAGAATCGAAAAATCACAAATAGAAAGATTAAAATCTGAACTTTTTCCCAATAACAGTTTACAGGAACGTGTTGAAAATATAGCAGGTTTTTATGCGAAGTATGGAGGCGTAATTTTTGATGACATTTTGGAAAATTCCTTGACGATTAAGAGTAAGTTTGGGATAATTAAATTATAATAAGTTACGAAATCTTACTCCACGGCGTTTTGCCTTTTACAAGCATCAGATAATTTTTCAAAGGAAGGTTTTCTTCTTTTTCCAAAAACTCATCGTCCTCTATAATCCTTTCTGCGTAAGACTTTGCTGCTTCTAGCATTTCTCTATCGTTGATTAAACTTGCGAGTTTAAAATTCAGTGCTCCGCTTTGCCGCGTGCCTTCAATCTCGCCGGGTCCTCGCAGTTCCAAATCTTTTTCTGCAATTTTAAAGCCGTCGTTTGTGGCACACATAATTTTAATTCTTTCACGCGCATCATTACTCAGTTTTTGTCCGGTTAATAAAATGCAATAGCTTTTTTCCGCGCCGCGACCAACTCTACCGCGTAACTGATGCAATTGCGAAAGCCCGAATTTTTCCGAACTTTCAATAATCATCACGCTTGCGTTGGGAACATTTACGCCCACTTCAATCACGGTTGTGCTGACCATTATTTGTGTGTCGCCTGTAACAAATCGTCGCATATTTTCTTCCTTTTGCTCCGCAGGCTGGCGGCCATGCACCATACTAATTTTGTATTTATGTTCGGGAAAATAGGATTTCACTTGCTCATAACCTTGCATCAAATCTTCATAATCCAATTTTTCGCTTTCTTCAATCAAAGGATAAATAATATACGCCTGACGGCTTTTGTCAATCTCGCTGCGCACAAATTCCATTACTTTCATCCGATAATTTTCATATCGATGAACTGTAGAAACAGGTTGTCTTCCCGGCGGCAATTCATCTATTACACTGTAATCCAAATCGCCATATTCAGTCATCGCAAGTGTACGCGGAATGGGCGTTGCAGTCATTACCAACACATGCGGCGGCACTTCATTTTTGTTCCACAATCTCGCACGTTGCGCCACACCGAATTTGTGTTGTTCATCTACTACAGCAAATCCCAGATTTTTAAACTGAACTTTATCTTCAATCACGGCGTGTGTTCCTACTACCATGTTAACGGAACCGTTTTGTAAAGCTTCCAAAATTGTTCTTCGCTCTTTTGTTTTTGTGCTTCCTGTAAGCAATTTTATTTCAACAGGCAATTCTTTCAACAAAGTCGTTAAACTCTGAAAGTGCTGCTGCGCAAGGATTTCCGTAGGTGCCATCAAACAACTTTGATAACCATTGTCCGCTGCCAACAACATACATAACAAAGCCACAATCGTTTTTCCGCTGCCAACATCGCCTTGCAACAAACGATTCATCTGGTGTCCGTGCGCAGTATCGTTTCGTATTTCTTTCAACACACGTTTTTGTGCATTCGTCAATTCAAAAGGCAAATATTTATTGTAAAACGTATTGAACAAATCGCCGACTTTCTCAAACAAAATTCCTCTGGAATGCCTGCGTCTACTGACTTTCGTGATGTTCAACCTGATTTGTGCAATGAATAATTCTTCAAACTTTAATCGTCTTAAACCTTGATTATAAGATTGTAAAGATGCTGGGAAATGTATATAATTATACGACTGTAATCTTGGTGTGAGCTTTAATGTTTCAATCAAATGTTGCGGAATATTTTCAGGTAAATCTTTTAGGGAAATCAATGCCAGCAAATTATACACGAGTTTCCCGATTTGTCTTCCGTTCAATCCGCGCGCTTTTAATTTTTCTGTTGAAGGATAAATGGGTTCGAGAAATGCTTTGCCTTCGCTTTGCACATCGGCTGCAATTTCCATTTCGGGATGCGCCATCTGCGGCTTGCCATTGAAGAAACTTACTTTCCCATATACGAGCCACTCTACATTTTTCTCCAATAATTTTTCTACCCAATGAATGCCCTGAAACCACACCAGTTCAAGGCTTCCCGTGTTGTCATGCAGTTGCGCCACCAATCTTTTTCCTCTGCCTGCACCTAAAATTTCGTGCTCAATTATGCGTCCTTTAACTTGTACAAAATCGGCATCAAATTTTATTTCATTTATTTTATTGACTTGTGTTTTATCAATATGTCGAATGGGGAAATGATTGAGCAAATCGCCGAAAGTATGAATGTTCAATTCCTTGCGCAGCAAATCGCCTTTCAAAGGGCCCACGCCTTTGAGGTATTCAATTGGATTATCTAAAACGGATGTGTTCATCTTTGCGGAAACAAAGATAATTTATGATATAGGATTTATGATTTGAGATTTATGAAAAAGATTATCCTTATATCAATCAATGTCGCATGAATATTCCAATTCATTTTTCTTTTTGTCAAGTTGGATTTGACAATGATGTGTTCCCTCATCCATTTCTTTTTTGGATGTTATATCGTAGATATAATCAAAATCATTTTCCCAACTAATTGTGTCATCAATTTCGTATCTCTGATAATTCGGATAAAAATCATTTGTCTTTTTTCCTTTGTAATTATGTTGTGATATTATTTGATTCTTGATTTTTGTATAATCACTATCGGAAACAGAAATATAAAAAGTATGATAGTAATCTCTCAAACCACCGCTTTCATTTGACAATATTTTTATTTTATCATTCAAAACAAAGCCGCGTTCATTCAACATATTTTTTGCATTGTTTCTCGTAAATGTCCAATCATCTATCCAAGGACTTAATGCCACATATAAAAAGAATGCGGAAAGAGCAATCGCCAAAATAATAGCAACTTTTTTCTTTTTATAATATCGGAATATCCAATAAGCTAAGAAAACAATTGAGATTGCAACAATGAACCACCAAATAAATACATTCAACAATTCAAAATTCGGCAAGAAACTAATTAACGAAATAATTAAAAGCGCTACACTTACTCTTATTCCAAGTTTCTTTTTTCCACTTTTATACGGAATCCAAAAGCAAAGAAAAATTGGTATTGCAAGTATGAGGATAATGAAAAACATATTACTGAATTATGTTTCAAATTTACATGATTATCATTTCATGCAAAGGCGCGAGAATATTTATGATGCCGTTGTTGTTGAGGAAGATGATTAATTTTGAAAAAGAAAAAAGAATATTTGATGAAAATGTATCTTTGTTCAGAAAATACAAAATAATAAAATCATGGAAGCGCTAATTCTTGTACCGAAAACAAAAAATCAGTCAAAAGCTATTAAAGCATTTGCTAATGCTTTGAATATTCCTTTGCGCGAACCGAGAAAAAAACTTACGGAAAAAGACTTTGATTTGGGCAGAGTTCCAAACAAAGAAACGATTAAAGCAATTAATGATGCGCGGGCTGGAAAAGTAACGTATTGGGAAAGCGTTGATGCTTTGTTTAACAGCATTTAATCTTTTTTATGTACATAGTCTTAACAACCAAAAAGTTTGATAAGGATTTAAAATTGCTGAAAAAAAGAAGTATTTCAGATTTTCGATTGCTGCAAGATTTTATTAAAAATTTGGCTATTAGTGGCGCTAAAGGATTAGAGAAAAAATATAAAGCACATAAACTTATTGGTAATTATAAAGAGCTTTGGGAGTGTCATGTGAAACCCGATTTGCTGTTAATTGGGATGAAGATGACGAATTGCTTTTGATTGAATTGAATAGAACAGGAACTTACTCCGATTTGTTTTAAAAGTAGAAAGAGTTTCATCTTTGCGGAAACAAAGATAAAAGAGTTTCATGCAAAGACACAAGGGAGCAAAGACGCAGAGATGATTTTAGATTTTAGAATTGTGAATTGTCTACGGTTTCGTTTTGAATTTTATTAGATAATCTTTTAAAAGCGGATAGCCGCTTGTTGAAATAAATTTTTCATTTTTAATTATGAATTCATATTCATGATTTGGTTTTAAATCGATAGTAAGATTTAGTTTTGTCTCGTCGTCAGAAAAACCTGTTACTCCTGTTATTGGATAAAAATCTTTCCCTCTGTTGCTATAATAAATTGACATCCCTTTGCCCATTGGTTGCGAAAACACTAATGTCATTTGTTTAAGAGAAGCATCAACCAATGTATCACCATTCTTAAATTCTTCTATTTTTATAAGCTTGGGGAGCTTTAATTGATACGCCTGGATTATCTGTGCTTTATTAATTGGCTCGTTATAAAATTTTGATTGCTTTAAAAAATCTTCTACGGCTGTCGAGTCTGAATAATTTAACTCAATGATATTTTTAATTGCTTGCTTTTTATTCGTTGCATTCTTGTAATATGACTTACATATATCGTAGCCTATAAAATATCCCAAATTGGCAACAGTCTTTGTATAACTTCCGTTGTATAGCCAATTATTAACTGGTGCACCAAACATATCTTGTTTAAATGCCTCTTTTAGTTCTTCTTCATGTTCTTTGCCGTATATTATGTAATTGCTTCGTAAAGGCTTTCCCGTAACTAATTCTGCAATAAAATCCGCAGAGCCTTCTGTAATGGCATTTGCCAATAAATTGTTGTGTTCTCCATGTTGTTGCGTATGAACATACTCGTGAACATTCAGATAAACAAAGTTGTCGGAATTACTATTTTTGAATATTCCTGCTAACCATTTATCGGGAAATTCTGAAACGTCTGTTGTTGAATCTCCTGTTGCAATTTCAGCGCCTACAAGTACCATGCTATCTTTTGTTGTTCCACCCGAACGAAGACCACCGATTGTAAAATACATTTTTGCATTTCTCAATTCAGGATAAAGTGTTTTAAATTTCTTGATGCTTTTTTCAATATCGAGGACTTTCGACTTCACAATTAAAGTATTTGCTCGAACTGAATTCCAAAATTTCGGATATTTTTTAATTAATTGAACATACAATTCAGCAGAATAGTTTCTTACTTGCATGAAAGCCTTTAAGCCTTGTGTTCCTTTATCAATATAAAGTGTTTGAATAAAATGAATTTGTTTTAAGCTGTCATTCGTCGTTTTAATACTGTCATAAGCAATCCAAAAATTGTCAATGTCTTGTGTGTATACTTTTTGTTGTGCCGACGCTTGTTTGAATGAAATGATGATAACAATAAAGCAAAGAAAAAATTTGTTCATGCTTCTATGTATTTAATAGGAATGGGATAAATAACTATCGAATAAAATTACAAAAACTTTAAAACAACGCCGTGTAAGCAATATTCTCTTTCGCATTGTTCAATCCAAAATTGTTGTTTCTGTCTTTGCCCGAAGCAAGGTTGAAATTGAGATAATTTAATTTCACACAAAGAGACAATGAAAACTAAGGACACAAAGAATATTCATAATGCCGTTATTGTTGAGAAAAATGATTTCTTTTGAGAAAGAGAAAAACGGGAATTATGGAAACAGCATTAAACGATTCGCAATTAAATGAGCAACAGGTCTTAATGTTGCGGTTGCTAAAAAAACCTTTGCCTGAAGAAGACTTTGTTCAGACGCGCAAGTTAGCTGTGCATTTTTTGGCTAAACAAATTGAAGACGTTACGGACAAATGGGAATCGGAAAATAACATTACCGAAGAATATTATGAGAAATTAAGCAAGGAACATTTCCGCACCAAATCTTCCAAATAGACTCCAGTGAAGATTGTTTTAGATTCAAATATTTTGTTGATTGCTTTGAGTAAACGCAGTCGACATAAATTGATATGGCGAGCTTTTGTAAAAGGCATTTATCAGCTAGTTGTGTCGGAAGATATTTTGCACGAGTATGAAGAAATTTTGATTGAACATGCTGCGGCGGGCATTGCTGAATTGTTATCGGAATCATTTGTTGAATCGCCAAGTAATTTACCAACGCATCTTCTATAATTGGAATGCTATCTCTGCCGACCCCGACGATAATAAATTTTTTGATGCAGCAGTTGCAAGCGGCGCAGATTATCTGGTAACGAATGATGCACATTTCAACGAAGCGAAAAAGTTAGATTTCCCTACGATTAACATTATCAATACAGATGAGTTTTTGGGCATATTGAGCGAGATGAATCTTATATAGAAAGGGTTTCCATCTTTAGAAAAACAAAGATAATTGTGTTTCACACAGAGTGAACAGAGGTGTTGAAATACATAAATAATTTCTTTGTGCCTTATTTCCTTTGCATCTTTGCGTGAAACCTTATTTCAACAACAATTCACAAGGCTTGATGCCGGTTTGTTTTTTAAACGCTGAAGAGAAATGTGAGATGGATGAATAGCCGAGAATGTTGGCAACATCAGTTACATTCAAGCCTTTTTGATACAGCAAATATTTCGCATGATCCATACGCTGCTGCTGATAAAAATCAAAAATAGTTGTTCCGAAAACTTCCTTAAATCCTTTTTTTAAATAACATTCATTGATGGCAACACGGCGGCTGAGTTCTTTAATTGTAATCGGTGTTCCTAAATTTTCAAGCAATACATCTTTTGCCAAATAAATTTTTTCCATGCCCGATTCATCGGCAAGAAAACGGCAAGTAAAAACTTCTCTGCCATCCTGATCTTCAACTAAACAATCCATGCTGTACAAAAGCACTTCATGGATCTTTGAGTTAATAAAAATATTTTCCATTGCACCGGAATAATTTGTCTCTAATAAAGTGGACAAACTATCACGCTGGCGAGGACAAACAGGAAATACTTTGCTGAAAGATGTTTTATATTCGAAAGAAAGAATCTTATCTTTTTTATTCGTTGAAGATTTATCGCTGCTTTTGAATTGCTGCAAATAACTGGGTAAAAAACTAAAGCTGAAAAGGCTGATCATGTTTTTGGAATTCTCGCATATCCCAATGTTTCTACCGGCACATTCCCTGCATTTGTCATTGTCGCAATACTTGTTTCCCGAAATGCAAAAGCGAAGATCAAGTTTTTTATCTTCTTCATTTTTTTGCACATTATACATCATCATGCCGGCATCTTGTTTTGCCCATGCATCTTCTGTTTGATAACAAGTAACCGACGAACGGATAGAGCCCATGACTTCGTACTCTTTTTGATACACCATGTCAAACCCCGATTCGAGGCATTCATTTTCAGTCATTTTCACAATATCTGTCATCTTGTTACTTATTTAAAATCCTGCACAAAGATATATCTTCCAATGTTTAACACGTCAATCTACTTTTCCACTTGTGTGCATGATTAATGGATTTTATCTATTAATCCGCTCTTTTTACAACTTGCGCTACCATATCTGCCTCTGTGGCAATTTTCCCATTTACAAATACTGTTCCGTGCATATTGCAAATGCCGCGACGAATTGGGCTGTTGAGTTCCATTTTTAATAACAACGTATCGCCCGGGCGAATCATGTGTTTGAATTTACAATTATCTATTTTCAAAAAATATGTATCATAAGAGCCCTCACCCATTAGATTGATACATAATATTCCGCCCGTTTGGGCCAGAGCCTCTACTTGTAAAACTCCCGGCATTACAGGATTTCCGGGGAAATGGCCTTGAAAGAAATATTCGTTGAAAGTTACATTTTTTACACCTACAATCGTATTATCCGTCAAGTCGATAATTTTATCCACTAATAAAAACGGATAGCGGTGAGGCAATATTTTTTCGATTTGTTCGGTTGTATATAACGGAGGTTTTGTATAATCGTATAAAGGAATATCAGGGGAATTTTTTATTTTCTTGATCTGCTGCTTGATCATTTTTGCGAAAGCAACATTTGTGCTGTGCCCGGGACGGTTTGCTAATACGCGCGCTTTAACAGGATATCCTACCAATGCCAGATCGCCGATCATATCCAGTAATTTATGACGGGCCGGCTCGTTTGGAAAACGTAATTCAATATGGTTCAGATAGCCGTCTTTGCTCACTCCTACATTTTCCTTGTTGAATACTTTTGCAAGACGGTCAAGTTCATCGGCTGTTACAGGCTTATCTACAACGATAATTGCATTGTTTAAATCGCCACCTTTGATAAGGTTGTGCTCCAGCAACATTTCCAGTTCATGTAAAAAACTGAATGTACGGCAGGAAGCAATTTCGGTTTTGAAATTGCTCATTTTTTTTAGTTGCGCATATTGCGTACCTAAAACGGGGCTGTTAAAATCAATCAGCGCTGTTAAGCTGTATTTTTCCGATGGCATGGCTACCATTTCCACACGTTTATCATCATCGTAAAAATGGATATTATCATTTAAAGTGTACCAGACTTTTTCAGCTTCTTGTTCAGCAACGCCTACCTTATCGATAATTTCTACAAAAGGCTGTGCGCTGCCGTCCATAATAGGAATTTCCGGCCCGTTGATTTCCACCAGTACATTATCTATTCCCATACCTATAAAAGCTGCGAGCAAATGCTCTACCGTAGAAATTTTTGCATTTCCCAGCTGTAAAGTGGTGCCGCGGCTCGTATCGGTAACCAAATCGCAGTCCGCTTTAATTATTGGTTTGCCGTCAAGGTCTGTTCTTTGAAATTGTATGCCGAAATCGGGATTAGCCGGAATCAAATTCATATCAACTACTGCGCCTGTGTGTAATCCTGTTCCGCTTATAGTAATAGATTTGGCTAATGTGTGTTGTTTATTTTGATTGAAATCTTCAGTCATGATCACAAAACGAATAATAAAAATTGAATTATAAATTAATAGAAAAATAAAGAAAAAACGAATGCCGATTTTGCGAAAATACAGCATATCATTTTTATAGAGGAAACAATTATTGTTTTGACAATTCTTTTACCAATCTTTCCAATTCCTGAATTTTCTTTTCCAGTTCGGGAAGACGTTTATAAACAATGATGCTTCTATTATTCTGATGATGTTCAATAGCCGGACTTCCGCTGAAAATCTGTTTCGGTTTTGTAGATTTTGAAAGACCGGACTGAGCAGTGATAATTGTTCCGTCTGCTATATTTATGTGACCCACAATTCCTGCTTGCCCTGCAATCATCACATTCCTGCCGACTTTTGTGCTTCCGCTGATGCCTGCTTGCGCGGCAATAGCCGTATTTTCCCCAAGTTCTACATTGTGTGCTATTTGCACAAGATTATCAATCTTTACTCCTTTTCTAATGATGGTTGAATTGAGGGTAGCGCGGTCAATAGTTGTATTGGCGCCAATTTCCACATTGTCTTCAATAATTACATTTCCTATTTGCGGAATCTTTTGATAAGTGCCGTCCGGATTGGGTGCAAATCCAAATCCGTCAGCGCCAATCACTGCTCCGGAATGAATAATCGTGTTGTTGCCAACAATACAATCCTTGTAAATTTTTGCACCGGGATAAATAATTGCATTTTCCCCGATTTTTACATTTGCACCGATGAATGCCTGAGGATAAATCTTAGAACCTTTTCCTATTGTTACATTTTCACTTACATATGCAAAAGAACCGACGTAAACCTTCTCTCCTATTTTGGCGGTCGCCGCAACATGCGCATATTCTTCTATACCATTTAAATTGTCTGTTTGCAAATCCTGATATATTTTCAACAGCGTGGCAAATGCAGCATACGCATCGTCCACGCGCAGCAAAGAGGCAGTTATCTTTTTTTTCAATACAAGGCTTTTATTGGCTATAACCAGCGAGGCTTTTGAAGCATATAAAAAATCTTCATATTTAGGATTGGATAAAAAACTCAGGTCGCCTTCTTTAGCAGCTTCAATATTATTAAAACCTGTAACAATGGTATTTTCGTCACCTTCGATATCTGCATTTATAAAAGATGCGATTTGTTTTGCAGTAAATTGCATAATGTGAATTATGAATTATAAATTATGAATTATGAGATAGGACAATTGTAGCCGTTAATTCAATAATAACATACTTTATTTAAATTAGTTTTTCGGATAGCAAATGTAGAATTTTTTTACGGGGGCTGAAAGTGTTTGATGAATTAACGAATTTTCAAGAGCAGATAATTCTTTTAATGAGCCATCTTTCATTTGCATGAGAATATTTTCGTCATTAACATTATAAATCGTATTGGTCGTTTCGCCGGTAAAAACAAAGTAACTTATTTCATTGCCGGATAATGAGAATCGCTCTTTTGTTTTTTCTATTTTACTTTGAATCAATTGTTCAGAAATAGGTTCAGATTCCAGCTTGCATTTTAATAAAATCCTGTTCAATACATTTCTGCTGAGCGTTGATAAAACTTTATCGGGATGATTGCTCCATTTTTTTAATCCAAATTCTATATCTGTGTCGTCGAGCAAACAAAAAAGTTTCAAAACTTCATCATTTATTTTACCGTCAAACTCCATGAAAAAATAATCCAGCGGCGAATTGAGGACGATATTTTTATCATTCAAATCAAAAATTTCTTTGGCTCGTTTAAGAATATTTACCAGCATTTTTTCACCACACAAAACGGTTTTGTGTAAATATACCTGCCAATACATTTGTCGGCGCGCAATTAAGAATTTCTCTACACTATACAATCCTTTTTCTTCCACCACGAGCTGATTGTTACTTACAGAAAGCATTTTTAAAATCCTGTCGTACCCAATCACACCTTCGCTCACACCGGTAAAAAAACTATCCCGCGAGAGATAATCCATTCTGTCCATATCCAGCTGTCCGCTGATGAGCTGATGTAAAAAATGTTTATGGTATTTGCCTGTAAAAATATCAATGGCTAATTGCAGTTCGCCATTAAATTCATTATTCAGCAGCTGCATTATCTTCAAACTTAATTGTTCGTGATAAACACCTTTTACCACAATATGTTCCAGCGCGTGAGAAAAAGGGCCGTGCCCGATGTCATGCAGCAATATGGCGCATTTTACGGCAAGCTCTTCGTCTGCGGAAATTTCAACATTTTTATTTTTTAATTCATTGACGGCGCAGCACATTAAATGATAAGCGCCCAAAGCATGATGCAGCCTTGTATGCACAGCGCCCGGATAAACTAGGCTCGCCATCGCCATCTGGCGAATTCTTCTCAATCTTTGAAAATATGGATGATCGATTATTTTAAACAACAACGGATGATTAATGGTAATAAAACCATGCACAGGATCATTGATAATTTTTCTTTGTATCATTCAGTAAATATACTCTTTGACTATTTTAGAAAGTAAAAGTAAGAATACTTATTTTTAGAAACATTGTTTCATATAATTATCTCATATCAAATACTAAATATAGTTAGCTCGGTACGCGTTCTCACCTACCGAAAAATTATGGCTCGTGAAGATACGAGCCATTGGGTTTGCGATGACCTACAATTATAAGACACAACAACGAAAAAAAATATATCTTCGTAGAAATAAAAATTCTTTGCAATGACAGTTGTAATTGATAAAGCAAATGCAAAAAATCTGTCGAAAATTTTGACCGAGAAATTGAAAAAATCTTCGGGCAAAGGAAATTTATCAAAGCATTTCGGCAAGCTGAAAAGAAACATAGAAGGTTTGAATTACCAGATTCAAATAAGAAAAAATGAAGATTGATTTTGTTGCCGATACCAACTTCCTTATCTACGTTCACGAAGGAAATAAAATCGCTTTGCCTTTTTTGGAATATATCTTTCGTATATCATTCATCAGCGAAGTGGAACTGTTCAAAGAACAAACAATTAACCTGCGAAGAAAATACAATATAAAACTTCCCGATGTCATTATTGCATCTACGTCATTAGTCTACGGCATTCCGTTGGTAACTGCCGATAAAAATTTTGCAAAAATTACGGAGCTTGATATGATGTTGATTGAAGTATAACTTCTTTACTGTTCGTTCCAAAATCTCAAATCAAAAATCTCAAATTACAATTACCTTTAAACTCGATGTTGCATTGCGGAAGCGTGGAAGATTCGATAAGTTTTAAGTAGAATATCATGAAAAAGTTTTTTATTCTCTTTGCATTTTTATCTCTGTTTATTATTGACGCAAATGCGCAAAACATAAGCACAGTCTATCTTTCAAAGAATGATACAACCAAAAATATGTTTGTTGCCATAATGCCAAATGACGGCATAGACAGTATAAAAACTTTTATGTTTTTGATAAACGGAATGTTCAGTCCTGTGCGTGATGTTTTGCAACAAACAGACCTTCCTGTAAAGGCTGCGCAGCAAAGAACTTTGGTAATTATTCCTTTGTTAGAAACAGGCATTCAATCTTTCGGCATTGATGATTCTTCGCAAAATTCTCTCAAAAATATCATTGATTATTGTGTTGATAAATATCATTTGCAGTCGAAGCCTTTTTATCTTGGCGGATATTCGATTGGCGGGGCGTGCGTTGTAAAGTATGCAGAGCTTGCAGTTAAAAATAATTATCCTGAAAAACCAAACGCTGTTTTTGCTATTGACCCACCGTTGGATTTTGAAAGATTTTATAATTCGGCAAAACGCAATCTTCGGTTGATGAAAGGCATTTATGAAAATCCTGAGAATAAATTTATGGTTGCTAAGCTTGAACAGAAAATGCAAGGTTCGCCGCAAACAGCCTTACAAAATTTTTATAAGATGTCGCCTTATTCTTATTCCGATACAACGCAATCGGCAGTAAAATTTTTAAGTGCAATGCCGATAACTATTTATACCGAACCCAATATTACTTGGTGGATGAATAATCGCGCTTTTGATTATTCAAACATTAACTGCATTGATATTGCTGCAATGATAAACGAATTGCATTTGTTGGGAAATCAAAATGCACGTTTTATTCCTACGGAAAACAAAGGCTTCAGAAAGCCGAACAATGAATATCATCCGCATTCATGGAGCATCGCGGACATGGATGAATTGTTGAGTTGGCTGGAGAATTTTAAATAAGAGTTTTCTTTTATCAATTCAAAAATCCCAAATTACAATTACCTTTGAACACCTTAAAAAAAGAACGAAAAATTTGTATGATAAAAATTAGTTTTCCCGATGGCGCGGTGCGCGAATATGAGAGCGGTGTTTCGGCGCTGGATATTGCGAAGTCCATTAGCGAGGGTTTGATGCGCAAAGTGTTAGCCGCAGAAATTGATGGAAAAGTGGTAGATGCGTTTTGCGCAATTACGAAAGATGCTTCCATAAAATTTTTGACGTGGGACGATGCGGGCGGCAAGTCCACTTTTTGGCATTCCTCTGCACACCTGATGGCAGAAGCATTGCAGGAAATTTATCCCGATACAAAATTCGCGATTGGTCCGCCGATTGAGAATGGATTTTATTACGATATAGATTTGGGCGATAAAAAAATTACGGACGAAGATTTGGCGTTGATTGAAAAAAAGATGCGCGAACACGCGTCCAACAAAGAACAATTTGCACGCAAAGAAGTCTCTAAAAAAGATGCCATTGCATACTTTACCGAAAAGCAAGACCCGTATAAACTCGAATTGATTGACGGCTTGCAGGATGGCAATATCACGTTTTACACGCAAGGCGATTTTACCGATTTGTGTCGCGGTCCGCACATTCCGAACACAGGTTTTATCAAGGCTGTAAAGCTGACAAACATTGCAGGCGCGTATTGGCGCGGTGATGAAAAAAACAAAATGCTTACGCGCATTTACGGGATTACTTTTCCTGCGAATAAAGATTTGGAAGAATATTTGTTTTTGTTAGAAGAAGCAAAAAAGCGCGACCATCGCAAGCTGGGAAAAGAGTTGGAACTATTTGCATTTAGCGAAAAAGTTGGTGCAGGACTTCCGTTGTGGTTGCCGAAAGGCGCAATGCTGCGCCAGCGTTTGCAAGACTTTCTACAGAAAGCGCAATTGGAAAGCGGCTATCTTCCCGTAATTACGCCGCACATCGGAAACATCAATTTGTACAAGACTTCGGGGCATTATGAAAAATACGGAAAGGACAGTTTTCAGCCCATCAAAACGCCGCACGAAGGCGAAGAGTTCTTATTGAAACCAATGAACTGCCCGCATCATTGTGAAATTTATAAAACATCGCCGAAGTCGTATAAAGATTTGCCATTGCGCTTTGCGGAATTTGGTACGGTGTATCGATATGAACAAGCAGGCGAGTTGCATGGATTAACGCGCGTGCGCGGCTTTACGCAAGATGATGCACATTTATTTTGCCGTCCCGACCAAGTGAAAGATGAATTTAAAAAAGTGATTGATTTGGTGTTGTATGTTTTCAATTCTTTAGGGTTTAAAGATTTTACGGCGCAGGTTTCCTTGCGCGATAAAGTGGATAGAAGCAAATACATTGGCTCTGAATCAAATTGGGATATTGCAGAAGATGCCATTCGCGAAGCCGCAGCAGAAAAGGGTTTGAAGACGGTAGAAGAATTTGGCGAAGCGGCATTTTATGGTCCGAAATTGGACTTCATGGTAAAAGACGCGCTCGGCAGAAGTTGGCAGCTTGGCACAATTCAGGTAGACTACAATTTGCCCGAACGTTTTGAGCTCGAATATATCGACAGCGATAATTCGCGCAAGCGCCCCGTGATGATTCATCGTGCGCCGTTCGGTTCGTTGGAAAGATTTGTTGCCGTGTTGCTAGAGCATTGCGCAGGAAAATTGCCTTTGTGGTTAGTGCCAACGCAAGTAAAAATTCTGCCTATTTCAGATAAGTTCAGCCCTTATGCGCGCGAAGTTTTAGCTCAACTAAAACAAAAAGATATTCGCGCAGAAGTGGATGACAGAAACGAAAAAATCGGTAAGAAAATCCGTGATACGGAATTAGCAAAAACGCCTTATATGCTGATTGTGGGCGAAAAAGAAGCAGAAAGCAAAACGATTGGCGTACGCAAACAATCCGTCGGCGATTTAGGTGCAAAAACTGTGGATGAATTTGTGCAGCAAATCAAAGAAGAAATAGACAGTAAATTGAATTAATTCAATTTACTGTCTCAAAATTATGCTGTCAGGAAGGATGCCTTTCAAAAATAAAACAAACTAAAATCCATATCCGAACAATATCGATCTTTACCACAACTCCTTAGCTCAAATAAAATTGGTAATGTTAAGATAAAAATTCCCTCATGTTGCAAAATATTGGGCAACAAAATTGAACAAAACAAAATTGAATGCCTATCAATCTTCATTAAGAACAGGAACAATGAGTACAGAACTTTTGCAAGACAAAGTTTGCATTTTAGGTGAAGCTGTAACAGTTTTAGAAGGACAATTTATTTTATAACTATGATTATTAGTACTTTAAAAATATTATTCAACAGAGATTTAAATCGATTAATAACTGAAATTGAACAATACAAAAATGAAGCTGATATCTGGAAAGTTACAGGACAAATTAATAATTCAGCGGGTAATCTTTGCTTGCATTTGGTTGGTAATTTAAACACATACATTGGAAAAGAATTAGGCAAGACAGGTTATTTAAGAAATCGAGAGTTAGAGTTTTCTTCAAAAGATGTTCCAAGACAAGAACTAATTCAACAGGTTGAAAATACAATCAAAATGATTAATCAAACATTGGATCGTCTTGATGATAATCTTTTGAATACCGAATATCCGATTTTAGTATTTGAAGAAAAAACATCAACAGAATATTTATTAGTTCACTTGACAACTCATTTGACTTATCATTTGGGACAAATAAATTATCACAGGCGACTGATTGAAAGCGACAGAAAATAAAACAGCACACAACGAGGTATTGCCAAAAGCTTTGCTGAAAGTTATAAATTGAACTTGTGTATTTCTATCAACTTTTGTACTTTAGCTGAACTGAAGTGCATAAAATCCTGCCCGAACGCCAAGCCCCAAAACCATAGCTGTAATTATAAAAAACGTTTCTATCCAAGTCTTTTCTTGACAAGAAGAATTATTAACGACAATCCCAAAAACAAAACACTTGACCAAACCACTTGTTGAACGCCAAAGTGGACAATCCAAAATCCGCCAATAATTGCACCGACAGTTACAGCAAGGTTTCCGCAGGACGTAAAAATACTGTTCACAAATTCCTGGGCTTCGGGAACAACAGACGAAGCCACGCTGACATTGCTAATCAAAAAACCGCCTGTATGTATCAGACCCCAAATGCCGACAATGACAATCATCGGAACAAAATAACTTCCAAAAACAAACAACAATAAGTGAACTAAAATTAAAGCAACGAGAAAAAGAAATGTTGTTTGAAACGGTTTGCCACTCATATATTTCCCGACAATGCGATTGCCGAAAACACCTGCAATGCCGAAAAGAAAAAGCATTATGCTTACTTCTTTGCCATTCATTTTAGAAACAGATTTCAGAAAATCAGCCATATAACCATACGTAGAATACATTGCCGTAATAATGCAGAAAGCCAACAAAATGTTTATCCACAAAAGCGGTTTTCGTAAAATTTCTTTTTTTGAATATCCGGTTTTTGTGTTCGTGGCATTTATAGTTGGCAGTAACCACATTAACCCAGCCAACGAAGCAATATTTACCATTGCTGACAGCAAAAAAGACGATTGCCAGTTCCATAAATCAACCAGCAAAGTCGCCAACGGAACGCCTAAAACCGTAGCAATCGTTAATCCTGAAAATATGGTGCTGACAGCTTTGGACGATTGGTTGGGCGGTGCATTTTCAACTGCGGTTGCCAATGCTATTGACCAATAAACAGGGTGAAAAAAAGCAGGCAGCATTCGTACAATCAACAAAAAGGTAAAATTAGTTGCCAACGCAGACAAGGCATTACTCACGGCAAAAACGAGCAATGAAAACACCAATACTTTTTTTCTGTCATAAGGTGACAATAGAGAAACCATAAATGGACCGAAAACCGCCACAATAATGGCAAAAGCACTAAGCAACCAACCGGCTTTATCTATGCTTACTTTAAATACCGAAGCGAGTTCGGGCAAAATTCCTATTACACCAAATTCAGTTGTGGCAATTCCGAACACACCCAAAGCCAATACAAAAAGCGTTTTATCCAATCTCATCAGACTAAAAATTTTTTCGCAAATTTGCAGAATGAACTTGCATTGTAGTATATACTTACATTTAAGTTCTATACTATCATTTTAGAAAGTGTAAATAGATAAAACGATATGCCAGAATTTTTTCACGACAAAAGACTATACTACACACCAATAGAGTTTGCGTTAAATCATATTGGTGGGACTTGGAAAATGCCCATTCTTTGGCGACTGCAAGAAAAAGCCCAGAGATTTAGCGAACTCAAAAAAGACATTCCGCACATAACCGACAAAATGCTGACAAGTCAGTTACGGGAATTAGAAAGCAAAGAATTAATTAAGAGGGTGGTTTTCCCTGTTGTTCCTCCAAAAGTAGAATACAGTTTAACAAAGAAGGGACGAAAAGCAATTCCCATCATTGAAACAATCATGAAATATGGTTTTGAATTAATCAAAGAAGCAGGAATTGAATATCCACCTAAAAAGAAATAAAACTACCGCTAACATCGGTAACTATTGCACAACTACCAATTAAAAAAATATGTTTCCATATCACCCTTACTAAACGTATATACAGCCTTAATGCCCGAGGCTGTTTTTCTATTGGTTGCTAATTTCATAAAGTTTTAATGCCCGCATATTGGCCGGTATGGCTAACCATAAGATCAAAAAAATAAAATAAAGGATTGCCCCTTCATTTTTTGCAAGGCTATCGCTATACTTTGTGGCAGGTTACGGGTGAATTTCAGGTATTTCTTCAGATTATAACACAATGCTGCCATTAATACGTGTTTGTTGGCCGCTTGCCTCGTATCATGCCTTTATCTAACCATAGTTTCAATACAGTTTGAAACAAACTTAAAAACGCTTCTTCGCCATACAGTTGCCTTGTGCGGCTGATGGTACTGTGCCAGAGTAGGTCTTCCTCTAAATCATATTGTAAGAACAAACGAACATCTAAGCAGTTGGCACAATAACGCAGCAATGCACGATCACTGTTAATATTGTTTAAATATTTAACCAGTAATATTTTAAAAAACACAACAGGATCGATACTCTCTTGTCCTTCCCTGCTGTAGTATTTTGCAGTGGATTTATAAATAAAGTGAAGATCAAGCTCCTTGTTGAGCTTTCTGTAAAGATTATCTTCGGGCACAAGTCGATCGAGACTTGTATTGTAGAATAGTTGCGGGGTGAGGTTCTTTTTGCCTTGCATAAAATTTATTCCGCAAAAAGCATTCTTAATTTCTATCATTCACATAATGTGTATATCTTAGTTGTGCAACAGACACATCGTATTGGCACTACGATAGGTGGACAAAGCAACTGAGCGATACAATCATTTTTCAAGAAATTATGTAACTTCTATTTGAATTACCAACGCCTACGTACCGCCAATACGTGGTCGTTAGCGGCAATTTTAGACCGACACACCCCGACAAAAAAATGCGACTTTTGTCCCCGTTCTGGAATCTCAATCGTCATTATGACGAACAATAAAATTTTAAAAAAATGAAAGAATTTGCGTTAATTTTCAGACTGAAAGACATTGCCGACTTCAAACCATCGCCTGAACAAATGCAGGAACGTATGAATTGGTTAGCAGGCATTGCTTCACAAAACAAATTGGTGGACAAAGGCAACACACTTTTGCCAATTCCGGGAAGCGCCAAAACCGTGAAACCTAACAACGTAGTAACGGACGGACCTTACACCGAAGAAATCAAAGAATTTATCAGCGGTTACATTGTTGTAAAAGCTGATAACATTGACGAAGCGGTAGAAATAGCAAAGGCTAATCCGATTTTTGACCAAGTAGGCGGAAACATTGAAGTGAGAGAAGTTTTAAAGCGTGATTAACTCAAAATCACATAAAGAACTTTTACCACACTTATTCCGACAGGAATATGCGAAAATGACGGCTGTTTTATGCCGTCATTTTGGTTTAAAGCATATTGAAATTGCCGAAGACATTGCCAGCGACACATTTCTAAGAGCGTCTGAAAATTGGGCAATTAACGGAATACCCGAAAATCCAACAGCGTGGCTTTATGCAGTTGCCAAAAATAAAACCAAAGATTATTTCAAACGCATTGCCGTTTTTGAAACACAAATCAAAGAAGCCATAAAACCAAATGAATTTGAAACAGAAGAAAACTTTGAATTTAGCAGTCAAAACATTTCGGACAGTCAGTTAGCAATGATTTTTGTAGTATGTAATCCAAGCAATTCAACCGAAGCACAAATCTGTTTGGCACTTCAAATTCTTTGCGGTTTCAGTGTTGAAGAAATCGCCAACGCTTTTTTGACAAAAACAGAAACGATAAAAAAGCGATTGTTACGAGCCAGAACTAATCTTCGTAACGACAATTTTCAAATCAAAACATTAAGCGAAACGGAAATCAAATCACGGTTAGACACGGTTTTGAAAACGTTGTATTTGCTGTTTAACGAAGGTTATTTTTCCAAAACAAACAATCAGCAAATCCGAAAAGACTTTTGTTCAGAAGCCGTAAGACTAATGCTAATCTTAACAGACAACGACTATACAGACACACCGCAGACAAACGCTTTACTTGCTTTAATGTGCTTTCAAAGTTCACGGCTTGAAGCAAGGACAAACGACAAAGGCGAAGCCGTTTTGTTTGACGAACAAGATAAAAAGTTTGTGGGACAAAACGCTGATTGAAAAAGGAAATTACTATTTGGTAAACGCTTGTAACGAAAACGAAATTTCAAAATATCATTTGGAAGCAGGCATTGCTTATTGGCACACTACACCAACAGACCAAAACAAATGGCAACACATTTTACAACTTTACAACCAACTTATTCTCATTGAGTATTCACCTATAACAGCGTTGAACAGGACATTTGCATTTGCCAAAGTTTACGGACACGACAAAGCAATTTCCGAAGCCAAAAAACTAAAATTGACAGACAGCAATTATTACCACGAATTGTTGGGTTACATGTATGCCGACACAAACTTTGACAAAGCAATTTACCATTACGAACAAGCAATCGGGCTGACAAAATCCAAGACAGAAAAACAAACGCTGACAAAAGAAATTGAACGACTGAAAGAAAAAACAGCCGCTAACATGGGTAACTGTTGCACAACTACCAATTAAAGAAATATATTTCCATATCACCCTTATTAAACGTGATTACAAATTCCGAATAGAGAGAATATTAGACCGCCTTTTGATTGCG
>JAPWKH010000033.1 GCA_028283605.1 Arachidicoccus sp. | reverse complement strand
GGACGCGCCATATTTTTCTGCTGCAGCTGCATACAGGTACTTTAATATGCCCGAAGATCATAAATAATTTGATATTTTTTCACAATCAAATTATACTTTTCAGCGAAGCAACAATAATAATCGCAATAACCGAAAAACTTTATAAATTTAAGCAGGTGATTCTTTTTATTTTTATAAAAAAATCAAGAAATTTTTCTTTATGCTTCATGTATTTCCGCTATACCTGAGTCTGATTGTTTTTATGATGATGTTGATAATGTTGGGGGAAAAAATTAAAGTTGCCTATCCGATAATCCTAGTAATTGGCGGCTTGATATTAAGCTTGATACCATCCATACCAGATATTGAAATAAACCCTGATTTAATCTTTGTTATATTTCTTCCGCCGCTTTTATTCGAAGCGGCTTGGAATACATCGTGGAAAGAACTTTGGCATTGGAGAAGAGTAATATCCGTATTTGCTTTTTTAATCGTGATTGCAACATCGGTTGTGGTAGCATGGGTAGCGAACAATATTATTCCGGGTTTTGGTTGTCATTGGGCTTTTTATTGGGCGATATCGTATCGCCGCCTGATGCAGTAAGCACATCTGCTATTTTAAAAAATGTAAAAATTCCAAAAAGCGCAAAAGCAATATTGGAAGGAGAAAGTTTACTAAATGATTCTTCTAGCCTTATCGTATTCCGCTTTGCATTGATAGCGGTAGAAACAGGAAAATTTGTTTTCCATCAGGCGGCCTTAAATTTTGTGTGGGTAATAGTTGCAGGAATAGCAATAGGGCTTTTGGTTGGTTTTTTATTTTATTTAACCATAAAACTTTTACCGACCGATACCAATATGGACATCGTACTTATATTAATAGCTCCTTATGCAATGTATATAAGTGCAGAAAGCATACATGTGTCCGGCGTACTGGCTGTAGTTACAGGCGGTCTTTTTCTTTCATCAAGGCAAAGAAAAATGATGAGTATGCGATCGTTAAGCTTATGGTCTGCCATAGGGTTTTCGTTAAACGGTCTGGTATTTATATTGATAGGATTACAAATGCATACAATTGCGTTTGGTCTTGGCAATATCAGTATCGGCGCGGCTATCAACTACGGAATTATCATTACCGTCGTACTCATTATTTCAAGAATTATAGCTACTTTGGGTTCTTCAGCGTTTACTACATTTATCAGCCGTTATGTAACTACTGCAAACAGCCATCCCGGATGGCGATTGCCGCTCGTATTCGGTTGGGCCGGCATGCGAGGCGTAGTATCGCTTGCTGCTGCTTTATCTATTTCCCCAACATTAAAAAACGGAGAGCCTTTTCCTCAGAGAGACCTTATTTTATTTATAACTTTTATTGTGATTCTGCTCACTTTATTGATACAGGGATTATCATTGCCGCTGGTCATCCGCTTAGTTAAATTAGAAGAAAAAGAATATTTGCCGGCGGATAAAGAAGAAAAACGCATTCGAAAAATGATTGCATCAAAAAGCCTGGATTACCTTGAAAAAAATTTTCCGGAAGAATTAAACACATATCCGCCTTTACAAAACCTATCGGAGCAATGGAAAAATGAAACGAATAACATTGACTTAACCGACATGAGCAATAATTGCAGAAATGTGTACCTGAATTTAATTAACAAACAACGCGATTGGTTGCACGATATTAATCAAGATTATACAACAGATGAAAACATAGTAAGAAGAAATTTATTGTTGTTGGATTTAGAAGAAGAAAAATTAAAATTGAAATAATATCCATTACTCTTCATAAGCTGCTTACCGCCAAAAATTGCGGTATTTCTTTATATTCGCTAAAAAGAAAAATATGCTTTCTAAAAATCCAAAGGACAGCTTCGTTATAATGAACGAAATTGTTTTGCCAAATGATACAAATACGTTCGGAAATTTAATGGGCGGCAGATTAATGTACTGGATGGATATTGCTGCAAGTATGGTAGCTACGGAACATTCCAATTTGCCTTGTATGACGGCAAGTGTAGATAATATCAGTTTTAAGACGCCGGTAAAATTGGGCAATATCGTACATATCGAAGCAAGGATGACACGCGCTTTTAATACTTCTATGGAAATACGCATACAGGTTTGGGGGCAAGATAATTTGGAACAATACAAATATGAAAGCAATGGCGCATATTTTACTTTTGTTGCATTAGATCAAAACAACCGGCCGTGTAAAGTACCACAGCTTATACCTGAAAGCGAAGAAGAAAAAGCTGATTATGTCGCGGCATTAAGAAGAAGGCAACTGCGCCTGATACTTGCCGGTAAAATGTTGCCGCAAGATGCCGACGAACTGAAAGCATTATTTTTGCCTTTAAAAGAAATATAATCAGCCTTAATTCGTTTATTAGAATATGACCAACAGATATTTTTTCTTTCTTATAATAATTTTATTCTTTGCCACATCATTACAGGCACAGAACTTCGGCGAGAGGGCAAGCATAGGGATATATGGCGGAATAATGCAATATCACGGCTCTATGCCAGAAACCGAAAAGAAATTTGCGGCGGGCATTAACCTGCATTATGAAATAACAGATAAGATTGCTTTGCGATTTCAATATACGGCTTCGGAAGCCGGCGGCGGCGATTCTTCACTCAACAATATTGCCAACAACGGAAATGATATAAGATCGCAACATTATTATTTCAACACCAACATTAATGAATTTAACTTACTGGCAGAATATAATTTCTTCAATATAAATGCAGGTGCAAAATTTACACCTTATATATTTTCCGGCATAGGTTATTACAATTTCAAACCTTACCAAACAGAATTAGTTACCCGCGCAAACGGAACAGTGCGCTATCAGAATGTTGCCATGAAACAGGTAGAAAAATTCAGCAACTGGAAAACGAATATTCCCGCAGGAATTGGCATTAAATACGCGTTCTCGCCAAACTTCATGATTAATGCAGAAGGAAGTTACCGGTTCTTATTTAATAAATATATTGATAATTATATTGCTGATAATAAAAAAGATAGTTATTACACTATTACATTAGGCATCATATTCAGATTGTCAAAAATAAGTGTAAAAAGCAGTTATGGAAATGGAGGTAGCAGTAAAAACTGCAAGTGCCCGCCGGTTTATTAAAACAAATTTATAGGGAGAAAAATTTCCCAACGGTTTCTTGAAACAAAAAGATCGTTCAATAAACGGCTATAACGTAACGTAATGCCCGTTGCATATTGATTCCAGACATTTACATCAAAGGAAATTTCCATGCCGCAAGATGCAAAATTTTGTATTTTGGTGGCATAATTTTTACCGAATGTATTGTCATAAAAAGCATTTGCATATATTCTTTTTAAATAAAAAATATTCGCAAAACCGAAGTCCGGGTAAGCAACAGGCAAGGTATAGTTTAAACTGTATTTCCACATTTTAGAAAAGCTGAATAAATCAAAACCGCGTGAGAAAGGGAAATTATAACTAAACGAATAGTTTTTAACCGTATCTTGTCTTTGCCACGCTAATCCTACATTAAAACTGTGAGTTGCAATTACACCCGGAAAATACAAATTGCCTTTGGCAAGCAATTGCCATGCTGCATTTCCATCAACCGTATTTCTCATAAGTAAAGAAGCGCTTTGTGCAAAATGCGGATATATTTGTTGCAAAGAGTTCTGGCATTGATTTGAAAAAGAGAGTTGATTGCTTATATAATTTGCACTACGGTTTTTAAGATTTTTTTCTGACCAATTAATAAACCGCTGATTGAAAGAAGTGGCAAGAGTAAGATATCTGTAAAAGTTTCCTGTAGAAAAATTCAAAGGAAGTTGTAACCCAACTTGCCAGCCGGCATCACTAAAATGTATATTCCTATTGCCTTTGCTGTCATAAGCTGTTCTGTCAAAGATATAATTGCCATTCAAAAACGGTTCTATATATGAGCCGCCATACACAGCGCCGGCACTCAGTTCGTGAAATCCTTCAATGCGATTGTATGTATAAGACACATTTGTCTGCAAGGTGTTCAATACATTTTCTCCGTACAACGTAATGCTGTAATTAGGATCATCGAAATTCGGTTGCAAACTGTGAAAATTTATCGGATGATAAAACTTTGGATAATCCTTTACATCATAAATTCCGGAATCGGAATAATTTTTTAAAACATAGGAATAATCACGCTTAGGAGACAAATGATACACGCGCGTTAAAGTATCTTGTTCAATATTATCAATAATTTTAAATGCCGGTTTTGTTTTTGCCAATTGAAATCCATCTGCGGTAAACACGCTTCCTACTACACTATCTTTCAAAAGAAAAGATTGATAAATACCAAGCCTTGTATGAGCAACTTGATAAACCTTTTGTTCATGCAAAACATACGCCCAGCTTTCATCTGCGCCATTTTGTGTACAAGTAAAATACAATGTATCGCCACACACTACAGGAAAATCAAATAAACGATTTCCAAAAGGAAGAAGGTATTTTCGAGTATCTGTTGCAATATCAATTTGTTCCATTGCCATCTCTCCCATTTTATTGCGTTCAACTACAAAAATACTTTTATCGTCTTCGGAAAATTTCGGAAATGAAAATACATGATCTTTCGCTGCTGAAAAATGCTTCTCAATATTTCCATCTAAACTAAGTATATCAACAGAAGACTTTTGATCAATTGTAAATGCAGCGGCAGCAATACTTTTACCATTGTGTGCAACATCCGGCGTGAAATATCTTTTGTCGTGTGTAATGGTAGTTTTGTGCTTTGAATTAATATTTAATAATTCTATATCACTGGCTTGTTTATAACCCCAACGAATATCGGGACGATTTACTGCATAGATAATTTTTCCGTTATTATATCCGAAATAATCATCATTGGCTATTGGCCTTGCTGCTATATTTTTTTCAATGCCATTACTCAATAATACAAATTGGGAAACATGCTTGTAGCTTGATTTCAGCGTAATGATATTACCGTTTTCATCTGCATAAGGATATTGATAATTTATGACATTTCTTTTTTCTTTTCGAACGATAAATTCCAAAGTATCGTTTGGCTCTTTGTCCCATTGTTCTTTGTAATAATGAAATGCACTGTCTTTAAAATCTTTGAAAGAAATCCCGGAATATTTTTTTACCGCTTGTTGTAATGGGTAAAACAAACCGCTGAAAGAAGCTGCATCGTGCGTAACATTTTTCCAAAAATCAACTCCGTATTTTTGATAGCCATAGTCAACCAATATATATCCGAGATTATAATGATCCGGAACAAAATCTTTGTAAGAGCCGTTCCTTATTTTTTGATAATTATAAATTTTATTATCTAAATACAATGCCTTAAAAGCATTCATAAAAAAAGGAAGTCGCCCTCTGCCCTGCTTGCTTAATAATGTTTCATTATAAACGGCATCGCCTTCGAAAAACCAATCGGGAACTGTAAAAGCGTTTGCAAATGCTTGTCCGTTCTCTCCGAAAACGATTTTAAAAGCGTGAGACAAACCCACATTAAAATTATTGTATTGCTCTACATGGCGAAATTCGTGAATCGCAAGATTATTTGCCCAAAACTGTGCGCCAAGCGGCGTAACGTCCATCGGAGGCATCAGATAAAATTCGCTGCGAAACGGCGCCAATCCTACATATCCGTTGCTGTAGGTCATTTGATTTTGCAGCACAATATTTACTTTCCGAAATTTGTTTCCGATCGATTTGGCAATATTTCTTTGCTGAAAGTTTACAAGAGATGCAATGCTAAAAGCTGTAGAATCCAATCCTTCAGGAAAAATTACCCTGAAGGAATCGTTATTAATCTGCTTCCATTCAACGGATGAAGGATTACCGCCAAACACTTGTGCAGTCAGCGTTTTGGGGCTTATTAAATAAAAAACAATAAGAAGATAAATGCAATTTCTTTTGTGCATAAAAGATTACAACATTCAGCTAAAGATAACTTCAATTTCAACACAAAGAATTACATCAGAAAGTTTTTGTTCTTATAAATTAAAATAGGTATTTAAAATAAATCCCGTATTGTATTGGAATACATTTTTATCATCTATTCTTCTCGCCAATTGTACGGTTTGATAAAGCGCGCCAAATTCTGCTTTAAATGTTTTACTGAATTTATAACCGGCAAGCAAAGCAATTCTGTTTTGGTCAAAAACATTTTGCCCAACATTTTTACCAAATCCAATAAATACTTCATCGTACAAGGAAGTGTACACTTTTTTATTAATTGACAAATCAATTCTCGGCATATAACGAACTCGATTTAGATAACTCCAATCATCCGGTTTGCTGCTGTTAATTTCTGTATATTTTGCAAGCCATCTTTGTTCTAAGCGGAGCCTGTTACTGAAGGTAATGTTTCCCGATTGGGAAGCATACGTGATTTGTTCAAAAATCCTGTGTTCCCCGAAAGTATTGGGTTGTGCAGCAATAGTATACTTTCCGTAGTCATACGTGTTTATGTATGCATAGCCAACCATTACTGCACATTCATTATTTATTTTATAATTAATACCTGATCTTACCATTCCTTGCTGCCAGCTTTTTAACCAATCCGCTCTTCTCCATTGAAGTTCCAGGTAGCCGTTTAATCGATTGGAAATTTTTGGCGTAATAGTTGTGCTTACCCAAACTATTTCATTTTGGTCGGATATTCTGTTTTGAGCAAAATCATCTGCAGCGAAACCACAAAATACAAGTACTGATGAGAATAATTTTTTAAGCATAATGAATATATTTTTTGAAAAATAATAAACATGAGTGTTACCTGAAATTCAGGCATTATTAAAAAAAACTTAAACTATTTTGAAGTTACTTTTTGATAAGTGCCACGCCGCCAAAACTATTGAATAAACCGATGGCAACAATCAGCCAAAACAAAAGTGCCAGAATCATTTTGTTGCGGCTATAATAAAATAAATTTGAAGCAATTGCTGCACACGCAGGCAATGTTATCAGCATTGTTTGCAACCGATAATTATCGGCTGATAAAAAGATTGATCCGATAAGGAAGATCAAAGATAATATAATAATAATCCATAATTTTCTGGCTGAGATCAATAGTTTTCCAAAATTGTTTTGCATGGCAATAAATCCCGCAATCACGCAAATACCTGTTAATATCAAAGTAATAAAAAAAGATATTTTATCCGGCAGCAACGTAAGGTGAAAACTTAAAACAGGAAGCAAATTTTTAAGCCATTCAAGTTTGTTATACAGAAACAATATGCCGGCTAAAAGATATAAAGGGATAATAGCGCCGGCAAGATACACGAATAGTTCATTGATCCTAAGAGAGCGGATAATAAGAATGGCTATAAGAGCAAGAATTATAATAATGCTAATAGGAGGATACAACAGCACAGAAATACCGCTAAGGATACCGCAATTAAATAGTGCACTTATTGGATGTTGCGTAGTTGTCAGTCGCATGCAGAAATGCATTAACAATAATAATAAAAAATTTACGACCAGCGCATCAGAAATATTTGTCCATGCAGGCAAAAGAGAAGTAAACAAAATATAGCACATAGCCGCCGTATAGCCTGATGTAGGAAACAACCGGTATTGGTTTAAAAGATAATTTAATCGTAAAGCCTGCATCACAACAATCACATGATACAAAAGGGAGAGAATAAGAGATGGCAAATTTTCAAGCGGATGCAAAATGTAATACATGAGCGTATTTGCCGGAGGCACTATCACAACCGGCGGTTTGACAAAAAAGTGCAAATGCATGATAATGCTCAATACAATTAATTGAAATACTACCGCAGGGCTTTTACTCTTGAATACGCTTACCACTTTTTAATTATTATATTTTTAGTATCAACAAATATATTGAAATGAGCCATAAGAATTTTTGCATACCCAAAGCAATAATATTTTGGCGAAATTGAATTCGGCGAAGCCAATTCCATCAGACAATTAAAAAAATAAAAATAAACAGATGAAACTATATTTTTTAAATTATTTTACGCGAATGGCAAATTATAAATAATCCGGAGTAAACAAAGGCAAAAGGCAGAATTAATAGGTATTTGATTAGGCTTTTCTTCTCAATTAATCGATGTTAAATATTTTAACCGAAAATATGCAATAAAAAATTTGAAAAATATTTTTTTTCACTAACATTGCATCGGCCTACAACAAACTAAACTGTTATTTATGTCATCCCTTTTCAAAAAAAGACCTTCTAATGAAGGTAACGGTATTTATAATCCGTTCATTAAACCGGGAGATCTTGTTTATGTAACTACTAAAAACGGGCGATTTCGGGTCGTAGAGGTTACGGAACAATATTTTAAAGCTGTGCCGGAATCCAAGTCTGCCAAAAATGAACCAATAACTTTTCAGTGGAAAGAATTTAAAAGATGGAGTTCTTTATCTTAGATAAAGATTCTTTGAATCTTTTACGAGAAGTGAATTTTACCCGACAAATAACATTTGAACAATTAACCTTCCAGCTGGTAAATCTCTTTGAGATTCCTGCCTAAACCATCATAATCCAATCCATATCCTACAACAAACTTATTTGGAATAATAAAGCACAAGTAATCTATTGCAATAGGGTGAACCGTTGCTTCCGGTTTATGCAAAAGTGTTACCAGCTTCAATGATTTTGGTTGTGAATGTTCAAGTGTTGGCAAAAAAGTATGCAGCGTTTTTCCTGTGTCTACAATATCTTCGATGATTACGACATGGCGGTTATGAATGTCGGCATCCAGGCCGATAGCCGTTAATACTTTTCCAGTAGAGGTTGTGCCTTTGTAGGAGGCGAGTTTGATAAAAGCTATTTCCGCTTCAATATCCAGTTCTTTAAACAAATCGCTTGCAAACATAAAGGCTCCGTTAAGAATAGCCACGAACAATGGTTTCAGACCTCTGTAATCATCGGATATTTGCCTGGCAATTTTTTTTACTTTTTCTTTAATTTCGGTTTCGGAAATATACGGAACAAAGTTTTTATCGTGTATAGTTATCATTGGATTGAATGACAGATGAAAGAAAATATATAAGTTCCGAAAATATCAATAATATTTTTCAATCAAAAATTTTCTCAACTTCCTATTCTGTGAAATAATTCTTTTATCTGATATTCCCATACACGGCTTTCGTCTTTGACATCATTTTTTTCTGCAAAGGCAGAAATGGTCAATATCGTCTGGTTAGAGACTTCGGCTTTTTCAATACGAAATTCGAAGTATTCTTTAGGGTCTTCATTCAGCCAGCTGAATCTTACAAAAACATTCTCCTCACTGTCCACCAGTTTAGCTTTCTCAGGTGCTCCGCTTCCCCAGCTAAAACTGTAAACTCCGTCTCTTTGATCCACTTCATCGGCAAACCACTCTTGCAATCCTGCCGGCGTAGCTAAGAAAGAATATAATATGTTGGGAGAACTGCGAACCGGAAACTCTAAGGTGTATAATTGTTTTTTTGCCATTACTTAAATTCCTGTTGTTCTAATTTATAACCGTATGCAATAATAGTAAATTAAATTACCATAAAACAATTCGAATAAAAATTAATTAAAAATAATATTGGGTTGCAATTACGCAAATATTTACAAAAAATACAAACAGAAACTGATTTTATTTTTAAATAATTCATTCTTCAATTACATTCTATTTATTAACTTGCCTCATCTTCATAATTACATGGAACACCTGAAAGCCGATTTGATACTTAAAAAAAATGATTATATTAATATATTGACCGCTCTTACTTAAAATGCGGCCATGGGACAAATAAAAAATATACCAGATGAAAATTTTCAGTCCTGCCATATCAAAGCTTGCGCGTTTACGACACTGGCGTATTGAGGGCTGGCTGCAAAATCCAATTAGTGTTCAGAGGGAAGTGCTGCAAGATCTTGTAACGCATGGGCAATATACCTTTTTTGGAAGGCAATACGGACTTAATAATGTTTTCGATATTCGCTCATTCAAAAAGCAGGTACCCATTCACGAATATCAACAATTACAGCCTTATATAGATAAGCTAATACTGGGCGAAGAAAATATTTTATGGAACACACCTGTCGCATGGTTTGCCAAAAGCAGCGGCACAACAGGCAGTAAAAGCAAATTCATCCCCGTTACAGACGAAAGCCTTGAAGATTGCCATTACAAAGCTGCGAAAGATGTACTCACAATGCATTATCAAAACAATCCAGATAGTGAACTGCTCAACGGAAAAGGCCTTGTAATAGGCGGCAGCCATCATGTAAGCCAGATAAACGAGAAAATATTTTGCGGCGATTTGAGCGCAGTATTATTACAAAACAGCCCGTTTTGGGGGCAATGGCTTCGAACACCGGAATTATCCATCGCACTTATGGACGAATGGGAAAATAAAATAGAGGCGCTGGCTTATTCCACCATCAAAGAAGACGTTACTTCCATATCCGGCGTTCCCACATGGACACTTGTTTTGGCAAAAAGAATATTGGATATAACAGGCAAAAAAAATATTAAAGAAGTTTGGCCAAATCTCCAGTTATATATGCATGGCGGCGTTTCCTTTATGCCTTATAAAGATCAGTTCAAAACTCTTTTTGGCGAAGACGTACATTACCTGGAAATGTATAATGCCAGCGAAGGTTTTTTTGCAGCACAGGATTCGCCTGCAGAAGAAGGCATGCTGCTTTTTCTTGATCATGGCATATTTTACGAGTTTATGCCGATAGAAGAATATGGCAAACAAAATCCAAAAACGATCGGGCTGAGCGATGTGCAAACCGGAAAAAGTTATGCGCCCGTTATATCTACCAATGGCGGACTGTGGCGTTATCTCATAGGCGACACTATCCGGTTTACAACATTAAATCCTTATCGAATAAAAGTAACAGGGCGGCTGAAACATTACATTAATGCGTTCGGAGAAGAATTGATTATTGATAATGCAGACAATGCAATTGCAGCAGTATGCAAGCAACTTGGCTGTAGCGTAAACGAATATACGGCTGCGCCTATTTATTTTTCGGATAATGAAAACGGCGCACACGAATGGATAATCGAATTTGAAAAAGAGCCTGATAATTTATCGGTTTTTACCCATTTGTTAGATAAAGAATTAAAAAAAACAAACAGCGACTACGAAGCCAAGCGTCAAAAAGATATTGCATTAAGATTGCCGGTCATACGCATTGTGCCTAAAAATACTTTTAACGAATGGCTTAAATGCAAAAACAAACTTGGCGGCCAGCACAAAGTACCGCGCTTATGTAACGAAAGAATTTATGTGGATGAGATTATAAAAATCATTGATAAGCAACGCATTTACATTCACAATTAAACAAATAAATGGAAGAAAAACATACAAATAAAAAGAAAAATCAATACCAGATACTTGTAATAATATGTGTACTGCTTGCAATATTTTACACTTATTGTTTTTATATTGCCTTACGGTTGCACAATCATTTTAAAATATATTTTAATGGGCTTATCACTATTTTATGGGCTTTTTGTGCTGTCGTCTGGTATTTACTATTAAAGAAAATCAATAAAGCCGGAAAAGATAATCAGCTGTAATTCTTCTTACAAATGTATTCATAAGGATTTTTCTATTCCTTATATTTGCCATCCACTAAAACATTATACATGGCTTTGTTAAAAGATAAGATTGCTATTATAACAGGCGCAGCCCGCGGTATCGGAGAAGCCGTTGCAACAAAGCTTGCAGAAAACGGCGCACACGTTGCATTTACTTACGTAAGTGACAGCAGTAAAGAAAAAGCAATTGCTTTGGAAAATAAATTAACCGCTCTCGGCGTGAAAGCAAAAGGTTATCAAAGTAATGCGGCAGATTTTGCGGCGGCTGAAATATTTGTAAACGATGTACTGAAAGAGTTTGGTACCATAGATATTTGCGTAAACAATGCCGGCATCAGCATAGATAATTTATTATTGCGTCTTACGCCGGAGCAATGGATAGAAGTGATACAAACCAATCTTACGAGCGTTTACAATATCACAAAAAATGTGATCCGCCCGATGATGAAAGCCAAAAGCGGAAGCATCATAAATATGAGTTCTGTAATAGGAATCGGCGGCAATGCAGGCCAAAGCAGTTATGCAGCATCAAAGGCAGGCATCATCGGTTTTACCAAATCCATTGCGCTTGAGTTAGGCAGCAGAAATATTCGGTGCAATGCGATTGCTCCAGGATTTATAGAAACAGATATGACTAATTATTTAACAGAGAATAAAGCCGGTGAAGAATATCTTAAAAAAATTCCGTTGAACAGATTCGGCAAAGCCGAAGATATTGCCAACGCAACATTATATCTGGCATCTGATTTGAGTTCCTATGTTACAGGTCAGGTATTAAGCGTTTGTGGCGGCTTGAATACATAATTTGTAATCCATTCTACAATTTCAATGGAAGTAATAAAAAAAATATTAGCAAATAATCAATCCTGGGCTCAGCAAACAGCGAAAGACGATCCTGATTTTTTCACTGCGCTGGCAAAAGTACAAACGCCCGAAATTCTTTGGATCGGCTGCAGCGACAGCCGTGTGCCTGCGGACAGAATTACAGGAACGCAGCCGGGAGAAATATTTGTTCATCGAAACATTGCAAATCTCGTTATTCATACCGATGTTAATTTGTTAAGCGTTTTGGATTACGCAGTAAAACAATTGAATATAAAACACATAATCGTTTGCGGCCACTATGGCTGCGGAGGAGTTGCGGCAGCATTATCCAATCACAATTTTGATCTGGTTTTAAACATGTGGCTTCGCCAAATCAAAGATGTATATATGTTGTATGAAGATGAACTGAAACAAATAGAAGATGAACACAAAAAAACAGATAGATTGGTTGAACTGAACGTAGTGGAACAGGTAAAGCATCTGGCAAAAACTTCCATCATACAAAGAGCATGGAAACATAAGCAAACGCCGCATTTACATGGCTGGGTTTATAGTTTAAAAGATGGAATTATTCATCCCATATTTGAAATGCATCCCGGTGCGGAGATCGATCCTTTATATGTATATGATGATATTTAAAACACCTGTATTTTTTCTCCGACAAAAGATACTTGAATATGGCATGAAATTAGTTTTTATTTTTAAAATCTTCATTTTAATTCCCTATCTCTTTTTGTAACTTGCACGCCTTATGCAAGATATTTTACAAGGACTGAACGAACAACAATACGAAGCAGCAACACATATTAACGGGCCATTAATGATTATTGCCGGCGCAGGAAGCGGCAAAACCAAAGTACTTACTACGCGCATTGCTTATCTCATGTCGCAAGGTGTAGATGCTTTTAACATTCTCGCACTTACTTTTACCAACAAAGCCGCCGCTGAAATGAAAGAGCGTATAGAAAAAATGCTCGGGAATAATGAGGCGCGCAATTTATATATTGGCACATTCCACAGCGTATTTGCACGCATTCTTCGTGGCGAGGCGCATCGTTTGGGCTACCCAAACAGCTTTACCATTTACGATTCCGAAGACAGCAAAAGTGTAATAAAATCTGTGGTAAAAGATTTGGAACTTGATGAAAAACATTACAAACCATCCACTGTTTTAGGAAGAATTTCACAAGCAAAAAATTCATTGATCGGGCCGTTGCAATACGCTGAAGATTATTACATCCAACAGGAAGATATGCGGGCTAATCGTCCTGCCATTGCGAAAATTTATGATTCGTATGCAAAGCGTTGTTTCAAAAACGGAGCAATGGATTTCGATGATTTGCTCGTGAAAATGTATGAACTAATGAATACTTTCCCCGAAGTATTGCATAAGTTTCAGCATAAGTTCAAATATGTATTGATAGATGAGTATCAGGATACAAACGCCGTACAATATCAGATTACAAAACTACTTGCGGCAGCACACGAAAATATTTGCGTAGTGGGCGATGACGCACAAAGCATTTACAGTTTTCGCGGCGCTACCATTGAAAATATTTTACAGTTTCAGCGCGACTATGACGATGTAAAAGTTGTGAAGCTGGAACAGAATTATCGTAGCACAAAAAGTATATTGAACGTGGCAAATGCCGTGATCAACAACAACAAAGGACAGATACCTAAATCGCTTTGGACTGAAAATGATGAAGGCGAAAAAATTTATCTCGTTCGTACAATGACGGATAATGATGAAGGGAAATTTGTTGCATCAACCATACAGGAACAAAAGCTGCGCAATCATTTTTCCAATAGTGATTTTTCTATTCTTTACCGCACCAATGCACAAAGCCGTGCGTTTGAAGAAAACCTGCGCCGTTCGGGTATTCCTTATAAAATTTACGGAGGATTGAGTTTTTATCAGCGGAAAGAAATCAAAGACTTCATTGCTTATTTACGTGTTATTGGAAATGTTCGTGACGAAGAAGCATTAAAGCGCATTATCAATTATCCTATTCGCGGCATCGGCAAAACCACAATGGAAAAATTGCAGACAATTGCCAATGAAAGCAATATTACTTTATGGGAAGTGCTGGAACGCGCAGCAGAGTTCGGCGCGCGAGGTGCCACCTCGGAAGCTATCAGCAAATTCGTAACTATGATGCGTTATTTTCAATCTTTATTGAAAGATAAAAATGCATTTGAGGTTGCCAATGAAGTAGGAAAACATACGGGTTTAGTCAAAGAATTATTCAGTGATAAAACCGCCGAAGGCCTTGCCAGATACGAGAATGTACAGGAATTACTCAACGCCATTAAGGAATGGGTAGACCAGCAGGAAACACTTACACAAATAGATGAAGATGGTATTCTTATTGATAATGTAAGTACGGAAGAAACAAAAAATGCGCAATCTCTGGGCGTTTATTTGCAACAAATTACATTACTCACCGATGCCGATAAAGATGACGGCAAAGGCGATATGGTAAAACTCATGACGATTCATGCCGCCAAAGGGCTGGAATTTCCTGTGGTGTTTGTCGGCGGATTGGAAGAAAGCATTTTCCCGAGTGGCATGAGCATTAATACACGCGAAGAGTTGGAAGAAGAAAGAAGATTGTTTTACGTAGCCGTTACACGTGCCAAGAAAAAATTATGGATCAGTTATGCCAATACGCGTTATCGTTTCGGCAATCTTGTACAAAACGATCCGAGCCGTTTTTTGGAAGAAATGCCAAAAGAATTAATAGACAGGAAAAATGCAGGAAGCAATACAACTTCTTTCGGATTGAACAACAGCAATGGTTTCGGATTTAAAAACAACAGCGCGATTGAAGCAGAAAGAAGATACGGTGCGCCGCCGTCTTTAAAACAACGCGCCACTTCATTGCCATCACAACCGCCCGCAGTCCAAAAAATAATTGGGCATCAGCCTGATAATAATTTTCAACCGAGCGATACAAGTAATTTAAAAGAAGGTGATCAAGTTGAGCATTTAAAATTCGGTTTCGGAACAGTAACTAAAATGGAAGGCGCCATACACAACCGCATTGCAACAGTATTGTTTAAAACCAACGGAGAAAAGAAGATTATGCTGAATTATGCCAAACTCAGGATTTTATAAAAGCCAGCTAAAGAGCATACTATTCATCCAATTTCTCTGCATTTAATTCATCTTTGCTGGTTTCAGAAAGCTGCTGTATGCTTTTGTTGAAAACAGGATGAATAAAATCCGGTATCAGTTCGGCGAGCGGCCGAAGGGCGAAATTTCTCTCTTGCAATAAGGGATGAGGAACAATAAGGTTCGGCTCTTGTATTATATCATTATTAAAAAAAAGAATATCAATATCAATGATACGAGGGCCATATTTCTCCTGACGGATTCGTCCGTTTTTAGTTTCGGTCTGTAATATTACTGCCAATAATTCACGCGCGGAAAGATCTGTTTCTGCTTCAATTACAGTATTTAAAAAATCCGGCTGGTTTTCCATTCCCCATGCTGCCGTTTTGTATAAAGAAGAATGCCTTTTTACAAATATATTTTGCTTTCTTAAGTCTTCCGTTACCCTACAGAAAATTCGCCTCGTATTTCCCATATTACCACCCATCAGTAAATAAGCTGTATTCATAAATAATATTGCCGATTTATTTTTTTATTCATCTACATTTGCAAGCGCAATTCCCTGCGAATGTAGCAATAGTAATTGAAAGCGTATCGGAGGACTTAAAAGATCAGCATTTTACATTATGAGGAGTTTTTTCAAAATATTTTTTGCCACTTTACTGGCAATCGTTGTTTTTTCACTACTTGCTTTTTTTATCTTACTTGGCGTTATCAGTGTCGCCTCAAGTTCAGATAAACCTGTAATTCACGACAACAGCGTGTTGGTTTTAGATCTGTCAAAATCCTATGAAGATTTTCAGCAGCCGGAAATCAATTTAAGCTTGCATCTGAAAAAAATTTCAGAAACACCTCCCAATTTATACGATGTCATCCGTATGATAATGTATGCCCGCAACGATTCAAAAATCAAAGGAATATACATCAAAGCCGATGATAACACTAATGGACTTGCTTCAAGCGAAGAATTGAGAAGAGCAATTACAGACTTTCGCGCAAGCGGTAAATTTGTAATCGCTTACGGGGCAACAATTTCCCAAAGCGCATATTTTGTAGCTTCTGCTGCCAACAAAGTATATACGCATCCGCAAGGCGGACTTGAATGGCGGGGAATGGCTGCGCAATTAATGTTTTTTAAAGGCTTGCTTGATAAATTAGAAATAGAGCCGGAGATATTTTTTGCAGGGAAATTTAAAAGCGCAACCGAGCCATTTCGTGTAACGCAAATGACCGAACCTAACCGTTTACAAACCTCTGTATGGCTTGGAGATATTTACGGAAATTATTTAAAAGAAATTGGGCAAAGCAGAAGCATTGATACGAACCAATTGCATGCCTTTGCCAATAACGGATCCATACAAACTGCAAACGATGCATTAAAGTATAAGCTTGTAGACGGATTGTATTACAACGATGAAGTACGTACTCAATTACATCAATTATTACATACAAAAAACGATGACGATATCGATTTTGTAACGCTGGATACTTATAAAGAAGCGGCAGATTATAAATCTTATTCGGGCAAAGATAAAATTGCTGTTGTATATGCGCAGGGGGATATTGTGGACGGCACATCGACTGAAGAAATATCTTCCGGAAACTATGTTTCTATTTTCAGGAATTTAAGAAATGATACAAATATTAAAGCCATCATTTTCCGTGTAAATTCACCTGGCGGAAGCGCATTGGCGAGCGATATGATCTGGAGAGAAATTACACTTACAAAAAAGCAAAAGCCGGTTATCATTTCTATGGGCAATTATGCCGCTTCCGGCGGTTATTATATTTCGTGCAATGGAACATATATTTTTGCTGAGCCCAATACAATTACAGGTTCTATCGGCGTATTTTCCATGATGGGCAATGCAGGTAATTTCTTTAAAAATAAATTGGGAATTACTTTCGATGTGGTAAAAACAAGTCCTTACGCCGATTTGGGAACACTCTCGCGAACAATGACACAACCTGAAAGAAACTTAATGCAGGCAAGCGTGGATAGCATTTATGCAACGTTTACAAAACGCGTTGCCGAAGGAAGAAGGAAAGATACTGCTTATATCGACAGTATTGCACAGGGAAGAGTCTGGACCGGAGAACGTGCAGTTAATATCGGATTGGTAGATTCGATAGGGTCTTTATCGGACGCTATTCATTACGCTGCCAAACTTATTCATAGCAACGATACATATATCGAAGAATATCCGCGTACGAAAAGCGTGCTGGATCAATTATTGAATCCAGAAGTAAGTAATGACGACAAAGCCAGTGCAAAAATTTTAGCCGGCCAATTCGGTAAAGATTTCTCTGAGAACTGGTTGCAGATACTTCATCTCCAATCAATGATGAATACTTCCCAAACAAGACTACCATTTGAAATTAAAATCAAATAAACGTTTTCAATACGCCGCCTTCAATAGAATCGAAACAAAAAAATCATAAAATTTAATTTTCGTTTATTCTTTCCTGAATAATAAACTATCTTTAGTATCGATCTCTATGCTAAAATAGATATTTAATTTATTCATACAATAGTAATAAAATTAAAAAAATGTATAACAAAAAATCTGTGTTGGCTTCAGTTTTAGCTGCAAGCGCAATATTAACCGGCGCAGGAATCAATACCGCATCTGCATTCAACTTTAATAATTTAGGCAACGGCGAAAACATTCGCGCCAATCTTTCCGACAATAGTTCTGTTGCAAAAAATTTAGAACATGCCTGCGGAGAAAAAAGCAAGTCGGACACTACAAAATCAAAAGGCGACAAGAAAACCAAATCAAAAAAAAGTAAAGACCACAAATGCGGAAAAGACGGTAAATGTGGAGAAGGTGGTTGTGGCGGAAAATCCTAATTTCATATTCGACCAAATAATAAAAAGTAAAAATTCAATAATAAAATCCGCTTCGGCATATTCTTGAATTTTTACTTTTTATGTTTTTAAATTCTGTGTTATGGTAGGCATCGGTTTAAGAAAAGATTTTGCAGAAGAATTAATTGACGATAATGCGCTAAAGCCCGATTTCATTGAGGTTGCTCCCGAAAACTGGATGGGCATAGGCGGCTATTGGAAAAAGAAATTACATAAAGCTTTGGAAAGGTTTCCATTGTTCACACATGGCTTGTCTTTATCTATCGGAAGCCCGGATGCATTGGATTTTGATTTTCTAAGAAAAATAAAATCTTTTCTTCAGGAAACAGGGGCAGCATTATATTCTGAACATTTAAGTTATTCCAAATGTGATAATGCACACTTATATGACTTACTCCCGATCCCTTTTACAGAAGATGCCGTAAACCATGTATCTGAAAGAATAAAAACCGTGCAGGATGTATTGGAAAGAAAATTAGTAATAGAAATCGTAAGCTATTACACACCGCTTGCTCCTGAAATGAGCGAAGCTGATTTTATCAATGCCATTGTTGCAAATGCAGATTGCGAGCTGTTGCTGGACGTAAACAATGTTTATGTGAACAGCTTTAATCATCATTATAATGCGAAGGAATTTATTGATAAAATGCCGTTGGATAAAGTACGATATATTCATATGGCGGGCCACACGAAAGTCTCAGACGATTTAATTATAGATACGCATGGTGAAGCTATAATAGACCCTGTTTACGAATTATTTGGTTATACAATTAAAAAATTAGGCAAGGAAGTTCCGGTATTACTTGAACGCGATTTCAATATTCCGGAAATGGAAGAACTACAAACGGAAATGGATCATCTTCGGAGCATCATCAAATCTTCCCTGAAAGAAACTGCGCATGCAACCGCTCATTAAAACATTCGAACAACAATCTAAGCTGGCAAATTTTTGCCGGACGGGCAACTATGAAACATTGGAAAGAGTAAACGAAAAAAACGTTTCTCAATATCGTCGCCTTGTGTTCAACGTGGTGGAAGATATGCTGCAAACCGCATATCCATTAACTTTTGAACTTTTGACAAGTGATGAATGGCTACATGTTACAAAAGAATTCTTCAGCAATCATGCCTGCAGTTCGCCACAAGTTTGGAATATGCCTAAAGAATTTTATGAATATTTATCGGCAAATAAAAATCATGTATTAATAAAAAAATATCCTTTTCTTTTAGAGTTGATTTGGTTTGAATGGCTTGAAGTAGAAATGTATATGATGGAAGATAAGACTGTTTCTTATTCTGCTAATGGCGATTTTGAAAAAGACTTATTAGTTATAAATCCGGAAGTGCATTTGCAATATTTCAATTTCCCTGTTCATCTGAAAAATGCGAAACAGATTTCCGGGAATGATAAAGGGCATTATTTTCTATCGTTACATCGTCATCCTGAAAATAGCGAAGTAATATTTACTTCATTATCTCCGGCATTGTTTCATTGTCTGGAAACACTTTCTGCAGCACCCATAAACATTGATGTTTTGGCGAATAATGTTTGTGAAGAAATGAACATCATCAGAACAAATGAGATTGACAAAAAGCTTTGGCAATTTATTAAAAGTGCTTTAGATGATAAATTAATATTAGGTTATAAAAGAAAAATTATTTAATTACTATTTATTCTTTAAGCAATTTATTCAACATATCTATAATCGCTTGTCCGTTGCTAAGCATCACTGTGGTTCGAGTTTCATTATAAGTTAAATCTACTCCTTCATACACTTGTCGGATGATTCCATTTTTATCAATAAATATATTTTTTGGCGCCGCGTGCATACTCAATTTATCAACATAATCTTTCGCGTCAATTAATTGTATAAAATTAAAAGGTCGTGTATCAAGAATGGGTTGTATCAATTCTTTTGGATCAAATGTGAGTGCTATAAAATTTACTTTGTCGCCATACAATTTTTTTATTTGGTTCAATACAGGCATTTCCGCTTTACATGGACCACAAGTATGAAACCAAAAATTGATTAGTGTAGGTTTCCCTTTAAGACTGTCCAATGTATAAGTAGTGCCGTTTATATCTTTTATCTTAAAATTTGGAAGAGGCTTATCAATCATTGAATAAATATTTTCATCATGTACCACTCTCATCACAATGCCTTCATTTTTTCCTGTGTGTTTAAGGCTTCGATCGTAAACAATAACTTTTTCATTTCCGCGATTTACAGTTTTTATTATTGAATCAACAGATTCAAATGGCTCATTTGACAATCTAATACTGTCGACAATTTTACCATTCAGATATTCGTCTGTAGTGTAAAGTCGTGAGGTGCCGCTTTGTTGATAAAAAACAGAATTCTCTTGTGCAAACATATTTGTAAAAGCAAGAGTAGCAACAATGGATAATAAAAGATTCTTTTTCATGATTGCTTTTTTAATAAACGAATATAATAAATATAAAATTAATTATTTAGTTATATTTTTCGCTTGCCATCCATCTTTCGGTTCAAAATAATTCCAAAGCATTGCTGAAACTTTGCGTTGCAAAACCCATGCATCGTTAGTTGTATCGTCCCAAGATGTGTCTTTAATATTTTTTGTGGCAATATAAAAAACATAATCACCATGCGGTGCATTTACCAATAATAATTCGGAACGAGAATCGTTTACCATGCCTTGCTTGGAAGCGGTTTGTATATAAGGCGGCACCTGCGATACGGAATATTGGCCGTAAAAAGTATGTGTCATTAACCTGTACATCTCTTCACTTGCTTGCTGGCTCACAACTTTTCCTGTGCGTATCATAGCCAGTAACTCAGCCATTTCGCGCGGTGTAGTTTGCCCCCAGCCATATTGTTTTCTGTTTTCTTCCCGCCCTTTTGTTAAAGAATTTACGCGTGTATTTTTCAATCCAAATTGTCCCAAAATAGAATTAATAGCCGCTCCGCCGCCAGCCAGCGACTGACACCAAAGCGAAGTCGTATTATCACTATAGCTCATCATCAAAGCGGCAAGCACATTGAGACTTGTGCTTGTACTATCTTTGAAATATTGCATCAATCCGGAACCACTTTTCTTTAAAGAATCACGGTAAAGCAATGGCTGGTGATATTGTAATTCTCCATTGTTTATTTTATCAAAAATGCCTATCAATATCGGCACTTTCACAATACTCGCGGTCGGGAAAATCGTATCGGCATTTACGGCTGCAATTTTATTTGTTTTAAGATTACGGACGTATACTCCTGCAACGCCGTGAAAACCATCAAGCAAAGTTGCGAGCTGTTGCTGTAACTTATAATCTGTTTTTATATTTTGTGAATAGCTGGAGTATATGGATAATGAAAGCGTTATGAACAAAAAATATTTTCTTAAATACATAAAAGAAAATTAATTATAATGATCGAAAATTCTCTGAAAAGAAAGGCCTGTACCCCAATGTTCGCCAACTGTTTTTTTATACTATTTCAAAATATTCAGGCTTAAACAAAATCTTCCCGGTAAGGCCCGAAAGAATCTATCAGCGCGCCGGCCTCAAGGCATACACAGCCATGTAATACATTCGAAGGCATAAAACATGCATCGCCTTGTTTTATAATTTGCTTCTCCTCTCCTATGGTAAATTCAAATACACCGCTTTCCACAAATGTTGCCTGTGTATGTATGTGTTGATGCATCGTTCCGATCGCTCCTTTTTCAAAAGAAACTTTAACCATCATCAACTGATTGTCATAAGCGATAATCTCTCTTGTTGCACCTTCTCCTGCATATTCCAAATTATGTGGAGCTGTTTTATGATAGAAATTTGAATTATCATTCATAAATAATAAAAGAATTTTTACAATTGCATTTTTATAATTTGCTGTGTATCTCGCTGATTAATTCCGCTACAAGCGCTGTCCATCCGGTCTGATGGCTTGCTCCTAATCCGCGGCCATCATCGCCATTGAAGTATTCATAAAATAAAATCAAATCGTTGTTTTCTTTTTTATCATAAAACCAATCGTATTCTTTACCCGTTAATTTTCTTCTGCCGTTTTCATCTTTTATAAACAAGCTGATAACGCGCCTGGTAAGCTCTGTAGCAATTTCTATTAATGTTAATTCATTCCCCGAACCTGTGGGATATTCAACCTTTAAACTATCGCCATAAAACTGACCGTACCTGATGATGCTTTGTATAAGCAGATAATTGATAGGCAGCCATACAGGCCCGCGCCAATTGCTGTTGCCTCCAAAAAAATCTGATGTTGCATCTCCCGGATCATAGTGAATACTAAATTCCATTCCTTCTATTGTAACAGTATATGGATGCTCTTTATGAAATTTCGACAATCCGCGAATGCCTCCCACGCTCAGGAATTCGCTTTCGTTTAAAACTCTTTGCAGTAAATATACCAGCCGTTCTTTCGGTATTAATGAAATTAAAATTTTATCGCTGCCTTTCCTTTCTTCGTTTGGCCAAAATTTACCGTTTTCCTTTCTATAATTTTCATACCAATTAATTCTTTTTGTAAAATCTTTCAATTGCTTCAGCGGTTGTTTCTTTATAATAGAAACTGCAAACATGGTTGTAATGCCAACTATACTTTGAATACGCAGATGCAACGGCTTTGCGCCATTTACAACGAGCGTGTCATAATAAAATTTGTCTTCATCATTCCACATGCCCAACTCATTCAGCGCTTCTGCAATCAAAACAAAGTGCTCAAAGAATTTTGTTGCCGTATCTTCAAAAGAGTCATCGTATAAAGAAATTTCCAAGGCCATATCCATCATATTGAGCGCGTACATTCCCATCCAGCTTGTACCATCAGCCTGCTCCAATTCCATCTCGCCATGCAGCGGCATATTTCTGTTGAAAACGCCAATATTATCCAATCCCAAAAATCCTCCTTCAAAAATATTATTGCCGTTCGGATCTTTTCGGTTAATCCACCAGGTAAAATTGATTAGTAACTTCTGGAATATTTTTTTCAAAAAATAAATATCTCCTTCGCCCTTTTGTTGCTTTTCTATATGATAAATTTCCATTGCAGCCCAAGCATGCAACGGTGGGTTCACATCGCTAAAGCTCCATTCATAGGCAGGCAGTTGCCCGTCAGGTTTCATGTACCATTCACGCATCATCAGGGAAAGCTGGTGCTTTGCAAATCCGGTATCTATTCGCGCAATAGCTATACAATGAAAAGCAAGATCCCACGCTGCGTACCATGGATATTCCCATTTATCCGGCATAAGAATTACATCCTGATTTTTGAGGTGTTGCCAATCCCAGTTTCGGCCGTGTTTTCGCGCATCGTTGTTACTTGCAATACCATCATTTACCGACAGCCATTTTTCGATATCGAAATGATAATATTGTTTGTTCCATAATAATCCTGCATACGCCTGGCGCTGAATATTTTTTACATCTTCGGACAGATGTTGCGGAATAATCGATCTATAAAATTCATCCGCTTCTTCTTTCCTTAATTGAAAAATAAATTCCGAACCTTGCAAAAATGGTTCGCTGATTTTTTCGTTAGATATTCGCAGATATAATGTCTTTTTTTCCTGAGCATTAAAAGAAAAATCATATACCGGAGAAAATTTTGTACCGCTCTTTCTTTGTTGTAATTCTTTCACATTTACTCCGTTGATTATTGCTTTTTGGATCGCATCCTTCGTAAATATATTTTCATCTTTTTGCAACGTGAGCTCTGTAAAATTGGTAACGTTATCTGTATACAACCGGTTTTGTGTTTCCGGAAAATACAAGTAATAATTCCCAAGCCGGGAATGAGAAGCAATGACCGACTCATTATCTATTTCACTGATCGATGGCGGAAAATAATTTGCATCCGCATGCATACGGTTATGAAACCAAAGGGTGGGCAAAACTTTTATCGTTGCGGGTTTCGCAGCACGGTTTACAATTTCTATTTTTATTCCAATATCATTCTTCCCGTATTTTGCATAAATAATATTGACATCGAAATATTCTTCGTTATCAAAAATTCCGGTGTCCAGTATTTCATATTCAGTATCAAGCGTAGAGCGTTTTTTGTTCTCTTCTATCAATTGCTCGTAAGGAAATTTTTGCTGAGGATATTTATACAAATAATGCATGTAATAATGCGTTGGAATATTATCCATGTAATAATATAATTCCTTTACGTCCTCGCCATGGTTGCCCTGATAATTGCCCAAGCCAAATAATCTTTCTTTTAAAATATCATCTTTACCATTCCACAGCGCTATGCAAAAACAAAGATTTTGAAACATATCGCTGATGCCAGCCAAACCGTCTTCTCCCCAACGATAGGCGCGTTTATCAGCATGTGAAAAAGGAAAATAATTCCATGCGTCACCGTTTTCGCTATAATCTTCCCGTACAGTTCCCCATTGTCTTTCTGACACATAAGGCCCCCATTTTTCCAGAGGCACTTCAGTTTCGGCGTTTGCCGTAAGTCGCTGCTGTTCTGCTGTCATAATCTCTTCTGATAAGTAATTTCGTATTGCGAAGATAACCCTTATCTTTTTTATGCTGATTTGAAATGAATATTTTGCTTAAATTCAAATAAACGAAAACGGCTTATAGTGAATGCTATAAGCCGTTTTAACGGTAATATATTGTGCTGATAACTTTATGGCGCTACTAAACGGAAACCGTTTCCATGTATGTTTACGATTTCTATCTGATCATCATCTTTCAGATATTTACGAAGTTTAGCTATATAAACATCCATACTTCTTCCGTTGAAATATGTATCGCTTCCCCATATTTTTTTCAATGCTTTTTCGCGGGGCAACAGATCATTCTTATGTTCTGCAAGCATTTTCAATAATTCGTTTTCTTTCGGAGAAAGCGTATAAACTTCTTCTCCGTGAACCAACTGGCGCAATCTCGGATTAAAATGAAAACCGCTTAAGTCAAATTCTACATGCTCATTTTCTTTATTAATTTCTTCATTGCGTTTAAGTATTGCTTTTATTTTTAACAATAATACTTCACTGTCAAAGGGCTTGGTAATATAATCGTCAGCACCTAATTTGTAACCTTGTATAATATCTTCCTTCATAGTTTTAGCACTTAAGAAAAATAAAGGCACATCCGGATTTATATTTCTTATTTCTTCGGCGAGTGTGAAACCATCCATGTGCGGCATCATCACATCGAGTAAACATATATCTGCGCCTTCTCTCTGAAATGCAGCCAAACCAAGCCTTCCGTCGCGTTCCAGCAATACATCATAATCATTCAATTCCAAGTAATTTTTCAATACCATCCCCAAATTCTGATCATCTTCACATAGAAGAATTTTATATTTTTTATTATCCATAAAACGATTTTTTTTTAATTTGAATGATAAAGGTAAAAGATAAAGTATAAAAAATATGCTAATATTTTTTAATTCGTTCAGGAAAGCAAATAATTAAAATTTCTGATAACAGATGATTGCCAATTATACCCAAAGATTTATTGCGAGTATTTGTTTCATGTAATACTGCCTTATTAAACCGTACAAGAGGGAAATAGCTTATAATATCTTTGTAAAAATTTGATGAAGAAAATATTTTTTATTTATCTAAACTGGGCATCAGGGGTCAGCTATATGTTCGTTACCACTCAAATCGTTTATCACAAAAAGCTATTTTCCTTTGCTACCATTACGAGTTCTACCATGTTACGGACATTGAATTTTTGCATCAAATTTCGTCGGTGCGTTTCAACCGTAAAGGGACTTATAAAAAGCAGATTTGCGATCTTCGGAGTTGTGTGTCCTTTTGAAATTAGTTGCAGTATTTCACTTTCTCTTTTGGTGAGTGAGGGAATGCCAGATAAGGTCCCGGTGGATACTTTTGCAAGAATTTTTGTAATCTCTTGGCTGAAATACATCTCACCAGAACGGACAGCGTTTATTGCTTGCAGCAACTTATCTGAGGATGTATTTTTAATTAAATATCCACTTGCACCATTTTTTATTGCTTGCAATACGATGCTTCCTTCCATCATGTTGCTTAAAATAATTACATTTATCTGAGGTCTTTCTTTCTTTATTTCCCTGCAAAGATCAAGACCATTTTTATCTCCTAACATGATATCAACGATAGCAATATCTAAATTCAGGTTTTTAAAATCTGCAACAAAACTATCTACGTCCGTAAATCCGCCGGCAATGTGGATAAACGGCTCTTTTTCTAAAAGCATCATTAATCCCTCCATCACTATTTGGTGGTCCTCTACGATAGCAATGTTAATCTTATCCATGGCTATTCAGTTTTAATTCTATATTATAGGCAGTACCCTTTCCTGGACATGTACTTAGATCGATTGATCCATCCATGTAATTAACCCTATGTTCTATATTGGCTAATCCAATTCCTTTGGAAGTTATATTTTTAGGATCGAACCCTATGCCGTCATCTTCAAAAGTAATCAGAAAAAGTTCACCATTTTGACTACATTGTATCAGTATATTTTTGGCAGATGCATGTTTCATGGCATTGGCTAACAGTTCCTGCACAATTCTATAAATCATCAATTGATCGTTTTCATAAATATCTTTTCTGATCGTGATTGGTTGGAATTCTATAGTTGTATTTTGGATATTGTAAGATTGGCACAGGTCATTCAGTGCTATTTCCAATCCAAATTGCATGAGCGTAGGAGGTACCATGTTGCGAGAGATACGTCGGAGCTCCTGCAAAATACTATCGATAGGATCGGCTATTTTTGACAGCTCATTGGCATTTTGAGGCCACTTATTTTCTGTAGCGATATGTGATAATTTAAATTTCAGGGATGCGAGCATTCCTCCCAGTCCATCGTGCAGATCACGGGCAATGCGGTTACGTTCTTTTTCTTCGCCTTCAAGTAATGTTCGCACACTTTCAAGTTGCAGATCCTGCTCCTTCTGCTGTAATACCTGTTGATGTAGAAGCTCTTTTTGCCGATCCAGGTTCTTGGTTTTTCGATAGCTGGACCAAGCAACAATAACTAGAGACAGCAACAATATACAGACGATTAGCAAGGAGAAAATCAAGGTATCTTTATTACGGGTTTCCAGCTGGGTCTCTTTTTGTTTTGCTTCCAGAAGAGTAATTTTTTTCTCTTTCTCCGCAGTATGAAATTTAACTTCCATAGCATTGATGTCAGACTTTAACTTACTACTGTTAACACTGTCGCTCAACGCGGAATATTTAGTCTGCCATTCAAAAGCATTCATGTAATCGCCTTTCTGCGCATAGGTCTGTGCGTAGCCGTCATATATCTGAAGTCGGTTGGTCAGCTGCACGGTCAGCAAGGTGTCACGATTCATTTGTCCCAATGTTTCCAATGCTTTCTCAAAATTCTTGGCCTCGTAAAAAGAGTAAAACAACTGCATCAACAAGCGCCCTTTTCTGTAAGTATCACCTGATCTATCTGCAATATCAATACCCTTCTTTAGATTATTAACGGATTGGTCGTATTTCTTGACTACTGTGAAATACATACCACGTGATGTATAATAATCCATCCACAGATCCTTAGAGGCATCTACCATATTGAGATACCGGTATGCTTGTGCCAGCGCCTGATCCGCATAATTGTACTTCGCTTCTAGAATATAGGTTTCGGCAATGGTATTGTAGGCTTTTATTAAGTATGGGTCAATGGCCTTTTCAGTTATGAATATCTCAATGGCTTTTTTAAGATTGTTTTCTGATTGAGGATATTGCAATATGTTTTTAAATACCACGCCCAATCCCCAGTAGGTTTTCCCTATGAAAATCTGCGCGCCGCTTTTTTCGGCCAAAGGCAATGCCTTGGTAAGCACAATGTCGGCAAACCCTTTCTGGTCGTCTTTGTATTGCTGCAGCACCCCATAATTGTACCAGCAGGCAGCCCTGTAGTAATAGGCGTCTTTGGAAGTAAATTTTTGTAGGTTTTGCTCCGTGGTCAAATAGGATTGTTCCGCTTTGCCATGGTCTTCCTGTTCGTGGATGAGCGTTTCATAATACCCGGCAACGGTTATCCATAAGGGATATTTACTTGCCAATTCTTTTCCTTTTTTCAGGTAAAATATGGCTTTTGTGGGATCTCCATGCTTGTAATAATATTCCGAGAGCGAATACGCCGCCTCTGCTTTGGCAGTATCAGGTAGACCGGAATACAACACTGATACCAGACTGTCCGGTTTACTTGCATTGGGAATGGATAGGGCTGCCATGTGCAGCGATATGAATAAAAAGAAAAATAAGAGTTGTTTCATTGGTAATAAAAATCTTGATTTTTTATGGCGCTGCAAAAAATTTGTATAAAAATACCGGAAAACCAGTAGAAAAAAATCAAGGTTTTGCAGGATTGTTGGAGGAAAAGAGGAAAAGTAATTTTGCTGCTAACCAACAAAGGTCTAAATGAAAAAAATATTCGTTACAGCAATTATTTCAGTTTTAACTGTGGGGGCCCTCGCTCAGGACAACAAAAAATTCAGCAAGCCAAAAGAAGAAACATCCACCAGGTACCAACATCAGCAGGGACACCTTATTGACCAGGATACCTACGAGTTTGACAAGGACAACCATGTAAAAATCGGGGATACACTATTGGTGGGTTCACCTTCGGGACCTAAGAATTTCGAATTTATTTCTGAAAAAAAAGGCATACTGGGATTTGCCAATTTTGACAAGATTAAAAACCTTGTACATGATGTGTCACCGGATGCGGGAAATGCCATGAACAAGGCGCAACATAACGATGTTACCTACAAGGTCGGTGATATAAAACAGGATGTCAATGCCCTCAAAGGCCCTAATCCCAATCTCAAATTTTCTGAACAGGCCAAAAAACTGATGAACAAAAAACTGGTCGTCACCCATTTTGAAGAGAAAGATTATGGCAACGGAGTAAAGGATGTGCTTGCCACCGCCACGGACGGCAAAAAGAAATATATAATCGTATTAACAAGTGCTCTGCTCGAACATGAAATTTATTTGTCCGAATAGAGAATATGTGCAACATAATAACCAGCTGCCTAACCATTTAAATTCTTGTTTTTTATCTCCCGACAAAAAATACATTTCCTTTACTATTAAACTAATTTTATGCCTATAAAACTATCCTTCCAAATGTACCTGCTATTGGCTGTAGCCATTTGTTCCTGCAAGGGAAAACCCAAGGTCACAGATAGTAACGATACGAAGGCCCAAAATGTTGCTGTTTCCACGAATAACGATTCTGCTAGAGAAAAGCCAGCGGACAGCAGAGCTTTTGATATGGAGAAAATCCCTGAAACGGACAAGCTGACCGGCACATTCCCTTATTTAAAACTACCCACCGGATATCATTTTTTTGAAAACCCACAATCGCCTTTGGGCTATGGGGAAATCAAGGATTATGACAAAGAATACCTTATCAACCACGGCACTTATTTCTCTGAGGAAGGCAAAACATTCAAATGCGGGATTGGGGCTGATGACAACAAAACGTTCAGTGAACTGGAGCTACAAAAGAGTTTTGACGATTTTGTGGCATCCATCGGCGGCGTAAAACTATATGGTGGAGAAGGTTTTAAGGAAGGTGAATATGAAAGGATGAACAAACTGGATCCGGATTTTGTCAACAGTCCTTATAAATATTCCATAAGCGATATTGTGGAAGGAAAAAAGTTGCATACTTACGTTATACATACCCCCAATAAATTGGTTTTTATTCAGATGTCCGTCCATGACAATGATGCCGAATTGACGGTCCTGGAAACCAAACCATTTGAGAATACCATGCAGCAAACCTCTGCTGAAATCATCAAAAACGATATAGACCAAAAAGGAAAATCTATACTACATATCAATTTTGATGTGGACAAATCAAGTCTGCAGCCTGACGGCATTGCCGCCGTGAATGAGATCGGTAAAGTATTGCAAGAAGAACCAAGTTTACGATTATCTATAGAAGGACATACCGACAACAGCGGGAATACCTCACACAACAAAAGGTTATCTTCGGAACGCGCGGAAACGGTCAAAAACACACTGATAAAATCTGGTGTAGAGGCCTCTAGATTGAGCGCGATCGGTTATGGTGCAGCCAATCCTCTGGTTCCCAATAATTCGGAAGAAAACAAAACACAAAACAGACGTGTGGAACTCGTGAAATTATAATTGTCATTTTATAATATAGCTTAATAGTTGAACATTAAACTATAGCATGGCTTATCGTTCCGTTTTTAACTTTTTTCATAAAATATACTATAGTTATGCGTTCAATATTGCTTTACATTGTTTCATGGTGCTTGTTTTGTTTAAATGCAAATGCGCAAAAACAAGTTTTTACGGAAGGATACCTGAAATATAGTATTACTATCGGAGATAAGACCATGCTAAAACTATTGGAATTTGTTGCAAAAGATAAAACCCCTTCCATGGCGTCTTTTGAAAAAGCAAAAAGTATTTTAAGCAAAGAGGAGATTGACCATATCCAAAATCTTACTCAAAAAAACCCGTCAATAGGAATGTCTCTTTTAATATTGCCTTATTTTGGTGATGATATATGGATACAAAAAGACAAAGTGCTGGCAAAAGCCAAAGCATTTACATATAGTATAGAAAACTATTGGGATCAATCCTCTGGTTTTGGGAAATGTTATTTGGTATCCAATGTCCATCCCGAGAAGAATCTAACTTACGATTATGACAAAAACTATACAGAAAACAATAAAGTTCAAACCTATATTGGTTCGGATAAATTTGAAATACAACGAACTAACGAAAAGGTAACCATAGCTGGCTTTGAAGCTTATAAAACTATATATACAAGAAAATCATCTGTAACAGCTCATAATTTGCCTTATAAACTGGAAGTGTACGAAAGTCCACAAATGTCGCAGGCTGTCAACTTTTCTCATCCCTATTATACAGAGGAAGAAAATGGCATAGTGAAAATTAACGCATATCTAAGCAAGGATGCTCCACCTTTAACTTATGAATTGGTAAAAGCAGAAAATAAAAATTTATCACCTAGTCAAATGAATATCCATACATCTAAAAATGTTTTTCCTACAAAAACACTATTGGATCAGGCCACTTTAGGATTTCAAGTATTGGGACTCATGATGGATACTGGACAACAACAAGCAGAAAACGAAGATGAGCCGACGACAGTGAATAATTTAAAAAAAATTGAAAAGTTATCCTAATTCTCAAAAAACTGATTTGAACTGTTTAAAGAGAAAGAGATAAAAGTAATGTAAAAGCTATTATCGAATGAGGAACCAATTGCAATGAGTGGATGAAGCAAGATAAGTCTGTTTTTTACAGGCTATCCTAGTGAGCAGAAATTAATGATAAACCATTTTTTGCCTAATCGCTATTTGAACCGATAGGGTCAACAAGAGTCATCTATTAATTAGGATTTATATTTTAATTACATGAAAAAATCTATTTTTACTTTAATGGCGTACGTGCTTTCATTAACGGTATTTTCCCAAAAAATACTCACACCAGGAAGTTCTGATATCGACGTTTCTTATTTAAAAACGTCAAGCTCCAAGTATATTATCTACTACGTAAAAGACAATAAATGGACGCCAAAAGGAAACTACACAAAGGATCTGCAGATTGATGGAAATACACTCAAATCTACGTTAAACTATATCGATGATAGTTCAAAATGGTATAGGACAAGGATTTCAACGGCGGACTACCGCAGTTTTACACCTATCAGCTTCATTTCCAAATCTACAACCTATTCTTTTAATGAACAGCTGGGGGAACAAACAACTATAAAAATACATAAGTTGGATAATTCCGAACCGGACAAAGAGGTAAAGTTAGATATCAAGGAAAAGTATATCGAATATTTTATGCTCGAACCGCTGTTAATGACATTACCGCTAAGCATTGGATACAAAGTATCCATTCCCACTTATTATTATAACAATAGACCCGATAGCATTATCAACAGTTATATTATTACGGAAGTTAAAAGCTATATTCATCAATCTCCTAAAACGGCCAAACATGAATCCTGGTTAGTAAGTGTACTTGAAAAGTCAAGTAATTCAACCTACTACTATATAATTGATAAAAAAGATCATAGACTTTGGCAAAAAGAGATGTATGTAGGAGATGGTGTATGGGAAATATGTGTCAACGATGAATTGGATTATCAGCCAATCAAAAATAAGTTTAATAAAGAAGAGGCTTTGACCAAAGTGCAGAATGGAAATAGCTCTATCATTGGTACTGCTTTTGCCCGCGATCATGTCAAAAGTAAAATACCTGCGGTTTTTAACATCAATAAAGCACAATATGCACCTAAAGGAACCGTCGTTTCTATACTCCTTAATTCTCCTTATATTGAAGAGTGGAAAGATGTAAATAAAAAAATACGTAAAGGTAAAAAGCTACCAGAAGTACCTATAGATGCCAATGTTGCCGCCTGTATTAAAACGACCAAAGTTTATGATGATAATGGTCACTTTGAATTTACCAACTTAATGCCTGGCGAATATATTTTGATGACTTCCTTTGGTTACACACATAATTACAGCTATAGCTATCAATCAGGTACCTCATATCTAATGCATCCCAGTGGTGCCGTATTGGGATCCAATCCTGTCTATTCTACTGCCAGTGGCTCAGCTGGAGCTACTGCTGATATTGAAAAAATCGTTACCATCGATAATGATGGAGATAAAGTAGAAGTCAAATTGAAGGATACGATGTAGAAGGAATGGGCAATATTCTGACCACAAGCTTTTCTTGGGCTGCTATAATAACCAACCATTAAAAAGAATATCAAAATATTGGTTATATTTTCTATGAAGGTTTATAAATTCCTGAACAAAAAACTTTAGTGATCAAAATCACAATTTATGAATTGAGGCTTTTTAAAAGCAAAATTAATAAATAATACATTTGACTTTTAGGAGAATTTCTTAACTTTTTAGTACTACTTGAACAATAGGCGCCAATTCGGTTAGCGCTTAAAAATCGTACTATAAAAATCGTTGGTTATTGGAAAAACCAATCGATTTGGACTCCTAATAACGAAAATAATCTGACCCCCTCATAGTAATAATATACAATTACTTAGATAGTGTTAAGAAAATTGGTAGAAGGGGATCAATGTTGTCATTTTTTCCACCTATCAAGTATTTTGGAATGCAGCTACCAATAATCTGTTAATCAAAGTTGCTCTGAAGGATTTTCGGTTAAAGTTATAGCAACCTTACTCTATATTAGTTATACATACACTGGAAGTCGGCAATATTACGTAATTCATCTGCTATATTCCAATAGATTTTTGTTGTAATAGAATTTGAACGAACAAAATTATCTTTTGCTACATTGAAGTTTACAAGAGGCGGTCCTCAATACGGTTAAAAAAAAATATATTGAGCGATTTACGGAACTACTCTTAACCTTGGCAAGAATAAAGGGCATGGAAGATTATTGTCTGAGCCAACGTCCAAATCACACCGTATGTACAAGCCCTTCCACCAGATAAACTACACCTTCATTTACAAAGCTTGCTTCCGCAGGTAGACAAACAACTGGGCTTTAAAAGCAAGGTCATAAAAAAGAAATGGCAAAAAATATATGAGGTCGCCCTCCTTTCGGGATATCCCCATGCGCATTTTTGCCGATATTTTCGACACTATGCCATAAGTTCATATCCCTCCATTTATATACACTTAATCCTAAAATCTACTGAATCGAAACCATGCATAAATAAGTCCGCATTCTGCGTAAAGATGCAGGAGATGTGAGTAGAAGATTTCATTGAAAAGTTATTATTTTTTATTCTTCCATAACAGTCGCGGCTGTGGGCGCGTTTCTTTTAACGGAGGTTATGCCGGTGTTCACTGATTTTTCACTTTCATACATTTCACTGGTGCCGATGATTTTTTGATTGCCGGCTTTAAGGTTAAAAAAGTGTTTCTTGTTTTTTGAAATGCCCTTGATATATTTTGTCGCATCCGGTGCATTCTTTTTCACGGAAGCGATTCCTTTTTTACAATATTTTTTACCGGCATACCCCTGACTTTTAAGAATAATTTCTCCATTGCCAGAATGCAGCGTAAAATAATATTTCCCGTTCTTTGCGGTCTTAATGATAAATTTCCCCATAATTTATTTTTAGCGAAGAACAAATATACTAAAAGATTGACAAAGATATTCAGCAGCGCCATTTGCGTTATTAAAGTTTCCCAAGTTCATATATTTTCTGTATTTCTTGATTTCGGCTCCCTTTATACAAATGTAATAAATTTCTTTACATAGATTTTCAGGTATCTGCTTACCTTAAAAATAAAGCGCGGTATTATCCGCTGCTATTTTAAAAACATTGACCAGAGTAAATTTAATATCTTTGATTGTTTGTACAAGTCTTCAAATAATGATTTATTAATATAACGACACTGATTCACCATTGCAATACTCAAAACAGCAGGATTCGAATCCCAATTAGCGTGGTTTCACCATTCATAAAAAGTTTTGCGTAAATCTGTAACTTAGCTGATAACAATAGTTGAACTTATTCAACTATATGGTAGTACAATCTACATTTTATTTAATTCCATGAGGTTAATTCATTAAATTTGACCTACTAAATATCATTTTAAAAGACAAAACACATTTCTCTTTATTTTAATGTTTTTTCTTTAGATAATCAATTTATGAGGAAGAATACATAAGATGTATTTAATAAGTTTAAATTATATTATTTTGTAATATAGTATTCATAACTATAGTTAAGCGAATGTGATTTATTCATATTCACACTCAACGATCATACTTAAATGCTGAAAATACGTTTACTATTAACTTGCTGCTTCATTTTTATAGTATTAATCAGCCACGCACAAGATGGAAACCAATATTTCCATTTAATGGACAGCCTGTGGAATGTACACCAAACCAAGAATTTGAATGATACCATGTATTTGAAAGCTGTCAATCAGATAGCGGATGAAGGATACGGATTACCGAGATTTAGTGAAAGTTTGCTGCATTTCAGGGATTTGGCTTTTGCCGATAAAAAACCAAACATGTATAAAGTAATGTATTACAATTATCTTGCTACAGATGCAGATATTAATGATCAGGCCGGTCGCTGTATTTTCTTTGAAGAAAAGCAGGTTGCCGAATACAAAAAGGTGAAGACTAAGGACATTGAAGATTTTGTACTTCCTGTATATTTAATAAATTATTATAAAAGTGCTGAACGGTACGATATGAGCTTGGATGAATACCGAAAGATATTACCCGATGTAAAGCGGGAACCCAGTCTTATTGTTCATGACAGCGCAGAAGCGGTATCTGCGGAAAGTGCATTAAAGGCAATATACTATATAATGCCGGCTCTTGAAAGAAGTATGGATACGGCAGTTATTCGTCTCTCCTACACTTTGGCACAAAATATATTTGATGCTACACAACATAAAAAACAGAAAGCATATATTAAGCGATTGCCCGGCTTAAGATTTTGCTTTTACTTTATTCAATTTTATTATCATATTTGTTTATATACCGCTAAGCCTTTGCTTGCTAAAAGAGACATACAAATGATGTGCAGCAATTTGCTGGCTAAGGATTATGTATCGAGTAGAACGCTTTATCCTGCAACTTACCTGCTGGAGGAAATTTATATGTCCGTTGCTGATTATTACTTTTCAGACCGTCATAATTCCGACAGTACATTGGCATTATCTGCAACTCTATAATGCATTGGATATGAATTCTGATCTTAAAGAAGAAGATAAGTATAACAGTATGTTGAGCAGTATTGCAGTTCAAATGAAAGATTACAAAACTGCATGGTACTATGAAAAAATGGCAAATGAAGTATTAATAAAAAGAAAAAATAATTCTCTTGTTGATAAAAACAATAATCTTTATGCTCAGGCACAAGCGGAAGAAAAACAGGAATTGTTGGCAGAAGCTGAATTCAGAAATGAAGCGGTAACAAAGAGATTGGAGATTACCATTATTATAATATTATTTCTTTTAATTTTAGGTGTATTCCTATTATTTCCGTCAGCGGCAAAAAAGTAGGTTGTTGAAATATAAACTCAGTATGGCGCGGAATATACACGATGAAACCGGTCCGGCTTTACTATATGCAAAAACCTTAGCAAAATCTTCCCGCAACGGATTTGAGAAGAGCGAACTGGAACAGCATATTGAGCATACTATGGAAAAGATACGCAGTTTATCCCACGAACTGAAATCAAATAAGCAATATACATTAAACAACCTTGTTAAAGACCTAGAAATTACTTTAAAAAAACTGAATTACGGAGATGCTTTCAGCTATACCATTTATAAAAATATTGATGAAAAACATTTTCTTAGCCATTACCAATATTCACAATTAAAAGCAATATTAAACGAATGTATTACCAATACCATTAGGCATGCCATATTTGATAAAATAAGTATAGCATTAGTATGTAAGAACAATAAACTTATCGTTTCATATGAGGATAATGGCAAAGGCTGGCAAGAAGACAAAAGTAATATAGGTATCGGCATGAAAAATATGGAAGAACGCATTAGTCAACTTAACGGAGATTGGATATTGCATAACAATTATCCCAATGGTTATTAAATAAACATTACAATCGCCTTGAGATAAGTATTGAGGGAAACAAAGAGTTGAATTTATAAAAATCTAGTATCTGCTATTTTGTATATTAATCAAAAAAAGGTATAAAATCAACGATATAAATTTCCTACAAAAAAGTTAATTATTAGTTAAACGTAATTGAAAGCATCCAATTCTATCTGACAAATAAAAAATAAAAAGGTGAAACATTCTGCCAAATATAAATCCATTATAGTAATAGATGATCACAAAATGATTGTTAACGGAATTAAATTGCTGATAGGAGATTTTTTTGAGCACTTTTATAGAAAGGATAGAACATTGGTTAGTGAAAAGTATGCTACGATATAAACAAATGGTATCTATAAATTTCTTTCGTGTGCATTTGTTTCAAATCTGTTATCAAGCTATTGAGTTATAAAATTGTCCGCTTCAGTTCATGCTTGTGTAGCATGTGACAAATAGATACAATATTTGCATCTCTTAATTCTTTGAATTTTAAACATTCTTGCATTAAGAACTTACAAGCGTAAATATTATTCGTATCAGAACTATACTTTATTTATAAGTAAGACATACATAGGTTTTGAATTGTAACTTTCTTTATATCGCTTAAAATGTTTTCAAACTATTTTAAAAATTTGTACTTGACGGACTTCATCGCCCGACAAACGTTGTTTGCCCGCTTCGAAGAATTCTTTGTTCCACTTGTAAAACAGGGATTCCACAATGCCGTACTTACGGCAGATTTCCTTTACCGAGTTTTCCGCACGCATGCCTTCCACGACGATCGCTATTTTCTGTTCCGTACTGAAAAGCCTGCGCGTCTTGCGGTGGATGTCTTTAATGTAATGCTCAGGGGGCTTTTTGTTTGTTTCCATGATAATTGAATTTTAAAATTAACAATGAAAACACTCTCTAAGAAATCAACTTAAGCGGCGTAAGTTTTGCTGACGATTTACATATTAGAGATTAGTGTGAGTGTTAATCTATCATGTTTAAAAAGGTTGTTAAAGCAACGATACAAGTTAGGTTAATGTTTGTTGCTACTAAAAAAATACAGGGAAAGTTGAGTATACCATATTGAATAAACCGAAGACATGTTGAATTCATTTGCATTTCGAATAAGACTGACATATAAAAAAGCGGATAGCTAAACTCCATTCGTCGATTTATAAACACCTTTAGGTATTCTCTAAACAATACCAATAAATTTCAAAAAGCTTTGTTCATGACAGATTCAACAATAGTTTAGACGTATAGAGATTTGAAATCCGATTACTCGGTTATAATTGAAAAGTTAGAATCCAAATTGTATGCGTTGGGCAATGAATTATTAAGTATAGAACCCCTTCTTGATGATGGTATATCGAGACTTTTGAAATTGAATTATATCGGAAAACTTGATGAAAAAGAAAAAGATCGTGTTAGTGCGGAGGATTTGCCGGAAATGAGGGACTTGACCAGCACTATTTACCCTCAAAAATTGACTTGCGAAAATGGCTCACTTCGAACCACCAAATTAAATGAATTAGTAAACTGTATTTATTTAATTAATAATGAATTAGACGGAAATAAAAACTGGATAAGTGATTTAAAAAATCGCTTATCCAGCAAGGTTGCCCGACCTGGATTCGAACCAAGACAAACGGCACCAAAAACCGTCGTACTACCGTTATACTATCGGGCAATCTCCCTTTTGGGTGTGCAAATATAAAAGCGATATTTTTCTCAACCAAAAATATTCATACGTATATTTTTGAAAAATTTCACACGCCTATTTTTAAATTAATAGAGTTATGTATGTTGAACGCAAGGAGGGAAATAATCTTGTTTAATGCTAATTTTGTTAGTATATTTATACCTAAATACAGCACAATTTTTATTTGCCGACATAATGCATATTTTTGAAATTAATTCTGCAATTTCCCAATTATATACATGTACTCTACATATTTGACGTGATAATTTGCAAATGCGTTTACCAAATCGCCTGATGCTTGCTGATATGATGCTTGCGCATTTAAGAGATCGGTAATGTCAGATAGGCCGCTTGCGTAATTATCCTGACTTACCTTAAGATTTTCAATCGCTTCTTTCATATTTTCATGAGCAAAATCTATTTCCTTATAAGAGTCGGAAAGATCATACCATTTTTTTAATATACCTACCTGCAATTGCCTTTCTCCGTCTGCTAAATTATTAACCGCTATGATTTCATTAATTTTCTTTTGTTGCACCTTAAATTTATTGCCTCCCCATAGTGCATCTGATATTGGAATACTTACTGTGCCTAAAGCCATTGGCATAAATTTATTTCCTATTGCGCTATTGCCAAAACTTCCAAAATCATTCGCACTTACCCCCACAGAGACACTTGGTAAATAATCTGCTTTAGAAAGTTTGGTTTGTAATTTTTCTGCTTCACTGTTTTTTTTCAATAACTGATAAGAATTATTTTGTTGTAAAGCTGTTTCGGGTGAAGTAAATTGTTCACTAATGGATGGAGGATCACCGAGGGTATCTTTCGCAACCAGGAGTGAATCGTATGGAATGCCAATATAAATTGTAAAATCAAAGATAGCTACTTTACGTGCATTTTCCAATCTGCTTTTATCTAACAACAATTGACTACGCTTCACTTTAACTTTAAGTAAATCGTTTCGTGCTATAAGTCCGGAAGCAAGCATATCTTGTTGCTGTTTAAGGATTGAGTTCAACAGAATTTCATTAGCCAATAACGTTTTGTATTTTTCCTGCAATTGTACAATGCTCCAGTATTTCTGCGCTGTTTGCAATAAAACAGAATCTGCAGATTGTTTTGCCATTATTTTTCGGACTTCAATCTGTAGTTGAGCAAGTTTATTCGCGGTATTGATTTTTCCCCCGGCGTATATGGGTTCCATAGCCGTAACACCTCCGAAATAAAAGTTGTTTATCCCTTTATCTAAAAAAGAAGGAATCGCTCCAATGAAGTCTCGAAAACCATACACACCCACGCCCGTTGCACTTACAGAAGGATAATAATTTGATGCTGCAGATTTTTTTTCTAATTCTGAAGATTGTATTTGCAATTGACCGTTCTTAATAGCATTGCTGTAATCCAAAGCAGCCTTCTTGCTTTCTTCTAAACTAATATAATGCGACTGACCAAATACCGAACAGCCTATGAAGAGTAATATGTTTAAAAATAATAAACGCATAATGTATTTCACTAAGTAGTTGCTAAATCTTTTTTCTTTTCTACCGGGAGATTGTTATTTTCTTCTTTACGGAAGAAAAGCCAATATAGCACCGGTAAAACAAATAAAGTAAATACCATTGATCCGAGTAATCCAAAACAAATAACTGTACCTAATGGCCCCCACAAGGAAGATCGGCTGATGATCATAGGTACTACGCCAACTGCGGCTGCAGCGGAAGTTAAAAAAATGGGGCGCATTCTTCTTTCGGCTGCGTGTATCGCTGCTTCCCGAACATTCATTCCTTCATCAAAACGCATTTCGTCAGCAAAATCTATTAAGATAATTCCGTTTCTCACCACTATTCCACAAAGAGCCAATAACCCTATAAATGAGGTAAAGCCAAATGGATATTGCATCATGAGTAATCCTGCAGATGCTCCAAACAATGCAAGCGGCATGGTAGTGATACTTAATACAGCATGTTTAAGGCTTTTGAAATGCCATATTAAAATCAAAAAAATAACGATAATGCTCATCAAAAGTGATAAGCCCATCGGACCGATATTTTCTTCCTGCATTTCGTGCTCGCCTCCGTAGCCAATTTGGACTCCGTCAGGTAATTTTATTGTTTGAATTTTTTTATCTATAACTTTCAGAATGTTTTCAGGAACAGATTCATTGGTTACATCAATTCTTACAGTTAATGTTTTTCTCCCATTGCGCCTTACAATTTGGCCTTCTTCCCATATGGGAGTGATGTCCGCAACTGTCCTCAAGGGAACAATAGTGTGCGTTTGAGAACTTATCACTGACATATTGCTCAAATCGGTCGTGGTGCTGCTATCTGTTTGAGAGGTTTTCACTACTACATTTAGCGCATAATCACCATCCCAAACATTCGTTGCAGAAACTCCTTCCATATTCATCGCAATAGTATTGGCAATATCCTCTTTACTGATACCCAAACGCGAAGCTTCGTCTTTCTTTATATCAACATGAATGCTTTTGAGCATTTGCTCATAATCCGTCCTTACCCATGTAATATTCGGAAGGCTGTCAGCAATGGCAGCTATTTGGGCGCCTAACGCTTTCAATGTTGCAATGCTGTCACCTGATATTCTTACTTCTATAGGCGCAGGTGCACTCACCATTGTCAATTGCTTCATCCGAACGTATGCATTTGGAAAAATATTGCTATATTTTATTTGATACTCATCCAATATTTCCTGCGTAGTTTCAGATGTAGTTGTATTAACCAATACCTGCGCATAATTTTTAGCCGGAAGGTTAGGAGCATACAAAGTGTGGAAGCGAGGCGAACTTGTTCCTATATAACTTGTATAAGAAATAATTCTATTATCCTTTGCCATAATTTTTTCCATTCCTTTTACTACGCTGTCTGTTTGTTCTAAATTATATCCATCCGGAAGGTAAATTTCAATTGCAAACTGATTACGTTCCACTTTTGGGAAAAGTTGCTGGTTTAAATTCCCCATTAAAACAACGCCCCCAATTATTGCCGCAACTCCCACTATCAAAGTAATGATCCAATGATTGATGGCATTACCAATATGTTTATTGAAGAAATCCTGTAAGTGGTCAAGCATTGACTTTCGTTGTTTTTTCCGTTCTTTATTATGGACTCCTGTTTTAATGAAATAAGTACTTAAAAAGGGGACTATCAACATGGAAATGACCAATGATAAAGTAAGTGCAATAATAATAACAACTGGAAATTTGCTTACAAAATCCTTTGCTGTTCCAGTCATAAAAAATAGCAGTGGGGCAAACGTTGCGGAAATTGCCAACGTTGCAGTAAATACTGAGGGAAAGAGTTGTTTGGCACTTGAGACAGCCGCATCCTTTAATGAAAAACCATGATCTAATTTTTCCACATGGTTGTCTATAACCACAATCGGATCATCCACTACAATTCCTAATACCACAATTAATGCAGCGAGCGTAACTGTATCCAGCTGTATTCCCCATAAATACATAATTGCCAACGTAGATGCAATGGTAATGGGAATTGTTGCGGCAGCCACAGAAGCGATTCGGAAAGGCAATAATAACATGGTGACTACAATAACACCAATGAGCGCAAAGGCAAATTCTTTCATAAAATGCGAAATGGATTCATCTACCACTTCCGGCTGATTGGCAAGTTTAGCGAGTGATATATCGGCTGGTAAATTTTTCTTTATCTCATTCAGCTTTTCATCAACCTTATCACCAAATTCTACAATGTTTTTCCCTTTCGCCATCTCCATAGAGATAACAATACTTTTTACGCCATTTACTGTGACGTAAGAAGTAGGCTTAGGATATTCAGTTTTTATAGTTGCGACATCTTTTAATCGAATGATATTGCCATGTTCATCATTACTGACTATTTGCTCAGCGAGATCATTTTGTGTTTTATAAAAGGAAGAAAGATATACAGGCCGGTCAATTACACTTCCATCCATTGTACCCGAGGGTGAAATGGCGCCTTCATGTTGTAATACATTCATGATAATACCTGAAGATAGTCCGTAATGTGCAAGTTTATTGTTATCTACATACACCGCTATTTGCTGATCAAGATTGCCGGAATGGCTGATCCGTGATACATCTTTTATTTGCCTGAGCTTATCTTCAATATCATCCACGTGCTTCTGCAAGTCTTTATAGGGGCGCGTCTTGGACTCAACGGCCAACAAAATGGCGGATGTATTACCAAAGTCGCTGTTTACAATAATGCCCTTCACTTCTTTGGGTAATTGCGACTGAAAGATGAGCATTCCATTTTTCAGTTTGTTCCAAAAATTTTTAGTATCAACGTCGTTTACATTTTGCCCCACTTCCACATATATATACATCATACCATCCCGGGAATAGGAATATGTTTTAGTTTTATCTACTTCTTCATAACTGAAAAGATATTTTTCAACTTGCGATGTAAGCCTGTCTTCCACTTGCGAAGAAGCAGCGCCGGGATAATAACCGATAATAAGTCCTGTTCGTACAGTAAAATCTGGAAATTCATTGCGTGCCATATGTTTAAGTGCGTACACTCCAAGTATTACAAGCACAAATGCAATGGATAGCGGAATTACTTTGTGTTTTAAACACCAATCTATTATATTATTTTTCTTTTCCATTTGCTTCGCAGGAGAAAATAGTTGTTTTAATTGTTGATTATCCGGATACTGCTACCGTCCGTAATTTTATGAAACCCCGATATGATTAGCTGATCACCTGATTTTAATCCGGATTTAATGCTTATGCCTGTTTCATACAAATCGCCCACCTCTACGTTTTTTCTCACGGCTTTCTTAATGGAAGGATCGGCTAAAAAAATAAAATTCTGTTTTTGTTCATCAACCTGAACAGCTTCGACCGGGACTATAACTATATTTGACGAATCGTATTTTTTATTATTGGAAGCATTGAATAATACATTGCAAGTCATTCCGGGTTTTAATAAATGTTCTGTGTTATTTACTTTAATCTGAACAGTGTAAATAGGCGCTCCCGCTGAAGGTGTAACTGATATCTTATCCACTTTCCCTTCGAATGTTCTATTATTAATCGCAGGCACATTTACGAATGCATCAAAACCTTTTTTATACTTATTTATCTCATTTTCCGGTACCGGAACATTTGCACTTACTGTATTAACGTCATAAAGTTGAACGAGTGCTACTCCTGGAGATGCCGTAGCCCCTGCTTCAACATTTTTTTTGCCGACAAACCCACTTTGAGGTGCATATATTTTACAACGTGCAATGTTCTGATATGTGGCTTTAGCCGTTGCGCTTGCCTGCTCGTAGTCTGCCTTTGCGTTCAACATTCTTATTTCTGCTATACTACCTTTGTTGTAAACTGTAAGCATTCGATCATAGGTTTCTTTTGCAAGATTTACCTGCGCCATTTGAGCGTTGTACTGGCTGCGATATATTGTTTCGTCAATCGTAGCAATTAATTGTCCTTTTTGTACATATTGTCCAATTTCAACGGGAATCGATAAAATAGTTCCTGAAATCAAAGGGCTTATATCAATCGTTTTATCAGCTTCGATAGTACTGCTATAATTAATTTGCGAGGATGATGAAGTATTATTGGACCCAATCGTCAAAACATTAACCTCTACCGGAAGTTGTGCAATTGGTTTTTCATCATTATTACTATGGCAACTTGTAATAAAAACGATTCCCCAAAAAAGAATGATATAAAAGAAAAGGAAGTGGATTTTCATATAAAAATATTGATTAAATTTAAGGATGACTATATTATCAAATTTAAAATAATAATGTATAAAATATTAGGAATGTAGCCATTCGCATACCATAGATACCTGATTTTTCAATCTGGGCGTAAATCTTTCAACTTTACCTAACAAAAATAATTCCAAATCAAAAATTGAAAACACATCGATAATTCCAGAAAGAATTGCATTCATATCACCATGATTAATCATAGAAATCTCTTTGTTTTTAATAGCCCACTGAATTAATTGAGATAATGCATACTCCTCTTTCACACGCATAAAATTTCTGAAATAATATAACGATTCATTATCTGTTCTTAAATCCATAATGATATGATTATATTCTTTAAACTTTAAATTAAGCTGTTTTATTTTAGCTTGATTATAATTAATAAAATTTCCTTCTAAACTATTTTTAATTGAGGTTTTTTGAACCGCAATATCCATAACATCTGCGCATTCCTCTATTACGACTTCGCTAAAAACACTTTTTTTACTTTTGTAATAATAATATAAAGAACTCCTCGCCATGCCAGCTGCCTTCGAAAGATCATCCATACTTACCTTTGCATAGCCATAACGACGAAATACTTCTTTTGACGCATTTAATATTTTATTTTTTATTGAATTATCATTATTATCCATTCGACAAATTTAGTACTTTTGTCGAAAAAAAAATATTTTATCAACACAGTTTTTTTTTGAAAAGTAAAAAACATACTACTTTAAACAATCGAACACTACTTTAAATTTTGTGTAAATTCTATTCAGGACAAGTTTTTTTGTAAATAACAAATAGGAAATTAAGGACATATCGGATATTTTATCTAGCTCCCTATTCTGAAGAGAATATATGATATAGTAAAAAATGCAGCACCATTTCAAAATGAAAATATTCCATGTCTGACTTTCACCATCTTGAATAATCGACATAACACTGGTAAAACTCAATAATGGCAGTGGTTCACACATTTTCATACCCCCCAATTAAGGCACAGCAAGTGAAGTAAAATCCTTTAAAAACAAATATTTCAGTGGACAGGCCAAACAATTCATTGGGTTTTAATCTGAATTAATTCGTTTTAAAGTTTAACGGCTATGTTTACACATCCGAGTCTTTCATTTTTTTTCATTGTACGAAAAAGGGCTAACAAGCAAAGTTCCATTTTTTGAAAAAATTACAATTAACCGTGATAGAAAAGAATTCGGCCAGCATTAAAGTTCCATTAGTTTATTGGGCTGCAAAATTGCAAAAGTTGAGAGGTTCAAACCCATAATCTTCTCAAATCAATGCATATATTCAGGGCGCAATAGACAACATAACCCGCAAACATAAATTATCGTCACTATTATTCAAGGAAGTAGACTTCCGAATGCTTACGTTTCACACACCAATTTTGCATCTTCACCGCTTAATCTTTCCGTTGATCAAATAAAATGACAGAACTTTACTTACTTTATGAGGCAGCCTTTAAACAAAAAAATAATTTTATACAGTTCGTTGTTCATCACGGCTGTCATATGTTTCCCGCCATTGCTGCGGCAGCAAACAAATAGCCTTCGCAACATTTTAATTCCCTTTAACTGGGACGAATGGGTATTTCATATTATCATTGAATTTTGTTTTTGCGCGAGCATTTTCTATATAAACAAGAAATATATCGGCCTTTTTCAAAACAAATGGATAATATTTAAAGATATACGGATTACATTGCTGAATATTGGGGTGCTGCTACTCTTTTCCGTTATCGGTGGGGGCATCAGCCGAGTGTTTATTCAAAACACACCGTTTCCGTTAAACGGTTATCTGCTTCGGTTTAGCATTACACTGTTTTTTATTTTGATTGAAATAAAAATAATTTCAACGCTATATTACGCTTCGCAAAAAGAAAAGGAAAACGAGCAATTGCGCAGTACCAATGCACGTATGGAATTGGAGATTCTGAAAGAGCAAATCAATCCGCATTTTCTGTTCAATACGTTAAGCAGCCTTTCGAGCATTATCCGTGAAAATCCCGCAAAGGCACAGGAGTTTGTTTCGCATCTGTCGAAGATTTTTCGATATTCATTGAGCAACAAAAATCAGCATCTCGTAACACTCGGCGAAGAACTGGAAAAATTAAATTCCTATATTGAGTTGATGCAAATGCGTATGGAGCAAGGGCTTCGGCTTATCAATAATATTCCTAAAGATTTTTACGAAAGGCTCTTGCCGCAGACAAGCCTTTTGCCTTTGATTGAAAATGCGTTGAAACACAATACTGCTTCCTCAGAAAAACCATTGATCGTAAGAATGAGCGTTGATAAGGATGATGTAATTATTTCTAATAATCTTCAGCTTAAAGCGTTTCCCGAACCTGGCAATGGCATCGGCTTGACAAACCTGAATGAACGTTTTCGTATATTGCGGCAAACAGAAATAACGATTGTAAAAACCGACAATTTATTTACCGTAAAACTTCCCCTGAAAAAATGATACGCATCCTAATTGTTGAAGACGAACCCGCGATTGCTCGTAACCTGCATTTTATACTGGAGGAAACAGCACAAGTACAGTTGCTTGAAACCCTTACCAATAATGAAGATGCGGCGAATTGGTTTAATGAAAACAAAGATAATTATGATTTGGTTTTTATGGATATTCGTTTGAGTGACGGATTGTCCTTTGAGATTTTTAATAAAGCAAAAGTCAATGCACCGGTCATTTTTGTTACGGCTTATGATGAATACGCGCTCACTGCTTTTAAAACCAACGGAATTGATTACATATTAAAACCGTTTGATAAAAAAGAATTACAAACGGCCTTGGATAAATTCAAAGCGCTTACAAAGTTTGATGCACAAAGAGAAAATGAAAATATCAGCCAGGTACTAAAAGAATTAAAACAAGTGCAATACAGGCAATCTTTTTTGGTCCACTTCAGGGATAAATTAATTCCGATCTCAGCCAATGATATTGCTTTCTTTTTTACCGTCAATGAAGTTACGCACGCCATTCTTTATGACAGGCGCAAACTTATTGTGGATTTCACTTTGGAAGAATTGCAACAGCAATTAAACCCCCAAAATTTCTTTCGTGCCAATCGTCAGTTTATTGTACAACGAAACGCAATCAAAGAAGTTTCCTATTATTTCAACGGAAGGTTATTGCTGATAACAGAACCGGCCCCACAGGAAAATATGTTAATCAGCAAAGCTCGCGCATCCGAGTTTAAAATGTGGATGAACAAGTAATTTCAACCCTTGTATTTTCAGTTTCACAGGTTCCGTTGTTTTTGTTTTAGAGTTGCAGCACAACCTTTGTGTTGTCATTCAAAAGCAAGTTATTATGGAAAGGAATTTGCATTCAAGGCTTATCGTTTACGGCATTCTTTTATTGCTGATTACCGCCGAAATTATCTGGAGTTGGCGCAAGGATAAAAAGACTTACGACATTAAAGACACTTTCACGAACCTCTTTATTTTCACAGGTTTTCAGTTCTCAAAGTATTTATTTGCAGGCTATCAGCTTTTTGTGTTGAATATTGCCGCGCACCATTCCGTTTTTCATATTGCAGGCAATCTTTGGTCATTTATAAGTTGCTTTATGTTGGCGGATTTTATTTATTATTGGTTCCATCGCACGTCGCATATATGGAAGCCGTTGTGGGCATTTCATCTCATTCATCACAGCAGTCCGTATATGAATTTAAGCGTGTCGTATCGTTTGAATTGGTTTAGCGCGTTGATCAGCCCCGTATTCTTTTTGCCATTGGCATTTTTAGGGTTTTCGCCAGAATTTATTGCAAGTAGTTATGCGTTGAATTTATTGTACCAGTTTTTTATGCACACGGAATTAGTAGGAAAATTGGGAAAGATAGAAGGTATTATTGATACACCCTCTGCGCATCGCGTGCATCACGGAAGCAACCCAATTTATATCGATAAAAATTTCGGAGGTGTATTAATGATTTGGGATAGAGTATTTAAAACTTATCAGCCCGAAACAGAAAAACCGCGCTATGGTATTACAACAGGTTTTATCAGTAATAATCCGTTCATACTTGTGTTTAAAGGGTTCTTTGATTTATTTAGGGGAAAAATGAAGTACAAAGGGTAATTCAACCTTGTTTTTATCACTCTCAGCGGTATTAACACATTCGAGAAACAAATCAATAGTTAAACTTGTATTCACTTTCTTTAACCGATTAAATTCAAAAAATGAAAAAAATAATCTTATCCATGTCCGTATTAATTATCGCAGCAGCAAAGTTGCATGCACAAGCCATGGTTGTAGTTAGCAATCCTGCTGTGGTTGTTCCAAGAGTAGTCGTCAGGACTTTTATACCTGCCGCAGTTATTATTGCGCCTCGTCCTGTGGTTGTACCAAAGCCTGTAGTAGGTGTTGTGCAGTCTCCTGTTGTGGTAGTACATAAGCCAGTAATCATACAACCGGCTCCTATAATTGTTCACAGAAGAAGAGTCGTTGTACGCAGGGTTTATTAAACTTTTATAATCTCCTAATTTTTTTATCCTACAAACTTTAATAAAATGAAAAATGTAAAAACAAATTTTCGCATGATGGCTTGCCTGATAGTTGCAAGTTTTTTAGTATTGTCTTGCAATAAAGACAACAATTCTTCTGCTTCTTCTGAACCTATTTCAGATGACGATGTATCAACTTCCATAACGGAAGCAGTAGTGCCTTCTTCGGGAGGCATGGTTGCACAAACCAATGAGGCTGTTGTTATTGTAAACACTTCGTCTCTTGATATGAATTGCGGAGATACAAAAGATACAGCCATTTCTTTTTCCGGTTCTACGGGAGATTCCGTTTCTTACAGTTACAACTTAAATGTGACAAGTACGCTTAATTGTAATAACGGAATTCCGCAATCGTTTTATATGTCTTTTGACGGGAGCAACAGTTACACTTCTCCTAGAATATCGTCAACAGATAGTGCTAGTGGCAGTTGGAACGTAACAGGAATCCAGGCATCTTCTTCTTCCTATGTTTTTAACGAAACCTATAAAAGAAGTGGCACACAAGCTTCAAAAATAAGGTATGACAGATCTATTTCAAGTACAATCAGTATTACAACTTCAGATCTTACATTAAATAAATCTACAGGTAAAATTGTTTCCGGAACAGCAACAGTATCATATTCGGGTACAGCGGGCAGCAATTCGCTAAGCAGAGGAGGAACACTTACTTTTCTTGGAAGCGACGAAGCAAAACTTGTTTTGGATGATGGAAATTCCTATGTAATAGTATGGTAATATTTAATTTAATTCAATTAAAACAATCAAAATGAAAAAAATAATCTTTTTGTGCATATGCTTGATGGTAATCATTTCAGTTAAAACTAATGCTCAAACAACGATAGGCGATTTTCAAAATATGTCTGTAAGTGCGAAAACAAAAATGGTAACAGACAGTATGCAGGGAATGCTTAACCTTACAGATACACAATATCCTTTAGTATATCAACTGAACGAGAAAAGCATAACAAAAGCGACTGCCATAAAAACAAGCAATGAAGGAAGAATGTCCAAAAGAAAGCAATTGAAAGAAGTTCTTGAATTTTATAAAAGCAAAATGGCAACCATTCTTACGCCCGTACAACAAGAAGAGTTAAAAACAAAAATGCAAAACCTTATAGGTTATTACCGCGAAAAAGCAAAAGAATCTCCATTAATTTTTAACGTCCCCAATTAATTATAATTACCATAAAAAAACAAAAAATGAAAAAGTTAATTCCGGCAATCATCGCAGTATTTGTAATAATAATGTCTGCTTCTGCCTCAGCACAATCAGTAAACGCAGCTAACACTGCAAATCGTCAATCGAGAAGACAAGCGAATACTGCAAACATAAAAAGCGAAAAAAAGCAATTAAAGAGTAGCGATTCTGCAACGTATAAAGCAAACAAAGCTACTCGGCAAACAATTATGGCAGATAGTGGAAGGGCAACTGCTGCCCAAAAGCAGGCAGCTTACAAACAAAGCTCTTCAACAAGAAAAAGTACCACGCAAAGTAATATACAGTTAAAGAAAAACACAATACAGTCAAATGCATCAAACAGAAGAAGTACGGTAAAAACCGATCAGGCAAACAGGCAGTAAAACGGAACAATATATTTATTTAATAAATTGATTTTGTAACATGCATTCTAAAAAGTTATAACTACAAATATATCAATTGACATGATAGAGAACCGCATTCGATTTAATTGTTAAGATAAAGTAAGATGTGGGTCTTGAGAACCCTTTGCAATCAACATGATTTATAATTAAAAATGAAAAGATCGAATAAAATGAAAAGAAATTTTACAATTATATTACTATTAATTTTATCCTCTAGAAGCTTTTGTCAAAATGAAACATGGACGACGTATAATACTTCTAACAGCGGCTTAATAAACAACAATGTTGATTGGATAGCGATAGACCATAACGGAAACAAATGGATTGCCGCAACTTATGCCCAGGGCGGTGTCAATGTATTTGATGGCACAAATTGGACATCCTATGATACAAGTAACAGTGGGCTGGAAAGTAATATCGTATATACTATAAGTATAGATAGTCAAAACAACAAATGGTTTGGCACCTATCATGGTGTTGCAAAGTTTGATGGTACAAATTGGACATCTTATGATACAAGTAACAGCGGTCTTATAAATAATAACGTAAGGTCGATTGCATTAGACAAAGACGGAAGTATATGGTTTGCCACACTTAACGGTATAAGTAAATTTGACGGCACAAATTGGACGAATTATACAACATCCAATAGCGGATTAGTCAATCAATATGTTTATTGGATGGCAATAGATGCAGAAGGAAATAAATGGTTTGCAACAGACGGAGGTGGTGTGTGCAAATTTGACGGAACAAATTGGACAAGTTATACGCAAAGAAGCACCGGCGCCTCAATTACCTATGCATCTTCCATTAGTATCGATAAGAATGATGATAAATGGGTCGGAACGGTACTCAACAACGGCGTTTATGAATTTGACGGAACAAATTGGAAAAACTACAACGAAAGCAACAGTGGAATAGCAGGCAATACTGAAATTTATACTTTTTTTGATTCAACAGGCAATACATGGTTTACAACAAATGGCGGCGGCGTAAGTAAATTTAACGGAAACGATTGGGTAACCTATGACACTGCCAATAGTGGTATTGCAAGTAATCACGTATCGTGTATGGCTGTTGACACATTAGGAAACAAATGGTTTACATGTCCCGGAAAAGGCATAAGTGTTCTGTCTGCATCTAACGCGACTGTACCAGTTACACTTGGGACTTTAGCTGCTCAACTCAAAAACGGACAAATATTATTGAGTTGGACTACTTATACGGAACTTAATAATAAAGGCTTCGATATAGAGCGAAGCTCTGATGGCAACATCTTTACAAGTATCGGATTCTTATCGGGTAACAGCACCTCTACTTTACAGCACACTTACTTTTTTACAGATAATAATCCGATGTATGGTAAAAATTTTTACAGACTTAAACAGATTGATTTCGACAATAGTTATACTTATTCCAACAACATTTTTATTGAGAATATATCAAATACAAATACAGTGTTGAACGTTTTTCCGAATCCAGCAACAGGTACTATTAATGTAAATACAAAAGGATATTCTGGGGAACTTTTAGTTACAGATATTTCAGGACACATAATAGCCGTTATTGCCACAACCGGAGATTCAACTGCCATAAATGTTGCAGGTTTTTCTTCGGGAATCTATTTTTTAAAAGCCGGAAATAATAGTGCAAGGTTTATAAAAAAATGACTTTCACATTCTACAATTGTTTCAGTATTCAAAGTAATTAATATATAATAAAAAAATAAACATATTAAAAAAGGGGAAGTTTGTAAAGAACCTGGCTTTTATTACCAAAGATTTTTTACTTCAATAATACATTCTCTTAGCCCATTAGATTCCGCCGTTAATTTAATAAGCCCCGGCTTTGTTGCACCTTGTAGCAATACAGTAGCAATACCTGCTTCTGCTTTTGTAAGATTCGGACTAATAAGCTTTGCCGGCCCATTGATATAAAAATGAACCATAGAGCTATCATTCACTACAAGATTGCCGGCAGAATCGACTATCTTAGCATAAACGAATATTACATCCGAACTATTTGCTTGCAAGGGGATGCCTTGTGTAGCCTGCTCCAAACAAATTTTAGCAGCCTTTCCCGGGGTATGTACAACATATGAAGTAACCTCCCGGCCGTCTCTGTAAGCAACTGCCTTTAACTCGCCGGGCACATAATTAGTATTGCTAAAAGTAAATGGTGGCGAGCTCAACCCTCTTGCATTGCCATCATCAAAAGGATGGCCGCCTTTATCCAAGGCTGTTTTATAGGGAGTATCGGGCCCCTGATCCGAATATTGATGCGCTATGTCTTTTCCATTTAACAGTAATTTTATTTCATCGCAATTACTGTATACAATCACTTTTCCAGAAGTATCTTTTCCGTCCCAATAATTAGCTATATAACACATTGGTGCAGCATTCTTTTTTTGGCTTTGAAAAAAATAATAAGCGAACTTGGGTATCCGCATAATATCTGCAATACCCCAGCTTTTGATACCTGAAAGGTTTCCCGAAACACCATCGAAGAAAGCCCAGTTAAGATCTCCTATACAACGCGGATACATTTGCCTGTTTCGGTTATGTTCCCATTGCAGGTTCCATGCCTGCTGCAAAAGACCATCCTCCCCGTTTCCCCTTAATTGACGGGATGTACTGAGATCGCCTCCGAATTCATAATCGCCATATTCTCTTATGAGATAAGGATTATCTGGATAAGTCGTGTTGTTTCTCGCTTCGATATTATCAGCCCAATCATCATAAGGGACGTCATAGCATGCTTTGGTAAAATAGGAATCACCGCTGGTATAAAAATTATTTCCTGACGGCCATTCGCTTTTTGCAACCTCAACTTGTTTACAACGAAAGGATGCCGCAGGGTATGTTTCATTCAAACTTGTTTCCCATAATAATATAGAAGGATGGTTGCGGTCGCGACGGATCATTTGTCTTATGTCGGAGAAATTATTATTGATAAACGTTGCCGATTGGTTAAAGAACTGCCAACCAGGAACACAATCTATGAGTAAGATACCGAGTGAATCACAGGCATCGTAAAAAGATGGATCCTGAGGATAATGCGCAAGGCGCACACAATTCATACCTGCATTTTTAATCATTATGGCATCCCTGTAATTTGCATTATCAGATAAAGCATTTCCAATCCATGGATAACTCTGGTGCCTGTTGGTACCTTCCAATCTTACCGGTTTATTATTGATCAGCAGGCCATGCCGCACATCTATATGAATACTCCGGATACCAATCTTTGTAATCTTCTCATCTATTACTTTTTTCCCGATTATTACCTTACTGTAAAGTTTGTAGAGATTGGGGGAATCGGGCGACCATAAAGCAGGATACGTTACCATTAACTGCTGATGGTATTGTTTATCATTCCCTTTTTCAATGCTTAAATTTTCATTAGTTGTGATAGCAGCCAACTTTCCCTCCATATCATATAATTCCTGCTTCAAAACAAATTCAATTCCTTTATGAAATTCATTAATGACGTTCGTTTTAATATCTACAACAGCTTTATTTTCTGATACGGATGGATATGTTACAAATATTCCACCTCCGGCAGCGCGGTCTATTTGATTGGCATTGGTAATGTGCAATGGGTTTTGTATCGTTAGCCAAACATCACGATATAATCCCGAATAGTACAAAAAATCAAGATGGTTAACGGGCTTACCTGGTGGCACTTGCAGATTAGAACGGTTATCCAACCGTACAACAATTGTATTCTTTCGACCATACTTTATTATATGTGTCAAATCAATAACAAAGGGAAGATAACCACCAAGGTGGCGCTTTATAAAACTGCCATTTATCCAAACCCATGCGATCTGCATAGCTCCTTCGAATTCGAGTGTTATTATCTTTCCATTGAGACTATCTGGAATATTAAAATCCTTTTTGTAATATGCGATGCCTTCCCTAGGTTGATTCACAATCAATGGTTCGGGAAAAGCAACATGCGGTAACGTAACATCCGACCATTCATGATTTTTTACAGGCTCAAGTGTATTATCTAATGGCAACTGTGCTGAAAGACTGCTATCTATAACAGAAACCTTTTCGGTGGAGAACTGATCGTTCCAGTTTTTGCCTGCTTTCTTTTGCACATTATCTCTTGTGAATTCAATAGATGTAAAGCGCCAGTTATAATCAAAGTTTATTTTTTGCTGGCTAAAAACGTGCTGATAAATGGATAGTAATATTAAAGCACTAAAAAATGGCTTATAACTGGCTGAAAAAATATTCATAAACCTGTTTGAAAATTTAAACTATAATTATTGACTATATCCCGGATTTTGTGTCAGATTCTTATCAATATTTCTTTGTGCCTGCGGGATAGGCCAAAGGTAATTTTTTGTCGGGTCGAACAGTCTTGTTTCCACAGGTATGTTGCTGCCGGTAAATGTAACTTGCCCGGTACTGCTTACTGTTCCTGTTCGCGCGCCGTAAACTTGCCCTGTCATTACTTGCGGAGCAATCTGCCAGCGTTGCACATCGAACCAGCGAAGCCCTTCCATAGCAAATTCCGAACGTCTTTCGCGACGAACCAATGTGCGCAAAGTAGATTGTGAATTATACACCGTTTGATCTGTCTTTGGCAATCCTGCACGCACACGCACCTGGTCGATGGCGTTGTACACCGTAGCGTCTATCTGTCCCAATTCTATCTTGGCTTCAGCGTAAGACAGCAGCACTTCTGCATAACGGATTAGCATCATATCCAAACCTGTATTCCAAATATTGTCAAAATCTTTTTGATAGGATGTGAATTTAAGCACTTCATAACCTGTGCGGGAACTGTTGTTGCCCGAATAATAATCGTTTGACGAAGCATCCAGCGGATCATAATCTGTAAAGCTGCTATCTGCATAAGCGCCACCGGGCACAAGAATGGTTTCTTTTAGTCTTGGGTCTCTGTTGTCATACGGATGATTGGGATCGTAACCTGAAGAGGCGTCAGTTATCGGTTTGCCGTTGGCCATTTCGTAATTATCCACCAAAGCCTGCAAAGGATCTATCGACGACCAACCGCCTATCGAATTAGGTAGCATTACACCGAGTGTTCCATTGGGATGTGTATTTTCCATATATTGAACATCGAGAATGTCTTCGCTGCTGCCTTCGTTACCGATACGGAAAAGCCCGGAATAGCTTGGATAAAGCGCATACCCTAACTGCATTACCTGTTGTGCATCTGCTACGCAATCGGTATAGTCTGCTTCAAACAGTTCAATGCGCATTTTTAAAGCAAGCGCCGCTCCTTTGGTAATGTGCCCTAACTGAGCAGCAGGATAGCTCGTCGGAAGGTCCTGCGCTGCTGCTGCCAATTCGCTAAGCTCAAATTTAATGATGTCGGCTTTTGGCGTTCTGGTTGCCGTATTTGCTTCGGTAGTTGTTACGGTAGTCGTGTCAAAAACAGCATCTCCATACAATTGCGGCAAGCATAAAATACTGGTAAGCGCGTATAAACCTTACCTGCGCTATCATGGATGCCTTGCCTGCAGCGCCCATTGGTGTAATGCCGATGTTCTGCAAGAAGAAATTACATTTTTGTATGGTCGTGTAAGCAGGCGACCAAAGATCATCGACATTGCCATCGCTGGGTGTAACCAGCCCGTTGCCAAAATCCTGAAAGCCTTCCCAGTAAAACTGGCTGTAAGCATTGTCCGATGCGCAATCCATGTAGTTCATCAAAAAACCATCTGCCCAGCCTGACGCATTGTCGGAAGCCCAGCCGTTAGCGCCATTATATACGCCATTCAGCGCAGCTGCTGCATCGCTGGAATCTGTCCAGAGGCTGGAATTGCTGTAACCGTCTAACGGTTGTCTGTCGAGAAAATCTTTTTTACAGGCGGTTAATAAAAGGGCGCCCGCGAATATGTTTAGAATGAAAAACCTTTTCATAATAGATAATTTTTAGAGGCGTTTAAAAAGTTAAGTTCAGTCCCAAAGTATTAATCTTCACCTGCGGGTAATCATATCCGCTGGTTCCTGACGGCACTTCCGGATCTGCCCACTTATAAAACTGCGTAATGGTAAAGAGATTTTGTCCGCTGTAATACACCCGTAGCTTTTTGAAATGTATCAGTTTTGCCCATTTATCCGGCAAGGTATAGCCTAACTGTAAGTTCTTCATACGCAGATACGCCGCACTTCTAATCCAGAACGAAGAAGGATTGTCGGCAGGGTCGTTTTGTGTATAATTAATCCATGCCCTCGGGAAATTGGAAGGATTGGTTGCTGTCCAGCTGCTCAACAACATAGACGTAGGCTTGCCCGCCGTGTTTGAATTTTGTCCGAGTAATTCGCCTGAAATATAGTTTTTAACGCCCGCTGTTCCCTGGAGGAAGGCAGTAAGGTCAAAGCCTTTATATGCCAGATTGATGTTTAAGCCATAAGTAACTTTTGGAAAGTTTGTGCCGAGATATGTTTTATCATGTGAATCAATCACACCGTCTCCATTCAGGTCTTTGTAAATCAAGTCGCCTGGTGCAGTATTCGGGCTGATGCCTGTTTGCGAAGCATGCGAAGTTATCTGCGATTGAGACTGGAACACGCCTTGTGCTACATAGCCATAGTAAGAATATATCGGAAGTCCCACTCTTTGGATTGTAGCGCCACTAATATTATCTCCTTGTCCGGCAAGATTTGTGATTTGGTTTTTAATAAAAGAAGCGTTGCCGGTAATAATGTATGTAAAATTACCTACATGATTGTGATAGCTTAGCACCACTTCCAAGCCTTGGTTACGGACAGATACTTCATTTTCAATTGGCGGATTTAGTCCATAAGTGGCAGCCACAGGTAAGCCATAAAGAATATGATCAGTATTTTTTATGAAATAGTCTGCCGTTAAGCTTAAAGTATTACGTAAAAAATCTGCATCCAATCCTATATTTGATTCTGTAGTTGATTCCCAAACGATATCAGGATCGACGCCTTGTGTTTGTGCTATCCCCGGTGCTGCCACTGGGCTTGTGCCACCAAATACATAATTTTCGCCTGAATTTATTACAGCAATAGCGGGGTAATTTGCAAGAGCGCTTTGATTTCCTAACTTACCCCAGGAAGCTCTTAACTTTAAATTGGAAACGATATTTTTTAACGGCTCAAAGAATTTTTCTTCAGAAATACGCCATCCTGCGGATACTGATGGATATGTACCATAACGATTACCGGGAGCAAATCTTGAAGAACCGTCGTATCTTAAATTGCCTTCCAGTAAATATTTTTCTTTATAATCATAATTGATTCTACCAAAAAAAGAACGTAAAGCTAATTGGTTGGCATCGCCATTGGCCACTTGCCCCGTAGGCGAGCCAAGGTTGATAACACTAAGTTGATTGTTCAGAAAATTCTGCCTGTAACCATATAGTTCATGCCAGTTGTCTATCTCTTGTGAATAACCACCTAACACTTTGAAGTGATTGTCTTCGCCTATTTTCCAGCTGTAATCTGCCAGCAATTGCGGCGTAAACGCAGTAGACTGTTGGTAGGTTTCAGACGCATAATTTACATTCGGTTGTCCTGCCGGAGTGCCATCCGGATTGTAATACTGAACAGAAGCAATAAAATTTCTGTCATCCGATGTTGTCTGTGTCCAGGCAATCTGCGGTCTGATATGGAGATTGCTAATGGGCTCCCAATCTGCTCCTGCAATACCTACAAAAGTATAGCCCTCATTGTTGTCGTAGGAAGATGAGTTTAACATCGCCATAGGATTACCATCGGATATATGGCCGTAATCTCCGTTGGCATATTTATAAGGGATCATGTTCGATATCCTGTTTACCTGCCGTATCACTTGAGAAAAAGAAGCCACGCCGGGATAAGTGCTTTGCGGCTGCATTATCGGCTGATAAGTATAGGATAAATTGCCGAATACCGTTAGCTTATTCGTTACTTTCGAGCTAAGGTTGAGCCTTGTTGTATAACGCTGCGTATTGGTTTTGGGAACAATACCATTTTCATCAAAATAGCCGAGTGAGAAGAAATATTGCGTTTTATCCGTTCCGCCGCTCATATTCAAATTATGATCTTGTTGAAAACCGCTGCCGCTGTAAAATAATCCTAACCAGTCGGTATTCGGGTAATTGTAAGGACTTGTGCCTAATTTGAAAGAATCGATTTGAGCGTCTGTGTATTGTGCAGCGTGCCCTTCGTTTTCTAAAGCCTCATTATATAAGGTGGCTGCTTGCCACGATGGCACGTAATCCGGTAAAGCAGTCGCTTTTTGCTTACCGAAATAATCATTGTAAGAGATTTGCGTTGTACCGGCTTTTCCTTTTTTAGTGGTAATGAGTACAACGCCGTTTGCGGCACGCGACCCGTAAATAGCGGAAGATGCAGCGTCTTTTAAAACGGAAATAGTAGCAATATCATTAGGATCGACATCGTTCATAGACGATACGATGTTACCGTCCACAACGATCATCGGGTTACTGTTGTTCAGTGTTCCGATGCCTCTGACTTTGATAGTACCTGCATCATAACCGGGTTGCCCGTTGGTTGCTACAATGGTAACGCCGGGCACAGTGCCTTCAAGCGCATTGGTCGTATTGGTTACGGGTCTGTTTTCCAGCTGTTCCGAATTTACTATACCTACTGCACCGGTAAGATCTCCTTTTTTCTGCGTACTGTAGCCTACGATTACGATATCGTTCAGTTGAGTGCTAAGCGCGTTGAGCTGTACATCAACTTCGTTACTTTCTGTGACTGCTACTCTTTTGGTTTGATAACCGACAAAATTAAATTCCAGCACATCGCCCTGATCTGCATTTACCGAGTATTCTCCGACTGTATTCGTCAGCGTTCCTTTTTTGGTGCCTGCAACTACGACGGATACACCTCCCAAAGGTTTGCCCGCGGAATCTCTTACGATACCATGCACTTCGTGCTGAGGAGCTTGTTCGTTCGCAGTTTCATCCGATACAGGTTGTGTAGTTTTTTGTTTGATAATAACTACGTTGTCTACAAGAGAATACGTAAGTCGCGGTTGGTTTTTAAAGCAAAGTTCCAACGCGGTTTGGATGCTGCCGTCTTTAAGATAAACGGTTACCGGTTCAGCTAATCGAAGTGCGGATTGCTTGTAGAAGAAATTGTAACCGCTTTGTTGCTGAATCTGGTTAAACACCTTTTCGATAGGTGTATTTTTGTCGGCAAGATTAATTTTTTGCGCTACACTTTTTGCCGTAACCTGTAAACAGGCTGCTGTCATTAAAATTAAGGTTAGTCTCATGATAAGCCAGCTTTTAGATGATAGCAAATGATGTGTTACTTTTTTGGGGCGCGCTTGTTTTTTAAAAGCAGTCCGCATAACTTTGTTTTTAGAGTGAAAAAAAATATGTCATACAACCAGATGATTATTTGACAACTCTGTTTTGCCGGAGGCGCTTGGACTCGCTTCCGGCTTTTTAGTTGCCAATGTCTTTTATTTATAAATTCATAAATAATTCTTTTTACGGCGTTACTATTATTTTACCTTCTTTCCCGTTTTCAGGCACAGCTTCAATATCAAAATGTACTCCGGCTTCCTGAAGGATATTCAGCATTTTTGAACCCGGCATTGCCCGCGGAATCCTGCCTGTAAACAAGTCCGGCTTAATATTGCCTTTGTATTCTACCGATACATTGTACCACCTGCTCATTTGCTGCATTATTTCTTTCAGGTCTGTATTTTGAAACGAGAAATAACCATTTTTCCACGCTATTTCTTCATCCACATCAACGTTGTTTTTCAGTTCAATTCTTTCTGTGGTAACGGCTTGCTGATTCGGTTTCAGCATGAGCGATTGATTATCTTTTGATACCCTCACACTTCCCTGTACCAATGTTGTTTTTATTACATGTTCGTCGCCATAAGCCCGCACATCAAACGCAGTTCCCACATCTTCAATCAACTGGCTGCCTGTCTTTACTCGGAAAGGTTTTGCTGCGTTGTGCATTACTTCAAAATACACTTCGCCGGAAATTTCAACAGTACGGTTTGCGCCGGTAAATGCCGTTGGGTACGTAATGCTCGATTCGGCATTCATCCAGGCTTTTGTACCATCCGGCAAAACAATTTTCCACTCGCGCCCGCGATCAGTTGTGATGGTATTGTATACTACTTTGGATGTTGCGCCATATTCTATCTGCCCATTTTTCTTAATTAGCTGAGTATTGTCTTGCGTGGTTATCGTTCCGTTCTGTACGCTGTCGAGCACTATGGTGCTTCCGTTGGACAGGTGTAACACTGCGCCATTATGGCCCGGTGGGATTTCATTAATATGAGTAGTTGCTATAGTACCGGATTTTTCGTCCGCTTGTTTAGCATTGTGAAATTTCCATAAAATTCCCCCGCCGATAATCAACGCAAGCATTGCGGCTGTAGCATATATATAAAGATTGCGAAATATTTTTCTTTTGGAGATTATACTTTTTATATCATTACTGATTCTTGCTAAGCGTTTATTCTCTTCGTCATTCGGAAAAATAAATTCAGTTTTTGTATTATTGATTAACTCCTTTTCTATCAATTTCTGAAGCCCAATATTATCGGTCTGCTCAAAATATTTTAATAGTAAATTGATTTCACTTTCTGTACATTGGTCAGATAAATATTTTTTGAATAACAAATCAATTTCTGCTTTGTTCATTTATTTTTTCTGTTTATTATAGACACTCCTGCCTATAATAATACGTTCGAAAAGAAAATGTCAACTATATTACAGAGAAAAAAATTAATTGGCAAAAAGACAGGAGAATAATTATCGGGAAATAATTTCGATTCAGATAAGTTTTAATGGACTTGGTTGCTTTAACAATATGATTATTGACCGTAGCGATAGATATACCCATTACGCGAGCTGTTTCTTCATACGTTCGGCCTTCTATTTTGCATAAATAAAAAACAATTTGCTGTTTCGACGGAAGGTTTTGAATGGCATTTTGAACAATTGCATCGACTTCCTTCTTAAGTATACTTTTTTCCGGACAATCTGTTATTTGAACACAAGCCTGCAGTAATTCCTTTTTCAGTTTATTGTCACGGGTGGTTTTTCTGAAGAAATCAATTACCTTATTGCTTATAATTTTAATCAAATAGGGAACAAAGGGTTTTTCCGGATCAATTAAATCTTTCGTTTCCCAAATTTTGATAAAAATTTCCTGTGTCAATTCTTCGGCAACATTTTCCATCTTTACCATTTGGAAAATATTCCGGTACACATATAAGCCATATTTTTTATAAATGTCGTCAAAAGCTTTTTCATTACCCTTTTTCAAAAGTATCAATTTCTCATTTTCATGTATTCCTTCGTTTTGATTGGGGAAAAGCATTCTTTTTCTTTTAAAGAATAATTTTGAATTTATTAACAATAAGTAAATATAAGCGTCATATTTAATGATATATATAAGCAAACGTTTGCATAATGTCATTGTTCGATTTACATTCTATGCGGCTAAGCTTAAATACTTTTTTTCTTACATAAGGCTGTTCTTCAATTTTCTTATCAATCAGCCTTAGTTCTTCGCGGTCGATATCAAGTCTTTCTCCGTTTAATAATGGTGTATTTATTCAGTCAGCAATTACGATTGTGTGCAGATGTTTTTTTCTTTTCGCAGAATATCAATCAGAAAGCTTTTTCCGATTCTGAATATTTGCATACTTATTTCCAAGTCGACCGCCAGGGAGAGCGTTTTCCAAAATCTTAATAAATGCTGTACAGTCTCTTCGGCAATATACTCCGAACCCGAATACTTTAATATGTAAGAATATAATTTACGGCTGTATTGCTCATAAACATTTTTGAATTTATCCAAATCACCGGTTTAGGTTTGCCTTACAAGATTGTCTATTCTTTGTAGTGAAAATGATTATTGCAGGCAAGGCAAATGTAGAATGGTTGATTTGTGATTCTTTTTTATCAGGTTATTTCTTGATTAATTTTTTAAGTTCTTAAATTACCAATTCTTATTTATAATTCTTAGTTATTACAATTTATGGTACTATGCTGCAGAAAAATTTAATTTATTTATAATATCCACTATTATGTATATAGTTTACATTTGTGCAGATGTTCCATTTATATCATAAAGGCAAATTTCGCAATTTATGGGCAAGTATAATGCTCATAGGGTTTATAGCTGTATTGCTTGCGCAAGCTTTTGTGATGCCGAACCGTCCCGGAGAAAATGTCGTTATTGGTACAAAATTATTGACTAAATTTTTCAGCAAAGGCTCCGTTCAGAACCATCCTGTTGCTTTTCAAAATAAAACCCACCCGTTACATTTAAGGATTAATAAACATTTCCAGTCGGAAAAATTGATTTTCGTTTTGCCTAATACATCTGAAATTTGCTGGAAGCATATTACTCTGCCAAAGCCGCTGTATTATTACAATAATCATTTTGTTTCCTCTTTTTTGTACGTCTGTTCCGGGCGTGCGCCGCCATTCGTAGCATAAGGCTATAAGGCTCTCTTTAGCTTTCCGTTCCTTTACATGAATCTGTTCATCGGATTATAACTATTTATCCGGAACGAACCATACCGCTTATTACTGACTATAAAATTTAAACTTATTATATGCAATCGTACAAATCGATTGCTTTGCGCTACGTGTTATATACGGGAATATTTTTATATTCTAAAACATTGTATGCACAAAGCAGTCAAATATATTCATTAAAAAAACTCATTGAACTGTCGGAAAAATACACGCCATCAATCAGGCAAAGCGAAGCGTTCGCAAATGCAGCAACGGCACATGTCACAGACGTTAAGCATGAGCAATTGCCTTTCTTAAAATTCAACGCGCAGGCATCTCTTGGCAGCGCCAATGCAGTCAATGGAAATTATTTCCCCATGGGTGTTGTCCCCTCCACATCAGGCAGCAAAACAGTGGAGCAAAACAATCAACCCGTACTCGGTGATTTAGCAACCCTTTATTCGGAATATGATGTTTATAATTTCGGATTGAACAGAGCCCGCAATGAAAATGCCGAAGCGGAAGCATTGCTCGGGAAAACTGCTTTGGAAAAAGATAAGTACCAATTAAAAATTGAATTGGCAAAACTTTATTTCAACATTCTTACTTATCAAAATCTTCGGGAGATTGATGAAAAAAATGTAAATCGATATGCAACGATTGATACGATTATTCAATCGCTTGCACACGCAGGAATTAAGCCTGGTGCGGATTTGTCGCAGGCGAATGCGGAATTGGCTAATGCAAAAATCAAACTAAACAAAACAAAAGCAAAATTGCAGGAAGCCTTGCAAACATTATCGGCTTACGCGGGCATTTCTGTAGATTCATTGAATATCAATAACAGAATTTTAGATTCAACTGTTGCGTTCGACAATCTTATTTATGACTCAACGGATAATCCTATACTGAATTATTATAAAAGCAACAATGATTATCTCGCCACAAATGCGTTGCTGTTGAAGAAAAGTTACTTGCCAAAATTTACGTTGATCGTAAGCGCATGGGGGCGCGCAAGCAGCCTTAATCTGAATTTGCAAACCGAAGCATTATCTAAAGGATTGGGATTTCAACGATACAATTATGCTGCAGGCATTGCATTTGTTTACGATTTTATGGATGTCTTACACAAGAAAGATAAGCTCGCAGAATACAAGTATGAAATGCAAGCCGGACAAGAAGCATACAATCAGCAAAAATTAAATTTTGACGAAGCTGATGCACAAGCCAATTTACAATTGAAATTGGTCATGGACAATCTTCAACAATTGTCTGTTCAAAGAAAATCGGCACACGCTGTGTATGCCGATAAAGAAGCGCAATACAAAGCAGGCATGGTCACATTAATCGATTTGACCAACGCAAGTTTTGTGCTTTACCGTTCGCAGGTAGATTATCTTGATGCCATTGACAACTGGTATGCAGCAAGTCTTTCAAAGGCAATAGCCACCGGCAATCTGGACAATTTTATTCAATCTATAAATTAAATTATTATGTTACGAGCCGCATTAAAAAGACCGGTAACAACCATCGTAATTTTCGGTGGATTGTTGCTATTTTCAGTCATTGCGCTTCTCAATATTCCCATCGATATTTTCCCTAAGTTGAATCTTCCGACCATTTATGTAATCGAGTCTTACGGTGGTATGTCGGCGAAACAAATGGAAGGATTTTTTTCCACGCAACTGCAAGACCAGTTTTTGTATGTAAACGGAATCAAGAATATTGAAAGCAAAAACATTCAGGGCTTAACGCTCATCAAACTTTCTTTCTACGAAAGTACCAACATGGCAGAAGCCACTGCACAAGTGGCTTTACAAATCAATCGTTCATCAAAATTCTTTCCACCTGGCGCATTGCCGCCGCAGGTAATTCGTTTTGACGCATCGTCTTTGCCCGTTGGTCAGTTAGTGTTCAGCAGTAAAACAAGACCGTTGAAAGATATTTACGATTTGGCTTCAACCCGTATCAGACCTATGTTTGCGACCATTCCGGGACTTTCTGCACCCCCGCCTTTTGGCGCAAATGCAAGAACGGTTGTCGTAAATATTGACCCTGTGAAATTGCGTGCGTTCAACATTTCTCCTGAAGAAGTTGTTGATGCCATTGCAAAAAATAATACGATGACACCTTCGGGAAATATTCGCATCGACAGCATGATGTATCTCACGACAGAAAATTCTCTAGAACAAAATGTAAAAGATTTTGAGAACATTCCTTTGAAAACAAGCGGCAATAATGCTGTCTTTATTCACGATGTGGGCAGCGTTGAAGACGGTGCAGATATTACAGTCGATTATGCATTGGTCAATGGTAAACGTTCCGTGTATATTCCTGTTGTAAAAACTGCGGATGCTTCTACGTGGACAGTGGTGCAGGATTTGAAATCCAAATTGCAGGATATGAAAAATCTTTTGCCCGATGATGTGAACGTGAGTTACGAATTTGACCAATCTGTTTTCGTTATCAATTCCGTAAAGAGTTTAATGTCTGAAGGCATAATAGGCGCTATTCTTACAGGCTTAATGGTGTTGTTGTTTCTGCGCGACTGGCGAAGCAGCGTTGTTGTGATTATCACGATTCCTGTTGCCATTTTAAGCGCCATTTTATTCCTCAATTTATTCGGGCAAACGATTAATATGATGACGTTGAGCGGACTTGCTTTAGCTATCGGAATATTGGTTGACCAAGCAACGGTAACCATTGAAAATATTCATCAGCATCTTGAAATGGGCAAGCCTAAGAAACAAGCAATCCTCGATGCGTGTGAAGAAATTTCATTTCCATTGTTATTGATTTTGTTGTGCATTCTCGCCGTGTTTGCGCCAAGTTTCATTATGACAGGGGTACCTAAAGCAATGTTCCTTCCACTGTCTTTATCCATCGGTTTTGCAATGATAGTTTCTTACATTGCTGCGCAAACATTAGTGCCTGTAATTGCAAACTGGCTGTTGAATGCAGATAAGCTGAAAGCCCACGCCCACGCTGGTTTGGCGCTGGATGAAAAAGAAGTTGATGAAATCAACGAACACGATAAGCATCAGCAAAAACGCAAAGAAGAAACAGGTTTCTTCGCCAAAATGAAACTGCGTTTAGAGCAATGGTTGAACAAACAAATGCCTCGAAGAAAATTAATTGTTTGTCTTTATTTGCTCTTTGTATTCGGCGGCGCGGCAATTTGTTTCACTGTTATCGGTAAAGATTTGTTGCCGAAATCAAACAGCGGACAATTACAAATCCGTATCAAAGAACCTGATGGCACGCGGCTTTCAAAGACCGAGCACATCATGCGCAGTGTGTTGCAGATTGTGGATTCTACTGTGAAAGGCAACGTTGAAATTTCATCGGCTTACGTGGGAACTGTGCCGAGCAGTTACGGCACAAGCAATTTGTATATTTTCAACGCAGGCACAAATGAAGGCGTTGCACAAATTGAAATCAAGAAAGATTACAAAGTAAATCTGGATGATTTAAAAGATGAAATCAGAAAAAATGTTACGAAAAATTTTCCTGAATTGCGCCTCTCTTTCGAGCCGATTGAACTCACGGAAAAAATCATGTCACAAGGTGCATCCAACCCTGTTGAAGTAAGAATTGCAGGCAAAAATTACGACACTATTCAAACGTATGCCAATCGTCTAGTAGCTGAAATGCAGCAAATTCAATACTTGCGCGACGTGCAGATACAACAGCCGTTGCATTTTCCTACCATTAAAATTAATATCGACAGATACAAGCTCGCGCAAATGGGCGTGTCGCTCAACCAAGCTGCGCAAAGCATTACCGATGCAACTTCATCGAGCCGTTTTACTTCAAAAATTCTTTGGTTGGACGAACATAATTCTTACACTTATCAAGTGCAAGCACAAGTTCCTGTGGATATAATGAACTCGGTTGATGAGTTGAAAATGATTCCGTTGATTAAAGGACAAGCCCGCCCGATACTTTCAGATGTTGCCTCTTTTACCCAAACTTCCGAGCCCGGCGAATACGACCGTGCTGGACCAAGAAGATTTGTAACTGTTGGCGCAAATATTTACAAGAAAGATTTGGGAACGGCTACAAGCGCCGTCAATCAAGCGATTGCGCGTTTAGGAACGCCGCCGAAAGGTTTATTGTTTGAAGTAAAAGGAACATCCGTTTTGCTCACAGAAACGTTAAATTCATTGCAGATTGGCTTGCTTGCAGCAATCGTCATCATCTTATTATTGCTCGCTGCAAATTACCAATCCTTCGGATTGGCGTTGGCTGTAATGTCCACTGTTCCTGCAGTTATTTTAGGCGCGTTAATCTTGTTGTTACTCACTGGTTCAACATTAAACCTGCAATCGTACATGGGTTTGATAATGTCCGTAGGCGTATCTGTGGCAAATGCCATTTTAATTATTACCAATGCTGAAGCCCTACGAATGGAATATTGCAATCCTTTCAAAGCCGCTGCCGTTGGAGCTTCAGTAAGATTAAGACCAATCTTGATGACGTCAATTGCAATGGTTATAGGTATGATACCGATGGCAAGCGGATTAGGTGAATCGGGCGACCAATCTGCGCCTTTAGGTCGCGCCGTGATTGGCGGATTGATTGCATCAACATTCGCAGCGTTGTTCATCGCGCCGTTGGTGTATGCGTGGATTCAACAGAAAAAAACATTCAAACATCCGTCTCTTTTGCCCGAAGACGAAGTCAATCATCAATTTTACGAAGAAGAAATACAAGCGCGGCAAATGGATTAAAACACAGTGTTTATCAATGTTTCAGAGAATAATTAACTATAACAATAAAAATAAACAAATGAAATATTTTCTTATCATCCTGTTCGGCTCGGTAATTTTTTTATCGTGCAGCAATGAACAAAAAAGCAAACAACCATCTTCTACAAGCGTAGAACAGAAAGTTGTAAAAACCACGCCGATTGTAAAAGGCGGATTATCCATTATCTCAAAATTACCCGCGCAGTTTGCAGCGTATCAGGAAGTAAGCATTTTTCCGAAAGTAAACGGATATGTAAAAAATGTTTTGGTGGATATTGGTTCTAAAGTAAGTGCAGGACAACTGTTGATGACATTGGAAGCGCCCGAACTGGAACAAGCATCCGCAAGCGCGAAAGCCGAATTTGAAAAAGCAAAATCGGATTATGAAATCAACAAAGAAAATTATAATCGTTTGTTCGAAGCATCACAAACCGAAGGCGCAGTATCTGCAATGGATTTGGCTTTGGACAAATCAAAAGTAGCGTCTTCTCTTGCAATGATGAATGCCGCACAAGCCAATTGGCAACAACAGGAAACAATGATTAATTATCTGCAAGTTCATGCGCCGTTTCCGGGCGTTATTACTGCACGAAATGTACATCCCGGAGCGCTTGTAAGCAATTCTATTAAAGATGTTCCCATGCTGGAACTCAAGCAGGAAACGCATTTACGATTGCAGGTAGATGTGCCTGAAAATATTGCCGCGAATTTAAAAAAAGGCGATTCGGTTGCATTCATCATTCCTTCATTGGACAACAAAGAAATGCGCGGTATTATCAGCAGAATTGCCGATAACATAAATCCCCAATTCCGTTCTGAAAGAGTCGAGTTGGATGTGATAAACGACGGTACATTGAGTTCGGGTATGTATGCAGATGTTACGATTAGAACAACACCAACGCCAAATGTTTTTCATGTAGCTCTATCAGCGATACATGGTGTGGCAGAAGATAAATATATCAACATTAGAAGAAACGATGAAACAATTAAAACTCCCATAACCGTTTATAAGCAATCATCTGATAGTGTAGAAATTAAAGGCGATTTTAATGTTACCGATAGCATAGAAGTGAATTAATAATATAGACAAATTAGTTAAATTTTAATGTTAATATTAAATCAGTAACCTTTTTTAGTAAGAAAGGCGAATAATATCAGATTACAGTTTGTTAATCTGACATACGATTTCGTCCCTAAATTCAAGACGCCTGTTTTTAAATCCATACATTTATATATTTATGCAGCGAAACTCTGCATTATTTGGCGTGCAAGCCGTTGAGGCGTAGATATCGAGAATCAGAGAGGGATACAATCTGCAAAAACTTATACAATGGAAGTAAATGCTAATTTTTAATTATTCAAAAAATATTGATACTAAGAATTATTTTATTGATAAAAAAATAAAATAGGTGGAAATTCTTTGTTGGATAATGCTTAGTCGCAGCTCATCAAAAATACTTTTCGGCATTGTCCGAGCAATTCGTCTATGTATGCATGAGCGGCCTTGTGTAATTCTTTTACCGAAAGCTTATCAAAAAAGTTGTCCCGTCATAACGAATATAGTGTGAAACAAGATTTCTTAAAAGGCAGTACTTTTGCAGCGTTTAGTTTTAATTATGCCTATGTGAGGAATATTTTTTAATCATATATTGAAGTATCGAAAATTCCCACGTTAAGATCGGTTAATAAATCAATATGAAATAAATGAACCAAGCAAGCAATCCAATCGTTGAAAGATTATTTTTTACAAAAGTATACAGGGAGAATAAAAAATACTTTTGGTTTTTCCTGTTTTTTTTCGTGTTGCTTGTAAGCATCCCGGCATTTCTACACAGAGGAATATCGCCGGTTTTCAGAGGCTGGGGATTGTTTAAGGACAAACAATATGTGCAGCCTTCATACGGCAATCTGAAAGTAATAGTGAATGACGATACCACTTTGCAATTGCCCAACAACTATATGACAGGTGGTTTGTTATCGGGGAATATCGGTTTCTATTCTAACTTTATAAAAACCAAAAAAGATAATCAGCGGATCACATACAGAAAAGCATTGGATGTTTTTTTTCCGGGATATACCAAGCAAGAAATTAATTCTTTGAAAGATACTTCAAAATTTCAGGATTGGTATAAAAATTATTTATCAAAAGCAATGCACATTCCCATAAAAAAAGTTGCAGTTTTTGAACAAACAATTATCTATGATCAAAATGACTTTGCTGCATTAAAATCTTATAAACTTTTATATACCTTTTAAAATGCTGCCACAAATTTCTTTTTCTGCACGTAATTTTTTAGCGAGATTTTATTGTATCTGGGTAATTTTTTGGTGGATGATTTTATTTAAAAATCATGCTGCATTAACGCAAATCGGTACGCGTGTTTTTATATTAAAAGATTCGGATCCTACTTTTATAGCGCTTAATTATTTTCATATTTTAAAATGGATGATCCAAAATCATTCATTGCACATAATAATCGATTTGTGTATTACCGTATTGCCTGTTGTATTATTCATAAGGCCTCAATGGAATTTGCTTTATTTACTGTTATTTTTCAGCCTTAGTCTTTATGATATAATTTTTTCCGGAGGAGCAATGCATCACGAACATTCTTTGTACGGAATTATTATATTCAGCCTGGCTTTTGTTTTTATCCGCTCATATATGTTTGGCTCGGTTTGGGAAGGTATGCGATATGTAACCGCAACAATATATTTTATTACGTTTTGCTGGAAAGTATTATATGGCACTGTCTTTCATTCTACAGAAGCATTAGCCACAGTGGAAGTGAATCTTGCCGGGTTATTATTCCAGGAAAATCATTCTACCTACGCAAGTTTTATTGCTTTTTTTATCAGGCATCCTTATATACTTCAGGCATTTTATACTTTCGCTATTCTTATAGAAGGAAGTTTTATAGTTGCATTTTTTACAAAAAAATTTGACATTTTATTGATTTTTTTAGGCATAATATTGCATCTCTCTTTAAATGAATTTGTAGATGTGCAGTTCACCGTTTTCTATATTATGTTATTACCTTTTGTTCCGGTAAAATATATAGAACTGCTCACTAAGAAAAGCGTTTATAATTTTAAAAATATACAAGCATAATTTAAAACACAATGGCACAGTTTCGGAATTTTAAAATGGTGGATTATGTGATTTATGGCCGTGGCAGCTTTGGCCAATTGGACGAAATAATTAACCCTCGCAGAAAAGACAATCTTCCTATGATCTTTTTGGTAGATCATTTCTTTGAAGGAAAATCATTAATAGATAGAATACCTGTACACAATAACGATAAGATTATAATTGCCGATACAACTTACGAACCCAAAACCACACAAGTTGATAAAATCGCAAAAGATTTGAAAGAAGAATTTGGAAACGTAAGCGGCATCATCGGTATTGGCGGCGGTTCGGTAATGGATCTGGCAAAAGCCGTTTCTTTAATGATGAACAACGAAGGTTCTTCTGCCGATTATCAGGGTTGGGATTTGGTAAAGAAGCCCGGCGTTTATAAAGTGGGAATTCCCACAATCAGCGGTACAGGCGCGGAAGTTAGCCGCACTTGTGTATTGACCGGCCCGGAAAGAAAACTTGGTATGAATTCAGATTTTACGCCATTTGATCAAATTGTACTGGATCCTGAATTGATAAATAATGTTCCGGCAAATCAACGTTTTTATACAGGAATGGATTGTTATATTCATTGCATCGAAAGTTTGCAAGGTTCGTATATAAATGAGTTCAGTAAAAGCTACGGAGAGAAAGCGCTTGAACTTTGTCAAAAAGTATTTTTGCAAAAAAATGTTTGGGATGATGAATGCGACGATTCTTTAATGATGGCTTCTTACGCCGGCGGAATGAGCATCGCATACAGTCAGGTTGGTGTGGCGCATGCAGTAAGCTACGGCCTGGCGTATGTACTGGGAACAAAGCACGGAATCGGGAATTGTATTGTGATGAATCATCTGGATGAATATTATCCCGATGGCGCAAAAGAGTTTAAACAAATGGTTGATAAACATCAAATAGAAATTCCGAAAAATATTTGTGCAGGTTTAAGCGAAGAACAATTTAATACAATGATCAATGTTTCGCTCGGCATGAAACCCTTATGGGAAAATGCTTTGGGCAAAGATTGGGAAAAAATAATGACGCGCGAAAAACTGCGCGCATTATATGAAAAATTGTAATAACCGAACCGGGCAATTATTTATAGTAAGAAACAATTATATCGAAAGTATTTCCCGATAAATTTAATACACTCGCAGCAGCGTCGCTGATACGGTAAGACAATCCCTGATTTTCTTTTACATTGCCGAGATTCCAAAGTACTTTGGCGTACACCGTTTTTCCGTTTGCCTGTACTTTCACAATGGTTCCGGGAGCAATATCGTTCATTAAAATATAATATTTTTTGTCCTCCCAGCCACTTGCAGATTTAAAAATGCTGGCCGTTCCTTTCGTTATCAATTCGGTGCCGTTTGCTTTACTTTGATAAGTAACGCCGAAAACGCCTTCATCCGGATTGTTGTTTACAGATGTTTGCGATGTTTCGGTTTCTGCGTCTGAAGATCTTTGTTTTGCATTATCATCAGCAGAAATCTGAGATGCTGCAACCGTATTAGCGGAAGCGGAATTATCTGCAGCAGATGTATTTTTTTCTTGCGACGATGAAGCTATATTTGAAGCGTCATCTTTTGTTGAATTGTTATCCGGCGCAGTTAATCTTAATGTTTGTCCGTCTTTGATCGTATTATCCGGAATATTGTTCCAGTCGCGTAATTGCGCTACCGTAATGTGATTTTTTTTGGCAATAGAATACAATGTTTCTCCTTTTGCAACAACATGAGTAGTTTCTTTTGAAGCCTGCGATGTTGGGATTTTCACCTCCTCTCCTATTGACAATTTGCTCGAAGTCGTCATCTGATTAAGGCGCATAATATCGCCTACAGTTGTGCCATATTTGTTCGCGAGCTTTGTAAGCGTTTCGCCGTCTTTAATCGTATGAACAATATAGTTGGATTGTGCAGCTGCTATTCCAATAATAAAAAAACTGCTTATTACTAAAACGATTTTTTTCATTCGTATCTGTATTCTTTATTTAATCTATTTCTTCAAATGTATAAATTGCTGCTTTATTGGCAATGATAAAATTAATCTTTTAATATTCGCCATTCATTCGGGTAGTAATTATTAATTCTGTTCGGCAATACTTTTACCCAGCCTAAATTTACTCCTTCATAATTCACGATTGCCCATCCTTTTATTTCGGTATCTATATACAAATCCTTTCTTTTTAGATATTGCAAACTTTGTGCCTTGTCTAAATAAATTACCGGAATTTCTTTTGCGAAAATACTACTTAACGCTAAATCATGTGCAGGCACCAATCCTTTGTTTTTAATTTCTCCCACTTCTGTTCCTGCTTTTTTTATGTACAAATGTTTTTGCAAAAAAGCAACATCTTCCATTCTGTTTTTGTTGATGGCAATAATGGAATCAAAATGTTTTATCAAATCGATTTCATAATTTGTATCAATCCATTTTTCTGTTTCTTTTATTTCATTTTTATCCGGCAATAAAATTTTAGAAGTACTCATCTTATCGGCAAAAATCTCTCCATCTTTTTTTCTGAATGCGGCAATAAAAAAGCCTTCGCTTCTTGTTCTATCCGGAAAAAATTTATAGCCTTCCGACTTGTATTTTAAAGAATTAACAGTTGTGATATTCCATTCGTTTTGTAATTGTAAAGGAATATTTTCCAAAGAAAAATTATCAGTAAGCCAATCAAGTATTTCTTCATCTTCCTGCGGCGAATAGGAACAAGTGGAATAAATAAGCAATCCATTTTGTTTAAGAGCAGGATAAATATCGGATAAAATCCGTTGCTGCCTTTTGCTGCAAAGCACTACCTTTTCTTCGCTCCATTCCGCAATAGCGCTATTGTCTTTTCTGAACAAACCACTTCCACTGCATGGCGCATCTATCAGTACTACATCAAAATAATTTTTTATGCCGCTGAAGTGTTGCGGATCGTTATTGGTAACAACAATATTTCCGGTTCCCCATTTTGTAATATTCTCACTTAAAACATTTACTCTGGATTTTATTACTTCGTTGGCTACAATCAACCCTTTATGAAAATAAGAAGACAACAAGGTTGATTTGCCGCCCGGCGCAGCACATACGTCCAAAACTTTTATATCTTCTTTCCGGCTGATTGTTTGTGATAATACTTCCCATAAAAATTGGCTTCCCGCCTCTTGAACATAATATAATCCTCCATGGAATAATGGATCGTGCGTAAAAGATGGCCGCTCTGAAAGATAATATCCATAAGGGTTCCACAATACTTTGTCTGCAGGCAGCAACCCTTTATATTGGTTTATCTTTACGGGATTATAGCGTATGGAAGTAATTGCGCTTGCGCCGTTATGAATTTTTACGAATGATTCTTTGTCAAATCCTGCACTATTTTCCAATGAAGAAAGGAATGCTTCGGGTAATGATAATGCCACGTTAAAGTTTATATTTTGCTAAACAAAAGTACATAAGAAAAATTGGTTTAATAATTGCCGTTCAATGAATGAGGCTTACATTAGCATATCAAATAATTATTTATACAAAAAATATATATTATGCGTAAATTATTTTTCATCTCTGCAATTTTATTGACTTCTTTAGTGGCTTGTAATTCAGGCTCATCAACTTCATCATCCGCAGATTCTTCAGCAGTTGCGGCAGCTCCGGATAGCGCGGCCACTGCACCGAAAGCAGATACCGTTCCTGCTTTGCCGGCGATACCTGCAGGCGCAAAAGTATTTTTCAAAAATTTAAAAAATGGCGCTGTAGTTTCTTCTCCCGTAAAATTGCAATTCGGTGTAGATAATATGACGGTTGCAAAAAAAGCGCCTGTTGGGCAAATTGCAGAGGGCATAGGGCATCATCATTTATTGATCGATGCGGAAGATTCTATTCCAAGCGGAGAAATAATTCCGGCAGATAGCACGCATAAGCATTACGGTGGCGCACAAATTGCGGATACTATAACGTTGGCTCCCGGAAAACATAAACTCACTTTACAATTCGGCGATGCAATACATCGTTCATACGGCAGCACATTGTCAAGTACAGTGAATATTACTGTAAAATAAAATTTTTTAAATATCATTATGTGAAAAGGCGCTTCAAAATTTGGAGCGCCTTTTTTAATTTAAAAAGAATTTTCGTCCGCCTTAGAATCCCTTTAAGTTAATTGTGTTTTTATCTTTAAACCGCAAAGCATACAAAGTTTTACACGAAGTTCGCTAAGATTACTTTGGTTTCTTTGCGAAATACTTTGAGTACTTTGTGGTTAAAAAAATTTCATAATCATTATTTTACAATTAACTTAAACAGCCTCTCCATTTATTTTATATCAATTAAGTTTTGTGTCGTAATATACTTACACGAGCATAGCATAGATATTACATTTTACCTTATTTCGGCAATTTAGCTTTGCTGTTAGAAATTTCACGAGAAAAGAACTTAACCCACAACAACCATAGTCCAAAACTAACTGTTTAGTATTGGGCTTTTTTTATTTATTAGGAATAATTATTCATCACATTGTTTCTTCTTTTTCTGTAATATTGACCAATCTTAATCTTGTATTCTAATAATTCATCGGCGCTGCCGCGAGGTAGTTAAAAATTATTTATGCTCTCTATACAATTTCCTGAGCCGGATTTTAATATTCGTACTATCGACGGAAAGGAACATATTTTCGATAACGTACGGAAACGTTGGGTACGCCTTACGAATGAAGAATGGGTTCGCCAGAATTTTATCCGTTATCTTACCGATGTCAAAAATTATCCGGCTTCTTTGATTTCTGTAGAAAAAGAAATAACGCTGCATGAATTGAAAAAACGCTACGATATTGCTGTGTACAAAAAATCAGTTCCATGGCTGCTTGTTGAATGCAAAGAAATGAATGTGCCGATTACGGAAAATGTATTAGACCAATTACTACGTTATAATTATAATATTACCGCAACTTATTTAGTAATAACTAATGGAAATCAAAGTTTCGGCTGGAAGATTGAGAAAGGAAATTTTATTGAGATTAATGTATTGCCCGATTGGAATTAGATATTCCTAAAACGATTTATAAAAATTTTATTTACTAACAGATGTTTGCACTAATTCTTTTCACTAATTTTGCGTCCGATTAAATCACGATAAGTACTCTGATGAGAAAAAGCTGGTGGAAAATTCTTACGGTAATTATTTTGTTGTACGTTGGCTCGTATGGCTTTTTGGTAAAAGTGCCATCGCTTGACGGGCGGCTGCAACAGTCTATCCGCAACACGTTTTTTCATGTGCCTATGTGGATAGCCATGACAGTTATTCTCAGCATTTCCGTTGTGTATGCAGTTAAATATTTACGCTCACAAAATCCGAAAGACGATATTTTTTCATTGGAGTTTGCGCGTACAGGTTTAGTGTTTAGTTTTCTTGGTTTGTTTACGGGAATGATTTGGGCGAAATACCAATGGGGAGCTGCCTGGAGCGATGATCCAAAGCAATTGGGAACAGCAATTTCTATTTTAATATATTGCGCGTATTTTGTATTGCGAGGCTCTATTAATAATATTGACCAACGCGGAAAAATTGGCGCAGTGTATAATATTTTCGCGTTTTGCATGTTGTTCCCAACGTTATATATTTTACCGAGAATGACGGAAAGCCTGCATCCCGGCGGTTTGGGCAGCGAAGGAAATCCCGGATTGAATCCAAATGATACTTCGCAATCATTAAAGCTGGTAATGTATCCTGCATTTATCGGCTGGACTTTGTTAGGCGTGTGGATTGCCACCTTGCGCGTTCGTTATAAATTATTACTCGAAAAAAAATTAGCATAACTCAAAAATATTTTCGCTTGAATAACATTATTAAAAAACCACTATTGGTAATTGCGCTTTGTTTAATGAGCATTTTTTCTTTTGCACAACAACAAACAGACAGTACCAATGCGCCAACCGATTTCATGAACAGCAATGGCAAAATTTATGTAGTGGTTGCCGTGGTTTTAGTAATCTTAATCGGTCTTTTTATTTATTTATTTAATCTGGATAATAAAATTTCCAAGCTCGAAAAGAAAAATGAATAATCAATCTTTATTCCTTTTTTTAAAATTTTCTCATACAATTCTTAACGAATATTTGTAAATAAAACGTACTTATAAGCCATCAACATTTAAATAAATATTCATAACATGTCAAACCCAATCAGTTTTTTTGAAAATGTAAATAAAAGCTTTGACAAAGCAGCAAAATTTACGCAATGGCCAAACGGCATATTAGAACAAATAAAAGCAGCCAATTCTGTTCTGCGTATAAAATTTCCTTTAAAAAGAGACGATGATTCAATAGAGGTAATTGAAGCCTACCGTGTGCAACATTCACATCATAAAACACCATGCAAAGGCGGCATACGTTTCAGCGATGCGGTAAACCAGGATGAAGTAATGGCGCTTGCGGCATTAATGACTTATAAATGCGCTATCGTAAATGTACCTTTCGGCGGAGGCAAAGGCGGCATAAAAATTAATCCGAAAAATTACAGCGAATTTGAATTGCAAAAAATTACGCGGCGCTACACATCCGAGCTGGTAAAGAAAAATTTTATCGGTCCCGGTATAGATGTTCCTGCACCCGATTACGGAACAGGCGCACGAGAAATGGCGTGGATACTTGATACGTATTCTTCTCTACATCCCGGCGAAGTGGATGCTGCCGGCTGCGTTACCGGAAAGCCTGTATCGCAAGGAGGCGTACGCGGACGTACCGAAGCTACAGGGCTTGGTGTTTTCTATGGTATCCGCGAAGTATGCAACACACATAAGGTAATGGATAAGCTCGGTCTTTCCCTTGGCATAAAAGATAAAAGAGTAATTGTACAAGGGATGGGAAATGTGGGGTTTCATACTGCAAAGTTTTTCCGTGCTTACGGCGCAAAAGTAATTGCCATTGCTGAGTACGAAGGCGCTATCTACAATGAAAACGGATTGAATGAAGAAGAAGTGTTTCAGCACAGAAAAAAGACAGGCTCCATTCTTAATTTTGCCGGTGCGCAAAATATTATCAAAAGCAGCGATGCGCTGGAATTGGATTGCGACATTCTTATTCCTGCAGCCTTGGAAAGTGTGATTACAAAAGAAAACGCTCCAAACATTAAAGCTAAAATAATTGGTGAAGCAGCAAATGGCCCTTTGACTGTAGAAGCTGATGAAATACTGGATAAGAAAGGTATTGTCGTGGTTCCGGATATGTATTTGAATGCAGGCGGCGTTACCGTTTCTTATTTCGAATGGCTGAAAAATTTGAGCCATGTAAGATATGGGAGAATGGAAAAACGTTTTACGGAAAATATGAACAAGCAAATTCTCGGACAGATAGAAGAATTAACCGGAAAAAAAGTAAACGCTACAGAACGTGCATTTATTGAACATGGAGCCGATGAAGTCGATCTTGTTTACAGCGGTTTGGAAGAAACGATGATATCTGCAACACGAGAGATAATGGAAACATGGGATTCAAATCCTGAAATCCCGAATATGCGTACCGCTGCTTTTATAGTTGCCATCAATAAAGTAGGAACCGCTTATGATGAATTAGGCATTTTCCCGTAATAAATATTTTTTCATTTTTTGTTTGATGAAAAGAAGCTGCTTTTTATAAGGAGGCTTCTTTTTTTATAGGAAGAATATTTTTATAATAGCCCGATTATTTATTCGCGCTTTTTGTAAAAGGTGCTTTTTTCTTTCTTCCCCGGATAAGCTGAAAAATTGCTTTAACCGTTCCTACAAACCCGATTTGCCTGAAAGTATCTGCTACGCCTTGCGTAAATGTAGTGCCATTTCTTTTTGCGTTAAAAAACGAAGCTACAATACCTCCGGCTAAAGTTTGTACCGCACCGAAAGCTTCGTCAGCGGCTTTTGCTGTGGCAAACCTTGGAAGCACAGCGCCGAGTGTGGATTTTATGGTTTCTACAGGGATTTTTTTCGCATCGGTCTTTATTATTTTTTCAGAAGTTTGAATGCGCTTTTTTACCCTAAATATTTCTGTATCTAATTCAGAAAGATTATTGATGTGCGAAAGGTCAATATTTTTTCCACTAAGCAACTTCATCTTGATCATCGTTTTTGTCTAAAAGAATATCTATTATAAAACTGCCAATAAGCCTTTTCTGAAACCATTTCCTTTTTATTATAATAATTACCAATGCCAATATAAATAATCCGGTAACCGTCCCGAAACCTGCAAAATTACTTTTAAATAATTTCCCTAATAAAAAACCTGCCATTACGCTAATAAATAAAAATATTAAAAGGCATAAGCCCATAATAATAGCAATACATATCAGCTGACCTATTATAGACGATATTTTCTTGACAGATTTTAATCGTAAGAGCAATAACCTGTCATCAAGATAATTGGTAAGGGTTTCCGTATAATCTGAAAAAAAATTATCTTTTTTATCTTCCATAAAATTTATTTAAAACAATTTGGCAAGATTAAGATTAATAGAAATTTACGTTTCTCAGGAAAAAATTTCTTCATAATCATCAATGTCTTCCGAATTGGTTTTATTCTTCAACTCGGCAATGAGATTGCGACCTTTACTTATCCAGTTTTCAAAAGTATTATCTATGTTTTCTATACCGTTTTTTAAATCAGAAGCAGCATCTTTAATTCCTTTTTTTGCTGTTGATAATAATTCCTGCCCTTTTTCTCCCTGAAGAAAAACGGCGGCTACCGCGCCCACGGCTGCGCCTAATAATAAACCGGATAAAAATTTTTGATTGTTTTTCATACACCTAATATTTTATTTAAATCGATGTCTTGTACAGCGCTGTTTTATAGGTTATATCAGTTATAAAAATAACAAGATATAGTTTAATAAAAAAATATACAAGGCTTTGTTTTTCAAGAAATATGCCTTTTATCATTTCGTTTGGAAATTAGCATCGTACGCCCATTTAAGGTATGCTGCTCCCCATGTAAAGCCGCCGCCGAAAGCGGCTAATATAATATTATCGCCAACTTTAAGTCTGTTTTCCCATTCCCATAAACACAAAGGAATGGTAGCTGCTGTTGTATTGCCGTATTTGTGAATGTTTATCATTACTTTTTCTTTGGGAATGCCTATACGCTCTCGCGTAGCTTCAATAATTCTCAGATTGGCCTGATGCGGCGCGAGCCAGTCGATATCATCTCCGGTAAGGTTGTTTTTTTCCATGAGCTCCTGGCTTACATCTGCCATTCCTGTAACCGCATATTTAAATACATATTTCCCTTCCTGATAAACGAAATGTTCTTTGTTATTTATCGTTTCATGGGTTGGTGGATTTAAGGAGCCACCGGCTTTCATGTGAAGATGATATCGTCCGGAGCCATCGCTTTTTAAAACGGCATCTATTAAACCATTACCGTTAGTGTCTGCTTCTAACAATACAGCTCCTGCCCCATCTCCGAAAATAATGCATGTAGTCCTGTCTGTGTAATCAATTATAGAACTCATTTTATCTACGCCTACAACAATTATTTTTTTATATCGCCCGCTTTCTATGAGGCCGGCGCCAACTGTCAATGCGTATAAAAAGCCGCTGCATGCTGCTTCCAAATCAAAACCGAATGCATTTTTTGCACCTATTTTATCGCTTATAATGTTGGCTGTTGCAGGAAAAATCATATCGGGCGTTACAGTAGCGCAGATGATACAATCTATTTCAAGCGGGCTTATATTTTTTTTCCTGAGTATTTCTTCTATTGCCGGCGCCGCCATATCGCTGCTTGCAGCACCCGGCGTTTTTAATATTCTTCTTTCTTTTATTCCCGATCGGGTGGTAATCCATTCATCTGTAGTATCTACCATTTTTTCAAGATCCTGATTGGTTAGTTTGGTTTCGGGTAAATAACCTCCTACACATGTAATTGCTGCTCTTAATTTATTCATTCGTAATTTTTTAAATTTATTCTCACATAATATATTTCTTTTTTATTCAGAAATTATTGTGTTAACTCATCAAGTTCAGGTTTAATAATTATTATGTGTTTAGCACTTTATTTTCTTCCATCTTTATTACGGGAAATCATACAATTTATTTTTTTCCAGAATAATATTTGAGCTAAACATTTTATTTAAGTTTCATTTTATAAAAATGAACGAAACAAAATTAGCAGAAACTATTGAATAACAAAAAATTGAAAAATATATGACTTTGATTCCTTAATAAAGAATAAGCTTAAGCAATAGATTGCATCTAAATATTTGGAATGAAGCTAATGGTTGTGCGTGGATAAAGATATGATATATAAAGGCCCAAATAAATCGACCGTTTTTATAAAAAACGAATATTTAAGAAATTAAAAAATTGGATAACTTAATTATACGCTTTTACATTAAAAACGTAATTCGATAATTTATTGATTTGTTCAACTCTGTTATATCCTTTCAAATTATTTCTGTTGGATACGCTGATTCTTCCTATTGCGCTTGAGTCGGTATCGCGCCATTGTTTAAGCATTTTGAAAACCTCTTTCGATTTTATAACGAAAGTAACGCCTTGCGCATTTGCTTCGCGCGTACTTAGAATGCCTATCACATCGCCGTTCCTGTTGAACACCGGCCCCCCGGAATTGCCGGGATTTGCCAATAATGAAATTGAAAAAGTGCTTGTATCTCCGTTGAATCCTTTTAGTGCGCTTATGTAACCTTTGTTGTAAGTAACATCATTGGTCGGGTATCCGAGCGTAAAAACATCGGTGCCCAAATCTTCTTCCGCGCCTTTTATGTCATAGGGAATAATACGTGAAGGCTTGTAATCTTTATCTGTAATTTTCAAAACAGCCAAATCCCTTGTATTATCTACAAATATGATATCGGTATTAAATTCGTGCCCGTCGTTGTTGGCTACAACTGCATGAGAACCTTTTAATACATGCGCATTAGTAACTAAATAACCTTCTCCATCAATAAGGAAAGCAGAGCCGCCGCTTGTAACAACAGCGTTTTTGGGCATTTTGGTTACCTCTGTAATTTTTGAAGATTGAAAAGCCTGTGTCTTTTGCAATTCATTTACCTGCCGGCTTAATTGCTCGATCTTTATTTTATTCGGTGTAAAGAAAGAAATAACACCGCTGATGATAAGCGCTGTGAGGCCTGCAATGCAAGCAGCAATGCCGGTAATTTTTCTGTAACGCTGCCACCACGTAATTTTTAAGCCGTCTTCTTTGGAAGGAATTACATTTTCCTCCACAAGCCTATTGTGAATATCGTTTAATGCAGCTTTGAAACTTTTATTATTTGCGAAAGAGGAAAGTGTATGAGTAAAGGAACGATGCTCCGCAATCATTTGGTTAAGTTCAGGATTTTGCGCGCGCATTTGCTCGAAATATGCTTTTTCTTCCGGAAGCATTTCGCCGTTGATATATCTTTCAATACTTTCCGTTAAATAAAACTCGCTCATGGTTTTACTCCTTTATTTTATATTGCGCAAAGAATATTTTCTTTAAGCGCATCAAACATTTATATTTCTGTGTCTTGGCGTTATCTGTATTGGTATATCCGAACATATCTGCCAATTCATTCATTCCCTTTTTATGGATGTAGAAAGATTCTAATAAACTTTTACATGGTTCGCCCAATTTACTTAAAGCCACCTCCATTATTTCGTACGCCGCATCTTTTTCTTTTGCATCAGCAATATCTTCCGTAGCCGAAAAACTGCTTTCATCTATTTCAAATTCTGACGACACGAAATATTTTCCATGCAATTGGAGCCTTTTTAACCATAGCCGCCTGCTCACGGCATACAGATAAGTTTTTAGCTGGCTTGATAATGCAAAACTTCCCGTTTTTACTTTTTCATATAACACTACCATTGCTTCCTGAAATATATCCCTTGCATCGTCATACGATCCATTATTATTAACCACAAGAGATAAAATCGTATTGAAATTATTTGCATAAATAGTTTCAATTGCGCCGGTATCGTTATTTGCCAATCCATCTAACAGTTCCTGTTCTGTTCTTTCTGATTTCACAAATCTTCTTTTTATTCTAAAAGTGCGTAAAAGTAACCCAAAAACAGTGCTAAAATATTTTTTAAAAAAAAATGAAAAATGATAGGTTACCTTTTTTTTATTTCAGTATTAACTATAGAAATTTTTATAAAAATTAAAATTAAACAAAAATGAAAAAGTTATTCTTTGTTACCGTATTAGGTTTAGGCATCGCATTAACATCTTGTGGCGGTGGTTCTACAGCTGCTGAAGCTGCTGACTCTACTGCAAATGCTGCTGCGGATTCAGTTCAAGCTACAGCAACAGCTGCTGCTGATTCTGTAAAAGCTACTGCAGATTCTGCTGCAAAAACAATAGATTCTACAGCTAAAGCTGTTAAAGATTCTATCAAGAAATAAGTTTTATTTCAAAACTTGTATAATAAAAAGGTTTTCTAAAACCTTTTTAGAAAACGAATTCCCGATGCATAAAGGTGTCGGGAATTTTTGTTGTGTATGGTGTGTCGTGAACTTAAGGAGAAGTTATACGATATTATTTTTTAGGAGATTAATACGTATTTTGAATTTGTTGGACGTTGATTTTCAATTCATCAGATAATTAAAAAATACGACCATAGAGCTAAATCTGTTTTAGTTATAGCCATATTCTTTTAATTGCATATCATTCTCCCGCCATTTGGGTCTTACTTTTACAAACAATTCAAGAAAAACTTTTTGCCCTAAAAAAGTTTCTATATCAGTACGGGCAAGCGTTCCTATTTGTTTAATCATCTTCCCTCCTTCTCCTATAAGAATTACTTTTTGAGTTTCTCGCTGCACTATGATATCTGCCTGGATTTTTATCAAAGTATTTTTCTCTTTAAACTCATTTACCATAACTGCGCTATGATATGGAATTTCATCGCCGAAAAGCTGATAAATTTTTTCACGAATAATTTCTCCTGTAAAAAATTTTGTGGGCAAATCGGTTAGGTCATCATTGTTATAGAAAGGATTTCCTTCCGGAAGTAAGGCAATAATTTCTGTGAGTAATGCTTCAAATCCGGTTTGTTGCAATGCCGATATTTCAATCGTGCTTTTACAGTATGGTTGTGCAGCAAAATAATTCTTTGCCTTTTCTATATCGCTAATTTTTGCCTTATCAATTTTGTTTAAAACTACAATGCAAGGCACTTTTAACTTCAATGAAGAGAATATATGGTTGCATTCTTCCAAATCGTCATTAATATCAACTATTAACAAAGCTACATCTGCATCTTCCAAAGCAGATTTTACTGCGTTCATCATTTTTTCATGCAGCTTATACTTTGGCTCGATAATGCCCGGCGTATCTGAAAAAATAATCTGGTATTCGTTTTCTTTAGTCAAAAAACCTTTGATTCGATGTCTCGTAGTTTGTACTTTATTGGAAACTATTGCGAGCTTCTCTCCCATCAAACCGTTTAACAAAGTACTTTTACCGGCATTAGGCTTCCCGAAAATATTTACAAACCCAGATTTCATTGAATAATTTTTTACAATAGCAAAACGGATGAACAGCGAAATTACTCTTATTGATGAAACCGGGCATGATAATTTTTATAACACGGGGAAATGATAAGCGAGGTTTTATTCATCCATACAAAAAATGCTAAAATACCTTCCGTAACATTTAATACATGGCGTTTTGAAGAATCATGGATCCTGATTTTCCCCAATCGTGCATGCTTGCTTTTATCTTGTCAAAATATTCTTTGTTTGAATATTCTTTACCTTTATTTGGCGGCGTAATATCGCTCTCTGCAACAGGAGGATTTACAGACACTTTGGTTGCGAACCAGGTAACATGATCATGCGGAAGCGCTACGCCCAATATCATACCCGGCAATCCGTTAAATGATTCAGGGCCGCCGCTTGTAAGAATTTCAGGACTATAAAAAGCGACTACATATATAGAATCCATGATAATGGCATTGGCACGCCTGCAATGAAAGCCTGCGATGTCTCTTATTTCATCTGTTATTTTCCAATTAATTTTTCTTGCACTGTCTTTTATTAAAAACTTGTCGCCGAATATATTTTTGAGCGATACAGATTGTCCGGCAGTTAAGTCAGAATAAACAATATTATCGTTGGCAACATCGGTAAAATCAGATGGGGCAACGGAAGCAGTAATATTTTTATCAGGTGCATATAAAGTTTTGCCATCATTAAAAGATAAGTTGAAATAAGTAGTTTTGAAATTGACTCCGGATTTTTTATATGCGTCCAGGATTTGCGATCCCCAACCATCATCGTCATTTCCGATTCTTTCTTTCATAAGTGCAACCGTATTCACTTTTTTCTCAAAAGTAATATTACCCTGTTGCAGGAACATAGCATATTGCGCATGTGTTGATAATGAAAACAACATCGCCAAGAAAACATTGAATGTTTGTAATAATGTTTTGTGATTAATATGAAAATTTATCATTGCCGTTTATTTTAATTTTTGATACATTATTTATCTGTAGCGCCACCATTCATTTTACTAAAATCCCAAACTATTGAGAACATATAATACCTTTTAATAGTAGATGTAATGGATTGCGTATAAGCATTTCTGCTAAAACCATTGTTTTGATTTAATATATCATTTGCCGAAAACTTGAGCAACAGGTTTTCTTTTTTGAAGAATTTTTTACCGAACCATCCATTCCATATAAATTGGCTTCTGGCTGCAAAGCTTTGTGTTTTTTGTTGCCAATTATAATCTCCGTCTGTATGCAGCTGGAATTTAGCAGGAAGAAAAAAATCGAAATCGGGATGCAATAAATAACTCCATGAATTGTTATCAATTTGGCTTTGCAAAGTGGAGTTATTTGAATTGTAGTTAATTGATGCACGAAAACTCAAGTCATATTTTTTTTCTTTGTATTTGCTTAATCTAAATCCAAATGTATAGGAGTTGGAAGTAGTTGTATTTTGTTGTTGATTTATATAATTTGCATACCGGCTGCCATTAATACCTATATTAAACCCGATATTCATATCCAACTTTTTGAGCTTTCTTCCGTAATTAAACCCTCCGTAATAATTGGATGAAGGAGAGCCGATATTAAAATAAGTATATGTGCTTCCTCCTGTAGAATCGTTAGTTGTTACATTGGTTACAACAGGATTGCTTGTAAAATTATAAGAGCCATAAAAATTAATATATCTGTCTGATAAAACTTTGTAGTTATTATAATTTACAGTAATGGAATTATCGAAAGAAGGTTTCAAATTTGGATTACCGATATAGATATTCAAATTATCATTGTTATTGGCTACAGGTTGTAATTGTGTTACAGAAGGTTGGTCCGTTTTGCCATAGTAAGAAACCCGAAGATTATTTTGCTGTGAAAACTTATATCGAAAGCTGGCATTGGGCTGCCAATTAACAAAGTTTCTGTTTAAAGATTGAGCATTAAAAGTATTAATCTGTTCATAATGCGTATTGCCAATATTTGTACCGAATTTAAAATTCACTTTTGGATTTACATATGAAAAAGAAAGGCCACCGCTGTTAGTGAGTTGATTATATGTGTAATGGTTGCTGTAAATGCTGTCTAAAATATTATATTCTTCATCTGCACCTTTATTGTAGGAACGTACATCTGATGTTGCATTCTCTATATCAATACCATAATTCATTATTATTGATAAATATTTAGACAAAGGTTCTGTGTAAGTCAGTTTCCCGGTTAATGAATTGGAACGCGTGCTGTTTTTCTTTCTCTGATCCACAATATTTGTACTATCAACGATATTTTTATCATTATAAAAGTCACTGCGGTTGTTTATAAAGCCTTTATCCAAATTGTTTTTTAAATATTCATTGAAAAGCGCACTAAAAGTCCTGCCTTTCTTTTTAAATTTTTTGCGCCATAAAATGCTTGTATTAAAGGCTTTCGTATTTCCGTTGAATACTGAGCTGTTATTACTTGTATTTACAAGAGAATCGGGCGTACTTCTTGTAGTAGTTTCATTTGTATAACTATCGGATTTCGAACTGCCCAATGAGCCTCCGACGGTTAATTTTAATGATGATGATGAATCGAATTGTATGTTATATATTCCATCCATCTTTTGCCTGAAAATGTCTTTATAAAATTTATTGGAAGATGTATCGTACAATATTCCGGTGGGCAGATTCTTTTGCGTTTTGGTTTCCGTAATGCCTTTCTCGCTAATGCTTCCTATTTTATAATTCAGATTAATGTCTTGCTTATCATCACCCCATTTATTGTCAAAATGCAATCCGCCTGTTTTTGCGTTCGGGATTCCATTGCCGTCATAATTTCCATCCCAACTTTGTAATGCCTGTAACGGATCGTTTGTAGAAGAAGAACTAAAAGTAAGATTTCCGTCATCCATAGAAGATAACTCATAATCCGAAACTCCATACTTCATTTCTTCCTGAAATCCCAGTCCTGTTTTTCCTGTATTAGACAGTGTCACATATCCTGCAATTTTCTTTTTCCCTTTAAAGTAATTAAACATATCCTGCGTTTCTTTATAATTATCCGTGCCAATGCCGCCGGAGAGTTTCCCGAAGTAGCCGTTTTTCTTATTTTCTTTTAGCTTAATGTTTATTGTTTTTGTTTTATTGTCATCGTCAATTCCCGTGAACGCAGACTGATCACTTGATTTATCAAATAATTGCACTTTATCTACCATATCCGCCCGCAAATTTTTTGTAACCAATGTAGGGTCATCTCCAAAAAATTCTTCGCCATCCACCAATACTTTAGGCACTGTTTGTCCCTGTGCAGTAATTTTTCCATTGTTATCTACCTGTATTCCAGGCAATTTTTTCAATAAGTCTTCTACTGTTGCATTAGGCTGTACTTTAAAACTATCGGCAACAAATTCTGTTGTATCGCCTTTTATTCTTATTGCGCCAAGGTTTTGAGAAACAAGAACATCTTTTAAAAGATGCGCTGTTTGAATAATATTTATAGCGCCTAATTGAATTGACGAATCTTTATTTATAATATTTAATGATTGTACATAATCGGCATAGTAAGGATAAGAAACCGATAATATAAATTTTCCCGTATCAATATTTTTGATAGAAAAATTTCCCTCTGCATCTGTTCTTGTAAATCTCAATAACAGGGAGTCTTTTGCCTGTAGTATGCAGATTACTGCGTTTTTTAATTTTGATGCAGAAGTGGTATCTATTACTTTACCTTCAATGCTTGAGCTTTGCGCTCTGATGATAGTAAAAGATGCAATAAATAGAACGATAAGTATAGTTTTTTTCATGCGATTAACTTCTTATAACTAAATAATTAGTGTAAAATAGAAATAAAAAACTAATATGTTTTGTTAAAAAGATTGAAAGGCTCAAATATTATATGAGCGGTATTTAAACTTGTAAAAGTGAAAACTGTTGATTGTTTTAGGATATATTATTTCTTTTAAAGGCTGTTTAAATCTTTTTAAAAATAACGCTTGCGTTATGTCCTCCAAAACCAAATGCATTGCTCATTGCAGTAGAGATTTGTTTTTCCAAAGGTTGATTTATAACAATATTAAAATCGTTTGGTATTTTTTCGTCCAGGTGATCCACATTGATGGTTGGAGGTACAATGTTATGATTAATGGATTGAATTGCAATGATTGCTTCTATCGCTCCTGCGGCGCCCAGCAAATGTCCTGTCATAGACTTTGTGCCGCTGATGTGAAGATTTTTTATTTTACCATCGAAGGCTTTTCGTACAGCATTCAATTCACTGATATCGCCCACCGGTGTTGATGTTGCGTGAGGGTTTAAATAATCCAGGTCATCGAAGTTTAATTTTGCTTCACTCATGGAAAGCTGCATCGCTTTTGCGGCGCCTATTCCTTCCGGATGTGGAGAAGTGAGATGATAAGCATCTGCAGTCATAGCCGCACCAACCACTTCTGCATAAATTTTTGCTCCACGTTTTTTCGCATGCTCATATTCTTCAAGGATCAGCGCTCCTGCGCCTTCTCCCATTACAAAGCCATCGCGGTCTTTATCGAAAGGCCTGCTTGCATGCTGTGGATCATCATTGCGCGAAGACATCGCTTTCATTGCGGAAAATCCACCCACAGATGCCGGTGTAATTGGCGCTTCGGAACCGCCTGTAACAAATACTTTCGCTTTTCCTAATCTTATATAATTAAAGGCATCCATGATAGCCGTGTTGGAAGTAGCGCAGGCGGAAACAGGAGCATAGTTAATTCCCTGCAATCCATATTTCATGGAAATCATTCCCGGAGCTAAATTCACAATCAGTTTAGGCACAAAGAAAGGATTAAAGCGAGGTACATTATTTCCTAAAACATAATTTGTTACTTCTTGTTCAAATGTTTCCATGCCGCCCTGCCCTACGCCCCATATAACTCCCACATCAAAAGGATCTTCTTTAGAAATATCTAAACCGGAATCTTCCATAGCCTGTGCAGATGCGGTAAGAGCGTATTGAGTAAATAAATCGGACCTTTTGATTTCGTTTCTGTCCAAATATTTTTCCGGCGTAAAATTTTTTACTTCACAAGCAATTTTTGTACGGAATAATTCCGCATTAAATCTGGTTATCGTTCCTGCGCCGCTTGTGCCTTGTAGTATATTATTCCAAAAATCATTTACGTCATTTCCAATTGGGGTAATTGCCCCCAAGCCAGTTACTACAACTCGAGTCATTTTTAAGTCAATTTTAAAAGGTTGCAAAAATAAGTTTATATAAGCATATAAATCTATTAATTGAGAAACGAAATAACTGATTTGGTAAATAAAACATGGTAAGTATAAATATTTGACAGTTTCAACGTTTTACTGTACTTTTGCACACTTATTTTTTTATTAAACAAATTTTTAAAATCAGGGTAATGAACAATTATGAATTGATGGTGATTTTTACCCCTGTGCTTTCTGAAGACGAATTTAAAGCCGCTCAGAAAAAATACACTGATTTTCTTACAGAAAATGGTGGAAAAATTGTGCACAGCAACCCTTGGGGATTAAAATCACTGGCGTATCCTATCCAGAAAAAAACCACAGCCATTTACTGGGTTTTGGAATATAGTGCGCCATCCGACTTCAATGAGAAACTAAAAATTCAGTTTCTTCGTGACGACCAAGTGCTTCGTCACTTAATCACTGCACTCGACAAATACGCCGTTGAGTACAATGCTAAAAAGAGAAGTGGCGTACCAACCGGAAACGAAAAAGCAGTGGAGGCATAAAATCATGGCAAAAGCAAATGAAATAAAATATCTTACTGCCATCAAGCAGGAAAAGACAAAGAAAAAATTCTGCCGTTTTAAGAAATATCACATTCATTATATCGATTATAAGGATGTTGAATTCTTAAAAAAGTTCATCAATGAACAAGGTAAATTATTGCCTCGTCGCCTTACTGGCAACAGCCTTAAATACCAGCGCAAAGTTTCTGACGCAGTAAAGAAAGCTCGTCAAATGGCTTTGTTGCCTTACGTGGCAGATTTGTTGAAATAAATTAATAATTGACAACTGAAAATTTTCAGTTGTCAATTACATTAGTAACCATTCTCTAACTCTTTTCATTAAAAGAAGACAGTTCGTTTGAATTGGGTTTCGGGAAACTAAACAAAAAATAAAATGCAAGTAATATTAGTACAGGATGTTGATAATTTAGGTGCAGTCAATGAACTGGTATCCGTAAAAAACGGATATGCACGTAATTATTTAATCCCTCAAAAATTTGCTGTAGAAGCAAGTCCTTCCAACTTAAAACAACTGGAAGAAAAATTAAAAGTAAAGGCTAAGAAAGAAGCAGCAATGCTTGCCGAAATCAATAAAGTAACTGAAGCTCTAAAAGCTTCTCCTGTGAAGCTGACTGCAAAAACAGGAACATCAGGCAAAATTTTCGGAAGTATCACTTCATTGCAATTAGCTCGTGCAATACGCGAACAAAAAGGTTATGAAATAGATCGCAAGCGTATAGCAGTGAATGATGATGTAAAAGAACTTGGAACACACAAGGCTTCTATCGATTTCGGTAACGGCAATGTTACGGAAATAGAATTTGAGGTTGGTAATGCAGAATAGCATTTCAATAAATTGATAATAAAAAAGCCCTCAAAATTGAGGGCTTTTTTATTATCAATTTACATTACAATGTTGCAATATCAATTACAAAACGATAGCGTACATCTCCTTTTAGCATGCGTTCATATGCAGATGAAATATCTTTAATATCAATAATCTCAATGTCTGATACTATATTATTTTCCGCACAAAAATCTAGCATTTCCTGAGTTTCCTTAATACCTCCTATTCCAGAACCTGCAACGCTTTTTCGACCTCCAATAATCGCATGTGCAGGGATTTCATTAGGCTCTGTAGGAGCTCCTACACAAATATGAATGCCGTCAGTTTTTAGTAGAGATAAATAAAGCGGAAAATCATGCGATGCGCTTACGGTATCCAAAATAAAATCAAAAGAACCTTTTGCTGCCTGCACTTGCTGAGCGTCTGTAGTAACTATAAAATTGTGCGCGCCTAATTTTTTTGCTGCTTCTTTTTTACTGGGAGATGTGCTCAATACAGTAACTTCCGCGCCAAAAGCAACACCAAATTTCACAGCCATGTGGCCTAATCCACCCAAGCCCAGCACGGCTAATTTATGCCCTTTTCCCACTTTCCAATGTCTTAGCGGAGAATAAGTGGTGATACCTGCACATAGCAAGGGTGCAGTCGATGCCAAATCTAACTTGTCAGAAATGTGCAACACAAAATCTTCATTCACAACTATTGTTTTGGAATACCCACCATAAGTAGGCAAACCGTCTGTGTATTTATTTACATTGTTATAAGTTTGAATATTGCCATTTTCACAATATTGCTCCAATCCGTCTTTACAGTTTTGGCATTCTCTACAAGAATCCACCATGCAACCTGTGCCAACGATATCGCCTACTTTAAAATTCTTTACATGCTCCCCAACCTTTGCCACTTTTCCCACAATTTCATGACCGGGAACCATTGGGAAAATGCCTTCGAACCATTCATTTCTTATCTGGTGTAAGTCGCTATGGCAAACGCCGCAGTATAAAATATCAAACTGTACATCGTGTGGGCCTACATCTCTCCTGTTAAAATCCCATGGGGTCAAATCCGTTAGTGGGCTTTGTGCAGCATACCCTTTAGTTGCTATCATAATTGTGTATTTTTAAAATAATTCCAATATTTAATTTAAGGACAATATTAAAAAAATAAGCCCTCATAAAAATACATAAATCAAACAATCCATTATAAAATTCAAACAAAGATTGATTAGTAGTAGTTAGTTCGGCTGAGCAAATATTAATAATTACGAAACAGGGCTTGCGTAATCATTACCCCGGCATCCTTGAAATATATTTTTGAATTTCTTTTATTTGACCTACTACTTCCGGTGTTGTGGGTTTGCATGCTTGAGCACGGCGAAAGAAATCTTTAGAAGCACGGAATTCTCGTTTGTTCATCATTATCTGGCACATGCCCAATAGCGCTACTGCTTTGCTTTCATTATCCGGAATTCCCATTTTTAATGCCGTACGTAGGTAGCCTTCTGCTGCACGTAGATCACCTTTTTGCATTGCCATCATTCCCAATTGCAGTTTATTGGCGCCCTCCGCTTCCGGAACAGCAGAGCCGATAGAGGAAGATTTTTTCAAATGCTGTTCAGCAGCATCAAAATCTTTATTCATCATGGCAAGATTACCCTTCAATGTATAATAAGTAGAACGTACAGGTTTTATCAGCAAATTGGGAAACCATATTGTAGAAAGTATCTTTTGCACCTCTTCAATATTACCTTCTTCCATTGGCTTTTGTATCAGACGTAACGGGCCAATGAGGAACTGCGACAACAGTCCAATAAGACCAATAAAATACAAAGGAAACATTGCCCAAAAACCGGCAACATGCGTAATGTTTAAGATAAGTCCTAATACAATAATTGCGATACTTAGCCAAAACCGGTATTTGATTATAAAATTATAAAACTTCATTTTTTTTTGCTTGATTTTTTAGTTATCTTAAAAATACAGCCTTTGCTGTGGCTCTATTTTTCGAGCGGCAAATATAGGATATTTGAAGCAGTAACTTCATTTGAAAAGAATTAAGAGGCAACAGGTTTTAAATTAAAATCAAAATTTTTATCTTTGGCTTATGAGCAACAAAGAACTTTTTGAGAAAGCTGCTAAACCGCAACAAACGGAGGAGGTTGATTTGATTGCCGTTTCCGACGATCCTATGTATTTGATCATCTGGAATGACGAAATAAATACTTTTGAATGGGTAATAGAAACATTAATAGATGTATGCAAACACACACAGGAGCAAGCCGAGCAATGTGCTTATCTTATTCATACAAAAGGAAAATATGCCGTAAAAAATGGCGACTATGATACACTCAAGCCCATGTGCGATGCCATTTTGGACAGAGGGATTAATGCAACGATCGAATCAACCGTTTACTAAAATACCTGCGCTTTGCAGCTTCACATATTATCCGACAAAATTTGGTTTCCTCCAGTTGAGGAGTCTTTAAAAGACGGGCTTTTAGCCATTGGTGGCGATTTGTCTGAAGAAAGGATATTGCTTGCATACAGAAATGGTATTTTCCCCTGGTTTGAAGATAAAGTACCACTTTGGTGGTCGCCAGATCCGAGGTTTGTATTATTTCCAGACAGGTTAAAAGTAAGCAAGAGCATGCAGGCAATTATAAGGAAAGATTTTTTTCATTTTGAAAAAAACAAGGATTTCGAAGCAGTAATTACTGCATGCCGGCAAATAACGCGCAATAATCAAAATGGTACATGGATTACGGAAGAAGTTAAAAAAGCTTATATCGATTTACACAAAAATGGATATGCCATTTCTGCGGAAGCTTATAATAATCATGGCGAATTGGTCGGCGGTTTATACGGTATTTTATTAGGCAAAATATTCTTTGGCGAAAGCATGTTCAGCAAAGAAAGCAATGCAAGCAAATTTGCATTTATTCATCTTGTAAAAGAGCTGAAACAAAACGGTATTCAACTGATCGATTGCCAGGTATATACGCAGCATCTGGAAAGCCTTGGCGCTGAAATGATAGATAGAAAGTCCTTTAAAGAATATCTTGAGAAGTATGTTTAAAGTTTATTCAATCCTTCTTTTGGAAATACTACCCACGGTTTGAATGTTTTAGCTTCTTCAAAATCCATTGTTGCATAAGAAATGATAATTACCACATCTCCGGTTGCACCTTTTCGTGCTGCCGGCCCGTTCAGGCAAACGGTGCCGCTGCCGCGCTTTCCTTTGATAATATAGGTTTCAATACGTTCTCCGTTATTAACATTTACCACTTGAATCTTCTCTCCTTCAATTAAATTAGCGACATCCATCAAATCTTCATCGAGCGTGAGACTTCCGACATAATTAAGATTGGCCTCTGTAATTACCGCACGATGTATTTTAGACTTTAAAACTTCTATTTGCATGATTATTTTAATTGAAAATTGACAGGTGAGAATGGAAAGTTCTTTCCATTGCCAATTGTCAATTACTAAATTTTATTTAATTACACTGCTACATTAAAATCGCGCAAAGCATCATTGAGACTTGTTTTCAAGTCTGTACTTGGTTTGCGTTGTCCAATGATTAATGCACAGTTTACATTATAAGTGCCCGCAGGAAATGCTTTTGGATAAGTACCAGGTATTACTACGCTTCTCGCTGGTACACGTCCTTTATATTCAACAGGTTCGCTTCCGCTTACGTCAATTATTTTTGTGGATTTTGTAAGAACTACGTTTGCGCCAAGTACAGCTTCTTTCTCAACAATCACACCTTCTACCACAATGCTTCTGCTTCCGAGAAAACAACCGTCTTCGATAATTACGGGCGATGCCTGTAACGGCTCCAACACGCCGCCGATACCAACACCACCGCTTAGATGAACACCTTTGCCTATTTGCGCACAACTGCCAACAGTTGCCCATGTATCCACCATCGTACCCTCATCTACATACGCGCCGATGTTTACATAGCTCGGCATTAATACTACATTTTTTGCAAGATATGAACCGTAACGAGCAACTGCATGCGGTACAGCACGCACACCAAGTGCTGCATAATTTTTTTTCAGCAACATTTTATCATAAAATTCAAAAGGTTCTAATTCCCAAGTTTGCATTTTTTGAATTCCGAAATACAGCAATATGGCTTGTTTTACCCATTCATTTACTTTCCAGCCATCGCCGGCAGGTTCTGCGGTACGCAGTTCGCCTTTATCCACTTTTTCTATTACATTTTTTACTGCATCCGTATATTTTTCTTCTTTCAATAAATCACGATTAGACCAAGCTTCTTGAATTAATTGCTGCATTATATTATTATTTTAAAAAAATGTTTTGCAAAATTAGTACATAGCTTGAATTAAATTGCATCTTATGAACAAAGAGTTTGCAAAAGATATTTCGGAATGTTTGACAACATTGGAAAAAGGCGGTACTATTCTTTACCCGACAGATACTGTTTGGGGTTTAGGCTGCGATCCTACCAATGAGAATGCAGTAAATAAAATAATTCAAATCAAGGAACGTCCGGCAAATAAGAGTTTTATTGTTTTGGTAAACTCCTTGGATATGCTGCAGCATTACGTTTCTGTAATAGATGAAAAAATCATTCATTTTTTATCCTTAAACACAAAACCTACCACAGTAATTTATCCCTCAGCCATTGGCTTTGCTTCATCGGTATATGCAGCAGACGGATCAGTTGCCATAAGAATTTGCAAAGATGAATTTTGCAATGAATTAATCAAACAAATTAAAAAACCATTGCTTAGTACTTCAGCAAATATAAGCGGAGAACCCACGCCTCGTATATTTAAAGAAATTAAGCAATCGATTGCCCAAAAAGCCGATTATACGGTGTACTACAGAAAAGAAGACGACACATTAGCCTCTCCATCAAGTATTATAAGGTGGGTTAATAATGAAATAATAACTATTCGCAAATAATTATCAACTGCATTTATTGCAATTCTATTTTTTTTACTTGGAATAATATGATGCTAATTACAATTTCAGATTATATCTTTACGCTCCAAAAGTCAATAACTAAATTTTTACCTCCTATGAATTTGTCAGATTCTTTTGAGAAAATTCCGGTGCAAATATTTAAATCGCCATCGGAAGGCTCCATTTCAACTGCACATGAGATCGCAGCATTAATTAAAGAAAAACAGTCCCGGAATGAGAATTGCGTTTTAGGTCTTGCTACAGGCTCAACTCCTATTAAAGTGTATGACGAGCTTGTTCGCCTGCACAAAGAAGATGGCTTGAGTTTTAAAAATGTAATTACATTTAATCTTGACGAATATTATCCGATAGTTAAAGATTCTCCTAATAGCTATTGGTATTTTATGCACAAGCATTTATTTAATCATGTAGATATTAACCCCGAAAATATTCATATACCAAACGGAGAATGGAAAAAAGAAAATATCAGAAAACGTTGTGAAGAATATGAAAACGAAATCGAAGCCGCCGGCGGTATAGATTTACAGCTACTCGGCATCGGTGGCAATGGGCACATTGGTTTTAATGAACCGGGATCGAGCCTGTTATCTAAAACACGTTTATTGGTTTTGGAAAACAGTACCCGCATTGCTAACAGCAGAGATTTCCTTAACTTGAATCAAGTTCCAAAACTCGCTGTGAGCATGGGTTTAAGCACCATTTTAAAAGCTAAAAAAATAGTTTTACTGGCGTGGGGCAACAAAGCGCAAATCGTTGCAAAAGCAGTAGAAGGAAATATTACGGACCAAATTCCTGCAAGCTATTTACAGCAGCACAACGATTGCACTTTTGTATTGGATGAAATAGCAGCTTCCGAACTTAACGCGTTTTAAATCGCCTTGGCTTACCGATACTATTGAATGGACAGAAGCATTGAAACGCAGAGCAGTTACTGCCATGGCACTGAAACTTCAGAAACCTATTTTAAGCCTTACTAATAACGATTACAACGAAAACGGATTGGGTGATTTATTGGCTGAAGAAGGCGATGCTTATGAAATAAATCTTCAGGTATTTTATTTATTAAGAGACAGTATTACCGGATGGCCAGGCGGAAAACCCGGAGAAGTAAGGCCTTTTCATCCGGAAAGAAGCGTGCCATTTCCAAAAACATGCTTAGTATTTTCTCCTCACCCGGACGATGATATTATTTCTATGGGAGGCACTTTTATGCGCCTGCAAGATCAGGATCATAATGTACATGTAGCTTACCAAACCAGCGGCAATATAGCTGTTACGGATGAGTTTGTAACACGCTTTCTTGACTTTGCCATAGGTTTTGAAGAGTTGGCAGGAATCAGTAATGAAAAATCAAAACAGATTTTGCATGATGCGCAACAATTCATATTCTCCAAAAAGCATAAGGAAGATATCGATACGCCTATCATCAGGGAAGTGAAAGGTTTGATACGCCGTTCTGAAGCGAAGGCTACAGCCAAATATGTTGGACTGAAAGATGAGCAAATACATTTTCTTAACCTCCCGTTTTATGAAACCGGCACAATAGAGAAAAAGCCATGGGGAGAAGAAGATGTAAAAATCACAATGGAATTATTGCGAAAAATAAAACCCCAGCAAGTATATTGTGCAGGAGACCTCGCAGATCCGCACGGAACGCACAAGGTATGTCTGGAAGTTATTTTCGAAAGTATGAAACGGCTTAAAGAAGCCGGCGATGAATGGATAAAAGATTGCTGGGTATGGCTGTATAAAGGCGCATGGCAGGAATGGGATGTTGCTGAAATAGAAATGGCCGTTCCTATGAGCCCGGATCAGGTAAAGAAAAAACGATACGGTATATTTATTCATCAATCGCAAAAAGATTCCGTTCCTTTTCAGGGAAGTGATACAAGAGAGTTTTGGCAACGTGCTGAAGAACGCAACGCCAACACGGCTAATTTATACGCACAACTCGGTTTGACACAATATGCAGCCATGGAAGCATTTGTAAGATGGCACTATTAAAATGCATATTTGAATAATTTTAAAAAGGATGCAAGAATAATATTGCATCCTTTTTTATACCAATTAGATTCTGTAAAAACGATTATTATGTAGAAGACTGCTTCGTTCTTTCAATGAAATAACCATAGGAAATGACATAAAAAAATCCAGAAAAATATTTCTGGATTTTTTTATGTATGGAATTACCGGAGTAATTATTTTTTTGCATCTTTTCCCGCTGCAGCTTCTTCTTGTTTCAATTGACGAGTCATTACAATGGAAGCAATAGGAATACGCTTAGAATTTAAGATTTCCAAAGTAGGCTCTTTTACATCTTCTACCCGAATATTTTCGTTAAGATTAAGATTGGTAATGTCTACTTCGATAAATTCTTTTAAATCTTTAGGTAAGCATTTTACTTTTAAAGATTTCAGTTTGGTTACCAGTTTACCACCGGCTTTTACACCTGCAGAATTGCCTGTAAATTTTACAGGAATAGTTGCTGTAAGTTTTTTATCATCGACCAATTCCAAAAGATCTACATGCGTAAGCGTATCTGTAACACTGTCAAACTGTAAGTCTTTCAGGATTGTTGTGTACGTTTTACCATCAATTTTTACATCTGCTTTTTGAAACTCGCTTGTGTAAACTATTGGACGGAATGCTTTTGCAGAAGCATAAAAATTAATTTCTTTTTCGCCGCCGTAAATTACACCGGGCACGTTTTCCTGAGAGCGAAGTTGGCGGGTGGCTTTTTTTCCGCTTTCGGTCCTCAGCTGTCCTTCGATTGTAACTGTTTTCATTTGTTTATTTTTCGTTTTGTTGTTAAATCGAAAATACCGTTAATCGATATTTCCTAAAAAAAATTATATATTTTCTTTTGCGCGTTGTTCTTTCAGTTTTGCATGAATGAACAAACTTGTAATACTTTTATTTTCGTAAGCATTCTTTATTGCAATTGCAAATAAGTCTGCTACCGATAATACTTTAATTTTAGAACTTTTTCTCAGCAAAGGAATCGTGTCACACACAATCAATTCTTCCAGCACACTGTTTTCTATATTTTCGTAAGCGTTTCCGCTCAATATAGGATGCGTGCACAAAGCTCTCACACTCTTCGCTCCTTTTTCTTTCAGCAATCCCGCCGCTCTTGAAAGCGTACCGGCTGTGTCGCAAATATCATCTATCAATACAACATCCCTGTCTTCCACATCGCCTATTACCACCATGCTTGCTATTTCATTTGCACGTTTGCGATGTTTGTCGCATATTACCATTTCCGCATTGAAATAATTTGCAATTTCCCTTACACGATTAGTACTTCCAACATCTGGGGCGGCAAAGGTAAGGTTTTTTAGTTCTAATTTTTCAATATAAGGTATAAAAATTGCGGAGCTATCCAGATGATCTACCGGAATATCAAAAAAACCTTGTATTTGCGCGGCGTGCAAATCCATTGTAATTACTCTGTCCGCTCCGGCGGTTTCCAACAATTTCGCCACCAGTTTGGCACCAATGGCAACGCGCGGCTTGTCTTTTCTGTCCTGGCGCGCAAATCCGAAATAAGGAATCACGGGCACAATTTTGTATGCGCTTGCCCGTTTGGCTGCATCCATCATCAAAAGCAGTTCCATTAAATTATCCGTAGGGGCATTGGTACTTTGAATCAAAAAAACATAATCGCCTCGAATGCTTTCGAGGAATATTGGCTGAAATTCGCCGTCACTGAATTTTTGAATGTTGATTTTGCCGAGATTTGTACCAAAACGTTTAGCGATTTTCTGTGCTAATTCCTGAGAACCGGTGCCAGAAAAGAGTTTTACGGAAGGATTGCTCATAAATTTGAAAGTGATTAGCCGCGAAGATAAAAATTTAAGTTGTGATTTGCTTTCATTATTTATCAGAAATCAGCCGATAAGGAATTTAGTTGCGGCATTATATATTTATGCTTCCTTTAAATACATATTCTGCCGGGCCGCAGAGTAGAATATTATCAAAACTCTCATCACCTTTTTTATCAAATTCAACGGCTAATTTGCCGCCTAAAGTCTGCACCTCAATTCTGTTAAACCCTCTGTCGTTATGGGCAGATACAAGTCCGGCTGCAGTAACGCCGGTACCACAACTATAAGTTTCATTTTCCACTCCTCGTTCATAAGTGCGTACAAAAATAGTGGTGTCATTGATCGTGCTTACAAAATTGACATTGATGCCGTCTTTTTTGTATGTATCGTTATATCTTATTTTTTTTGCCTCTTCCACTACGTTGAATTCTTTTACATTATTTACAAACTTTACATAATGCGGGCTGCCTGTATTCAACACATAACTTTGATTGGCAAAATCTACTTTGTCTACGCTTTTCATTCTGAGATTTACCCAATCTTTATCGTCGAATGTTGCTGTATGTACACCGTCTATTGCAGTAAACCGGTATTCATTTTTTAAGAGGTTTAGTTTTTCCTTTACAAATTTTACAGCACATCGGCCACCGTTGCCGCAGAAGCTTTGTGTACCGTCTGCGTTGTAATAATCCATTTCAAAATCTTCCGAAAAACTTTTCCTGATAATGATTAATCCATCGGAGCCTATGCCAAATCTGCGGTTACAAATTTTTTTTATTTCATCGACCGACAACTTTAATGAATCTTCTCTCCCATCTATCATTACAAAATCATTTCCCGTTCCCTGATATTTATAAAAATTAATTTCATTCATTGTTTAATAAGAGTATTTTTTACACAAAAAACATCAAATCGCTTCCATATTTTCCAATACTTTTTTAATTGTATTTTCTACAGCAAGCAGGCCATCCTTTGAAAAAGTTTGTGAAATGCGGTTTGCAACCACAGCGCTTATACTTAAACACTGATGCCCTAATAATTTGCAAAGGCCATACATGGCACTTGTTTCCATTTCAAAGTTAGCAATCTTATGATTACTGTAAGAGAAAGTGGTTAAAGAATCTATCAACGAAGGATATCTTAAACCAATGCGCAATATACGTCCTTGCGGGCCGTAAAATCCGGGACATGTTACGGTAATACCATGATGATAACCTTCGGTAAAGCGGCTAAGCAAAGCGCTTCCTGCCGTAAAAATATATGGATTGGTTTTGCTGTCTATCTGTGTATGATGAATAAAATGGTTTATAATTTCCAGTTCTTCACTATTATTTTCATGCAGATAAAAGTTCAATAAATTATCAATTCCCAAACCATGAGTGCTCGCAATTGCACTGTCTACAGGGATTTCGGCCTGTAAAGAACCGCATGTACCAATGCGTATGATATTTAGGGACGATAATTTTTCTTTAATCGTGCGGGTAGAAAAATCAATATTTGCCAATGCATCCAACTCGTTGTACACAATGTCAATATTATCCGGCCCGATGCCGGTTGAAATAACGGAAATTCTTTTTTTACCTAACGTTCCGGTATGTGTTATGAATTCCCTGTGCTGTCTTGTAATCTCTATTTTATCGAAATATTTACTTATTTGCTGTACCCTGTCCGGGTCGCCTACGGTAATAATATTTTGTGCCAGTTCTTCGGGTTTTAGATCCAAATGATAGATTGCTCCGCGGCTGTTGATAATCAATTCGCTTTCGGGAATTCGTATGCTCATCTTCTATAAAAATATTTTTTTACAAGGTAATAAATAAAATTCATTTACTGTTTTGATAAACGCTAAGGAATGATTATTTTTGCAAACTCTAAACGAAAATGGTCTTGTGGCCGAGTGGCTAGGCAGAGCTCTGCAAAAGCTTCTACAGCGGTTCGAATCCGCTCGAGACCTCAATTTACCTTATGACTGAAGCCCACGTTTTACGTGGGTTTTATTATTTTTCATTTTTTCCCATGCTTACAAAAAGAATAATTCCCTGCCTAGATATAAAAGACGGACGAACTGTGAAAGGCATCAATTTCGAAGGATTGAGAGATGCCGGAGATCCTGTTGAATTAGGAAAAGTATATGCGCAGCAGGGCGCTGATGAATTGGTGTTTCTGGATATTACCGCAACGAACGAAAAACGAAAAACACTCAGCGAATTAGTCAATAAAATAGCACATCAAATTAATATTCCTTTTACGGTAGGCGGCGGTATCCGTTCCGTGGAAGATGTAAGCGTATTATTACAAAACGGCGCCGATAAAATATCGGTAAATACCGCAGCTTTTAATAATCCCGGCTTAATAAAAGAATTAGCATCCGAGTTTGGCAGCCAGTGTGTAGTGTTGGCAATTGATACCAAAAAAGAAGAAGACGGCAACTGGTATGTTTACTTAAACGGCGGACGTTTAAAAACCGGTGTTAAATGTATCGACTGGGCAAAACAGGCTGTAGCATTGGGCGCAGGTGAAATATTATTAACATCGATGAATCATGACGGTACGAAACAAGGCTTTGCGCTGGATATAACAAAAGAATTGGCTGAGAATTTGCCCGTTCCGGTAATAGCCAGCGGCGGCGGCGGGACCGTGGATCATTTTGTGGAAGTATTTTTGAAATCGAATGCCGATTCTGCATTGGCCGCAAGTATATTCCATTTTAAGGAAGTGGAAATATGCGAAGTAAAAAAAGCAATGCAGGAAAATGATATTCCCGTAAGAATTTAGCTGTTGATTTGCCTGTTTAAGGCAATCATTTTAATGACAGTATATGCAGCTTCTTCTCCTTTATGCCCATGAATGCCGCCGATTCTTTCAATTACCTGTTGTTCATTATCTACAGTAAGCACACCAAATATTACCGGCGACGGAAGCGTAATATTCAATTGCGTTATTCCACCGGATACTATATTGCATACATACTCAAAATGCGGCGTTCCTCCGCGTATCACAATTCCCAAAGCGATGAATGCATCGGCTTTTAATTGGTTGCTTTCGGAATAGGTTTTGATAGCAAAAGGTATTTCTACTGCGCCTGGAACTATGAGTGTTGAAAACCGCACGCCGTTTTCTTTAAAAACTTTTATGCAGCCTTCTTCAAGCTTATCTATGTAATGAGCGTTCCATTCCGTTTTCACAATTATTACAAAGGCATCCTTTAATTGCGGGATGCCTTTATTTAAAATTGTATTTTCCTGTGTTGCCATTTATGAATGTAAACTAATTTTCGTTGGCCTGAACTTCCAAGCGGTTTAAATATTTATCAGCCTGTGAGCCTTCAACGGAATTTGGAAATTTTTCTTTTAGTTCTTTGTATAACGCTACGGCATCTTTTGTTTTGCCGCTCACTTCGCTTAGCAATGCTGCGCGGAATAAAAATTCTGATGCATTCACTTCATCGTCTTCAAAAAGAGAAGCAGCTTTTTTGTAATTGTCAATAGCTTGCTCATTCTTTTTTAGTTCGCTATATGCATCGCCCAATGAGCCGTAAGCCATCATCTGAATTTGTTTTTGATTTGTAGAAAAATCACTCAGATATTTGACAGCGTTATTATAATCTCCTAAACGCAAATACGTTTCTCCTGCATAATATTGTGCAAGATTTGCCGCATTTGTACCTCCGTAATTACGAATAATATATAAAGCACCTTTGCTTGGGCCATTGCCGTTCAAAACAAATTTTAATGCTGCTGTATCTATTGAAGGTGTAAACATTGCCTGCTGAAAAGCTAATTGTACATTTGATAATGCAGTATTTGCACTTTCTTCTTTAGGTTCCTGAATGAATTTTTTGTACCCGAACCAACCTGCTATCACGATTACTACAATTGCAAGAACTGTAAGTACAGGTTTTTGAATTTTGTTCCAAGTATTAATTAAATTACTTTCAGATATTACCTGATTTTGAGCCATATAATTTTTTGTGTTTATTTTTTGCGGTGCAAATGTAAAGCATTAATCTGTAATATACGGATAATTCTGATCAACCATAATATCTTCTAAAACAGCTTCCGGTTCGGGGAACGGACTGTCTTCCGCAAATTGAACGGCATCTGCTACAACCTTGTTGATTCTTGCATCTATGGCTATTATTTCCTCTTCGCCTGCAATATTATTATCCTTTATTTTTTTCAATATTACCTGAATCGGATCTTTGGATTTATATTCTTCCAATTCTTCTTTTGTACGGTATTTTCCCGGATCGGAAATAGAATGACCTTTGTAACGGTAGGTTTTTATTTCCAGTAAAGTTGGGCCGCCTTTTTCCCTTGCGCGCTTTACAGCACGGCTTACCGCTTCATGCACAGTTTCCGGATTCATCCCATCAACAGTATCTGCGGGCATATCGTACCCATCAGCTAATTTATAAATATCTACAACATTCGATGTACGTTCCACAGAAGTTCCCATTGCGTAATGATTATTTTCGCAAATAAAAATTACGGGTAAATTCCAAAGCATGGCTAAATTAAAAGTTTCGTGCAATACACCTTGGCGTGCAGCGCCATCTCCGAAGAAACAAAGCGCTACATTATCGGTTCCTTTGTATTGCTCCGCAAAAGCCAATCCTGCACCAACGCCTATTTGCGCACCTACAATTCCGTGTCCGCCGAAGAAGCAATGTTCTTTACTGAAGAAGTGCATGGAACCGCCTTTTCCTTTAGCACAGCCTGTTGCTTTTCCGTATAATTCCGCCATGGCAGCGTTTGGAGAAATTCCTTTTGCAATGCCTAATCCGTGATCACGATAAGCGGTAATAAACGGATCTTGTGGGCGAGTTGCCGTCATACAACCTGCAGCGATAGCTTCCTGGCCTACATAAGCGTGGAAAAATCCGCGGATTTTACCAGCCATTTTATATTTTTCTTCTGCCGTTAATTCGAACTGGCGAATGAGCTGCATCAGTTCATACCAGTATAAATAAGTTTCTTTTGAGAATTGTGTATTTGTAGCCACTGATAATTAAATTTGAGTTGCAAATATAGGTATTTAATGTACAATAAAACGCTGCGCTTTTAATTGAATCGGCGCTTGATTAATTGTTCGAATTGTTGGGTAATCTTATTTTCTACATCCCATCCCATTTTTAATCTTAATTCCCTTTCTATCCAGCTGTGTGCCTGATCGTAAGAATTGAATTTATTTAATGTAATAATACTTCTTTCGTACATAAATTCATCGCCACGAAATAGTTCATTAATAAACAAATAGCGATCGTTAATTCCTACAGCCGTAGTAAGGTCTCGGATGGGAATGTTTTGCAAAGATTGAGACAAATCGTTTGACTGGGCAGAAAATTTTTCGTTGATTTCTTTTTCAGGTTCTCTGGATTTGTATAATGCAATTGTGGGAGCTTCCGCAAATGTTCCGAATATATTCCAGTCATTTATTTTTTCTGCCACAACATCTTTTGGCTTTTGATGATTATCTACATCTATATCGATTTGCAATATTGTTTCCACTTGCTCCTTCGGAAGTTGGGGTAATACTTCTTTTAAATCGATTGGTTCCGGATTTTCTTCCGTTTTTTGATCTTCTGTTTTGTGAATAGTTATTTGCTCCTTAACAGCATTTACAGCAGCAAATGAAGATCCGGGCATTACAACAGATATATTCCTTTTCTCGGAAGAATAATGCGTATGATTCTGTTGCAATTCACGTATCAGCAAATGCGCGCTTTCAATCAATTTTTCATTTGATGCATTTTGCTCAAATTGCGACTGCAAATTATCTATGATGGATTTAATTTTTTCTTTGTCTGTTAAAGAATTATCCATAACAATTTTATGATCTTGTATGTTTAGAAAAAATTTATTTAAAAGTACATTGTATTTTTTTCAAACAAATGAATGGCTGCTATTTAATTTATTAAGAAATGTTAATTACTTATCTTACACTGCATCAATAACCATATTTATCTTTCCATAGATTTCTCAAATGTTTCCTGATTTCCTCTTCACGTGCATTGTTACCGGGATTATACAGTTTTGTTTCTTTGATTTCTTCCGGTAAATATTCCTGCCCTGAAAAGTTTTTATCGTAATCATGAGCGTATTCGTACCCTTTGTGGTATCCAAGATTTTTCATGAGCTTGGTTGGGGCATTCCGCAAATGCAGCGGCACAGGCAAATCTCCTGTTTGCTGCACAAGCGCAATAGCATTGTTAATGGCTACATAGCTTGCATTGCTTTTAACGCTGGAAGCAAGATAAACCGCGCATTGCGAAAGAATGATCCTTGCTTCCGGGTAACCGATTTTATTTACAGCATCGAAGGTTGCATTGGCCAACAACAATGCATTTGCATTAGCATTCCCAACATCTTCACTTGCAAATATGACCATTCTTCTTGCAATGAATTTTACATCTTCTCCGCCTTCAATCATTCTTGCCAAATAGTAAACTGCTGCATTCGGATCGCTGCCGCGCATACTCTTGATAAATGCTGAAATAATATCATAATGCTGTTCGCCTTTTTTATCATACAAAGCTATTTTTTGCTGAGCAATATGCATCACTTCGTCATCTGTTATAATAATTTTTTGGGGAGATTTTTCGTCGGTATATTTTTCATTTTTTTTATTGCCGGACGGCACCTCGCTATGCTCGGTTTCATTCAATGTATTTACCGTGAGCTCCAGCAAATTCAACAATTTACGTGCGTCTCCGCCTGAAATATTTATTAATGCTTCGGTTTCTTTTAATTCAATATTTAATTTCTGTAAAAAAATATCTTGTGTAATGGCTTGCTGCAAAAGCTGTACTAAATCTTCGGATGATAAAGGCTTCAAAACATATACCTGCGCGCGGCTTAGCAAAGCTGAGTTTACTTCAAAAGAAGGATTCTCGGTAGTTGCTCCAATCAATGTTATAATTCCTTTTTCAACTGCGCCAAGCAAAGCATCTTGTTGCCCTTTATTAAACCGATGAATTTCATCAATAAACAAAACCGCTCCTACTTGTTTTTTTGCATTGTCTAATACTTCCCGCACTTCTTTTACGCCGCTGCTGATAGCGCTTAATTGATAATAAGGGACTTTCAATGTATGAGCCACAATATTGGCAATTGTAGTTTTGCCAACGCCAGGAGGTCCCCACAAAATCATAGAAGGAATTTTACCTGATTCTATTGCTGTACGAAGAATGCTGCCTTTGCCGGTTAAGTGTTTTTGCCCTACAAGTTCGTCAAGAGTTGCAGGCCTTAACCTTTCCGCTAATGGAGTAGAAGAATTCATGATACAAATTTATTTTATTTTCTTCAAGTAAAAAGAATGATGCGCAAGCCTGTGAAAAGAATAGGAAAATTTTTCGTTAAGATTATTTGTATTTTTATTTCCTCAATACAGAAAATATGCAAAGAATTATTCTTTCCTTATTAATCCTATTAAATGTTTTAACTGCCATTGCACAGCCTACTTTTGATACAGCCTATGTACGTGAACATTACACCAAATACGAATATATGATTCCGATGCGGGATGGGATAAAATTGTTCACAGCGGTTTACACTCCGAAAGATACGAGCAAATTGTATCCGTTTATGATGGAACGCACCTGCTATTCCGTTGCGCCATACGGAGAGGATAAATATCCGAGATCCTTAGGGCCGTCATCTGAATTTATGAAAGAAGGTTTCATATTTGTTTATCAAGATGTGCGCGGCAAACATCACAGCGAAGGAAGCTGGACAGAAATCACGCCTATTATCGAAAACAAAAAAGGCACACAGCACGATGAATCTTCAGATACGTATGATGCTGTAGATTGGCTGATAAAAAACATTCCGCACAATAATGGAAAAGTAGGCGTTTGGGGATTTCTTATCCCGGATTTTTTGCCACAAATGCTGCGTTAGCAAATCATCCTGCTATTAAAGCGGTTTCTCCGCAAGCGCCTGTAACCAATTGGTTTTTGGGAGATGATACGCATCATAACGGTGCATTATTTATAATGGATGAATTTGATTTTGATTATTGGTTTGCCAATTCCACTAACGGCCCCAATAAAAATAAATTACCTAATCTAAATGCTGAGTATACGGATAATTACCGTTTCTTTCTGGACAGCATTAAAACAGTTGCTCAGGTAAACGAAAAATATTATCATCATTTAGTGCCGTTTTGGGACACAATATTAATGCATCCGAATTATGATGAATGGTGGCAGGCGCGTGACATTACGCGTTTCATGCACAATGTAAAACCTGCAACGCTTGTTACCGGCGGATTTTACGATGCAGAAGACCAATGGGGCGCAATGAATACTTATGAAAGTATTGAGCACAAGAACAAACAAAATCAAAATACTTTGGTAATGGGGCCTTGGAATCACGGCGGTTGGGCAAGCAGAAATATGAATCATTTAGGAGACATATCATTCGGATTTAATACAAGCAAATGGTTTCAGGAAAAAATACAGTTTCCCTTTTTTATGCATTATCTGAAAAACACGGCTATGCCCGCTTTGCCGGAAGCATTGTTGTACGATGTTGGCTTAAACAGATGGAATAGCTTTGAAGAATGGCCGTCAAAAAAAATTATCCCTGCAAAATTGTACTTTAATGAAAATAAAAAAATATCATTTGATCCGCCGGCATTGAAAAATAATTTTGACGAATACATTTCCGATCCGACAAATCCTGTTCCATATCAAAGCGGCGTACATGCAGACAGAGGGATAACTTACATGATAGATAACCAGCAATTTGCTTCAGAACGAAAAGATGTATTGACTTTTGAAACAAATACGCTCGACAGCAATATAACGTTGGCAGACGCTGTAAAAGCAAACCTGTACGTTTCCACTTCGGGCACAGATGCCGATTTTATTATAAAAATAATTGATGAATACCCCGATACGGCAAGCGATTTTATCATCAACGGAAAAACGGTAAAAGCTGCGGGATACCAGGCTTTGGTACGCGCGGAAATTATGCGCGGCAAATACCGCAACAGCTTTGAGAAACCTGAGCCTTTTGTGCCAAATAAACCTACGCTTGTAAAATTTCATGTGCCGGATGTTTTATATACGTTTAAAAAAGGACATAAAATAATGATACAGGTACAAAGCAGTTGGTTCCCGCTGACCGACCTTAATCCACAAGTTTTTGAAGATATTTATAAAGCTAAATCTGATGATTTTAAAAAGGCAACCATTCGCTTATATCATCAAAAAGATTTGCCGTCCAGTATTGAAGCGGGCATATTACCGGAAGCTCAGCAGCAAGTTTATCAATAGCAGTATGTGAATGTTTTAATCTTTTACAAGAAAGGATTATAAGCTACTTCCCAGAAATTATTTTCCGGATCTGAAAAGTAACCGCGATAGCCGCCCCAGAAAACAGACTCAGGCATTTTTTGTATGGATATTTTTTTGAGTAATAATATTTCAAAAAAAGAATCTACTTCTTGTTTCGAAGGCAAATTAATCGCTAATGAAAAATGTTTATAATCGATGGGAGCATTTGCTATTCCTATATCTTTTGCCAATTCTTCTTCAGGAAATAATGCTAATATCAATCCGTTATTCATTTTAAAAAATGCAATTCCATCTTCATCTTTTTCCGCTGCCCAACCAAGCTTTTCTTTATAAAAAGCGCGCATTAATTCCAGGTTCTTCACTCCTATCGTAATGAAACTGATACCCGGATTATAGCTTATTTGTTCTTCATTCATTGTTGACCCCGCAAAGTTTTATAAGATTAAAAAAGCCCGTATAAAAGCCTGTCTACTTTATTGATAATTTCTCCGAGGTCTTCTTCATTTTCTGCGAAGTTTATAGTATCTACATCCACAACAAGCAGCGGCCCTTCTTTATAATCTTCAATCCATTTATCATACAGCAAGTTTAATTTTTTCAGATAATCCAGGCGAATATTATCTTCATATTCCCTGCCGCGTTTTTGTATCTGCGCTACCAATGCCGGAACGGATGCTTTTAAATAAATAAGCAAATCCGGCGGTTCCACCATACTCTTGAGTGTTTTAAAAAAGTTGTAATAATTATTAAAATCCCGCGTGCTCATCAATCCCATATCATGTAAATTGGGAGCAAAAATATTAGCATCTTCATAAATCGTCCTGTCTTGTATTACCGTTTCCGTTCCGTTTTTTATTTCCAGCAATTGCTTTAGCCTGCTGTTTAAAAAGTATATCTGCAATTCAAAGCTCCATCTTGACATATCGTCGTAAAAATCTACCAGATAAGGATTATGGTCTACATCTTCAAACTGCGGGATCCATTTATAATGCTTGCTCAACAATTTTGTAAGTGTGGTTTTTCCTGCGCCGATATTGCCGGCAATTGCTATATGTTTGGGTTTCTTTTTGGCCGACTTTGCCATTTCTTTATTTTAAATTAAACGGAATAAAATATGATTGTTTATTACATAATAAATATTGGATAATAATTATTATTCAAACAAAAATAACAGAATTTCGCTAACGTTGTAAGGCCGATTTCATCTTGTTTCAAAATTATTTTTGATTAATTTCAAATAATGAGTGCAATTCAATTTTTCTATGGAAGATAATGAACAAAAAAGCAATAATTATATGCTTTATATGAATTATGGATTTCAATTGCTTGGCGGCGTAGCAATAGGTATTTTTGCAGGAAAGTGGATAGATAAAAAAATGAATCTGAAAACACCTTTGCTGATTTGGATTATTCCGTTGCTCATTTTGGTTGCATTATTGTACCGCTTAGTGAAAGAATTTTCGGGTAAAAGAAAAGACAAAGGTTAAGTTTTACATCTTAAGTTTGCAGAAAATAAAATCAGGCATGCGAAAATTTCGTATCAATAAAAATTATACGGCGCTTTTATTATTATTTCTCATCATCAATCTTATTTGTTTATTGTATAAAAACGGATATATACATGCTGCGTTGTATATAGATATAAATGTTGTAGTAGTTGCAAATGCGCTATTATTCTTGCTGGCATTGTTCGGCACATATCGCCACATTGCATCTGTCCGGGACCCGAATCCGAATGTATTTATCCGCAGCATTATGATGATGACTGTTTTAAAATTTTTCGTGCTGTGCGGCGCGGCAATTATATATATTCTTTTAGCAAAGCAAAACAGGAATGTGCCCGGAATAATTATCGGAATGATATTGTATGTACTGTATTCCATACTCGAAACAAGAGGCGCATTTATGGTGAATAAGAAAAAATAGAATGGCAAAACCAGTTCGACATCCTTTGCAGGAATTGGCCGGATTTTTACCCGACAATACTTTTGACGATGTGGTGGCTTATTTGCAAAAATACAGTGTGCATCTTACCGTAACACAGCATCGCTCTTCCGTTTTGGGCGATTACCGCAACGCATTACCCGGACAAAACCATCGCATATCAGTTAATGGCAACCTCAACAAATATTCTTTCCTAATTACCTTATTGCACGAATTAGCGCATTTGCTTACTTATGAAAAATATAAGCACAAAGTAGCTCCACATGGTCGCGAATGGAAAAGCATCTATGGAGAATTATTATTTATTTTTTTACAGAAAAATATTTTCCCGAATGACATTGCAAAGAGTTTGCAGAAGTCATTACACAATCCCGGCGCAAGCACTTGTGCAGAAGAAGATTTGATGCGCGTACTCAAAAAATATAATGAAACCATTGATCCGGATATTGTACATGTAGAACAAATTGTTTTAAACGGATATTTCAAAACCCGCGACGGACGTATATTTATACGTGGCGAAAAAAGAAGGACAAGATATTTTTGTACAGAAGTCGGGACAAATAAACAATACCTTTTCAGCGCACTGTATGAAGTAAAGAAAACGGAAATATCTTTATAAACCGATTACTAAATTTTATGAATCATCATTATACTTACGAGCAACTTTTTGATTTTACATACAATGTTTTTAAAAAAATAGGCTGTAGTAATGAACATGCGGCAATAGCCTCCAAAGCTTTACTCAGCGCAGATTTGAGAGGAATAGAAAGCCATGGCATTGCACGCCTTAGCGGCTACATCCGTTTATGGGAAGCAGGAAGAATAAATTCCGCTCCGGATATAAAAGTTATACATGAAACGCCGTCAACAGCAGTTATAGACGGAGATAAAGGTTTGGGATTAGTTGTTTCCTATTATGCCATGCAAACAGCAATAGAAAAAGCAGAAAATGCAGGCACAGGTTGGGTAAGTGTAAAGAACAGCAATCATTTTGGCATTGCAGGTTACCATGCAATGATGGCTTTGCAGCATGATATGATCGGTATCGCCATGACCAATGCAAGTGCATTGGTAGCGCCAACTTTTTCCATAGAAAGAATGTTAGGAACCAATCCGATTGCCGTTGCAATTCCTGCAAAAACACAACCGCCATTTGTTGCAGACTTTGCTACAACTACAGCCGCTAACGGGAAATTAGAAATAGCACAGCGAAAGCAACAAGACATTCCGACAGGATGGGCACAAACAAAAGACGGTAAACAAAGTACGAATGCCAATGTGATAAAGGAAGGTGGAGCCTTATTACCATTGGGAAGCGACAGAGAGCACGCAAGCCATAAAGGATATGCACTGGCAAGTATTGTTGATATATTTTCTGCCGTATTAAGCGGCGCATCTTACGGCCCTTGGGTGCCCCCGTTTCCCGCGTATGTTCCGATGCCACAGAATATGCCCGGAGAAGGTTTAGGCCATTTTTTCGGAGCTATGCGTATAGATGCTTTTCGAACTAAAGAAGATTTTTATTTTCATATTGATAATTGGATTCAACGTTTCAGGAAAGCCAAGCCTTCGGAAGAATATAACCATATCATTATCCCCGGCGACCCTGAACGTGAAGCTGAAGAAAGACACCTCCGTGAAGGCTTATACTTATTGACTCCGGTTGTAGAAGATTTACTACAACTATCCAAAAGGTTTTCAATTAATTGGCATTAACTTTGCGCCGCAATGTACTTGCGATATAATTGAAATTTACAATTGAAATGTTTTTCGCATTAAACTTTTCAATGTAGTTATATCTAAGTTGTCTGCATTTCTTATGCGACATAAAGAATATATTATTTAAACAAAAAATCAAATATGAATTTAAAGCTAAACAAAAAGAAGGTTTTAACGGCGGCTGCCGGATTATTTACAATTAGCAGCGCAATGGCACAGAACGATTCTATTCCAAGAGTAACTCCTTTTTCCGGCACCAGCGATTACCGTACATGGTCTATAGGTGTATGGGGCGGCGGAAGCGCGGCTGTAGCTCCTTTCGGAGGTCCAAATGATTTTGGTTCTTATGATTTTCACAATGTAGGCTTGGTTTATGGTGCATATATCAAAAAACAAATTTTTCATGCATTCGGATTACAATTAGATTTTATGCGGGGCAAAGTAAAGGGTTCGCAAAAAAATGATCAGGAGCCCTTTTCATTAGTTAATGTAGGAGGTTCAGAATCGATAGATGGAATTACCAAATTCAAAACAGATATCAATTGGTCAGCATCTTTGAGTGGTGTGTTTACATTAGGCACTATCAATTGGTTGAATAAACAAGCAACGGTAACGCCTTATGTTTCTGCAGGTGGCGGTGTCATTGCATATAGAAATCAAGTAGCTGCCAGTGATGACAATTATTCTTATACTTACAATGGCAATCAGGTAAATGCTAAACCGGACAGCAAGCGTTCATTCTTTATTCCTGTAGGCGTTGGCGCAAAATTCAATGTATCAAGAGGCATTAATATCGATTTGGCTTATAAACTGAATTTTGTAAACAGTCCTTACTTTGACGGTGTTGCAGGTTACAAAGGGCGAGACGATAAATTTTCTTCTCTTAACTTAGGATTGGAATTTGCTTTGGGCGATAAACATAAACCGCAATTAGCAGTTGTAAATCCTGCTGCTCAATTAGCAATGGATTTGTGGGACAGAAATCAATACCTGAAAGAACAATTAAAAGAATCCGATGAACGTAATGCTGCAGCAGTCCAAGAATTACAGCAAAAATTGGATGATGCCAATAAAGATACAGACGGAGACGGTGTTCCGGATATTCATGATAAATGCCCGAATACAGAAAGCGGTGTACGTGTTGATGGTGCCGGATGTCCTTTGCCACAACCTAAACAAATCATCGAAAAGGAAAAAGTAGTCGTAACGCAAGAAGACAGAAAAGTTGTAGATGAAGCAATTAAAGATTTGCAATTTGACTTAAGTAAAGCAACAATTCGCCCGGAATCTGATGCAAGCCTTGACCGCGTTGCTGAATTATTAATCAATAAAAATTTTAGCCTGAAGCTCGCAGGACATACTGATAATACAGGCAACTTCAATTCAAACATGCGCTTATCGAAAGAAAGAGCAGAGGCTGTTAAGGAATATCTTGTATCAAAAGGCGCTAATCCTTCACGTATCGAAGCAGTTGGTTATGGTTCTACACAACCTATTGCAACAAATAAAACAGCAGAAGGCCGTCAGAAAAACAGACGAGTGGAATTTACATTATATTAGTCCCACATTGACAGATATAGTAAAGGGTGAAGAGCAATCTTCGCCCTTTTTTATTAAGCGTTTCTATCATCTTCCTGCATTTTTATAAAAGCAACACACAAGAACAATATGTATTTATATTATACTTTTAATATCTTCACTTTTATTAAACCACAGATACTGTTTCTTTATTATGAAGTATATCATCTCTTTAAAAAATAATTATTCCATTTTTATGAAAATGCTGCTTTCGGGATGTTTATGTATGCTATTTGCGTTCCATGTAAATGCTCAGGATATTGCAAAAGCAGATTACGGACAAGCTGCACGATTTACAGCTTCTCGTGTTCAGAAAATGGTTCATACTTTAAACGTATCACCGCATTGGCTTAAAAAAGGAAATAAATTCTGGTATCAGTTTGAAAACGCAAAAGGCAAAAAATGGTGGCTCGTCGATTGTGATACAAAAACAAAAAAGCCTTTGTTCAATGAAGATAAAGTAATTGCAAAAGTGTCAGAGATTATGCATGAGCCTATCAATGCACAAAATTTCCTGATTGATAGTATCCAGTTTTTGGAAGATAAAAATTCAATCCGTTTTCAGGTAAAATCTCAGTTTGAAGAAGAAGAAAAAGACACATCCGATAAAAAAGGTAATAAAACAAAAAACGATAAAAAAACATATTACTTCCAATATGATATTGCGAAAGATGAATTAATACAATTGAAAGATTTTATTCGTGCCAAAAGAAAATATCCATGGGCAAATATTTCTCCCGACGGGAAATATATTGTTTATTCCAAACACTATAATTTGTATTGGATGGATACCTCCAACTATAACAAAGCTTTGAAAAAAGAAGATGACAGTACAATTGTAGAACATGCGCTCACAACAGACGGAGAAATGTTTTTTTCTTACGGCGCAAACAACAGCAACATAGGAACCGATAATGTTTCTATCGAAAAAAACAAAGACAAACGAATCTTTGCGTATGTCCAATGGTCGCCGGATTCGCGCTACTTTGCTATGATTCATTCCGATGAAAGAAAAGTGGGCAAACTCTGGATCGTACACAATATGGATGAACCGCGCCCTACACTGGAAACCTACACTTACGGCATGCCCGGCGATACTTCCATGCCGCAAGATCATCTATTGTTGTTCGATATGAACAATCAAACTCATCGCGAAATTGATGCCGGCGCTTATAAAGATCAAAACCTCAGTATTCAGTCAAAGCCGCTTAATGAAAATTCTATCGATGATGACTATCGTGTAATGATTTGGTCCGGCAACAATGATCATTTTTTTGTAACGCGCCAGGACCGGCCGATGAAGCGCATCGACATGTTAGATATTGATGTGAATTCCTCCAAAGCAAAATCAATTATTCAGGAAAGAATGAATACATCGATGGAAGCACAAGACTTAGGCGTAATAGACGGCGGCAAAGAACTGATCGAATGGAGCGAGCGTACCGGCTGGGCGCAATTTTATTTATACAAAGGCGACGGCACTTTGGAAAACGCAATTACCTCCGGCAATTTTCATTGCAATGAAATTGAAAAGATTGATGAAAAAAATCGTGTACTATACTTTACCGCCAACAACAAAGAAGATGGCGAAAATCCTTATTACATGCACTTGTACAGTATCAATTTTGACGGAAGCAATTTGCATTTATTAGACAAAGGAAACTTTGATCATAAAATAAGCATGAATGATACAAAACAGTTTTTTGTAGATAATTATTCAAGAGTGAATACAACTCCTCATTCTGTTTTATATGATAATTCAGGACATAAGATTTTAGATTTAGATTCTGCTGATTTGTCTGCGCTTTTTGCAGCAGGCTTTAAATTTCCGGAGCCATTCACAGTAAAAGCCGCAGATGGCATAACTGATTTATACGGCGTAATGTACAAACCCTATAATTTCGACAGCACCAAAAAATATCCGTTGGTGGAATATGTATATCCCGGCCCGCAAACAGAAGCCGTAAACACATCATTTACAGTTCCTTACCTGCGCACAGACAGGCTTGCGCAAATAGGATTGATTGTTGTTACCATCGGCAACAGAGGCGGAAGCCCGCTGCGCTCTAAGTGGTATCACAATTATGGCTACGGCAATTTACGCGATTATGGATTGGCGGATAAAAAGTTTGCGGCAGAAGAACTCGCAGACAAATACAAATTTATCAATATAAAAAAAGTAGGCATTTACGGCCATTCCGGCGGAGGGTTTATGACTGCAGCAGCCATGTTTACTTATCCCGATTTTTTTAAAGCAGGCATCTCTTCTTCAGGCAATCATGACAACAGGATTTATAACAGTTGGTGGAGTGAAAAACATCATGGCATAAACGAAGTCGTGGATAAAAAAGGCGACACTACTTTTGAATATAAAATTTCTACCAATCCCGAAATTGCAAAAAACCTGAAGGGGCATTTAATGCTGACTACCGGCGATATTGATGACAATGTTCATCCTGCAAATACCATTCGCGTAGCCAATGCTTTGATAAAAGCAGGCAAGCGTTTTGATATAATGATTTTACCGGACGAAAAGCATCATTACGAAGATAAAGACGAATATTTCTATTGGTGTTTATCCGATTATTTCAGTGAATGGCTGATAGGAGATTTTTCTCATATTCAAGACACAGATATTACAGAGCTGCAAAATGATGCGCCTAAAAACTAAGCATATAAGAATGCAAATCGAACAAGGAAATATATTGATAAGCACAACCGTTTCCGGAGAAGATATGTTTGAACGTTCTGTAATTCTTATTGCCGAAAAAAATGAATCTGGTTATATCGGCTTTATGTTGAATAAACCATTCCCAAGAAAGCTAAACGAATTGGCTGAGTTCAGATCTTACAAAGAATGTAAATTATTCGCCGGCGACCCGGTAGATACAGATCATTTATTTTTTATACATCGCCGCCCGGATTGGATTAAAGGAGGAACTAAAATCTTTGATAATATATCTCTTGGCGGTAATTTTATGCAAGCAATGCTTCAAATGAATGACGGCATGATTGATGAAGAAGATGTAAAAATTTTCATAGGATATTGCGGCTGGGATTTTCAGCAATTGGCCGATGAAATAAGTGAAGGGAGTTGGTTTATAGGCAAAGCTGATGAAAGCATTATTTTTTCGAAAAACATATCGGCGTTATGGAGCGAATATTATCGTCAGTAATTAAGAACAAAGCAATAATTATTTACGCCCGTTCAGTCATTAAAAAACAGTACAAAATTTACGAATGAAAAATTATTTATTAACTTTTATGGCTACTATTTCCATCATCGCTTCATCATGTAATTCAGGCAATCATCCATCGCCTTCAAATTTTTCAGACAGCAATCCTTTCGCAAAAGAAAGTACGCTGCCCTTTCATACTTTTGATTTCAGTAAGTTACACAACAGTGATTTTGCGCCTGCCTTCGACGAAGGAATGAAAGAGCAATTGGAAGAAGTAAAAAAAATTATTGACAACAACGAGGCTGCCTCTTTTGAAAATACATTGACAGCGCTTGAAAAATCCGGGCAATTATTACAAAGAGCAAGATCTGTTTTTAATTTATTAACAGGCGCAAATACAAACGATACATTGCAAAAGCTGGATGAAGAATATGCGCCGAAGTTTGCAGCACAAAGCGATGCAATTTATCTGGATAATAAATTATTCAAACGTGTTGAATCTGTTTACAATCAACGGCCGCAATTAAAGCTTGATCCGGAATCTTTAAGGCTAACAGAATATTATTATCAGCAATTTGTAAAAGCCGGCGCCAAGCTATCCGATGCTGATAAAGAACAATTGAAAAAGATGAATTCAGAAGAAGCGTCCTTGAGTTCAAAATTTAATAATCAACTCTTGAATGCTTCCAAAAACGGCGCTGTAGTTATAGATAACAAAGCAGAATTGGATGGTATGTCGTCATCGGACTTAGAAGCTGCTGCCGCAAAAGCAAAAGCAGACGGGAAAGACAATCAATGGAAATTGCCTTTGCAAAACACTACGCAGCAACCTTATCTTCAATCTTTAAAAAACAGGGAAACGCGCAAAAAAATATTTGAAGCCTCATGGACAAGAACAGAAAAAAACGATGCGAACGATACGCGCAAAACCATTAGCCGGCTGGCGCAATTACGCGCGCAAAAGGCTAAACTGCTTGGGTTTCCAAGCTATGCAGCATGGAACCTGCAAAATCAAATGGCAAAAACTCCGGAAGCCGTTTTCAATTTTCTGAATCACCTGATACCTCCTACCGTTCAAAAAGGAAAAGAAGAAGCGGCGGATATTCAAAAATTAATACAATCGCAAGGAGATACTTTTCATTTAGAAGCTTGGGATTGGAATTATTACTCCGAGCAGGTGCGCAAAGCAAAATACGATTTGGACGAGAACGAAATTAAACCCTATTTTGTGCTGGACAGCGTTTTGCAAAACGGCGTTTTCTATGCAGCCAATCAGTTATATGGAATAACATTTAAGGAACGAAACGACCTACCTGTTTATCAGAATGATGTTAAAGTATTCGAAGTGTTTGACAAAGATGGTTCTTCGCTTGCACTTTTTTATTGTGATTATTTTAAAAGGGATAATAAAAACGGCGGCGCATGGATGAGTAATATTGTACATCAATCAACATTGTTGGGTTACAAGCCCGTTGTTTACAACGTATGTAATTTTACCAAACCTGCGCAAGGGCAGCCGGCATTAATATCTTTCGAGGATGTTACTACCATGTTTCATGAATTTGGGCATGCGTTGCATGGAATGTTCGCATCGCAAAAATATCCTTCCTTATCCGGCACAAGTACGTCAAGAGATTTTGTCGAATTCCCTTCTCAATTCAACGAACATTGGGCGCTTTATCCAACTATACTGAAAAATTATGCGAAGCATTATAAAACCGGAGAAGTAATTCCGCAAACGCTGATAGATAAAATTAAAAATGCATCCACATTTAATCAGGGATATGCATTCGGGGAATATTTAGCCGCAGCAGGGCTTGATATGGAGTGGCATACTTTATCCGCTGATGAAAAAGAACAAAATACAGACAGCTTCGAAACCTTATCGCTGAAAAAATTAGGAACAGATTTATCATACATTCCTCCGAGATATCGTTCTTCTTATTTTTTACATATATGGGCGAATGGATATTCTGCAGGATATTATGCATATTGCTGGAGCGAAATGCTCGATGATGACGCCTTTGCCTGGTTTGAAGAACATGGCGGCTTATCAAGAGAGAACGGGCAATATTTCAGAGATAAAATTCTATCGCGCGGCAATTCGGAAGATCTTGCTACATTGTATCGTGGTTTTCGCGGGCACGATCCGGGCATTGACCCTCTGTTAAAAAACAGAGGGTTGAAAGATTAAATTTTTATTCTTTATTAAATAAAAAAACGAAGGCGATGTTGTAACGCGCCTTCGTTTTTTATTAGTACAAACCTTGTAAATTAATGAACAATATAACTGCGAACAAACCAAGCCCATTGTTCATGTTGCTTCAGCACGCCTGTTGCAAAATCTGCCGAGCCTTTATCTTTATATTTATCTTCGAAATCATCAATCATTTTCCGTATTTCACGAATAAGAGTTTCATGATCGTCAAGTAAATTTTTCAATTGCGTATCCTGATCGTTTGTGTATTCTCCTTCAAGCAAATTTGCCTGTGCTAAAAAATCTTCCAGCCGGCCTTGTGCATAATGCCCGATTTTACGGATTCTTTCAGCAATTTCATCTATAGTTTCTGCTAATTCGGTGTACAATCTTTCATAGAATAAATGCATTTCCATAAAATTGGAACTTTCAATATTCCAGTGATAATTTCTTGTTTTAGCATATAAGATTTGTTCGTCGGCAAGCAATTTGTTTAAAGCGTTTGCAACCTCTTGACGATTCTTATCTGATATTCCGATTTCTATTGGATGCGATACTTTTTTATTTTGCTTCGTAGAAGGGGATTCTAACGTTCCATTCGTTTTCATATGAATAATTTTTTAGGTTTTTTAATATTTCAAAATTAAAATATTGCAGCTGCTAGCATACACATTTTGATGTATTTAGCAAAGGTTTATCATTCAACACACAGTTAAATAATATTGTTATTCAAGAATTTTACATACATTATTTATTAGATTTGTAATATTATAAAAATGAAAAAAAGTTTTTTAAAAAAACTCCGACTCCTTTTTTTATTAAAAATATATAAAAATGCCATCATTTGATATCGCTTGCAAAGTAGATTTACAAACTTTGGATAATGCAATAAATACTGCAAAAAAAGAAATTGCCGGGCGTTTCGATTTCAAGAATTCGCCTGTGGAAATCGATTTGAATAAGAAAGATTATACAATACAACTCGTAACGGAAAGCGAAATGAAGATGAAGCAATTAATTGATGTAATTATCTCACGAGCTATGAAACAAGGAATTGATGCCTCAGCCTTTAATTTTGAAAAAGATGCTTACCCAAGTGGAAAGACTATTAAAAAAGAAGTACCGGTTCAAAACGGATTGCAACAAGATGATGCTAAAAAAATAGTAAAACTTATAAAAGAAAGCGGACTAAAAGTGCAGGCGCAAATTATGGATGATATTGTACGTGTTACCGGAAAAAAAATTGATGATCTGCAAGATGTGATTGCTAAGTTGAAATCGTCAGATATAAAACTGCCTTTGAGTTTTATAAATATGAAATGAGCCATAAGAATTTTGCATACCATAACAAGCAATGATTATTTGGCGAACGCTATTAAAATAAACAGATGAAAAATTCAGGAATGCAGTTTCAGTATATGTTGCAGGCCGTTCCAAAAAATCTGCAAGCCAATACAGGTAACTAAAAATGCACTGATGCGGTTTACAACTTGTTGCCCACGGTCTCCGATGGTTTTAAATAATAATCCTGTATTTGCAATACATATATAAAACAGAATGATGATCATTAAAGCGCCCACAAGAACAGAGCCCATATCCATAATATAATCTTTAAAATCCTTATCGCCGCTGGATGCGCTTAATGTAAGCAATACCGAAATTGTGCCGGCGCCGGCTGTCATCGGGAAAGTTATCGGATAAAACAATAAATTCTGAACTTCCCTGAATTTGTCTGCAGGCTGCGTTACTCTTTCCGGTGCACGGTTTTCATTTTTTGAAGCAAGTAATTGCCAGCCCATATTAAAGATAATCATGCCACCGGCAATTTGTACAATGGGTAATGATAACCCGAATATTTTCAATATCCAGCTTCCTAATAAAACAGACACAATGCAAATTACCAGGCAATAAAAAGCGATTTTTTTAGATGCAAGCAAACGTTGTTTTCTATCCAATCCATCAAGCAACGGGCTTACAATAAATGCTGTTCCCACCGGATTTACGGCAGGGAATAATGTAATGAAAGCAATAAAAGCAAGATGAAGAAAAGAAGACAAGTAACTCATAAAAATTGCCGCGTAAATATTTTAAATTAATGGGAGAGAATATTATGCCCGGAATACATTCCATAAAACAACACACACCCAAATATAATAAAAATAACACCCGCAATCTGATTAATAACATGAATATTATGTGGCGTAAGTTTTTTGCGGATTTTGCCTGCCAGAAATACTTTGCAAATATCTGCGCCTAAAGTAAAGACAAGACATGTAACAAAAACAATCAATCTGTATTCAATATCGTGCGCATAAGATTTTGCATCTACCATTATCGTACCCGAAGTTGCAATCCAAAAAATAATTACTGCGGGGTTTAAAGTATTCATGGCAAACCCGGAAAAGAAAATAGATAATTTGTCGCGCGTAGATAATTGCTTTTGAATAATTTTCAGGTCTTCTTTCTTAGGCTGCTTCCTTACAAAAAAATTATATATCCCCAATATTACCAGAAAAATGCTGCCTCCGTATCCTATAAGCTTTTCCAGCCATCCGGCAGCGCTGAATAATTGAGTAAATAAATTACAAAGCATTACCAATATTGTATCCGAGAAAGATACGCCGGCAATGAAGAAAAATCCTCCTTTATGTCCGTTGTTAAGGCTTTGCTTGATAATGGCAAATATTACCGGCCCTACCGATATACTTAACATTAAACCAATTGCAATTCCTTTGATTATTGCAGTAAAAAACATGTTTTATAAAGCGGGAATATTTAAGAAATATATCCCGACTTTTTTGCTGATATTTATTACAATCTTTGTCGGGTTAAAAATATAAAATATGATGAGAAAAATATGATAAAAAACGGCAAAGTAAATCAATACCCGTTTTCCTTTAAAAACTTATTCCACGCTTCAAGCATTTTTCCTTTCAAAACGCGCGGAAATTTATGTTGCGCTCCTACTTTTCCCAACGATGCCAGAAATTTCAGAAAAGCATCTTCCGGCAATACTTTTATCAATACTTCCTTCAATGCGCTCTTTCTTTCTACGGCGTAGTCATCATTCAGCACTTTTATTTTTTCGTCTATTAATTTTATCAGCTTTTTTTCATCCACTTTATCATTGGTTGCCACATACCACTGATGCGCAAAAAATGATCCGTAAGGAATGCCGGCCACCGTATATTCCGGGATGCTCACGTTCATTTCCTCTGTAGCCAGCTGAAGCGCTTTCGTCATATTATCCACACTCAGGTGCTCTCCTACCAGGCTCAGGAAATGTTTCGTTCTGCCCGAGATAATGATTTCCGCTTTTGATTTATCTGTAAAGCGGACAGTATCTCCAAGCAAATAACGCCAAGCTCCAGCCGGCGTACTTAATAATATTGCATAATCTTTCCCTTCTTCTACTTCCTGTGCCAGATAAGTTTTTGGATTGGCAACCATGGAACCATCTGGCGAAAAGTTTTCTTTATCAAATGGAATGAATTCAAAAAATAAATGATCTCCGGTTACCAGCTTCATACCGCCATTTGCATTTGGCCTGGACTGATAAGCTATAAACCCTTCGCTTGCCAAATAAGTTTCGATATATACCAACGGCTTTCCAAGCAATTTTTCAAATCCGCCTTTGTAAGGCTCGAAGTTTACGCCGCCGTGTACGAAATAGGAAAGGTTGGGCCATATTTCATGAATGTTGGAAACGCCGTATCTTTCAATAACCATTTCCATACACATTTGCACCCATGCGGGAACGCCAACGATAAAACCTATATCCCAATCTCTGGCATGTTCTACAATATCGTCCAGCTTCTTGTTCCAGTCTTTTTCACGGGCAATTTTTTTGGTGGGCTTATAGAATGGCTGAAACCAAAAGGGCGCTTTTTTTACACTGATGCCACTTAAATCACCAGCATAATAGCCGGGACCTTTTTGCAGATCTGTACTGCCGCCAAGCATTAGCCAGCCGCGTCTGATAGAACTTACATCAATATCGTTATAATTGCGTAGGCTAAGCAATTGCTTTACCATGATTACTTTATTGCCTTGCAGCAAATCGTTTGTTATTGGAATAAATTTGCTTGCTGCTTCACTCGTGCCGCTGCTAAGAGCATAGAATTTTATTTTACCAGGCCAGCAAATATCCGGCTTACCTTCCAATGTTTTATGCCACCATTCGGCATATATTGAATTATAATCATAAATGGGGACATTTGCTTTAAATGCACTTACAATATCTTTCTGCATTAAGATATTATCGAAGTGATATTTCTGGCCGAATTCGGTAAACTTTGCTTTGCGTAACAGTTTTTTTAAAACCCGCTTTTGTTGCCTTTTTACCGGAACTTCAGGTAGATGAAGCGCTTTAGCAATGCGGTTAGGAATTTTTATATCGAATAATGCCATTGATGAGCAATTAATTATTGCAGAATACTATATCAAGTTACAAATAGCATTCTGTGTGATATTTTACTATCAAACGCGGCAAAGATAACTGAATTATTATTTTCGGGATATTTTAATATTTCTTGGGTTCTTACACTTACAGAAGAGCTTATTAAGATGCTTTAATTCTTATTTGGCTTTTAGTATCCAGTCTTTCATTATCTGCAATACTTCAGGGCTGATAGTTTCTTCAATTGTTCCATATTCCGGCAAACCGCCTGTTTTTGCATGTTGAAATAAATGGTTCAAGCCTAGCATAGCCTTGGTTTCAAAATGTTTATTACCGCCTTTCTTTAATGCAACGTCAATCGCATGCAGATCTTCTTCGCAAGGTACTTGTGTATCGAGTGTTCCGTCCAAAGCGAGCACCGGACATTTTGTTTGTTCCAATGCAGTTGCAGGATTGTATTTAAGAAAATAAACCATCCAGGGGCTATCCATTTGATTTAATAAACTTTTCTTCAGGTTGGCATATTGTTCATTGTTTAAAGAATTGATTTGTGGTATTTTTTTAAATGCGCTGTCGTAATAAGTACTTAAGCCATTCTTTAAGTCGTTGCCATTATAATTTTTGACATAATCAGTTATTCTCTTTACACATGCTTCATTAAATCTTGCTACACTATCATTTATACCCATAGCTTTATTGCTTAAATATGTTTGTTCATAAATAATTTTATTACAAGGAATCCCAGGTCCCGCAAGCAGTACAATAAACTTCACATCTTTTCTTTTTGAAGCCACCATCGGCGCAATCATGCCGCCTTCACTGTGGCCTATTAACCCAATATTTGTATAACCTCTGGAATGAAGATAATCAACTGCAGCATTTACATCTGTTGCAAAATCTGCCGAAGTTGCATTTGCATTTCCACGATCTGTACCTCTGACACCTCTGTCATCATCTCGCAAAACGCCGATGCCGTTGCGTGCAAAATAATCTGCAATTACCCAAAATGGTTTATGACCGAATATTTCTTCATTTCTATCTTGTTGCCCAGAACCTGTTATCATCACTGCGATTGGAACATTTTTACTATTAGACGGAAGCGTCAATGTTCCTGCGATTTTTAAATGCGATGTTGGATTTAGAAAACTCACATCTTCACTCGAATAAGGAAATGGCGGCTTGGGTTCTTGCGGTCGTTTATATATTATTACACTTCCATCATCACTTGTTTTTTTTAATTGTAGTGGCACAGAAAAACCGGACTGTGTATATATTCCATTAATTATTTTCCCTGTGCTATCTGGCTTGCCTGTATATTTCATGGCAATCGTATTATACAAACAAGTAATGCTATCATTGTCGTAAATGACACTATTGAATTTCAAATTGTTTGCCATTTGCGACGGACTGTCAAAAGAACCAATATAGCCACTATCAGTTTTTGAAATATGAAAAACAAGTGGAATTTCTGTTGTTTGTATTTTTAAAATGCCTTGCCATGTTCCCGTAATTTGAGCAATTATATTGGAGCATGTACATAGCATCAATAATAAAAAAGAAAGAATAAAATGTGTTCTGATTTTCATTATGTATTGTTTTATAATAAGTGATTTATTGGAATATTATGGAAGAATAAAATGATAGTTAATTATCAGTGTAAGAATATCAGCAATAATTAATACAACAAAAAAAAGCACATAAATTTCCCATTTTCTTGCGTTGGTTGATGTTTTAAACCCGTTATAATATAATACCAGCGAAAATGCAAAGACCAAAAGATTAAGCATGGTAAATACAATAACGTTTATCCATGATGAAATGGGTATTGCTTTAGGATCGTTATAATGAACAGAAAAAATTTTCTTAGCGAATATTATTAACGGAATACATACATAGCAAGGAATTCTTGCAATCAGCGCGGTGTTCAATATATCAATCCAGCGTGTTTTTTTATTAATAAATAAGGCCATAATAAACAACAGCAGAAATGGTACAAGCGTTCCGGAAAGAAGCATTAAAAGATGTTTCCAACTCGTAGTTTTGCCTGCAGCAACCTGAAAAATACCGGTATGCAAAGCATTAAAAAACGGAGAGGAAAATAAAGCGATTATTATAAACAAGATCCCGATTATCAGCAGCGTTATTTCCGAAAAATATGCAAATGGGTTAAAAAGTTTTTTCAATTTCATAAACAATTTTTATTTTTTCTTCGCTTCTTTTTGCAACTGTTTCAATTTGGCAATCAGGTCATCCATCCTGTTGCGCATAGTCGGATAGCTTACGCCTTGTTGTGATGCAATTTCTTTAATACTCCCACTGGTTAAGAAAAAGTCCAGTACAAAACTTTGTTCTTCATTGGTAAGTTTAAGAAACACAGGTAATTCATATTGACCGTTAACTTGTGTATTGCATTTATTGCATTTTAGTAAAGTAACGCTTAATATGTTATCACAACTCGGACAAGACACAGGTAATTTCATGCAACAAAAATAAATACTATTTCAATAAAGTTAAATTTAATTTTAATAAAATTAAATTATTATTATTATAAATTAATATTACACTTTGGAATATAATTATGAAAACAATGAAATCTGTATTACATCATTGGCAATGAAGAATTTTTATTGCATAAGTAAGCCTTTGTTTTCAAAATAGAAAAGCCTCAGGTCTTGTCTCCACGAAGCACTTAAATTGTTTCGTTCCGTAGGGACACGAACAGGGGGTAATTCAATTATTATTTTGAGAAATATTTTAATATTATTGATTTTTTGGAGACATAGGATATTTCAACAAATTAAATATATCCTTTAAAATGCCTAATGCGGTTGGCTTGCTATATTTTCAATTCAATATATCATAACTATTATTTTGTATTAACTCCACAAAATATTACTACTCTCTTCCAGAACTAAAACAACTAATTATAATATTTAAATTACTTTTTTATAAATCAAAGGCCTAACAAATACCGAAATAATGATATAAACGTAAAGGAGCAATCGAAAAAATGTCAGCAATATTTAATAAGATTTAGCAAATTGAAGAAAACTTTTACAAGCTTCAAAAATTTTGAATATTAACAGTTACACATAAATTTCTATTGATGCTTTTTTAACTTTGGTGCGCAATAAAAATCTTATAACTTTAAACTATGAAACTACTTTAGTAGAGTTTGTGTCAATTTATTTAACGGAATATACTTATACTCAATTGACAGAATGCAAAGTTTTGGGAATGTATTATTAATTTTTAGAATCAATTTTTTACAATTTAAAAAAATATAAATATTAATTATGGAAAGGTTAAAAGATAAGGTAGTCATAATTACCGGAGCAGGCTCTGGTATTGGAAAAGAACAAGCGATTTTATTTGCAAATGAAGGAGCGAAAATAGTTGTTGCTGATTTGCATGAGGAAGCAATTAAAGGTACAGTAGATGAAATAATCAAAAATGGAGGGGATGCTATTGGTGTAAAAACTGATGTAACAAACGATCAAGATATTGCAAATATGGTGAATGAGACTATCAGCAAATTTGGCAAAATATCTATTTTGTGCAATACCGCTGGAATGTTTGATCAATACAGTAATTTGCTTGATACGCCAGAAGAAAAATGGAATAAAATAATTGATGTAAATATCAATAGCTTGTATAAAGTTACCTCGAAGGTGATACCAAATATGTTAGAAAATCATTACGGAATTATTGTGAATATGTCTTCGGGCGCCGGATTAATTGGTGGTGGTGGTGGAATTGGTTATACTTCTACCAAACACGCTGTAATTGGCTTTACTAAGCAACTTAATGCAGATTATGGATTAAAAGGTATCAGAGCCAATGTTATAGCACCAGGTTTGATTGAAACACCAATGGTTCAAAATCTTATTGATGATACAAGCTCTGGAATAATGGAAACACTTAAAAAAATACCTGCTGGAAGATATGGAAAGCCCAAGGAGGTGGCAGAATTGTCACTATTTTTAGCTTCTGACGATTCAAAATACATTTATGGAGCAGTTGTACCTATTGATGGTGGATTAATTTCAACATTAAGGTAGTGAAAGGGGGAAAATTTCATTCAAATGAGGCCTTTTTATTCAAATATTCTATTTAAGTGAAGTAACCCGACTTTTGGATATTACTGCTTTTTCTTAAACAAACAAACCAAATACGCAATTTGGATTAGGACATTTCCAATATAAGTTTTCTTATGCGGGAGAATGTGTTAAATACAAATTATCAAAACGATAAATGTAATGGTCAAAAGCATAAAGCATTTAGCCGTTATATTACTTGTAAAAACCATGAAAAACCCGAACCTGCTTTCATCCGATATTCCGAAACAAGTTGGGCATGACGTTTGTAAATTACATATTTCTCATAAGCAGTTAGTTTTGGTTGAGCGCTACTTTGAGATCGTTTAACAGCTGATTAAAAAAAAGTTCAAACATATAGTGGTAAGTTGTATATTGTACGTTATATGTAATTAGTATTGTCTTTGTGGAGAAAGGTGATTGGAAATAATGCGTTGGATTGTTCCTGCTGCGAGTATTCCAATCACTTTTTGTATTTTATCGGTAATAGAATAATAAAGCAGCGGGTCATTGAAAGATTCATACACCACGATATACGAAACATTCCCGTCTATCGTTTTAAAGCAAAGCGAAAAGTGGAAATGCTTACCGGTAATTATGGGGTTTAAATGGTTTTTAAAAGTCTTATTTTTTGCATTTCCAAATTGACATTTTGCTTCCAAAAATCGGAATTTTCATTTTTTGCGCTTATATTTTGACACACAGATATTTTCTTCACATTAATTTCTACTAACAAATGTTTTTATATGTAAATACTTCGTACTTTTAATTACACTGAAAGAGTGCAAATAAAAAATGTATGGAGATATTGCATGTAACTGCAGAGTGTTATCCTGTTGCGAAAGTAGGCGGACTGGGAGATGTAGCCGGCGCGCTTCCCAAATACCAACAAAAACATGGCCACGAAGTAAAGCTGATAATGCCTTTTTATAACACCAAATATGTATCTGCTCATGAATGGGAAACAGACTATACAGGCCGTACTAATTTAGGAGATTATTTTTTCGATTTTCAAATATTGAAAGAAAAAAATAATACGCTTGGTTTTGCATTATACCTTGTAGAAATTACCGGCCTGCTCGACAGGCCAAATGTATATGGCTATAACGACGATCCTCAGCGCTTCATAGCTTTTCAAATCTGCGTAGCCGAATGGCTACGGCAATGGCATCATAAGCCGGACGTAGTTCATTGCCACGATTATCATACAGGTTTATTGCCTTTTATCTTCAAGCATTGTTATGATTATAATATGCTGGAAAGCATTCCAACTGTATTAACTATCCACAATGCCGAATACCAGGGATGGCTGAGCTGGGACAGAAGTGTTTGGATACCCAGATATGATGTTTGGAAAACAGGTTTGCTGGACTGGAAAAATGTTATAAATCCATTAGCTTCCGGTATTAAAAATGCTTGGGCAGTTACAGCCGTGAGCCCGAGCTATATGGAAGAACTCAGATACAATAGTAATGGACTCGAAGATTTATTTGAATACGAAAAAGGAAAATGTACAGGAATTTTAAACGGTATCGATTCGGATATATGGAATGCAGCAACAGACAGCTTTATTCAAACAAATTACAGTCTTACAAATATTTCCAAAGGCAAGCAGGCTAATAAAAATTATTTGTGCGATACTTTCGGGCTGGATAAAGAAAAGCCGCTGTTTATCTTTATCGGAAGGCTGGTGGGAGAGAAAGCTGCGGATATACTTCCTGATGCGATAAGAACCATTTTGTGGGAGACAAAAGAAGAAGCAAATTTTTTAATTCTCGGAAGCGGTGAAGCAACTGTAGAATACCGCTTGGAAGAAATAAAACATTCAAATCCGAAAAGCTATAATTTTTATCGAGGATACAACGAAAGCCTGAGCCATCAAATGTATGCGGGCGCAGATTTTTTATTAATGCCGAGCCGGGTAGAGCCTTGCGGCTTAAACCAAATGTATGCACTTCGGTACGGAACAATGCCGCTGGTAAGAAGAACCGGCGGATTGAAAGATACCGTAATAGATATCGGAGACGGCGGTTATGGCATTTGCTTTAGCCAAGCCAATATCGAAGACCTGAAACATGCGTGTTCGCGCGCTATAGAAATATATCACCAAAAGAAAAATTTATTATCCTACCGAAAAAAAATGATGTCAATAGATAACAGCTGGGATAATACGGTAAACAAATACCTGCAATTGTATCAGAGATTAGCTTAAATACTTAAAACAATAAAATCCACACATTATGAGCTTCATGTCGGATAAAATAGTAGCCATCATTCTCGGCGGCGGCGCAGGCACAAGGCTTTATCCTTTAACTGCAACACGTTCAAAACCGGCTGTCCCCATTGCCGGAAAATATCGTTTGGTAGATATTCCTATCAGCAATTGCCTCAATTCTGATATTCAGAAAATGTTTGTATTAACGCAGTTTAATTCTGCCTCTCTCAACAAGCATATCAAAAACACCTACCAGTTCAACGCATTCAGCAAAGGCTTTGTAGATATTTTAGCGGCAGAACAAACTCCCGAAAACAACGAATGGTTTCAGGGAACGGCAGATGCCGTAAGGCAATCATTGAAATATCTGAAATCAATAGAATACGAATATATATTGATATTGAGCGGCGATCAGTTGTATCAAATCGATTTCAAAGATATGGTAGACAGGCATATTGAAAGCAAAGCAGAAATATCCATTGCCACCATTCCCGTTACCGCAAAAGAAGCCACAGAATTCGGTATTATGAAAACGAATGAAGAAAATAATATTGTTTCGTTTATAGAAAAGCCATCCATAGAATTATTGCCGGAATGGATAAGTGATACCGGCCATGAAATGCAGGCACAAGGAAGAAACTATATGGCATCAATGGGTATATATATTTTCAATAAATCAATTATGCGCGAATTATTAAGTGACGTTCATCCTGATGCAAAAGATTTCGGCAAAGAAATTATTCCATCCGCTATCGGGAAATACAGGATCAATAGTTTTCAATATGAAGGATATTGGACTGATATTGGGAATATCCGTTCTTTCTTCGAAGCCAATATCGATCTTACAAAAGATATTCCTTCTATAGATTTATACGATTCTGACAAAGCCATATACACGCGTGCGCGCATGTTGCCGGCAGCCAAATTAAATTCTGGATCAGTAAATTCTTCAATTATTGCCGAAGGCAGTATCATACTATGTGAAAGTATTGAACGAAGTGTAGTAGGCATCCGCGCACGAATCGGTTTTGGCACAAAAATTAAATCCACATATATTATGGGGAATGATTATTACGAAACTTTGGCTCAAATTAATGAACAAAAAAGCAAAGGCATTCCTTTGTTGGGCATCGGAGAAAATTGCATTATTGAAAATGCCATTATAGACAAAAATGTGCATATCGGCAATAATGTAGTTATTATTGGCGGGGAAGCATTGCCCGATCAGGATCATGAATTTCTTACAGTAAAAGATGGCATCATAGTAATCAAAAAGAACGTATATATTCACGATGGTTTTCAGATACATCCATAAACTCAATACCCAAAAAACAAAGATTTAATTCCGTAGTGGTAAATATTTATAAGGGCTGTAGATATTTGTTTGCAGGCTGTCTATTATCTTCTGAAAGTCGGCATTCGAGGAAGGATCGGTTCCGGAAAATTGTCTTCCAAGCATAAAATCATTATAGTATGTTTTCCAGTCTGAGTAATATTTTGTTGTTTCACTAAACATTTGTGCTACGATATTTTTACCATTTGCAGCATCTATGTATTCCGCGCCATAACCGAGGCAAACTGTATATACATATAAACCTATATTCCATGCTTTAATACCGGCAGATGAAAATTTATTGTAATTGTCTTTCACAAATTTCAACAACACCTCGCTCCCTTTTGGCATGTTGTATTTATCTAAATCAATTTGAGAAATAACAGCATTTGCTCCGCCATTTGCATCTATCGCTTTTTTACACAAAATATAATGCGCCTGAAAGCCGCTGTCCTTAAGGTTTGCAAGGAAAAGATAAAAATCGTTTTGATCATTAATTTGAAACCATTCCGATAAAGTATTTCTTGCATCTACTTTTTCAGCAGCCGAACGATGAAAAGGAAAAATCAGATATTTGTGATAAGCCGTATCAAGCAAATCAAGAAAGTTTTTTTGTGTTGTATCCTTACCAACTTCCGCCATTATTTTATTATTAAAAAGATCCGTACCCCCGTATCCTTTAATAAAATACACGCCTGCCAGCAGGAAACCCTTCAGCGTATCATCATTGATAAACACAGACTGCTGTGCATTAGAATTTGAAGTGGAAGAAGTTTTGTTTTTACAACCAATGAAGTTTATAATAGAAAAAATAAAAAATGCTATCGCGCAAAAATGTTTGTTTGTCATAAGACAAAAGTAAAAAGAACGGCCGAAGCCGTTCTCTAAATTTTAGATCTCGTTTAAAATTGTGAAAAACTTAATTTAAATAACAACTTCGCCATATGGTACTTGTTTTGTAATAATGCATATACTGCTTTCAACATGACGTTTTATTGCTTTCATATAATTTCTTTATTAATAATTTTAAAAAAGGTCTTATATACTTCCAGTTAATTTTTATTAAAGCTGGTCAATATGCTTCAATTCAACTTATTATTTTATATCGGAAAGTTATTCTTATAATAAATAATTCTATCTATCAAATCTTGTATATGACCTGCGACAATAGCATCCTTGTAAAAGGCTTGTTTATGCTTTAAAAATTTCAACAATTGATCTACTTCGACTTTTGCAAAAGAAGCCGCATCGCTATATTGAGCAGGAAGAACATTTTCTCTTACCTTAAGACCGGGTTGTGCATTGTTATTTTCAGTTTTTGCCAACAAACTTGGATAGGCCACTTTCAGGAGTTTATCCACATACATTTTCTGCAGGTTCCTTTTATAAATATCAATTGTTGATGTATTGTTATACAATTCTATCCATATGCATTTATCCAGAATATTAAATACTTGCGCTACTGATAATGAACGTTTCCCGTAAATAGTTTCATTAGTCAATATTTTATTCAATGTGTAATTATTTATTAATATACCCAATACGGCATCTTGTCTTTGACCAATTAAATACAATGGATCTATTTTTAATTTGCCCAAAATTGCGGGGTCGAGCAACCATTTAGGTGTGTGAAAAAGTTGATCATCCAAGAATTGCAAAGCTTCTTTTTGCATTGGCTCAGGTACAATATCATATACATTTTTATTTTCCTGAGATACGTTTGGTGTAACATACGTACCTCCTATGTACTTAATAACGTGTAGGAGATATCTATCAAACTGATTATTAACAGCATTGTACATTTCTTCCAAATTGTCATATCCTTCGTTTGGTGTATTTGTCCACTCAACCAGTTTTGGTAAGATACGCTTCAAATTTTTTATACCGTAAGTATTTGATAACATATCGTTATTACCCAAATCTTCATTTTGGCAACGCGGATCGGAAGAAGAAATCTCACTACCAAACCAGAGTCGCTTGTTTGAATTTATACGTTGAGTAGTCAAAGCCACTAATCGAGAGGTCTCATCATCTACTGAAGATGATTGCGGAAACCATCTATATCCCCATTCAATAGCCCATTTATCATATTCTCCAATTCTTGGAAACAGATCTTTTTGAGGAATATTATCTTCAGGCTGTGCTACATAATCAAATCGGGCATAATCCATTATAGATGGACAATGACCATGTTTTTCCAACCAGGATCTGCTACGAAGGCTATCAACAGGTACGGTACTGCTTGCACCAAAATTATGACGCAGTCCCAGAGTATGTCCGATTTCATGGGAAGAAACGAATCTGATCAACTGTCCCATTAAAGAATCACTGAATATCATGTGCCTTGCCGCAGTATCTACAGCGCCACATTGCACCATGTACCAATTGTGAATAAGATTCATTACATTGTGATACCAATTAACATGTGATTCTATAATTTCTCCTGTTCTCGGATCTGAAATATGTGGACCACTCGCATTCGCAACAATAGAAGGCTTGTATACAATTGCGCTATGCATTGCATCTTCCATACTGAAAGTTGAATCTTCTTCTTTCGTTGGCGCCAATCTCGCTGTAATGGCATTTTTAAACCCTGCTTGCTCGAAAGCACTGTTCCAATCGTTAACCCCTTGTATAAGATAGGGAACCCATTTTGAAGGAGTGGTAGGGTCTATGTAGAAAACTATTTGCTTTTTAGGTTCTACAAGTTCCCCACTGAGGTATTTCTGTTCATCTTCTTTTTTAGGTTCTAACCGCCAGCGGGCAACTATTTCTATAGGTTTTACTCCATCAGGATTAGCGTCAAAATCAAAATAATTCTCAGTAAAATATCCAACGCGTTCGTCATACATTCGCTTTTTCATAGGATTTATAGGGAGCAACACCAAAGATGAGTTTAATTCCAAAGTTGTATTGCCTGCAGATATAGTACCACTAACGCTATATGTTTTAACTGCTTTTAATTCTACATTTTGGGGGAATGATTTAATATAATCAACATAACTCATTTCATTTTGCTGGCTTCCTAAGTGCATGATTTGCTTGAATACAGGAGAAGAAAAATAAAATAAATCATTATCTGATTCTATAAAAGAAGTCATATCTACAACAACTGACGAATCTTTGCCGTAAGCCGCTATTGGAAAGGTTGCAATAATGGGCTGTACACTATTTCTTCGAATAGATTTGTACATATCTTTCGTAGAGTCTGTAGAGATATCGGTATAGAATATTTTGCGAATAAATAATTTATGATTTGGGCCTTCTTCAAATCGAATAACATTACCACCAATACCATCTCCGGAAAAGCCATCGGACTTAACACCGAGATACATATTTACTGGTGCTTGCGCTATCCTATTAATTATAAGTACCTCTCTAGTAAAAAGAGCTCTAGGTATTTCGTAATAATATTTATTATCAATTTTGTATACATTTAATAATCCTTTGGATGCTTTTACATTGCCTTTAATAACTTCGTTAAAAAGTTTGGGCTGTAACGGTTTTGTTGCAGTATCTTTAGTCTTACCTATAGAAGCTGTAAAATCTTGCTTTTGTTTGTTTTTTTTCCTTTGTCCATTACTCTGACCAATTAAAAAAGTTGTTCCTATAATTAGGAACATAAGTCTCACTGAATTCACCTTCATTATACTGATATTTATTAAAATTAAAAAACTATTATACCTATTTATTCGGGATTCTGTACTATTTCTGGATTAAGTAATATGTACTTTTCATCTATAGGGAACACATATTTATTGCTTCCTGATTCTAACGTATAAGTCACGTTTTGGAATTTACGTTTAGCAGTTATTTTAAGTTGAGGATCAAGATTATAACGCTTTTGATCGAACCACCTGTAGCCACGTCCAAAAAATTCTTTTTTTCTTTCTTCTACTACGAGATTTAATGCTTCAGTAGAAGTAGATGCAGTTTTTGCTACATAATCATTGGGGGCAAAACGTTTTTGTCTTAACTCGTTCAGGTATTCAAGAGACGCTGAGATATCGCCTTCACGAGCCAGCGACTCAGCTTTTATCAAATAAAGTTCTGGAGTGGTTAATCCAATATTATTTCCATCAAAATTATATGCTAATCTGTAAAAACATCGTGCTGAATCCCCCCATGAACTGTAGCCAAAATATGATGCAGGTTTGGTAAACAATTGATATCTCAAATCTTTATCAGTTAAGTCATTTAGTAAATCAGGATTTATTTGAGCCGGGTATAAATAACCTTGCGATATTTTAGATAAAATAAGCTCTTTATCATTCAGTCTTGCAGGAATTGTAGTAGCGGACACATAAGTATTATAATCCACTAACGTATTATATATAGATAGCGCACTATCTGCATATTTGGAAGCAGAAGAAAAATTTCTCATAAAAAGTTGTACTCGTGCCATCATAGCATATGCTGCAACTTTGGAAGGATATGTATTGTATGTCCATAAAGAGTCTAAATAAGGAATTGCCTCTTTCAAATCCTCAACAATCTGATCATATACTGAATTCACAGATGCCCTAGTTAGATCTGAATATAAATCCGGTTTTGTGAGTAAAGGCACACCAGGATTATTTGCTGCAGTTAAGGAGTCATATTCTTTTCCATAAGAATTTACAAGACACCAATAACTAAACGCACGGTGTACTAACGCCTCTCCCAAAATTTCCTTCTTTTCCTCATCTGTACCGCCATCGCTGTTCATTACTCCTGATATTACTGTATTGCAGGTGTAAATTAAAGCATATGGAGCTGACCAATTAAGATCTTCCAAATCTGATGAAACATAAGGAGCTGTCCATGTATATGCTGGTGAATAATAGGTTCCAAAAGAGTTTTGTTGGTATGCTGAATCTGTAAAATAAATATCATCGCCCGTTAGTGTAGGCCAAAGATAGGTGCCTGATTCAACCCCGGATCCGGAAGATGAAGTAGCATTCATTAAAAGCCTGTAATCATTTGTTGTAGACAATGTTCTTACATGTTGATTGTCGGCACCATCGACAAACTTTCTGCACGCGGTAGCAGATAATATTAATATGAATGTTATTGATAAAAAAATAAAAAAATTTTTATTTAAATTAAGCATGATTCTCATTTTAAAAATTTGCAGAAATCTTAAACATAAAATTAGTTGCCGGAGGTATTCGGTTAATAGATGACTGGTCAGATATATACTGAGGATCTATGCCGTCTTTATTTTTACGCCAAATTATTCCCAAATCTCTAGCAATAGCAGAAAATTGAACTCCTTTGATAACGGTATTTTTAATAACGTTTGCAGGTAGGTTATAGCTAAGAGAAATTTGCTTTAGTCTGATATGACTGGAAGATTCTACCAATAAGTCGGAATACATATATCTGTTGATGCTATTCGAATTTACATTTTTTAATCCTGGAACATTAGTCTTAGTTTCATCTCCCGCTACTTTCCACCTGCTTGCAATATCCAATTCTTTTCCAGGTACAAAATTTGAATTAGAATACGTTGAAATTGTATAGTTGGACGTGGATATAGAATTTCTTAAAAAATGGCCACCAAAATAATATGTGATATTGATTCCAAGTGTAAATTCTTTATAAGTAAAAGTGTTAAAAAATCCACCAAAATACGGATCCCCTCTCCTTCCGACATATTTAAGCGCTTTTGTGTCTGTCAAATTTGTTTTAGAATTTACAATTTTGCCATCAGCATCATAAACTTGTGATTGCCCTGTTGAATCGAGTCCCGCCCAGCGATATACCATTAAGTAATCTGTAGGGTAACCATTGAACGGAATTCCATCACCGAGTAGAGTACTTACTGTTGTAGAAGTAAACCTTGCATCGGTTACTTTATTTGTTGTGTAAGCCAATGTCAATGAAGTTGCCCATTGGAAATTACGCATTTTAACAGGCATACCGTTTATTGTAATATCAAATCCATGACCCTTTGTTTTGCCGGTGTTGAAATTCAATTGTGTCCATCCGTATGTACTGTTATATGGTACACTGGCTATAATTCCGGAGGTGCGTTTTTGATAATAATCTATACTCCCACTTAACCGGTTGTCAAGTAAAGAATAATCTATTCCTAAATCTATTTGCCTTGTGGTTTCCCATCCCAATTCAGGATTAGCGGGTATAGATATATAAGCATAAGGTTGATTTGTGTAATAATCAGAAGTCGAGCCTGTGTTGATTATTGTAACAGAGGTTGCATCAGGTGCAAGGCTTCCAGTAAAACCATAAGTAGACCGAAGCGATAACCTGTCTAACCAATCAACATTTTTTAAAAGATTTTCTTTTTTAATATCCCACTTTACACCGGCCGACCATAAAGGTTTTGCTCTTTTTTTCCTAGAAACACCTAGCATATTATAATCATCGAAGCGAACGCTTCCGTTTAAAAAATATTTGTTCAAAAGGCCATAACCACCATTAGTGTAATATGACAAAAATCGCTTAGTAGACTCTGTAATACCTGTACTTGTTGCTCCTATTTGACCGGATGCATAAGTAGGGCTTGTAAATTTGTAATAATAATCTGTTGGATTTACACTTACGAATGTCCCCAATTCTTCATCATAGCCATATAATGTTTGACCGCTGCTCTTATAATAAACTTCTCTTTCTTCAGCACCTGCAACTAAATTGAGGCTGTTAATATTATTCCAGTTTTTATGAATATCAATTTGCCCTCTTAAACCATAAGAATATCCGTTTGTATTAGATGTTGTTATATTACCACCAGTATTTGGGATTCCATATATCAATTTTCCGCTACTATTGATTGTAGTACCATTGTTAATAAGATCTCTTGACTGATAGCTCTCTAATTCATTATAGGTAGACATTTCATAAATATTTTTTTCGTAGTTGCCCATAAAAGACAAGTCCATCCAATTTGTAACTTTACCTTTAATATTAAGTGTACCCCTTATCGTAGATGTGTTAGATATTGAATTGGAATAATTTAATTCGTCAAGTGCAGAATAAGTCCATTTTAGATAACCACTTGCCTCTGCTGCATTGATAATTTCGGGTGTATAAGCGAGATAGTATTGTTTATTGCTTCCATCTGGATTCTTCAATAAATCATACGGATTCAATCCGTACATACTGTTACCTGTAGCATTCAGTGCAGCGCTATTGACTTTATCATGCATATTATTGAATGAAATATTACTCTGTATAAGAATTCTGTCTTTGAAAGCCAAGAATTCATTATTAGCAATGAGATTTACTGTTCTATTAATATTATCCTTGTATATTGGACGATCGCCGGCATAATAACCCGCAATAAAATATTTGCTTTTATCCGTACCACCGGAAAAAGCTAAATTATATTGTTGTGTAACGGCAGATTGAAGCAAATATTTCTTGATCTGTTTTAAATTGTTAATCTTGCTAAGTGAATCAAGCATTGAATTTTCTTCATCTGCAGTGATGGTTCCGTTATTATAATCAAATAATATTCTTTCAGCTTGTGTTACATTATGATAATATTTGTAACTTGATGCTTTGGGGTCTATAATGCGGCCAAGGCTTATCAATTCTTTTTCATAGTCGATCAATTGAGAAGAATTCATTTGATGTAGCTTTTTCAAATTAACTCCGGATGTAACACTCGTAGTAGAAGAAAAATTAATCGTTGATTGATTTCCTCCTTTTTTGGTTGTTACAACTATTACACCATTAGATGCCTGCGCTCCCCAAATGCTTGCTGCTGCCGCGTCTTTTAATACAGTAATTTGCTGTATGCTTTCAGGATCAATGGTTGACAATATATCTTCGCTTCGATATTGATAGTATGGTACGCCATCAATGACAATTAACGGCGTGGCATTTACTGTACTTGTTTGATAGCTATTGTTTCCTCTTATTGTTATGGCATTATTTTGTACTTTATTTGTACTAATCGTACGCACGCTATTCACATCCATTCCGGCAACTCGACCTTCCAACCTTTCCATAATATTTGTGGTAGGTACAGAAGAGATATCTTTTGCGGTGATTATGCCGTAAGAACCTGTCGACCTCTCTTTAGAAAGTGCCGAATAGCCGTCATAAACTATTACATCCTTCAAATTTGACTTTGCGTATACAGATAATAGAAATTTGGTAATCAAATTTTTATTTGGTTCTACATTTACATTTTCTGTAATGGGTACATATAATGAATCTGTAATATTTATACCGTAAATGCCAGAAGTAAGGTTGTTTAAATGCACCATTCCGTTTATATCGGAATATAGTTTATAAATACTATGTGAATTTTGTATAGTAATTTTAACATTATTTAGGGGCGTTAAGTTTGCAGAATCAACTATTATGACAGTAAGGTTTCCTTCACCTACCTGATTTTCATTTAACTGGTTCGTAGTTGATTGGGATATGACAGAATTACCTTTGTAATAAATAAATATATTTTCGTCTTCAACTTTATATTTTAAACCTAAAGCCGGCAAAACACTATCTAAAATATCTACAATGCTGGAATTCTGTTTCTTAAGATATACGTTTGATTTTGTAATTACAGAACTGCCTGAATGCATAAAACGCGCACCCGTTTGTTTATGAATTAAATCAAATACACCTAACAGAGGATAATTACCGGATTGTGAAATTTTAACTGAAGAGTGTAAAAATTTTTGTGCATGGATATTATTTAAAGGCATAAATAATACAAGCAGAAAGATAAGCAGCAATAATAAAGTCTTGCGCTTAATTTCACTAAGAGTTAGGATTTTCATTAATGAATCTTGATTTAGATGAAAAATTAGTAGGATGCAGTAATATCAGAAAAGCAATTAAAATTGTAGAATTTATTTATAAAATTTAATTGATGATTTGATTGAATCAATCGTATATCGTATATCTAAGATTGTAGCTATTGCATGAACAGCTTCTTGAATATTCATGCTTTCCAAATTGGCATATATCAGCTCATCTTTTAAAGAATCTGGATAAGTTACATAAAATTTATACTGTAATTCCAACATGTTCATAACATGTTCAAGTCTTTCTCCGCGAAAATCAAGGCTGATATTACGGATGTCGTGAAATTGAATATGTTGGGAAGAATCTTTATCATTAATACTTGTAAAGGTCACCTGATTATGATCTATTTTAATTGCTTCGTGAGATTTTAAAATGTACTCTTTAGAAGAAGATTTAACCGCAACCCTTCCAGATTGAACAATTACATTATTATAATTCTTTAATTTATTAGAAGTAACTTCAAATGAAGTACCTTTTACTTCTACTTCTATATTTCCCGCTTTAACAATGAAAGGTTTCCCATTATCATGAGAAACCTCAAAAAACGCAGTTCCTTCTAATGTAAGCATTCTATACTTATCATTAAAATTTTCTAATAACTTAACAACTGAATTTTTACCTAACCAAATACGTGAATGGTCCGGCAATTCGATATATTTTTTTGAGATATTTGAAGATGAAATATATTCTTTCTGCACATTTTTACTTCTGTGCAAATATGTAGTGTACAAAACTATACAAAATAAAAGAGCTACGGCGGCGGCCATCCATCTCTTAAATACAAAATTTAGTTTGCCGTTATGTTTTTGTAATTTCTGATTTAGTTTATTTTCAAAAATATACTCCCTCAGTAATATATTCTGCTCCTCAGAAATATAATCTGAAATATCAGGCAGTTTTTCTAAGTTTTTATAATATTCATCTAACAACTGTATTTCATTCTGTGATAGTCTATCTCCATTATTTCTTTTAATTAAAATATCTACTATTACTTCGCTTAACTTCATTAAAATGATTTTATAAATATATAGTAGAGGTAAGCGGCTATTTTCCCGAAAAATTTATATATTTATTTTATAATAATATAAAATAAATAATCACGTGTTTGAATATTATTTTTTATTGTAGATTTAATTATTGAAATTTGGTTTTGTACAGTCTTGTGCGATAAATTTAAATCCAATGATATTAAAAAAACATTTTTTCTTTCTATAAAATATTTCTGAAAAATTATTTTTTGCTTTAATGGAAGATTATTAATTGTAGTATGCATTTTTTCCAATACTTCTCGATAAAGAATATCCTTATCTGCCGATTCATTTTTATTAATTTCCAGAGATGATGCTATTTCTACATAACGGTTGCGCACGTCTTCTTTTTTCATTTTGTTGTTAATGGAAAAACGCACGGCACCGAATAGATACGCTTTTAGATTCTCAATTTCAATATCGTGTCTGCGCTCCCAAATATCTATGAAAACATCTTGTATGATATCTTCAACCATTTGCATATCCGGAAGTCTTTTAAATGTATGGTTTAGCAATAATTTCCAATAACGTTCATAAAGCTTCCGAAAAGCTTGTTTATTATCATCCTTTATCGCAGCCAACAATTCATTGTCAGATATTTCGTCCATTGTTAATACTATACTCCAATATTTTTTCCAAATTAATGACTTTTAGTATAGAACCTGTTAAAACTTTTAAATTTTGTCACACTGAACAATATATCATAGCCATTCCCTTCATTTTAAGATTGTATTTGTTTCTGCTCAAAACAAAACTGTTTAAATTCTCTGAAATGTTGTAGAATAACTATGTCTATCATAAACTGATCACAGAGTATAGAAAATAACATTTTATGCCTATTGTCCTGTTCATACCATACATCTGTGCAGACAGCAGAAGGTTCACTTATTAGCAATAATATAATCAAGTTCCGGTTTCTATGGTATTATTATATTAGAGAATTTGACGGAAGATGCACGCAATTTCAATTCTTCTGGAATGAGAAATGCTATCTTATCAGGAATAAGTTTCTATTCTTCTTTTTAAACACCGACTTATCCGTGAATGTAGAATTATTAAAAAACACTTGGATAACTATTCTAATATATTCGGTTTAAAATCGTTATAATTTCGGAAACAGATTTTAATATGATGGTAACCCATCTAAAATAGTAAAGAATTTTAATTTAAATATTAACTTCAAAGTGTACTAATTTCGTAAACTTATGTCATACTGAAACAACTTCAGCATGACGTAAAGTGAGTTTCTCATATTTTTTACTAATAATTTTAGTAAGACTTTAATTAATAATAATATTTTTCTTTCTGTCACTATTGCAATCCATGCAAAGTTTTCAAGCGCTTCCAGTATTTAGATTTGATCAGCGCTTCATTATTATGCGAACTGCATTTCAGTTGCGCATCCAACACGGCGATGTTTGCCATATTGATAATATTGCGAACAGAACTTCCCAATTGCAATACATGTACAGGCTTTTTTAAGCCTAGTAATATCGGCCCTATCAAATCCGCCTCTCCCACTTCTTTTAATAAATTGTATGCAACATTTCCCGCCGTAAGATTAGGGAAAATCAATGTGTTTACATCCTGATCTACCAATGTGCTGAAACCGTAATTTTCTTTCAGCACTTCTTTATTGAAAGGCAGCCATGCCTGCATTTCGCCGTCTACAATCAACGACGGATTTTTTTGTTTCACAAGCCTTGTAGCTTCTGCAACAAGCCTTGCTTCAGGCGCAGGATTGCTCCCAAAATTGCTAAAACTAAGCATGGCAATTTTTGGAATAATATTAAAGTTCCCAACTTCTTTTGCAACCATCAGAGTTATGTCTGCTAACTCCTCTGCCGTCGGGTTAAAATTAATAGTAGTATCCGCAAGAAATAGCGGACCTTTTTTTGTCAATAATAAATACATGCCGGCTATTTTTTTAACGCCTTCTTCTACGCCTATTACCTGCAAAGCAGGACGAATAGCATCTGCATAATTTTTTGTAAGCCCCGAAATCATTGCATCTGCGGCGCCTGTTTCTACCATCATTGCGCCAAAGTAGTTGCGGTCTATCATCAGCTTCTTACTTTCGTAATGATTGATGCCCTTGCGTTGTCTTTTAGCAAAAAACAACTCTGCATATTCCTCGCGCGTGTATGATAAATCCGGTGATTGAGGATTTACAATCGGCAATTCCTCAATATTCAATCCGTTTTCTTTTGCAATGCTTTCTATCTTTTCTTTTTCTCCCAATAAAACCGGAAAACCGATTCCTTCCTCATATACAATTGTTGCGGCTTTTAATATTTTTTGATTATCGGCTTCCGCAAAAACAATCCTTTTCGGATTTTGGCGCACACGGCCGTTGATGGCACGTATTACCTGATTATCCAAGCCAAGTCTTTTATTCAATTCAACTACATAATTATCCCAATCTTCAATTGGTTTCTTTGCCACGCCGCTTTCGATAGCAGCCTTTGCAACAGCAGGTGCCACTGTAGACAATAAGCGCGGATCCAAAGGTTTCGGGATAATATAATCCGGGCCAAATACAATATTCTTTTGCGAATAAGCCATCGTTACAATATCGGGCACAGGCGTTTTTGCCAAATCAGCCAAAGCCTTTACAGCAGCTAATTTCATGGCTTCGTTGATTTGCGTGGCACGTACATCAAGCGCTCCGCGAAAGATATATGGAAACCCTAAAACATTGTTTACCATATTAGGATAATCGCTTCTGCCCGTAGCCATGATAATATCATCGCGGACAGATTTTGCATCGTCATAAGTGATTTCAGGATTGGGATTTGCCATGGCAAAAACAATCGGCTTGGCTGCCATTGATTTAATCATCTCTTTTGATACAAGATTTGGCGCACTTAAACCTACAAATATATCCGCGCCATTCATGGCAGTTGCCAAAGTTGTTGAACAATCATCGACAGCAAATTTCTGTTTCAATTCATCCAAATCTTTCCTGCCTTTACAAAGCACGCCGTCAATATCGAACATTGTAAAGTTCTCATACTTCGCTCCCAGCGCCACGTATATCTGTACACATGCCATTGCTGCAGCGCCTGCTCCACTAATAACAAATTTTACATCTTCTATTTTTTTGCCTTGCACTTCCAGCGCATTCAGCAGCGCAGCCCCGCTGATGATAGCAGTTCCATGCTGATCATCATGCATAACGGGAATATTCAATTGCTCCTTCAAATGCTTTTCAATATAAAAACATTCCGGCGCTTTGATATCTTCGAGATTAATGCCGCCGAAAGTAGGCTCAAGCGATTTTACAATCTGAACAAATTTTTCAGGATCTGTTTCATTTATTTCTATATCAAATACATCTATGTCTGCATATATCTTAAACAAAACTCCTTTACCCTCCATCACCGGCTTACCGGCATCTGCACCTATATTTCCTAACCCCAGAACCGCTGTGCCATTACTAATCACAGCCACCAGGTTTCCTTTAGCCGTATATTTATATGCATCTTCTTTATTACGAAAAATTTCCATGCACGGCTCAGCTACGCCCGGACTGTAAGCAAGCGCAAGATCTCTTTGCGTTTTAGCCTCTTTAGTAGGTATTACTTCAATTTTGCCGGGGCGCCCCATACTATGATAGTTGAGCGCGTCCTGTTTTTTAGAATCTTTATCCATAAAAAATTTATCTGTTGCTGGGCGAAGGTATAAAATTGCATGTGAGGGACAAAAAGAAAGAAGGATTGAAGTATCTTAAAAGCATGCTTATTGCGTTTGCCAAACAATGAAGATTTTATTCTTGCAACCATTAGGTATTCTTCAATAGCTTTTCTACTTCGCTATCGTTTTGGATTTATAAATTACAACGCTCTTCTCAAATATAGCAGACCGACCCCAATCATCATTCATTGCAAATTATTTTATTCCTTTATTATTAAATAATTGTCAACTGGCATAAGAGAAAGATAATTGCGTAATTTCATTTAAATGATAAAAATTACTCCCGCTCTTTTTGATGCAAAGCTTACTGATATTGGTATTCCGGGAGAATGCATTTCCGAACATCAAGCGGAACAGTTGTTTATCATTTTTAAAAAACATACGCTTTTTGATTGGAAGTATTCTCACAACGGCTGCGAAGGAAGAGCTGATGCGGTTTGCCTATTGCTGGATGCATGGAATATACACAATTACAAAGCTTGGGTATTCGGGGGTTCTTATCTTAAAAAAGATCATATTGGAGAGCTAAAGCAAAATTGGAACTATCATGTTGCAGCGGTTGTTCCCGTAAAGAACAATGGAAAAATTATGTATTACGTAATTGATCCTGCGACAGGAAATTCTTTACAACTTGTCGAAGACTGGGCTGCTTCCATTACAAAGTTGCCACACAGTTATTATTGTATTCGACAAACACAATGGTATATTTTTCCGGAAAAAAATATCAGTACAGAAAAATGGCATGAACGAAACAAACAAAACAGAAAGTGGATGATTGAATGTCTTATAAATATAAACAGTCTTACAAAGAATGGCAAAGCAAGGCTGGCTTTTAATAAAATAAAAATAAAAAATACATTATTGGCTTTTAATCAGGCAAAAAGGGAAAAGCCTCAAATTGATTGGGCAATAAAATCGATATGCTAATTTCTTTTTTGGGCAATATGTTCCGGCATTTATCCATTAAGTGAAAGTGAGGTAAAATATAAAGAGAAGATAGAAGCATAGATATAAAGTTTTACATTTGAGTACAATTTAGATTGTTATGAGAATAACGTTTCAAATAATTTCTGTGATAACAATTTCACTTTTGTTTTCATGTAAAGCAAATAAAAGCCAAGATAAAACACTTGATGAAAGTTTGTATGTAGCATATGAAAAAATGAGCAATCTTGATAAAATACCGACGCACGAATGGTTTCGCAAAACATATATAATATTTAAAAAAGATAGTGTCTTCATTGAGGAAAGCCCAATAATTATTGAAAATGAGAAGGACACATTTTCTTCAGCAAGCGATGGTGGCTTTTATTATTATAAAGGCACAAAAATTGAAAATAACGGCAAGGTAGAAATAAATACAATTTTAACTTCTTGTGATTATTGTATTCCTATGTATATGAGACTGAAAGATGGAACTCTTAAAGCAGCGAAAAACGAAAAACACTTTAGCGCAATTAGAATTGAAAATGGTTTAAATATTAATGGAAATATTTTCAAAAAGACAAGTCGAGAAAAAGCAAAAGGCGAAATAGTAAATTAGAATTGCAATCAATTTCTTTTCCTAAAATCGCAATGCATTAATTCATAATCCAAGCAAACTTATAGTATATACAAAAAGCATTTATTATGAAAACACTTGTTTCTAAAAGAAAAGCATTGAAGAAAAAACTTGCATACGAATCAAAAATTACAGCGAAACATTCTTTAAAAATTTTGCAGCCTCGGTACGTGTCTCCACGTATCGAAATAATATAAGGGGTTCGTGGGGACACGTACCGAGGCGTAAGGAAAAAATTCCAAGCATTAAAATAGATTAACTAAACCCTCTTCCCAAACACCGCCGAACCTACTCTTACCATTGTTGCGCCTTCTTCAATCGCCCATTCTAAATCATTGCTCATGCCCATGGACAATTCGCTGGAATGAGCATGCAGCAAGCCTTTTGCAATTGCTTCATCTCTTAACTCTCGCAACGAGCGATAGCTTTTTTTCACAAGCAATTCATCTTCGCTGAACAAACCAATCGTCATCAAACCTTTTATTTTCAAAGTATCAAGCTGATTGATTCTTTTAATTAAATCAAAGGCTTTGTCGGGTTGAATGCCGAATTTACTTTCTTCGAAAGAAGTATTTACCTGAACAAATATGTCGATGCTTCTTCCTTCGTGTTGTAAACGTACATCTAATTTTTCCGCCAAATCATTATTGTCCACCGATTGAATGCAGCTTACATATTTCAGTACTTCTTTAATCTTATTAGTTTGTAAATGTCCGATAAAATGCCGTTCGCAATCCAAGTCTTTTATAGCATCAAATTTTTGTGTGTATTCCTGCACGCGATTCTCCCCAATCAGCGTTTCGCCTGCATTTACGGCAATTCTTATTCTTTCGGGCGGAACAGTTTTGGTTGCTAAAAGTAATCGAATTTCATCGTTCGGACGACCTGCTTTATCGCAGGCATAATTAATTCTTTTATGAATGGATTGTAACGCAGATACAATTTGTTCCTGATCGGTCATATATGAAAATTAAAAAGGCAAAAATAAAAAGTAAAAATTACTCTTTATAATTGCCTTATATTCTTTAATAATTAAACTTGATAAAGTTCAGGTTATTGCATCGTTTTCGATTGACGCTTTCTGTCTTCTTCACTTAGCAATACTTTGCGCAGGCGAATTACTTTAGGCGTTACTTCGATACATTCATCCGACTGAATATATTCCATACATTCCTCCAATGTCATTTGTATTTTTGGCACTATACGAACAGAATCGTCGCTTCCGCTTGCACGCATATTGGTAAGCTTTTTACCTTCCGTTGCATTTACAATCAAATCTCCGGGCTTGATATGTTCTGCAATGATTTGTCCAACATATACTTCATCTCCCGGATCTACAAAGAAAGAGCCTCTGTCCTGCAATTTATCAATTGAATAAGCTGTTGTAGCTGCCTGATTTTTAGAAATCAACACCCCATTGTTACGACCAGGAATCGGACCTTTCCAAGGTTTGTATTCGCTGAAACGATGCGCCATCACGGCTTCGCCGGCTGTATTGGTAAGCATTTGCGAACGTAGCCCTATTAATCCTCTGGAAGGAATTTCAAATTCGATGTGCTGCATTTCGCCTTTACTTTCCATTACCTGCATTTCTCCTTTTCTTTGAGTAACCAAATCAATAGCTTTTCCGCTATATTCTTCAGGAACATCAATTACAAGAATTTCGTATGGTTCGTTTTTCTTTCCGTCAATTTCTTTTACCAAAACCTGCGGCTGACCGACTGTCAATTCATAGCCTTCGCGACGCATAGTTTCTATCAATACACCGAGATGCAAAATACCGCGACCAAACACCAAGAAGCTATCTGCACTATCTGTATCTTCCACACGCAAGGCAAGATTTTTTTCTGTTTCTTTTAATAATCTGTCGCGCAAGTGGCGTGATGTAACAAACTTTCCATCTTTGCCAAAGAAAGGCGAAGTATTAATACTGAACAGCATGCTCATTGTAGGCTCATCAACACTTATTACCGGCAGCGCTTCCGGATTTTCCGGATCACAAATTGTATCGCCGATATTAAAATCTTCCAAACCAACCACAGCACACAAATCGCCGGAAACTACTTCCTGCACTTTTCTTTTTCCCATTCCTTCAAATACATATAATTCTTTTGCACGGGATTTTTTGATACTTCCATCAGCTTGCACTAAAGCAATCGGCTGATTCTCCTTAATGCTTCCGCGAGTAACTTTTCCTACGGCAATTCTTCCCAAAAAAGAAGAATAATCAAGCGAAGTGATCTGGAGCTGCAAAGTGCCTTCGTTTACTTTCGGTTCCGGTACATATTTTAAAATGCCATCCATTAATGGCAAAATATCTTCCGTAGGTGTGAGGCTGTCATTGAACCAACCATTTTTTCCGCTTCCGTAAAAAGTCGGGAAATCCAATTGTTCTTCGGTTGCATCAAGGTTAAAGAATAATTCAAAAACCGCATCGTGTACTTCATCCGGACGGCAATTCGCCTTGTCTACTTTATTTATTACCACTATCGGTTTTAAATTTAAATGCAACGCTTTCTGTAACACAAAACGCGTTTGTGGCATTGGGCCTTCAAAAGCATCAACCAACAAAATTACTCCGTCGGCCATTTTCAATACACGTTCCACTTCCCCTCCGAAATCAGAGTGTCCGGGCGTGTCGATAACATTTATTTTTACGCCGTTGTAGGTAACGGCTGCATTTTTACTGAAAATTGTAATACCTCTTTCGCGTTCGAGATCATTGTTATCCATGATCAATTCACCTGTGTCCTGATTGTCACGGAAAACTTTAGCGGTATGTAAAATTCTATCGACCAACGTGGTTTTACCATGATCGACGTGCGCAATAATGGCAATGTTCCTGATATCCATTAAATAGATTTTGATTTTAAGTGCGCGAAGTTACGAATTAAAGCTGAAACGCCTTTAATATATTCCTATAAGCACAAATAATAATGTAAAATTAAAAAAGCTCCTATAGAAATAGGAGCCGCAACCAAAACTAACTGCTTATGAGAATATTGCTAAGATATTCTTATTTGCGCGAAAAATTTATTAATAAAAAGCAAAAGAAATGAATGTTTGTACATTGTTTGAGCTGGAATTCATTGAGTAAAGTAATAGCCTTAAAAAATGTAACTTTGCAACCTTCTATAAAAACGGTAAATGTCAAAACGAGGAATTATTTTAATGAATCTCGGTTCGCCGGATTCTACCGCAGTAATTGATTTGAAAAAATATCTCACGGAATTTTTGATGGATGAACGTGTAATAGATAAACCATTTATTTACAGGACATTGCTCGTAAAAGGAATCATTGTTCCGTTTCGTGCCAAAAATTCTGCAGAAGCATACGAAAAAATATGGATGAAAAACGGTTCGCCTTTGATTATTTTAACAAATGGATTGCAAAAAGCTCTGCAAGCGGAAATGCCTGAAACTATTGAGGTTTCCATGCGTTACGGAAAGCCAGATCCGCAAACGGCTTATGAAAATTTATTAAAATCAAATCCTGATCTGGAAGAAGTAATTCTCGTGCCCTTATATCCGCATTATGCCATGAGCAGCTACGAAACGGCTGTGGAATACATGAAAAAAGTGTATGCAAAAAACAAATATTCTTTTGCATTAAAAACAGTACCTCCTTTTTACAATCATCCGGCGTATATCAATGCTTTGGCAGAAAATATTCAATCGAACTTACCGCAAAAATTTGACCGGCTTTTATTCAGTTATCACGGTATTCCAGAAAGGCATATTTATAAAACAGATAAAACGAATAGCAATCATAATTTATCCGACAAAGAAAAATGTTGCGACAATCCGGAAGCGCAAAAAACCTGTTATCGCTATCAGGTAATGGAAACCACGAGATTAGTTACGGAACAATTAGGATTGGATAAATCTAAATACCAGATCAGCTATCAATCACGGCTTGGTAGAGATCCATGGCTGCAGCCGAATACACAAGATATTTTACCGAAATTTGTAAGCAAAGGAGTTTTTAATTTAGCCGTTGTATGTCCTTCTTTTGTAAGCGATTGCTTAGAAACATTGGAAGAGATAGATATCCGCGGCAGAGAAGATTATCTTCAAAGCGGTGGCAAATCTTTCACATATATTCCTTGCCTGAATGTAAATAATGTATGGGTAAAAGCATTGCAACAAATCATCAACGAAACAAAATAATTAAGCGCAATTTATGGCATACAATTATGTAAAGGCATTGCATATCATATTTGTAGTTACATGGTTTGCAGGTATGTTTTATATGCCAAGGCTTTTTATTTATAATGCGGAAGCGCAAACAAATGAAAATCCTGAAGTTCGATCACAACTTTCCACACAATTTGCGATAATGATGAAGCGTTTGTGGTACGGTATTACTGTTCCTTCGGCAATACTTACATTAATATTCGGTTCATTATTGGTTCATTTGGGCAAATGGTATTTGTTTTTATTTGAGCCGCAAGGGAGATGGCTACTGATAAAATTAATTTTTGTTTTATTGCTGTATGTTTACTTTTTCTCTTTGCAAAAAATAATGAAACAACAACTGAAAGGCATTTTTAAATACACTTCGCAGCAATTGCGTTTATGGAATGAGGTTGCTACCGTGTTTTTATTTGCGATTGTTTTTCTCGCAGTTGTAAAAACCGCACTCAGCTTGGTTTACGGATTGGCCGGGCTGGTTGTATTAATTGTTGTATTAATGATAGCCATAAGGATTTATAAGAAGATGAGAGAGAAGAAATAAAATTCCTTACATCATTACCCAATAAGCAATTATCTGGCAGCCTGCACCGATAATGATTCCACTGTTGATTTCAAATATGGAATGTTCGCTCAGCGCCATTCTTGCCGTACAGATAGTTCCTGCAATCAGAGTAGCAATTACAATATCTCTTCCGTAAGTAGTTTGGTATAAGAGACAAGTAATAATCATGGCCGAAACTGCGCCTGCTGCGCCCATTGCATGCATACTCACTTTTACAAAATTATTCCATACCAATGCAGGAATAGTTGCAAGGAAAATACCGAAATAGAAAAATTTTAATGCGCTTGCCTGATCTGTAAAGCTGCGGCTTAGATACCACATCCACCAATAATAAATCATTGTTGCGATATATGGAATGATGCGTTCTTTCTGTGTGCGCAAATGAATGCCTTGCGTAAATTTTAATTTCCATAAAAGAAAAACAGTAAAGGCAGGGAAGAATACAGTCGTCATTGCCAAACCTATAATGCGCATGTTCAGATCTTTACCTTCCAGTCCCGGAAATTCATAAGGAAAACGAAAATACATCCATAGAAAAATATATACGGGCACAAACAACGGATGAAAAATATATGAAATGATTTTGGCACAAACCCTTATGCCGGCTGCTTGCCGGGTTATTGTATTTTCCATAAATAATTAAAGTTGCTTTCTTAAACGTGCCACCGGAATATTTAATTGCTCTCTGTATTTGGCCACGGTACGGCGTGCAATGTTATACCCTTTTTCCTGTAAAATATCAGTCAATTTTTCGTCACTCAGCGGTTTGGATTTATCTTCCACTTCTATCACATCATTCAAAATCTTTTTTACTTCGCGTGTGCTCACTTCTTCGCCGCTGTCGGTGCTGAGTGATTCGGAAAAGAAAAATTTCAAGCGATAAGTGCCGAATTCGGTTTGCACAAATTTGCTGTTGGCAACACGGCTTACGGTAGAAATATCCAGATTAATTCGCTCCGCAATATCTTTCAAAATCATCGGCTTTAAAGTCGTTTCATCTCCTGTTAAAAAAAATTCTTCCTGATAATTCATAATGGCTTCCATCGTACTGAACAGCGTATGCTGCCGTTGTTTTATCATGTCGATAAACCATTTGGCGGAATCTATTTTTTGTTTGATGAAAATGACTGCATCTTTTTGTTTCTTATCTTTCTTCGCTCCTCTGTCGTAATCTTTCAACATATCGCGATAGCTTTCGCTGATGCGCAAATCGGGAGCGTTTTTAGAGTTAAGTGACAGTTCGAGATTCCCGTTTTGATTGAATATGAAAAAATCGGGAATAATGTAGCTCATAGCTTTGTTCACTTCTTCCAAAGCGCCACCGGGCTTGGGATTGAGCCGAACGATTACCTGAATGGCATTCTTTAATTCTTCTTCGGAAATATTCAATGAGCGCTGAATTTTATCATAATGTTTCTTGGTAAATTCGTCGAAATGATGTTTCAGAATTTTTTCGGCGATCTCAGTGCTGCTATCAGAAATTTCAGCGGGACGGCCAAGCTGTAATATTAAACATTCCTGCAAATTGCGCGCGCATATTCCCGGAGGATCGAATTGTTGTATTTTAAGAATTAATTCATTTACTTCCGTATCATTGGTATCTATATTCTGGCGAAATGCCAAATCATTAACGATGGAAGAAATTTCTCTTCGCAGATATCCGTCGTCATCGATACTTCCGATAATTTGCTCTGCAATAGCGTATTGCCTTTCATCCAGAGAAAGCATTCCCAATTGATTTGCAAGCGAATCGTGCAGCGTATTTTCTATCTTCAAAGGCATGGATTGCTTTTCTTCCTGCATGCCGTAACCATCATCGCGCAATTTATAATCAGCCACTTCATCATCGCCATCGCTCACATAATCGGCAATATCTATACTATCGTATTGCTCTTCGCTTCCGTCCGTATCATAATCATCATCCGCATTATCGAGTTCATTCAAAAGACTCTCCGTGCTGTCCGTATCATTTACAATATCTTCCTGAAATTCTTCCAATGCAGGATTTTCTTCAAGTTCCTCTTTTATCCGCTCTTCTAAATTCGCCGTAGGAATCTGTAACAATTTCATTAATTGAATTTGTTGCGGCGATAATTTCTGAAGTAATTTTTGTTGAAGCGTTTGACTAAGCGCCATCAATTAATCCTCTTTATGTGTAAAAAAAATGACTTCAAAAATACGACGAATTTATCGGTAGATATAAAAGTTATCTGATTATTTTAGTAAGCTGTATTACTTTTAACGAACTTAATTTTGTAATTCATATTCTATTAAAATGACACGGAAGCAACGATACAATTATATTATAGATTATTTTCAACAACATGCTCCTGATGCGGAAACCGAACTTATTTATGATAATCCTTATCAGCTATTGGTGGCGGTTGTGCTTTCCGCACAATGTACCGATAAGCGTGTAAACCTTACTACACCTGCCATTTTTCACAAATATCCTTCAACCAAAGAACTCAGCAAAGCTGCATTTGAGCAATTGTTTCCTTTGATAAAAAGCATATCTTATCCGAATAATAAAACCAAACATTTGATTGCCGCCGCGCAAATCATCGAAGATAAATTTAATGGCAAAATACCAATGACGGTTGATGAATTGGTAACACTTCCCGGCGTTGGAAGGAAAACGGCAAACGTAATTACATCCGTAATTGATCAACAACCAAACATGGCTGTGGATACGCATGTTTTCAGAGTTGCAGCGCGCACAGGCCTTACTTTAAACGCGAAAACACCGCTCGCAGCTGAAAAGCAATTGATAAAATTTATTCCGAAAGAATTAATTCACAAAGCACATCATTGGCTCATATTGCATGGCCGCTATGTTTGTATTGCACGGAAACCCAAATGCGATATTTGCGGCATCACAGGCGCCTGCAAATATTACGCTCAGCATTATAATGAAAAGCCCACTTAATGTAAGTCGGAGCTTATCAGTTTCATAAATTCGCTACGTGTGCGGTCGTTTTCAAATTCCCCGAAGAATGCAGACGTTGTAGTGGATGAGTTCTGTTTTGATACGCCACGCATCATCATGCAAAGATGTTTTGCTTCTATTACCACAGCTACGCCCAGAGGCTGCAAAGCTTCTTTAATAGCATCTAATATCTGAACAGTAAGCCTTTCCTGCACTTGCAATCTTTTTGAAAATACATCTACTACTCTCGCAATTTTACTCAACCCTGTAATCCATCCGTTTGGAATATATGCTACATGTGCTTTTCCGATGAAAGGAAGCAAATGATGTTCGCACAAACTATACAATTCAATATCTTTAACAATTACCATTTCACTGATCGGTTCATGAAACTTGGCAGAATTTAAAATATCAACGGCATTTTGCTGATAACCTTGTGTCATAAACTGCATGGCTTTTGCAATTCGTTCCGGAGTTTTCAAAAGGCCTTCCCTCTCCGGATTTTCTTCCAGAGCGCCTAAAATATTTTTATAATGCAGTATTAAATCAGAAGTAACTTCTTCATCATAATATTCCGTTTTTTTATATGCCATTGGTGTATTTTATATTTTGGGAAAATTTTGTTTCCTGCAAAAATTTGCCAGCAAAATTATTATTTATTATTTACACATCTTTACAATTCGGAATTTACCTTATTAGGACTTAAGAAGTATCTTGTTTTTTTAGCTAAATGGCATGTGTATTGATGTATATAATTTAACTAAAAAAAATCAATCATGGCAAAGTATTCTAAAGCCGCCCAGGAAAAAGTAAAAAAGCGGTGCATGAAATGAAAGAAGGAAAATTAAAAAGCGGAACAAGCAATAAAAAAGTAACCAGTCAAAAACAAGCAGTGGCAATAGGATTGTCTGAGGCAAGAAAAGAAGGCGATAAAGTGCCAAAGAAATCCTGACGAAAAATTAGTTCCTTAGATTTGTTGTTTGCTTTGCAAGCATATCTTCCGTCCAATGAAAAATAAAAAAAGCAATTTGGAATTGCCTGAAAGCATAATTTTGCCTATTATAAAAAGAAAATGAAAAAAATTATCCTCTCTCTGATTATTCTATTCTATGCTTTTGCCACAGCAAATGCACAATCCACGCCGGAAACAGCAGATGAGATTGTAAACAGCGCTTTATCGCAGGCTAAGCAAGAACACAAAAAAGTGTTGATAATGTTTCACGCTTCGTGGTGTGGTTGGTGCAAGAAAATGGATGCTTGCCTAAATGATGTTTCTTGTAAAAATTATTTCAACAAAAATTTCGTCATCAGCCATATTGATGTGTTTGAAACTAAGGAAAAAGTATCGGAAGAAAATTCTGGGGGAAAAGATTTGTATGCCAAATATGGCGGCGAAGAGCAAGACGGCATTCCTTTCTGGCTGATACTGGATGAGAACGGAAATTTGCTGGCAAATTCCAAATATGATCCGGATAATTCCGGAAAACTGCAAAATATCGGTTGTCCGGCAGAAGAAAAAGAAGTGGCGTATTTCGTTTCTTTGCTGAAAAAATATACGAACATCAGTGAGGCAGACCAAACCGCTGTACAAATACGTTTCCGTAAAAATAAAGAAAAAGCATCCAATGCTTCTTTTGAATAAAATTCTTCGCCAACATAATTATATCTTTGTATTCGCTACAAGCCCGGGCCATCGCTGCTGCAAAGCAGAGGAAAGTCCGGACGGCACAGAGCAGTTTACCGGCGAATAACCGGGTTTCAATTTCATTTTGAAAACAGAAAGCGCCACAGAAAATAACCGCTTTATTATGTAAAGTAAGGGTGAAAACGTGTGGTAAGAGCGCACGGCAAATGGCAGTAATGCTATTTGCGGGTAAGCCTTGAACGCCGCAATGCCACATATAGTTGTGTTTGAGGATTGCTCGTCCGAAACATAAGTTACACAACAGGGTAGGCAGCTACATTGCAACAGTAATGTTGCAGGCAGATAAATGATGGCATAAAAACAGAATCCGGCTTATGAGGCTTGTAGCTTTTTTATTTATTGTAACCAACCGGCATTGTCTGGGTATGCTCTGGTTTTTTTTTCTTCAAAGGATAGGCAAAAGTTGTAATCAGTAACACAAGAAGCCCGATTGCAACCAATACTGCAATGCATTTCCAAAATATATTTACGTTGGATGCGAACAGATCAGTTAGCTCATCAAACACTAATTTTATGTTTAAATAAATCAATACGACGGCAACAAGCCATGCGGCAATTTTGGTTCTTAAAGGAATTACAAATTTTCCCATTTTACTTCTGTCGCTTACAAAATGTATCAACGGAATAATAGCAAAACCTAATTGAACACTCAATATTACCTGGCTTAATACAATTAATTGGTCTATTTCTTTATCGCCATAAATAAGAATAACAACCAGTGCGGGAATAATAGCCAGAAGCCTTGTAAGCAATCTTCTCAGCATAGGATTGATGCGCAACTGCAAATAACCTTCCATAACGATTTGCCCTGCAAGCGTGCCTGTAACCGTAGAACTTTGACCGGCGGCAATCAATGCAATCGCAAAAAGCGTGGGTGCAAGTTTGGAACCCAATAAAGGAGCCAGCATCTGATAAGCATCTTCAATTTTGGCAACACCTGTATTTCCTGATTTAAAAAATACGGTAGCCGCTAAAATAAGTATTGCGGCATTCACAAGAAATGCAATGTTCAAAGCAATGGCACTGTCAATCGTATTGTACTTCAATGCTTTCTTTATGCCATTGTGGGTACGTTTTATTTTTCTTGTTTGTACGAGTGCGGAATGTAAATACAAATTGTGCGGCATTACGGTAGCGCCAATAATGCCTATGGCAATGTATAATTCTTTCGAGTTTAAGCGGGAAGGAATAAAGCCTGTAAAAATCTCGGCAGCATTTGGCTTTGCAATAATTAATTCTATCAGAAAAGAAATGCCGGTAATGCTTATCAGTCCGATGATGAATATTTCCATTTTGCGCATGCCAAGCCTTTGCAGGAAAAATAATAAAAACGTATCCAAAACTGTAATGCAAACGCCCCAGACCAACGGTAACCCTATTAATAAATGAAGCCCGATTGCCATGCCCAAAACTTCGGCTAAATCGCATGCCGCAATAGCCAATTCCGCTAATATGTACTGAAAGAAATTGATATACCGCGGATAAGTGTAATGATTTGCCTGCGCCAGATCCTGCTCTCTTACAGTACCTAAACGAGCGCTCATGTTTTGTAACAGCAAAGCAATTAAATTACTCATTAACAAAATCCAAATAAGCTTATAGCCAAATTGTGCGCCGCCCTGTAAATCCGTAGCCCAGTTTCCCGGATCCATATATCCTACGCTTACCAAATATGCAGGCCCGAGAAAAGCAAGTATTTTTTTAAAGCCCTTCGCTCCTGTTGTTGTATCTACGCTTTGATGTACATTATCAAGAGAGCGAAATTGTTGTTTCTTTGTTTCAGTCATGTATGCCTCATTATTATTTTATACTATTTATAAAACATAGATATTCTGTAATATTGGTATCGCGTCATGCCGAATTTAGTTCGGCATCTCTTGGCACAAGACCCTGAAACAAGTTCAGGGTGACGCGCGAGTCAAAAACAATTTATCATAACAGACTATTTTAGTAATATAAACTGTATTATACAAATACAAATATAATAAATTTTGGGCGACCGAAATTATTTTTTAGCAATACAAAATAATTTAAAATATCGACACATATACTTTTGTTTCGTAAGAAATAATGATTCGGTGATTGCTTTGATATTTATCGTATAAAATTTCCAAATCTATTATCATTTCCCAAAAGCCATCTTGCTCTTCCGTAGGCATATAAGACGAAGAAAGCAACCTGCCTTTCAAACCTTCAAAATCAAAAATTTGTTGATTAGGAAAAATCTTTTTTTCAATAGAATTCGGGCTACAAAAAGTATGAATGTCGGTATCATGGATATTTCTGTGATCTACCGAAACATAATCAATCGCATGTTTAATAATCAGCTTATCATATTCTTTTTCAAATTCCGAATCGGTTAATCTTTCGTTCCAAATCAGCACCAACAAGCCTTTTGGTTTTAAAATTCTTTCAAATTCAGGTTTGCATTTCTCACGGTCAAACCAGTGAAATGCTTGTCCTACAAGGATTGCATCGACAGAATTATTTGGCAAAGTAGTATTTTCCGCTGTGCCATTTTTGGTGGAAAATAACGGATAAGATTTCAGTAATTCTTCCGATTTATCACGCATTTCTTTATTGGGCTCTACTCCTGTAACTGTATAATAATTATCCAAAAATAATTTACTTGATATACCCGTTCCGGAACCGATGTCAGCAATCGTTTTATCAGAAGCCAGCAAATATTTTTCCTGCAAAAAAGAAATAATTTCTTTCGGATAATCAGGCCGGTATTTTACGTAATTATCTACCCGGTTGCTGAAACGTGTCGTATTATTTGACATATATTTATTTATAAAAATAAAAAATCTGCTTATGAAACACAAGCAGATTCGAATAACCAATCATTTACCAAACTTAATCAATTACTTCAACGCCGGGATGCGCTTTAGGATCGAATGCAAATTTGCTGTCTGCTAAAGTTACATTCGTATTAATATCGCTTAAATTAAAAGTAACCGTATTGCCGCCTTTTTCAAATATGATTGCTTTTGTTATCAGATTTCTTGTTTTATTCACAGTTACATTCACTTTCGAAAAGTTTTTACGATTGTCTGTAGGCGTTAATTCAATTACAGCAAGCGATCCGTTGTTGGAAATAAGTTTGCTCGTAAAATCTTTATTGATAAAATCACCGGACAAAATTTTCTGCGGGCTTAAAGTAGAACCGGAATTATCAATATCGCTTACGTTTACCTCATCGGAACCATTGAAGTTCCATATTTTCCGACCGTTGGAATAAATCTGTGTACTGCCTTGCTGGATAAAATATTTGCTGCCTTTTATAGCAATTTTTCCTGTTATGTTTCCCAGATTTTTATTATTTCTGTCTTTTGTTGAATAATTAAAATTGGCAGTGGCACCTTTAATACTTTGTAAATTATTATTGACCTTGTTTAATATGGATTTAGCATCGCTTTGCGCTAAAATTGTACCTGCGGCAAAAAACATCATCACAACTGAAATAAATTTTTTCATTTTTTTCTTTTTTGTTTTAAATAAAATCTAATGATTATTTAGTCATCATTTTTCTTTGGAAAATCCCAAGTTGATGGATTCAAATTTTTTAAGGGTGCAAAATTATGTAATTTGTAAAACTATATGAAAGACTATCAAATAAATAATATGTTTAAAGAATAAATATATCATTAACATTACAGCTTGTGCATATATGTGTAAGATATAATTATTTTAATTTTTAATTAACTATCGGTAAATATCTCAAAAAATTTTAGTGTATATATTGCCGAATAAACGTAATTTTGCAGTCTTTATGAATAGAGATTACCGGCTTTTATCAATATTATTTGTATTCGTTTTTTCATCCTGTGCTACAAAATATTCAAAAGTTTTGAAAAGCACTAATAATGAATATAAATTAAAAATGGCCGATGAATACTATAAAGAAAAGAGATACGCGCATTCGCAGGAATTGTATCAGGGACTTATGACCTCTTATTTGCGCGGAAAGCCGGAAGCAGAAGAAGCGTATTATCGCTATGCCTATTGTGCATTTTATTTAAAAGATTACGAAGCGGCAGGATTGGCTTTCCAGACATTTACAGATAATTTCCCGAACAGCGACAAGGTGCCGGAAATGGCATATATGGAAGGATATTGTTTATTCAAAAATTCACCAAAAGTGGAATTGGATCAGACATCTACGCAAAAAGCTATTTCCACATTGCAGGTATTTTTAAATACATATCCGAATGACCCTCATGCAGCAGAGGCTAAAAATTTAATTGAAGAATGTAATAAAAAGCTGGAAGAAAAAGAATATTTAGCTGCACAATTGTATTATGATTTAGGATATTTCAAATCTGCACACATATATTTTGATTTGTTAATGAGCGATTATCCTAATTCCGAAAGATCGGAAGAATATATGTATAAAACGGTTTTGTCAAGTTTTAAATATGCATCCAACAGTATTGAGTATTTACAAATAGACAGGTATCAAACCGCTGTGGATGAATGTGATAATTTTTCAGCGCAATATCCGAAAAGTAAGTTTTTACCAAAAGTAGAGGTATTGAGAAAAAGTGCACAAAACGAATTAACAAAATTAAATATTATAAAAACTAAGTTACAAAATGAGCAAATTAAGAAGGCAAGTTAGTTCCCATATTCCGAATGTTGTAGAAACAAGAAGTTTGGTAGCTATCAAAGCAAAAACGGGCAATTTATATGAATCTATTGCAATCATTGCAAAGAGAGCGAATCAAATTAATATTGCCATCCGGGAAGAATTGCACAGTAAGTTAGACGAATTTGCAAGCCATACCGACAGCCTTGAAGAAATTCATGAAAACAAAGAGCAAATAGAAATCTCCAAAGCATACGAAAGAATGCCAAATCCGGCTATTCTTGCTACGGAAGAGTTTATGGAAAATAAAATTTACTATCGTCATAACGACGAAGATTTATTTGCGTAATTCTCTCAATCAAGCCTTTATTCAAAAGCATCTGCACGCTTATTATTGTGCAGATGCTTTTGTTGTAATAATGAATACGGAATTAAAATAAATTATTCCTCATTTTGTATCCATGCAATACTTGCATTATCTTTTCTCAATATCACTTTCTGCCCTTCTTCTAATTTTTCGTGGGGAGCAATGTGATTATATTCCACCAGTTTCTTGAGTTCTACAGCTTCTTTGTCAGATACATCTTTCAGCGTTTCTCCATAGGAGGCTATATAAAATTTTTTATCTCCCTTGTCAGATTTTTTTTGCAGGTACACAATCTTTGCTTCAGGTAAAATATTTACATCTTTCATATCATTCAACTTCAGCAGCTTATTGTAATCAACTTTATACTTCGAAGCTAAAGCCAGTAATGACGCTCCTTTCGGAGCATAAACCACTTTTGTATTATTAATAAAAAACGGCGAAGCAGGATAAGCAGGCAACGCAACCATCGTTTGTGCCACACGCATTTTCGGTGTTTCTGCAATAGTACGTACAGGAATATTCACATCGGAAGATTTTACAGAAGCAGAAGCGTTCATATCGGCCTCATCCAATTTATTATTTAATGCATAGTTTTCCGAAGATGCATCTTTATATTTTCCGTTCAAAGCCAATTCGGAATAATCCTCTAAATGGTATGTTTCAATAATCCGTATCAAATTTGTCGGATAATCTCTTTCCGTCGCATATCCATCTTTCTTCAATCCGTAAGCCCAGGCGCTGTAATCGAGCGGATTCAAAGAAAATAAATTGGTATAATAGGGCCTGTTTTTCAGAAAGTCCGAATGATCGCGGTAAGAATCTTCCGGAGATTGATATACACGAAAGCATTCCTGCCTGCTGTCATCATCATGATATGTTTTCGGCCCTCTCCATTCTGTTTTACATTTTATACCGAAATGATTATTCGACTCACGCGCCAGTTCGCTTTGTCCGCAGCCCGATTCCAAAATACCTTGCGCCAATGTGATTGCTGCAGGCACGCCTGTACGCAACATTTCGGACATCGCAATATTTTTATATCTGGATATATAATCCATCACTTTAGAAGTTTGCGCAAAGGCTTGCGCAGTCAGCATTCCGGGCAGCAGCAAGAGAATAAGTTTACGCATTTTTTTTCTTTTTGATTAATAACAATCCGTCACGTACCGTAAGCAGCACTTGCTCCACTCTTTCGTCTTTTGCCACATGATCGTTGAAGGCGCGGATGGCGGCAGGATTTTTTTTGTTAAGCATATTGTCCAATACTTGCCCGTGAAACAATACATTATCCGCAATGATCAATCCGCTCTCGCTTAACTGTGGCAGCACGGCTTCGTAATAATTAATATAATTCACTTTATCGGCATCAATAAAAACCAAATCCCAATTGTATTGCAGCGCTGGTATTATCTCCAAAGCATTACCGTTGTGTAAATGTATTTTATTTTTATAAATACTTTTGTCAAAATTATTTTGCGAAAGCGCCGTGTCCTCTTCGCGCAATTCTATCGTATGCAATTCTCCGTCCTCTTGCAATCCTTCTGCCAGGCACAAAGCGCTGTAACCCGTAAAAGTCCCTATTTCCAACACATATTTCGGACAAAGCATTCTGCTGAACATCGCCAACGCTCTTCCCTGCACATGGCCGCTCAGCATAGTAGCATGCGCATGCGAAGCGTATGTTTCGCGGTTAATCTGCAGTAGCAAATCATCTTCAGGCGAAGTATGTGCCGCCGCATATTGTTCAACTAATGGATTGATCAATTCCACAAAATAATTTTTCTTTTTTTCGGGCGTGCCCCTCGCTGCGTTCCGCGAATGAAAACCTACTCTAACGCACCGCTCGGGTCGCTGTATTCCGGGCTCGCTATTCGCTCGGTACGCCGTGCCGTGTGTCTGCACACGCCACTGTGTACTGCGCTGTCGCACACCCTGCATGTAGCTCACGCGCTGCCGCAACTGCAAAAACCAAATACTAAAATAGAAAACTTTTTATGTAAATCTATTAAGGTTAATAAGTTTGAAAAGGCATTGCAAGTTATGCACAGTTTGTTTGTCGCGCAACGGCACAATGAACTACAACTGCACAACTCACAATATTTACATCACAGTTCGTGTTTTTACAAAACAATAAAATATAAAATAAATTGGGGGATATGTCGATTTTAATCGTATTAAATCAAAGGGATCGTCTATCGCCAACGCCTTGGTTCGTGTCTTTACGAACCCAACAAATATCATTTCAACAAAATTGAAAAATTATTATAAATAATCTTAACCGCGATATGAACAAAAAATTGATATACAATCTCGCACGAATATTAGTAGCATTTTCCTTAATTTATCTTATGGCAAAAGACATGAACATTTCTCATGTCAATTTCAAATTAATATGCAGAGCGTTTGTTTTGCTTATCGCCGTATTATTTATAATTAGTTCGGTTAAAAATATTTTTAGTGCGAATAAGGAGTAAGATTTATTGATTCGTGCGGACACGAAACAAGGCATAAGACATTCAAATTGTATTGTAACATCTCCGCCGTCATTCCCGCGAAAGCGGGAATCTCTTGTTATGCAAAATATAATTTTACCGCATTGGTTCGTGTTTTCACGAACCCCACAAATCATTTCAACACCTTTCGGAGTTCCCGGTCGGTTAAAATATGAGTGTCATAATTCCGATAGAGAAATTTAATTATGTGATAAACTTTAGTGGCTCATAGTATGGATTAATGAAACAAGGCTTCTATAAAATTACCATTTTCCGTAATCTCATGTGAGTGCCTAATAGTAATGCCGCATAAACATGTTCTTTAAATGTATTTCTTGCATTATTTAATTCTGTTAAGTTCTAGCAACTTTCTGAAAGTGAATTGGATCTAATATATATTCCTTTTTATTTATTTTATAGTAATATATTGTTTATTTGTGTATTGACTGTTTTTATTTCTTATTAATAAAATATCCTTTTATTAAAATATTATTATTATCAAAAATGACATTAAATATCGAAATATTCCTAAATACACCCTGATGTTGAAAGTAGATATTTCTAAAAACTGGATTATCAACATAAGTTACGGAAAAATTATTGTCAATAGTTTCCTTCTCACTTATATCACATACGAAGCACAAATAGATAGGTAAATAAAATTTATCAAACTCGTTTCGTCTGTTCTTATTTTAATATTTTTTAATTGTCAGATGGAACTAGACAGATATAATCATTGGTTGTGTATGCAAAATTCTACCGCCTCGGTACGTGTCCTTACGAACAAAAAAAATATCATTTCAACAAAAAAAATTTAATGGATGTATACCTATTGCCTTGGTTCGTGTCTTCACGAACCCAAAAAATATCATTTCAACAAAATTGAAAAATTATTCTTTCTTCGAAATCACCCACAAACCCAGCCAGGTCAGCAAACCATTAATGGCAATCAGCTCCAAACCTATCTGAAATTCTCCGAATATTTTCCCCTGATAAGTGTCGAGAATGTAACATACAATTGGCGCAGCAAAGCAAACATATGGGACTAACTTATCTTTTATTTTTCGTTTACTAAAAATACCAAATGCAAACAAACCGAGCAGCGGCCCGTAAGTATAACCGGCCAATTTCAGGATAATCCCAATCATACTGTTGTTGTTGATAATTTTGAATACCAACACCAATATCAAAAAACTTACAGCTACCCAAAGATGTATTTTTTTTCGGATAGATTTTTGCTTTTCCTCCAGCCAGTCCTCTCTCCTTTTCATCCCCAGAATATCAATACAAATGGATGAAGTTAAAGCAGTCATTGCGCCGTCTGCACTGGGAAATAATGCGGAGATCAATGCAATAATAAAAACGATGGAAAGCGCGGCAGGCATGTGCTGTAAAGCAATTGTAGGAAATAACTGATCGCCTGTTGCGGCTACATTTTCCCGGGCGCCATATAAATGCAATAAGCCGCCTAAAAACAGAAACATACCGATAACAATCAGCATAATAAATGCCAGCGATACCATATTTTTCTGCGAGTCTTTCAGGCTTGTTACTGAAATACTTTTCTGCATCATTTCCTGGTCTATGCCTGTCATAGTAATCGTAATGAAAGCGCCCGCGAGAATTTGTTTTACAAAGAAATTTTTCTCATCAATATTGGTGTTGAATATTTTAGTAAATCCTTTTGCGCGCATAGCTTCCACACTTTCGCTAATATTTAATCCAAGATGATGCATGATATACATACTGCAAACAATCAATCCGATGAGCATACAGCTTGTTTGCAAAGTATCTGTCCATACAATTGTTTTTACTCCGCCTTCATAGGTATATAAAATAATCATGGCGAGAATAATCAGTGTAGTAAGCCAGAACGGAACATGAAAACTGTTTAATAAATTAACCTGCAAAATATTCACTACAAGGTATAGCCTTGCAGTAGCGCCGAACCATCTTGATATAATGAAAAATAATGCGCCTGTTTTATATGAGTACATGCCCATACGCGTTTGCAGATAGCCGTAAATAGAAGTAAGCTTCAGCCGGTAATACAACGGAAGCAATATATAAGCAATGGTTATATAACCAATCATATAACCTAAAGTAATTTGTAAATAACCAAAAGCATCTTTGCTTACTGCGCCGGGAACACTGACAAAAGTTACTCCGCTAAGCGAAGTACCAATCATTCCGAAAGCCACCAGCATCCAATTGCTGCGGTGGTTGCCAATGAAGAAAGATTCATTGTTACTGTTTCTTCCGGTGCGCCAGGAAACAAAAAGCAATAACGTAAAATATATTACTACAATGATCAATAATAATGAAGCAGACATGTTTTTTATTTGAAGAACAAATATAATTTTTAAGATGTTCACTATACAAAATAAAAATTGCCGCATGCACGGCAATTTTATTCGTTTATTGAAAACATCAATATGCTAAGCCATATCAAATACTTTTCCTGCGTTTAAAATATTATTCGGATCGAATACTTTTTTGATGCCGCGCATTAAGTTCAATTGCATATCATTGAACATGATTGGCATGTACGTTTTTTGAATCAAACCGATGCCGTGTTCCGCACTGATTGTACCGCGGAGCGTTTTTACCAGCTTAAATAATTCAGCTAAGATGCTTGTCATTTCTGCATTTCCGTAGCTATTGGGAACGCCTTCTTTATGTATGCGAATATGCAGGTTTCCATCGCCGGCATGTCCATAGCAAACCACATCAAAATTATGTTGTATGCCCAATGCTTTAACGCCATTTATCAAAGCCGGCAATTCTGCGCGGGGAACAACAGTGTCTTCTTCGATTGTATAACCTTTCAATTTTACAGCTTCTGCCGTTTTGCGGCGCAGCTTCCAAAGCTCTTCCTTTTGCTGTGCATCTTCCGCAAAGAAAATCTCTTCTGTATCGTACCCTTCCAATAATGTTGCAATCGCTTCCATCTCTTGCATCAGCACATCCTGATTGTTTCCGTCTGTTTCAATGATCAGATGCGCGGCTATTCCATCATGAACTGGAATAGATTTATTTTCAACATAATCGCTTGTAATTTTCAATGCATTTATTTCAACCAATTCCAGTGCGCTCGGCGTAAAGCCCGCACGGAATATAGCGCTTACTGCTTCTCCCGCTTTTTCTACAGAACGAAAAGGGACAAGCATCAGCAAATCATATTTAGGCAATGGAATTAATCTTAAAACAATTTTTGTAACGATACCCAACGTGCCTTCGCTGCCCACAATCAATTGTGTAAGATTGTAACCGGTAGCGTTTTTGATAACATTCACTCCTGTCCAGATAATTTCGCCTGTCGGTAAAACAACTTCTAAATTCAATACATAATCTTTTACGGTTCCATATTTTACCGCTTTAGGGCCGCCGCTGTTTTCAGCAATATTTCCTCCGATAAAGCAAGAGCCTTTGCTTTGCGGATCGGGCGGATAAAAAAGATTTTTTTCTTTGACCGCATTTTGCAATTCTTCCGTAATTACGCCTGGCTCGGTGATAACTTGTAAATTTCTTTCATCAATTTCAATAATCTGATTCATTCTTTCGGTAGATAAAACTACACCGCCCAAATCGGGCAATGCACCGCCACTCAAACCTGTGCCCGCACCGCGAGGAGTAACGGGAATTTTGTGTTCGTTGCACAATTTTAAAATCGCGCTTATTTCCTCTGCAGTTCTTGGTTTAAGAACCACCGAAGGCAGATAGGAAAGTTTTTCGGTTTCGTCGTGAGAATAAATTTGCAAAGTTTCTTCATCAGCGAAAACATATTTCTCGTTTACGATTGTTTTGAATTGTTGTATAAGTTCTGTAGAAAGCATTCTTTTAATTATGAATTATGAGTTATGAATTAATTTTTTTTGAAAAACTATACACTTCCAAATCTATGTATTCTCCATCTGAAGAAAGTTCTGTTTTCTTCTCAATTCCAATAAAATTAAATTTGAGCCTCATCGGAATATTTTTACTTGGCAGATTGCCTACGCCACATTTTATAATTACAGTATTTAATTTTAACTCATCAAAAGCAAATCGCATCAAGGCTTTTACAGATTGTGTAATAATTCCTTTCTTTTGAAAATCTTCTGACAGCCAATAGCCGATTTCGGTAGTTCTTGTTACCCAATCAGCTCTTTTCATTCCTATTGTTCCTGCCAATTTATTTTTATAAAAAATAACAAATACCAATTCTTTATTGTTCAGTGTTTCTTTTTCAACAGTATAAATGTAATCCTCCGTATCCTTTATTTGCTTTGTACCGTCAATAAACGGGAGCCATTTTCTTAAATAACTTCTTTGACTATCTATTAAATTAAAAATATCTTTTGCATCTGAAACATTGATTTGTTTCAGCAAAATATTTTCATTTACATTTATTTTTTGGTTTGTACGCATTACGCAATCATTCACTAACTAACTAACTACTAACTAACTAACTAACTAACTAACTAAAACATCTTTCATTGTATAAATTCCTTTTTTCCCTAAAAGAAATTCTGCTGCAAGTACTACGCCGCTTGCAAATCCTTTGCGATTGTGCGCAGTGTGTGTAATTTCTATATCATCAATATCAGAAGTATATTTAACAGTATGTGTTCCGGGCGCAGGATCTTCTCTCTTAGAAATAATAACCATATCTTCTTTGTTATCGCTTGGTTGATTTACCCATGTTTTTTTCGTCTTTAACTCATGCAATATTTGTTCGGCAAGCGTTATCGCAGTTCCGCTCGGCGAGTCTTTCTTTTGTGTATGATGAATTTCTTCCAGAGAAACATTATAATCCGAATAAGGAGACATCAACCGGGCAAGAAATTTATTCAGTTCAAAAAAAAGATTAACTCCGATACTGAAATTGCTGCCGTATAAAAAAGAACCGTTTTTGCTTTCTATATATGCGGCAACATTGTCCCAGTCTTTTAACCATCCTGTAGAACCTGAAACAACCGGCACGCCGGCTTCAATACATTTACAAATATTATCCGGCGCATTTTGAGGATTGGTAAATTCGATAGCTACATCTGCCTTTGCAATATTTTCTTTGGTAAATTCATCTACATTTTTGGAAGAAATTTTCAATACAATCATATAGCCTTTAGCTAAAGCAATTTCTTCAATGGCTTTACCCATTTTTCCGTAACCGATAAGTGCAATTTTCATTTTAATAAGTTAAAAATCAAAAGTAAAATTTAAAATCAATGGCTGCTATTTACCACTTTTCCAATTAAAAGTCAATGTAACACCGGGAACTTTTGTATATTGAAAATAAGCCGGGCTTACTTTCATACTAATATCCGGGCTTACATCAAATTCTCTCAAATGCCCGAAAACAGTAGCATCTGCAACCTGAAGTCCCCATAATAATACTGTAAATAGAATGGAATAATCCCTATATTGGCGAAAGCTATTTCGATAAGATTGAATTGAGGAAAGGAAACGTAACTTGCCATCGTCTCCGGGATAGTACGATTGGTATTGGTTATACACATCCACAAACTTTTTTTCGATGTGCGAAAAGTCCGGGCCCTCACCTGTTGCACCAGCATATTGTCCAGAGGGTAAAGATAAGTACACCGCGTGATAAGCTGCCTGCGCATGATGATATTCAGCGGTATTATCAAAGTATAAATATAACGGAATGCCGACTGCAGCCACAGCCAAAGGAACTTTCCAGTATTCATGATTATAAGCTTGTCCCCAGCCGGGCAAAATGAGCGAACGCAATGTTGCACCCTTTGGCGTATGTTGTTTTTTAAAAAGAAAGAAAGTATCTCTTTTAGGTTTTTTGGCGTTTTGTGCAATTGTATCTACCTCAGTTACGATTTGCTTTTTTGAGAAAGAATCTTGGAGAATATGAACGCTGTCTTTCTTATTTTTATCGGGGAAGAGAGAGGTTTTTTTCAAAACATCACGCAACGAATCTTTCTGCTGGGCAAATAAAGTATTGCCGCAAACAAATAAACTGAAAAATAAAAGAATAGAAATTGCTTTGTAATGCATTCGATAAAATTAACTCACATGAACACTCATCGTATCCAAGAGTTTGTTAAGTTCCTGCAAGGAATAGTATTCGAAAGTAATGCTTCCGTTTCCTTTTTTATTGTGAGCCAATTTTACTTTTGTTCCGAAATGGGAAGCTAATTTATCTTCGATTTTTTTGTATGCCGGAGGTAAATTATTAGCCGGAAGTTTATTGGATTTATTTGTAGAGGAAGCATTGTTAATATCGCGTACCAAAGCTTCTGTTTGCCTTACGCTTAATCCTTTAGCCTGAATTTCTTTATAAGCAAAAAGCTGCTTATCTACCGTTTCGAGGCTGATCAATGCACGAGCATGGCCCATGCTTAATGTACCATAACGTACAGCTAATTGCACATCCGGCGGCAACTTCAGCAAACGGATATAATTCGCAACCGTACTACGCTCTTTGCCCATTCTTTCGGCAACCTGCTCTTGCGTATAGCTCAACTCATCCATCATGCGCTGATAGCTTAATCCTATCTCGATGGCATTCAAATCTTCACGCTGCAAATTTTCCAGCAAAGCCAATTCCAGTAATTCGGAATCATTTGCATGGCGAATATATACCGGCACATCTTTCAATCCGGCAAGCTTTGCAGCGCGAAAGCGGCGTTCACCGGCAATCAGCCTGTATTTATTATCCTTTGTTTTACTTACGGTAAGCGGCTGAATGATATCATGCAGCTTAATGGAATCTGCAAGTTCATCCAGCGCTTTTTGATCAAAATCATTTCTAGGATTTCGCGGGTTTACTTCTATCGATGATAATGGAACCCTGATAACCGAAGTAGCTTCTTCCACAACTTTCGGGTTTAAATTGCCCGATGTAGTTTTTAAATCCGAATCAATATTTTGCAGCAGAGAACGAATGCCTTTGCCTAATGCTTCTTTGCCTTGTTTAATTGTTTTTTGCGGTTCTTTGGAAGTTGCCATTCTCTGTTAATGAAACTTATTTTTATACTAATGATTATTTATTGTACTGCTTTTTTCTTGTTCTCGCTTTTCAGCAAATTGTTTTTTTGCAGCACTTCTTTTGCAAGATTAAGATAATTGATTGCGCCTTTGCTTTCCGCATCATACAGCACAACAGGTTTTCCGAAACTTGGCGCTTCGCTTAGCCTTGTATTCCGATGAATGATAGTCTCAAAAACAAGATTCTCAAAATGCCTTCTTACTTCACTTACAACCTGATTGCTTAAACGCAAACGCCCGTCGTACATCGTCATCAAAATACCTTCTATTTCCAATTCGGGATTTAATCTATTCTGAACTATTTTAATAGTATTCAATAATTTTCCCAAACCTTCCAACGCAAAAAATTCGCATTGAACCGGAACTACAACACTATCGGCAGCTACTAAAGAATTAACCGTGATCAATCCCAAAGAAGGCGAACAATCTATAATAATAAAATCATACAATTCACGAACAGATGACAGAATATTTTTCAATACATTTTCCCTGTTGGGAGAATTGATCATCTCTATCTCCGCTCCTACCAAATCTATGTGTGAAGGAATTAAATCAAGATAAGGAACATCGCTTTTTAAAATTACATCCTGTGCCTGGGCATTATTGACCATGCAATCATATAAACTGGCCGTAATATTGTGCAAATCGAATCCTATGCCGGTAGTGCTGTTTGCCTGAGGATCTGCATCTATCAACAATGTTTTGTATTCCATTACCGCAAAACTTGCTGCAAGATTAATAGCCGTAGTAGTTTTACCTACGCCGCCTTTCTGATTTGCAACACCTATAATTCTCGCCATATTTTTTTTAATTCGCTCAAAGATACATTTTCAAACCTCAAAAGTAAAAGTAAAAATCCACAATAGAAATGCTTTCGGCTTTGTAGCAAACGAAGTTTTCCACAATTGCTACAAGAAACCATACTTTGCAACAGCTTTGTTATATATCGATTGTTTCGCCGGGAGAAGGCAAATGCAAATGCTTTCCTTTATTCTTGAAATATTCTTCTGCTTTTTGCGTATTTATTTTTATAAATTCGAAAGTATTGTAGTGAATGCCCACGATATTATTACATTTAATAAAATCCGAAGCAATGGCTGCATCTTCATAATCCATCGTAAAATTTCCGCCTATGGGCAATAATGCGAAATCCAACTTTGTCCAATAAGGAATCAGCTGCATGTCCATAGCCAGACCTGTATCGCCCGCATAATAAAAGTTGCCTTCGCCGGTAGTGAATACAAAACCCAATGGATTAGCTCCGTAACTTCCGTCCGGCAATCCTGATGAATGCAAAGCGTTTACGGCTCTTACTTTTCCAAAATCAAAATCTATCGGACTGCCATGATTAATGGGATGTAAATTCTCAACACCTTGATTACCAAGCCATCCCGCCACTTCGGGCGCAGCAATCACTAAAGCACCTGAATTTTTTGCAATGGCAACAGCATCGCCGATATGGTCGCCATGCCCATGGCTGATGAAAATAAAATCAGGTTTCAGCGTATTGATATTGATGTCGATATTTTCAATGGAAGGATTTCCTGTAAAAAACGGGTCGAACAAAATTGTTTTCCCTTGTATGACAACAGAAAATGTTGCATGTCCATAATAAGTTAATTGCATAATCAGAGATTTTTTTTAAGAAAAATTTGAATAACAAAAATAGTTTCCCGATTGCAAATTACGAGGTTTCGCAGCGATGTTTCACAGTTTATTGTGCAAATAATAAATCAAAAGTTCGACTAAGTTTCTACATTTGAAATATTTTCTTTTTAAAATGCTGTTATGCACAGACTGATCCGAATAAGAGTAATATTGGTAATTCTAATATTACTGATAGATGTTTATCTGTTTTTCGTGTTGAAATATTTTACCCAAAACAGCTTTTCAAAATTTAGAAATATAATACTTGGAATACATTGTATTGTTTCGCTCAAGTGCATCATTTTTTTATTTGCCGCAAATTATTTCCCTGAAAAAACACGTTATATAATTTTCAGCATGCTTGTAGGAATATTAATTGCGAAATTGCTTACCGTACTTGTTTTACTGATTGATGAGATACGACGCGGCATCTTTTGGACAGTAAAAAGAATTACACCGGCAAAGGCGGCCACAATGCCACCTACGGATAATTCTATTCCGCGCTCAGCATTTCTTACATGGTTAGGAATAATTATCGGCGGCGGATTTTTATCTACATTTATATATGGTTTTTCCAACAAATACAATTACCGCGTAAGAAAGATAAAATTAAATTTCCCCAACCTGCCCAAATCGTTCAAAGGCTTACGAATGCTACAGTTGAGCGATATTCACAGCGGAAGCTTTAACGATAAAAAAGCCGTACATAATGGCATACTAATGGCGCTTAAAGAAAAGCCTGATATAATATTATTCACAGGCGATCTGGTAAATAACAGATCCGATGAAATGAATGAATACAAAGATATTTTCCGCGAACTGAAAGCGCCGATGGGCGTGTACAGTACACTTGGAAATCATGACTACGGCGACTACGCCGATTGGAATTCCACCGAAGAGAAAGCTGCAAACCTGGAACAGCTGAAAAGTTTACAAGCCGAAATGGGCTGGAAATTATTAATGAACGAGCACATTATTTTCGAACGGAATAATGAAAAGATTGCATTAATCGGGATTGAAAATTGGGGTGCTAAAGGCAACTTTCCAAAATACGGCAAATTGGACATTGCCTATAAAGGAACAGAAAACATTCCTTTCAAAATATTAATGAGCCATGATCCAAGCCATTGGGATGCGCAGGTACGCCCCGAATATCCGAGCATAGATTTAATGCTAGCCGGCCACACGCACGGCATGCAATACGGCGTAGAATTGCCTCATTTCAAATGGAGCCCGATCCAATATATGTATAAGCAATGGGCAGGGCTGTATAAAACTGACAATCAATATTTGTACGTTAATCGCGGTTACGGCTTTATCGGATATCCGGGGCGTGTAGGAATATTGCCAGAGATTACAGTTATTGAATTAACTTAGCTTAATCAGTTCTCTGTAATGAACCTGTATCTTTCGCTTAGTACAAAGATTAAAAAAGCAGATATGCCCAGTAAGTGAATGTAATTATTGGTTGTAATAAATATATAAGAGAGAATCCATGCAACCACAAGCGCAAACCCTACGTAAAATAATTTTTTTTCCATTTTGCAAAGGTCGTCTATGTAATAATAACCTTCGTATGTATTTAAGAGTTGCCGGGTAATTGTATTGTTTTATCAACAAAAAAATGATTATTATAAGAGATTGCTTCATTCCTCGCAATGGCACATAAAAGTGCACTATTGTTCACTTAATTAAGCAATCATAATTCTGAGGTAAAATTCATATTAATCCGTAATATCGACTTTTACTTTTTTATGTTTTCCTCTTGCAATATTCGTTATCAGCACAAACCAAACAGGCACTACAAATATAGCCAGAGATGTTGCTGCAATCATACCGCCGAGTACTGTCCATCCGATTGTTTGGCGCGATACAGAAGCTGCGCCGGAAGCGAAAGCCAGCGGCAATACACCTAAGATAAACGCCAAAGATGTCATTAATATAGGACGGAAACGAATTTGTACAGCATGCAATGTAGCGCGCGCTACATCCATTCCCTGCATTACGCCTTCATTGGCAAATTCTACAATAAGAATGGCATTTTTAGCAGCAAGCCCTATAATCGTGATCATACCTATCTGCGCGTAAATATTGTTTGTCAGAACGTGAATCATTGTAGCAGGGAAAATAAGATTGACAACAGAAAGTATTAATATGGCGCCAAACAATCCTATCGGAACTGCGAACAATACAGCGAAAGGAATACTCCAGCTTTCGTACAAAGCAGCTAAAAATAAGAATACAAAAATAATCGACGCCGCAAAAATATACATTGTGGCCGAGCCTGCTTTTTCTTCCTGTAAAGACATGCCTGAAAATTCATATCCATATCCGGCCGGTAAAAATTTTGCAGCTGTTTCTTTCAAAGCTTGAAGCGCTTGTCCGCTTGAATAACCTGTGGCGGAGCTTCCCGTAATTTCTATATTTCTATATACATTGTAATGCGATACGATTGACGGGCTTTCTATTAATTGAACGCTATCTACCAACGCACTTAGAGGAACCATTCCGCCGGACTGATTACGTACATAGAATTTTTTTACATCATCAGTAGAAGCCCTGTCTGCACTATCAGCCATCGTTACCACGTGAAAATTTCTTCCGTATAAATTAAAATCATTTACATAACTGCTGCCCAAGAAAGAAGACATCACAGTATATGCATCCGAAATTGAAACATTTAATTGTTTTGCTTTATCACGGTTGATATTCATCTGATAAGCCGGTGTATGCGGATTAAAGAATGTTCTTACTGTTCCAATCTCTTTTCTTTTGGATAGTTCGCCAATAAATTTGCGCGCTATTTGCTCAAATTTAAAGATATCATCGTTGCTGCTTCTTTGCTGTAATTCAAAACTAAAACCTGCAGTAGTTCCTAAACCATTAATTGCAGGCGGCGCTACCGCAAATACTGTGGCGCCTTTTATACCCATCACTTTTTTTTGTACCTGAGCAAGGATCGCATCCTGCGACATTGCATATCCGCTACGCTCTTCAAAGGGCTTAAGCGCCACGAACATTGTACCTGTATTTACTTTAATAGAACCATTATCAGCCACATTAAATCCCGCCAAGCCGCCGGCAACATTCACGCCTTTTACAGATTGTACGCTGTCCATAATTTGTTTCAGCATATCTATGCTTCGCGTGGTGGATGAAGCTTCTGGCAAAACATACGGCACGTAAAAACTTCCGACATCTTCATTTGGAATAAATTCCGTCGGCTTTGCTTTAAAAAGAAAAAAGAGTGCAACAACCAATACTACCATCATTCCTATAACCAAAGGCGTTCTTCTTATCCAAACAGATACGGCGTGTGTATAACTTGTGGTAAGTTTACCGAACCATCGGTTAAATGCATTAAAAAATCTGCTGAATATATCATGGCTTTCTTTCTCTTTTTTCGGCTTTAACAAAAGCGTACACAAGGCAGGCGTAAGAGAAAGCGCAACAAAGGCAGATATTAATACAGATACGGCAATCGTAATTGCAAACTGCTGATATAATTTACCCGAAATACCGGGTATAAAACTTACAGGAACAAATACCGCTGCAAGAATAAGCGCAATGGCAATTACTGGCCCGGATATATCGCTCATGGCTTTACGAGTTGCTTCTTTAGGTGGAATTTTTTCCGTTTCCATATAATGTTCTACTGCTTCCACCACAACGATAGCATCATCCACAACAATACCTATTGCCAATACAAAAGCGAATAATGTAAGTGTATTAATCGTAAAACCAAGCGGTATAAAAAATATAAAAGTACCTATCAGCGAAACCGGAATGGCTAATAACGGAATGATCGTTGCGCGAACATTTTGCAGAAAAAGAAATACTACCAATACCACCAGGATCAATGCAACTACAAAGGTTTCAACCACTTCATGAATAGAGGCTGTAATAACCGTAGCGGATTCTCTCGGAATAGCATAATCCAGATCTGCAGGAAAAAATGTTTTCTTTAATTCATTCAATCTTGTCATTACGCCGTTATAAGTTTCCAACGCGTTTGCTCCCGGTGCTAAATATATAAGACAAAATGCAGATGGTTTTCCGCTCACAAGCGAATTTGCAGTATAATCAAACTTTGCCAGTTCTACTTTCGCCACGTCACTTAATCTGATGATACTTGCATCTTTAGGATTTGTACGGACAATTATATTCTTAAATTGATCAACTGTATTTAATCTGCTATTCGTTAATACTGTATATTCAAACGCCTGTGTAGCCGGTTGCGGATTGGCGCCTAATGAACCCGCGGCAATTTGCAAATTCTGTTCATTGATGGCATTACTTACATCTGCCGGCGTCAGTCCCAAAGTAGAAAGTTTATTAGGATCGAGCCATACACGCATACTAAACTGGTCTCCTCTTACAATTACATCGCCAACGCCCGGTACACGTATGAGTTCATCGTGCAGATAAATGTTGGTAAAATTTCCGATATACTCGGAATTGTGTGTGCCATTCGGGGAATATACAGCCAATACAATCAATATATCAGGGCTTCTTTTACGAACTGTAACACCGATTCTTTTTACATAATCCGGTAAAGTAGGCGTTGCGATACTTACACGGTTCTGCACATCCAATGTAGCAATATCAATATTAGTACCTAAATCATAATATACCGTAATATTGCTTTGCCCGCTTCCTGTGCTGCTACTTTGCATATACGTCATTCCCGGTGAACCATTGATCTGCACCTCCATAGGCGTTGTAGTGGTTTGCTCTACCGTTTGCGCATCTGCACCTGTATAGGTTGCAGTAACCGAAACAGTTGGCGGCGTAATGTTTGGATATTGAGATATAGGTAAAATAAATATAGCTATCAGCCCGACCAATACAAGCACAATAGAAATAACCATTGCAGTAACCGGACGTTTTATAAAAGTATCTGCTATCATTCTTTTTATTATTTTTTTTCTAAAATCCCAAGCATCGGGTATTAATAAAAATCCCTTTTAGTGCTGTTTTGACGAAGTAGTATCAGTAGTAATTACAGATCCTTCATGCAAATTTTGTTGTCCCTGTACCACAACTTGCTGGCCTTCTGTCAGCCCTTGCTTTACGATAATATATTTTCCGATGGTTGGGCCAAGTTCTATATGCTGCTGCTTTACTTTGCTGCTGTCGCCTACAACATATACATTAAATTCTCCCAGTTGCTCCACTATGCTGGTGGCAGGTATCAGCAATGCATTTTCTCCTGAATTGTTTATAACACGTACAGTTCCTGTCATGCCGGGTTTAAGCAAGTTTTTTTCATTATTAAACGTAAGCCTGATTTTTATGGTTCCTGTTTGCGGATCTACTGCCCTGTCAATAATATATATTTTTCCGTAATAAGGATAAACATCCGGCCCGAAGGCTAAAGAAAATGTACTGTCATTTGGATTAGCTCCTGTTGACAATTTTTCAAATCGGTACAATTGCGACTGGTCAATATTAAAATCCGCCGCAATAGGGTTATTGGTAGAAATTGAATTTAAAACCGTTTGGCCTGCAACAACAGAGGTTCCTACACGCACATTAGATATGCCGATGGTTCCGCTGAAAGGCGCGGTAATCCTGGTAAATTTCAAATTCGCTTCCAATGCGCGCACTTGTGCTTTTGCTGCATCAACCTGCTTTTGCGCACTATTTAAAGCTGCATCTGCGTAATATACCTGTTGCTTTGCAATGGCATCCTGCGCATCAAGTTTGTGATAGTTTTCGGCATCTTTCTGGGCTTTTACAAGATTGGCTTCCAACGATGCAACATTTGCTTTTGCATTCTGCACATTTGCATCGTACACTTGCTGATCTATTTTATACAGCTCTTGTCCTTGCGTTACATACTGTCCGTCGCGGAAAAGAATTTGGGTAACATATCCCGTAACCTGTGAGGTAATTGTCACTTCTTTCAAAGCCGTTACCGTGGCAGGATATTCATCGTAATAAACTGCATTGGAAGAACTGCGAACAGTATCTATTACAACCGGCGTAGGAGGCGGAGCCTGCGTTGCGGCGTTTTGTGCTTTTTTATTTCCGCAAGCTGCAAGAAAAACAGTTACAGATAATCCGATGATATAATTTATATTTCTAAGCATAAATATATGGTTATAAATTGTGTTTAATATTGGAGCAGCCCTAAGGATTTTTGTATATCAACCTTGTCAATAATCAATTGATATAAGGCATTCGCATAATTGATTTCTGCGGCGCGCAAATCTGTTTCTGCATTCGTTACATCAAGATAAGATTTATAGCTTGCCTGATATTGCAGTGAAATAGTTTGATACACTTGTCTTGCCAGTTCCACATTTTCTTTTAAAGTAAGGTAAGTACCTAAATCTCCTTTATATACAGCCAATGCATTTTCATATTCGGCATTAATTGCGTTAGATAAATTTTCCCGGTCGAGCTTGTTTAAATCTATCTGCATTTCCGCTATGCGAATATTCTCTGTTCTTTTTCCGCCCTGAAAAATGGGGAAGCCAAGCTGTAGCCCTACGAAAGAATTCGGAAATTCGTTTTTGAACATATCGCCAAAATTTTTGTTGCTCATATATGCCAGATTATATTGAGCTACTCCCGATAGCGTAGGAATAAAACTCCATTTCTGATATTTAAGATTAGCAAAGTTCAACTCCTGTTCAGTCTGCAATTGCCGGTATTCAATTCTTCTTTTCGGATCCACTGTACTTAATGTATCAAACATTGCTTCCCGCTCGAGGAATGAAGAATCGGCAATGTGAATATGTAATTCATTATTTGACGGATAGCCCATCAATTGTTTCAGCGTGGCATATTTTGATACAAGCAATGCCTGCTGTGCATGTACTTGCGCGATTGAATTGTTCAGGGAAATAACGGCTCTTTTGTAATCGGTATTATCAACAATACCTGCATTATACCTGCTTTTAGCATCTTTCAAACTTTTTTGCAAGCGTATAATATCTTCGTTAAGCACACCGATTTGTTGCCTGGTAAGAAGTACATCGTAAAACGCTTTGCGTACGTTTGCAACAACATCGATTTTGGTGGAAGCAATATTTTGCTCCGCCTGCTGCAATACGGTTCCTTTTGTTTTTACGGCTAATAATGCATCGCGGTTAAAAATATTCTGCGTAAGCCCAAAGCTTACTCCTGTGTTGTTTCTGATGCCCGTCTGCACAAACGATGCTTGCCCGGTCGTATTCATGATTGTTGTGGGCAATTTAAAATAATGCTGCAAAGTTCCTTGTGCATCAATTTGCGGGTACCAGTCAGCCAATTTGGTTTTAATCTGGCTTTTTGTAATATTTTCATTGATATATTGCTGTTGCACTTCCGGATAATGTTTTAGCGCATACTGAACACAATCGTCAGCCGTAGCGCTATCGGGAAGTTCCGTATTATTTTGTTGGGCTCTTGTATTACCAACAAATAAAAGCACGCCTATCAGCAAATAAATAATTTTCTTCATGTGCATTGAATAACACTATTATTTTTTTGTAAACAAGATGAAAAATATATCCTGCCACTATAATAAAATTTATAATCCATCAGAATTTCAAAAGTAATCCTAAAAGAAAAATTAATCAAACATTTGTTTAATTTTTATTCTTAAAATATTACATAATGATTCCCACAAATTTCAGGATTGTTTTGGTCGCAGTTAAATAAGCTTTATAAAAGCGTAAAAAAATGAAGACTTGGCGTATTTCATAGTAAATACCAATTCATGTAAATGTATTTCAGGGCTTATTTTATCCTTATATTAATTTTATTGACAAATTATTAACTAAACAATGTTACAAAGTTTCTTTCAGCCAGCCAAAAAATTCTCTTTGCCAGAGCAATGCATTTTGAGGTTTTAAAACCCAATGATTCTCATCCGGGAAATATAGCAATTTACTCTTTATTCCCTTTAATTGCGCTGCCTGAAAAGCTTGCTGCCCTTGTTCCACAGGCACACGATAATCAATACCACCTTGCACAATCATGATCGGCGTGTTCCATTTATCTACAAAATTACTGGGCGATTGCTCAAAAGAATGTTGCGCTGCTTTGTTTGATTTATCCCAATAGTTGCCGCCTTTTTCCCAGTTTTCAAACCACATTTCATCTGTAGTTCCATACATGCTTCTGAAATCGAAAATGCCGTCGTGCGCTATGAAAGTTTTAAATCTTCCTTCATGTTTGCCGGCTAATTCATATACGGAATATCCACCGAAACTCGCGCCAACACAGCCTCTGCGAGAGGTATCAATATATGATTCTTTTGAAATATTATCTATCGCATCAAGATAATCCTGTATTACATGGCCACCCCAATCTTTGCTTACGTCTTCGTTCCATTTGGTTCCAAAGCCGGGCATGCCTCTACGAGAAGGAACAACAATAATATAACCTTGCGAAGCAATCAACTGGAAATTCCAGCGATAAGAATAGAATTGTGTTGTAGGCGATTGCGGGCCACCCTGACAATACAATAAAACAGGATATTTTTTTGTTGCATCAAAGTTTGGAGGATAAACAATCCATTCGAGCATCTTTTGATTATCGGAGGTTGTAATGTATTTTTTTTCAGATTTAACAGGTGCGATATTTTTATACGCTTCATCATTTACATGCGTAAGTTGTGTAAGAGCGCCTGTTTTAATATTGAGTTTATAAATTTCCGCTGCACGCGAAATGTTTTCTTTAGAAACAATCAAATCATCACCAATCTGTGCTATGATTGAATTGATGTCAAAATCGCCTTTGGATATTTGTGTAATGCGCGGCAACATTTTGGTTAGCCCAATATCATTCACGCTAAAAACTTGCAAAGTGCCGTCAACCGGAGCTACGAAGAACAATGTTTTATCATCGTTTCCCCAAATAAATGATTCTATATGAATTTGATCATTGAATCCGGTTAGGTTTACCGTAGTTCCTTTCGTCAAAACAACCAAATCATTTTTATCTGATTCGTAGCCGTCGGTTTTCATTTGAAGCCAGGCTAATTTACCTTGTTTGTTAAATGCGGGCGCAACATCATAACCTTTATTTTCTTCCGTAAGATTTTTTGTATTGCCTGTTTCAATATCGTATTCAAAAATATCGGTGTTGGTGCTTACGGCATAATCGGTTCCGAATTTTTTCTTGGTAATATAAATTATTTTTTTACTGTCCGGCGACCATATAAAATCTTCATCGCCGCCAAAGGGTTGTTGCGGACAAAAGTATGGCTCGTCTTTCATAATGTCTTTTTTATCGCCTGCTTGTCCGTTTGCGTAAGGAGCAAAAAATACATGACTGAAACTGCCATCGAACCATTTGTCCCAATGACGATAATTGAGCGAAGTATAAACCTGTCCGCTTGTTTTATCAAGGTCTTGGTATTTATCTTTTCCTAAAACTTTGTTCAGCTTTACTTCTTCGCTGCTCAAAATATATTTTCCATCGGGAGAAATTCTATTGTTGTTCAGCAATACATCTTTGTTATCAACCTCAACAGCTGTGCCACCTGCAAGCGGAAGGGAATAAAATTTTGAATCCATTTTATTCTCCTGAATATTCGGAACGGATACTTTGTATATCAGTAATTTATTGTCTTTAGAAATTCCGAGTGCGCTTACACGCCCTAATTGTAATAATTTTTCCGGTGTAAGATTTTGCTGTGCGTTTGCTTGCAACATAGTGAATGCAGATATGATGAATAAAAATTTTCGCATACTGGAATATTAGATTGAAGCAAAAGTAAAGTTTTTTGTATTTGAAAGCAGCACTGAAAGATAACGATGCTTTTGCATGGGCGTTGAGCGCGTGAGGGATAGTAAGGGTGCGACAGAGCAGCGTGTGCAGACACACGCCGCGGCGGAAGCAGTGCGCAGCGAAGCGAAGTACCGCAGCGAAGCGTAGCCCTGCATAGCCCGACGGCAAGCGGATGAATTTGAAAATGTTTTTGTAACGGACAGGCAGCTTGGCGGCACGCCCAAGTAATAAAAAAATTATATTAAAAACATATTGCTCCGAGAAAAAAATAGATTTTAGTTTTGTGGTATAATTATCAGCATGAGTTTAGGCAAAAGAATAAATCCTTTTTCGAAAGTCAATAACGATACGGGCTTTGGCAATAAAGCCGATAGTTTTGGCGGGCGGTTTATCAATAAAGACGGTTCTTATAATATTAAGAAAACCGGCATTCCGTTTACGAAACGTATGAGTGTTTATCAAACGATGCTGGATATGCCGAGAGGTGTATTTATTATTACCATTTTATTTTTCTTCCTTGTTGTAAATGTTTTATATACGCTTATCTATTTATTATTCGGCTTGGATTCTTTTCAGGGTTTTATTGCGACAACGAATTGGGGAAAGATGAAAGAATTATTTTTCTTCAGTACGGAAACCTTTACTACTGTGGGTTACGGACGGATAAACCCGATTGGAGACGGAGCCAATTTGATGGCGGCAATAGAAGCATTATCCGGATTTTTGTCTTTTGCCATTGCAACCGGTTTGATGTACGGAAGATTTTCAAAAGCGAGAGCGCACATTCAATTTAGCGAGCATGCAGTGATTGCCCCGTATCGCGGCGGCACAGGGCTGATGTTTCGCCTCGCATCTTATAAAAATAAACATGCGCTGAGCGATGTTACCATTCAGGTAAATGCCGGCTTACTGCTCAGTGAGAATGGCAGTGAACCTACTTATAAATTTTATGAACTGCCGCTGGAACGCAGCCGCGTTGAAACGCTGATGATGAATTGGACAGTTGTACATCCGATTGATGAGAGCAGCCCTTTCTACGGCTTTAGTTCAGAAGATATGCATACGGCAGATTTGGAGATATACGTAACGATCCGCGGCTTTGATAATATATACTCAAACACTGTGTTGAAACGCACTTCTTATACGCATAAAGAGATTGTGTTTAATGCCAAATTCGTTCAAATGTACCATGAAAGTGAAGATGGCAAAACCACAATATTTGAACTGGATAAATTGGGACAATACACCCCAGCGGATTGATTACTATTGCGGTTTCACAGCTTGCCTTGCGAGCAATTTCCACTTTCCGCTTTCCTTTGCCCAAACTAAAAGTATTGCGAGCCTTGTATGGCCTGGAACATTACTGTCATTGGTTTTGGCATCAAGAATATGGCGCACGCAAGCAGTATTGCCGATAATATCGATAGTTTGATTTTGTAAATCAATTGTAACAAAATCGGAGCGTCCGGAAGTAATGCCTTCTACAAATTCTCGTTGGTTTTGAACCTTGCCGGTTGAGTGCGCGTATTTAAGATCCGGATAAGTTAAAGCGTATAATTGTACGCTATCGGCATCGATCATGGCTTTGGTAAGTTGCTGTACTGCGGCTTCTACTTCTTTCACTTTTTTATTTTGTGCGTTTACATTTATGGAGATGATAAATGATGCAATAACTATTAAACAATAAAAATATTTTTTCATCAGTTTATTTTTATTTTTTTAATGAATAATAACAGGATGAGAAAACTTAGCAGCCTCAGCATGAAGAAAATCTGCAAAGCTATTTTCGTTGTCAAAAATTGGATTTGTTTTGCTCCAACATGCGTAATACCTGTAAACAACAGGGTTTGATGCATTTATTTTTTCTTCACTAAGATAAGTCTGATTGATATCGGAAACCGGAGTTGTCTCCTTTCCTATTGACCAGAACTTTGAGAAATTTTTCGCATCCGAAAATATTGCCATTCCTAAATTGTCTTTGTTTTCCGACTGCTTGCCAAAACTGTATACAACCTTTGCATTTCCGGAAGAAAAATTTGCCGATTGATTATCATAAAAATCTGAGATACCCATATCTATTTTCAAATCTTCGGGCAAATGATTTCCTTTTATAAATATTTTACTCTGGTAAAAATATTGCCCGCCCCAAGTGCTGATATATTCAATCACTTCCACCGGTTGCTTGTTCAACACCCAGTGATAATCCATTTTAAAAACTGCACGAACTGGCCCATCGGCGATTTCATCATAAGTTTCGGATTTTACATTCAGTCCGCCTAAACGAACTAAAGTATCTTTTCCGTTTTGATTATAAGAAAATGCCAAACCTCCCGCTCCGAGCGACTTACCGACGGCAAGTATATCCATTCCCCAGTTCGAAAATTTATGATAACTGTTTTTAGGATTTGCTCCTACAGTATCCATTACCATTCCTGAAACACGTTTGCCGTAAATATCTTTCGCATTGCGCGTATCAAAATATAAACGAAAAGCAACTTTATCATTTTCCCAACCCGGACCTTCTGTTAGATAATACGGCAACTTTTGTTTGGAAAAATCTGTCGGCTTGTTTTGATAAGGCATATCAACATGCTTAACCGATTCGCCAAATTTTTCATCTGCATCTTTTAATTTCATTCGAACGTGTGCCAAAGCTGAAGCAGTATCAATTTTTACAGGTAACTTTTCTATTTTTAATGAAACAGATTCTTCAGGCTTAAATGAATATAAAAAAACAGCTTCGTCCCAAACACCATCTTGATCAATATCATCAAACTGAACAACCAAAGGCGATGAATGTTGCGGGTAAATTTTTACATAATCTTTCGTTTGCAACTTGCCTGTTTTACTTTCAATTTGCTTTCTTGTCAAAATGATTAATTCACCATCCCTTTGAATATTCGATGGATTTTTTAATACCAAAATACTTTTATTGCTTTGAACAATAGCAACGTTTAACAATAAAACAAATGAAAAGATAAATGCAAATATTTTCGTCATAGCTTTACGACTATCTTAAAGTATTGATATTAACAAGATCCATATCTTCATAAGTATAATTTTCTCCTGCCATTCCCCATACAAATCCATAGTTGGATGTACCACAACCCGCATGAATAGACCATGGCGGAGAAACAACAGCTTCATTATTATTCACAACTAAATGCCTTGTTTCCGTTGGTTCGCCCATTAAGTGAATCACACGTTGATTTTCCGGAACATCAAAATAGAAATATGCTTCCATGCGGCGTGTATGTGTATGCGCGGGAATTGTATTCCAAACGCTTCCGGTTTCGAGAATTGTTAACCCCATTACAAGCTGACAACTCTTAATTCCTTTTTCATGAATGTATCTGTAAATAGTACGCCGGTTAGCTGTTTGAGAACTTCCCAATGCGCCGCCGGATGCTTGTTCTTTATGATACAAAGTAGTTTCATATTTAGTATGCGCAGGAGATGAAAGCATGTAAAATATCGCAGGATTATTTTTATCTTTCGAAGAAAAATAAACTTCTTTTGTGTCTTTGCCGATATACAAACACGATAATTTTTCCAAATTATAAACAACGCCGTCCGCTTCTACAGAGCCCGGTCCGCCTAAGTTTATGATACCTATTTCTCTTCTTTGCAAAAAGAAAGAAGCCTTAAGTTCTTCATCATTTTCCAGAAATATTTTTTTATCTACCGGGCGCACACCGCCTACAATCACTCGATCGTAATGGCTGTACACCAATTTTAAAATATCGTCCTGAATTAATTGTTCAATTAAAAATGTATCGCGAAGTTCTTTGGTATCCATCGCTTTTGTTTCCTTCGGGCTGTTTTGAAATCTTATTTCCATTGTTATTATTATTATTTATAAATTAATATTTATCGAGCCATCCATCCGCCGTCCACATTAACGATCGTTCCATTTACATAATCGGAAGCCTTAGAAGCAAGATAAATAATAGCGCCTTTCAAATCTTCCGGATTGCCCCAACGACCTGCCGGAATGCGCTCCAGTATTGACTTTGACCGAACAGGATCATTCATTAAATTCTTTGTATTATCTGTAGCAATGTAGCCCGGCGCAATACCATTTACATTTACGCCTTTGCCTGCCCATTCATTTGCCAACGCCTTTACCAAACCTGCAACTGCGGATTTACTTGCCGTATAACCGGGAACATTTATACCACCTTGATATGATAACATGGAGCAAGTAAAAATGATTTTTCCGCTGCCGCGTGCAATCATATCTTTTCCAAATTCTCTTGCAAGAATAAACGGTGCATCCAGATTGATGTTTATCACTTTGTCCCAATAATCATCAGGATGATTGGCGGCAGGTTCGCGCATGATAGTGCCTGCATTATTTACCAGAATATCTATGTTTTCAAAATCATTTTTCACATTCTTAATAAAATCATACACCGATTCGCGTGAAGAAAAATCAGCATTGTATTTTGTAAATTCCCTTCCGAGTTGTTTAATTTCTTTTTCGGTATCGGAACTGTCGGGAAAGGTTGCCGATACGCCTATAATATTTGCACCGGCTTCTGCAAGCGCCACTGCCATTGACTTTCCGATGCCTTTGTTGGAGCCTGTAACCAATGCAGTTTTGCCTTCCAAACTAAAATAGTTGTTTAAATAATCCATCGTTTATTTATTTTTACTGATAGTAACAATACTGTTTCCGTTTAATATTTTCTTATCCAAATTCAATTCAACTCGATATAACGTAATGCCCCATTGATGAATAATTGCTGGATCGCTTATAGTGATTGTGTCTTGATTATAATGAAGAAGATTGGCATCAAATTTCATATAAAGCTTTGTTCCATTTACATCAAACTCCAGTTCGCCGGGAGAAATTTGCACAGGCAAAACGGGTGTAATAAAATCATTTGTACAATTACCGTTATTTATTTTTAAATCAAATTCATCTTTAATAGAAAAAATTTTTCCTCTTTCCAGCGTATAACCTCTCTCCCATTTATTTACCGAAGCACTGTCGGGATAAGCCTTTTCTATACCAATGCTTACATTTACTTTCCGGTTATCTGCAGAATATTTAAAATCCGATGATTTAAAATTTTCTCCAACATGCTGTTCAATTCCATTGATCAAAGGAATATTGTGGTTTAGTGAACGAGTATTAAACAACTCATATCTTTTTCGGCTGAATGTCTGCGCAGTATAAGTTCCGGAACCAATATCAATAAACAATGGATTGCCATTGTAGTACAAAATAAATGAACCGACATCATTATGGTTGTGGCTTTCATTATTATTGCCACCTTTTGCAGCAAAGAAAAAACCTTCAGGAGAACCATTTTTATCACGAGCAATGGCGATTTGTGTTTCAGGAAATTCTACATTGGCAGGAAATGGTTGCTTTCCCGGATAAGATTTTATTTTTGGGTATTCAGATAAATAATTTATATCATCCCAAAAATCTCCTCTTGGAAATTTTTTCTGCGGAGAAATCCATGCGCCGAACGATTGCAAAGTATCGTCATTAACAGCTTTCCCAAAGTCATATAACAAGCCGCCATCGGGCGAAGCATTCGGATGCGCATCAGCAAAGTTTACAAAGTAGCCTTTATCAATATATACTTTGTATATATAAGCTGCAATATTTTTAACTAAAGGTTCATTGAAAATATTGATTTTGTTGCCGGTTGCTTCACTTAAAAGATTCAGATAATGATATAGATTCCCTCCGGCTTCACTCCAGTAAGAAGGGCCTTCTTCGCAAGCGCCATCATCTTTATAATAGTTTAAAAATTTATCTACCGACTGCATGGTTTTATAAACCAATCCCGCTTTGCGTTGCTGACTTTTTTCAATTAATAAGATACATGTAAGCACATTATAATTGCACCAGACATTCCAGTTATTTACAAACTTATCATGCTGCAAAGCCATCCACCAAAAGTCGCTTCTGCTTTCGTAAGGTTCAATAATTCTGCGTTCTATTTCTGAAGCTATTTTTTGGGAAAAGCCGGAATTTTCTTTATCCAAAGCATTGTGCAAAAAATAATAAGTCCATGCAAGTACTGATGCAGTGCGGCCTGCCCCTAAATCAATAACATTTTCTGACGAATCGATAACGCCTTCCTTGCGGTTGTGTTGCAAGCCGCCTAAATGTGCCGAAAGTGCCCATGTTTGCATCGCGCAAAGATTATCAATTCCCTTAATCAACTGAGGAATAAAACGCCCTTTGCCTTCGGCTAATTCTCCTAATGCCAAATTTTTAACCGCATTCAGATTTTGACCGTAAGGATTTTCCTGTATGCCTCGATCGCCCGTTTTTGCATAAGCCAAATACGAAGAAGCCGGGATAAACTGGAACTGATAATGCAAAGCTCTTTCCGCATTTTTAATAAGATCTTGCTTAAACGAACCGGTAATATTATCCCATTGTGTTCTGTTTTCATAAGCCGGGTAAGTAATCCATTTATCATTGTTCGCCAACATATTTTCTAATCCCGAAACAGAGGCCTGTTTCGTAAGGAAATTTCTTTGTTTTTGTGCAAACAAAAATGTTGAGGCGCTAAGCAATAAAAAGAAAAATATTTTTTTTGACATAAGGGATTTGATCAGTTTTATAAATACCATTCTTTGTATCTGTGCAATGCTTCGAGAAAATAATAGTCGGCATAAGTAAGCGGTACATCCACTTCCGAATGCATAGGAAATGCGCCAGTGCTGTGCAATAATATATAACCACCATTTTCGCCAAGCTTCGCCCTGTATGCAGGCGAGGATAATGAATGAATAATTTTTATTGCAGCACTTATATATTCATTCTTTTGATTTTTACCCACATATTGCGCCAGCTCCAATAATGCGGAAGCTGTAACAGCTGCAGCAGATACATCGCGCGGAACATTAGGAATGCCGGGTGCATTATAATCCCAATAAGGAATCATATCGCTTGGCAAATTAGGATTGGTAAAAATAAAGTGTGCGATGTTCTTGGCTTGCTCCAAATATTTTTTCTCCTTAGTAAATCTGTACATCGAAGTATAACCATATAAACCCCAAGCCTGTCCACGCGCCCAAGCTGAAGAATCATTTGCTCCCTGCCATGTTTTTTTCTTAATTACCTCTCCGGTTTCAGGATTATAATCTATAACATGATATGAACTGTAATCTTTTCTGAAATGATTTTTCATTGTTGTATTAGCATGTGTTTCCGCAATTTGTTGCAAGTTCGGTTCATTATTGTTTTGCGCATTCCAGCAAAGCATTTCAAGATTCATCATATTATCGATGATAACAGGATAGGTAAATACTTTATTTTTTTCCCAGGATTGTATCGCTTTTACTTCCGGATGATAACGGAGTGCCAAAGTGTTCGCTGCTGTATCAATTACTCTTTTATATAATGGATCATGAAGGATGCGATATGCATTTCCAAAACTGCAAAACATCATAAAACCTAAGTCGTGTGTACCTTTCAGCTTATCTTCCGGTTGCAGTAGAACTAATCTTCTTTTAGCTTCGTTTAAGATGACCGTATCTTTTGTATATTCATAAATGTATAAAAGCGTGCCGGGATAAAAACCGCTGCACCACCATTCCGTATTGCTCGTTTCCCATTTATCTTTTTTTGCATAATACGTTTTCGGCATTTTATCGGGAGGCGTATGTGATGCAAGAATTTTATATTGCTTTGCGGCAAAATCAAATTGCTCCTGAATTAATTTTTTCATGCTCCGCTGCGCATGCAAATCGACTGAACAAGCAATTATAAATAATAGAGTAATAATTTTTTGCATTAAGTAAAATATTTAGAATAAAAGTTTATGCTGATTCTCTTTCAACAAGACTTACAGCAACTGTATAGACCTTTTGAATATCTTTATTTTTATCGGACAAAATATTCATTAAAACTTCCACTACTTTCATGCCCATTATATCCGGGAATTGTTCAATTGTGGTGATGGAGGGAGACACGATAGTACTGCGCGGATCATTTGAATAACCCACAATCTTTAAATCCTGGGGCACTTTAATTCCATTTTCTTTGGCAAACTGCAATGTTGCAATCGCCGTGGTATCATTATCCGCTAATAAGCCGTCGGGCAATACCTTAGCACTAAATATTTTGTTTAATGCGGCCCTTGCATTTTCGGCTGTAAGCTCCTGATGAAAAACCCAATTTGATTTTATCGGTAATTTTTTTTCCTGCATGGCTTTTTCAAAACCGGTCGTTCTTTCTTTGTATAAATTACAATCTATCGGTCCGGAAATATGTGCAATTTTTTTACAGCCTTTTTTAATTAAATAACTTGCAGCAATATATCCGCCGTTAAAATCATCTCCTTTTATCAGAATGGCATCTGTATTATGCATGGGAACACGGTCGTAAAAAATTACAGGTATGCCTCTTTTCATCAATATATTAAAATGGCTGAAATCGGTGGTGTGCAGTGAGCACGCAGCAATGACTGCATCTACCCTTGCGGACTGCAATATGTTTACCAATTCTTTTTCCATTACAGCTTTATCATCAGACTGGCATATCATTAGCTGATACCCGTTTTTGTACAATGAATTTTGAATTACGGTAATGGCTGCTGAATGAAAATACATAGAGATACGCGGAACGATCAAGCCAATAACTTTTGTTTTACTGCTCCGAAGGCCATAAGCGATATTATCTCTTTGGTATTCTAATAAATTGATCGTGTTTAATACCTTCTCTCTTGTTGAATCTTTTACGTAACGATGGTTGTTCATTACACGCGAAACCGTTGCGGGCGAAACACCGGATTCCTGCGCTACGTGAAGAATGGTTTTTTTATCCGTCATAATATACATTTGAAAAGGATAGACTGAAAATGAAACAAAAACATATACTTTTATGAAAACGATTTCATAAAAGTAGACAAAAATACAAAAGGGAATAATAATTTCAGTAAAAAGAAATTCCAAGCCCTGTTTTACCTGCTATGCAAACATTCCCTTCCGAGATATTCAATCCTTCAATTCCTTGCGTTTTTAGCAGTAATGGACCGTCCATATCAACATGGTCTACCAGCGGCAATAAATGTGCAATGGCCGATGAGCCAATGGTGCTTTCGTTCATACTGCCTAACATTATTTTCAAATCCAGTTTTCTGGCATTTTGTATCATGCGTAAGGCGGGCGAAATGCCGCTGCATTTGGTGAGTTTTATATTGATGCCATGAAAATGATTTACGCATTTTTCCACATCGTTTTCAAATACACAACTTTCATCTGCATATAAAGGCAACGGCGATTCGGCAAATAATTTTTCCATGCCTGCCCAATCATCTTTTGCCAATGGCTGTTCTATAAATTCAACGCCTAATTGACTAAAAACTTTAATCTTTTCCAACGCCTCGTCAGTTGTCCAAGCAGCATTTGCATCAATGCGTAATGTAGCATTGGTATGCTTCCTAAGCGATTCAACAATTTCGATATCCCTGTCCGTTCCCAGTTTTATTTTATAGATAGGCCAGGGTTTTTCTTGCATTTTATCCACCATTTTTTCAATTGTATCAATGCCAATGGTGTAATCGGTAACCGGACTATTGGAACATATCCGTTTGCCACAATTTATACAAAAGCTGATTTTTCATCTTACCGAATAAATCCCAGCATGCCATATCCAGCGCACATACAAGAAAAGGATTTTGAGGAAATAAATGATGCAGGTAATGCCAATAACGCTCCGGATCGGTCAAAGCAAATTTCTCAACAAAAACTTTCTTTGCTTCCAGGTCGGCAATCATTTGTTCTACAGTAATGTTGTAATAAGTGATTGCCGGCGCTTCCCCAAAACCTGTAAACCTGCCTAAAGAAAGTGATACAATTAATGCAGGCTGATTGGTTTTTGTTCTTCCATTAGAAATAGTAAACGGATGTTTAAATTCCGTACTGATGGATTTATAGTTAAGGATCATTTATTATTTGTTACTAAAAAACAATTACAAACTTACACCTCTTTTCCACGGGATAAAATCATCCTGATTTAGTTGCACCGCTTTTGGAGTAATTTCTCCACTTGCCACTTTTATACAAAATTCCAAAATCTCCTCTCCCATTTGCTGAATTGTTTTTTCTCCGCGAATTATAGATCCGGTATCAATATCAATGATATCTTTCATCCTTGCCGCGAGTGAAGTGTTGGTGGCCACTTTGATAACCGGGCAAACCGGATTTCCTGTTGGCGTGCCTAAACCTGTGGTAAATAAAATAAGCGTTGCGCCGGCAGCGGCTTTTCCTGTGGTTGCTTCCACATCATTACCGGGCGTACAAACCAGATTCAATCCGGGTTTTACAGCAGGTTCTGTATAATCCAATACATCTGCAACCGGCGCAGTGCCGCCTTTCTTGGCTGCTCCGGCACTTTTGATGGCATCTGTAATTAATCCGTCTTTAATGTTTCCCGGCGAAGGATTCATGTAAAAACCGGAACCTACACTTTCCGCCTGCCTGTTATAAGTTGTCATTAAATTAATGAACTTTTCGGCAGCTTCTTTATTTTCTGTCCTGTCAATTAAATTTTGTTCGGCACCACATAATTCAGGAAATTCAGCTAATAAAATTTTACCTCCTAAAGCTACCAGTAAATCTGCAGTATATCCAACAGACGGATTTGCTGATATTCCGCTGAAACCATCGCTGCCGCCGCATTTGACACCGATAACAAGTTTATCTAAAGCGGCAGGTTTTCTTTCCAGTTTATTGGCTTCTACCAAGCCGAGAAAAGTTTGCTTAATGGCGTCTTTAATTAATTGTTCTTCACTTTTGCTTTGTTGCTGTTCAAAAATATATAAAGGTTTATCGAAAGAAGGATTGTGTTCTTTCAAATCGTTCAAAAAATTTTTGACTTGCAAATGCTGGCATCCTAAACTTAAAACTGTTACTCCCGCAACATTCGGATGATCGGCATAAGCCGCCAATAATTTACTTAACGTAGCAGCATCTTGCCGCGTGCCGCCGCAACCTCCCTGATGGTTTAAAAACTTAATGCCATCTACATTCCGGAAAAATCTTTTTGTAGGTACATCTGCTTCTTTTATTTCAACATCATTAATTAAAATGTCATTTCCGTTTTTATAAAGCGATAAGAGAGTATGTGTAAAATCTTTGTACTTATCCGTAACAGCGTATCCTAATTCGTTGTGAAGCGCTTCTTTTATGACATCCAGATTTCTATTCTCGCAAAATACAGTCGGAAGGAACAGCCAGTAATTTGCCGTGCCTACTCTCCCATCAGAACGATGATAACCGTTGAAAGTACGGCCTTCAAATTTGGATATATCCGGCTTGTGCCAATGGTAATCTACTTTCCTATAATAAAAAGGCTGTGCAGCATGCTTAGTATTTTCAGTTGACATCCTTGAGCCCTGCGGAATAAACATCTGCGCTTTGCCTACCAATACGCCGTACATAAATATTTCATCGCCGAACTGCATATCCTGCATAAAAAATTTATGCTTCGCCGGTATATCTTCTTTCAAAACATATTGGGCATTTTCAAACGTAATTGTTTCTCCTGCGCTCAAATCCTGCAAGGCTACCAGTACATTGTCTTTCGGATGTATATGAATTACTTTATGAATATCTGTTTCCATCACAATTAGAATAAGATTTTAAATGCAAAATTATATGGTTTATATATAAGCGTTTCTAAAAATTTATCCGATATGGTGCAAATCTTTTCGATTAACTGAAATAACTGAAATCAGTTTTCGGAGTAATGGTTTTTATGGTTTCATGCATCAGCTTTACAGTATTTATAATATCATCTTTATGCAACATTTCTACCGTAGTGTGCATATAGCGAAGCGGAATGGAGATCAGCGCCGACGGACAGCCGTCATTAGCATAAGCAAAACTATCGGTATCGGTTCCGGTGCTTCGGCTGGTTGCACGCAGCTGCACATTTATTTTATTTTTATCTGCTACTTTTTGTATCAGTTTCAACAAATTGTTTTGTACTGCCGGGCCGTAGGTCAGCGCCGGGCCTTTGCCACAAGCTGTATCGCCTTCAATGTTTTTATTAATAAATGGCGTTTGCGTATCGTGTGTTACATCGGTTATAATTGCTACATTAGGTTTTATTTTTCTTGCAATCATTTCCGCGCCGCGCAATCCTATTTCTTCCTGCACAGCATTTACAATATATAAACCAAATGGCAGCTTATCATTATTTTCTTTGAGTAAGCGCGCTACCTGCGCAATCATAAAGCCGCCGATTTTATTATCAAAGGCACGCCCGATATAATAACCGTTTACCAGTTCGTCAAACCCTTCTTCGTAAGTAACAACTACGCCAACATGAATTCCTAATTCTTCCACTTCTTTTTTGCTTCTCGCACCACAATCTAAAAAAAGATTATCAGGCTTTGGTTGCGGCTCTTTAATATCAGGATTGTGTCTTGTATGAATTGCAGGCCATCCGAATACGGCTTTTACAGGGCCTTTTTTACCATGTATCCACACGCGCTTTGCCGGTGCAATCTGATGGTCTACGCCACCGTTTCTTTTTAAATAAATAAATCCCTGCTCGCTGATATAATTTACAAACCAACTGATTTCATCTGCATGCGCTTCGATCACTACTTTAAACGGATGTGCGGGATTGATAATTCCGACAGCCGTGCCGTAGGCATCGGTATAAGTATCGTCAATATAAGGCTTAAGATATTCCAGCCACAATTTTTGCCCGCTGGTTTCAAATCCAACCGGAGAGGCATTATTGATATATGTTTTTAGAAAAGCCAAACTTTCATTGTTGAGAATATTATCCTTATGCTTTTTGCTCTTTGCCATAATTTTGTTTTGTTTTCAAAAGTAAACATAAAATCAAATGACTTTGGATATATGTAAAATTTCTTATTATGTAATATGATATTAAAAAATTGGCTTACAATCGATTATTGTACCTTACATTTGTAAACTCTCTTTACAAACGCTATTCGGGCAACCTATTTTTAAAAAATTAAAACTTAATAAATGACTAAGAAATTTCTTTTATTGTTCTCTCTTGCATTGGGAGTTATATCTATTTCAGCGCAAACACAAAATATTTCCATTGGCGTACGTGCGGGCCTTACCATTCCAAATCTTACAGGCGGCAGCGGCACGCCTTTGAGCGAAGGATATTCTACCAGAGCGGCTACAGGATTTGGAATATTTGCAGAGTTTAAGATAAGTAAATTATTTTCCATTCAACCGATGCTTGAATATTCTCAACAAGGCGCCAAGAAAAGTGGTATGCAGGCTTTCCCTTTAACAGATGAGCAAAAGGCTGAATTCGCGCAAATTTTAACAACCGTTCCTGACTATTTTTACGCAAATTTTAAAAGCACTGCTAAAATAAACTATTTGATGCTCCCTATTTTAGCCAAGTTCGGCTGGGATTTAGGAAAAAATAATCATTGGAGGTTTTATGTAGATGCAGGACCTTATGTAGGATTATTATTAAATGCTCACCAGGTACAAACCGCGAATGGAGCACAACAAATTTATTACGATAAGGCGGGAACACAACCTGTAGAAGTTCCTTATCAGCCAGATCCTTCTGATCCTACAAACATTGTACAAGTTCCTTTGCCGGCGCAAAGTTTTGATACAACAGTAAGCATTAAACAAGATCTTCACAAAGGAAATTTCGGCTTGGAAGGCAATGTTGGCTTTGCTTATAAGTTCAAAAGAAATACAGTATTTATAGAAGGCGGCGGTAATTACAGTTTAATAAATATTCAAAAATATGCTGTCTACGGCAAGAACCATTCCGGTGCTGGAACAGTTATGATCGGCTATGCAATAAGTTTATAAGAATTTGGTTTAAAGTAGAATTTTTTTATGATATAACTAAGTGCGCCTCAATTTCTTGAAGCGCACTTAGTTATATCATAAATGGATGTAAGAATTGTGTCTGATACCAATTAAACAAAGAAACAATATCATTCATGCCGAACTCGTTTCGGCATCTATTGGCAAAATTTTATTTTGCACGACAGGAGATTCCCGCCTTCGCGGGAATGACGGCGGAGATGTTACAATATAATTTTAATGTCTAATACAGTTTATATTACTAATAGTCTGTTATGATAAATTGTTTTGGATTCACCCGTCTCCCTGAACTTGTTTCAGGGTCTTGTGCCAAGAGATGCTGAACTAAATTCGGCATGACGCGATACCAATATTACAGACTATCTATGTTTTATAAATGATATGAATATTTATTACGACTTTGTTCAATAAAGTTTATCAAAAAATTACCGTGTTTGCGGCAATGACGATAAATGTTTTCTTCTTTTTGTAAACTTGTCTGCAATCCGACCTTATTATAAGAATATTCTACAATAATTCTTAACAAGATTCTCAGTATATTAATTAGCATATATCGAATCTTCAATATTGCCGCAATGCAACATTGCATCGCCATTAGCGGGATCTTTATCTCCAAAGTACGGATTTATAATTTCCTTTTTATTACTTAGCCAATAACCTTCCTGATCTTTGCCAAATGCCATCGGGCAGCGGATATGAAATATTTTTTCTTTATCGTATTGTACTGTTCGTAACAGATCAAACATATTTTCAGAAATGGTATAAAAACTTTTTCGTTGCTCTTTAATATCCGTTTCTTTTTGAACAGAAACACATTCGGCCTCTATAGCGCTCGCATAGTTTTTTGCCGTATTTACCAGCAATGAATCTGCATTTAATTTATCAAAAGCAATAGCGCGTACATAATATTCGAGGGAGTCGGCAAGCGAATCAATAATATTAGCAGAATCCCAATGAACAAAAGCATCGTGCATCTGATAATATTCGCTTAACGCATTTTGTAAGGAAGCATTAAAGAACTCTGATGTTTTGCTAATATTCAAAGGCTTTTCTTTTTCCATGCCACCTTTTTCGCCTTTTTTATTTGCCACAAAAAAATAAATTGCAAAACACGCTATAACAGCCACAATGATAAATATGCCTTTTTTCATCTGTTTATTTTTCGTTTTTATTTGTCAGATGGAATTTACTTTTATTCCAACAAATGTAATTGAATTGACGGGATTAGTTTCTATGATCCTATCTCCTGCCTATAAATATTTAAAGAGATTGCCCGTTTGAGCAATCTCTTTAAATCAAAAAAAATGTATATGTAAAATTATTTGGACGGAGGCGTATTTGTTGTATGCTGTTCAGGATAAGAAACAGCAGTAAATACACTTCCGCGTAAAAGTTCATTGGCGGTAGCTTTTAAATCAACCGGCGTTACGGCATTTACTTCTTTTTCATAATTCAGGAATCTTGATTTTTTGTGATTCCAGAATAAAATATTCTCCAGTTGCCCTGACCAATAATCATTTTGCTTAAGAGATTCTTTATGCTTTTCCAGTAACCCTTTTTTTACTTTTTCAAGGTCGCCTTCAGATACGCCTGATTTTTTATATTGTGCAACTTCCTTATTCAGCTCGTTTAATATTTTATCTACATTTTCCGGGCCGCAGGGCATTTGTGTTCCAACCGTATAATGGCCGTAAGGCAATTCCACTACAGACGCAAACGCACTTCCGCTATATATCGCTTGCATCTTTTCTCTTATAGTATCAATTATTTTAATGGTCATGGCTTCGGCAAGTATATTGGCCTTAAACGCCAAGTCTTCGGTATATGTAGTTTCTCCATGATACAATTGAACGATAGTACTTTTTTGGTCGGCTCCCTTGTAAAAATTAAATGTTTTATTTCCATTTACTGCGCGCAAACCATTGTCCTTATATGTTGGTTTAAGACCGTTTGCAGGAAGGCTTGCGATATACTTTTCAATTAATGGTTTTAAATCATTCTCATTAATATTTCCTACAATAAAGAAATGAAAACCGTCTGCGTAACTAAATTGTTTTTTGTAAATTTCAATGACGCGTTGCATATCGATTTTATCAATATCACTGAATGAAGGCAAAGTTATCGGCGCTAATGGATCATTATGATAAAGCACTTTGTTTAAACTATCCTGAAAAGCGTATGAAGGGTTGGACTTCAAAAATTGTATTTGTGATTTTATTTTTGTAATAAATCCTTTGTATAAAGTACTGTCAATACGCGGCGAAGTGAGTTTCAGATAATTTAATTCTAACAATGCAGGCAAATCTTTTACTGACGAACCACCGCTTACATTATTGGAAATATTTCCCATATTAACGGACAGATTCACATTTTTCCCTGAGAGAAAATCATGTAAAGCAGTTGGAGTAAATTTACCATAACCCATCGTGCCTATTACACTTGACAAGAACGTAATATTTGATTTATCTGCAACGCCATACTGTCCTGTACCGCCATATTTCACACCGGAAAAAACTATTTCATCGCTTTTAAAGGTTGTAGGCTTTACAGTCACTTTTACACCATTACTCAGTGTATATGTTGTGGTTCCCAAATCCGCATCTTTCGTTTCACTTATAATTTTACCGGGAGAAGGCACTGACTCTAAAAGTGTAGAATCCTGCGCTACTTCTTTAGGCTTTTCCGGTTGTTGCTTAAATGCTTCGTCGATTATCTGAAGCAGCCCGGAATCTGTGGGTAAATCTATCTTGCCTTTTGAAGGACCTGTAATGAAAGCGAAATAATTTTGATTTTCAGACAGCCATTTTTGTGCGGCTGCATTTACATCTTGCGGCGTAATAGCAGGTAATAATTCTTTTACATAATTGTATTCGTTAGTAATGCCGACGACAGGCTCTCCGTTAGTAAAATTATCTGCCAACTCATCTGTATAAGATGCCGATTCCGTAGTATTTCGCTCATTATAAGCATTTTCCAATCCGGACAAATATTGTTTTTTTGAAATGGAAATATCGTTTTCGGACAGGCCGTATTTTTCTACCTGCAACAGCGTAGCTATCGCAGCATTTACAGAGGTTTTAATATTGTCTATAGGCCTTATATCTAATTCAAACCCTTCATTGTTTAATGCCAGCCCGATATTTCCGCCAATATCTGCACCTGCGGAAGTAAAAGGTGGATTTGCACTTTGTGTAAGGTCTCTCAGCTTTCTGTTTAAACCTTGAATCATAATGCTGCGTACCAAATCATTTTTATAATCTTCCAGCGTTTTTTCTATCCTTACTTTATGTGCGGGATATAACAAAGAAATATTGTAAGAAGTAGCTTCAGAATCCGTAATTACCAACGCTTTTTTGGAAGAATACGGAGCAATATCATAATAATTGCGCGGCTTTTCGTCAGATGGATTTTTTAATCCGCCAAAATATTTTTCAATATATTCTTTTGCTTGCGGTACAGTAATATCTCCTACAACAATTACTGCCTGCAAATCCGGGCGATACCAATCATGATAAAATTCTCTTATTCTGTCAGGATTTGCATTTAATATTATACTATCTCTTCCAATAGGGAATCTGTCTGCATATCTTGATCCGTTTGATAATGCAGGGAAATATTCCGTCAGCATTCTCCAACTTGCACTTTTGGAACGCATTCTCGATTCTTCTAAAATTACATGCCTTTCATCATTTACTTCATCTGTAGATATTAATGCTCCGCCAGCCCAGTCTGCCACAATCTGAAATGCATTTTTTAAATTATCAGGATTATCTGTAGGTATCGGAAGATAAAAATAAGTTCTGTCCCATGATGTATAAGCATTAAGATCTGCGCCAAACTGAACGCCAATTTTTTGAAGATAATTTACAAGATCATTTTTCGGATAATGTTTCAGCCCGTTAAAGTTCATGTGTTCCATAAAATGAGCAAGCCCTTGCTGATTATCATTTTCCAGAATAGAGCCGGCTTTTACTACAAGCCTCAGCTCAACTTTTTGTTCAGGTTTTTTATTGGGCTTAATATAATATGTAAGGCCGTTGGATAATTGACCCTTGGTAACGGTTGAATCCATCGGTAATGGCTGAGCGAGATTTATGGTTTGTGCATAAGAAAAGCCACCAAAGAATATAAATAATAATGTGAGAAAGGTTATTGTAAAGGTATTTTTACGCATAAAGAATCATTTTATTTAAATTTTAGATAAAACAAATATATCGTATTTTTTATTCCATAATATTTATTCGTCGTTCAGTTTAACATTGCGCACATATTTTTCCCATTTTTCAATAAGTTGTTGCATATCGTTTGGAAGTTCAGATTCGAAAAACATTCTTTCTCCTGTTACAGGGTGATCGAAGCCCAATGTTTTTGCATGCAACGCACAACGCGGACAAACTTCAAAACAGTTATCGACAAACTGCTTGTATTTTGTATAAATTGTTCCTTTCAAAATTTTATCGCCGCCATATTCCCAATCGTTGAAAAGTGTGTGCCCGATAGATTTCATGTGAACACGAATTTGGTGCGTGCGGCCTGTTTCCAGAATGCATTCTACTACAGTTACATAATTCAACCGCTCCAAAACTTTGTAATGCGTAATCGCGTGTTTGCCTTTATCGCCTTCGGGATAGGTTGTAAACATTTTCCTGAAACGCTCGTGACGTGCAATGTGTACATTAATTGTCCCTTCATCTTCTTCCACATTTCCCCAAACTACCGCAATGTATTTTCTCGAAACGGTATGATTAAAGAATTGCTTAGCGAGATTAGAGGCAGCATCGCCTGTTTTTGCCAAAACAATTAATCCTGTAGTATTTTTATCAATACGATGCACGAGTCCAAAACGTGGCAAATCTTCTTCATTTAAATGCGGATTTTGTTGAAGTAAATGATACGCAACACCATTTAGCAAAGTGCCGGAATAATTTCCCACGCCGGGATGAACTACCATATTCGGCGGCTTGTTGATAACCATTACAGCATCATCTTCATACACAAATTCAAGCGGAATATCTTCAGGAATAATCTCGGACAATTCAGGATTTATAAGCGAAATCCAAACAATTTTATCGCCCGGCTTTACACGATAATTGCTTTTAATCACATGGCCGTTTACCGTTAAAAATCCTGCATCAATGCCTTTTTGAATTTTGTTGCGCGTAGAATTTTCGATACGTGCATGCATCCATTTATCTATCCGTAAAGGTTCCTGCCCTTTATCAATGATAAATGTTTTCTTTTCATAAAGCTCTTCCTGCTGCTCTTCTTGCAAAAAATCATTTTCTTCTTGCATGGCGCAAAGATAATGGCTTTGCTATCTAAAATTTTCCATAAAAATCAACGGATTATTTGCTTTGTCATTTATCTTTTTAAAATACAAATGCATAGAGAATAATTTTTCCTGCCATAAATTACTTCGAGCATTTTTCCTATAATCCTAATGATCTATTGAAAAATATTTTTCATAATAGACAAATAAAAAAAGCTTCTTGCTTCATAAATTTTTTTCCCGACAAAAAATCTTCTATCTTTGCATGACCTCTCTATTAAAACAGATTCTATTTTAATTTCCGGACAAATAGCACAAGGTCATAGATATCATTCGTAAAAATATTCTTTTCTGCGAGTGAATTTTTTTAGTAAATAATTATTCTATATATCATGGCAAAGTATGTATTTGTTACCGGCGGCGTAACGAGCAGTTTAGGAAAAGGTATTATTGCGGCTTCTCTCGCAAAATTATTACAAGCAAGAGGTTTTCGCGTTACCATTCAAAAATTCGATCCATATATCAATGTAGATCCCGGCACGCTGAATCCTTATGAACATGGCGAATGTTATGTAACCGAAGATGGTGCAGAAACCGATTTGGATTTAGGACATTACGAGCGATTCCTGAATATACATACTTCACAAGCCAATAATGTAACTACCGGAAGAATTTATCAAACAGTTATCAATAAAGAACGCGAAGGCGCTTACCTCGGCAAAACCGTTCAGGTAGTTCCGCACATTACCGATGAAATCAAACGCAGAATACAACTGTTGGGACAAAGTGGCGACTACGATATTGTAATCACAGAAATCGGCGGCACAGTAGGCGACATTGAAAGCCTGCCTTTTATAGAAGCTATTCGCCAGCTGCAATGGGAATTACCCGAAGAAAATATTTGTGTAATTCATCTTACACTTATCCCATACCTGCGTGCGGCAAAAGAGCTAAAAACAAAGCCCACACAGCATTCTGTAAAAATGATGAGCGAAAACGGCGTACATCCGGACATTATCGTATGCAGAACGGAAGAGCCTTTGACGAATGATTTAAAGAGAAAAATCGCTTTATTCTGTAATGTAAAACCTAATGCCGTAATAGAAGCAATGGACGCTTCATCTATTTACGAAGTACCATTGGAAATGCTGCGGGAAAAACTGGATGTAACATGCTTAAACAAACTTAATATTTCCGGCTATAAAGAACCCGATCTGGAAAAATGGAAGTTGTTTTTAGACAAAATAAAATATCCGAAATCTAAAATTACTATTGGGCTCATCGGAAAATACATCGAGCTGCAAGATGCTTATAAATCTATTTTAGAAAGCTTTATACACGCCGGTGCCATCAATGAAGTAAAAGTAGTAATACAAAATATTCACAGTGAATTTATAACGCCGGAAAACGTTTCTGAAAAATTACAAGGTCTCGACGGAATGTTGGTAGCTCCCGGCTTCGGAGAGCGAGGCATTGAAGGAAAAATTTTAGCAATACAATATGCACGCGAAAATAATATCCCGTTTTTTGGCATTTGTTTAGGAATGCAAATGAGCGTAATTGAATATGCAAGAAATGTATTGGGTATAGAAGATGCGCATTCTACAGAAATGAAAAAAAATGCTGCACATCCTGTTATAAACATGATGGAAGAACAGAAAAAAATAAAAATGATGGGCGGCACTATGCGTCTCGGCTCCTATCCATGTGAAATTAAATCAGATACGCTTGCATATAAAATATATGAAAAGAACCACATTACGGAACGCCATCGACACCGATATGAATTTAATAATGATTATCTTGAACAATTCAACGAAAACGGCATGATTGCTTCCGGCATTAATCCTTCTACGGGACTGGTAGAAATTGTAGAAGTACCTTCTCACTCATTTTTTATAGGTGTACAATATCATCCGGAATTGAAAAGTACAGTAGAAAATCCTGCACCTTTATTTGTGGCTTTTGTTGCAGCAGCAAAAGTATTTAACGAAAAAAGAGTTGTACAAAAAGTAGCAGCCACAGCTATCTCATAATCAATAGCATAATCGGATATGATGGGAGAAATCTATTTACTCTTTTATTAATTCCTGCGCTCTTCTTAAATTATCCGTTGCCTGTAAGATTTTATTTTTCAACACTTCGTTATAATTAGGATGTGATTGCAAAAACGCTTGCACAATGCTGAATGCATCTGCATCTTGATAATTGGAGAAAGTTGTTTTCAACCAACCGTCGGAAAAAAATATATCACCGGTTTTTTGAATTTCTTCCAACAGTTCCAATGTTCTTTTCAAGTATTTTTGCGATGTACTTTGCCTTAAAGGATGATGAAGATAAGACAAGGATGACAGGATTGCAGATTCATTGATTCGGTTTTGTTTTTCAGATAAAGAATTAAAAAAATCGTTACGTGTTTTTTCATCTGAAGATGCAGCATTCATAATGATTTTAAAACGAATGATTCTATCGTTGTTTTTAATACGTTTCAATTGCTCGTTTAAAATTGAGGCATTATTATTACTTCGTAATCCTAATGATAATGCCAAAGCGGTGTAATCGTCTTCATTTAAGATAATTCCTTTTGGCGGTGTTTGATTTTTCCATATTGCGAATAGAGTATCATACGCATTCGAGGAAATAAAATTTGCTGCATAGCAATCGAATAATATTTTTTTATTATTGGCTTTGCTTTGCAACTGCATCGCTTGCCACACGTAGCTTTCCAGCATTGCAGCATTATTAATTCTTTTATTTTTAGAAACAAATTCCCAATAACAAGCAGCAATATAATTTGTAAGTAATCGTAAGATGAGTTCATTATCTTCTTTACTTAATCTATCAAGAAAAAAATGCATTAAGCGCTCCGGATTATTTCCTTTTCCGTTCAGCATATTTTCATACAAAGAAATATAAACTGAAGTACGGCTGACAGAATCTTTGATAAGATCGATATATTTTTCTTCCATTGTATCAGCATGAAAAACTCCGTAACCAATACCGGATGCATTTAATAAAACAAATAAAGGTTTCTGTAAATTCTGTGCCTCTTTTACGGCTTGCTTCACATCGGATAAATTTACATTTATAATATGTACCGAATCGGTGTAAAACAACGCGACATTGATTTTTTGTTGCCAAACTTTTTTCGATCCGGCTTTTTCCGGATGTTGAACTATGTAAAAAGATTGTATTTTATTATGGTCATATATAATGGAGTCATTGATGATCGGCCTGCCGGGTTCATTTACCCAAACTTTGTTCCATTGTTTTAAATCAAGCTCGGTATGCTTGTCCAATATATTTATTAAATCGGGCCATGAAGCATTTGCATAAGCATATTTATGCAAATATTCATCCACACCTTTTCTGAAATTTTCTGCTCCCATCATCATTTCCAATTGGCGCATTACTATCGGCGCCTTGTCGTAAATAATCGGCCCGTACAGCATTCCTGCATTTTGCAGATTATCCAAAGTTTGCCTTACCGGATTTGCACCTAAAGTTCTGTCCACATTATAAGCGGCCGGCACGTGCGTAGTTAAAAATTTTATATCGTATTCTTTTTGATTTATAAATGTACTTGTACTTTTATCAGCCATAAAATTGGCAAACACTTCTTTCATCCAAACATCATTGAACCATTTCATTGTAACCATATCGCCGAACCATTGATGCGCCACTTCATGCGCAATTAAATTGGAACGTGTATTGAACTGTGTTTGCGTGGCATTTTTATCCAAAAACAAAGAGGCATTCTGAAATAAAATAGCTCCCGGATGTTCCATGCCGCCGAACTGGAAGTCAGGAATTGCAATCATACCATATTTTTGAAAAGGATAAGGAATGCCTGTCCATCGTTGACAAAAATCAACCGAACGTTTATAGATACTAAAAATGGAATCGAGACTGTTTGCAATTTTTGCAGAATCCGTTTCGCGATATAATAAAGTAATTTTTTGCTGATTAAAATCTTCTTCGGCTGTTTTAAATCTCCCAGCGGCGAATGCAAAAAGATAGGTTGGAATAGTATCAGAGATTTCAAATTTATAATTCTTCCAATCGCCGCCTGTAAAAGAATCTTTTAATAATGCACCGTTAGTAATTGCTTGCCAATCTTTAGGCAGTGTTAATGCCAATGAAAATGTTGCTTTTAAATCAGGTTGATCAAAACATGGAAACATCGTTCTCGCATGGTCAGGTACCAACAATGTGTACATAAAATCTCCTCTCCTATTCAGCGCTGCATCACCTGCGATAAATTTTAATTGTACCTTATTTAATCCTTGCTTTAAATAATTATCAGCTATAACAATATGTTCATTTTTATAATCAGGATGTATGGAAACGCCATTTACAATGAGCGAGTGTACTGCATCTGAATCGTTTTTAAAATCTATTTGTAAAGGAATTTTATTTTGTTTTTTGTAAGAAAAAGAAAGCATTTCTTCTCCTTCAATAGCTGCGTTCCGGCTGCCGGGAATGGAGAAATTTAATGTATAATGTATGTTGCTTATTGTGGTCTTTCTGTATTCTGCCAATTGACGGATGATGCCATTTTCGATGGATAAACTTTGCTGAGCATATAATGTATATATAAAAAATGTTGCTGAAACAAAGAATAAAAATTTCCGCATTCGTATTATTTGTGTGAGATAAAGATTGTATTTTACAAATATAAATGAAAGGCATATTGATTTTTAGCATAAAAAAATCGAAACACTCATCTCGATTTAAATATGAACTTCCAAAAAGTATAATTAAAAATTTACTTTCTTTAAAATATATCCATTCTTGTTTAAATAATCTTTTAAAATTTCATTATAGACTTTCTGCGCTTTTTCTTTTGTATCATAATAATTTAAATCACTCGAGTATCCATTAATATTTGAACAATTTCTTTTTATAAAATCTCCCCAAGCTTGTGTTTTTTCTTTTATCAAAGTTTCATTACCTTTTAGTTTATGTATTCCAGTATATGTAAAAATATTACCTGATTGTGTACTTGTATTATTTCGAATATTCGACGTACAGAAATAATAATATATTTTTCTTTCTTTAGCACTTTTTGTAAAAGAAGAAAAAATTACACCGAGCACAATTACACAGATAAAGATGAAAGTTTTCATATTTACTGTTTTAAATGTAAAAAGATTTTACAAGTTACAATCATTTACAAAATTTACAAAATCGCTCTTACGCTCGCCGTGCCGATATTGATGAGTTTGGTGTCGCCCGGCTTACGTCCCTGGTATTGAAAATTTATTTCTATATTATTCATCAGCCGTTTGGTAAAATTAAGCGTCCATTGAAAATTTTTGCCCGGCAATAAGCCTTGCAAAATAGTATAGCTTACTGTAGTGCTCGCATCTCCGGTATAATTAATATTTGTAAATAAAAATTGTGCGGTAATGCTCGTGTTTTGTACAGCATTGTATTTGGCTTCGAAATTCAAGGCGTTGCTTTTCATTTGCTCACCGCCGTATTCAGTTTTATTTTTTGCAGTTTGATAATTATAACCAAAAGTCGTTCGCCATTTAGTTCCATTGGTATAAGTAAAAGACGGAATGGAAGCATAAGTTTTAAACGCATAATTCTGATTATCAAATGCAGGCGTAATCATTGAATTATCAAGAATTCGCTGTTCAAAGTTTACGGTATAAGCTTTTGCAAAATTCAGCCGCCCTTTAAATGACCAACTGTCGTTTTGTGTACTTTGCGAACCGTAAGTAAGTAAAGCTTTATTGCGGTTGAGAAGCCTTGAAATATCGATGCCCCACTTCGAATCAAATTTATTTATCGATAATGTATTGCTAAATATATAGGTAAGATTAAGCAATGCAGTATCGGCAACATGATGATCAAACGGATTAAATTCCGGCCCGCCGTCCGCTACCTGTTTTTTGGCTGATTGTAAAGACGATTGGAAACTTATTTTACTAAGGCGTTTTTGCCAACGAGTCAATTCTTTTTTATTATCAAAAAGCATTTTAGGATTCAACGCAAGACTGTAATTGAGCGTAGTATAATTTGCTTTGATATACACATTCGTTGGTGTAAATATTTTTATAAACGTAGCTTGATCGGAAAAAACAGCTATCTGAAATTCGTTGAGTTGCTGAATACCATCATTGTTTAAATCCGTCCAGGTATATTGCCCCTGCCCTGCCGATACTTCATAAAACGTGTAATTCATTTGTTGCTCTTGCCCGGAACCTACATCATATAAAAGATTGCCGGTAAGAAATCCTTTTTTTACATTTACAAAATATTCCAGCCTCCCGAGAAAACTTTTATCGGATTGCTGATTGATCAAGACAGATGTATCGTCCACATATAATTGTCGATATGTCGCCGTGAGGCGTAATTGCTGATGTTGATTTTTCATCAACTCCGCCTGAAGGCTAAGATTTCTGCTGTGATCGGTTTGTACCAAATCTTTTCCGAAAGGCGCTTTGTCCGTTCTTTGCGTATATGTCAAAGCCCAGTTATTCCTCTTTGCCGGGTCGGATTTTATGTATGCTGTAAATGTGTTGAAAGCATAACTTGATGCCCACACCGAATCGACAGCAGCATTACGAATATTATTATTTTCAGCATAATAATTTGCTCCTATCGTATAATTGCCAAGTTTAGAAAAAGTTTTGCTAATGTCTGCATTCGGCACAAAATAATATCCTTTGTTTTGCGGCATGGAGATGGATGTGAATTTTACATCTTCATCAAAATTCCAACCGTTTTTAGAAGTGTATTTGCTGGCTGCTTCATTTCTGAATCCTTTGTAACCATCGCCGCGCAAATATGCTGCAAATTTATAATTGAGAAAATTACCTGCGCTGTCTTTCAACATGGTATTCAATTGCCCATATTTTTCAGAAGCTTGAGAGGGAATAATCTGCAAGCCCCAGTCACGGTCAAATTCCACATCGCGCAAAGGTTCAATAGTTTTAAAAAATTCCGATTCAGATTCAAAACTTCCGTTGGTTGTTAATGTATATTCTTTATTTCTTTTTGTCCTGAAACGGAAGTTATTTATCACTTCTACTTTTCCTGCAAAACCTAAATGATCAGGATTTTTGGGGCCAAAAGTATTGGGATTTGTATTGCTCTGTGCCAGCTGCGCGCGAACCAATGTATTGCTATCCAGCTGATATTCTCCTTTTATACTGAAAATCTGTTGCTTCTTAGGCGCTACGAGAAATTGAGCGGCTTCATATTCACCTTGCGGAACACCGTTTACAGGTGCAACCCATTGAAAAACCTGCCCGTTCGCACCATTTAATAATTGCACGTAATTTCCTTTATTCGCTCCTACAGCCACAAAAGATAATCTATAAAAAGCATTTGTAGGATCGGTAGAATAAACGTAAACCGAATCGTGAACCTGATTTACAACTGTATCAATTTTTTTATACATAATTGCACTTACCGAGAAGGTATCTTTTTGCGCTATCGGATAAAATGCATTCTGAACACTGTCGCCAATATTTCTCAAAAAGGCAATACTACCGGAATCAAGCGATTGGTTAATGGGCGAATTTTTTGAATCCTGATTATTATACGCCGAAATGGTAAGTTTGAATTTCTTGCCAAAGTCCGTTTCATTATTTAAGTAAACCTGATAGTTGGTATAGTTCTCGGCAGCGTATTCAAATTCCACTTGCACACGGCTATTACTTGTAATCATGTGGCGAGGCATAAAAGTTATTTCCGCCTGATTGTAATCAATTGTATAATCCTGCGAAGCGCCACGTTGCAAAAGCTGGCCATCCAAATACACTTTTTCCGTTCCCGCCAAAACGATGAAATACAATTCATTATTATTTCCCTTTAGCCGGTACGGACCTTGATTGCCGTCCGAAACCGTTAAAACATTTCTGGCGAAAAGACCTTTCGCAATGGCACCGCTCACGGTGGTTGTATTGGTAATATTTTTTCCGGCGTTGAATTTTTGTTTGTAAGAAATTCCCTCGAGCCGTTTATAAAAATTCAGATAGTAATTATCATCGGCACGCAAGTCAATATCGCCAAGATTAATTTCCCAGTTCTTTTTTGAAAATTGTAAAAGAATATTATCGAAATCGCTGAGTTGCTGCGTAGTTCCTTCCGGCTGAATCGGAATATTATTATCGGTAATTGCGGCGCGTAACTGAATACTGTCCCCAATATATCCGCTCATTTGTAAATTAAAATCGGAATTGAAGACTGCGCTTTGATTATTTCCAAAACTCATACTCCTTCCAAAACTTCCGTTATAATCTATCTTCCCGAAATTAAACAATGGCGTTTCCGGACTGTGTTCATATATGGGACTGACGACACCTAATTTGTTTGCAATAGAATCAAAATTGTAATGCGATACACTCGAATTTAATTTAAACGGGAAAATCCGATACGAAACCTCAGCCGAATCAGAAGGCGTTTTTTTTACCCAAAATATTTTTGAATCGACATAATCCACTTTATAAAACGAGGAATCAATTCCTGCGAGAGAAACGGAACCCGGAACCAAACTAGAAGAATCTATCGATACAATTCCTGCTGTAGCAATTTTCTTCTTTCGAAGATTTGAATGCGATTGCGCACGTACAAAATGTACTGTAGCACAAAACACTAAAAGTATGAATAAGCATTTTCGCATTAAAAATTATATAACGCAAAAAGAAGAAGAATAGTTTCTAAATGTTAATGAATTAATTTACTAAAATTTATTTTTAATAAATAAAAAACATAATAATATAATTATCAATTAATTAATAATTATTAATTTTAAGAGGAAAGCATTCTCTTAGCATTTGGCCCTTCCATAAACAACAAATCCAAAATGCTGAGATTTGGTTTAAATCCTATTTTATTTTCAAATAATTGCTGATATACAATTGGTTGTGAAATTTGATAATAATTTTTAGGTTCGCAAAATTCTAATTTTATCTTAACAATATTTAATTCAATATTATCAACTGTTTGTAAATCATTAAGATATTTATTTAAACTAATAATTATTTCTTCATTCAAATCAAACAAAAAAGAATATTTTTTATTAAAGAAAATATTCAATTGATCAGCATAATATTCAAAAAAAGGAGATTTTTTATAACACGAAATAATTGATTTCCAATGTATTGCTTGCCATGATGTAGAATAATCAAGTCTTATATCTTTATAAATCGCATGTTGATTCCTTCCTTTCAGAATAGGAGCGGACAATTGTATTAATCCATTACTTCCTGCAATCACACAACGATTCCGAAAACTCATCTTTCGCCATGCTTCATTTGATAATAAACTTATATATGATATTTCATTTGATGTTTTAAACCAATTAATACATGGAAAATAATGATTTTCAATTTGTTGAATATTATTTATACTCATTTATAGATATTATTTATATCGATTTTAGAACATTGTAATTTAACTTAAAAAAGGAATTAAATATTTATAATAAAAAATAAATTAAATTTTATATTTAATTGGTAATAAATTATTTATATTAAAATTAAATTGCTAAAATTTATAGATTATTATCGAATTTAATTTACATTTATAAATACTAAAATTTATAGTATCAAAATTACAATAAAAAAATTAATATATGTTTGAACAGGGAAAAGTTTGCTTTACTTTGCAACAGAAACAAAATGTGATCAAAAAAAATCAAGTAACTTTTAATTGATAAAATGAAGAAATACTTATTGGCATTAGCCCTTTTGGTTTTGGCATGCGGCTGTAAAAAACCGATGGCTTTTGAATTTCGCGGAATAAAAAATGTTCAGCTACAACAATCAGCTTTAGATAATTCTGCCCTATCGGCTACACTCACATTTTTTAATCCGAACAATTATGTTGTGCAGATTAAAAACATCTCGTCAGATGTTTATATCAACAACGATTTTATAACCCATTACGATTTGGATACATTGATTAAAGTACCGGGAAATTCTTTGTTTGATTTTAACGCAAGCGTAAATTTTGCCACAGCAAAAATTTTAAAAAATGTGTTATCATCTTTTTTCAGCAAAGAAGCAACCATACGAATTGTCGGCAAATCGAAAGTCGGAAGAAGTGGTTTTTTCGTAAATGTACCTTTTGACGTAAACTCTAAACAAAAATTAAATTTCTAACCTAAAAGAATAAGTTTACGCTAATTATAACCCGAAACGCTATAAAAAAATTAATTTAGGATGATAAAACACAAATGATTATGGATGTTACAAAAATTACGACACTGGGCGGGCTGAAAAAAAGCGGTTATAAATCTTTATCGATAAAGGAAGAAATACGTAAAAATCTTATTCAAAAAATAAAAGAAAACCAACCGCGTTTCAGCGGCATTCTCGGATATGAAAATACCGTTTTACGTGATACGGAAACGGCGCTGTTGAGCAGGCACAATATTCTTTATTTAGGATTGCGCGGCCAGGCAAAAACAAAAATTGCGCGCCAAATGACCGAACTTTTAGATGAATATATGCCTGTAATTAAAGGAAGCGAAATTAACGATGATCCTTTCCATCCGATAAGCAAATATGCCGTACAATTAATACAAAAAGAAGGCGACAGCACTCCTATCGAATGGCTGCACCGTTCTGAAAGATATGGAGAAAAATTAGCTACGCCGGATGTAAGCGTTGCCGACCTTATCGGTGATATTGATCCCATAAAAGCGGCTAATTTAAAACTGAATTTTTCGGACGAGGAAGTGATTCATTACGGCATCATTCCGCGAAGCAACCGGAGTGTTTTTGTTATTAACGAATTGCCCGATTTGCAGGCGCGTATTCAGGTATCTCTATTTAATATTTTGCAGGAAGGCGATATTCAGATACGAGGCTTTAAGCTAAGGATGCCGCTCGATATATTATTTGTTTTTACCGCCAATCCGGAAGATTATACCAATCGCGGAAGTATTGTAACACCACTGAAAGACCGTATTGAAAGCCAGATTCTGACACATTATCCCAAAGATCTTGAAACGGCATTGCAAATAACAGAACAGGAAGCTAATATCTTGTCCGAGCAAACGAAGCATTTAAAAGTTGCAGATGTATTAAAAAGAATTGTGGAGCAAATAGCTTTTGAAGCCCGTAATAGCGAATATGTAGATAAGAAAAGTGGCGTAAGCGCACGCCTTCCGATTGCAGCTTTGGAAAATCTTGTAAGCTTTGCAGAAAGGCGCGTGATTATTAATAAAGAAAAAGAGTCACAAGTATGGATTAGCGATTTGAATGGCATTATTCCAGCCATTACAGGGAAAATAGAACTAGTGTACGAAGGAGAGCAGGAAGGCCCTTATCAGGTTGCGCTGAATTTATTGGAGAAAGCTATCCGCAGTCAATTTATACAATGTTTTCCTGCACCTGAAAAGCAAAGAACACCGACTGGGAAAGCCTCGCAAGCGGCGCAACAAAAAGAAAATCCATACAGGAAAATTATTCAGTGGTTTGATGCAGGTAATAATGTTGATATATACGCAGATATGAAAGACAGTGAGCGCGTAGAAACATTGTACGCAGTAGATGGCTTATATGGCGTGGCAAAGAAATATTATCCTCAGGCCAATGAACAGGAAAATGCCTTGCTGATGGAATTTATCTTACACGGTTTGGCATCTTATTCATTAATCAGTAAAAAAACAATAGAAGGAAAAATACAATTCAATGATCTTATTGGCAGCATGATGAATTTCGGCTCAGACGACGACGATGTGTAAGAGTCTTTGAATCTCTATTCTTAAACAATCAAAACATTAAGTCAAAAAAATTGTAAAGTACTTTCAGGCTGCAAAGAATTACTAAAATACCTACTGCGATAAACATCGTTTTTAAGGGAATTTTTCCGGATAGTTTAGCGGCAAGCGGCGCTGCCAACACACCTCCTATGATCAAACCGGCAATCAACTGAAAATGCATTTGATGAAATACAATTACAAATGTAGCAGTGCTGGCGATGGAAGTAAAAAACTTTGTAAAGGTTGATGAACCGATTGTGTATAAAGGGTCTCTTCCACCGGAAATAAGTGTACTGGTAACTAATGGCCCCCAACCGCCGCCAAATGCATCGAGAAAACCACCAATCAATGCGACAGGGCGTACATTTAAAAGTTTGGTCTTGTTCTTTTCTTTATAATTTTTAAATGCTTTTTGAAATATTTTAAATCCTAAATAAAAAGTATATATCGATACGACAGGACGCAAATAATTTCCCAAGCTTTTGCCCATCGTACCGATAAAAACAGCGCCTGCAACTGCGCCGATTATACCGGGAATTACCAAAGCAACCCATAATTTTTTATTGACATGTTTATATTTATAGTGGCTGATACCTGCTGTGCCTACAGAAAACATTTCGGCCATGTGCACGCTACTGCTGATGCCGGCAATAGGTATAGGCAAATTGGAAGACAAAAGAAAAGTAGTGGCCAGCACTCCGTATCCCATGCCCATTGCTCCATCTACCAACTGTGCCGCGAAACCCGCGATGAACATCCAAATAAATTGTTCATTAAAAGTATTCGCTAATGCATTTCCACCGGCCTTAACCCAGTTAGCAGGAAGTACGGCGCTCAATAAAAAATAACCGACAAACATAGATGCCAATATAATTACTGCCAATAACGCAACCTTTTTCCAGAATGATGTGCGATCAAGCGCAGCAGGCTTAATAATTGTTTTCTTTTCTTTCATGTCCTCGGTCATTATTTTAGTTAATTCGTTCAACTTCCTCACTTTCCTATCAAAATCTCCTGCCAATTGATTGCGTATAAGATTTAATTGTTCTAAAGAAGTATCAATCTCTTCGGGAATCGCATTGTTCAATATCTCTTTCAGCCTTTTTCCAAGTGTAGGAGATTTTCCGTTGGTTGATATTGCAATTTTTAAATTCCCTTTTTTTACAATACTGCTGAGATAAAAATCGCAAAGATCCGGTGTGTCTGCAACATTGACCAATAACTTTTTGCAATGCGCCTCTTTACAAATCTTTCCCGCACAGGCAATATCATTTACCGCCACAATTACCAAATCCGCATTCTCCAGATCCGAAACCTCATATTCCTTTTGTATTAAAGAAATATTTTCGGAACTATCTGCTAATTGTTTTATTTCTCCAAGTGCCTCTCTTGCCACGACCGTAACTTTTACAGCCGGTGCATGGCTCATGAGAACAGATAATTTTTCCAGCGCAACCTTGCCGCCACCTACTATCAATAACCTGAAGTTTTCCGGCTTTATAAAAACAGGAAATAAATTGTTAGTAGTTATATTCGTTTTCTCGGAATGAATAAAAGAAAATATTTTACGTGTAAAATTATCAATTATGTTATAAGAAATTTTCTTAATGAAAAATCTCCAAAACTTTCACCGGATTTTTTTTCTTTAGCATATATGCCGATTAAATTATCCAATTCATTCAGTATTTCTTCTTCATTAAGATTTTCTTTATACAGTTTATTCAACCTTGTACCAACAGCATCGGCGCCAAGATGCATATTGTAATGACCTAATGCCGTGCCTACAAATCCTATTTCTGCTGCATAAGGCCTTGCACAACCATTGGGGCAACCTGTCATCCGTATCGAAATATCTTCTTCTTCTACATGATGGTTTTTTACAATAGTTTCAATCTTATCCATCAAAGATGGAAGATAACGCTGCGCTTCTGCCAACGCCAAGGAACAAGTATTCAAAGCCACACATGCGATGGAACTTTTTCGGATTACGGAGGCGTTCTCGGTATATTGAATTACGCCGTATTTCCGTAAAATATCTTCTACGATTTTTTTGTCTTTCTTCAATACATTACTTACAATTATATTTTGGTTGGAAGTAAATCTGAAATCAGCCTTACGTGCCTGCGCAATTTCCAAGAAAGCAGTTTTAAACAAAACAGTATCTGTGTCAGTTAATCGGCCGGCTTCTACAAAAACCGTATAGAACCATTTGCCTTCATGGTTTTGTGCCCATCCGTATCTATCGGTACGTGAAGAAAAATAATATGGCTTAGCTTCTTCAAATTTTACATTGCTTCTTTTTTCAACTTCTTGCTTATAAGTTTCTACTCCCAACCTGTCGAGCGTATATTTTAAGCGGGAAAACTTCCTGTCCTCACGATTACCGAAATCTCTTTGAACCGTTACGATTTCATAGACAACTTTCTCTACATCTTCTTTTTTGACAAACCCAAACATGGAGGCTAATCTTGGATAAGTTGCACTGTTGCCATGCGTAGCACCCATGCCGCCACCTGCTGCTACATTGTAACCGATGATTTGGTTATTTTCTATAATAGCCACCAAAGCGCAATCATTGGTAAAAACATCTACATCATTATCCGGCGGAATAGCAATCCCGATTTTAAACTTTCTCGGTAAATATCTATCCTGATAAAGCGGATCATCTTCTGTTTTCTCTGTCAGTTTTTCCTCTCCAATAAATATCTCATAATACGCGCGTGTCTTTGGCCTTAATAAATCGCTTAAGGAATTTGCAAGATCAAATACTTCGCTGTGCAAAGGAGATACATCAGGATGCGCCGATGCCGAAACATTCCTGTTTACATCGCCGCAAGCTGCTATGGAATCTAACGACGCCAGATTAAATTCGCGATGTGTGGGCCTTGCATTATGTTTTAAAATGCCATGTAGTTGTATTGTTTGCCGCGTGGTAATTTTTATAACGCCGGTCGTATATTTGCCTGCAATGTGGTGCAAGGCTTCCCATTGCTCGCCGGTAACAAAACCACCGGGCAATCGTAAGCGAACCATGAAGCTCCATAACCTGTCCAATTTCTTTTCGGCTCTTTCTGTACGCTTATCACGATCATCCTGCAAATACATGCCATGAAATTTTACCAAAGCCTGATCATCTTCGCGAATAGCGCCTGTATGCTCATCGGCCAAACTTTCCAGCATGGTTCCGCGCAAACCCTTACTATTCTTTTTTATTTTTTCTGTTGCGCTTTCCTTATTGCTCATAATAGTTTTAATTATTTTTATTTAGACGATTTGTGATTAATAAACATCTTTTATCAAACGTCCTTTTTCTTTTAATTCATCTATATAATTACTAGCCTGTAAGTCATCGAAATTCTTTTCAGTAGCTATAATTTTTTTCAGCGTATTTTCAACATCCACGCTCATGGGTTCTTTAGCACCGCAGATATAAATGTGCGCACCGTTGTCTATCCAGCTAATCAGTTCTTTTGCATTTTGCTCCATTCTGTGCTGAACATATATTTTTTCTTCCGTATCGCGCGAGAATGCTCCGTTGAATTTGGTAAGTACGCCGGTTTCCAGCAATGCCTGTATTTCTGTTTGATAAAGGAAATCGGTAGATAAATGCTGCTCGCCGAAAAACAACCAATTTCTTCCCGCAGCCCCGTTGCTGTCGCGTTCAAATAAGAATGAACGAAATGGCGCTATCCCGGTGCCGGGACCAATCATTATTACATCTTTATTTTCATCCGGCAGGCGAAAAGCATTGTTCGGATGAACGTAAAACTCGAGTTCCTGATTTATTGAGAAATCGGATAAGTATTTAGAGCATAATCCATACTTAAAACTATCGTTTACCTTGAATTTATTTTTACTTACCGTAATATGCACTGAAGTATTTCCATGCCCTGAAGGCGACGATGAAACAGAATACAGTCTCGGCGTTATCGGTTCTAATATCTTGATAAGATCTTCGATGCTGAAATTTTCCGGAATCGGATAAATCTTCAATAAATCATTCAGGCTTATTTTAGTATCGGGAATTTGCTGATCCGTTAGTTCCGCGTATTTTTTCACAATACGCTCGGGTAAATATGCAATATTTAATTTGGAAGAAAGTAAGTCTGAGAGCGTGATTTCATTTCCTTTGTACTCAATGATATCATCGGCTTTAGCATTCATTAATTGAATAATTTCTTCGACCGCATGTGCAGGATTTCGCGGAATGATACCGATAGAATCGCCGGGTAAATAATGAATTTCTTCATCCGCATCTATTTCGATATGATAGGTTTCTTTAGAAGAACCCGTATCATTTAAATTGATGATGGAAGAAACAATGCCCTGATATATTTTCTTCGTATGCTTTTGGGCCGGAGCCGTTGCTTTCGGCTGAATGGCGCTTGCTGCGCTGCTTTGCCCAATATTTTGTATCGCATTTTCGAACCATTGCGCAGCCGGCTGCTCGAAATCCGTATCGCATTTTATTACTTGCGCGAAACGCCTCGCTCCTAATTTTTCTAACTGTATATCTACGTCCTCGCCGGCTTTACAGAATAAAGGATATGAACTGTCTCCTAAAGCAATTACCGCATATTTGAGATTATTTAACGAAGATGATTCATGATGCAAAAAATCATAAAACTTTTTTGCAGCAATTGGCGGCTCGCCATCGCCTTGCGTGCTGATAACAATTAAAAGATTTTCTTCTTTTGAAAGTGTATTTGTTTTGTATTGCTCAGCAGATTCTAATTTTACTTTGATGCCCTGCTTTTTTGCAATTGCCGCTAATTTTACGGAAAGGCTTTTTGCATTACCGGTTTCTGTTCCGTAAATGATAGTCAGTTTTACATTGGCAACATTGGAACTTGTTTGCGGAAGCGATTTACTCTCTGCCGAAGATGCCAATAAGCCGGAGAGATAGCCGCTCATCCAGATCAATTCTTGTCTTGATGCATCCTGAATCAGTGATTGTAATAATTGTTCTTTCGATTTCGTCAACATAAAAGCTACAAGAATTTTATTAATTAACTGTATATTTCTTCAATCTTTTTTGACAGCAACAGATTCTTAAAGTACGGCACACCGGATGCCGCATTTTCTTTCCATTTAAAAGATTCGTGCAGCGCCACTACTTTCCCTACGATGATTAATACCGGAGAAATAAATTTGGGATAATCTTGCGGTAAATCATTAAAAGATAATATGCTTACTTGCTGCAAAGGCGTAGTAGCCTGTTGTATCACAGCGATTTTTTTATTAGGATCGATTGATGCTGCGCGTAAGTTTTCTGCAAGCTCCGGCAATTTTTCCCCCGTCATATAAAATACTAAAGTATCATTACAGTCTGCCAGCAATTTCCAATAATTTTCGTTACGGGATTCTCTATTGCAATAAGTAAGAAACTTAACCGAATCTGAATAACCTCGTGCCGTTAGCGGAATGCCCGCATATGCCGAAGCTCCGGAAGCCGCTGTAATACCAGGAACAATTTCATAAGGAATATTATTCTCTGTAAGCGTTATCAGTTCATCGAGAATATTGGAATAGAAAGCCGTATCGCCGCCTTTTAAACGAACGACAAGCTTTTCCGGATGATAATATTCCAGTAAAAGATTATTGGTTTTGCTTTGTGAAACAGATGATTTGCAATGGCCTTGTTTGCCAACGAAAACAAACTCCGCGCGAGGATTTGCGTATGTATTAAGTATTTCATCACTTACCAGGCGATCGTATAAAATCACATCCGCTTCGCGTAAATAGTTGTACGCTTTTAGAGTGATCAATTCCGGGTCTCCGGGACCAGCTCCTGCAAATATTATTTTTCCTTTGTTCATTTATCAGTTTATTGTACCATACCTGCGGCAACAGTGAGACAACTTGTTTCATCTATCAGAACAAAACCACCGCCAATGTTTAATTTTTTATAAGGATCGAAAACAAACGGATGAGCAACTTTTATTTTCACGCGAACTATATCATTCAACTGAATATTGTTCGCTTCTATTTTCTCCAAAGTATTTACATCCAGCTTATAAGTAATTTCCTTAACGATTGCTTTAATCGTTGTGCTATTAATTTTGTAAAGTGTATTTATTACCTGCCTGTAATGGAGCATTATTCATCCAGCAAAGCAATGCTTCAAATTCCTGCGTAAGAGGAGGAACATTATCCCTTTTTACAATAAGATTTCCTCTCCCCGCTTCCACATCATCTTCCAGATGAATGACAACACTTTGCGGAGCAAATGCTGATTTTATTTCTTTACCGCCTACTTCAATTTTACTTATTTTAGTATTCGTACCGGAAGGCAGAATAGTAACCTCATCGCCTTTGTGATAGATGCCTGCAACAATTTTACCAGCGTAGCCTCTGTAATCGTGTAACTCATCCGTTTGCGGGCGAATGATATATTGTATTGGGAAACGCGCTTCTTCTAAATTTATAGCAGAATTTACTTCTACAGTTTCTAAAAATTCGAGCAGGGTTTTTCCTTTATACCAATTTAAATTTTCAGAAGGCTCAACAACATTATCTCCCGTTAAAGCGCTGATAGGTATATAAGTTACATTTTTCAGAGAAAGCCTTTCGGCAATTGTTTCGTATTCGCTTTTAATTTCTTCAAATACAGATTGGCTGTAATTTACAAGATCCAATTTATTAATGGCTATCACTACATGCGGAATGTTGAGCAAAGAAGCTATGATAGAATGTCTTTTGGTTTGCTCTACAATTCCGTTTCTCGCATCAATGAGTATGATGATTAAAGACGTATTACTCGCGCCGGTAATCATGTTGCGCGTATATTGTATGTGGCCGGGAGCATCCGAAATGATAAATTTTCTTTTCGGAGTTGAAAAATATTTATACGCAACATCTATGGTAATTCCTTGCTCTCTCTCAGCACGCAAACCGTCTGTGAGCCTTGCCAGATCAAACTCATCATCGCCTGCCAATTGCCCTACTTTTCTTATAGATTCTAACTGATCGACCAATATATTTTTACTATCGTACAGCAAACGCCCGATGAGCGTACTCTTTCCATCATCAACGCTGCCTGCGGTTATAAAACGTAATATATCCATTTATGTAATTAAGATTTTTGAATGATAATTTATTGAATAATGACATTTTTGATTTATTGAATATTCATTACCCGATCTTAGAAATATCCGTTCTTTTTTCTGTCTTCCATTGCTGTTTCGGAGATTCTGTCATCAATACGCGTTTCGCCACGCTCGCTTGTTTTTGCAGCCACAATCTCAGAAATAATATCATCTATCGTAGCAGCTTCGGAAGTAACGGCTGCCGTGCATGTCATATCTCCAACGGTTCTGTAGCGCACTTTTTTCGTAATGATTGAATCATTTTCATCAAGTGTTATAAACGGAGAAACTGCTATAAATTGTTTATTAAATTCTATCACTTCTCTTTCATGAGAAAATAAATAGAAGGCAATTCAATATTTTCTTTTTTGATATAATTCCATATATCCAATTCAGTCCAGTTGCTGATAGGGAACGCACGTACATTTTCCCCTTTATGTATTTTACCGTTATAAATATTCCATAATTCAGGCCTTTGTAATTTTGGGTCCCATTGACCAAACTCATCCCTTACCGAGAATACTCTTTCTTTTGCACGCGCTTTTTCTTCGTCTCTTCTTGCTCCGCCAATACATGCGTCAAAACCAAATTCCTCAATAGTATCTAACAATGTATAAGTTTGTAAAGCGTTGCGGCTGGCAAATTTTCCTTTTGTTTCCGTAAGATTTTTTTGTTTAATAGTGTCTTCTACTTTTCTTACAATCAATCTCTCTCCTATTTTTTCAACAAGATCATCCCTGAACTTCAGCGCTTCGGCAAAATTATGCCCTGTATCTATGTGCACTAAAGGGAAAGGAAATTTTCCGGGACGAAAGGCTTTTAATGCCAAATGCACTAATGTAATACTATCTTTTCCCCCACTGAATAAAAGCGCAGGCTTTTCAAACTGCCCTGCCACTTCTCTTAAAATGTGGATCGCTTCCGATTCCAATTGTTCCAAATAGTCTAAATGATATTGCGCCATATTTATGTTGATTATTTTCCCTTTCTCAAAATTATTTATGAATGTGCAAACCGCATTCTTTTTTGGAAGCATCTTCCCACCACCATCTGCCCGCGCGAAAATCTTCTCCCTCACGTATTGCTCTTGTACAAGGCTCGCAGCCTATGCTTACAAAACCTTTGTCGTGCAAAGGATTATAAGGCACATGATTTTGCTTTATATAATTGATCACCTCTTCCGTTGTTTTGTGCAACAATGGATGATATTTAAAAATCTGATTGCTCTCGTCCCATTCCACTTTGGAAAGATTTTCCCTGTCGGGAGAATGTTCGGCACGCAACCCTGTGATCCAGATTTTATTGCCATGAAGCGCTCTTTTCAAAGGTTCTACTTTGCGTAAATAGCAACATTGCTTTCTGTTGTCCACAGAATCGTAAAATGAATTTGGGCCGTTTTGTGAAATAAATTTTTGCAACGCTTCTTCGTTGGGATAATATGCAGCGATTGGCACTTTGTACTGCTGTAAAGTAGCATCCCAAGTACTGTAGGTTTGTTTAAATAATCTTCCTGTATCCAACGTGAAAACTTTTACAGGCAAAGAACGCAGCATGTGCAGTATTGCCTGATCTTCGTAGCTGAAACTGGTGGAAAACACAACAGCATCCTTATAAGTTTCCGTAATGTATTGGAAAGATTCTTCTATACTCAGATTGTCGATTGCTTTTTGCAAAGCATCGAGTTCCTGATTTATATCTGTATATTGAATAACGCCCATTATTGGATAATATATTTGAGGAATTAATTTGTTAAAAATATTGCATATCAGCAACACATCGCACCATAACAGCAACTATGCAAACGGATAGAAGAAGCCGCTTTTAAAAAATTATATTGAAAAAAAATTTTCATTTCTGTTGTTCTTAAATTCTATACCGGCACAAAAATAAAATTAAATTCTATTAATTTGGTAGGATTTATATACTTTTTTAAAAAAGATTAGTGAACAACTATTCGTTTTTATAGAAATTTTTATTTTTTCAGGTTTTTGCTTATGGCAGATTTATTGTCAAGAAAAGATTGCAAAGAAGCCCCCATCATACTTTTCCGGGTTTTGTCCCTGATATCTATCAGCTGTTTTCGGAGATAACAGACAGCTTCGTTTGGGCAGTCGTTGCAAGGCTCGTAAAAGTTTAAAGAAGTGCAGGGAGTGAGCGCAATTGGACCATCGAAAATGCGATAAATATCAGCAAATGTAATTTCCTTAGGATGTTTCAAAAGATAATAACCACCACCTGCTCCTTTTTGGCTGTTTACAAATTTTACCTGTTTTAATTCCAACAGTATTTGTTCCAAAAATTTTTTTGGAATAGCTTCTTCCTGCGCAATTAACCCGGTAGATAAATATCCTTTTTGATAATCAGCTGCAAGCCTTACCAAAGCTTTGAGAGCATACTTGCATTTTTTTGACATCATAAGAATGCAAAGTAAAGTAATATAATAAAGATAACAGACAATTAATCAAAACAGATTAGTCATTTCTCTAATGAAAAATTCTGTTGCCGCTTTATTATAACTCATCACAAAACCATGCCGATAAACTTATAATTTGACACTTATAAGCTTATCGGCATTTTGAATGGCAATTTGCCTGGTTGTTTCTGCCGCAAAATTTTTAAATGCGTCTTTCGTTATCTCATCATCGCTCAGCATAATCGGTACGCCTTTATCTCCGCCTTCTCTGATACTTTGTACTAAAGGAATCTGGCCTAGAAAATGCAAATCATACTCGCTTGCCAAACGCTTTCCTCCTTCTTTACCAAAGATATAGTATTTATTATCCGGCAATTCTTTCGGGGTAAAATAAGACATGTTTTCTACGAGGCCAATAACGGGAACATTTAATTGAGCCTGACCAAACATGGCAATTCCTTTTTTTGCATCTGCCAACGCAACATCTTGCGGCGTGGTCACAATTATAATTCCGGTAACAGGAACCAGCTGCATTAACGTCAAGTGAATATCTCCAGTGCCCGGCGGCATATCAATAATCAAATAATCAAGCTCATCCCAAAATACATCAGTTACAAACTGGCGTATCGCACTGCTTACCATCGGCCCGCGCCAAACCACCGCTTGCCTTTCATCTACCAGTAAACCGATGCTCATTAACTTTATACCATATTTTTCCAAAGGCAGAATTTTTCCTTTGCCTTCTACATCAATCATTCTCGGCCTTTCTCCGCGAACGCCAAACATTATTGGCGCACTCGGCCCGTAAATATCAGCATCCATCAAGCCGACCTTAGCTTCTCCGTTGTTTGATAAAGCCAATGCAAGATTACTCGCAACAGTACTTTTTCCGACACCGCCTTTACCACTGATAATGGCAATTATATTTTTTACTTTTGGCAATACAGCAGCGCTTGCGGCCTTTGCCGCAGCACTTTTAGAAGTGAAAGTTACATGCACATTTACATCATCGGCGTGTTTAAATAGTTTCTTTATAGCCATTTCGCTCTGCGCATTGATTGAATCTTTATATGGCGCAGATGTCATTGGAATCGAAATTGTAAAATAAATATTCTTGTCTTGAATTTTTATATCTGAAACCATCCCCAGCGACACGATGTCTTTTTTCTGGTCGGGATTTATAACATTGCTTAACGCCTTCAAAATATCAGCTTCCGTCATCACAAATAATTTTGTTAAAGATTTTTTTGGAAGCACAAAATTAGTTCATCAATAGTTTAGTTGTTGAAAATACTACTATATTTAAATATTGATTGGCAAGAGTTGTGTTTGAATCAACTAACTTTGCGAGAATAGTTTACATTTTTTGACTGAATATTATCGGTTTAATGAAGCGGTATATTATCATTTTGGCTGTATTATTTCCCTGTATATTTTTTAGGCAAAATATATATGCGCAGGAAAAAATTATTCAATTGTACGGCGTGGTACGTGGCGGAGACAGTACAGATGCGCTGCCGGGAGCAAGCGTGTATGTGCATGGAACTAATCGCGGAACGATAGCAAATGATATGGGAATATTTTCCATTGCTGTTTCTCCCGGAGAAAAAATTGATTTTTCATTTATAGGATTTAAGGATAAAATCATAGAAATACCTGCCAACATAAAGGGTGATCAATATATGATTTCGCCGATTCTGGAACAGGACACAGCTTTCTTACCCACAGCGATTGTAAACCCTCTTCCGTTGCCTGCATTATTCAAAATTATATTTCTGAAAACAAATGTGCCGGATGATCATTATGCTATTGCATTGCAAAATGTAAATGTGAAAAATATGCTGAGACAAATGCGGCATTACAGGCTCACAGGGCCTGGAGCTATAAATATGCTGCATCAACAGCAAGCTATTCAGCAAGGTGCACAAAAAGGATTATTGCCTTCCACCGGAATTATTAACCCATTATCATGGTATGATTTTGTAAAATCATTAAAAGAAGGTAAAGAATCGGACAACGGAAATTTTTAAATATTTTGCTTACCAACTTCTTCCAATACTTCAATTAATCTGTACAAATATTGAGAATACATTCTGTACTATTTATACTATTGATTGCTGCATCTGCAAGAGCGCAAAGTTCAAAAAAATTGTTGCGTTACGCGCATAATATAATTGACACTTTATCTTCTGAAAATTTTGCGGGACGAGGGTATAATGGCAATGGAATAGATAAGGCAGCAGATTTTATTGCAGATAAGTTTGATAAATACGGTTTAAAAAAAATCGGGATATCTTATTACCAGAACTTTACAATGCCCGTAAATATGCTGTTGAGCGCTCAATTGAAATTAAATGATTCTACATTATCTTATGGCAAAGATTTTATCGTATCGCCCAACTCATTTAACGCAGTTTATCAACATAAGGAAATATCTTACTTTCATCCGGAAGAAATGGGAAAAGCATTTGCATCAAAAGAAAATATTTATAATTTCTTTAAAGATGATTTACAATCTCAGAAAGGAAAACATGTGGTGTTTCCTCCTTATCATTTTAAAGAAGATTCCTTAAATCAATATTATAAGCAATGGCCATTTTTTTATCCGCCGGAAGATAACAGTGATCGTGCTATATTTTATTTCACAAACGATTCTTTGCCTTCATCCATCTCCACTTTTCAAGATAGTATTGCGGAATTTATAATTCGGGGTAAGTATTATAATGACAGTTTAAAAATCAATAATTATTCCATCGAAACTAAATTTGTTCCTGCTTTTCCGGTACATAATATTATCGGCGAAATAGAAGGAAAAAATAAAGATTCCCTTGTTGTAATCAGCGCTCATTATGATCATTTAGGAAAAGTGGGAAACGCTTATTTTCCGGGCGCTAACGATAATGCCAGCGGCGTTGCATTTCTTTTAAGTATGGCAAAATATTATTCCCGGCACAAACCAAAAAATACTTTAATCTTTTTAGCATTTACAGGCGAGGAAGCGAGCTTAGTTGGCTCAGGTTATTTCGTAAATCATCCCTTAATAAATCTAAACAAAATAAAAATGGAATTAAACTTTGATATGATTGGTACCGGCGATGACGGCATACAAATCGTAAACAGTACCATATATACCAAAGCATACGATTTGATATGTGCGATTAACAACAAAAAACATTATGTGAAACAAATACTTCCTCGCGGAGAAGCTGCCAATTCAGATCACTATTCATTTTACGCAAAAGGTATTCCTTCTGTCTATACATACACATTAGGTGGCGTAAAATTCTATCATGATATCTGGGATAGAAGTGAAACTTTGCCCCTGACTAAATTTGCAGATATTCAAAAACTTTTTATCAAATTTATTAATAAACTATAGAGTAATAAATTTATAATTCCAATAATGCCTGAATTGGATTTTTGCTGAATAATATCAGTTCCGGATTTTCCAATAATTCTTTTACACGAACAAGAAAACTTACGCTTTCCCTGCCATCGATAATACGATGATCATAGCTCAATGCAATGTACATCATGGGACGAATAACGACTTGTCCGTTTAATGCTATCGGACGTTCCTGCGTTTTGTGCATGCCGAGAATTGCGCTTTGAGGTAAATTGATAATAGGCGTGCTTAACAAACTTCCGAATACGCCACCGTTGGTAATTGTAAAAGTGCCGCCTTGCAATTCTTCCATGCCCAATTTCCCGTTGCGTGCCTTAGTAGCTAAGTCTACCACATCTTTTTCTATCTCGGCAAAACTTTTACTTTCCGCGTTACGAATAACCGGAACCGTCAAACCTTTAGGCGTACTTACCGCAATGCTGATATCTGCATAATCATGATATACCAATTCATTACCGTCGATATAAGCGTTTACGGAAGGCCATTCGCTCAAAGCCACTGCACAGGCTTTTGTAAAGAAACTCATGAAGCCGAGATTCACGCCATGCTGTTCTTTGAATTTATCTTTATATTGTTTCCGAATGTCGAGAATGCGTGTCATATCCACTTCATTAAAAGTGGTAAGCATTGCAGTTGTATTTTTAGATTCCACCAAACGACGGCTGATGGTTTTGCGAAGGTTGCTCATTTTTTCGCGGCGTTCGCTGCGAGAAAAAAGTTCTGCGCCTGCAAAAGTTTGTTTGCCCGGATTTGCCAAAGCTGCCAATACATCTGCCTTTAATATTTTGCCTCCTTCCCCGCTTGGCTGTATAGATTTAGTATCTACTTTTTTATCTGCAATAATAGCTGATGCTACCGGAGTTGCCTTTAAGTCATTAGGAACTGAAACTACCGGAGCTGCACTTACAGCAGCTTTAGTTTCAGAAGATACGGGCGCTTCTTTTACCACAGGCGCTGAAAGGCTTGGGCTTGCAGAAGCCACAGCAACATCCGTATCAATTTTTGCAACCACATCTCCTATTTGCAATACATCTTCCTCTTTAGCTACAATAGTAAGTTTTCCGGCTTCTTCCGCGTTGAGTTCAAAAGTTGCTTTTTCGCTTTCAAATTCAGCGATGGGTTCGTCACGTTTTACCAAATCTCCTTCTTTCTTTAACCATTTAGCCAATGTAACTTCACTGATAGATTCTCCAACAGTAGGTACTTTTATTTCGATCACGCCTTTGCCTGCCGCTTTTGCAGGTTCAGAAGCAACAACCACTTCTTCTTGTTTGCTTTCTTCAACCGGTTGCGATGTGGTAGTTGCTGCATTTTCTCCGGACGGTTTTGCCGCGGTTTCATCAATTTGTGCAAGCACATCTCCTATCTCCAATGTTTGATCCACTTCTGCAATGGTATGTAAAATGCCTGCTTGTTCAGCATTTACTTCAAAGGTTGCTTTTTCACTCTCCAACTCCGCAATTACTTCATCGCGGTTTACATATTCTCCGTTATTTTTTACCCATTTGATTAATGTTACCTCACTGATTGATTCTCCTACTGTTGGTACTTTTATGTCTATCATATAAAGAATTAGTTATCGCAATTTTTCTAAGTTATAATTATATCATCAAAATATCAAATTGTAAATGCAGTATCTAATATTTCTTCCTGCTCTACTTTATGCACTTTCATATAACCTGTAGCTGTAGACGCACTTGCATTGCGGCTGATAATGCCATAAGGAAATGCTTTAAAATTAGTTTGCAGGAACGATGCTGCCCCCATATTTAAAGGTTCTTCTTGCACCCAGAACCATATAGCGTTTTTATACTTATCGTGCAATGCTTTTAATTGTTTTTCTGGCAAAGGATATATTTGTTCCAGACGGATTAAAGCAATATCAGTTCTGTTTTCTTTTTCTTTTCTTTCCAATAAATCGAAATATAATTTACCCGAGCAAAGCAATACTTTCTTTACTTCATCTGCTTTCGCCGATGCATCATCAATTACTTCTTTAAAACCACCTTGGGTAAATTCTTCAACATCACTATAACTACCGGGATGTCTTAAATTGGCTTTGGGAGACATATTGATTAAAGGCTTACGGAATTCCCATGTCAGTTGCCTGCGCAATGCATGGAAGAAGTTGGCTGCTGTGGTAATATTTGTAATTACCATATTATCTTCTGCGCAGGATTGTAAATATCTTTCCAAACGTGCGCTGGAATGGTCAGGGCCGCTTCCTTCGTAACCATGTGGCAATAAAATCACAACGCCGCTCATCAAGCCCCATTTGGATTCTGCACTGGAAACATATTGGTCAATTACCATTTGAGCGCCATTTGCAAAATCACCATATTGAGCTTCCCATATTGCCAGCACATTCGGGTTTGCCATGGCAACTCCATATTCAAAACCCATTACGGCATATTCGCTTAATAAAGAATTATATACACGAAATTGTGTTGTTTGATTTTCTTTAAGATTATCAAGCCGGTTGTATTCGCTATTATCATTCTCATCAAATAAAATAGCATGGCGGTGTGCAAAAGTTCCACGCTTCACGTCTTCCCCACTTAAGCGTACATTTTTATCATCTACTATAAGGCTTGCATACGCAAGTAATTCTGCAGTGCCCCAATCGATTTTATTTTCTTTATCAAAAAGCGCTTTTTTATCTTCTAATAATTTTTTTACTTTTCTTAAAGGATGAAAATTTTCCGGCCATTGCAAAAGTTTATTTACTAAAGAGAATACTTCTTCCTTTGATATAGAAGTAATCGGCGATTGTTCAAAATCTTTAGGCGTAGAATATCGAAGTTTTTGCCACCATTCTTCTGGCGCTTGTAAATTGTATGGCTTTGGTTTTTGTTTTACTTCGTCAAATCGTTCCTGCAAATCGTTCCAGAATTTGGTTTCCATTTCTTTCGCCAATTGCTGCGCTTCTTGTTCTCCATGCAGAGAAAGAAATTTTGTATATACCTCTCTTGGGTTTGGATGCTTATCGATTAACGCATACAGTTGTGGTTGTGTGAATTTGGGTTCGTCGCCTTCATTGTGGCCATGACGACGATAACACAATATATCTATATAAATATCTTTATTGAATTTTTGACGAAATTCAGTAGCTATCTCAACGGATTTAACCACCGCTTCTATATCATCTCCATTTACATGGAATACCGGAGATTTTGTAACACTTGCAATAGATGTGCAATAATCGGAACTGCGTGCATCTTTATAATCTGTAGTAAACCCAATTTGATTATTAATAACAATATGGATTGTACCACCTACATTATAACCTTCCAATTCGCTCATCTGAGCTATTTCATAAATAATCCCTTGCCCGGCAACGGCTGCATCTCCATGTATTAAAATTGGTAATATTTTGTCATAATCATAATCATACAAAACATTGGCTTTTGAACGTGCAAAGCCTAAAGCAATCGGATCAACAACTTCAAGATGAGAAGGATTTGCACAAAGCTGTAAATTTATTTTTTTCCCTGTATCTGTTGCATAATCGCTTCTGAAACCCAAATGATATTTAACATCTCCTCCGCCTTGCGTTTTATCGGCAGGAACAATTCCTTCAAATTCGCTGAAAATCTGCTCATAGGTTTTACCTAAAATATTTGCCAAAACATTCAATCTTCCACGATGCGCCATAGCGATTACAGCTTCTTTCACGTCGTGGGCGGCAGCAGTGTGTATTGCCGCGTCCAATGCAGGTATCAGGGATTCGCCGCCTTCAAGCGAAAATCTTTTTTGGCCTATATATTTTGTATGAAGAAATTTTTCAAAAATTACACCTTGATTAATTTTTTCAAGCATTCGCTTGCGCTTTTGCAATGAAGGCGTTTCCAACAAAGTTTTTTCCGATGCATTTACAATCCACTCATACACTTCAGGATCGGTTACATAAGTAAACTCCACTCCTACCGATTCACAATATATACTTTGAAGATGTGTAATGATTTGTTTTAGCGTAGCATTCTTCAAGCCGGCAAATTCACCTGCCTGAAAAGTTGAATTTAAATCCTCATCTGCTAATCCGAAATATTTTATATCCAAATTGGCATGCCGGTCTTTGCGCGGACGAACAGGATTTGTTTTGGCAATCAAATGCCCTTTTTGCCGATAGGATTGAATAAGATTATAAACCTTAAATTCTTTTTCTAAAGCGGAAGCATCTACAGGTTTACTTGCAACACCGTTTCCGTTAGAAGCAACGCCGTTTTCATGCGCAACAGCAAAATCGAATCCTTCAAAAAATTTTTTTAATTCCGGATCAACGCTTTGCGGGTCTTTTACAAAATCTGAATATAAATTCTCAATAAACGCCGGATGTGAGTTTGTGATATAAGAGAAATCCTTCATCTCTATTTTATTTATAATGTTGTATTGAATAATTTGAAAAGCAAAAGTCCGGCTTTTATTTTATCCAATTTTAACTAACAATGATTTATTTTGATTTGCAAATATCATTAATTAATCGTTTAATAAAAGCCTAATATTCGGTAATTTTTTTAAACGAGAATGTTTACCAAATGGGGTTATGCAAAATAAAGGTTTGAATAATTTAATTATACAGCTTGTAGCAAAGACTATCGAAATGTATTAATTGCCAAATATATTATCGCTTGAACCGAACATGGGTTAATAATAATAAAATTGATAGGAATACTTTGAATTATTTCGTCCTACTCCTTTTACAACATTTCCTTTATTATCAGTTGTCCAGTCGAAGGTTATTGTTTGGTACTCATCTGATGCTGTTCCTGATAGAATATTAAAAAGGTTTTTAGATTCATAGTTCCGCCAACCCATAAATTCGACGAAAGATTCTGTACTTAGAATATTTAATAACTGACCAAATGAATTCACGATTGACGAATAATAAGTGGGACTCTTTAAAGATGAATATTGTGTGTGTAAATCCCCTGATAATTCCTTATCAGTACCATCTGTAAAATAAATCCTTTCAGACGTCACATTTCCATTCGTAAACGATAAAGTATCGTCCTGGCTATCACTTATCTCTCCTTCGAAATAAATAGTAAATGCTATTTTGTTTGCAGGATAAGAATAATAGGTTACAAAGTGTGTATCTCCACTGGTGTCTTTTATAATTCTTCCTTTATTGTCGTAGCTCAATAAATGTGTTTGGGAAGTCTTGTCGCTAAAATATAGCACGTAAGAGTTGGGTGTAGTTTCTTTAGAACTGTACACAAAAACTGCAAGCATGCTATCCTTAACGGGTTGTCCATTGGAAGTATCAAAGACATATTGATTAAACTTAGTTAATCTTTTAGATGCATCAAAAGAAAATGAATCAATTTTTTGTTTATGAGGCTGGAATATTCTCATAGAAGAAACATAAGCTGTGTTACTATTTACAGAATCTATCGGAGGGTTGTCAGAATTTGTAAAAACTACTTTTTTACAAGAAAAAGAGAATGTTAAAAGAAAAATACATCCCAAATATTTCATAATTGTGCAAGTCATATAAATTGGTTTTTAAAATTGGGAAATAGTTCATGGTTTTATTCAATTACTAAAGTTTTTTCCAATTATTTACAATGTAATGCAAATATTTCTATATTGAAAAAAATATATTCGTAAAATAATAAGTTTTCGAATCGTTCTATAATGAAATGCATATCCGCAAATAAATTAATTAAAAAATTTCTTCTGAATAAAAAAATCCCATACCTTTGCGCTCCGATAGAAAAATTACTATAAAAAGAAATTTAGAATGGCAAATCATAAAGCTACCAAAAAAGATGTTCGTCAGGCAGCAAAACGCAGAGACAGCAACCGTTATTATGGCAAAACAACCCGTAATGCAATTCGCACTTTAAAAGCGTCGGCTGATGATGCCGCTTATGACGCAGCATTGCCTTTGACAGTTTCTATGATAGACAAATTGGCAAAACGCGGTATTATCCATAAAAACAAAGCAAGCAATTTAAAGAGTAAACTTGCACGTAAAACTGAATTCCATTTGCATAAAACTGCATAAAAAATTATTAAAATAATTATATTTTAAAGCTGTACAAATTGTGCAGCTTTTTTATGTAGTGTAATTAAAAATCCACACAATAATAAAACTACGCAAACGTTTGATTTTTTATATTTGCCTTTTGTGTATAAAATAAAAATCTAAAATCTATGTGTGGAATAGTCGGTTATGTGGGTCCTCGCCAAGCCTATCCTGTAATTATAAAAGGCTTACAACGCTTGGAATACCGAGGCTATGACAGTGCGGGAATCGCGATAATAAACGGGAAAATTAATCTATATAAAAAACAAGGAAAGGTTGCCGATTTAGAAGAATTTGTAATAGGTAAAAATGTACAAGGCCATACTGCTATCGGCCATACGCGCTGGGCTACTCACGGCGAACCTTCCGACAGGAATGCGCATCCGCACTTATCCCGAAGCGGCGAAATTGCGATGATTCATAACGGTATTATTGAAAATTACATATCCTTAAAAGAAGAACTGACAAATAAAGGCTACACTTTTAAAAGTGATACAGATACGGAAGTCCTTCTCAATTTTATAGAAGACATTTATATCAATAACGGCGGTAATCTCGAAGAAGCTGTTCGCATTGCGCTGAAACGTGTTGTGGGCGCATATTGTATTTTATTGATTGAACAAAAAAATCCGGAAACAATTATTGCTGCGCGTAAAGGAAGCCCTTTAGTAATCGGCATTGGAAAAAACGAGCATTTTTTAGCTTCGGATGCTTCTCCGATTATAGAATATACGAAAGAAGTAGTTTACGTAAACGATTACGAAATTGCAATTGTGCGCCCCGATGAGTTGACATTGAAAAATCTGGGTAATGAAAAACAAACTCCATTCATTACCGAATTGGATTTGGAGCTTGACGCTATTGAAAAAAGCGGTTATGATCATTTTATGCTGAAAGAAATTTTTGAACAGCCTAAAACAATATTCGATTGCCTTCGCGGAAGATTGAATGCAGAAAAAGGATATATCAATTTAAGCGGAGTAGAAAAATATCTGGATGAAATTTCCAATGCTCCCAGAATCATCATCATTGCGTGCGGAACCAGTTGGCATGCGGGTTTGGTAGCGGAATATATTATAGAAGAAACCTGCAGAATTCCTGTTGAAGTAGAGTATGCTTCCGAATTCAGGTACAGAAATCCGATCGTGAATAAAGGCGATATGATGATTGCTATTTCTCAAAGTGGGGAAACGGCCGACACTATTGTTGCTATTGAAAAAGCGAAAGAACAAGGCGCCATTATTATGGGCATTGTAAATGTAGTAGGTTCGTCTATCGCGCGCATATCACACACAGGCGTTTATACACATGCCGGGCCTGAAATTGGTGTGGCAAGCACAAAAGCATTTACCGGGCAATTGGCTGCATTGATGATGATCGCATTTAAAATAGCTTTTTATAAACAAACCATCAGCGAAGAAAGATATTTGCATTTGTGCAACGAGCTTTCACTCGTTCCCGAAAAAGCAGAGATTATATTACAGCAAAATGATTCTATCAGGTTAATTGCAGAAGCCCTGAAAGATAGCAGCAACGCGCTTTTTCTCGGCCGTGGTTATAATTTTCCTATCGCATTGGAAGGCGCTTTAAAATTGAAAGAAATTTCTTATATCCATGCAGAAGGATATCCTGCAGCAGAAATGAAGCACGGCCCAATCGCGTTGGTGGATGAAAATTTGCCGGTAGTTTTTATTGCAACGAAAGATGTTTATCACGAAAAGATTATCAGCAATATCCAGGAGATAAAAGCACGTAAAGGAAAAGTAATTGCGGTAATAAATGAAAATGATACCGTAACACCGAAACTCGCCGATCATGTAATCGTTATTCCCGAAGCAGATGAAATCATTGCGCCGATTTTAAATGTGATTCCTTTGCAGCTTTTGTCTTATCACATCGGTATAGCAAGAGGCTGCAATGTAGACATGCCGCGCAATCTGGCGAAATCTGTAACAGTGGAATAATGAATTAATTTAAAAATAAAAAGTAAATCCAAAACATTTTTTACTTTTTGTTTTCACTTTTTACTTCATAATAATGAACAACATTATCAAGCTTCCTGTCGATTCTTTGGGATATAACTTTATCGATAAAAAATATATACCGAAGGGAAAAGACGAATATTATTTGCGCAATCTTCAAAACCGCACAGGTATTGCTTATAGAAAACTCAGCGCGTTTGAAATCGAAGCGTTGGTGCGTAACAGAAATACAAGTGATAACTGGAATAATATTCTTGTATCAAATGAATTTAATCCTGAACTGGTTAAGAATTGCAAGTTTTACGGTTTGGTTCGCATCGGAAAATTAGAGCCGTTTTTTCTTGAATTCAGTAAGCTGAAAGTTGCTGTAGGCCTGTATGATTCAACAATTATAAGCAGTGACATCGGCGACAATTGTGTAATTAATAATGTGCATTATCTATCTCATTATATCATCGGCAACGAAGTGATTCTTGCTAATATCGACGAAATTCAAACAACAGATATTGCCAAATTCGGCAACGGTATTGTGAAAGATGGCGAAGAAGAAAGTATTCGTATATGGCTGGAGCTTTGCAATGAAAACGGCGGCAGAAAAATATTGCCTTTCAACAGTATGCTGCCGGGAGATGCGTGGCTTTGGAGTAAATACCGCGATGATAAAAAACTTCTGGAAAGATTTGTTGAATTTACGGAGAATGAATTTAAAACTGAACGTGGCTATTACGGAAAAATCGGAGACAGAACAGTCATTAAAAATACCAATATTATCAAAGATGTCTGGATTGGATCGGACGCATATATCAAAGGCGCAAACAAATTAAAAAACCTTACCATCAATTCGGGAGAAGAAGGCCGCACGCAAATTGGCGAAGGCTGCGAATTGGTAAACGGCTGCATCGGCTTTGGCAGCAGAATTTTTTACGGCGTAAAGGCGGTTCGTTTTGTTACCGCATCGCATACACAATTAAAATACGGCGCACGGCTTATCAATTCTTTTTTGGGCAACAATGCAACCATTTCTTGTTGCGAAGTATTGAATTCATTGATATTTCCGGGACATGAGCAACATCATAATAATTCATTTTTGTGTGCGGCAACTGTGTTGGGGCAAAGCAATATTCCGGCAGGCGCAACAATTGGCTCTAATCATAATTCAAGAGGCGCAGATGGCGAAATCCTTTCGGGGCGCGGTTTCTGGCCGGCTTTATGTGTAAGCCTTAAGCATAATTCAAAATTTGCAAGTTTTACAATGTTGGCAAAAGGCGATTATAATTATGAATTAAATATTCCAATTCCGTTTTCATTAATCAGTCTTGATCTTGAAAAAAATCAATTAATAATAATGCCCGCTTATTGGTTCATGTACAATATGTACGCGCTTACGCGCAATGCATGGAAATACAATGACAGAGATCAGCGCATTGAAAAAATACAGCATTTGGAGTATGATTTTTTAGCGCCTGATACAGTAAATGAAATGTTTCGTTCCATTGAATTGTTAGAGATTTTTACAGGGAAAGCGTATAGCGCCGATGAAAAAAATTATAATTCTTTATCTCAGGAAGAATATAAAAATATCGGCAAAAAAATATTACATGATGATAGCATAAACATTGATGAATACAGCGTTTTAGCCGAAGGATTTGAAAATGCAAAACGTGAAGTGAAAATTATTAAAGTGCGGAAATCCTATCACATATTTAAGCAAATGATTGCTATGTATGGCATTCAGCATCTGGTCAGTTTTATTCAGGAAAAAAATATTTTATCTGTAAAAAAACTGAAAGAATTTCTTGCTGAAAAATATGAAAGAAAAAACTGGCTGAATGTTGGCGGACAGCTTATTCCCGAAGAAAATGTATTGGCATTGAGAAAAAACATTCATGATAAAAAAATAAATTCCTGGGACGAAATTCATGCGCAATATCAGCGGGAAGGGCAAAATTATTCGAAAGAAAAATTGCTGCACGCTCTTGCATCTTTGGAAGAAATCAAAGAAATACAATTGAAGAATATCGATAAAGAGACATTGATAAAACTAATTAACGAATTAATTGCAACAAAGGAATCTGTGGTTACGGACATTGCCGGCTCACGCAAAAAAGATTATACCAATCCTTTCCGAAAAATGATGTATGCCAATCAACTTGAAATGGATAAAGTGCTCGGAAAATTTTCGGACAACAGCTTTATTAAGCAACAGCAAATTGATCATAAATTTTTTGTAGAAGAAATGCAAAAACTCATCGGCTCAATAAAGAATTAATCTACATTAATTTTCAATACATAATTTGTTCAGACTTTTGTGTAGCTTATTTTTAACCAAACAATACATAATAATAAAATGAACACATTAGAGGCACTCAACTGGCGCTATGCGACAAAAAAAATGAACGGTAAAAAAGTAGATGAAAAAACTATTGATGAAATATTGGAAGCTGCTCGATTAGCTCCTACATCTTCAGGATTGCAACCATTCAATGTAATTCTTATAAAAAGCGATGAACTGAAGCAAAAAATTCAACCCATAGCTCATGGACAAACTCAAATCGTAGATTGTTCTCACCTGTTGGTTTTTGCCGCTTGGGACAATTATACTGAGGAAAGAATCAAAGAAAGATTTAATCAAACAAGAGGCGAGCGTGGATTGCCCGACACTGCCATGGCCGATTATGAAAATATGCTGTTAAATGCATATGTGCCCCGCGAAGCACATATAAACTTTGAGCATGCAGCACGCCAGGCATACATTGGTTTCGGTATCGCCATACTTGCGGCAGCGAATCTGCAAGTTGATGCCACTCCAATGGAAGGCTTTAACAATGAGGCTTTGGACGAATTATTAGGCCTTAATAAACTGGGATTAAAAAGCGTTACATTATTGCCAATCGGATATCGTGATGCCGATAATGATTGGTTGGTAAATCTTAAAAAAGTACGTGAATCAAAAGAAAAATTTGTAATTGAAATAGATTAAACATCTATCAATTCTATTCAATTATTATAAAGAAAGAGTTTGGAAATATTTATTTTCAGACTCTTTTTTATTCTATTACGTACCTTTGCAAATTCAAAAATCGGTGTTCAGGTGCAAAAACAACAATCGGTCGCATTTCATACGCTTGGCTGCAAACTCAATTACAGCGAAACCTCCACGCTCTCCCGCATGCTGGAAGCCGATGGTTTTGTAAAAAAAGAGTTTGAAGATATTGCCGATGTATATGTAATAAATACATGTTCCGTTACCGAAAATGCAGATAAAGAATGCCGACAATTGGTTCGCCGTATACAACGCAAGTCGCCCGAAAGTTTGGTCGTGATTACAGGTTGCTACGCACAATTAAAGCCTAAAGAAATTTCCGAAATTCCGGGTGTAGATTTAGTATTGGGAGCAGCTGAAAAATTTAATATTTCCACACATCTCAAAGAATTATCCAAAGGAGATTCTACCAAAATTTCGAGTTGCGATATTGAAGAGGTAAGCGGTTTCAATGCTTCATTTTCTTTGAACGACAGAACGCGCACATTCTTAAAAGTACAAGATGGCTGCGATTATACTTGTTCATTTTGTACCATTCCGCAAGCGCGCGGAAAAAGCCGAAGCAATACGATTGAAAATGTTTTACAAAACGCACGTGACATTGCATCCACAGGCAATGTAAAAGAAATTGTATTGACAGGCGTGAATCTCGGCGACTTCGGCAAAGGGCCGGACGGTAATAAAAAATCGGAAGAAAATTTTTTGGATTTAATAAAAGAATTAGACAAAATAGAAGGTATTGAACGCTACCGAATTTCATCTATAGAACCTAATTTGCTGACGAATGAAATCATCGAATTTGTAGCGCAAAGCAAAAAATTTATGCCGCATTTTCATATTCCTTTGCAAAGCGGAAGCGATAAGATTCTCGGCCTCATGCGCCGCCGTTACAAAAGAGAGTTGTATGCCGAAAGAGTTGCGACTATTAAAAAATTGATGCCGCATTGCGCCATTGGCGTAGATGTAATTGTAGGATTCCCGAGCGAAAACGATGATGATTTTAAAGATACTTTTGACTTTCTTCATTCACTGGATATTTCTTATTTGCATGTATTCACATACTCTGAAAGAGCGAACACGAAAGCTTTGGATATAAAGCCCGTTGTACCCATAAATGTGCGTCACGAACGTAACAAAGCCTTGCGCAATTTGTCGTATATGAAAATGCAACACTTCACACAATTGCACGTTGATCAAACACGCAAAGTATTATTCGAAGATGCCTACAAAAACGGATTCATGGAGGGCTACACCGATAATTATATTCGCATCTCCACTTCATACAATAACGATTTAGCGAATAAAATTGTGGATTGGGAATTGCGATAGGACCCCTGCATTATGTAAAATATTTAATTTAAAATACAATACATAAGTTCCCAATGTATTACCTGTTTATGTATATTTGTTTCACAAACGAATATCATGAACAAAAGTATTTTATATAAAGGTTGCCTCGAACCGATCATCTTAAAGTTGCTGAATGAGAACAGAAGAATGTATGGCTATGAGATTACGCAACGTGTAAAAGATCTGACCAAAGGCGAACTGAATATCTCGGAAGGCGCGTTGTATCCGCTTTTGCACCGATTGGAGGCAGAAGGAATTCTGGAAGCGGAAATGGAAAATATCGGTAACCGCGTGCGCAAATATTATTCGCTTACAAAAGACGGGAAGAAACAAAAATCCGCCGCGATGAGCGAATTGCAGAACTTTATAGATACGCTTCAATTGTTGTTGAATCCTAAATTGGCTTGACATGCTTACAGAAGAACAAATAAAAACATTACAAAATTATTGCAATGCAAAAGGCGTTGTTTATTACGATTTGGAGCAGGAAATTATTGACCACTTAGCTTCTGTAATTGAAACGGAGCAAGCAAAATTTCCCAATAAATCCTTTGAAAAAATATTGCAAACCAAAGCGGAAGAATTTTCCGCCGACTGGAGAACGATTGAAACGGAAAAGCGAAAAGCCTTGCGCAGAGAGTATTTAAGAAAATTTGGAAAAGAGTTTATGAGTTATTTCAAGTTGCCGAGATTAATCATAATAATACTTTCGATTGTAATATTATTTGCAGAAATTTTGAATACTAAACAATTGTGTTATATCTTTTATATTACTACTTTTTTGTTTGTTCCAAGGTTAACGAAGACAGAAGATTTCCTAAAATACCTTAAAAAGAAACGTAGTAACAATCTTTTAATATTTAATATTTTACAAAAAATATTTCTTATTACCACAATATTATTTTTTACTTACACTTTTTCGATTCCGATAATTTACAAATTTTATAGTGAGAAGTATGGAGAAATATTGATGCGAATTTTTCTCCTCGCTTCTATTTTTTATTATTCGAGCATTATTGTTTTGAAGACTATGTTGCAAAAAATGCAAATCGATTATCCTTTAGCTTTTCAAAATTAATCACATGCTTACCGAAAAGCAAATAAATAGTTTATATAAATTCTGCTCGCATCATTATGTGCGTTATTATGACGTGCAAACAGAATTGGTTGATCATCTTACTAATGCTATTGAAGAAAAAATGGAAGCCGATAAGAATTTAGATTTTGAAACGACGTTGAAGAATGTTTATGAAGCTTTCGGAGATAATGGTTTCAAAAAAATTATTCAGCAAAAAACAATGGCAATTAAAAAAGAACATTCTTTATCTTTTTCTAAAACACTAAAATCTTTTTTTATTCCCCCAAATGTTTTATTGGTTATTGCCATTGCAATTATTTACTACTATATTTATCATTTCGCATATTCAGATAATTTGTTAGTGCGGCTCTGGGGATGGACAACGGTTTCGCTTACGTTCTTATATACATGTTTTAATATCGGATTAAGAATTAAATACAGAAAACCATTAAAGCTGCTATTGAGTTTACAGAGTGAAAACTTTCCTTATATTTTTCCTCTTACTGCGGTGTTTCCTATAATAAATAAATTTTTTACCTATAATAAATCAACTGAAACATTTCTTCATAATCCTACGCGTTATATGCTGGCAACGATATGCTACTTGTCAATTCTAATGCTGGGTTTTGCCATATCAACCGTTTTTAAGAATGCAATTGATAAGAGTAAGAAAGATTATCCTTTAGCTTTTCAAAATTGATTGCCATGCTTCGCGAAAAATCAAATCAATCGGCTTTACAAATTTTGTACACAGCATTATGTGTGATATTAAAAAAATATTCCGATAAAGATGTAACATTTTTTGTTGAAACGCTACTAACCCATTAATATATTAATAAATTTCTTTGCTATGATTTTTACTTTACTCTCACATCAATGGAAAGCTTTTTGGCGAAGCAAAAATGCGGGCAAAAGTGTGGCAATACAAATCGTCATCGGATTTTTTGTTTTGTATATCCTGGCAATTGCAATATTCATAGGCTTTTCGTTAAACTCAATCTTACAACATCTTTTTCCCAGGCAAGATGAGATAACCGTTTTCTGCGGACTTTTATTTTACTATTTCGCAGTTGATTTTGTACTTCGGTTTATGTTGCAGGATCTGCCAACGATTTCGGTTGCTCCGTATTTACAATTGAATATTTCAAAGAAAAGCATTGCGCAATTCCTTAATATTAAGTCGCTGTTTTCTGTTTTCAATATCTTTCCCATTATTTTATTTGCTCCTTTTATTGCAAAAGAAGTTGGAAGCACATATTCTTGCGGTACTGCATTGGCTTTTATTATTACCACTATCGGAATTACGATATTCAATCATTTTCTGTTGCTTTATCTTAAAAGAAAAACTATTTTAAACAGCACATGGATGGTGGCATTTTTTATCGTAGTCGTCCTCTTTGCGATTGCCGATCATTTCTCCTTATTTTCGTTAAGGGAGATTTCCGTGAAAGTATTTTTATATGTATTACATCATCAGTGGACGGTTGTTGTGCCCGTAATACTTGCAGTAGCTGCATTTTTCAATAACAACAATTTTGTTCTGAAAAATTTATACATAGATTCCGATACAAAAAGAACAAAGGAAAAAGAAACGATTGAATATTCCTGGCTTACGCGATTCGGGAAAATAGGCGAATTAATTGCTTTGGAAGTAAAGCTTATTATTCGTAATAAGCGCCCGCGTTCGCTGCTCTTTCTTTCATTGATATTTTTAGGCTATGGTTTTATGTTCTTTAAGCCAATATATATCGATAAAAATATGCTCGGCATGTTGTTATTTGGCAGCACATTCATCACAGGAATGTTTGTAATTACTTACGGGCAATTTTTATTCGCATGGCAAAGTTCGAGTTTTGACGGACTGATGGTCGGAAGCTCCGACATCAAAGATTATATCAAAGCAAAATTTGCTTTTATGAATATATACAGTACGCTTGCGTTGCTTATTTCTTTGTTATATGGTTTTATAAGCTGGAAAATAATTCCCGTATTATTTGCAGGTTATTTTTTCAATATCGGAATTACCCCTGTTATTACAGGATACTTTGCTACACTGCATTACAAGGCGTTGGACCTAAGCAAATCCTCAACATTTAATTACCAAGGCATAAGTGCAGTACAATACTTGTTTTCTGTCATCATTATGCTTATCGGTTTCCTGTTATATTTCCCGCTAGGATTTTTTATCAATCCTTGGGCAGGTATTATTTCAGTAGGTTTAATCGGAATAATTTTTTATGTATTGCGCGACAAATTGATTGGCCTAATCTATAAAAACTTTCTGAAAAACAAGTATAAGATACTCGAAGGCTTTAGAGAAAAATAATAAAACTTAAAACTGTTACAATGATAAAAATAAATGATATCGGCAAAGCGTATAACGGAAAAATCGTATTGAACATTGAACAAAATGTTGAAATAAATACCGCTGAAATAATCGGTTTAGTTGGCAACAACGGTGCAGGCAAAACCACGCTATTCCGCCTGATGCTAGATTTGATAAAGGCAGATAAAGGTGAAATTCTATTAAAAGATGAAAATGTTGCAACCAGCGAAAAATGGAAAACATTTACGGCGGCTTATTTAGATGAAGGCTTTCTGATAGACTATCTTACGCCCGAAGAATATTTTTATTTCGTAGGGCTATTGCATAATAAATCAAAAGCCGATGTGGATGAATTTTTAAAATCTTTCGAAGCGTTTTTTGAAGGAAGCATTTTGGACAGCGGAAAATATCTGCGCGATTTTTCAAAAGGCAACCGTTTTAAAGTAGGTATTGCAGCATGCCTGTTGCAAAAGCCCGACATCATTATATTAGATGAGCCGTTCGCTAATCTTGACCCTTCATCTCAACTAAGATTAATAAATATTTTAAAAGAAGTGAATATCAAGGACCGGGCGACTATTTTAATCAGCAGTCACGACCTGAACCATGTTACGGATATTTGCTCGCGCATTCTATTATTGGAAAACGGCTCGCTCATCAAAGATACTTATACAAATGAAGATACTCTACATGAATTGGAAGATTATTTCAAGGTATAGTTTAAAATGTTGAATCATTACCCATTAAATTATGAATCATGCTTACCGAAAATCAAATTAATCGTCTTTATAAGTTCTGCGTGCAGCATTATGTACGTTATTACGATGTGCAAATAGAGTTGGTTGACCATCTTGCAAATGCCATTGAAGCCAAAATGGAAGCTGATAAAAACTTAGATTTTGAAAATGCTTTAAGCAGTGTTTATGCTGGTTTCGGAAGATTGGGTTTTTCAAAAATAGTATCACAGAAAACAGAAGCTGCAAATAAAAACATCCGGAAAATGAGATGGCAATACTTCAAAGAATATTTTACCATTCCTAAAATAACGATTACAATTCTGCTCTTGACAATTTTTACTGCGATATATTATTTAGTAAATAAACAATACATCACAACCGTTTTTATATTACTTGCAAGTATATGTATAGTATTGGGAATCGGTTTTGTAATTTATGCCGCCAGAAGATATAAAAAACCTAAGAAAGAATTGCTTTGTTTAAAAGGTGAAAATATGTATTTCTCATTTGGGCTTTTGTGCCAGGTTCCCAATTATTATAATATGTTTATAAATCACAAACAAAATAATGCAACAGAACTTGCATTGCATCCTGCATATTATTTTATAGCAGTCGCGTTTTGCATTTTCGCCATATTACTCTCACTTGCTTCTATGAAAACATATATGAAAATTGAAGATGAAGCGCTAAAAAATTATCCTTTGGCTTTTCAATAAACGGATGAAAAATCAGATAAACATTGAGCATAAATTAATCCAGCCTGAAAAATCCATTTCAGATTTTGTCTATGGCTTTTCGATGGTACAGAATATACGTAACATAAGCGATGCCGTGCTGGTTCCCAACGGAAGGATTGATTTGTTTTTGGTGCAGGAAGCAGACAAACAATTTCATATTGCATTGATTGGGCTGGAAACGAAGCCCAAAACATTGGCTAAAAATAATCATGCTGCGATGTTTGGCATCCATTTCAATCCGCTTGCGATGGAATATATTTTGCAGGAATCCATTGCTGACATATTGGACAGCGGAAAATCTTTGCCAAAGGATTTTTGGGATTTCAATACTGCAGACATGAATGATTTTGATTTTTTCTGTCGAAAGGCAACGCAAAAAATCCAATCCCTTTTGCCCAAAGAAATAGATGAGCGCAAATGCAAATTGTTTGAACTTATTTTTGAATCCAATGGTGAGATTCCCGTGAAAGAACTATCCGAAAAAGTATATTGGAGCGCAAGACAAATTAACCAATATTTCAATCATCAATTCGGCCTTTCCTTAAAATCCTATTGTAACATTCTGCGTTTTCAGGCTTCGCTTGAGCACATCAAAGCAGGCAAACTGTTTCCGCAACTTAATTATTATGACCAGTCACATTTCATCAAAGAAATCAAACGTCTTTCGGGCGTATCTCCGAAGGAACTTTACAAAAATCCCAACAGCCGATTTTTACAATTTTTAGCGATTCATTCGAAATAGCTTTGCCGCATCAATATTTAAAATATGTTGTTGAAAAATAAACAAATCGCTATTGTTGGCGGTGGAATGGCAGGCCTTACTTTGGCAAGATTATTACAATTAAAAGAAGTAAATGTAAAGGTGTACGAACGCGATTTTGACCAAAGCGTAAGAGTGCAGGGTTCTACTTTGGATCTGCACGAAGGCACGGGTTTGGAAGCCATGAAACGTGCGGGTTTGCTGGAAGAATTTTACAAGTATCATCGTCCGGACGCAAGCAAAATGGTTGTGGTAGACAGATTCCTCAACATCAAATTTAATGAGCACGACTTCGCAAAAACGATGGCGGAAAAGCGCCCCGAAATCGACCGTCCCCCTTTAAGGGATATTTTGCTACATTCGCTGCAACCTAATACCGTCGTGTGGGACAGTCAATTTGTTTCCATGGAAAAAGAAGGAGACGGCTGGCTTTTGCATTTCAAAAATGGAACAAGTACATATGCTGATTTGGTTATCGCTGCCGATGGTGCAAACTCAAAAATCCGTCCGTATCTCAGCGATGTTCCGCCAATTTATTCAGGTGTTACACTCATTCAGGGCGATATTGACGATGCAGAAAAAAGTGCATCCAAGCTCTTTTCCTTCAGTAAAATAATGGCTTTCGACGATGAAAAAATGCTAGGCTTCAGCACAAAAGGCGACGGTTCCATCATGTTTATCGCCGCGTTCAAATGTCCCGAAAACTGGCTTGCCCAAAGCAATATCAATTTCAACAACAAAGCCGAAGTCTTTACTTGGTTTAAGACAGAATTTTCAAACTGGAGCAATGACTGGTATGAATTTTTTACCAACGGCAATGTGCAATGTACACCTCGTCCGCAATATTTTTTTCCGTTCGACCAAAGTTGGGAAACGCAAGGAAACCTTACCATGATTGGAGATGCAGCCCATAGAATGCCTCCTTTTGCGGGTGAAGGTGCCAACGTGGCGATGCAGGATTCATTTGAACTGGCGGAAGTTTTGACCAACGGAATTTTTCCTGACATCAAGACTGCCATCGCGGATTTTGAAAAAGACATGGTTGCAAGAGGCGCAGATGCCACAAAGGAAACACTAAAAAATATGGAAGTCATGTTTTCCAAAAATGGCTTGCAACAAATGGTGGCATTTTTCAGCGCAGCACATTAAAAACATTGTTTCCTTTATCCGTTTTTCAAACATTTTTTCGCCGAACTCTGTTTGCCAAAAAATCATTGCTTTGAGAATGCAAAGTTTTTATGCTCATTTTCATTGTTTTCAATTTTGTGTATAAACAATTGATATTTAAAATTAATGCAAAGTATTTCCAATAACATTTTTTTAATACCTTACAAACGAAAAGTCTATTATTTTGGTATAGAAATATAATTGATTTTTATTTGTATAAAAATTGGATCGCATTATTTAAAAGCAAACATAAAATGAAAAACTTTTACGAATATCTCTTCATTCAGCATAAAGAGGCCATAGATATGCCCAGCAACGTAAGAATATGGGAATGGGCAAGAGAAGTATTCAGACTGCTATTCCCCGAAAGGAATTCTAAAAAATTTCATACAGTTGATGCGCTTAAAGCCTCCTTTAAAATATTAGAAAATGAATTTCTTGATCTCCTGCTCAAAACACATGATTGTAAAGATTGCGACCATTTCGGAATTGTACACAATTTTTTCGAAGCATTGCCCATTCTTTATGAATCCATGATAAATGATGCGCAAACTATTTATGACGGTGATCCTGCTGCACAGAGTTTGCATGAAGTCATACGCACTTACCCCGGCTTTTTGGCTACATGCATCTATCGTATGGCACACCAACTTTGGCTTGATCGCCTGCCATTGATTCCAAGAATACTTGCAGAGTACGCACACGAAAGAACCGGCATAGATATTCATCCCGGAGCACAGATAGGAAGCCACTTTCATATTGATCATGGAACCGGTGTGGTAATAGGGGAAACCTGTAAAATCGGGGATTATGTAAAAATATACCAAGGAGTAACTTTAGGAGCTTTAAGTGTGAACAAGTTCATGGCTGGCGCTCAGCGTCATCCTGTTATAGAGGACTATGTAATTATTTATTCCGGCGCTACCATATTGGGGGGAAATACAAAAATAGGTCATCACTCAGTGATCGGCGGGAATGTCTGGCTTACAAACAGTATAGATCCATATACAAAAGTTTATCATCAGCCCAATACCAAAATTATCGATACAAATAAAGAATAGCAATCTTCTGTTGCATAAATTAAATTACCATTCTCTTAGAATCTGTTTAAGTTAATATGTTTTTATCTTTAAACCGCAAAGCATATAAAGTTTTACACGAAATTCGCTAAGATTACTTTGGTTTCTTTGCGAAATACTTTGAGCACTTTGTGGTTAAAAAAAATTCATAATCATTATTTTACAATTAACTTAAACAGCTTCTTATTCTTAAAAACAAATGGAATAAAAGAATGGTAATTATCTTATTTTAATTTCTTTATACTTTTAGGCTAAGAAATTGATTGAATATCAAAATCTGTATGTGGCATTGAAGGATAACATTCTGAAAAAGAAGTCACCACCTTTATTTCTATCATCAATTGTATTTTTATTTGCCATATTTGACAATTAAGAAAAGGAAATAAATAATTGCAAAATTATTCCAACATCGAAAATATTCTGCTAATTTCGCCCACGAATTTGGTGCAACAATGAGGTAAAAATTTGTTGCCGGAACACGAAAAAAGTTAATCAAAACTCTTGAACAAACACCGGTAATACCAAAGTATAACAATTGTTTGAGCATTAACTATTTTGCAGTATAACTATAATTTATTATTTTTTCATAATTAATAAAAAAGCTTAAAAAATATAATGGGAATTTTTAATTTCTTTACGCAGGAAATAGCCATGGATCTCGGCACGGCAAATACCCTGATAATACATAACGAAGAAATAGTAGTAAATGAGCCTTCTATTGTAGCACTTAACAGAAATAATCCTAAAGAAGTATTGGCTGTAGGCAAGCGCGCTTTGCTGATGCATGAGAAAACGCATGAAAGCATCCGCACCGTTCGTCCGTTGAAAGATGGCGTAATTGCCGATTTCAATGCTGCAGAACTGATGATACGAGAGATGATCAAAATGATTCATACCAAAAAGCCGTTGTTTGCTCCGAGCTGGCGTATGATGATATGTATTCCGTCAAGTATCACAGAGGTAGAAAAACGTGCAGTACGTGACAGTGCAGAGCAGGCCGGAGCAAAAGAAGTTTATCTTATTCACGAACCTATGGCAGCAGCAATAGGGATCGGTATTGATGTGGAAGAACCGGTTGGAAATATGATTATTGATATTGGCGGCGGAACTACGGGAATTACCGTTATTGCTCTCGCCGGTATTGTCTGCGATCAAAGTATCCGTATTGCCGGCGATGAATTTACTGCAGATATTATGGAAGCGCTTCGCCGATACCATTCTTTATTAATAGGAGAAAGAACTGCCGAACAAATAAAAATACAGTTAGGTGCAGCCATGAAAGATTTAGACAATCCTCCTGATGACTTGCCTGTAAATGGCCGCGACCTGGTAACCGGTATTCCTAAACAAATTATGGTAAGCTATCAGGAAATTGCAGAAGCGCTGGATAAAAGTATTTTTAAAATAGAAGAAGCGATATTAAAAGCACTGGAAACCACTCCGCCTGAACTGGCAGCAGATATTTATCGTCGCGGGTTGTATCTTACCGGCGGCGGTGCGCTATTGCGAGGTTTGGATAAAAGAATTACGCAAAAAATAAAACTTCCGGTACATATAGCCGATGATCCGCTGAAAAGTGTGGTGCGCGGTACAGGCATCGCCTTGAAACATTATCAGCGCTTTCCGTTTATTATGAGGTAATGCTCTTTGAATAAGAAGATTTTTTGGTTTCGTTTACTATAAATTCTTTCCGGGTATTGTCCGATTACATGATGTAAGTTGAAAAATATTTTTTTATTCATAAGGCGCTTTTTTACTTTTTTCTTATTCCTTTTTTTAGAAGGTCTTTGTATCTCTTTGCTTGTAAAGTACAACCGCTCTTATGAAGCGGCTTATTCCACAACTGCGCATTCCATTACCGGCGCTATCAATAAAAAATATAACAACATTCAGTATTTCTTCGAGCTGAAAAAAATAAATAAAACATTGGCTCAGGAAAATGCACAATTAAAAACTGCGCTGGATAAATTCATCCGTGAAAATGATACGCTAAGCAAGGATAAACTATATACTTATATTGATTCGCTGAATGCAGATTCTGCCGGCCATACGCGGAAATACCAGTATTATGAAGCCAAAGTGGTAAACAATTCCGTAACCGGGGAAAATAATTTTATTACCATTGAAAAAGGTTCCAACCAGGGAATTCAAAAAGACATGGCTGTTGCCGGACCAGCCGGAATTGTTGGGAAAGTTGTTGCGGTAAGCCCCAATTACAGTATAATAATGAGCCTGCTGAATCATAATATGCATGTAACAGCGCTGCTGAAAAATACAGGGTTTAACGAAGGGTTCATCGATTGGAACGGTAAAGCCGCCAACATAGTGCAGCTGAACAAAATACCTAAGACTATAAAAATCAAAAAAGGCGACACCGTAATGACGAGCAACATTACAGAAAACTTTCCGGAGAAATTAATGATCGGGAGAATATTGAATTGCACCGTAAATCCTGCAACATCTTACTACACCATTAATGTATCTACTTCAACCGATTTTTATTCTTTACAATATGTTTATGTAATAAAAAATAATTTTGAAAACGAACAAACTTCATTGGAAGATTCCGTTCAACAGAAATAGTTATGAGCACCTTATTGAAAAACATATTACGCTTTATTTTTTTCATATTTGTACAAGTATTTGTGCTCGATAAAGTGCCATTTATACATGAATATATAAAGCCCGTTTTATATTTTCTTTTTATACTTTGGCTGCCATTTAATATCTCCCGCGCAGGCCTGCTGATATTAGCATTCCTGTTTGGCTTGTGCTATGATTATTTCGGCGGTGTGCCCGGCATGCATTCAATACCATGTTTGTTTATAGCTTATCTGCGGCCATTTTTGCTGAACCTTGTATTACCACAAGAAAAAACGGAAGTATCTTACATAGAACCCAGCGTAAAAAGCATGAGCATTGGCCCATATTCAATATATATAATCATACTTACACTGGCTTATCATATTCTTTATACGTTTATTGAATGGATGCAGTTCGGTTCATTTTTATTCTTCATTGGCAAAGTAATTGCATCTTCATTATTAAGCCTTTTATTAATCTTCATTACAGAACTTCTCTTTTTCAGAAAGGCAAATTATAAGACGAATGCCGCCTGATATAATTGCTTCAAATTTTTGTTTATTAATATCGTTTCTCAACTTATCTTCGGTAAATGTTTGGGGTAACGATTCTTGGAAATAATTCAGCTTTACCTGCACACGGCAGGCACCCAACGTCGCAAATTATTACTATTGCAGACGAAGAAATTCTAATGATCGACTGCGGCGAAGGTACGCAAATGAGGATCCGCGATTTCCGCGTTAAGACAAGCAAACTCAACCATATTTTCATTTCTCATTTACATGGAGATCATTATTTCGGGGCCATTGGCATTATCACATCCATGGCATTGGTAGGCAGAACACAATCGTTGCATTTATATGCGCCTGCGCCGTTGCATGCGTTAATTCTTACACAGTTAAAAATTGCAGACAGCACTTTGCCTTTTGAATTGATTTTCCATCCGCTGACCAAAGAAGAATTACTGGCCGATGAAGAAAAATTCTCCGTAAGTTGCTTCAAAGTTTTTCATCGCATAGAATGTTACGGCTTTATAATAAATGAAAAACACAGGCCGAGAAAAATAATGCCCGCAAAAGCAGAAGAATATAATATACCGCTAACTTTTTATAAAAAGCTGCAAGCGGGAGAAGATTACAGTGCGCCGGACGGAAGTGTAATTAAAAATCAAATGGTAACTATCGAAGGGAAGAAAAACAGATCCTATGCATTTTGTGCAGATACTTATTATACCGAAGCCTACGTATCTGCAATAAAAGATGTTGATTTAATATATCACGAAGCTACTTATTTAAACGACCTTGAACTTCAGGCCAAACAAAGATTTCATTCCACAGCCGGACAAGCCGCAAAGATTGCATTAAAAGCCGGGGCAAAAGCCTTGCTGCTCGGTCATTTCAGCAGTAAATACAAAGACCTTTCAGCGTTTGAATCAGAAGCAAAAGAAATATTTCCAAATACGGAAGTAACGCAGGAAGGTGTTACTTACATAGTGCCATAATTTAAAAGATTGAATCGTGCTAAAGATTAATTTCCCCAAGCATTCAGCACTTGCTCTGTATGGTTTTGCGTATCGGGCTTATCAATAATTTTTTTAATGATGCCATTTTCATCTATCAAAAAAGTAGTGCGGTGTGTTCCTATAAAACTTTTTCCCATAAATTTTTTCGGTCCCCATACGCCATAATCCTGTAATATTTTTTTATCCTCATCAGCTATTAGAGGAAAAGGAAGTTCAAATTTTTCTTCAAATTTTTTATGGCTTTTTATACTGTCTCCGCTTACGCCAATTACCGTAAATCCTTTCTTTATCAAATCATCGTAATTATCTCTCAGGTTGCAAGCCTGTGCAGTACAGCCCGGCGTATTATCTTTCGGATAAAAATATAATATTACTTTTTTGCCTTTAAAATCGGACAATGCAATTACATTTCCATTCTGATCTACACCTTTGAATTGCGGCGCTTTATCTCCTTCATGTAATAGTATTTCCATAAATTTTATTTTAAAAATCGTTGAAAATTTTTGATTATATTTTCAAAACGTTCATGTAAGTTTGCGCTCTTAATGCCTCCTTAGCTCAGTTGGTAGAGCAACAGTTTCGTAAATTGTAGGTCGTAGGTTCAAGTCCTATAGGGGGCTCTTAAAAATTATTACGGTTGCATCCTTTTTGAAAACTTGTATCTTACAAGATATTAATCTTTCCCCTGAAAATTCAGAAAGAATATTAAGCAAAATCTGTTTTTACTTTGCCGCAAAAATCCGATTCGGCCATTTGCATAGCTTGGATAAGCATATTTTTGAAAGCTTTGTCATTGCTGATTCCATGACCGATGATTACCGGTTTTGCAATGCCGAGAATGGGTGTACCGCCGTAATTTTCATAATGAAACCGGTGAAGGTATTCATCATCTTCCAAATGACGATGCGCTGCAATTTCATAAATAGATTCTGCCATTTTTAAAACAATATTTCCGGTAAATCCGTCACAAACTACTACGTCTGCTTTGTCTTTAAATAAGTCGCGCCCTTCAATATTGCCTATAAAATTAATCTGTTTATTCTCTTTTAATAAAGGATAAGTAGCCTGGCAAAGCAAATTACCTTTTTCTGCTTCTTCGCCTACATTCAGTAACCCCACACGTGGATTTTCAATATCAAGTACGCTTTCTGCATATTGAGAACCTAAGATAGCAAACTGATTGAGGTGTTCCGGTTTGCAATCAGCATTCATTCCTACATCCAATAATAACCCTGTATTTCCATTTAATTTGGGAACTAATGTAGGTATTGTTGGGCGTAAAACCCCATCTACGGTTTTAATAGAATACATAGCGCCTACCAACATAGCGCCGGTATTGCCGGCACTTACAAATGCGTCTATTTTACCTGTAGATAATAAATGAAATCCGATAGCGATAGATGACTTTTGCTTCTCTCTCAGTGCTTTTGTAGGATGCTCGTTATAGCCGATAATTTCCGGCGCGTGTACAATTTCTATACGTTCATCATACTGTATTCCATGGCTTTGAAGCAACGGAACCATTTCCGTTTCACTGCCAATGCAGTAAATAAGTGTTTCTATCGTATCATCATTAAGGTAAAGGGCTAAGCCTTTTACGGCTTCGGAAGGTGCGTAATCGCCACCCATCATATCTATCCCGATTCTTACTTTCGGCACATGCTGTATTTTGATGAGAAATAATATTGCTCAATAATAAAATGAAACCAAGCAAAATAATTTTATCATACGAGATGATACAAATATACCGCATGGTTTCACCTGTCTATTTCTATTGTTTTTTAATTGTCGGATGGAATGCCTTTAAATAATTAATCATCGCTTTACGCCTGAAACAGACTTACGGGCATCTCATTTAACGATAAAAAGCACAATATTAATCTTTGGAATATTACGCTTTTAAAGGAGCTTTTTCGGCAACTAATTTTCCTTTGTAATACAGTTTACCTTCACTCACATGAGCACGATGGCGTGTATGTGTTTCGCCTGTAGTTGCATCTTTGCTTAAAGTTACTTCTTCAGCTTTATAATGTGTACGGCGCTTTGCGCTTCTTTGTTGCGAATGTCTGCGTTTAGGATTGGGCATGACTTATAAATTTATAAAATTCTAAAAGTAAAAAATCAATTATTATTATCTTCATCTCTCTTCAGCTTTTCCAGATCTTTCCAGATATCTGAAGAAACTGCCTGAGCGGATGATTTCATTTGTTCCAGTTTTTGCAATACTTCAGCATTGCATCTTGACAGATCGTCTTCATTCTCCCCGCAATATTTTTGTCCGGGAACAGCAAGGTTGATAAATTCATAGATCCAGTCGGCTAAATGTAAATGACTTTCATTATACCCTATATAATAAATGTCCGGATCATCTTCCTGTTCATTCATTATATCCGGTTCATCCGTCATTTTTACGACCATATTAAATTCATCCCACAAGTCTTTCTGAATTACATTTGCGCATCTGTCGCATGCTACATCTACTTTGCCGGAAATATCAAACTTCAACAGCAATAAGGAAGTATTTTTTTCCAAAGTAACTTTGACATCAACTTTTGAATTATTAAAATCCTGTATGCCGTAATCTGCAAAGAACGAATCATTTATCTGATAATCGAAGGAATGAACGCCGGGCTTTAATCCAACAAATGCAATATCAAATTCTCGTCTGCGGTTCATCTCTTCAAAAATTAGCGCACAAAGGTAAAAATTTATATTGAGATATACAAATATTGATTATAAACATTTACTTTTATAATATTCCTTTTTCTTTAAAGCAAAAGCACAACAAATAAATCAGTAAAATTTTTTACGATTTTACCTTATGATAAAATCAGTTATAATCATTCAATAAAAATACTTCTGCCAATATTGTAAAATTGATGCAGAATTTTACCGAATCGTCATAAATTATTTATTAATAAATACATTGCCTTTCTGTCATTTTTGCATATTCATTCTGAATGGCATAATCATTGACTAACACTAAGAAATAATTATATAAATTAAATCATCATATAGATATGGCAAAGATTATAGGCATAGATTTAGGTACAACCAACAGCTGCGTTGCGGTAATGGAAGGAAACGAGCCGGTTGTTATTGCAAATGACGAAGGCCGTCGTACGACGCCTTCTGTTGTGGCATTTCTGAAAAACGGAGAACGTAAAGTGGGCGACCCTGCAAAACGCCAGGCAATTACCAATCCGCAAAACACCATTATGAGCGTTAAGCGTTTTATGGGACGCAAGTTTGACGAAGTTACCAATGAGAGTTCTCACTTTAGTTATAAAGTTGTAAAGGGCGACAATAATACCGTTCGTGTAGATATTGATGGCCGCCAATATACGCCGCAGGAAATTTCTGCAATGATTTTGCAGAAAATGAAAAAAACTGCAGAAGATTATTTAGGCCAGGAAGTAAATGAAGCCGTTATCACGGTTCCCGCTTACTTCAACGATGCACAACGTCAGGCAACCAAAGAAGCCGGCGAAATTGCAGGCTTAAACGTGCGCCGTATTGTGAACGAACCTACGGCAGCCGCTTTAGCTTATGGCTTGGATAAAGGTGGAAAAGAACATAAAATCGCAGTATTCGACCTTGGTGGCGGTACATTCGATATTTCCATTTTGGATTTGGGCGATGGTGTGTTTGAAGTAAAATCAACCAATGGTGATACGCATCTTGGTGGTGACGATTTCGATAAAGTGATTATGGATTGGTTGGCTGACGAATTTAAGAAAGAAGAAAATATTGATTTACGGAAAGATCCGATGGCTTTACAGCGTTTAAAAGAAGCTGCTGAAAAAGCAAAAATCGAATTATCTTCTTCTACCGAAACAGAAATTAACCTTCCATATATTACAGCTGTAGACGGCGTACCGAAACACCTTGTAAAAAAATTGACTCGTGCAAAATTCGAGCAATTAAGCGACAGCCTTTTGGAAAGATGTTTAAAACCTTGTGAAGCTGCATTGAAAGATGCCGGTTATTCTACGAGCGATGTTGATGAAGTGATTCTCGTGGGAGGTTCTACACGTATTCCGAAAGTACAGGAAATCGTAGAAAAATTCTTCGGTAAAAAACCGCACAAAGGCGTTAATCCGGATGAAGTTGTTGCTATTGGCGCAGCTATTCAGGGCGCAGTATTAACAGGCGAAGTAAAAGATGTATTGTTGCTTGATGTAACACCTTTGACGCTTGGTATCGAAACAATGGGGAGCGTAATGACACCGATGATTCCTGCAAACACAACGATTCCTTCAAAGAAAACGGAAGTATTCTCTACGGCAAGCGACAATCAACCCGGCGTGCAGATTCACATCTTACAAGGCGAACGTTCTTTGGCGAAAGATAATAAAAGCCTTGGCGTATTTAACTTAGACGGTATTCCGCCGGCTCCGCGCGGTGTTCCTCAAATTGAAGTAACATTTGATATTGATGCGAACGGTATTTTGCACGTAAGCGCAAAAGATAAAGGAACAGGCAAAGAACAAAAAATCCGTATTGAAGCCGGAAGTGGTTTGAGTAAAGAAGAAATCGAAAAGATGAAGAATGAAGCAAAAGCCAATGAAGCAAGCGATAAAGCAGAGCGTGAAAAAATCGACAAACTTAACCAGGCCGACAGTTTAATTTTCCAAACAGAAAAACAATTGAAAGAATTTGGCGATAAAATACCCAGCGATAAAAAAGCGCCGATTGAAAGCGCTTTAAGCAAATTGAAAGATGCACACAAATCACAAGATATTGCATCTGTAGATAAAGCTTTGGAAGAAATGAATGCAGCATGGACAGCAGCAAGCGAAGACATTTATAAAGCTCAGCAAGCAGGCGGCGATGCTTCTGCAAATACAACAGCAGACAATAACGCAAGCGCACAGCAAGGCGGAGAAAATGTAACCGATGCAGAGTTTGAAGAAGTAAAATAAAGATTATATATTTCGTAAATAATAAAAAGCGGATCAGAAATTCTGATCCGCTTTTTATTTGCAATTTCTATTATCAAACTTTACAATAAACAGAATATAATCAAGATAAACTAAACAGATGTTTTGGAACTTGCGATATTTGCTTAATAAAAAATTAAACCTTGTTATCTGAAAAAATGGAAGAATTTATTTTGATAACCGAAGCCAAGATTGCCGTTCGTAAATATGAATCCGTAGATAACGCAATCGTATTTTTACATAACAGTTCCGGATCAATGGACATTTGGGATCAACAATTTAACGATCCGCAGTTCAAAGATTATTCAATGATTTGTTTTGATTTACCGGGGCATGGCAAATCTTCTCATAGCAAACAGCCTGAAAAAGATTACACATTACCTGCAATGGCCGATAATGTATTGCAGATATTAAACAGTTTATCGTTACATCGGTATATCATTGTAGCCGTCTCTCTTTCTACCAATTTTGTTGCGGAAATAGCGGATAAGCTGGTAAACTGTGAAGGCATTTTTATGATTGGCGCATCGGTTATCGGGCAAGGAATATCTCCGGCAGATATATTATTGCCTTTCGAATTTGGAGCCGCATTATTTGAAGAAAATCCGGATAATTATATGTTGGATAATTATATGAGAGGGCTTTATTATAAAAGCAATTCAGTATTGCAGGAAAAATTAATGAGAAATTATTTAGCGGCAGATGCCAGATTCAGGCAAAATATAGGAGCTTCTATAGCCAAAGGCGAATGGAAAGACGAAACAGTCAATCTTGCCCTTTTGCGAAAAAATATAGCATGGATATACGGCGAAAAAGAACAAATAATCAATGCCGGATATTTGAATAAAATTAATATTTCCAAATGGCGGAATAATATATTTTCTATTCCCGATGCCGGCCATCTTGCGCATCTTGATCAGCCGGAAATTTTTAACCGTTTGTTATTGGAATTTGCGATTGATGCTTTCAACTAATTAAACAGTCGCACCATAAACGATTTTTATTTATTATTTTTCCCAATTTATATTTAATATTTTTTATCGTGATAAAGCATTACATCGAATTATTCATTGACAATATTTCTCCGGAAACTTCAGGTATTATAATAGCCATTTTAAACGATGAAGGCTTCGATGGTTTTGAACAAACAGAGTTCGGATTGATCGCTTTTATCGATGCAGCAAATTTTAACCAAAATAAAATATCGAAATTAGCTGAAGAGTTTTCTTTTTCTTTTCGGACAGAAAAGGTAGAAGAACAAAATTGGAATGCTTTATGGGAATCGAATTTCGAGCCGGTAGTAGTAGATGATTTCGTAACTGTACGAGCAAATTTTCATCAAATAAAAAAGAATACACAACATGAAATAATCATAACGCCAAAAATGAGTTTTGGCACCGGGCATCATGCTACCACATTCATGATGATGCAACAAATGAGATCATTAAATTTCTCCGGAAAAAAAGTTTACGATTTTGGCACAGGTACAGGCGTTTTAGCCATTCTTGCAGAAGAACTCGGTGCTACAGATATATTAGCAGTAGATAATGATGATTGGTCAATTTCCAATGCTCAAGAAAATATCGTAGCCAATAATGCATTAAATATAAAAATAGAAAAGGCCGAAAGTGCAGCTGCAGGTAAAGATTTTGATATTGTTCTGGCCAATATTAATAAAAATGTGATTATAGAAAATGCTGATAAACTCTATACTATTTTAAATAAAAACGGGCAATTGCTGTTGAGTGGTTTATTAAAAGAAGATGAAAAGGAAATCACAAAAATATTTTCGCGCTTAGATTTATTGCCCGTAAATACGTTGTACAACAAACAGTGGATTTGTATGCTTTGGCGAAAAAAATAGATTTTTATATTCTTTTCCTCCAAATCCCTTATTTTTGAACCTCACTTTTACGAAATATTCTCTATGCAAGAGTTTGGGTTATTGATTGTTGCATACTTATTGGGTTCTATACCAACTTCTGTTTGGGTAAGCAAGCACTTTTTTAATATTGATATCCGCGATTACGGTAGCGGAAACGCAGGCGCAACCAATACATTTCGTGTATTGGGTTCAAAATGGGGCACACTGGTAATGATTGCAGATGTATCCAAAGGAGCGTTGGCTTCTTTATTAGCTTTCACTTTACAAAAATACTCATGGCATCATGGTGCTTGCACAGACTTGCAACGTACCAATTTTATGATTGGGCTCGGCCTTGCTGCAGTTATAGGCCATATATTTCCGATATGGGCCAACTTCAAGGGAGGCAAAGGCGTTGCCACACTATTCGGGATGATTATAGCTGTACAACCTGCAGTTGCCGGATGTTGCGCCGGTGTATTTTTATTGGTTTTGTATTTAACAAGATTTGTTTCTCTAAGTTCAATCCTTTCCGGAGTAGCTTTTGCCGTGCTCATCCTTTTCATATTCAACGATGATTCTACTTTCTACAGAATATTCTCCATCGCAGTGGCTTTGTTACTGGTATTAACCCATCAGAAAAATATCAACCGCTTATTGAAAGGAACAGAAAACAAAGTTCCTATTTTAAAATTCAGAGACCGCCGCAAGAATAAAAGGAAAGACGACCGGAAAATGGATTAATAGGCTTGATGCAATACATTGTGCACTTCAATATGAATTGTAATGCAAAACATACCTGTAAATTGTTCGCATTATAATTAAACTCCTTATTTTTGTTCTCCTTTGAAATTTTGGACAAATCATTTATGAGCGAAGAACAGCAAAAAGAAAACCGATCGGAAGAATCAAAAAATGATAATAAAAGCCGGTGGTTTATCCGGTTGAGAAAAGGAATACAAACTTCAACCTCAGAAAAAAAAGAAGTACCTGAAGGGTTGTGGACGAAATGCCCCGAATGCAATTATATATGCACTTCATCGGAACTGGAAGAAAACTTATACGTTTGCCCTAAATGCAATTATCATCACAGAATCAGCAGCGATGATTATTTCAAAATCCTTTTTGACGAAAAGAAATATACCGAACATTTCGATAATATCCGCAGCAAAGACTTTTTGGGATTTACCGATTTAAAATCTTATGCAAAAAGGCTGGATGATATTTATTCTTCCACCGATCTTAAAGATTCTATGCGCGTAGCATCCGGAAAAATCAACGGGCAGAATATTATTGTCGGATGTATGGATTTTAATTTCATCGGTGGATCTTTAGGAAGTGTAATGGGCGAAAAATTCAGCCGTGCTGTTGATTATGCCATAAAACACAAAATGCCTTATCTCGTCATCAGTAAAAGCGGCGGAGCACGAATGATGGAAAGTGCTTTCAGCCTGATGCAAATGGCAAAAACAAGTGCAAAACTTTCGCAATTGAGCGACGCACAATTGCCGTACATTTCCTTAATGACAGATCCTACTTTTGGCGGCGTGTCAGCGAGCTTCGCTATGTTGGGCGATTTGAATATCGCAGAGCCCGGCGCACTCATCGGCTTTGCCGGCCCTCGAATTATTAAAGAAACCATGCGTAAAGATTTGCCCAAGGGATTTCAGCGCAGCGAGTTTTTACTGGATCACGGCTTTCTTGATTTTATCATTAATCGCAAAGAACTGAAACAGAAGCTGGCAACTGTTATACATTTATTCCTGTCGTAAAATTACTTGCAGAAAAAATTTTTAGTTCTATTTAATGAGCCATAATAACAGACAAGCCTATTTTAATTACAACATAGAAGATAAATACGTTGCGGGCGTTGTTTTGTTGGGGACAGAGGTAAAATCTATCCGGACAGGAAAGGTCAGTTTCAACGATAGTTTTTGCCTGTTGGACAATGACGAATTATGGCTGCGCGGTTTGTATATCGGAGAATATAGTTTAGGAACTTCAAACAATCATATAGCGGTGCACGATAGAAAACTGCTGCTTACCAAAAGAGAAATTAAGAGACTGAAAACTGCCACAAAAGAAAAAGGGCTTACTATTATTCCGCTTAAAATTTTCATGAATGAAAAAAATCTTGTAAAAGTAGAAATAGGTTTAGCGCGCGGAAAAAAATTGCACGATAAAAGAGAGACTTTAAAAAAGCGGGATACGGAAAAAGAAATTAAAAGATACCTGAAATAAATTTTACGGCGCCAGCCTTTCGATTTTCCATTCTTCATTTTCCAAAGTATACAGCAATCTGTCATGAAGCCGGTTTGGCCGGCCTTGCCAAAATTCTATCGCTTCAGGCTTTACGATATATCCGCCCCAGTGTTCAGGGCGCGGTACTTCTTCGCCATATTTTTCAAGAAAATATTTTTCATTTGATTCTATAATATCCCTTGACGGAATCGGCTGGCTCTGCGGAGAACTCCACGCTCCTATCCTGCTGCCGACAGGCCTCGAATAGAAATAAGCATCACTGTCTGCATCAGGGACCTTTTCAACGCTTCCCGAAATTCTTATCTGCCTTTCGAGCTCCTTCCAAAAGAAGACAAGACAAGCAACAGGATTTTCCGATAATTCTATCCCTTTGGCGCTATTATAATTAGTAAAAAAAACAAATCCTTTTTCTGAGAAATCTTTGAGTAAAACAATGCGCGCATCAGGCTTTCCGTTAGAAGAGCTTGTTGCTAATGTCATGGCATTTACTTCTTCGATCTTACTTTGCACTGCATGCTCCCACCAAATACCGAATTGATCTATGGCATTTTTTTCAACAACGTCTTCGTCTAAAGTCATTTTTTTATAATCAGTACGAATGCCGGCGATGTTCATAATATTGTAAGGTTTAAATCAGTTTGCAGATGCCTGCTACAGCATATCCTCTTTACCCGCACGTTGTAAAAATTCTTTCTCGTGTTTGGTAAGAGAATCGTATCCTTTTGTATTTATTTTATCCAGAATTTCATCAATGCGTACTTGTGTTATACGTTCTTTAGTTTCATAAGGCTTTCTGTTGGTTTTGTAAAAATGTTCCTGTTCTGTTCTTGATTTTTTTCTCTCCGGATTAAAAAGATCATCAATTTTATAAACAGAAGTGTAAATCCATTCGCCATAATCGTTCCCTTTTTTCAATTGGTATATTACGATAAAACCGATCAGAGCCGAGGAAATAATGGCTGAGATAGCCGCCACGCCTGCATTTGCAACAGAACTTATATTTATCAGCATAAATACCAGGTACAAAATCCATAAAGGAATGCCGCCGCCCAACATTGGAAAAATTTTGTATTGCGGCGTTAATAAAGTTGCTCCGGTAGCCACAGCAGTTGTAGCAATCATTGCGCCTGATAAAAAATCAAGATGCTTTAAATGATCCGGCAAAACTGCATTCATTACGATAAAAATTATTCCGCCCAAAATACCGCCGTACAGATATAGCGGAATGATTTTTTTGTTGAATGACATACTTTGTAAAATATATCCGAAGGCAACAAGCCAAAGCATATTGGAAAATAAATCAAGCAGATTTTCGTGGCTGAACATATAGGAAAACAATGTCCACGGCTGATTAACAAATTGCTTGAAAGATGCCGGCAAAAGAAAAGAATCAAATATCTGCGTATGATACAAAGTTGAATTGATCTCGGCAGAATTGCTGGTGCTGGTCATAAAGTAAAACACTTTTAAGAATATCAGCACAACAAAGAAAATAAGATTTGCGCCGATTAATAATACAAGCGCATTGCCGCTATTACCAAGAGATATCCTGCTTTTAGGTTTAGTAGTCAGATTCATTTTCGAAAAGAATAAATTTTATTTTCGTAAAGTTATAAATCAAAATCAATAGAAATGCGTCCTGTCTTTTTTATTCCAAAAATAAATCAGCAAAAATCCTACCAATGCTCCTCCAAGATGTGCCACATGCCCTACATCATCGCCTACAGAAGGAAAAATTACTGAATACAGTTCATAAGCCAGCATTCCTATGACAGCCCATTTTGCCTTCAGCGGAATAATGAAATAAATAAGCAAATAAGAATTGGGGAAAAGGTATCCAAACGCTGCAAGAATTCCGTAGATAGCGCCGCTCGCGCCTATAATAGTCTGGTCTACCACCTCTTTTGCCTTTGCCACAAGATCATTGCTCACATCCGGCCTGTATTTAATATTTCTATACAAATCAACATACTCTTTTAAATCGAAATGCAGATAAGCTGTATAAATTATACCCGCTCCCAACCCGCAAGCCAGGTAAAAAAGTAAAAATCTTTTTTGCCCTAATATTATTTCCAGTTGCGAACCAAACATCCAAAGGCCAAGCATGTTGAGCAAAATATGCATAACACCCATATCGCCAATGCTACCATCGAAAGGGCTGTGCAGAAACATATAAGTGAATATCTGCCAGGGCTTGAAATAATCGCTGTACATGGAATGCAGCGCAAAAGTATTCATAAAAAAATCCGTGACGTGCGGGCTTACAAAACTCTCTGCAATCCAAATTAAAAAGTTGATGATAATCAAATTTTTTACTATCGGCGGAAACGGCGGAAATCCTATTTGCTGATTATATCGGGGCATAATGCTTGCTGATTAAAGGCTGTTTTTTAATTTTAACTGAACTACATTCTCAATATGCAAAGTATGCGGAAACATATCTACCGGCTGCACTTTTGTAACCTTGTAAAGCTCGTCCAGCATTGCCAGGTCTCTTGCCTGCGTTGCAGGATTACAGCTTACATATACGATCAGAGGCGCTTGCATATCGAGTAATTTTTTTACTAATTTTTCATGCATGCCTGCACGCGGCGGATCGGTAATTACCACATCGGGCTTTCCGTGCATAGCAAAAAAATCGTCTGTACAAATATCTATAACATCGCCGGAAAAGAATTGAGCATGCGAAATATTATTCATCTCTGCATTGATACGCGCATCATCAACAGCTTGTTCAATTACTTCTACGCCAATAATTTTTTTTGCTTTATCGCTGCAAAAAATACCAATGCTTCCTGTGCCGCAATAGAGATCGTATAAAATCTGTGAGCCGTCCAGTTCTGCAAAATCGCGCGTGATGGCATACAGCTTTTCCGCTTGTTTTGAATTTGTCTGAAAGAAAGATTTAGGGCTGATTTTATAAGAAAATTTTTCCAGCTTTTCCGTTATAAAACCTTTACCGAAATATACCTGCGGTGTAAGGTCGTAAATGCTGTCGTTCTTTTTTTCATTAATGGTGTACAGCAACGCATTGATGTCCGGAAACTTTTGTAACAAAAGACTCAGTAAGCTTTCCCTGTTTTCTTTATCCTCATGACCAAATACAATATTGATCATCCATTCGTTGGTCGTAGTATTACGAACCAATACATTTCTTAGCCAGCCGTGATGTTCTTTAATATCGTAAAAACTAAGTTTGCGCAGCCTGGCAAATTGCGCTATAAACTTTCTGATTTCATTTGTCGGTTCTTGCTGCAGATAGCATTTGTTTATTTCTACAACTTTATCAAAAAATCCCTTGGCGTGAAATCCTGCAACGCCTTCTGTAGTTTTTGAAGAAAAAGGTTCTTCCGTCTTTTTTAGTAAAGCAAATTCTTCCGGCGGAATATATTTTTTAGTAGAAAAAGTATATTCCATTTTATTGCGATAGCCGGTAGTTTCATCACAACCTTCAATAACTGAAATTTCCGGTATATTTATTTTCCCGATTCGCGAAAGCTGATCTGCAACTTGCTTTTGTTTATAAAATAATTGTTTGCCATACGGAAGGTGCTGCCAGCTGCAACCACCGCAAATACCAAAATGTGAACAGAAAGGCGCTACCCTGTCTGACGAATAAGTATTGAATTTTACAGGAAAAGCATTCGCCCAGTCTTTTTTATTTTTGGAAACCTGCACATCAACAATATCGCCGGGAACGGCATTTTCGATAAAAACAATTTTGCCTTGATTTTTCCCGATAGCCTTGCCTTCGGCGGCAACATCTTCTACCAATATATTTTCCCAAATTATTTTTTCTTTTTTCTTTCTCACACCGCAAAGATAATGGCTAATTTTTGATAGGAAATATTCATCGTCATAACCTTAAATTATTCTTCCCGAAAGAAGATATGAAAGCAAATTTCAACTGCTAAATTCAATATGGTTTTAAATTAACAACATTGCACTTTCAATTTTTGTCCTATTATTGCAAAATTCTAAAGCACAGCAAAACGAGTATTATTATTAATTATGGCAAAAAATTTATTGATAGTTGAGTCGCCCGCTAAAGCAAAAACGATAGAAAAAATCTTGGGGAAAGACTTTGAGGTAGTGAGCAGTTACGGACATATACGTGATTTGGACAAAGGCGATAACGGCATTGATATTTCACATAAATTCACACCGCATTATATTGTTCCCGAGGATAAAATAAAGGTTGTAAATCAACTGAAACAACAAGCAAAAAAAGCGAAAGAAGTATGGCTGGCATCGGATGAGGACCGCGAAGGAGAAAGCATCAGCTGGCATTTGGCGGAGGTTTTGGGATTGGATCCTAAGACTACGAAACGAATCGTATTTCACGAAATCACAAAGCCCGCAATTGAACGCGCCGTTCAAAATCCGCGAACGATTGATATGAATCTGGTAGATGCGCAGCAAGCGCGCCGTGTGCTGGACAGATTGGTAGGTTTTGAATTAAGCCCGGTTTTGTGGCGCAAAGTGGGCATGCAGCGCAGCCTGAGTGCAGGCCGTGTGCAAAGCGTTGCCGTGAGATTAATTGTTGAAAGAGAAAGAGAAATAAACGCATTCACGCCGGAAAGCACTTTCAAAATAGAAGCGGTTTTCCAAGCCGATGATATTAATAAAAAGAAGGTAAATTTTAAAGCGGAAAATAATAACAAATTCAAAGATGCAACCTCTGCACAGGCATTTTTGGAAAGTTGCAAAAATGCAACCTATAAAGTTTCCGATATTCAGGTAAAACCTGCGAAACGCACACCGTCCGCACCTTTCACAACATCTACTTTGCAACAGGAAGCGAGCAGAAAACTCGGATTCGGCGTGAGCAAAACCATGCAAATTGCACAGCGTTTGTACGAAAACGGACATATAACTTATATGCGTACCGATTCCGTGAATCTGAGCGCAATGGCTTTGGGCGAAATCCAATCGGAAATAAAAAATGCTTACGGCGATAAATATTATCAGCCGCGTAAATTCAGAAACAAAAACGAAAGCGCACAGGAAGCGCACGAAGCCATTCGCCCTACATATATCAGCAATCATACGGTAGAGGGCTACGATGAAAAACGCTTATATGATTTAATTTGGAAACGCACAATTGCTTCTCAAATGAGCGATGCAGAATTTGAAAAAACTACTGCAAAAATTGATATTTCTACTAATAAAGAACAACTTGCTGCGAATGGTGAGGTGATGAAATTTGACGGCTTTCTGAAAGCTTATCTCGAAGGAAAAGACGACGATGAAGATGAAGAAAACAGCGAAGGCGTGTTGCCGCCTTTACAAGTAAATCAACAATTGGATTTTATAGAAATGCTGGCAACGGAAAAATTTACACGCCCTGCCCCACGTTATACAGAAGCATCTTTGGTAAAGAAACTGGAAGAACTCGGTATCGGTCGACCTTCCACTTATGCGCCTACCATTTCTACGATCATGAAAAGAAATTATGTAGAAAAAAGTGACAAAGAAGGCTCCATAAGAAATATTCATATTCTTCAACTTGACGATAAAAATAATATCAGGGAGAAAAAGAAAACCGAAACCACAGGCGCAGATAAAGGCAAATTAATTCCAACGGATTTGGGAATGGTTGTTACCGATTTTCTTACACAGCATTTCAAAAATGTAATGGACTATAACTTTACTGCGCGTGTGGAAGAAGAATTTGATGAAATCGCAGAAGGTAAATTGGTTTGGAATAATATGATCAATACGTTTTACGGCCCGTTCCATGAAACTATTGAAGATACATTGGAAAATGCAGAACGCGCAAAAGGCGAAAGAGAATTGGGCAATGATCCTGCATCGGGAAAGAAAGTATATGCACGCATGGGACGCTATGGTGCAATGGTGCAAATAGGGGAAGCCGATGATGAAGAAAAGCCCCGCTTTGCTTCGCTTACTAAAAACCAAAGCATAGAAACCATTACTTTGGAAGATGCCTTGGATTTATTCAAACTTCCTTTTACGCTCGGCGAATACAAAGATGCCGAAGTAAGTGTAGGAATAGGCCGTTTCGGGCCTTATGTAAAATACGGCGAAACGTTTATTTCTATCCCCCGCAGCACAGATCCGTTCTCAATTGATATGGATAAAGCGATTGAATTAATCGAAGAAAAACAAGCTGCCGACGCCCCGATCGGATATTATGAAAGTAAACCTGTAACCAAAGGCAAAGGCCGTTTTGGGCCATACATCAAATGGGAAGACTTATTTATAAATGTTCCGAAAGCATATAATTTCGATAATCTTTCACAAAAAGATATTGACGAATTAATTTCTAAAAAATTAGAGAAAGAAGCCAACAGATATATTCAACAATGGGAAAGCGAAAAGATTTCTATTGAAAACGGCCGTTGGGGACCATTTATCCGTTTCGGAAAACTCATGCTGAAACTCGGCAAACGTGCAGACGGAGAAAAATTTACCGAAGAAGATTTAAAAACAATTTCGTTGGACGAAGTAAAAAAAATCATCACGGCACAAGTACCGGGCGCTTTTGAAAAGAAAACGAAAACCATAAAAAAAGCAGCAAAGAAAGCGGCGACTAAGAAAGCTGTGAAGAAATAATAAGCTGTTTGTTTCGTCTATTCGATTAAGAATGGTTGCAGCTTCACGATATTATTTTTTTATTTATGCTGAAGCATGCACTCAAATACCTATGCAAAAAATCCTAATCGCGACCCTTGTATTTTTTACCATACAGTTTTCTGTCTACGGACAGATTACTGATACAACTGTCCTTTCCAATGCACAAAAAGACTTTTTGCGCTTGCCTTCTTTTTCTATTTATAAAGATAATTATTTCATAAGCGGAACTGCAATAAACCAAAAGCCTGATAAATATAATTCGGATATAAAATACCAAATAAGCTTTCGTCAAGTACTTTATCGAAACCCTTTGTTTTTAAAAAGTTTCCCGTATTTAAGCTACACTCAAAAAGCATTTTGGGACATTTTTAAATCTTCCAAACCTTTTGCCGAAATCAACTTCAATCCGGCAATCGGATTTTTGAGACCATATAGCAATAAATATGGAATGAATTATATTACCGCCTCACTGGAGCATGAATCCAATGGCAGAGATAGTATATATTCCCGCAGCTGGAACAGGTTTGTTTTTGGATGGCATACTTACATCAAAGAAAATTTACAATTTTCATTAGAAGCATGGATTCCTTTTGGATATAAAGAAGATAATCCCGATTTACTTCATTACGAAGGTTTCGGTCAGCTCGGCCTTTCCTATGTGATTAAAGAAGACAAATGGTTTGCCGATGTATTGATCAGAAAGGGAGATCAGTGGAACTGGAAAGGATATATTCAAGGTCAGATATCTTATAAATTATTCAGAAGAAATAATGAATACCTTATGTTGCAATGGTACAATGGATATGCCGAAAGCCTTATAAATTATCAGAAGCGAAACAATATGTTAAGGGTCGGATTGCTGCTTAGGCCGAATAAAAATGTATTTTTTTAGTTCCCTAAAGTTCCCTTAAAATATTTAAGTACAATTAATCACTTTAATAAATTCTGTACATCTTTATGTATTTATCTTAAGGTACATAAAAAAATCTTAAAAAAACTATTTATTTATATGAAATAAGTCATAAGAATTTTGAATATCTAATGCAATGATTATTTTGGAGAAATGGATTTCGGCGAATTCAATTCAATCTAACAATTAAAAACATAAAAGTAAACTGATGAAACAACCGCTTTTTATAATTATATTTTTAATTTCCACAGTCAAAACTTTTTCTCAAAAAGTCGGGGGGTATGTTTTCAATAAAAATGGTGAAGCCCTTGTAGCTGCAACGGTTCGTAATCTTACAACTGATAAAGCAACTATAACAAATGGAAAAGGTTATTTTGAATTGAATATAAATTCCCTCGATGATAAACTTTCTGTTGAATATATTGGTTATGACATAAAGCAAACTGCAGCTTCATCATTATCTCAAAATGATACAATTTTTATCGTTCAGTCATCGATTGATTTACAAGATGTTGTCATTTCCGTCAAAGATAACTATGAATTGGTCAGACGAATTATTGTCAACACTAAACAAGCATTGCCGCAATATTGTAGCTACAATTATTATTTTAAAGACTTTATAAAGATTGGGGGCAAAATAAAATATTATTCCGATGCACTTGTGCAAACAGATTTAAATACCGATAAATCAGTTTCGTATTTACTTGCTTCAAGAGCTTTGAAAAAAATTGATAGTACAGATGAAAAGGTTATTGGAAAAATACGCGTTTCGGAAAACATAAACAATAATTTTTTGCGGAGGGCAATGTTTAAAAATATAATTTTCGAAGAAAATGAAAAAGGAAATTTGAAAAAAGATTTTCGCATTTCTGTAAATCACAACTCAGACAGTATGATCATAATAGTGTTTCAGCCAATCGGTAAAATGGAAAAACAAGCAGATTCCACAATATGGTTTGTAAACAAAAATGATTCAATAATCAGGGAAATACATGAAAAGCTGCCTTCTGCACAAAAAGGAAAACTTCGAACAAGCAGCCTCGTTGCAAAACAATTTGAAACCAATAAAGAAGAAATATTACATTACGAAAAAATCGGAGGTTTTTTATTTTTAAAATCCAATTACAGTACCAAAAATGCAACGATTCAAGGGAGAATGCTGCTTAAATTTAATGCTTTTGATTATCAAGCTGACGCCGCTTTCATTGTTATAAATTCTAAAACTGATAATCAAGAAATTCCAAAATTAAAAGACAAAAAAGAATTACACTGGTACGACACTTTACAATCTTTTGGGAATAATTATACAACACTTTTTTGGGAAAATATCAACGGCATTCAGCAAACACAGGACGAAAAAAATTTCTTTAAGTAATATTGTGTTATGAACTCAACACCTGATTATAAAGTATCTCAGCTCAAAAAACACAAAACCATTGCGACGGCATTTTTTGTAGCCATGGCTTTAATTTATATCGCAATGGAAATATTTTTGCGAAAATATCCGGCAACATGGGAAGGTTATGTAAAAGCTTTTTCAGAAGCAGCAATGGTGGGCGCTTTGGCCGATTGGTTTGCCGTTACGGCATTATTTCATCATCCCTTAGGATTGAAAATTCCGCATACCAATTTGATAGAAGAAAAAAAGAAATCCATCGGGGATAATCTCGGAAATTTTGTGGTAGAAAATTTCTTGAATCAAAAAACTATACGGCCATATATCAATAAATTAAAGGTTTCCCAATACATTGCTGAATGGCTGGAAAAATCACAAAACCGCCAAAAACTTATTTATGAAGTTTCTTTAATTATCAATAATATTTTACAGAAATCCAACGACGAAATTGTAACAGGATTTATAGCAAAGAAAGGTGAAGAATTAATCAACAATATCTCTATCGGTAAAACACTCGCAACCGCTTTGCAATATTTTGTTGATAATAAAGAATATGAGAAATTATTAAATTATCTATTAAGCAAAGCAAAATTTTACGTGGCCGAAAATGAAGACATTGTGCGTGCGCGTGTAAAAAAAGAAAGCGGAATATTGGTTCCGGGATTTGTTGATAATATGATTGCCAATAGAATAACTGTTGGCATAGCAAATTATCTGCACGAAATTGAAACGGATGACAATCATCCTATAAGAAAAGAAATTGCAGCGCAATTAAACAACGTCATACAACAGTTGCGAGAAGAAAATAAATGGCATGATGAACTGACAAAACTGAAGAATGGCTTGCTTTCGAAAGAAAACATACAAAAATATTCTTCGCAAATATGGATAAAAATTAAACAAATTCTCATAACAGAATTATCTAATCAAAACTCCAAATTCCTGAATTATATCGATAAAAATATTGTTGAATTTGCAAACAATCTTAAAACAGATATTACACTGCAAAATAATATTGACAACTGGGTGCGGTTAAACGCTTACAGAATAATATTGAAAAATACGAATAATGTAGGAACGCTCATCAGCAATACTGTAGGAAATTGGGAAGGCAATGAACTTAGTAGAAAGCTTGAACTTGAAGTTGGAAAAGATTTACAATTCATCCGCATCAATGGTACGCTTGTTGGCGGCCTTGTAGGATTAGTAATTTATACCATTACACAATTGCTTTAAGGGAAAAATACAGGTTGATTAAATGCAAAAAGGAGAGTAAAAACTACTCTCCTTTTCAATATGTAATCTTGGAATAAAATTTATATTCTTGATGTAACAGGATTACGGCCTTGTATGCGCGTACCGCCGCTCATTAATCCATCATATTGGCGCATCAAAAGATGTGTTTCTATTTGTTGCAAAGTATCTAAAATTACAGCAACCATAATCAATAATGATGTACCTCCGAAGAAATAACTAAAGCTTTGCTGAATGCCTAACAATTGCGCAAAGCCGGGTAAAATGCCTGCAACCGCCAAAGCAACAGCACCGGGAAAAGTAATTCTGTCCATGATAGAACCAATATAATCAGCAGTTGGCTTACCGGGTTGAACGCCCGGAATAAATCCATTATTGCGTTTTAAATCTTCACTCATTTCCTTAGGATTAAAAATAAGCGCTGTGTATAAAAAGGTAAACGCAACCGTCATCACGCCGTAAATAATCATGTACCAAACATTGGTATGATCTCCGAATATTCTTGCAATAGTGCCGCCTTTGTCCAAATTGGTAAAAGAAACCAATGTAGGCAAAAACATAATGGCTTGCGCAAAGATGATCGGCATTACACCTGCAGCATTTACTTTTAAAGGTAAGAACTGACGTGCGCCGCCAACTTGCTTATTACCTACTAATTGTTTTGCGTAAATTACCGGCACTTTGCGAACGCCTTGTACCAATAACACGAGTGCCATTACAATTAATATAAAGAAAGCTATTTCAATTAAAAATATTAATAATCCGCCACCGCCTTTTGTTTGCTTGGATTGAAATTCCTGAATGATTGCCTGAGGGAAACGCGATAAAATACCAATCATGATAATGATGCTAATACCATTTCCCAATCCTTTATCCTGTATCTTTTCGCCAAGCCACATCACAAATAATGAACCTGCGGTTAATATAAAGATTGTAGAAATAAAGAAATATGGATGATAGGCAGGAATCAATGCAACCTGATAAGCAGGGCTTTCCAATAAGGAGATATATGCTACGGATTGGAACGTAGTTACAATAACTGTTAAATAACGTGTCCACTGATTTATTTTAGTTTGTCCGCTTTTACCTTCTTTCTGTACTTTCTGTAATTGCGGTACAAGCACCGTCATCAATTGCATAAAAATAGATGCGGATATATATGGCATTACGCCCAATGCAAAAATACCGGCTTGTGAAAATGCGCCACCGGCAAATGCATCAAATAAGCCAAGCAATCCATTATTTTGTGTTTGCGCTGCAGCGGCTTCAATTTTATTCGGATCAATACCAGGCAACACAATATGGGCACCGAACCGGTACACCAATATTAAAGTCAAAGTCAAAGTAATCTTTTGGCGAAGCTCGTCAATACTCCAAATATTTTTTAAAGTCTGAATCAGTTTTTTCATTCGTATTTATATTCAAATATTTTTCTCGAAAGGGAGTGCAATATAAGCTAAAAGGACGCATCTCGTGGATACGTCCGGAAAAATATTTTATTTTAAAATTTCTATCGTTCCGCCCGCTGCTTCAATTGCTTCTTTGGCTTTGGTGCTGACCGCATGAACTTTGAAATTTAATTTCGTAGTAATTTCACCGTTTGCCAGAATTTTTACTTTATCTGTGCGGGAAACCAATCCGTTGATATATAAATTTTCCAAATTAAAATCGGTAATGTTGTATTTACCTGCCACTAATTCAATTTGTGCAAGATTAAATACTTTATATGCAACGCGTGATGCATTTTTAAATCCGCGTTTTGGAACACGGCGCTGAATTGGCATCTGTCCGCCTTCGTGTGCAGGCTTGCTTTTATAACCGGCGCGGCTTTGACCACCTTTATTACCTTTTGTGGAAGTGCCACCTTTACCGGAAGCTTCACCACGACCTAAACGTTTTTCTTTATGTACCGAACCTGCTGCAGGTTGTAAATTGTGTAATTTCATTTTTATGATTTTTGACTCAACGGGGAAATCGCCCCTCGCTATTATTAATTTAAGAAATAGATAATTTGAAGATTAGAAAAAGAAGCAAATTCGAGAATGTTTATAATAATTTTCAAATTAGCCTATTCCCGAAATTTTCAAATTAAATTGTTTCCACTTTCACTAAGTGTTTAACTTTATTTACCATTCCTTCGATTTGCGGCGTAGCTTCTACTTCTTTGGAAGCATTTAATTTTTTAAGTCCCAAAGCCAATAAAGTACGCTTCTGATCTGCAGGCCTGTCAATTGCGCTTTTTACTTGTGTTATTTTAATTTTTGCCATTTTTCTTATGAAGTTATAAGTTGTAAGTTATGAGTTGTACGTTGATTCACTAATAATGTATCACTTAAAACTTAGAACTCAGTTTATCCGTTAAATACTTTTGTCAAATTGATACTACGTTGCTTTGCAACTGCAATTGGTTCACGCAATAAAGTCAATGCTTTTACGGTTGCTTTTACCACATTTTGCGGGTTTGCAGAACCCAGGTTTTTAGAAAGTACGTCGGTAATACCGGCGCTTTCCAATACGGCACGCATGCTTCCTCCGGCAATTACACCTGTACCATGTGCTGCAGGTTTAATCAAAACTTTCGCTGCGCCTTCTTTTGCAAATTGTTCGTGTGGAATAGTACCATGACGAACAGGAACTTTTACTAAATTTTTTCTTGCGTCTTCAATTCCTTTTGTAATTGCTTCCTGCACTTCTTTTGCTTTTCCTAAGCCCTGCCCCACAGTGCCGTTACCATCGCCAACCACAACTAATGCAGAGAAACTGAATGTACGGCCGCCTTTCGTGGTTTTTACCACACGATTAATGGATACTACTTTTTCCTTTAATTCAGCATCGGCTGTAGGTTTTACTCTTTGTACGTTTGTATTAGACATTGAGATTTATTTTCTTTTTCTGTATGAATTAATTAAAACTGAAGGCCTGCTTCACGTGCACCTTCTGCAGCCGCTCTTATACGACCGTGATATAAATTACCGCCGCGATCAAATACGATTTCTTTTATGCCTAAATCGATTGCTTTTTTTGCAATGGCGCTTCCGGCAAGTTTAGACTTTTCAGTCTTTGTACCGGCTTGGGCAGCTATATCTTTATCCCTTGTAGAAGCCGAAGTGATTGTAACACCATCTTCATCATTAATCAGCTGAAGATAAAGTTCATTGTTGCTGCGGAATACCGATAAGCGTGGTTTAATAGCCGTACCGCTTACTTTTTTACGGATACGGTAGCGAATTTTTTGTTTCTTTTGAAGAGTATTGCTCATTCTATTTGAATTTATTTTCCGATACTGCCGGAAAATGTGATAGAGAATTTTTTATAATTATTTACCTGCAGATTTGCCGGCTTTACGACGGACAATCTCATCGGTATATTTAACACCTTTTCCTTTGTAAGGTTCAGGCTTACGTAAGCTGCGGATTTTCGCTGCTACCTGACCCAATAATTGTTTATCAAAACTTTCTAAAGTAATCAATGGGTTTTTACCTTTTTCAGTTAAGGTAGTTACTTTTAATTCTTTAGGAATATCTAAGATAATATTGTGCGAATATCCCAATGAGAGATCCAAAACATTTCCCTGATTGGCTGCTTTGAAACCCACACCTACTAATTCCAATTCTTTTTTAAAGCCTTCTGATACACCTTTTACCATGTTTGCAATAATGGCACGGTATAATCCATGTAAGGAGCGATGGCGGATTTGATCGGTCGGGCGTGTAATATTTACTTCACTGCCGTTTACTTCTACCTTGATATCACGATCCACCAATTGCGTGAGTTCGCCTTTAGCGCCCTTTACGGCAATGATGTTATCTTTTCCGACTGTAACCGTAACTCCCGAAGGAAGTGTAACCGGCTGTTTACCTATACGAGACATACAATTAAATTTTAATTTTTTATAAAATAAGATTTTAAACCGATCAGCCGTGTATGTGCGGCTTAATGTATTTAAAACCGATAATACTTAATTAGTAAATATGGCAAAGTACTTCGCCGCCTACATTTTCAGCTTTCGCTTGCTTGTCGGTCATTACTCCTTTGGATGTGCTGATGATAGCAACTCCGAGCCCGTTGATAACTCTTTTAAAATCTGCAGGCCTTGAATATTGACGTAAACCGGGACGGCTTACTCTTTCCAAAGACTGAATAGCAGGCTGCTTTGTAGCCGGATCGTATTTTAATGCAATTTTGATGATGCCTTGTTTATTGTCATCTTCAAATTTGTATTTCAAAATATAACCTTGTGCATACAAAATTTCTGTGATGCGTTTTTTTAGGTTCGAAGCCGGAATTTCAACAACTCTGTGCCCCGCCATTTGTGCATTACGAATCCTTGTCAGGAAATCTGCAATAGGATCTGTTACCATTGTAATCTATTAAAAATGTTATTTGTTATTTGTTATCTGTTAATTTGTTATATCACGGCTGATTATAATCAACTTAATACAACCATTAACCCTGTATTACCAGCTTGCTTTTTTTACTCCCGGTATTTTTCCGTCTAAAGCCATATCACGAAAAACATTACGCGATATACCGAAGTAACGGATATAACCTTTTGGACGGCCTGTAAGCTGGCAACGGTTTTTTAAGCGAACAGGTGATGCATTTCTTGGAAGTTTATCCAAGCCTGCATAATCTCCTGCTTCTTTTAATGCAGCGCGTTTTGCTGCATATTTTGCAACCAATGCTTCGCGTTTTCTCTGGCGTGCTTTAATTGATTCTTTAGCCATTCTTTTTAAATTTGAGAATTCGGCAATTTGAGAATTTGAGAATGAATTTACTCACTTTCAAATCTTCAAACCTACAAATTAGTTATTGTCTTTTTTAATATTTTTGAACGGTAATCCTAATTCTTTCAACAGTTCGTAAGCTTCTTCATTGCTTTTTGCAGAAGTTACAAAAGTGATATCAAGACCCGTGATTTTATTTACCTTATCAATATCTATTTCAGGAAAAATGATTTGTTCAGTTACACCTAAAGTATAATTGCCGCGACCGTCAAATGCTTTATCACTCACACCTTTGAAATCTCTTACACGAGGCAAAGCGACAGCAATCAACCTATCCAGAAACTCATACATTTTTTCTCCGCGTAAAGTAACACGTGCACCGATCGGCATTCCTTTACGCAATTTGAAATTGGAAATATCTTTTTTGGAAAAAGTAGTTACAGCTTTTTGACCGGAAATAGTCGTTAGCTCATCAACAGCAACTTCTACCAATTTCTTGTCGGAAACTGCTCCGTTTACACCACGGTTCAAACAAATTTTTTCCAACTTAGGGGCTTGCATTGGTGTTTTGTATGCAAACTTTTTAATTAAAGCAGGCACTACATCTTTCGTGTATTTGTCTGCTAATCTCGGTGTATATTTTTGTGTGCTCATTATTTAATTACCTCCCCCGATTTTTTTGAAATACGAACTAGTTTTCCGTTTTCGCGAGTGCGCTTGATTTTTGCAGGCGCAGCAGCTTTAGCATCCCACAACTGTATGTTGCTTATATGGATAGGCGCTTCAACTTTTACAATACCGCCTTGTGTATTATTCGCAGAAGGCTTTGTATGCTTTGTTACAATATTAGCCCCTTCAACTACTACACGGCTTTTATCTACAATTACTTTTAAGACCGTACGAGGTTTTTTCAAATCTTTATCATCACCTGCGATGATGACAACCTGGTCGCCTTTTTTGATATTGTATTTAGGTTTAAATCTGTTACTCATTTTATTTTAATTTGCCAATTTGCAAATGCCAATTTGCAAATTTTTTTATTAGTGTAAAAATTAAAGAACTTCCGGCGCTAATGATATAATTTTCATGTATCCTTTATCGCGTAGTTCGCGAGCTACCGGCCCAAATATACGCGTGCCGCGCGGCTCGTCTGAATTGTTTAACAATACTACCGCATTGTCATCAAAACGTATATAAGAACCGTCTTTACGGCGCAATTTATTGGTAGTGCGTACGATTACCGCTTTGGAAACAGTACCTTTTTTGATACCACCTGCCGGAATCGCATCTTTTACAGATACAACTATTTTATCGCCGATCTTCGCATAATCCTGACCTGAATTGCCAAGTACACGGATACAAAGAACTTCTTTTGCACCACTATTATCAGCTACGCGTAGCCTGCTTTCTTGCTGAATCATTTTATCAATTTTGAATTATGAATTATAAATTATGAATCTATAATTCAAGATTAATTATTTTGCTTTTTCTACAATTTCTACTAATCTCCAACGCTTTGTTTTGCTCAAGGGGCGTGTTTCCATAATTTTTACAACATCGCCTATTGTAGCTTCATTCTTTTCATCGTGAGCATGGAACTTCGTTGTCTTTTTTACGAATTTTCCGTAGATAGGGTGTTTTACTTTTCTTTCAACAGCAACTGTGATGGTTTTTGTCATCTTGTTGCTGCTTACTACCCCTATTCTTGATTTACGCAAATTTCTTTCGGTCATCTTACTTTATTTTAATTGCTTTTCAAGCAATATTTTATTTAGCTAATTCTCTGTTTTTCAATTCAGTTTTGATACGTGCAATGTCTTTTCTGAATTGACGGATACTCATCGGGTTCTCCAATGGAGAAATTGCGTGAGCAAATTTCATTTTCTTTAAACGAAGTTCATCTTCCTGAACACGCGCCTTTAAGTCTTCTACAGACATTGATTTTATACTTTGATTAAAGGCTACTGCTTTATTAGGCATTGTTGATGAATTTTTATTATATTAAAACAATTCTTTTATTTATATATCTCTGCGAACAACAAACTTTGTTGCGATAGGTAATTTAGCTGCGGCCAACTTCATTGCATTTTGCGCAGTTTCAAGAGATACGCCGTCGCATTCAAATATGATGCGTCCCGGTTCTACTACTGCAGCCCAGTATTCGGGGTTACCTTTACCTTTACCCATACGTACTTCAGCCGGCTTTTTTGTAATAGGCTTATCGGGAAAAATACGGATCCACACATTACCTTCACGTTTCATGGCACGCGTCATGGCTTGACGAGCAGCTTCTATCTGACGGTTATTCAACCATATAGGTTCTACTGCTTTTAAAGCATAGGAACCGAAAGAAATGGTAGTTCCTCTTTTTGCCACATTTCTGATGCGTCCTTTCTGTGCTTTCCTATGTTTTGCTCTTTTAGGCTGTAACATTTTTTACCCTCCTGTCCTCCCTAAAGGGAGAAATATTATTTAATATATTTTATACGAATAGTTCTTTAACTTTTCCTGTTCCGGAAAGTTTAGTTTCTTCTTTCTCTTCTTTCGCCCCGATCTCTTGAAGGCCTTCTGTCGCCTCTTTCATTCCTATCATTTCTTTCAGCGCCTCTTCTTTCATTTCTTTCACTGCCACCAGAAATTAAATTAGGATTTAGATCTCTTTTACCGAGTACTTCGCCTTTACATACCCAAACTTTGATACCAATTTTTCCGTAAACTGTTTGTGCAAACACACTTGCATAATCAATATCCATACGGAACGTGTGTAATGGTACACGGCCTTGCTTGAATTCTTCAGAACGTGCAATTTCCGCACCGCCCAAACGACCACTGGCTTTCACTTTGATACCTTCTGCACCCATGCGAAGCGCTGAAGCTACTGCCATTTTAATAGCACGTTTAAAGTTGATACGATTTTCAATTTGACGCGCAATAGTATCGCCAATGATAGCGGCATCTATTTCGGGACGACGGATTTCCAAAATGTTGATTTGGACATCGTCTTTATTGGTCAATTTTTTCAATTCTTCTTTAATGCGATCAACTTCGCCACCACCTTTACCAATGATAATGCCAGGCTTAGAGGTATGGATAGTAATAATCAACTTACCTAAAGTACGTTCGATTACTATTTTGGCGATGCCTCCTTTGTTGATACGTGCATTTAGATATGTACGTATTTTATTGTCTTCGATAAGGCGATTGGCATAGTCTTTTTTGTTTGCGTACCAATTACTGTCCCATCCGCGGATGATGCCTAATCTATTTCCAATAGGATTTGCTTTTTGACCCATATTTTTAATTTGAGCCTTTATATCTCCCGGAAGAGTTATAAAGATTTATTTAATTTTAATTTTTTGTATCTACAATAATCGTTACGTGATTGCTGCGTTTGCGAATGCGATGACCGCGACCTTGCGGCGCCGGCCTCATTCTTTTAATGCTACGGCCACCATCAACAAAAATAGTTTTCACTACAAGATTAGCATCTGCTGCACTTTGACCTTCGTTTTTTTGTTCCCAGTTTGCTATTGCACTTCTCAACAATTTGGCCAAAGGCTTTGCATTGTGCTGAGGATGAAACTCAAGAATAGAGATTGATTTTTCAACATCCAAACCACGAATCACATCAGCCAACAAACGCATTTTGCGCGGACCTGTAGGATAATTTTTTAATTTAGCTATTGCTTCCATTTTTCTAATTTGAAAATTTGAAAATCAGATAATATTGATAATGAAATCTCTAACTGATCAATTCAAACTTATTTTATCATAAATCGGCAAATTACCGAATTCACTTATTGACTAATTATTTCTTACTACCTGCGTGACCTCTGAAGTTTCTGGTTGGGGCAAACTCGCCTAACTTGTGACCTACCATAAATTCAGTAACATACACCGGTATAAATTTGTTTCCGTTATGTACCGCAAAAGTATGACCTACGAAATCCGGAGTAATAGTAGAACGACGGCTCCATGTTTTTATAACCGCTTTCTTTGCTTTGCCTTCGTTGATTCCTAATACTTTAGTTTCTAAATTTACATCTACGTAAGGACCTTTTTTAATTGAACGACCCATTGCTAATTTTTAATTTGTTTATTTGTTCCTGTTTAGAGAACCATTTTAACAGTGAAAATTTATTTTGATAACTTTCTTCCGTTCTTTCTCTGAATGATCAGTTTGTCAGAACCTTTCTTTTTACGGGTAATTTCGCCTTTAGCGTATTTACCTGTACGAGAACGCGGATGACCACCGGAAGCACGGCCTTCGCCACCACCCATCGGATGATCTACCGGATTCATAGCCACGCCTCTTACACGAGGACGAATACCTAACCAACGCTTAGCACCGGCTTTACCGTAGCTGCGTAGGTTGTGATCGCTGTTGGATACGACACCCACTGTTGCGTAACAGTCAATCAGTACTTTTCTTAATTCTCCGGAAGGCATTTTCAATACTGCATAGCGCTCTTCCTTGTTGCTCAATTGAGCAGAAGAACCGGCACTGCGAGCCATTTTCGCACCCTGCCCAGGTTGCAATTCAATATTATGAATTGTAGTACCTAAAGGCATATTTTTCAACTTTAAAGCGTTGCCCAATTCAGGTGCAACTGCATCTCCTGAAAGAACTGTAGCACCAACCTGCAAACCTTGCGGTGCAATTATATATCTTTTTTCGCCGTCAGTATATTGCAATAAAGCAATAAACGCTGTGCGGTTTGGATCATATTCGATAGAAACAACTTTTGCTTCTATGCCGGTTTTATTGCGTTTAAAATCAATGACGCGATAATGTTTCTTGTGTCCTCCGCCGATATAACGCATGGAACGACGACCTTGTGCATTTCTGCCACCTGTACTGTTTTTCTTTTCCAATAAACTTTTTTCGGGTTGATTGGTTGTAATCTCTGCATACGCATTTCCAATCTTCCAACGAGTACCGGCCGTCATCGGCTTGTATTTCTTTAATGCCATTTTATATATTTTTTATAAACGGATTTATCAGCTCCGTAATACTATAATTAATATTTATTAAACACCGCTATATAAATCGATGGAATCGCCTTCCGCAACAGTAACATAAGCCTTTTTGAATGAAGGTTTCTGACCTTGAATATAACCTGCTTTTGTAAAGCGCGTTTTACTTTTTGCTGGAACAACGATTGTATGAACGTCTTTAACAGTTACGTTATAAAAAGCTTCTACAGCATCTTTAATTTCAAGCTTATTTGCCTTGCGATTTACACGGAAAGCAAATTTGTTTTGCTTCTCGCTTTGTGCGTTTGCTTTTTCCGTAAGTATCGGTTTTATTAAAACTTCGCTAAGTTTCATCTTTATATCTTTTTATTCGTCAGCCTGAGCCGAACCATTTTGTTTAAACTAATTATGCTGCTACTTCCTCTTCTTTTTCAGTTAATATTTTTACTGCATTTTCAGTAAAAACAACCACATCGGCATTTACTACATCATAAGTATTAATATCGCTCAATAGAGTACTATTTACACGTGAAATGTTGCGAAGGCTTAAATAAACATTGTCATTATAATCAGGCAATACAAACAACACTTTCTTTCCGGCAACATTAATGCTCTTTAATACTTCTATAAACTGTTTTGTTTTCGGAGCATCATAAGTGAAATCTTCCAATATTACAATTGCGCTATCCTTAGCTTTATGTGATAAAGCACTTACTTTAGCCAAGTCTTTAACTTTTCTATTCAACTTGATAGTATATGCATGAGGCTTAGGCCCGAAGATTGTACCACCACCTTTGTATAAAGGGTTGCGGATATTCCCTTTACGAGAACCTCCTGTGCCTTTCTGCTTGTGCAATTTGCGGCTTGCACCTTGCACTTCCGCGCGCGTTTTTACTTTATGAGTACCTTGGCGCTTAGCGGACAAATATTGTTTAACAGCCAAATAAATAACGTGATCATTAGGCTCTACACCAAATATTTCATCCGGTAATTCAATTGAGCGGCCGGTAGCCCTTCCTGTTGTATTTAAAATTTCTGCTTGCATTTTTTCAATTTTTTCTGTAATGATAATTTTGTTTATCGTTACTTAATTATTTCTGGATGAAAACGGTTGAACCTATATGACCCGGTACCGAACCACTGATAAGAATATAATTTTTGTCAGGGAAAATTTTTACAACTTTCAAACCTTTCAATTTCACGCGGTCATTACCCATACGGCCTGCCATTCTCATTCCTTTAAATACTCTTGAAGGATAAGAAGAACCGCCCACAGATCCCGGTGCACGTTGACGATCATGTTGGCCGTGAGACTGCTCTCCTACACCGGCAAAACCATGGCGTTTTACAACACCCTGAAATCCTTTACCTTTGGTAGTTCCTACTACATCAACCTTTTCGCCTTCTGCGAAAATTTCTACTGTAACAGTTTCTCCTATATTTTTTTCGATTGAGTAATCGCGAAATTCTTTTACGATTTTTTTAGCCGAAGTATTGGCTTTTGCGAAGTGATTAACAGCTGCTTTAACGGCATTCTTTTCTTTCTTGTCGCCAACAGCTAATTGATGAGCGTTGTAACCATCAATTTCCTTACTCTTAATTTGAGTAATTACATTGGGTTCTGCTTCAATAATGGTAACAGCAACTTGCTTCCCATCGGGAGCATAGACGCTGGTCATACCAATTTTTTTTCCGATAATTCCTTTCATTGTTTGCGGTTTGTGCCCCGCAGAGGTGTTTGAGACAATACCTAATGATGCGGTATTTCAATCTCCTGTTTTCCGACGACCTTTTCTTTTGCCGTTTAAACTACTAAACTTCAGAAGTACCATCGGTCAACAAACCTCGAAGGGCTTGTTTTATTTTATTTAATTACTGATAATAAAATCAAGTAAATTATATTTAAATCAGAGCTGCTTTCTTTCTTAATAAAATTGGCAGATGATAAAAGAACTTATTATTATGCCTTAATTTCTACTTCAACACCTGAAGGCAAATCCAATTTACTAAGCGCATCTACCGTACGGGAAGATGACGTGTAAATATCCAAAAGGCGCTTATGAGTAGCCAATTGAAACTGCTCACGACTTTTCTTATTAACGTGCGGAGAACGCAATACTGTAAAAATTCTTTTGTGAGTAGGCAAAGGAATTGGTCCGGTAACTACTGCGCCTGTACCACGAACTGTTTTTACTATCTTTTCAGCAGATTTATCTACCAAATTATGATCGTAAGATTGTAATTTTATTCTGATTCGTTGAGACATAATTAAATCGCCAATTTTTTAATTGGATTGCAAAGGTAAAAGTATTTTTGAAATGAGCAAAAGTTTTTTATATATTTATTTTCATTCCTAAATATATTTTCAAACAAAGATATTATTTTTGTGTTTTTTATTGCCCGATAGTATAATGGTAGTACTACAGATTCTGGCTCTGTTAGTTCAGGTTCGAGTCCTGATCGGGTAACGTACAAAGACAAAACCGGTTTTTCCGGTTTTGTCTTTTGTTTTTTAGTCTCTAATTCTTTATTTATCATTGACATAAGCATTACTGCTTCATTCAATCTGTTGGTTCGATATTGAACCCCGTCAAAAACCAGCTTTTCAGGAAATATCGAACTTATTACCTTACTCTTTACCTCCGTATTGCAGTTCCGTGGCATAAAGGGTTTTAACTTCGAAAATTGTACTAATGGATTTTCTGCCTTAATAACCACAGGTCTGATACGGAATTTATCCGTTAAATGCACTCAGTAGAGCTTCCAGTTTTGCAATTAATCTTCGACTCCATTCTTCAGATCTGTGGTTCAAATATCCGGTACGCTTCAGGTTCTATAGTGCTGCGACTAAGAAATCTCTGGCTTTAGACATTCGTTTATGTTCTCATCTTCAATCTGCAGTCTCAACTATCTTTGATTTGGTTTCGTTCTGCAAGCAGTTTCTTTCATTATATACACTTAGAATCTATCTCTCTTTATAGAGTTCTATTTGAGGTTAAGTCCGGCAATGGTTCAGCAACTTCTTTTATATATTGTACAATACTTTTATTAAGCTCTCTTGCCTTAAATCGAGTTCCACAAGCGGATGTACAATGATAATAAAAGTAGGGTTGGTCTCGTCTACCTTTAGATCCACTGCCTGTTAATATCCTTCCGCATTTTGGGCAAATCAGAAACCCTCTTAAAGGAATATTTTCATCAACTTTTATTTTCGTCCTTTGAATTTTACTTCTTCCGTCCAAAACATCTTGTACTTTATAAAACAAAGTTTCTGATATCAAAGGCTCGTGCTGTCCTTTTACTAAGCGAGCTTCTTCATCCTTATATTTAGGAATAAATATCTTCCCACAATAGAGCGGATTTCTAATGGCTATCCAGAAATTACTTTTATTCCCACGTTTCATCCCTCTCATTTTGGCTGCTAACCATATTTGTTGTGTCGATACTATTCCCATAGCAATTTGTTCAAATGCCCATTTCATGATAGGCCCTTCATCTTCTCTTATAGCAATATATTTTTTACCGTCAGGCGTGATTCTGTTAATATAACCCATCGGCGCCTGTCCCATGTAGCGACCTTCTTTCATAGCGCGCCTCATACCGTTAAACGTATTTAAAGCCCTTCGATCATTCTCAACTTCCGGAGCGGCTAAATAAAATGCCAACATCATTTTATTCTCAGGAACGGATAAATCAAGAGGCTGTTCAACTGCTTGCGCATCAACACCCAGATTAGACAATATATTAATCATTTGATAAGCATCACCTGCATTTCGGCTGAACCGATCCCACTTGGTAAACAAGATTAAATCTGTTTGCCCTCTTTTTTTACGAAGTAAGATCAACAGTTTTGCCCACTCTGGACGATTAAATGTTTTAGCTGAATAATCTTCATAAATAACATTTCTGATATCAATACAACTAATTTCACAATACTTTCGGAGCCTTTCTTCCTGGTCACGCTGTGAGTAACCTTTATCTGCTTGTTCGTCAGTACTCACACGAACATATATATCTGCTGTTTTCATGGATAATTGATTTTATTTTTGACAACTATTATTATCATCGGCATTAATTTCGTCCGGTTCAGACAAATATTGCTCAACGGCGATTTCTGCCATTTCATACATAAAGTCAAGTATAATTTTTGCTTGTTCTTCGGTTACAATATAACCGTCTTGTTTTAATAATTCAATTGCTGCTTTAACAGTTATTCTCCTGCCCTCATAATTTTCCATCTCTTTCCTCCTATTACATTTATAATTTATATATCAATTAAAATCTTCATTTGATAAGTGAATTCTTATCTCTCTAATTTCTGATTTTATCAGCTATTTTCTCTGTCTAAAACAGACCGCTTTTTCATCAAAGCGGCAGGCATACCGGGTGTATTCATAATCCTGTCCATCTCACTCATGACAAGATCTTTGACTTCGGCCTTGATGCGTAAAAAAGTTTCCCTGACGATCTTTTCATCGACATTACTTGCCGGCAAAGGCGAATAAATTGCTTCTTCTTTTGTGAGCGCTTTAAAATCATGTAGAATTTCAGCATGAAACATTTTTTGCGGAATACGTTGATCGGGATTGTCGGCGACAACACCGACCACTTCGCCAGCCGATAATGAAGCGATCGTTGCCTGCGGAATGGCATAATCCAGTTGTTTGGAGCGATTAACGGAGGTCTCTCCCTTATTGGTGATGGTACTCTCTTTATCCTGCAAGATTTTACCGAAACGATCGGACAACATTTTGGCGCTGTCACCGGTAACCTGCCCTGAAATAATATTCCCGGGCAAAGACAGGATCACATCCGCTTGCCTTTTGCCGTAATGTAAGATCAATTGGCTGGCATCCTGGATAATCAAAGTAACCTGCACCAAATAGCTTCTGCACACGGACAGAAATTTATCAATGCCCTGCCAGGAGATATTGGCGAATTCTTCGAGCAGTATACCGCAAGGCTGCTGTTGCTGCTCGACCAGCAAATTTTGCAATGTGTTCAGATAAAGCGATATAACGGCGCTGTACACATTCGACACGCGCGGATTATTGGCAATGCAAACAATCTTCGGGTTTTTCGGATCGTTGATCTGCATACTGAAATCGCTACCCGACAACACATAATACAATTTCTCCGAAGCCAGCGTTCCCAAACTGATTGCTGCACCCGATATTTGCCCGATGAGCTGCTTGCCCGCGTCTTCTTCGTATGCGCGGACAAAAGGCGTTACCAATACTTCTAAACTCGGTTCTGCTTGTAAGATAGAAAAGAGTTTGTCCAATGGTGTTTGAGCCAACTCTATCACATGCGGCAACGTGCAGTACTTCCCATTTTCATAGATGCGTAAAAACCAAATTAACGCCGTGACAAAATTGACCGAACTCTCAATCCAGAAGTCTCCCTGCTTTTCGATCCATTCCTGATTCAATCCCAACAATATTGCACGCGAAGCGGAAGCCGCGTCGGTAATAGAATGAAGCGTATCGGGTAACAATGGATTGCACCGCTCTTGTAAATCTTCAAAGTTCAGGATATGGAATGTCGGCATTATTTTATAAAAACGTCTTTGCAACAAAAAATGATTGTAAGCAACGGTAGTCAGATCGGGAAATTTAAAATCATGAATAAACATTCCAAATCCTTTTGCAATCTGCTGTTTCAGCATCTCTTTGGCGATTAATGTTTTTCCGCTGCCGGGCAATCCCATTAACAGGACACCGCCGCGAAAACCGTTGATGATATTGATCCAGCCCGAACGCTGCCGGTCTTTCAAACGATATTTCGTTGGCAGGTTAACGGAATAAATATTTTCCAGTTTACGTTCCTCTTGCGGAAAGGTTTCGTTTTCGGTATTGAACACTTCGCCGCTAATCTTGATTTTAAAGATGCGGGCTAACTGTGAACCTCCTGACATCATCAGCAGATAACCCGACACAGTAACGGACATATACGCTACTGACAGCGTTGTTATATCAAAAGAATATACGAATAAGAATGCAGATGAAAAATATAAAATCAATCCCGCAAGTAACACGATGATTGCCGAACGATATTTAACCTTTTCTCCTTTCCTTGTCTGAGCGCCGAATAAGGAAAACAGCAGGAACATGAGTGCGATCAATTTCGCTTTATTAAAACTGTTGAACAATCCTGTTTTATGGATATTGTCTAAAATGCGATTGCCTATCGGATGCGTCCAGCCGCGCAGCTTAAAAAAACCATAACACTCCACATAGAAGTGCAACAACAAGAGGAATATGCTAATCCATCTTGTTAAGTCCGTGAGCGGTTTTAATCCTGTATCGTTTTGTGGTGTATTCGTTGTCATAATAGAAGTGTGTTTAGTAAATGATGATCGGATGTTAACGTTCAAAATCCCTGTCAAGTTCCGTACGTCTGCGACGCCTGCGTCTTTGTTCTTCGGTCAATTCCCTGTCCACATCACGTGTATCGGTATATTCGGGAGCAACAATTTCTTCGATGATTTTACCCAACCGCTTCCCTAAAGCATTTTTGTTATTATTATCCAGTGTTATTTCTTGCGCTTTGGGTAATACGATTGTTTTTTCCGCCGGTAGATTTTTCTGTTGCTGTTGCATGGAAAACTTTTCCTCAGCAACATCTCTTTTCATGCGTTCCGACATTTCTTTGGCGGCATATTCTTTACCCAAACTGCTTCCGTTAAAAACGGATTTTCTTTCATGGTCGATATAGGTCAAGCCGTACACACGTCCCTGTTCATTTCTGCGGACAACCAGATCGATGCGTTCCTTTTTCAAAAGCGCTGCCAGCTCTCCGAATGTTTGCGGTTCTGAACGCATCACCCAATCAACGGAAGTCCGTACATGTTGTTTATCGTGCTGCCTTTCCTCTTCATTTTTTTCAAACCTGCTTTCCAGGTAATCCAGTGTCGGCTTATTGTGAAAGGCGCTCGCTTTAATAGGTTTCGTTAAGGCTTTGCCTGCTTCATCCGTTACCACATACGTCAATCCCCTGTTCTTATAGATCCTGCCTTCTTCAGCGCCCCGATCCGCTCGTACGTTGTATAATTTCAATACGGCGTTGAGCTCTTGCAATGAAGTGTATTTATATCTGTCTACGACATGGTCCAGCACATTGGCAATGCTCCTTTGTGTGGCTGATTTACCCGCTTGCAATTTCTGCGGTGTGATCGCTAAATCTTTTTCCTGCTTTTGCTCAAATTCTTTTTTGTTGGAACTGATCAAACCGTATTTGATTTCCATTTCCTTACGGGCAGGGTCGGAGATGTCTTTACCCAAATGATGGGTATTGATTCTTGTACCGTCTTCCTGAATTAAAGTGGAGACCACATGTACATGCGGATGACCGCTGTCGTGATGCTCATATACTAAATACGGCTGCTTGCCGAAACCGATTCGCTCCATGTATTCGTCTGCCAACCGGATTAAGAAATCTTTATTCATTCTTTCTTTTTCTTCGGGCGGAAAATTCAGCGAGATATGGATCACCTTTGTCTGCGCTCTTTCGTTCAGCTCCATCAGCCTTTCAAAGCGTTCCGTTTTATCATGGAAATTTAACTCATCAGGCAGCTTGATAAAGTTCTGTGCAAGTATCAGTTGGGCTTTGCCCTGCTGTACCTTTTTCTCGTTATAATTGAGCGCTCGTTTCAGGCTTTTTGGAATCGTTATTTGTGCGACCATTGCTCGTAAATTTTGTTCATCACAACTCTTATTTCTTCTGTTTTATCTAACAAGTTTTGCCGCATGGATTCGGTATGTGCCGCCCATGCTTTTATCTCCGAAATATTATCCAACGTATGCAACCGATGAACAAGCTGGTTGAAGTTATTGCCGACCGAAGACAGCTCTTTTTTTAGCGCATTCAAGGCTGACAATATTTCATCGGCGGATTGGTTACGGTAATTCACCACAACGGGTTTTTGCAACAAAACTTTGCGCACATACTGACTCAACTTGTTGCAAGTGGTTGCCTTAAAATGATTGTAGATCGTACTGTATTCTTCCGGCTTTATGCGGATACTGATCCAGTGTTTGGGGGTTTTGTTTTCTGCTTGCATCACATTTTCTTTTTAGGTATTACTAAACCCCGCAGCCTACGCTGCGGTACTGTATCAACATCCCGAAACGACTTTGAAGTGAAGGGCGAGTGTCGAAAGTGCAACTTTTGTTCAACTCGCCACGTACGGGAACAGGGACGTTGGTTTACCCGCAGGCACCAAAGAGGTGCAGCAGGGGTATCTGAATTTGTGCAACGGTAAAGTTGTTGCACACCGCTTTCCGCGCGGTCAGGCGGCGGGTGGTAAAGAACTGTTCTTGCAGACGAGCCACTCGTTAAGGTCTTTACCGCCTTTATAAAAGCCGCGTTCGTCCACAAATATTTCCGGGGATTTTTCCAGCGCCAAAGCCGTATATCTATTGCCCGCATTGTCGTTGTCTAAATAAAGATGCACTCTTTTATAAGACTGCATTTCCGTCAGGTGGACAGAGAAGAATGATACGGAATTTAATATCAAAAAATCATGCAGGGAAGCGGTCTCGGCGTCCAGTAAAACCAGGTATGAAAGGAAGTAAAAAAAGCCTTCAAAGACGGCTAAAATATCCGCTCCGTTCTTAATCCATGTAGATGATTTCGGCGAGCTACTCCCTTTAAAATGAGAGCTGCGTAATTCATAGCCGCCAGCATCGTTCTTAAAGCCGAGCGCGTAATAAATCTTGCCGCCGTTGTTATAGCGTACTTCCTGTAAATAATGGTCGGCAACGCGCCAGGGGATGCAACGGGAACGGCAGTAACGGATCAGTGCGGAAGAACTGATTATATGGACGGATAAGATTTCTATGGAGGGTGTATCCACAGGTAAATCCATAAGTTGCACGGGTCGGATAAATGTTACATTACATTCCTCCAATTTCTGTAAGACTTCAGGAATGGTGCAGTTATCCAGCAATCGGATAAAGTCTAATAGGTCGCCGCCTTTGCCTATGCCGAAATCATACCATTGATTGCGCAGTCGGTTTACTTTAAAGGATGGTGTCTTTTCTTTACGCAGCGGGGAAAGATACCAGTAGTTTACGCCTTTTACTTGTGTGGGTTCATAGCCTCTCCCGGACAGGTAAGCTACCATGTCCAATGCCTTTGCTTCTTGGATTGTCATACTTCACGGTTTCAGGTTCACAAATCAATCACTGGGCAAAGCTAAGTGCAACGGTTGGAATAAAGTGTAACTGTGTCGTATAACGGCACGGTGATGGAAAAAGTGTAGAATAAAAAATTTTCATACTCCTTGGAACATTAATATTTTTACTAACGAAAACAAGTGTTTATAGAGAATCATATATCGTTGCTGTATTAAACGTCCTAATCTAATAAATGATAAATGCAAAAATAACTTTATGAAAAAATGGGAGCCTTTGAATATGGAAATAAGAAGTTGGGTAATAAGCCAAGTTTTAAGACTTGAGCAAACTTCTAGTGATGCGTTAAAAACCATCTTTAGACTTTTTAATGAAAACTCAAAAACTTTAGGAAATCAGTCAAGTGCTCTTTCCTTTAAGTCGAAGATTGACCTACTATATGATTTAGAAGAAATTGATAAGACAGAATATAATCATTTATTGAAACTGATGGAAATCAGAAATCAATTTGCGCATAATCCCTATGCAGTCTCCTTTGAGGCGTTGGACAGCATCAATCCTGATATAAACAGGTATCTACTAAAATATGAAAATAAAATGGCTGGAAAAGACCAGACAAATGAGGCAAGACTTAAAAGTGTCTTTAACCAATTGTTTGTCTTAACGGTCGGCAAATTATTGGTCATTGAGATGGAGTATTCAAAAGGGATTGAAAAAGAAATGAGAAAGCATCTGAACGATAAAATAGTTGAGAATATTGAGGAAATATGGCGAAATGCTTTACAGATGAATAATGAACAAAAATCAGAAACGCCAATTCTCCTAATTCTTAATAATGGTGAAAAGGAAATTGAAAAGTTTTATTTGAACTTTAGAATAGCTATGAGTAAATATTTTCAAACTGAACTTAGAGCAATTGCAGGCGACAAAATGAAAGCCGTATTCAAACAAAAAGTGACATCCAAAAAAACCTACAAAGAACTCAACAAAGATGTCGAGGAAAAAAACTGACTACAATTTAACAATGTCTTACAACCGCACGGTTAAAATCAACATAGCATAAATGAACTGTCTAATTTTGCAGCGTCAAAAGATTTTTATTATCTAAACGAGGAAGTATGTTGAGTGAAAAAGAAATGTCGCTGCTCTACGAAACGATCATGAGCGCGCCGGGGATGAGTGAGATGGTTAAGGTTGATTTGAAGATGCCGCGTAAAAACGTGTTGCTGCTGGCGAAGGTCATTGAGAAGGGTTTACAGTCAAAAGCGTCCGATGTGGATGGGCTTGTGAATGCTGCCAGCGATGGTAGCTTTGAAGCATTGCAGCGGGTCGGTACAGATCTATTAAATAAAAGCAGGATTATCGGATATGCATACAAGGCTCACTTCTTTTAACCCGAAACAAGCTGATTTAAAAGAAGTGAGTATTTAGCTTTTATATCAACAAACATCCACATTTCTATATAAATTATTTTCTGTTATAACTAAAATGCACAACAGGTATTTAATAATGTTTATTTATACTTGCAGGCAAGCCTCGATTAAAATCTCGGCCTCTTCTTCTTTCGGCGCAATATACTTTTTGCCGTCCTCGGTTACTTTATTAATATATCCAAGCGGTGCCGGGCCCATATACCTCCCCTCTTTCCTGGCCTTCCTCATGCCGTAAGTTACGTTTATTGCTCTTCCTCTATTTCGACCTCCGCTTTTTTACGGATGGTTATATCACTAATGAAGGCAATGGCATGCATGCTATTCTCATAATTATAATGACTTAAACTTACCTCAACGGGAAATTCCGTCCCGTTTTTCCTTATGGCGAATAAATCCATCCTGACGCCCATCAGTCTGTTCTTGGGCGTATGAATGTATTTGTTGCGGTATTTTTCGTGATCGTGATGATAACGCTTAGGTATTAAGAGCTCGATGGGTGGATTAACAGCTTCATTAAGTTCATAGCCGAAAAGCTTAAGTGCAAAAGGATTGATAGATTCAAAATTGCCTTATCGTTTACTATAATAATTCCCAAAGAAGCATAGTTAAAAAATGCTTTATTACGATAGGAATTATCGGCATATTCAAGCATAACGTGCATAAAATAAGTAATGGCCATTTAAAGGTAGTTCCATTTTTTAATGTATGCTCAAATATTTAATTACATATTAAGCAGAGGGCTTCAATCGGATTAATTAAAAATCGATACACATATACATTACATATTTATCCGTAAACCTGTTAAAAATACACGTAACGGTAAAATGTTTTTTTTGCAATCTCTGCTGTAATAAAATATGCAGCAATAATCGCCAGTAAGCAGGGATAGAATTTAAAAGGCAGGTGCGTAAATCCTATCAAATAGGCAAACGGCAGCCACGGCAAAATTAGTGTAAACGCAACAATGCCCAACGTTGCTCCGATCAACTGCTTCCCAGGTTTGCTTTTATAAAAGACTTTAGAAGTGCGAATAACCAATACGATAAGCGTTGCCGATATGACCGACTCCACAAACCATCCGGTTCGGAATTCACTAGTGCCTGCATGTAAAATTTTCAGCAAAACAAAGAAAGTAAAATAATCAAATACTGAACTGATGATACCAAACACAACCATAAACTTTCGGATGAACTTAATATTGAGAGAATGTGGCTGCTTTGTTGCTTCTTCATCAACAGCGTCAGTTGCAATACCCATTTCGGGTATATCGGTAAGAAGATTGGTAAGCAATACCTGTTTCGGCAGCAATGGTAAAAAAGGTAAAAAGAGGGAAGCGCCTGCCATGCTGAACATATTGCCAAAATTGGCGCTGGTAGCCATAAAAATATATTTAACGGTATTGGAAAACGTTTTTCTGCCTTCTACAACGCCGGCAACCAACACTTTTAGATCTTTGCAAAGTAAAATGATGTCCGCTGCATTTTTAGCAATATCCACGGCAGTATTGACGGTAATACCGACATCTGCCGAATGAAGGGCCGAAGCGTCATTGATGCCATCGCCAAGATAGCCGACAACATTTCCGGATTTCTTAATGGCAAGTACGATCTGTTCTTTCTGATTGGGTTCCACTGCTGCGAAAATATCGGTACGGGCAGCCCGATTTATAAGGGCGTTCGAACTCATATTGCGCATTTCGATGCCGGTAAGTACACGCGGTTCACCCAATCCGATCTGTTTATATAACTGTGCAGCTATCACTGCATTATCCCCGGTAATTATCTTAAGAGAAATTCCCTTTTGATGAAGCGCTTGTAACACAGATGCGGCATCGGCTTTAGGGATATCCGTAAAAAGAAGAAAACCTGCAAAAACCATATCCCGTTCTTCTTCTTTTTTCAATTCCCCAAAAGCAGCCTGCTTTTTATACGCAATACCTAATACACGAAAACCCTGGTTGCTATATGTCACGTACATTTGCTCAAGCTGTTCTCTTTGTTCATTTATGTCTGTTGTATTACCGGCTTTATCTGTGGTATAATTGCATACCGAAAGTACATTATCTAATGCGCCTTTGGTAATGAGGGTTTCTTCATTTTGGCTTTTGGTCAAAATGCTCAGGCGTTTCCTGATAAAATCATACGGTACTTCATCCTTTTTAATGATATTATCGATATCAGGCTTAATGGATATGTTAAGAAGGGCTTTATCAATCGGGTTAACATAGCCCGTTTCAAAGCAGGCATTTAAATAAGCAAGCCTTAATACCTCCAGGCTCTCATTTCCAAGTACATCTACCGCTTTGTAAAGGGAAACGATCCCTTCTGTGAGCGTGCCAGTTTTATCGCTGCACAAGACATTCATGCTTCCGAAATTTTCGATGGAAGATAAACGCTTTACGATCACCCGTTGCTTCGCCATATTTGACGCGCCTTTCGATAAATTAATACTGATAATTGCCGGAAGCAATTGCGGCGTAAGTCCTACGGATATAGCAAGTGCAAACAGCAACGAATCCATCAATGGCTTGTGAAAATATATATTGACGGCAAAGATTATAATGACTAACAGCATCGTTACCTGTGTAAGCATGAAGCCAAAGCGACGGATACCTTTTTCAAATTCCGTTTCTGGAGCGTTTTGTTTCAAACGTTTGGAAATGCCGCCGAATACCGTTTGCGAACCTGTCTGCACTACAACCCCTTTCGCGCTTCCGCTGATAACATGCGTTCCCATGAAGACAATATTGCTTCTCGCTGCCAGGTTGCAGTCTGCGCCCAAAATGCCGCATTTCTTTTCTGCCGGAAACGTCTCCCCTGTGAGTGCTGCTTCGTCCATAAATAAATCCGAAGATGCAAGCAACCTGCAATCACCCGGAACCATATCTCCTGCTTTAAGTAAAATAATATCCCCCGGCACAATATCATTAACAGGCACTTCTTCCATTTTTTTATCTCTCCATACCGATGCAGTTATCTGTACCGCTTGCAAGAGTTTAATCAATGCGTCGCTTGCATTTTTTTCCTGCCGAAAGCTCAAGAGGGAACTTGCCAGGATAATAATCAGAATGATGCCGCCGTCCACATGGTCGCCCAGGCAAAAGGAAAGTATTGCCGACAAAATAAGGATAAGAATAATAGGACTTCTAAATTGACCGGCAAATAAAGAAACCCAACCGGGTATCTTCTTACTTTTAATCAGTACATCATTGTATTCCTTTAGCCGTGCTTCGACCTGAGTTTTACTAAGCCCGTCTTCGGAAGAAGAAAGATTGTCCATCAATTGACCTTCGCCTATGCTCCAATATTGTATTGTATTCAACGACATATTGATAGTTAAATTATTGCTTAGAAAAATGCGCAAGCAACATAAAAATTATTTCGCGTCAAATGATCAGGGTCATAAACACAGCTATCCCAAGTCATTTTCAAAGGTATAATGAAAGCCTACTTTTGATGCTATTTAAATATAAATAGCAAAGAGTTCGGATCCTATTACATAAATAATAAACACATAAAAATTAAGCATATGAAAACGATTATCGCAGCAACGGATTTCAGCAACAATGCACAGCACGCTGTAGGATATGCAGCAGATTTTGCCAAAAGCATACAGGCAAAACTTGTCATCTTTAATGCAGTTACTATTCAGCCGATCTGGTCTGAATATCCCGTGCCCGAAGAGCTGTACGAAGAGGCAGTGGATGCTTCCGGGGACTCTTTGGCAAGGATAAAAACGGAAATGGAAAATAGAACGAACGGGGCCGTAAAAATAGAAACAGTTGAGAAAACGGGTACATTGAAAAATGAACTGGAAGCTATTTGTAAGAGGGAAAAGCCTGTGGCTGTTTTTATAGCAACACATCTTGCGGGAACATTGGAAAGAATATTGATCGGCAGCCATGCTTTGCAGGTGGCCAAACATAGCGATTTTCCTGTAATTGTTGTTCCGCCACTTGCCAATTTTACTTCAATCGGTAAAATTGCTCTTGCACTTGATTTGAATGATCCGGGCGATTTCCCTTTTCATTTATTAAAGCATTGGGTGCAATTGTTCCATGCGAAATTAGATATCGTTTACATAGTTCCCAAATCCGGCATATCAGCCGATGAATTACCGGCTGCGATTGATGTTCAAACGGCATTGGCGGGCATTGATCCTCATTTTCATTTGATTGAAAACAAAAAAATTACGGACGGCATTTATGAATACGTCGAAATAAACAATCCGGATATTCTCATTGTTTTTCCAAAAAAACATACCTGGTTTCATAAAAGTGAAAGCAATCCGCTCATATTTCAACCCCCGGTTTTATTAATGATATGGTCTCGCGACACAAAGGAACAGAAAAATTAACCGATTTCTCATTTTATAATCGACACATTTTTAAACAATCTACAATGTCCACTGAAGAATTTTATAACCATGAATTAATATACTGGGGCGAATCCATCGAATTTTATTTGCAGGAAACGGCTATCTTTGAAGAAAGGCTGAAAGAAGTAATCAATAAGAATACCAAGCTGGAAATATTAGCAGTTACGGAACATTTTCAAAATGTATTCATTATCCAGAAAGAATCGCTAGATATTTTGGGAAACGATACAACCCTGCAGAAAGAAAGACTGGTAAAAGATATAAAAGATAATTCAACGTTTGACGATTTGGAGACAGTCGATATTCAGTTCCTGTTAAGAGAAAGGGTACACATGGCAGAAAAAATATTTTTGGAAAATAAACATTCATTTTATCGTTTCTTAGCCAGCGTCTTTTGATAATACATAATTTTAATGAATAATCATCGATATATACTTACGCTTAATTCCGGTTCGTCAAGCATTAAAATATCTTTATATGAAAATACAAAAGAAGGACTGCTGCTGCAATTGTCCGGCAAAGCGGAACAGATAGGCACTGCGAATGTAATTTTAATCATTAAGCAAGGAAATACAGAGAAGAAAGTTGATTTGCATGCTTCGGATTTTGATACCGTAATAAAAAATCTGACCGGGTGGCTTGGCAAGCAAGAATGGTTTGGTAAAGTACACGCTATCGGCCACCGGATAGTATTCGGCATGAAACATACAAAGGCCGTCATAATTACAGGCAAACTCCTAAATGAGTTAACCACCCTTATAGAATATGATCCCGACCATCTCCCGGCTCAAATCTCTATTATTAAAATATTAAAAGCACAATATCCGCAACTGCCCCAGATAGTATGCTTTGATACGGCTTTTCACCACACCATTCCGGACGTTGCAAAAACATTTGCCATCCCAAAAAAATATGATAAAGAAGGCATTCGCCGTTACGGCTTTCACGGTATTTCGTACAGCTATTTATTACAGGAGCTTAAACGTATGAATGCGAAGCAGGCAAAAGGCCGCATTATTATGGCACATCTGGGAAACGGCGCAAGTCTGGCAGCTATAAAAGATGGAAGATGTATTGATACAAGCATGGGTTTTACACCTGCCGGTGGAATTGTCATGAGCACTCGTAGCGGGGATATTGATCCCGGAATTGCACGATTTCTTTTGCAGAAGCAACCGGATACAAAAGCTTTCAACGACATTATTAATCACAAATCCGGGTTGCTCGGCATATCCGGGCTTAGTTCCGATATGCAGGTGCTATTGTTGCATGAGCAGAACAATGGGCACGCGGCACTTGCAATCAATATTTTTTGTTACCAGATAAAAAAGTATATCGGCGCTTATACCGCAGCGCTGGGCGGTCTGGACACACTTGTTTTCGCCGGCGGCATCGGTGAAAATGCGCCGCAGATAAGGATTCGCATCTGCCAAGGCTTGCAGTATGCGGGCGTTGTGATTGATAAAAAGAAGAACGCAGCAAACGAAAAGGAAATATCTTCATCCGAAAGCAAAGTAAAAGTTTTTGTCATTCCTACGAATGAAGAACTGATGATAGCGGAGACCACATGGCATTTATACAGTAAACATTTACCTAAATAATTTCAAATGGAAACGCAAAATATAAAACCGGCAGATGAACAATTATCGCAAGAGTTATTGGAAAAAATAAATGCCTATTGGCGTGCCGCCAATTATTTATCGGTCGGGCAAATTTATCTCCATGATAATCCTTTGCTTCGCGAACCGTTGAAACCTCAACATATAAAAAAAATGCTGCTGGGTCATTGGGGCACTACACCGGGACAGAATTTTATTTATGTACATCTCAACCGCATCATTAAAAAATATGATTTGGATATGATTTACATTTCCGGTCCCGGGCACGGCGGTCCTGCGCTTGTAGGCAACACATATCTCGAAGGCACATACAGCGAAATATACCCGGAAATATCCGAAGACGAAGAAGGGCTGAAAAAATTATTTACGCAATTCTCATTTCCAGGCGGCATTCCGAGCCATGTATCTCCCGAATGCCCGGGTTCCATGCACGAAGGCGGTGAGCTGGGTTATTCTTTGAGTCATGCATTTGGAGCGGCTTTCGACAATCCTGATTTATTTGTTGCATGTGTTGTGGGCGATGGCGAAGCAGAAACAGGACCATTGGCAACATCATGGCATTCCAATAAATTTCTCAATCCTGTTACTGACGGAGTAGTATTACCCATACTTCATTTAAACGGATATAAAATTGCCAACCCGACTGTGTTGGCGCGAATCAGTAATGAAGAACTGCTTGGTCTGTTTAAAGGCTATGGCTGGAATCCGTATCTTATCGAAGGCGATGACCCTGCGGATATGCACCTGAAAATGGCAGAATTACTTGATAAGGTAATTGATGAAATAAAAACAATAAAAGTAAATGCTGCTGAAAATAGTAATGCAGAAAGGGCAATCTTTCCGATGATTATTTTAAAAACGCCTAAAGGCTGGACAGGACCAAAGTTCGTAAACGGTTTACCCGTTGAAGGTACATTTCGTGCGCATCAGGTTCCCATTACCGATCCTGCGGAAAATCCTGAACATTTAAAGCAATTGGAAGATTGGTTGAGAAGTTATAAATCCGAAGAATTATTTGATAAAGAAGGAAGATTAATTGCAGAATTAAAAGCGCTTGTGCCAAAAGGCGACCGGCGCATGGGCGCAAACCCGATGACCAACGGCGGCGCTTTGTCTGAAAATCTTATTATGCCTGATTTTTTCAATTACGCCCTTGAATTAAAAAGTCGCAGCGAAACAGGCCCGGGCGACACGTTGATATTGGGAAAATTTATAAGAGATGTTATAAAGTCCAATCTTGACAAAAGAAATTTCCGCCTCTTCGGTCCCGATGAAACTTTGTCTAACAAGCTTGATGCAGTCTTTGAAGCGACCAACAGGCAATGGGAGGCGGAAGCTTTTGAGACGGATCAATTTCTGAAGAAAGAAGGACGAGTAATGGAAATGCTGAGCGAGCATCAATGCGAAGGCTGGCTGGAAGGCTATGTTTTAACCGGGAGGCATGGATTATTCAATTGTTATGAAGCGTTCATTCATATTATAGACAGCATGTTCAATCAGCATGCAAAATGGCTGAAAGTTACATCGGAACTCAGCTGGCGTAAGAAGCTGCCTTCATTGAATATTTTGCTTGCATCACATGTGTGGCGGCAGGACCATAACGGCTTCACCCATCAGGATCCCGGGTTTATAGATCATGTTGTCAATAAAAAAGCATCGGTGGTACGTGTGTATTTGCCGCCCGATGCGAATTGCTTGTTATCCGTCATGGATCATTGTTTAAGAACTCGCCATTATGTAAATGTAGTTGTGGCGGGCAAACATCCATCTCCGCAATGGCTTAATATGGACGAAGCCGTTATACATTGCACAAAAGGCATAGGCATCTGGACATGGGCAAGCAACGACGAAGGCACGGAACCCGATGTTGTAATGGCTTGCGCAGGCGATGTGCCTACCTTAGAAACATTAGCAGCTGTATCGATTCTGCGAAAAAAACTTCCCGGCCTGAAAATACGTGTCGTTAATGTAGTCGACCTGATGAAACTACAACCGGATACGGAACATCCGCACGGCTTAAACGACAGGGATTTTGACGCATTGTTTACTAAAGATAAGCCTGTGATTTTTGCATTCCACGCATATCCGTGGTTGATTCATCGATTAACATACCGGCGGGCTAATCACGACAATATTCATGTAAGAGGCTATAAAGAAGAAGGCACTATTACAACACCGTTTGATATGACTGTTTTAAACCAGCTCGATCGTTTCGATCTGGTACAGGATGTGATTGACAGACTTCCAAAGCTCGATAATAAAGGCGCTTATCTGAAACAGGAAATGAAAGATAAGCTTATAGAACATAAACACTACATTGCAAAGAACGGTATTGACATGCCCGAGATAAGGGATTGGAAATGGTAATAATAAAAAGATGCTTTTTGTAAACCGAGAGGAAATATTTACAGTACAGAAACTGTTTCTACCGATTCCACAAATTGTATGAGGAAGGTGGAGAATTGATACTGAAAGAAATCATCCGCAGCAAACCCATCCTGAAAAAACAGGATAGACCCATCCTGCAGTTCTCCACTAATAGTGGACTAAAAATCTGTCAGTATTTTATTGTTTTTTGTTGTTTAATAATTGTTCCATTTGACAAGGTGTTCTGTATCCGATGGCAGAATTTAATCTTTGCTTATTGTACCAAACTTCTATGTATTCAAATATAGCCAACTTAGCAACTCCGATATTTGCAAAAGTATGCTGATAAACCCAATTCTGTTTTCAATGTTTTGAAAAATGATTCTGCCACAGCATTATCCCAACAGTTTCCCTTACGGCTCATACTTTGGGTTATTTGCTTTGTTTTTATCAATTCCCTAAACGCATTGCAGGCATATTGTATGCCTCTGCCTGAATGAAACAACAAGGCTTGCTTTTCTATTTTCCTGTTTTGAAAAGCCATTCTTAAAGCAGCTATGCTCGTTTCATTTGCCGGCATAGTTTGACCCATTCTCAGCCTATAATCTTATGGCCTGCCAAATCCATTACAATTGTCAGATACAGCCATCCTTCTGCTGTTTTTATATAGGTTAAACCACCCACCCATTTATGTCCTATAGTTTGGGCGGTAAAATCACGACAAAGGATATTTTCACTAATAGCATAACCATGATCGCTATCGGTGGTGGTGTGGCAATATTTCTTGCCAACGGATGGATCGCAACCCCATTTGATGCATATATTTAGCTACTGTTTTGTTGGTAATAACAATCTCTTCATTGTGCAATTGCGCTGCGATACCTGGGCTGCCATAGCGCCTGCGGCTATCTTCATATATCTTGTTTATCTTTTCTTTCATGGATAATTGCCTTGACCTCCTGATACTTTGTGGACTGAGCAGCCATTTGTAATAACAGCTTTTGCTTACCTGTAAAACTTTACACATCTTCACCACGCTAAATGTTTGTCTATGACTTGTTATAAACTCATAACGGCTGCGCTTTATTTGGCAAAGATGGATACCGCCATTTTTAGGATGGTATATTCCCCCTCTAACTCCTTTAATTGTCTTTGTAATTTACGGATCTGTTGTTGCTCCTCGCTGAGCTATTCTATCTTCTGGGAAACACTGTCTTGATTTTTAAAGATTCCCCGCCATTTACTCAACAAATCAGCATTTATACCCAATTCTTCGACTGCTGCTTTTACACTGACTTTGGCTGCTGGCAGTTCTATCGCCATACGTTTGAACCTTTCATTAAATTCTCTTTTTTACATAGTATATCAAATTTAAGGCTTCTTTAAATCTGACAAATTTAATGGCTACTGTATGGGCAGAATTCCAGTACATCCATATCTTATTAAACCAATGGTGTTTTAAAGTCTTGAAAAAACTTTCTGACGGCATATTGTCTTTTAAGAAATCGAATCACCTACCCCAAATAAAAAAAGCCGCCCTTTTCAGGACAGCTCCCTTTTGTAATAATGGTGGAATACCGTGATTATTTTTTAATAAACTTAATCGTACTTATTTTATTATCTTTTCCGGTTATTTTCAAGATGTATATACCTGCAGGAAGAGCGGCTACACTAATTTTTGAGCTTGTCAATAGGTTTGCCGGAACCACCGTGTTTCCGCCATCACTTACAATTGAATAGGTTGATCCTGCTTCAGCTCCTTGTATATTAATGTCCGCAGAGGTGGGATTAGGATAAACTTTCAATCCTGAAGCGACACCGGAAACTAAAATTGAAATGGTTTGAACAGTTACAGACGTTCCGGCAAGATCAATCTGTTTTAATTGATAATAATTCGCTCCGTTTAGAGCAGCTACATCGGTATATTTATAGGATAAAGGTGATGTACTGTTACCATTTACGGCCTGGCTTGCTATATATGCCAAATGTGAGAATAATTTGCCATCCATACCCCTCAGCAACTCAAATCCTTTATTGTTAATTTCAGTTTTACTATCCCAATGAAGCGATACAGTCCCATTCACGGCGTTTCCTGAAAAATCAGTTATCGTTACTGGTAGTGAGTTGGCCGGCTTGATCACAACATCATAATAAGTCGTTATAGGACAATGCGCACCATTGGTTGCAGTTGCAGTTGCGGCCACAGTATAAGTTCCGGCTACGGTCGGAGTTCCGCTAATGGTATTTGATGAAGCATTAAAACTCAATCCGGGAGGCAAGTTGCTCAAAGTATAGGTTGCGGCACTGTCCGTTGAAATGTTGGAAGTGGTATAGGCAGTCCCAACAATTCCATTTGGCAAAGCGCTGTTTGTAAAGACCGGCTTTGCATATACCTGAACTATTGCAGAATCTGCATCAGATATTACTGAACCGCAAACGGAGCGTACTGCAGCTACATAAAAAACCTTGTGTCCGGCAGTTGTTAAATAAGAATCAGGTATTGTAAATGTATTTCCTGTTGCTATAGGTGTAGAATCTACACTTCCATTTGGATTTTTTGCATACCATTGAAAAGTAAGATTAGGCTCTCCGGTCACAGATCCTGCACTCAATTGTAATCCGGTTGTATTGATACACACTGCCTGTGAATCCGCTGTTGAAATTTTGGGTGTTTCTGCAACTCGTCGAATATCGTAAAATGCAAACTGGTTAAGAGTACCTATTGCAACCGGAATACTCCATTTGATTACCACTTTATTGAAAGGCACCCCGGGTTTATAATATATTGGTTTTATATTATTACCGCTAATGAGATTGATTAACGTGGTCAAAGGCCCAAATTGAACACTAATAATATTACTAAGTGTGGCAGCCGATTTCGTTGCGGAATCATTAAGATAAGGTTGAACAGTTACATTATCCGCAATATCCCCACCATATGAAAGTAAAGCGCTCAGTAAATTAGCAGGAACACCTGCTTGCAACCTTATCTCATCCGAACCGGAACCGGGAGAAGGAAAGTATATTTCCTGAGTAAAAGTTGCACCAATACTTCCTAAAACATAGGACATAGCACTATAGGTTGACAGATAGTCTGAGCCGTTATCCATAATATCATAGGGATTGGTAAAATTTGCCGCCGTAATGCCGCTGATATTATGAATGCTCTCAAAGGGCCTGTCACAATCTTGTGGCCATGGTTTACCCTGGCTTTTGAAAAAAGTCTCATACAAGCTCAATGATGGCCCATAAGCGGCAGGTGCATTGTAGGTGATTTTAACACCGTCGAATTTTGCGGTTGCCACATACATCAGCATTCTGCCATCGCTTAATCCGCTGTTGGTAACGCTGGGATAAGAATAAAGAATGGGATGCCCTGCATTCCCTGCATTCGCTCCACCATCCAAAGGCTGGATAGTGATATTTGTCAGCGATATATCGCCGATGAGCGCCGCGGACTGAACCTTCAGGTAAATCGTATCATGTGTAGTTTCGGATTCTTCTCCAAAGGTGTAGGTAGCAACATCCGCGCTTCCACTGAATAATCCGCCCCCGGCAAACGTAGCAGGGCCTGTGGTAAATGCGCCACTATTTGTAGGGTTAAAGCCTATAGCGTTCGTTCCATTTGAAACATTTGATCCACTTACATAAGAGGTAGCGAAATTCATTTTTTGATACTGGGCCATTAAAGACAACGGTATAGCTGCAAAACTAAATGAAGCGATTAAAAATTTAAGAATAGATTTTTTTTTCATAATCATTAATTTAAAAGTTTTTAATATAAATCATTGAAACCATGAGTAAGAGAGTATAAATTTTATCCGGTCGTGAATTACATGATAGCAATCGTCGCTCAGGGTAAACAAAGAAATAAACCGGAGTAGTTCTTCTGAAGCGATACGAAATAGTGTTTTCATGTTGATTGATTGAATGTAGTTATAGGCTAAGCATCTAATAAATTGACCGGATTAGAATAATCAAAAGAATAAAAACTTGAAAAAAAGCCAAAGGCATGAAAATGTAAAAGTATCGGGGCATTAGGGTATAAAAAAACGAATGATGTCGTAAATATTATATTTATAGCTCCATTCTTAACAGAAAAGAATATCAAATATTTAATTGATTTAATTTAATAATTTACCATTATATGAAATTGATTATCATATGATTAATTAATATAAATCAATTATAGAAATGAAATAATTTCAAAATTTATTCCATCATAAAGTATTTTTTGGCTAAATTGTTCCCATCCAACATGTGTTTTTTAGTTTTGGCCGATAGGAATTAAATTTTTGGAATTCTATATGTTTATTTTTGTATTCTTTTCACAAGAAAATATGCCCCGCATAGATATGCAGGGCATTGGTTTACTCTATTAAACCCTTATAACCAACGAGTCTATCTTGTCAGAAAATAGTATTGTTGCTGTTATAAAGAAAAAACATATATACCTATTCTAAAACAACCCCGCTATTAGTTGTTTTAAGGTTAAACTACATGATAAATTGTTTCAAGAATCCAATATTACCATTTAAGTTAAGATTAAAAAACTGAGGCTGTTATAAATTTTTAAATTTATATAGACATTTGAAACTGATTTTTACCAACATATACATAAACAAAATAAATATTATATAATTGATAATTAGTTAATAATCAATAAATTATAAAATTATAATATGGAATAAATTTAAAAATAAATACATGTACTGTTGCCTTTTCGAATTATAGTTTATTATTCTGTCTCAGATTTAATATAAGTAATGGATACTGGCATACATATATAATATATTATAATTTATTTCATAATTATATGATTATTAATTAATTATATAATAAAATTTTGCAATGAATTTAAAAATTAATTCATATACTGTTATCTTTATGGGCATAATCTGATATTCAATGACTAATTTTAGTCCCGTTATGTCAGACCCCTAATCCCTATAATTCAGAATCACCTCTTTTTATGAGAAGTATGTTTATGCTTGTTTTGTCGTTAACAGGTTTTCTTTTTGGCTTTTCTCAAAACATAAATTCGCTCCAAACACAAATAAATGCAATAACAGGAACCGATAAGAACCCTAAAGAGATTACCACAAACGCCGCAACTAGACTAGGCTATTTATATAACCAGTCCAAAAAAATGGATTATAAGCAGGGAATAGAAGATGCAGGTATTGCGCTTATGGAATATGACATGACCTATGGCACTTACGGGAAAGTCATAGAGTTGGGCAATGAAATCAGAAAATATACACCTGAGGCAATCAATGAAAAAAATATCGTTAATCTTCATAGATTGTTGGGATTGGCTTATAGCAGCTTTGGGGATGTAAATAACGCTTATAAAGAATTCCATTTAGCAATACGATTTGCGAAAAAAATAAAAGACGATGATATACGGCACTATTTGCTGGCAAAATCGTACCAAAATCTTACAAATTATTTCGATCGGTCACTAACCCATGCCGACTCCATACTTTATTATGACACATTGGGTCTTAAAGAAGCCGAGCTCATCAACGAAAAAAGCCTGTCTATATCGAATGACTTAAAATATGGAGTGATTATCGCTATGCAATATTCCATAGGCTTGGATTATACGTATATCGTCAACCCGCCCGATCCTGACCTTGCAGCGAATTATTTTTTTGCGGCGTTGAAAATCAACGAGGCGCATAAGGATAAAATATCCAAAACAAGGGAAATAGATTTGTATAACAGCGTAAGCAGGTTTTATCTATCCAGAAAAAAATTGGACAGCGCCATTGAATACGGCATGAAAGCTATGCAGGTGGAGAGCATATATCCGTCGCCTTATAAAAGGACCGTGATTTACAAAACACTCTCGCAGGCATACGAAGCGGAAAATAAGAAAGATCAGTCTTTAAAATACATGCATCTGCTCTCTGCGCTTAACGACAGCCTACAAAGCCAGGAAATGGACGAGACTGACAAAACGGTAAAACAGATGGTATCCCGGATTGAACATAGCGCTGTTCTGAGACTACAGCAAATCGCCGGCATCGCCGGTATAGCGATGTTGGTAATCCTGTTGATAATATTCATGTTGTGGCGCAGAAACAACAAAATGCTTCGTAAAAAACACGAACACTTTCTTGAAACCCTGAAAACGGAAAAATACAAAAAAAATACAGTTGAAAAACAGGTAGCCATTGCAGCCCACGAAATGATTGCCGAAGAACAGGATATAAAAAAAACACACATGCTGTTATCTTCCAGCATAGCCGATGAAACAGTTGCCAAATTACTATCCAAATTGGAAAAGTTTGAAAATACAGACCGGTATCTAAAACATGATATAAGCCTCACCTCACTCGCCCACTATATGGGCACTAATCAGACCTATCTTTCAGAGTTGATAAAAGTACATAAGGGAAAGACATTCAGCAACTATATCAACGGATTAAAGATCGGCCATATCCTGCGTAAGCTGTATGAAGATCCGGTGTATCGCGAGTATAAGATCAGCCATTTGGCTGAAGAATGCGGCTTTTCTTCGCGCCAGGTGTTCATGTCAGTATTTAAAAAGATAACAGGAGTTACTCCCTCCTATTATATTGAGCAATTGAAAAACGAAAAAGTATAAAAAGTGATTTGTATAATCATATCCAGCCCGTATCTTTCTTGTTTACAAAAGAATGCTTTTCTAAAAATTTCAGGATTTTTTCTATAGCGATGGGAAATAATAATACAAAAGAAGTTATCGAAAAGTTGCAGACAATTGCTTAAATGCTTTTATTAAATCCTTGCAACATGTAGATACGTTCATGGATAGAGACTAAATATTCCGGCACATTTAATTCAGCTGAAATGAGCATATCAGTGAAGTGAATAACTTATTCATATTGCCACATAAGCAATCTAAAATACCGGGGCATGATCATAATGTATTAATGTATAATATCAAAGAACGATCTGTCGTAATGGGAAATAACCTAATTAGAGAGTCGCGTCAGCTCTCCGATGACAGGAAATTGAGTGCCTTTGCAAAGCAATGAGAAGTCATCTTTCGTGATTAATAATAAAACACCCTGCATTTCATTGATAGCAATTGCCTTAAGTAATAAATGCAAAATCTATTAAGGCGTTTTTTATTTTCTCTATTTTCGATCTTTAATTTTCTTTAATTCAAATGCAAGCAAAATCCTGTAAATGCCTACTGTAATAAAAGTTAATGCCGTCCAGATAATGATGGTCATTCCGCCAATCAAAGGATTCCAGATGATTATGAATGAAAAAATAATACCGAGTATTCCAAAAAACATTATCCATCCCCACCAACTAGAATTCAACCCTCTTAAGTCCAATGCCACGGCAATTGCAGTAGATGAACGGAGCAGCAGTATAAGGCCTACAAAAAACGGAAGTAGTTGCAGAGATACCAGTGGACTTGAAATTAACCAAATGCCGAAGAGTAAATCAATAATTCCGGCAGCCAACCCCCATCCCCAGTTCTTTGTAGCATGGCGGTTTGTTATATAATAAGTTATTTCAATAATACCGCTTACCAGAAAACTGAAGCTGAATATAAATGATAATCCCAAATAGGCCTCCAGCGGTGTCCAAAAAATCCAAAAGCCTGTCAATATAAAAATAATACCGATAATCAAAGGAAGATACCAATACCTTACAGCGGTTACAAATTGATTTTCCATAATACAATGTTTTTAAAGTGTGAGAAAGTTATATACTAAATTAAAAGAAGCAAAAAAAATTATGGTAAAATACAAAGCCTAAATTACAAGTTTTTCTTCTATACCTGATATTCATCATAAAAAGAAGATTTACCTGTTTTTGTATTTATATGAATGCGAAACAAAATACCTTTAACATCATCTAAATCATCTACGGAAAAAGGCCAATAGTTGGATTGGCGTAATGCGCTGCTCTCTATTGTAGCTGATATCCGGTCTCGCAATAGACTAACGGCTTTATTGCGTTCAGCTTTATCCGTAAGTTCTTCAAATTCTCCCCAACATATCGCGCTTTGCCATTTAGCCATATTTTCTATATTTTCTACCTGAAAGCAAACATTCGGATTTTTCCTTATCATTTTTATTTTCATACCTTCATAAGTGCGGCCATATATATATTGTCCGTCATATACATAACATATCGGTATAACATAACTGATGTTGTCCGCATAACATCCAAGATGTCCTAATAATTTATGTTTTAATAAATATTCAATTTGCCTTTCATCAAGATTTGCCTGCATTTCTATTTATTTTAAAAAGTCCGAAATTGTTCAAGAGAAATATATACATCCTCGATTTTTTCTAAGCGACAATTCTCTTAACATAAGGTTTCACTTCGCTTTGCTCCTCACGAAAAAAAATGGGAATGATTTTTATTACGAATTATGTAAAGTAATAATAATATTATCATACTTTAATCGAGTGCAAGCTATTCAACAAGAATTATTCAAACCATGATGATGATTGGACAAAGAAATGATTGTCATCATAGATAAAAAACGGATTCGTATTGCAAAGGAGCGAAATTCTGCGCCGCTAATATAAAGGCATTCAAACAAAAGATACAAATTATAAAACTGCATTTAATAAAGGAATAAAAAATTCCTTTAAACATCCAACGCAAAAATTGTTTTGTTCTGCAAGTTTATCACCCAATGCATCATAAGAATTATTTTGGTCATGGTTAAAATAATAATTCTTATTTTTTCTTCGGGAATTAAAATTATCATCCTCAGAAATCCAATAACACCGCCATCTTTCTACACGATTTTGTGTCCGTCATATTCATTCAGAAAGAAGCCTAAACCATATAACAAAAAATGACTCTCATTAAAGGTTGGACTTGTAAATCGTTAGCAAAACTTACACCTATTTAATTAAATTCTTAGAGAGTGTTTTCATTGTTAATTTTAAAAATCATGAGGAAAATAAATATTTTTAACATGACACATATATGAATAATTACCGAAAGAAAATATATAAATAAATGTATATTTGTATGAAATATTTATTTTATTTTGAACTAATTTATACTCAAAAGAGAATTCGATTAAATTTCTTGTAATTCAAATGATTACTAATTTAACAGACATAGAATTGTTAGAAATGTTAAGGAACGATAATTCTGAAGCTTTCCGTACACTATATGAACGTTATCATCATGCAATTTATCGGAATATTATGCTTTTATTACATGACGAATACACAACAGCAGATTTAGTACAAGAAGTCTTCTTAATTCTCTGGGAAAAAAGAAAAAAATTATCTTACGATAAAGCTATTTCAGGATGGCTTTTTACAGTTAGCTACTATAAGACAATTGATTATATAAGATTTATAACTCGTAGCAATAAAAATTTAAATCAATTATTTAAAAAAGAAGATCTTATAGAACCTGCTGAAAAAGAAAATTCTTTTGAACAACATTATACCTTGCTTGATGAGGCTATAAAAAGACTCCCACTTCGGTGTAGAAGAGCATTTGAGCTTTGCAAATTGCAAGGACTTTCTTATGAAGAGGCTTCTGTAATGTTGGGAATATCCAAGTATACGATTAATGAATACATGAAAGAAGCATTGTCTTTCCTGCGAAAATATGTGAATGAACATTCTATCTGCTATTTTCCATTACTGCTTCCATTCTTTTTTTAGAAAAATTTTTTTCATAATACCCCTTTTTTACTTGTTTTCTACGAGTTTATTGTAAATATTAAATAGGCTTGATGAAAATTGATCAAATTTATAAAATACTTAATAAGTCTCAGTGGACTTCGGAGGAAAGGCAAGAGCTCTATAACTTTATTGCTAACAAAAAAAACAACCAAGATTTATATTTTCTATTACACGAGAAATATTTGCAGGATTTAGAAACCGGGGAAAAAATTCAATCGGATATATCTGCAAAGATTTATGATTTATTGGAAAAAGAAATAGCTGAAAGAGAAAAGAAATCGGTCAAGCAAGAGCAATTTTCTGGTAAAAATGAAAATAATAAATACCTAAAATTTATTCGTATAGGTTCAATTGCTGCATGTTTAATTATAATAATAGGTGCAGGGGTTTTGTATTTTACACAAAAAAATAAATTTACTTCACTAAATGCAAACAAGCATTTTTCAACTTTAATTAAAGCAGGGCAAAATGGAGCAATTCTGACATTAGCAGATGGGAAAACAATTATATTAGATAGCAGTAATACCAATGTTGTATGTAACCAAATGGGAGTTATCGCACGTAAAACACGTGATGGACAAATATTATATCAAAAAACAAATACCGCATTATCATCGGCTGGAGAAAAATGGAATACTTTAACAACTCCCCGCGGCCGCAATTATAGAGTAGTGCTTCCGGACGGCACGCAAGTTTGGTTAAATGCAGAAGCATCGCTAACATATCCGATCTTATTTTCAGGGAAAGAGAGAATTGTACAACTTTCCGGTGAAGGATATTTTGAAGTGGCAAAAAACAAGTCTATGCCTTTTATTGTGAAAATTTTTCACAATGGTAGAGTTACAGCTAATGTAAAGGTATTGGGCACGCATTTTAATATAAATTCATATAATGATGAATATTACACTACAGCGACATTATTAGAAGGTTCTATAGAATTTAAACCAAATAATAATATTTCTAAAACATTATTACCAGGGCAGCAATTACTACAAGAGAACAGATCCGGAGAAACGCGTATCAAAGAAACAGGTGACAATGATGTGACAGCTTGGGTTAATGGGAATTTTAATTTCAATAATACATCCTTAGAAGAAATTATGAAGCAAATTTCTCGTTGGTATAATATTGATATCGTTTATCAAAGCAATATACCTCAATTAAATTTTAGCGGAAGTATCTCCCGAACCAGTAGTTTAGAAAAAGTGCTTAAAATTTTAGAAATTGGCGGTATTCATTTTTTAATAACAGAGAAAGAAATAAGAGTATTGCCTGCTTAATTAATCACATATTCAATATAAAAATTATGGAACAATATTTAAAATAAAAAATATGCCGCAAGCCAGTGGAGCGGATTGCGGCTAATGTTTAAGTTTTTTAATCATTAGGAACAATAATTACTCATCTTAAACCTTGCAAAGTTATGCAGAAAAGTTTAAATGGCAATGCTGTGCCGAGACAGCAATGCTTATTAAGGATCAGCGCTTGTTTATCGTCAATATTGACCCTGCAAAATAAACCGGCATTTGGTAAAAAATATCCTTCTAAAAATTGCTCGCATGTATGGTCAAAACGAATTATTATGCGAATTAAATTTACCATTCTAATATTGGGAATTTGCACTATTCAAACTTTTGCACGCATCAATGCACAAGTTACCGCAACCATAAATATTAAAAATGCTTCTCTTGACAAATTATTACAGCAAATAAAAAATCAAACAGGCTATGACTTTTTCTACAATTACGGCGTGGTTGGAGAAAAAATACAAATATCCATAAAAGTAAAAAATATGGCATTAAATGTCATCCTGGATAGTTGTCTAAAACAAACACCGCTGTCTTACAAAATATATGACAATACAATTATTATTACAAAAAAAGAGACCCCCAATATTCCTTTTCACCTATTTAGTGAACAAAAACAATTATTACAGCAAAAACTTGTCAAAGGAAAAGTTACTGATAGTTCAGGAAAACCATTGGGAGGCGTATCCATACAAGTAAAAGGGAAACTAAAAGGAACAATAACAAATCATGATGGGGCATTCGAGATAAATGTAGACAAAGGTGAAATATTAAAATTTTCCTATGTTGGTTACATAACGCAAGAAATAGAAATTGACAAAGATTTTGAACTTAATATAATTCTAAACCCTAAAAAAAGCGAACTAAATGATTTGGTTATAACAGCGTTGGGTATAACCCGGTCTAAAAGGTCTATTACATATTCGACCCAAGTAATTGGCGGAGAAGAACTCAGTAATTCAAGAGAGATAAATATATCAAGTGCTCTTAATGGCAAAGTTGCAGGGCTAACTATTAATAAAACTAATTCAGGACCTGGAAGTTCAAACAGAATTGTGTTCCGGGGAAATAGATCCATTGGAAGAACAAATCAACCGGTGCTTATTGTCGATGGCGTAAGGGTAGATAATTCTCCCAAAGCAGAAGCAGACGTAGCGCTATTCGGAGGAAGAGATAATGGAGATGGTATATCCAATATAAACCCCGATGATGTGGAATCAGTTACATTATTAACAGGGGCTTCAGCTGCAGCATTGTATGGGTCTGATGCATCCAACGGAGCAATTGTAATAACAACTAAAAAGGGAAATATTGGAAATGGCACATCAATTACTATAGGCAGTTCTGCCGAATTATCTACTCCAATGCAATATTTGGATTTGCAAAACACCTATGGACAGGGAGATGCAGGTGTATTCATCGCAGGGAGTAATAATAGCTGGGGACCTAAAATGACTGGGCAACAAGTGGAAGATTGGACAGGAAAGACTCAATCCCTGGTTCCGCAACCCAATAATTTTCGTGATTTTTTTCGTACAGGAAATGATTTAATTAATTCGGTAACCATATCCTCAGGAAGTAATAAATCACGTACTTACTTCTCATATACGAATAACCTAAGCAAAGGAATACTTCCTAATAATGATTTTAAGAGAAATAACTTAAATCTCCGCCAGACTGTTGATTTATATAAAGGATTGACAATGGATGTAAAAGTTAATTATATTTTGGAAGATATAATTAATCGACCGTTGACAGGTGCAGGCAATCGTATTATGTCCACTTTAATTGCTATGCCGAGAAGTTTAAGGCTAAATGACATTAAGAATTATGAAACACTTAATGACGATGGATCTCTTACGCAAAATTATTGGGCTAACGAAACCCCTTCTTATCAAAATCCTTATTGGAGCGCATATCGAAATCTATATGACAGAAGTCGTAAAAGATTTATAGGAATGGCATCACTTAAATATCAGATTACTCCCGATCTTAGTATACAAGCGAGGACTAGTCTGGATTATTATACAGATATAGGTGAAGAAAAAGATTTCAATGATTCTTATTGGCTAAGTGATTATCCGGGTGAAGGAAATTATATACTGAATAAGGAATCCAATAAACAATTTAATAATGATTTGCTTATCTCTTACAATAAGCATTTTTTAAAATCATTTTCTGTAAATGCAAATGTAGGAGCAAGTATAGAAAGATATGATTTTGAGCGAAGCACTTTAAATAATCAAGGCCTTATCGCACCCAATATTTTTGCGACTTCTAATGCTGTTGCTTTAACCAATAGTGTAAATAATTATATACCTTATAAACCTATAGAACGAATAGAAAAACAATCGATATATGCATCTGCAGAATTGGGATATAAAAATGCTCTTTTTATTAATCTTACTGGTAGAAATGACTGGAACTCTACTTTGCCTGTGCAAAATGCATCATATTTTTTCCCTTCAGTAGGTATAAGCGCTGTATTAAATGAATTAATCCCACTTCCGGAAATTATATCAACTTTAAAACTGAGGTCGTCCTATGCATTTGTGGGGAATGGTACAGGATTTAATGAATATAATCCTTCTTTTTCCCTCGTATCAGGAGGTAATGGAGGTTTTTTGCTTATTGACAATACATTGCGCAACGCAGATTTAAAGCCCGAAGAAACACATTCATTTGAAGCCGGGTTAGATGTAGGATTGTTCAAAGAAAGATTCAAAGCAGGCTTTACATTTTATAATACCAATACCATAAATCAAATCTTATCCATCCCTGTACCATCTCCTTCAGGATATTCAACTCGTATTATTAATGCAGGCAAAATCAGGAACCGGGGAATTGAATTATCGGTAAACGGAGGCATCATAGCATCAGAAAATTTTCAATGGAATGTGGGTATCGTATTCGGTGCAAATGTAAATAAAGTTATCCGCTTAGATCCGCTTCAACAAAAAGTTGATCTTAGTTCTCCACAAGATTTAGGCGCCATTGAGGTGGAGGAAGGCAAAAAATACGGAGAATTATATACAGCAAGCTTTGAACGAGATTCACTGGGAAGAATTGTAGTAGATGAAAACGGCAAACCGCTATTTAATACCGATCAAAAACATTATGTAGGAAATTATAATCCCGATTGGACTGGCAGTATTTCCAATACTTTCAGTTTTAAAGGATGGTCGTTATATGTATTAATCGACGAACGAAAAGGAGGTACAATTATAAGTGGCACTCAATCATTAGCTACGGGAAATGGCACTTCAAAAATTACGGAAGCAAATAGAGAATCTGGTTTCATTGTTCCTAATTCAGTTTTTGAAAATGGAGCAAATAATAATAAATCCATCACCGCGCAAGATTACTGGACATCTATCGTTCAAAATGCAATAGGTGAACCATTTGCATATAGTGCAACAAATATCAGAGTGAGGGAAATCGATTTCGGCTATACATTTCCTTCTTCTGCATTTAAACATTCCTTTATTAAGGGCTGCACACTATCGCTCACCGGACGAAATTTATTTTTTATAAAAAACAATGCCAAAGGAATTGATCCGGAATCAGCTTTAGGATCCGGCAATAATCAGGGTATAGAATATGCCTCTTTGCCAAGTACACGCAATTATGGTGTATATATTAAATTAAATTTCTAAACATTCATAAACTTAAATATATGTTTAAAAATATTTTCTCAATAAAAGTATGTAGTCATTTTTTATCAATGCTGTTTATTATCATCTCATCTTCGATTATAGAAAGTTCTTGTACAAAAGATTTTAAAGAAATAAATAACGACCCTTCTACCTTGAGTGGACTAACAGCTGCAACTATTCCAAATGCTTTTGCTAAAGCGGAGTATCAGGGTATATATGGAGATCCGGGCATATACCAGCTTGCCCGTAATTTATTTGTTGATCTTTGGAGTCAATACTATGCTGCAAGTGACGGTGGATTTTCGACTGACAGATATGTACAACGTAAAGATTGGGAATTTTATCAATGGACATCGATGTATGGAAGTGCGTACCCTACATTAAAGTTAGTAATTGAAGCTACAGAAGGGTCAGACCCTGCGGCTAATGCAATAGCCAAAATTTGGAAAGTATTTATATTCCATTCTATGACAGATTTTTTTGGGCCGGTACCTTATTCGAAAGCGGGATATGGAGATCTAAGCGTGCCTTACGATTCTCAGCAAGATATTTATGATGATTTGTTAAAAACACTGGATACTGCAGTTAATTCATTAAAGTCTGTAGATGAAAACCAAACGCCCTATGGAAATAATGATCTCATTTTTCACGGCTCTATACCTAAATGGATTAAGTTCGGAAATTCGTTGCGTTTAAGACTTGCATTGAGAATATCTTTCATAGACCCTGACAGAGCAAAAAAAGAGGCAGAAAAAGCTTACAGCCTCGGAGTTATGGAAACAAATGAAGACAATGCGCTCATGGATGTTTCTTCTTCATCTCCTAACGGACTTAACATATTGTTTTCTTGGGGTGGTGTGCAAATGAGCGCTTCCATATTCAGTTATTTGAAGGGGTATAACGATCCCAGATTATCGGTTTATTTTAGCCCCTCTGTAGCGGATAATCAATTTCATGGACTAAGAAACGGACTGTCAGTTAGCCAGCTGGCAGGTGCCAATCCTGGCGGTACCGGCAAAAATTTGTCCACACTGGGACCACAATGGGATCCAACCCTTGCTTCTACAAATCCGCTTGCAGTTATGTATTCGGCAGAAGTATATTTCCTTCGGGCCGAAGGTGCATTAAACGGATGGGATATGGGTGGTACTGCGGAAGAACTGTACAATCATGGTATCACGAATTCTTTACAACAATGGGGTATAACAAACAATACAATTATTCAAAACTATATACAGGGAACAACCTTGCCGGCCCCTCCGGAAGATTATCTTAATTCCCTTGCCGTATCGGATATCCCTGTCAAATTTGTTACAGATACAGAAAAAAGAAGACAACAAATAGCGACTCAAAAATGGTTGGCCTTATTTCCAGATGGCATCGAGGCCTGGGCTGAATGCAGGCGTACAGGCTATCCTGTATTGTACCATGTAGCTAATTCCGACAATCCGGATGTAAGCGTAAACAATATGATTCGTCGGTTTACATTTCTTGAAATCGAACATGAATCTAATTCTGTAGCTGTCTCGGCTGCCCTTCCTCTATTAAATGGGCCGGATAAAAACAGCACACACGTTTGGTGGGATGTAAAATAAAATATATGGAGAAAAATAAATCCAAAAGATTTTTAACCCTGGATGTTTTCCGTGGGCTAACAGTATGTCTGATGATAATTGTAAACACACAAGGAAGCATAGGAACGCCATATTCGGCCTTAGAACATGCTGAGTGGAATGGATGCACACTTACTGATTTGGTTTTCCCTTCTTTCCTCTTTGCTGTAGGCAATTCATTGGCATTTGGCAAAGCAAAATTTTTCTTGCTAAGCACAAAAGACGTATGGTATAAAATAATTAAAAGAAGTTTAATTATTTTTTTAATTGGTTATTTACTTTCATGGTATCCATTTATAAGATGGAATGAAGCTGGAGAAATTCATTTAAAGCCATTTGCTGAAACTCGTATTTTATCAGTATTGCAACGTATCGCAATTTGTTACTGTATAGCTGCATTTTCGGTTTATTATTTTTCCAAGAAACTGATAATTATTGAGTGCATAATATTTCTAATAGGCTATTGGCAGATTTTGCTTTATTTCGGAGACTCATTTGCACCCTTTACTCTAAAGGGAAATGCTGTTCGAAAATTAGATTTCATGATTTTAGGACCTTCTCATATGTATAAAGAAAAAGGAATCCCATTTGACCCGGAAGGATTATTAAGTACAATCCCTGCTATAGTAAACGTCTTGGCCGGATATCTCACAGGAATATTTATAAATAAAAATGGAAAGAGTTATTATACGGTTTCATACTTAATGATAATAGGGAATTTGCTGCTTATAACATCCCTCATCTGGAATGTCTCTTTACCGTTTAATAAAAAGCTATGGACAAGTTCATTTGCAATATATAGTGTAGCTATCGATATTATTGTGCTTACAATTATTTTTTATTTTATTGAAATAAAAAAACTAAAATCAGGCATGTATTTCTTTACCGTATTTGGCAAAAACCCATTATTCATATATGTATTCGCCGATTTGATAGGGATATTTTTAATAGTTCATGTAAACAAGAATATCATACTCATTGATTGGCTCAATTTAAATATATTTCAGTTGATTGCCCCAGGCCCGTTTGGTTGCTTGCTTATTTTCAATTTTTTTCATGCTTATCTGTTGGTTAGCCGGATTCTTTTTGGATAAAAAGAAAATATATATCAAAATATGAAATTATTAAAATTGAAAATTTATAATGATAAAATAGTGTGTATAATAATGTCAATTTTAGTATTGACTTCATATACTAATTATAAAAAAAGAAATATTTCAAAAAACGAAAATATTTTACAGTTGTCCGATAAAATTTTAAAAGACAAAATAAAGGGGGGCTGGGCGGGGCAGGTTATAGGCGTTACCTATGGAGGACCTTATGAATTTTCTTTTTTAGGAACATACATTCAAGATTACAAAAAATTTTTCTATCAGCCAGGTACTATAAAACAAAATATGATTCATAATCCGGGATTGTATGATGATTTATATATGGATATTATCTTTGCAAATGTTATTTATAAATATGGCATTTTGGTGTGCGCAGATTCATTTGCCAGACCGTTTGCAAATGCTGATTTTAAATTATGGCATGCCAATCAATCAGCGAGATACAATATTTTAAATGGAATAAATCCACCTGCTTCAGGATATTATAAAAACAATCCTCACGCTGATGATATAGACTTTCAAATAGAAAGTGATTTTGCCGGCCTCATGTGCCCCGGAATGCCGCATGCAGCTGCTAAATTAGATGACAAGGTCGGTCATATTATGTGCTACGGAGATGGTTGGTACGGCGGTGTTTTTATCAGTACCATGTATACTTTAGCTTTTACAGAGCTCTCTCTAAACAATATTGTAAAAACAGCTTTAAAGTCAGTCCCAAATAAAAGCAATTTTTATAAATGTATATCTGATGTTATACGTTGGCATGATATGTACCCGGACTGGCATGATACATGGTTTGAATTACAAAAAAAATGGGCAGAGGATGTTGGTTGCCCGGACGGTGTTTTTAACCCGTTTGATATTGATGCGAAAATTAATGCAGCTTATGTGGTAATTGGATTATTGTACGGAAACGGTAATTTTGATAAATCTATTGAAATAGCAACAAGATGTGGACAAGATGCAGATTGTAATCCTTCAACAGTTGCTGGAATTTTAGGGACCGTATTGGGGTACGATAAAATACCTGAAAGATGGAAAAAAGAAATTCAAGAAGTTGAAGAAATCCCTTTTTCCAATACATCATTATCTCTTTCGGATGCCTACAAAATAAGCTATAAGAATGCGGTAAATACTATTTTAGAAAATGGCGGCAAGATTAAAAATAACTTGTATGAAATACGTAAACAAAATGTAGTTGCAGTTAAACAGGAGGAAAGTTTTTCTAACTTATATCCTAAAGAAATGATTTCTCTTTCAGTACCCATGCTTAAAGACACTATTTTTTCATTTTCAGGCGAAGGTATTGTGATAAGAGGAAGTACCAGTCAAATAAACCAGTCGTCTTATGATTACGCATTTAGAATACAGGTGGAATACGATAAGAAAAAAGCAGACACAATTTTACTTCCGGTTTCATTTATTAAAAGACGCAATGAAATATATTGGAATTATGAGCTCAGTTCCGGAAAACATAATATTCGAATTCGTGTTTTAAATCCATCCAAAGATTATGCCGTAAGCTTGACTGATTATATTTTATATTCAAGAAACAAGTAACCTAACTAATATGGATATTTCACTATTTATTTAAATTTTTAAGTATGTTTAAAAGACTATCGGTATTGAGTTGTTGTTTATTTGTCAACTTTCTTTTTGGCCAGAAAATATACAATCAATATCACATTATACCTGAGCCCGTATCTATACAACCAGAAGAAGGTGTATTTGTATTTCCTAAGAACATATCAATACGTGCTCCGCATTCTTCCGATGTATTACCTGTTATACAATTATTGAAAAGTAAATTAGAAACAGCTGCAGGAATCCACATCATAAAAAGCGATGACTCATCCTCACAAATTACGTTGTCTTTAAACAACAAAAATGATACTTTACTCGGTAAAGAAGGCTATTATCTTACAGTAAATAAAGAACGGATATTTATTTCTGCAAACAATGTATCAGGTCTGTATTATGGCGTACAAACTTTGCTTCAACTTCTTCCGCCTTCGATAGAAAGCAAATCTAAGGTAATGGACGTAGCATGGCAATTGCCATGTGTCTCTGTAGTTGATTATCCGAGGTTCGCATGGCGCGGCCTCATGTTAGATGTTGCGCGGCATTTCTTTACCAAAGAAGAAGTAGAGGAGTATATTGAACAAATGTCAAAATATAAATTCAATGTCTTTCATTGGCATCTTACAGACGATGAAGGCTGGCGCATTCAGATAAAAAGCCTTCCTCGTCTTACTGAAGTTGGTGCTTATAATGTAAAAAAAATCGGATACTTTGGAACTTTCTCGCCTATTTCAGACACAGATAAGTACAATTATGGAGGCTATTATACACAAGATGATATACGTGAGATAGTACAATATGCCAAAGAACATTTTGTAAATATTCTTCCGGAAATAGAAATGCCCGGACATAGTATGGCCGCAGTAGCATCTTATCCTGAGATTTCTTGTACGCCGGGGGCAAATCATTATCATGTCCGTTCCGGTGAAGACGGTTTTATGGACTGGACAGATAGTGGCATTGTGGCACACTATGATAATACGTTTTGCCCGGCAAATCCAAAAGTATATACATTTCTGGAAAAAGTTTTTACAGAAGTATCTTCCTTATTTCCATTTCCCTATATACACATAGGCGGGGACGAATGTGCTAAAACATATTGGAAAATCAATCCTGCAATTACAGCATTAATGCAAAAAGAGCATTTAAAAAACATGGAAGAAGTACAAAGTTATTTTGAGAAAAAAGTAGAGAAAATTGTAGAGTCCAAAGGCAAAAGAGTTATTGGATGGGATGAAATATTAGAAGGAGGGCTTGCACCAAACGCTGCCGTAATGAGTTGGCGGGGAGAGAAAGGTGGTATTCAGGCGTCAAAATTAAAACACGATGTAGTAATGAGCCCGACTACATATGGATATTTGGATTTTATGCAGGGAGATCCATCTTTGGAACCACATGTATATGCAACTTTGCGACTCAAGAAAGCGTATGAATTTGAACCCGTTCCTGAAGGTGCCGATTCAAAATATATTATAGGCGGTCAGGCAAACCTTTGGACAGAGCAAGTTTATAATATACGCCATGCCCAATACATGACTTGGCCGAGGGCATTTGCCATATCAGAATCATTATGGTCTCCGAGAAACAAAAAAAATTGGACATATTTCGTAAAAAAAGTAGAAGCGCAATTTCCTCGTTTAGATAATGATTCAGTAAAATATTCGCCTGCAATGTACGATCCGGAGATATCAGTTTCTTATAATGAAGATAGTACGCTTAAAATCAATCTTACAAAAGAAATAGATGATATAGATTTATATTACAGTGTCGATAATACTTTTCCGGACACATTTTATCCTAAATATTCGCAACCCTTCAATATGCCCAAAGATGCTGCTCTGTTCAGAGTAATAAGTTATCGTAACGGAAAACCTATTGGGAGATTGTTAACCGTATCTGTCAATGAATTGAAAAAGAGAATAGGAAACTTTTAAATATATATATGCATATGAAATATTTATTATTTTTTATAATAACTCTGATTTGTTTCAGTAGTTTGTCTGCCCAACAATACAACGGAATACATGGAGGAATAGAAAATATATACAAATTATCCGATGCTCAAACACGATCAATAAGCCCTGAAAATTTTACGGGCGAAAAAGGCAAAGGAGCCATGGCAACCGAAGGAACGGGCGCAAATGCCGCGAGGGATTTAGGCAAGGGATGGAAGATCAGCCCGAGTGTCATTATTAAGCCCCACACAACTTTTTCAGTTGCAGAGATAAACGGTTCCGGAGCTATCCAGCATATATGGATGACACCTACCGGTAATTGGCGCAATTCTATTTTACGATTTTACTGGGACGATGAAACTAACCCTTCGGTAGAAGCGCCCGTCGGGGATTTTTTCTGTATGGGCTGGGGGAAATATTCACCGTTGCAATCACTGGCAGTATGCGTAAATCCGGGAAGTGCATTTAATTGTTACTGGCCTATGCCATTCAAGAAAAAATGCCGCATTACAATAGAAAATATAGATGATGCACCCATGACATTATACTATCAGGTGGATTATGTTTTGACACAAGTTCCTCCCGATGCAGCTTATTTTCATGCACAGTTCAGGCGCGTCAATCCCTTGCCGTATAAGGCCAATTATGTATTGATCGACAGTATTCACGGTAAGGGCCAATATGTAGGAACCTATATGGCCATCGGCGTGCACAACAACGGCTGGTGGGGCGAAGGTGAAATTAAATTCTACATAGACGGAGATAAAGAATATCCAACCGTGAACGGAACGGGAACCGAAGATTATTTCTGCGGTTCATATGATTTCGATACGCATAAGAAAAATGCAGCGGGTGCAGATGAAGCTAATTATACTGAATTTTGTTCACCTTACTCGGGATTATGCCAAGTGATTAAAGGCGATGGGCATTATGAAATATCGCAGCGTTTCGGTTTGTACCGGTGGCACATTACCGACCCGATTCGTTTTGATAAGGATTTGAAAGTAACTATTCAGGATTTGGGATGGAGAAGCGGTGGCCGTTATCTGCCTTTGCAGGATGATATCGCTACAACTGTTTTCTGGTACCAGACGGAGCCGCATAACCCTTTCCCGAAGTTATCGGATAAGGACGGCCTGGAAGTAAATTGATAAATCAAAACTTAATTTTGTAATAGTAACTATATGATAACCCTGTAATATAAGTAACTAATAAACACAACCTTATGCGCTGTATCAATTTTCCCCCTGCCAATATGCTAAAGTGGAGTTGCTTTTTATACAGCGTTTGGATGCTTATATCTGTAAATAAGATATTCGGACAACTAACTGTTTATACATTATATGCAGACAGCCTGCAAAAAAATACAGAGATGTCTTTTGTAAATGCAAACTGGTATTTTCATCCCGGCGATTTACAAAAGCCTGTTTTGAATACACAAAACATGGATAGTTTGTCATGGACAAATTTCGGAAAAGATAATGCTCCCAAAGGATGGAAAGGAATAGGATGGTTCGGACTTTGGATAAAGGCGGATACAAAAGAGATTGGCAAGAAAATTGGTTTACGCATTGATCATAATGGCGCTTCTGAAATTTATTTGGATGGGGGGGAAATAGGCGGATTTGGAAAAGTGGGTAATTCTGCAAACGAAATGCAAGGGGCTCGTTATTTACGGGAACTAATTCCATTTTGGCTAAATGATACGGCTCCACATCTGCTCACCATAAGATATTCAAATTTTGAAGAAATTTATCCGGATTTTATTGGCTTTGAAGCCTACATCGGCAATTTTGATTCACTCTCAGAGACAGTTAACCGAAACAAAAATTTGCGCAGCTTCTTGCCAATGTCTGCTGCTGCACAATGGATTCTTGCAATCTTGCATTTACTGCTTTTCTTTTATTATCCACGTCAACGGCTCAATTTATATTTTGCGGCATTTGCCATTATTATGGGGATCGTTTCTATGACTGCCTACTTATTTTATGAAACGCATTCTCCTGTTATTCAATATTACGCCGAACATATTTCCAACGAATGCCTGCCTTTGCTTTTATGGCTCGGAGGATTAGTGCTGTATTCTACCGGATATGAACGTATTCCCCGTTGGAAGAAAATAGTATTAACGATTGCTTCTTGTTTTTATTTCATTGAATTTTTGTTTATGGCAATCAGACGTGAACATTATTGGGATCATCAATATTATTTTGTTGTAGTGTTCTTATTATTCTCTTGCGATGAACTGCGGGTTGTTATACGCGCAATTTATAAAGGTAATAGCAGAATATGGATTATTGGATTAGGAGTGTTGGTGGTAATCTTTGTAACTTGCTTTGCTTGGATTGATATATTTGATTTTTGGACATCACAACTGAACTCGGTTAGATTATTCGTAATTTCTGCCGGTGGTTTAATATTTCCCATTTGCATTTCTATTTATTTAGCGCTGGATTTTGCAAAAATCAATAAACATCTTGCTGAAAAATTGAAAGAGGTTGAAATGCTTTCAGCACATGCACTGACTCAGGAAGCTGAAAAACGTGAATTACTACAAGAAGAGGCGCGAAAACTTGAAGAAACTGTTCAATTACGTACCTTAGAAATTCAACAACAAGCTGACAAGCTAAAAGAATTAGATTTGGTCAAATCTCGGTTTTTTATAAATATTGCTCACGAATTTAAAACGCCACTCACCCTAATTCATAATCCGGCCGAACAGTTACTCTCGTCAGATAATTCTGAAGTTAAATACCATGCAACTTTAATTAAAAATCATTCGGAAAAATTATTACAACTTATTAATCAATTGTTGGAATTAAGTAAATTGAAAAGTAGCTTGTTGGAAGTGAATATTGGCCCAATGAATTTAATAGCGATGCTGCAAGAGATGCTTCAAATGTATGCGCCTGAGGCGAGAAAGAAGAATATACAATTATATTTATTTTCCGACAATGATGAATTATGGTTGAATTCTGATAAAGATAAGTTGGAAAAGATATTCGTCAATCTTTTGTCAAACGCTTTCAAATTTACCCGTAAGGGTAAAATCGAAATATTATTGATCGAAGAAGAAAACATTTTCACAGTAACAATAAAAGATACAGGCATTGGCATTCCGGAAAGTAAAATAAAATATATATTCGATCGATTTTATCAGGCAGACGCTACTGAGGTAAGATTTGCAGAAGGAACGGGGATCGGTTTAGCATTAACAAAAGAATTAGTATCGCTTTTAAAAGGAACCATCTCTGTAGAAAGTAAGGAAGGATTATATACTGAATTTAAAGTAAGGCTGCCATTGATACGCACCGTTCCACAATCTCTTGACACAATATCTATTATTCCGCACCAAGTATTAAAAGATGATGTGCCTTTAAGCGAGAATGCGATTCAGGAAAAAATAACTGAAGAAAAACCTTCGCTTTTGATCATTGAAGACAATGATGCTTTACGTGAATTTATAGTCCGCACTTTGCAAAAGCGTTTTCACGTTTTAGAGGCTTGCAATGGCAAAGAAGGTATCAGATATGCACAAGAAAATGTACCAGACATTATCCTTACGGATATTATGATGCCTGGTACTGATGGATACGAAGTATGTTCCATTCTGAAATCTGATGAAATCACCAGCCATATTCCGGTAATTATGCTTACAGCAAAAGCAGGAACAGAAAACAGAATTGAGGGAATTGAAAAAGGAGCCGATGCCTATGTCGAAAAACCATTTGTTCATCGTGAATTGGAAGCTTTAATAAATAATTTGATAAAGACACGAAGCATGTTGCAAGCCAAATATCAAAAAAGTATTGGCAATAATATGTCAGTTTATAATTTGCCCTCTTTGGAACAAAGATTCATCGACAGAATTGGAGTGATAATTCAGAATCATTTAGATGATGAATTGTTTGGTGCGGATCAGTTAGCTATTTTAATTGGGATGAGCCGCACACAACTGCACAGAAAATTAAAAGGATTATTAGGAAAATCACCCGGCGAATTTATCCGGACCCTTCGTTTGGAACATGCACATCAACTTCTTAAGAAGAGAGTTGCAATTGTATCAGAAGTCGCATATATGGTAGGGTTTGCAAGTCCTGCCGCATTCTCAGTAAGTTTCTCCAGACATTTTGGCTATCCACCGAGCGAAATTGCCCGTCAGGAAAATCTATAATAATTCCTCACAAAGATTGTTGCTTGCTAAAAGAAGATTTGGTGTGCGTGGCGTCCTCGCGCGCATTCGTATTCTGTCGGCTCATGTCGACAATTGATTTGAAATAATACAATCAAGGCGTGAACGCTTCACACTGCTTAATGCAACAAATAAGCAAGTGTTTGCAACAAACGCGAAAGCCAATCAGATCAGCATTCTTTAGTTTTGGATATAACACTTTCACACTAAAAGTTTCCTATGAACCTAAAATTTACACTACTATTACTGTCTTGTATTTTATTGATAAATGCTCAAGCCCAATGGAGCAACACCACTAATCAGTTTTATGATTCATTGGATATGCCTGTTTCAGAAGCCGCAAGCGACCAGGTTAATCCCATTGTCGTCAAAAGTGAGGCGGACGGTGGCTATTTTGTGATTTGGGAAGATTATAGGGACGGTGGCGGCGGCGTCAATTTTGGCGCTGCAGACATTTATGCCCAGAAATACGACAAGGATGGTCATCGCCTTTGGGCAGAAAACGGCGTACCCGTGGCCACAGGCGAAACAGATCAGAAATACAATAACTATATTAACGGTTCTAATTATGGCTATCGTGAAGTAAGTCATGCAGCAAGCGATGATGCAGGCGGATTCTATTTTGCCTGGCACGACTATGTTAGTTTAGGCAGTTACGCTTATCATCGTGTGTTGGTGCAACATATTAAAAGTAATGGCAGTGCAGTTTTTGGAAGTACCGGCTATGTTATAGCTAATCCAGATGCGTCTGCTAACTTAGAATACAGCAATCCGCAACTGATTGCCGATGGGCAGGGAGGTTTTTTTATAGCTTATGGTCAAAGTGCATTACAGTCATCAAACTTAAACATTCTCGCTTATGACTATAAAGACGAGGGTGGAACACTGAAAAAATATGGCGGCGGTATTTTAAATGGAGGAGCATATAGTGTTGTTGCTTTTAAGCTTTTCCCTGATGGACAGAGCGGTTGCAGCGTGGTTATGACGGTTCAGCAGAATACGCAACAGAATATTATTGCCATTAACCAATTATGTCGGGTCAAAAAAGACTGCAAGACTATAACTGAAGAAGTGGGTGGATACCCTACTGTTTTATGGAATACCGCTTGGTTAGCTGATTGGTTTAGCGACCAATCAACTCTGCTGCCGTTACATTATGTGTACGATACAATATATACTGATGATCCTTACGGCTATGTAGAAGAAAATCCGACTCACAATCCGGATGCGGATTATTATGTTGATGCCTACCTGGATTCTTTGTCAATACGGGGTTTTCAATATCCTGGATATTTAATAGCGGAGGACCACTGGTGGCGGTATGATACAACTCTTTATACAAAAGGCACAGTAATTCCCTTAGGCTACCGAACGTTACTCCCATCGACTGCATATGGCATAGAAAATATCAATGCTGCAATGTTACCAACAGATGGCAATATCAATGTCTTTTTGATAACTTGGAACCAGCGTAACTTGATTGGTACGAATTCTGTTTCCGACTGGACTACTCACTACATTCCGGTAGCAAGTGAAATTTATGATAGCATTCCCAGGCAGTTTTGCAAGTCGCTCAATACCCCGAATCCTGTACCCCCATCGGATTTAGATACTGTAATACGGGGTACGAATTTATTCGATACCATCATCAACGCACACGCGGTTTATTATTACGGATATTCGTTTGCCGTTTCCGGCAATCGGGCAATGCTGGCAACAGAGCCACTTAATCTAAATACAAATATATTCCCTATTTTTTATCAGGAGTTAAAATTGGTGCGTAAGAACAAGGATACCTTCTCCCTAAACATCAACACGTTAAGCAATGATGGTATTGTATTAGGATTAGGCGGAAACAACGGATATCCTGTGCCTTCCATTTCCGGCGACGGCGATGGCGATGCTGTTCTTTATATAACTCAATATCACAGTTGGATACAGGCAAGTCCTCTGGGCGAAGGCGGCAAACTATGGTGGGGCAATCTGGGCGCACCGCTCAGTCCGGACAGGTGGGACGGTAGCTATACCAATCCGGATGCTCCTTACATTTATATGGATAAGGAAGGAAAATCCGTAATTGCATGGAATGACGTGCGGAAACAACTGGATGGCTCTTATTCTTCCAACAATATTTATTTTCGCCATTTGGACAGCCTTTTGCAACCAGAGTATACACCGCCGTTGCATGTGCAGTTGTTAGACTTCAATACATACTACGCTAACAGGAGTACACAACTTAATATAAATGGGGCAAGCAATGCGTGGACAACATTTCAGGCGCTTGCTTATATTGGCAATGGTGGAGGCTCAGACTATACACCTTTGGCATTGATTAAAGATGATTATGATTTAGGGACTGTAACTGTTTCAGCGCAGGACAATATCGGTGCTATCCGAACGACAACCGACGGCAAGCCTTATCTTAACCGCAATTATACTATTTCGGTAACCAACCATCCTGTAGGAGCAAGCATTCATGTGCGGCTCATTTTTACCAAATCAGAGTTTGATTCACTTAAAGCATACGACCCAACCATACAAGACCCGGGCGATTTAGCAGTGATTAAACAGCCAAGTAGTGGCACGAATGCGCCTTCAAGTTATACTCCATCGTCTGATGACAAAGGTATTAAGCCAATCGGTTGGGCTGCAATAGAAAGCGCGGCGGCAGACGGCACTGTTATCGTGGATGGCTATTTCATAGAAATAGTTATTAGTGATTTCAGCAACTTTTTTATCGGTAGTACCTCTAATATTTTACCCGTGAGTTTACAAAATTTTACTGCTGTAGCATTACATTTTACATCAGTACTTAGTTGGCAAACAGCTTCAGAAATTAATAATAGCAAATTTGAAATAGAACGTTCTGCAGACGGTAAAACATTTACGAAAATCGGAACTGTTGCAGGGCATGGTAGTTCTTCAGAACTACATAATTATAGTTTTATTGACGAGGTTCCATTTAAGGGAAGAAATTATTATCGATTAGCGCAAGTGGACTTGGACGGAAGAATGAGTTATTCGGAAATACGATTAGTTGATTTTAACGAACGTAGTGGTGCTATTAAAGTATTTCCCAATCCGTCTAAAAGTATAGTCCATGTACAGTTGCCTACAGCAGCATCCGGACAAAATGTATTACAGCTATTTAATAGTATAGGTAGCGAAGTATTGCAGCAAACTGTGCCGGCAGGAAACTCACAGTCAGATGTTGACATAAGTTCACTGGCGGCAGGTGTTTACATTTTGAAGTACGGCACTGAAAGTGTAAAAGTGGTAAAACAGTAAAGAATATAACAAATCAATTAAGATTTCTATAGGAGCCATGGTTTCTTATATAGTACCCTCCTAAGAATTCAAATATTTAAAATAGCATATAAAAAGTCCAATTATGAAACACTTATTTATTTCTCTTTTATTCGGTCTATTAACTACGACTGTTTACGCCCAATGGAGCGATACGACCAATCAGTTTTACGATTCTTTAGATATGCCCGTAGCACAGGCAATAAACGATCAGCAGAATTCCTTGGTAATCAAAAGTGAATCCGATGGAGGATATTTTATTGTTTGGGAAGACAAGCGTAACCTTCGTAGTGACGGAATTTATACATCTGTGGATATCTATGCACAGAAATATGACAAGGATGGCAACAGACTTTGGACGGAAAACGGAATCCCTGTTGCGACCGGAGATGACGATCAACAGTATTCCAATATTTCCAACGGAACAGAAAATTATACTAATTATCACAATGCAAACCATGCTGCGAGCGATGGCAACGGCGGCTTCTATATCGCTTTCACGACAGCTAATAACAATGATGTGTATATACAACATATACTTGGCAATGGCAGCAGAGTTTTTGCAGATGAAGGTTATGGACTGGCTGTTCATGCAAATCAACCAATCGCCTATTACTCTCAACCACAACTTATAGCTGATGGAAATGGAGGGTTTTTTATAGGTTATTTGAGCCAACATGGGGATTTTATTGATTGTGATGTTTTTTGTTACAAAGATGAAAACGGAAGCTTGAAAAGCTATGGCGGAGGAGTTATGAATCAATATCAGCAATTGGTGCAGGTTACAGGGGAATGCGGCATCTATCAAACACCTGCATTCGTATATAGCATGGCTGCAAAATCTTATTACATTTTTCCGGATGGTCAAGGTGGTTGCGGTGTGGCAATGGCATTGGAAACAAACGCTCAGCAAGATTTCCCTGCCTATAATTTTTTAGGTAGAGCCAAAAAAGATTGCCACGTAATAAAAGATGTAGTTTATAATAGGGCTGGAGCTCCGGGACGATCTGAATATTTCTATAAAAAAGATACTGTTATAAGGGCTTATTCACTCAGTATAAGTATACTTTCAATGACATGCTCAGTACAAACAGATCCAACAGATCCACCTGAATTTTATTCATATGATAGTTATTTTATCAACAATTTTGGTTATTTGAGTCTTGTGGATAAATCTGTATATGGCGTTTCAAAAGTCTATGGAACTGTTCTACACACTGATGGTAATATAAATGCTATTGTTGTAACATGGAATGAACACGATTATATCAATTCGTCTGTTACAGATTTTTGTACTCGAGGACGTGTGTTTCCAATGGAAATATATGACAGTCTTCCATATCAACTCTGTACAGATACTTCTCATGTATATTTATCATACAATCCTGTGCCGCCTGCAGGAATGAATAAAATAAATGAGGGCGCTTCAGACGTCGATACATTATTGGCTCCACTTCATACGGATAATTCCGGAAACTTTTATGACTATTCTCTTACAGGTGCAGGCAATCGTGTTTTTTTAGTATCATCTTCAAATGGATTAAGCGGAAGTAGTGCAGCATCTCCATTTTATTATCAGGAAGCAAAAATTTTTCGTCAAAATGCCGATTCATTTGCATTGAAATTAAATACTTCCAATAAAAAAGGAATTGTTTTAGGCACAGGTACCGGTAATGACAAATTTCTATACCTGTCCGGAGACACAAACAGCAATGCCACTTTTTATTATATAGGCCCGAACGGCTCATATTATGTTAATGCAAGCCCTATTGGAGAAACCGGCAAACTTTGGTGGAGTTCTTTGGGAATTCCATTAAATTCCGGTGGAGCTGCTTCAAGGTATTATTACCCCACTTCTGCATTTCTTTTTATGGATACAAATGGCAAAGGCGTAGTGTCTTGGAGTGACGGCCGAAAAACGCCAACAGATTATACCGGGCAAAATATTTACATGAGACACCTCGACAAGCTTTTGGATAATAATTATCAGCCACCTCTGCTGAAATCTCAATTAATTGTAGATTCAACAAAACTTTCTTCGGGATCGACATATAGTAATTCGTCTTCTTCTAATCCTCAGTCACTTTCAGGAATAAGCGATGCATGGACTACTTTTTCAATACAAAGAGTGGGTATAGATTATAATGCAGTAAATCTTGGAGGAGCGCCTGTAACACCTGTTGCACAAATAAAAGACGATTATAACTTAGGAGCAGTCACTGTTCAGGTAAATGAGAGTTACATTCCTGCTGTTCGCACCACGCCTGAGGGCCATCCTTATCTTGGTAGAAATTATACTATAGCGGTAACAAATCAACCACCTGCCGGGGCTTCTGTACATGTACGTTTAATCTTTACCAAGTCGGAATTTGATTCACTAAAAGCGCACGATGCGTCTGTTCAAGACCCCGGCGATCTTGCAGTACTGAAACAACCGAATGGCACTGGTACATTATCATCTAATTATACACCTGTAGCGGGAGAAATTGGTATTAAACCCGACAGTTGGGGTGCAATAGAAGCCGATGGATTGATATCCGGTTACTATATTGAAATAACTATCAGCGGTTTCAGTAATTTCTTTGTAATGAGTGCCAATAGCATATTACCTGTCAGCCTGCAAGGCTTTACGGCTACTGCATTGAAAAATACGTCGTTGTTGCAATGGCACACAGTTTCCGAAACGAATAACAGCCATTTTGATATTGAACGATCCGCAGACGATAAAAACTTTATTAAAATAGGAACGGTAAGGGGTTACGGAACAACGTCCATTCCACAGGACTATAATTTTACAGACCAAACCCCTATAATCGGTAATAACTATTATCGTCTTGCACAGGTAGATATGGATGGGAAAACCGCTTACTCTGAAACCAGATTGCTGACATTCGGGAAAAACGCCGAAGACGTATTCAAAGCTTTCCCCAATCCATCCAAAGGAGCCGTGCATATACAATTTTCCGGAGCAGCTGAAGGGGGAAAAGTACTGGAAATATTTAGCTCCGCCGGACAAAAGGTCTTCGGCCAAATTATAGTTGCAGGAACAATGCAGCAAGATATAGACATCAGTTTACTGCAGAGTGGCATTTATATTTTAAAATACGGAAATGAAAATGTAAAAATTATAAAAATTTAGACTGGGCAAAAGCCGCAGCACTGCTGCATTATATGGATGCGGCCCTGTTGCTTTTCCTATCTCGCGCTATCTCCTGAACAAAGGATATAAAGACAATTTTGGGAAATGAATCCGGACGAAGTTGCCCATCCTGAAGTAACGTGGGCTGTCATATACGGGCAATCTCAATACTGCCGAATAGATTTTCTACATTATAAATGAAACAATATAAAAGTAAAACCATCGAAGATTATAAAACCATCTAACGAAATCGATGATGTATGGGCATCTCATCATTCTGCGATGCTTGCTACTTTCCAATTAAAGAGCGCCGAATAGAACAGTGTTGTTCCTAAGATTAATTTGTTTTTCCAATTTAATAGTTTGAATTATGAGAATATGTAAAAAGTAGTTTAAATCCTGTCAAGTTATAAAATGTTATATAGGATTATTATTATAGAATTCTGCATTTAGAGCGCTTGTAGGTATAATTAATTATCACGTAACTAATTATTTTATAAACTAAACAAATAGTTTTATATTTGAATTATTAATTTAAAATAAATCAATAAAAATGAAAACGCTTACACGTGCAGAAGAACAAGTAATGAAAGTTTTATGGGATCTTAAACAAGCTTTTTTGAAAGATATTTTAGAAGCAATGCCTAATCCAAAGCCACATACCAATACAGTTGCAACTATTTTGAAAATACTTATCGAGAAAGATTTTGTGGCTTATGAAGCATTCAGCCGCGTGCATCGTTATTATCCGCTTATTTCAAGAGAAGACTATTCAAAACGTTCATTGAATAATTTGGTTGGTAATTATTTCAGCGGTTCTTATAAAGATGCGGTTTCTTTTCTTGTAAAAGAAAAAGAATTGAGTGTGAAGGATTTGGAACTGTTGCTTAAGCAACTCAAGAAAAAATAGTTTTTAAGTGCCTGTTTTTTTGACGCTAAATTATAAGCCATGCAAAGTGTACTTGTATATTTAATAAAAGTAATCGCATGTTCAGGTATATTCTTTCTCTATTATCTGTTGGCGCTGCGCAACAAAAAGTTTCATCCGTATAACAGATTTTACCTGATAGCCACAGCCGTATTAAGCTGTATAATACCAATGCTGCAAATAAGTATGTTTGATGTAAACAGTAATAATGACAAAGTGATCAAACTGATGCAGTTAATGTATGGAGGTAATTTAAAAGATGTTACTATTGGAACAGAAGCCAATGCAAACTTAGACTTGCCACATATAATATTATTCGTGTCTTTAGCGATAACATTGCTATTGCTGATCTTAACTTCTATAAAAATTTTGACTATACATCGTCTTAAAAAGTCTTTTCCCAGTACAAGAATTGATGAGATAAATTTTATAAATACAGATATTCAAAGTGCACCATTTTCTTTTTTCAGAAATTTATTTTGGCGAAAAGATATTGAATTGGATGATGAAACAGGCGCTCAGATTTTTCGCCATGAAATGGCGCACATAGAACAAAAACATTCGTGGGATAAACTTTTTTTTCAAATACTGAAAGCAGTGTTTTGGATGAATCCCGTTTTTTATTTTATGAACAGCGAACTCACATTGATACATGAATTTATTGCAGATGAGAAAGCTGTAAAAAATGGAGATGGCGAGGCTTTTGCAAGGATGTTGCTGCTGACACAAGTTGGCAAGTTTGCTTTCGAACCTGCTCATCCATTCTTTTATTCAACAATAAAAAAGAGATTAAAAATGATTACCAATTCTCAAAAAACAAAATTCAGTTATTTGAGAAGGCTAATGGTTTTGCCGCTACTTGGCATCATTTCTTTTGCATTTGCCTTTCGCGCTCATCGCATGGAATCAAAAAAAACAGGCGCGTCTTTGGATCACATGATTGCTGTCTTGAAATTAAAACTCCATAGCGATTCGCTTCAATATCATGCTTTGTCCGATACAGTTTATATAAATACTCCAAAACAGGATACTTTAAAGAAAAAACCATTGTATATTTTAGATGGCGTTCCGCTCAAGGAAGAAAAATATACAACATTATCTCCGGATAGCATTGCTTCTATATCTGTATTAAAAGATACCCTGGCAACTTCATTATATGGCGTTAAGGGGAGAATTGGAGTCATAATTATTACATCCAAACACGATAATATCAATCATGTATTTGATACAGCAAAAACAAAATTATTTGTGCGTGGCATCAATGGCGCTGAGCCTTTGTATATAATCAATGGGAAAATTGCTTCTAAAGAATTGTTGGATAAAATTGATCCATCAGATATAGCTTCTGTATCGGTACTTAAGGATGCTGTTGCCACATCTATGTTCGGCAATGAGGCTAAAAACGGAGTAATAAAAATCACAACTAAAGACGCTCTAAAATATTACACCAAAATAGATTCTCCTGCTAAGATAAAAGCCACTTATATAGCATTTTCATCAAAAAATGAGAAGAAACCAATAATTGTAGTAGGCCGCTCAAGCCCTATCAATAGAGATGTAATAGTTGTTAGAGATTCTAATAAAATATTTTTTAGAAAAGATACTTTACCTGAGGTTGTTGTTGTCGGCTATGGAAACAGAGAGAAAGATCATACTATAGAATTTACTTCTGTGCAACACGAGGCGGAATTTCCAGGAGGTTCTGCAGCTTGGGTCAATTATCTTAAATCGAATTTAAGACAAGATGTTCCGCTTAAGCATCATGCGCCGGCCGGGCAATATCCGGTTACCGTTTCTTTTTTAATTGATAAATCCGGTGAAATATCAGAAGTAAAAGTTATTAAAGCGCCCAATCCCGATTATGGAACTTCCGAAGAGGCAGTAAGAGTAATTTATAACAGCGGTAAGTGGAAACCGGCTATTCAAAACGGCCATCCTGTAGCTTACAGGCAAAAACAAAGAATAATATTTACGGTTTCGAAATAATATATGCAGCAATAAATACAGCGATATTATATTATATAAAACAGTAGCCTTTCCGCTACTGTTTTTGTTTTATTATACATTATAATTTTTATATAGTTAAATCAGAATAACCCGTCATAAATCAGTGTAAATAAAAAGTTCTTCAGGAGTATATCCAAATTTCCTTCTGATACTTTTGGCCTGTGCCCATTTCTTTTCTATTGGATTAAGGTCAGGGCTGTAAGGTGGGAGAAACTCCAAAATATGTCCTTGCTTTTGCACAGCCCGCAAAGCATCATCCCGCTTGTGAAATGTTGCATTGTCAAGTACAATAACCGAGTTTGGAGCAATAGCAGGTAATAATTGCTGTGTAAGCCAGCCATAGAATACATCGGCATCTATGTTACAATCAAATAAACATACATTGAGTAGCTTGAAGTTTGTTATCGCTCCGATAGCGTTTAGCCTTCCTCTTGCGTGCCAGTCTTTACAGCCATAACATTTCTTCCCTTTTTGGCTGTAGCCACTTTCCTCTGGGCGCATCTACCGAAAACCCACTTTTTCATCTAAATAAACAACAGGTCTTTTTTCGATCCGCTCATAGCGCAATAATTTAAGTTGGAAGATAAGCCTGGAGAGTTCATCTGCTTTTGGGATGAAACAGCGTTTTTTACAACTGATTCCCAGACGCTTTAGGGCATAAAATATCGTGCTTTGCCCTACCCCCAAACTTCCTCGCTTCTCTCATATTGATAATGATCCGGATGTTGCTCAACATCTTTTCGCAATGCTTCCATATCTATTTTTTGTTGAAGGTTTTGTTCCGCTTTGTTTTTAGGATTTATACATTTTTGCCATCTAAACAACGTCCTTATGGGAATACCAAATCTTTCTGCAGTTTCTTGAAATGTGAGATTTTCCTGACGCTTAATCTTAAATAATTGTTTGCGGAAATCTATAGAATACGACATAATACAAAAATACAAATAATATGACAAATTATTATGATTCAACTATAAATAATAATCAGGATAGCGCAGGATACTTGATAACAAACATGCGTTTATATTTGCATTATGAAATGTCAGCTATGCAATTAATTCTCGGGATAATCTATCATTTCTTGGGAGGCTTTGCTTCGGGAAGTTTTTATATTCCATATAAAAAAGTAAAAGGCTGGGCTTGGGAATCGCTTTGGATCGCCGGTGGTATTTTTTCTTGGCTCATTATTCCTTTTCTTGCGGCATGGATTACAATCCCGAATTTTCAGGAAATCATATCTCACACAGATTCGCACACGCTTCTCATTACTTATATTTTTGGTATTTTATGGGGAATAGGCGGACTTACTTACGGTCTCGGCCTAAGATATTTGGGCGTTGCTTTGGGCAGCATCATTATTCTCGGATTATGTTCTGTCTTCGGCTCTCTTATTCCATCTTTATATTATAATTTTTCTCCCTCTGCAGGCCATGATTCCATTACAGATTTATTTATAAATAAATGGGGGCAAATTATTCTGCTTGGTATTTTAATATGTGTAATAGGAATAGTTGTATGCGGCAAAGCCGGGATGATGAAAGATAAAGATTTGAAAAAAAATATACGACTCAAAAAAGCCGAAGAATATAAAATAAAGAATACACAGGCAATTAAAATAATGGACAGTTTCAGTGCAGGCGGCTCTTTCACGGAATATTACGCAATGGATTTTAATGATGACGTTGTATTAATGGGACACGATGGACCTAGGCATATTTATTCAAAAATCAAGAAGCTGGGAATGCTTTTAGGTATAGACGAGATACAGGTTTGCTGATTTTCTACAAGCAATAAAATCATTATCAAATTATCTTCAATGAAAATTTACCTCACCTTATTGCTCGGTTGCATATTTGCGAATATGTCCTCGGCGCAATTTGTAAACTTTACAAAAGAAGGAAAGCAAATTGTCCGCTTGGATAACGCAGGAAATGCAGTGGACTCACACGATGGAAAGCTTGCATATTTCAATAGTGTTTATTATTTATATGGAACAAGCTATGATTGTGGTTTTGAGTGGCAAAATAAAAAAGCAGCTTTCTGCGGATTCAAAGCATATTCTTCAAAAGATTTAAAACATTGGAAAGATGAAGGCTTCTTATTTGATGCGAATACCGATAAGTGGCAATGCAGATGCAATGGTGCTACGTACGGATGTTTCAGACCGCATGTTGTTTATAATAAAAAAACTAAAAAATATGTGCTATGGATAAACAGCTACGATAATACTTCGGGTTATCATGTGCTCGTTTCTGATAAACCCATAGGTCCTTTTAAAGAAATGGCAGAGCCTAAACTTGCAATAAATGCAGGCTTGCCACCGGGGTTGAACAACGGAGATCATGATGTTTTTGTAGATGACAACGGCACGGCTTATTTAGCCTATACAGACTGGAAAACAAGAGGGTCTATTGTTATAGAAAAACTGAGCGACGATTACTTAACGGGAACAGGTGAATATGTAAAATCCGTAACAAGCGGGGCAACGGAAGCCCCGGGTTTATTTAAACGTAAAGGAATATATTATGTTTTATATTCCGATCCTAATTGTGGTTATTGTGGCGGAACCGGCACTTCTTATAAGACTGCATCTTCCCCGCTCGGTCCGTGGTCAGAAGCAAAAAAAATAAATGATAATTCTTGCGGTGGTCAGCCGTCATTTGTTTCAGTATTGAAATATAATGCCGATACATTATATGTATACGGCAGCGATTTGTGGAACAATGGCGCAAAAAATGAATCCTTGGCAAATTACTTCTGGACGCCTCTGTCATTTGACGAAGAAGGAAATATATTGGCGATTGATTGTTCGAATAAATCTGCTGATAGGTTTGTAACGGAAGATACATCAAACGAAAAAATTTATTCATTAAAATGCGATATTGCCAACAATGTGCAACACATGCAAAGCTTTACTGTAAAAAGTTCAGGCAAACTCGAAGATATCGTAATACCACTGTTTAAAAACAACCATCCGAACGAGAACTTAATTTTTGAAGTATATAAAACCGGTACAAATAATTTTCCTTCGGAGGAGTCTTTGTTTAGGATGTCTATTGACTCAAACATACTCGGTTGGTCTGCAAAAAATATTGTTATTCATCCCAATGTGCAAGTGAATAAAAACGATCACTATGCTTTTGTCTTGCGTTCTGATGCAACACTAGGAAGTTATGGATTTGTTTACCACATAATCAAACATAATTTTAGTGAAAAAGAATCCATCAGCAAAGACGGTGGAAAAACATACTCACAGGAACCCCAACAATCCTTAAAATTTTCACTGCATGTAAATGAGTGATAAAAAGAATTGAAAGACATTAGTGAATATTAGTGTATCGATATACTTTATCGCACAACGTTTTCAATCAGCTATCAAAATATAGTTTAATTCCAATGTGAGACAGTGCAGGATAGTTGATAACAAACATGCGTTTATATTTGCATTATGAAATGTCAGCTATGCAATTAATTCTCGGGATAATCTATCATTTCTTGGGAGGCTTTGCTTCGGGAAGTTTTTATATTCCATATAAAAAAGTAAAAGGCTGGGCTTGGGAATCGCTTTGGATCGCCGGTGGTATTTTTTCTTGGCTCATTATTCCTTTTCTTGCGGCATGGATTACAATCCCGAATTTTCAGGAAATCATATCTCACACAGATTCCCACACGCTTCTCATTACTTATATTTTTGGTATTTTATGGGGAATAGGCGGACTCACTTACGGACTCGGCGTAAGGTATTTAGGCGTTGCCTTAGGCAGCACCATTATTCTCGGGTTATGTTCTGTTTTCGGCTCACTTATTCCTTCTATATATTATAATTTTTCCCCTTCAGCCGGACATGATTCCATTACAGATTTATTTATAAATAAATGGGGACAAATTATTCTGCTTGGCATTTTAATATGCGTGATGGGTATAGTTGTATGCGGCAAAGCCGGAATGATGAAAGATAAAGATTTGAAAAAAAATATTCAACTCAAAAAAGCCGAAGAATATAAAATAGGGCTTGGCTTAATCGTCGCAATCATCTCGGGAATATTAAGCGCTTGCTTTGCTTTTGGAATAGATACAGGAAAGTCGATGGCCAATGAAGCCAATGAAATTTGGAAATCGACACATGCAAATCAGGGCGAATTTTTATTTCAAAATAATGCTACCTATATCATTATTTTACTGGGTGGGCTGACTACCAATTTTATCTGGTGCATGATATTAAATGCACGCAATAAAACTTATGGAAATTATATTGATTCCAAAACTCCTTTACTCAAAAATTATGTTTTCTGCGCAATAGCCGGCACAACATGGTTCTTACAATTTTTCTTTTACGGAATGGGCGAAAGCAGGCTTGGTAACGGCGCAAGTTCTTGGATACTTCACATGGCGTTTATTATTCTTATAGCAAATCTATGGGGGATTGCATTGAAGGAATGGAAAGGCGTCCGTAGAAAAACATTCTTTACATTACTTGCAGGAATAGCATTTATTATTCTGTCCGTTTTAATCGTCGGCTATGGTAATTCAATAAAATAAACATCTTTTAAAAAATGATTACTAAAAAGCTCGTATTTTGTCAATTTATTTTTTTGCTCACTTTATTTCAGGTAAATGCAAAGGCGCTTTCGCATATCTGGAATGCCAAATGGATTGAGATAGGCTATAATGAAAGTGACGATTCGAGTGCCGCACAATATTTCAGAAAAGTTTTTTCTGCTAAGAAAGATAAGAAAGAAATAAAGTCTGCTATTCTTTACATCACTTCAAGAGGAATGTATGAAGCTGAAATCAACGGACATAGAGTTGGGAATGATTATCTCACACCCGGCTGGACAAGTTACTCGCACCGCATACAATACCAGCAATTCGATGTGGCTGCTCTGTTGCATAAAGGACAAAATGCCGTCGGCATAACGATTGGTAATGGATGGTATCGCGGCAAACTGGCCTGGGGCGAGCACAATAAAAATCATTATGGTCATACGCTTGCATTGCTGTCGCAATTGGAAATTATTTATAAAGACGGAACAAAAGAAACAATTAATACGGATGATAGCTGGAGAAGCTCGACGGGTAGTATTGTATCTGCCGAAATTTATGATGGAGAAACAATTGATGATCGCTTAGAAAAAACAGGATGGGCAAATGCCGGTTATAACGACCGCGATTGGTCTTCCGTAAAAATTGTAGACTACGATTTTTCAAATCTTATTCCGACAGAAAATGAACCTGTAAGAAAGCACGAAACATTTAATCCTGTAAAAATTATAACAACGCCCAAAGGAGAAAAAGTTATTGATTTCGGCCAAAATCTTGTTGGTTGGGTAATTGTAAAAGCAAACGGGCAGGCAGGAACAAAAATTACGCTGCAACACGCAGAAGTGCTTGATAAAAACGGTAATTTTTACAATACAAATTATCGCGGTGCTAAAGCCACGGCAACCTATATTTTAAAAGGCGGACAGGAAGAAACATTTGAACCTCATTTCACGTTCTATGGATTCCGCTATATAAAAATAGAAGGCTATCCTGGCAATATTAAGCCGGGAGATTTTACGGCTGTTGCTTTGTATTCCGATATGAAGCCTTCCGGAACTTTTGAATGTTCCGACTCGCTGCTGAATAAATTGCAACACAACATTCAATGGGGGCAAAGAGGTAATTTCCTCGATGTGCCTACCGACTGTCCGCAGAGAGACGAGCGTCTCGGCTGGACGGGCGATGCACAAGTATTTTCTTTAACGGCTGCTTATAACAGAGACGTAAAAAACTTTTTCTCTAAATGGCTGAAAGATGTAGCCGCCGACCAGCTTCCGGATGGTGCAGTTCCATTTGTAATTCCGAATGTCCTCGGTGGTAACGATGCCGGTTCTGCCGGCTGGTCTGATGTGGCAACCATTATACCATGGAATATGTATATGGTTTACGGAGATGAGAAGATATTGAAGCAACAATATGCAAGCATGAAAGCCTGGGTGGAATATATGCATAGTAAGAGTGTAAATAATTTATGGAGCACAGGCTTTCACTTTGGCGATTGGCTTTTTTATCGCCCCGATGATGATGATGATGGAAGATCTGCCGTTACCGATAAATATCTGATAGCGCAATGTTTCTATGCCAACTCCGTTCAAATACTCATCAATACGGCGCAAGTCATAGGAAAAACCGATGATGTGCAAACATATACCGCTCTTTTGAACGCCGTCAAAAAAGCATTCTTAAAAGAATATGTTACTCCGAACGGGCGATTGGTTTCTTCTACACAAACGGCTTATGTATTGGCTTTGCAGTTCGATATGTTGCCGGAAGAGTTGCGTGCGCAGGCAGCGAAGCGCCTCGTAGAAAATGTACATGATTATGATGACCATCTGACCACCGGCTTTTTGGGAACGCCTTATCTATGTGAGGTTTTGAGTAGATTCGGATATAGTGATATTGCATATAAATTGTTGTTACAAAAAACTTATCCGAGCTGGCTATATCCGGTATTGCATGGAGCCACGACTATATGGGAAAGATGGGACGGACAAAAGCCAGACGGAAGTTTTGAAAATCCGGGAATGAACAGTTTTAACCATTATTCTTACGGCGCTATCGGCAACTGGATGTATCGTAATATTGCGGGAATACAGCCTGCAGAACCGGGCTATAAAAAGATTATTATTAAACCACTAATCGGTGGCGGACTTACTTGGGCAAAAGGCTCTTATAATTCAACTTATGGACTTATTGTTTCCGAATGGCATATCACGGATAATAAAGTAAAACTCCATGTTGAAATTCCGCAAGGAACAACAGCAGAAATTTATGTACCCACTGCTGACGGAAAATATTCAGAAAAAAAAGAAGTAAATCCGGGTAAATATGATTTTGAGGAATAATAAATCCCATCAGAGAATCTGAAGTATAAATTATTTGGAAGTAACAATTTAAAACAATAACTATAAGAATATGTCTGAAACAAAAACACAATTTAAACATGTAAGTTATCTGTGGAACGATGCAGAAGCAGCCAAGCTGGAAGGCGATGAAGTGGCTCTTTTAATTTATCGTTCCAATTTATTGGGAGCAGATTTGCGATTAACCAATTACGGTGGAGGAAACACTTCATGTAAAGCATTCGCGCCCGATCCATTAACCGGAAAAGAAGAAGAGATCATGTGGATAAAAGGCTCCGGCGGAGACATTGGAACCTTGACACGCAGCGGGCTGGCAGCATTATATGTTTCAAGGCTAAGAAGCCTTGAAAATGTTTACAAAGGATTGAAATATGAAGATGAAATGGTTGCACTTTTCAATCATTGTATTTATGATTTGGATTCTAAAGCCCCATCCATCGATACACCTTTGCACGGTTTTCTTCCTTTTAAACATATCGATCATTTACATCCCGATGCAGCTATTGCAATAGCCGCAGCAAAAGACGGTAAAAAGATTACAGAGGAATTATTTGGCGGTACAATAGGTTGGGTAGAATGGCAACGTCCCGGTTTTGACCTCGGATTAAAATTGAAAGAATGTTTGGATAATAATCCCGGCATACGCGGCATAATGCTTGGCTCACATGGTTTGTTTACATGGGGCAATACGGCGTATGAAAGCTATATCAACACTTTGGAAGTAATCGAAAAATGTGCGGAATATATTGAACAAAATCTTGGCAAGAAAGCGCCTGTTTTCGGCGGACAAAAAATAGAAGCCTTACCAAAAGAAGAACGATTGTCAAAAGCTGCATCATTAGCGCCGGTGCTGCGCGGATTCTGCTCTTCCAAACAAAGAATGATTGGCCATTTCACGGATGATGAGCGTGTGCTGCAGTTCATCGATTCTAACGATTTGGACAGGTTGGCTCCTTTAGGCACGTCTTGTCCCGATCATTTTCTTCGTACCAAAATCAGCCCGTTGGTATTGAATCTTACGCTTTCGGAAGATTTATCGGATGTAAAAACATTGAAGGAAAAATTATTGCCGCAATTCGAAGCATATCGTGCAATGTATACTGATTATTACAACACTTGCAAACACGATAACAGTCCTTCTATGCGCGACCCGAACCCTGTGGTAATTCTATATCCCGGCGTAGGCATGTTTACATTTTCTAAAGATAAACAAACTGCCCGCGTAGCAGCAGAGTTTTACATCAATGCCATCAATGTAATGCGAGGTTCCGAAGCAATCTCGGAATATACTTCTCTTCCTCGTCAAGAGGCATTCGATATTGAATATTGGTTATTGGAAGAAGCCAAATTGCAACGCATGCCAAAGCCTAAAGCACTGAGCGGAAGGATAGCTTTAGTAACAGGGAGCGGCGGCGGCATCGGCAAAGCTATCGCTAAAAAATTTGCACAGGAAGGAGCATGTGTAATCTTGAATGATATTAATGAAGAAAGATTGAATGAAGCAACACAAGAATTTAAAAAATTATTCGGCAAAGATGCAGTTGCTTCCACGCTATTAAATGTAACGGATAATGCTACGATTGAAGAGGCTTTTAATGCAACAGCGTTGGCTTTTGGCGGCGTTGATATTGTGGTAAACAATGCGGGCATCAGCATTTCAAGATCTATTGAAGAACATAGTATTGAAGAATGGGATCGCCTCTATGATATATTAGTAAAAGGTCAGTTCCTTGTTTCTAAACTTGCGGTTAAGATTTTGCGCAAGCAAAATATCGGCGGCGATATCATCAATATCGTTTCAAAAAATTCTATTGTTGCAGGTCCTAACAATTCCGGTTATGGTTCTGCAAAAGCAGCGCAAGCTCATTTAACAAGATTACTGGCTGCCGAACTGGGCGGCGATAAAATAAGAGTGAATACCGTAAATCCTGATGCAGTAATCGCAGACAGTAACATCTGGGCCGGCGGTTGGGCAGAAGGCCGTGCAAAAGCTTACGGAATCAAAGTTGAAGAATTACCGGCTTATTATGCAAAGCGGACTTTGTTGAACGAAATCATTCTTCCGGATGATATTGCCAACGCATGTTTTGCCTTTGTGGGTGGATTATTAAATAAATCCACAGGAAATATCTTGAATGTTGATGGCGGTGTTGCTATGGGCTTTGTCCGGTAAAAAAAATCCGTAACAAATTATCATGATCTTGTTCAATCGATCAGATAAGTAAAATGTTAAGAATAAAGAGATGAAAAAATCTGAATTAAAAATCGGATTGTTTGGTATCGGGTTAGAAACTTATTGGGAACAATTTTCAGGTTTGAAGTTGCGGTTGGAAAATTATTTATCAGAAGTTGAAAATAAAATATCTGCAATTCATGCTTCTGTTATTAATGTAGGGCTAATTGACAATGTAGATAAAGCATTTAGTGCAGGGAAAAAATTTCGGACAGAAGATGTTGATATTATTTTTCTTTATGTTACTACTTATGCTTTATCATCTACAGTATTGCCGGTGGTTCAGCGCGCAAAAGTCCCCGTCATTATTTTAAATCTTTCGCCTGAGGCTTCGATTGATTATGAATCTTTCAACGGGATGAATGACAGAACCAAAATGACGGCTGAATGGCTGGCATTTTGCTCAGCCTGTCCGGTTCCTGAAATCGCAAATGTTTTTAATAGGACGGGAATTGCTTTTCATGAAATTACAGGAATGCTGCAAGAAGAGGAATGCTGGAAAGAAATAGAAGAATGGATTGATGCCGCCAACGTGATGAAGATAATGCAAAATAATCGGCTTGGTTGTATGGGGCATTATTATAGCGGCATGTTAGACATTTATACAGATTTTACGACTCAATATAAATACTTTGGCGGACACATTGAATTGATTGAAGTTGAAGAATTATCATCATTGAGAAAAGAAGTTTCTGCAACAGAAATGAAAAATCGCTTTGACTTATTTTATCAAATATTTGATGTGCAACAAGATTGCGCTCAAGAGGAAATGAAAAAAGCAGCAATCACTTCTGTAGCGCTGGATAAGCTGGCAGCAAAATACAAATTAGGTTCCCTCGCATATTATTACAAAGGCACAGGAAACCCGGAGAATGAAGAAACAATAAGTTCCATCATTCTCGGTAATTCTTTATTGACGGCAACCGGAATTCCTGTAGCCGGTGAATATGAAATAAAAAATGCGCAGGCAATGAAGATAATGGACAGCTTTGGTGCAGGCGGTTCTTTTACTGAATATTATGCGATGGATTACAATGATGACATCGTTTTAATGGGACATGATGGCCCGGGACATATTGCAATTGCAGAAGGAAAAACAAAAGTACGCCCATTGAAAGTTTATCATGGCAAAGTTGGAAAGGGCGTTTCTGTTGAAATGAGTGTGAAAAAAGGAGATGTTACTCTATTAAGTGTAGTAGACAAAAATGATGGAACCCTGCTTCTTCTCGTCGCAGAAGCAACATCTGTTGATGGGCCAATACTGCAAATTGGAAATACAAACAGCAGATATAAATTTTCAATTGGCGCAAAAAAATTTGTAAACGAATGGAATAGTCATGGCCCGGCGCATCATTGTGCTATTGGCATCGGACATATAACATCTAAAATTGAGAAATTAGGAAAGTTGTTGAATATGAAAGTTGTAAAAGTTTGCTGATTTATTAAAAAATTAATTCAGTATAAAATGTAATTACTCCTTTTACTAAAAATAATTTTCATTTACCTTAAAAAATTATTATGCAAATAGCTAAACAAATAATAGAAGAAAAAAACGAAAGTTTGTTATCAGCACATCGAAAACAATTTGAATACACATCTGCATTTATCGAGAGTAAAGATGAAATTATTCAAAAGCTTAAAGCCTTCCAGATCGGTATTCCAAGTTGGGCATTAGGTGCGGGCGGTACTCGTTTCGGGCGTTTTCATTTCGGTGGCGCGCCACGCACATTGGAAGAAAAGATTGAAGACGTTGGTGTTTTGCATGCGCTTAATCGTAATAGCGGTTCCATTTCTTTACATATTCCCTGGGATATTCCACAAGATTATGATGCCATTAAAAAAGTAGCTCAACAAAATGAATTGAAATTCGATGCAGTTAACTCAAACACTTTTCAGGATCAACCGAATCAACAATATTCTTACAAATTCGGTTCGCTGCAAAACGTTGATAAAGCTGTAAGAAAACAAGCCGTTGGACACAATATCGAAGTGATAAAACATGGCGAAGCATTAGGCTCTAAAGCGCTTACAGTTTGGTTAGCCGATGGTTCATGTTTTCCCGGCCAAATAAGTTTTCGCAAAGCATTTGAAAATACACTGGAAAGTTTGCAAGAGATTTATGCTGCTCTTCCGGAAGATTGGAAAATTTTTGTAGAATACAAAGCCTTTGAACCCAATTTTTATTCTACTACTGTAGGCGATTGGGGACAATCCTATTTGTTTGCAAGTAAATTGGGAAAGAAAGCTTACACATTAGTAGACTTAGGACACCATTTAGCAAATGCTAATATAGAACAAATTGTTGCTCTGTTATTAATGGAAGGAAAGCTCGGCGGTTTTCATTTTAACGATTCCAAGTATGCCGATGATGATCTTACCACAGGAAGTATAAAGCCTTATCAGTTATTTTTAATATTTAATGAATTGGTTGACGGAATGGATGCGCGTGGAATGAATCATGCGAATGATTTAGGCTGGATGATTGATGCTTCGCACAATGTAAAAGATCCGTTGGAAGATCTTCTGCAATCTGTAGAAGCTATTATGATTGCTTATGCGCAAGCATTGCTTGTTGATAAAAAAGCTTTGGCAGAAGCGAGAGAAAACAGTGATGTGGTAAAGGCTCAGGAGATTTTACAAAACGTTTTCAGAACCGATGTTCGTCCTTTGGTTGCCGAAGCAAGGCTGCAATCCGGCGGCGCATTAAGCCCTCTGGGATTGTACCGCGAATTGAAAATAAGAGAGCAATTAATTAAAGAAAGAGGCGCGAATTCTCAAACCACAGGACTGTAGCATCATGGAAAAAATACCGGTAGCCGCAATTTTTGATATAGGCAAAACGAATAAAAAAATATTTCTCTTCGACGAGCATTATAATATCGTTTATGAAAAATCGGATACATTGCCCGAAACGGTTGATGAAGATGGTTTTCCTTGCGAAAATATCAATAGCCTTCGTGAGTTTATGATGGATGCGATAACCGAATTATTGCACAAAAAGCAATTTGATCTACGCGCGTTAAACATAAGTACATATGGGGCAAGCTTTGTCTATATTGGAAAAAACGGCAAACCGGTGGCGCCGCTTTACAACTACTTAAAACCTTATCCGAAAGAATTGGAAGATAAATTTTATTCCCATTACGGCGGAAGAGATTTATTGGCTTTGGAAACCGCCTCCCCATGTTCGGGAAGTTTAAATTCCGGTCTGCAGCTGTACCGTATCAAACATGAAAAACCAAAACTTTTTGACAAGATTAATTATGCACTTCATCTGCCGCAGTATTTGAGTTCACTGATTACCGGCGCTTATTATTCCGATATTACAAGTATCGGCTGCCATACGCATTTGTGGGATTTTCAAAAAAAAGATTATCACGCTTGGGTTTATAAAGAACAACTCGATAAGAAACTTCCTCCGATTTTTCCTTCAGATAAAATAGTTAAAAGTTTCAGTGGCCAAAACGGTTATAGTGTGGGTGTAGGATTGCACGACAGTTCTGCGGCATTAATTCCTTACTTGTCAAATTTCAATGAGCCGTTTATACTTATCTCTACAGGAACCTGGTGCATCAGTTTAAATCCGTTTAATCAAACCGTTTTAACGCAAAATGATATTGACAATCACGGTCTATGTTATTTGAGCTATAAAGGCACGCCTATAAAAGCTTCCCGGTTGTTTGCAGGATATAAGCATGAACAGGAAACTAAAAGAATCGCCCAACATTTTAATATAAAAACCCCTGAGCTGCGCAATATTTATTATGATGAAGCAATCGTAGATAAAGTTAAACGTATGGGCATCGGGCAAAGCGATAATACAAAAACTGCATTTGCCGGGATTTCATTGAGCAATTTTTTGAATGAAAGAGAAGCTTATCATGCACTCATGGCAGAAATTGCAGCTGAACAATATATCTCCACAAAACAAATTATACAGGAAGGAAATACAAGAAAAATATTTGTTGACGGAGGCTTTAGCAAGAACGATATTTTTATGCATTTATTGGCAAAATCTTTTCCTGAAACGGAAGTTTATGCAGCATCGATGGCGCAAGCCACTGCGCTTGGTACGGCTTTATCCATTCATCCATATTGGAATGAACGCCCTTTACCGAACGATATTATAGACCTGAAATTTTATTCTGCATTAAAACAGGAAAAAGTATAATCGACATATCGATTATAAATTAACTTTGGCGCGAATTTATCATTTTATGAAATGCCCATAAGTTGTTTAATATTTAAAGCAATGATTAGCCAAAGGCATTCCATTCGACAACTGGAAAAAAAATATCATACGAATGAAAGCTAAATATAATACCAATTATCCCAACATTGATTATTTAAGAAACAAAGCAAAGAAAAAGATTCCGGGGTTTGCGTTCGATTATCTTGATGGCGGCTGCAACGAACAAATTAATCTTGACAGAAATACATCTAAGCTGAGAGAAGTTGAATTGCTGCCTTACTATCTTTCGGGGAATAATGTGCCTGATATGAAAACGGAATTATTCGGGCATGTGTACGATGCGCCTTTCGGTATTGCGCCCGTAGGATTGCAGGGAATCGTATGGCCGAATGCGCCTGAAATACTGGCTAAAGCTGCATTTGAAGAAAATATTCCTTTTGTTTTAAGTACCGTTTCTACTGCTTCAATAGAACGAATAAGTGAAATAACACAAGGCCGTGCGTGGTTTCAGTTATATCATCCCCAAGAAGACGATTTGAGAGATAAAATTTTGGAACGTGCCGCCGCGCATTGTCCTGTATTGGTTATTTTAAGCGATGTTCCGTCTTTCGGATATCGAGCTAAAGAAATCAAAAACGGATTATCCATTCCGCCGCGAATGACCTTGCACAATCTTATACAAATCATGGGAAAGCCGCGTTGGGCTTTGAGAACGCTTATGCATGGCACTCCGCAATTTGAAACGTTGAAACCTTATATCCCTAAGGGAATGAACATGCACCATCTCGGCTTGTTCATGAACAAAACATTTAATGGAAAACTCAATATAGATAAAGTAGCTGCATTGCGCGATAAATGGAAAGGGAAATTGGTTATAAAAGGAATTGTTACCGAAGCAGATACCGAAAGAGTAATTCAACTCGGATTGGATGGCATTATTGTTTCCAACCACGGAGGCAGGCAACTGGATGCAGCCGAGCCGTCGATAGTGTCCTTACAAAGAGTATTGAAATATAAAGATAAAATAAAAGTAATGCTCGACAGCGGCATGAGAACGGGCCCGGATGTAGCAAGAGCATTATCTGCCGGCGCTGAATTTACTTTTATGGGAAGATCGTTTATGTATGGTGTAGGCGCTTTAGGAGAAGAAGGCGGCACGCATACTATTACTATTCTTAAAAATCAATTAAGACAGGTAATGACACAAGTGGGCTGTGAAAAAACAAGTGATTTCCCGAACTTCATCGTGAAATAATTATTAAGAAAAATTTCATCGTTAAATTTTCAAAAGCCTGCAGGACAAATTTCCGCAGGCTTTTATATTGGATGTATGATTATCTTTATGGCAAATGAAGTTGTAATGAGAAAAATTTATTTATTCTTGTTTTTAATTTTTTTTATTCTGTTTTCCAAAGCGCAAAACTATTCATCGGCAACAACATCATACAATGCAAAAATCGAACTTCTTCTTCACTCAATGTCCGTTGATGAAAAAATAAATCAGTTATCAGGTTTGTTTGGCTGGGAAATGTACACTAAGAAAAACAACCTTGTATTTCCATCCGAGAAGTTTAAAAATTTTCCGCAAATTCCGGGTACATTATGGGGAACACTTCGTGCCGATCCCTGGACTAAAATTTCTTTATTGAACGGCCTTACAATCTCTGAAGCGGTAGAAGCTACCAATTCTTTACAACACTTTGCAGTCATACATTCCAAAAACCATATTCCGCTTTTGTTGGCTGAAGAAGGTGCGCATGGCGAAATGGCCATCGGAGCAACTGTTTTCCCGACTGCTATCGGTCAGGCATCTACGTGGGATACGGCTTTGATTCGCCAAATGGCAGAAATAATTGCAGCCGAAACGCGTGTGCTGGGAAGCAATATCATTTACGGGCCTATTCTCGATTTGGCCCGGGAACCGCGCTGGTCAAGAGTTGAAGAAACTTTTGGAGAAGATCCTGAGCTAGTTGGCGAAATGGGCGTTGCCTTTGTAAAAGGCTTGCAAAACGGCCCATATAAAGCTATCAGTACATTAAAACATTTTACGGCTTATGGAATATCTGACGGCGGGCAAAACGGCGGCGCTGTAACACTTGGCAAAAGAGAATTGCTTGAAAACATTTTATACCCTTTCCGCATGGCGGTTAAAGCCGGCGCAAAATCTGTAATGGCTTCTTATAATTCAATAGATGGAATTCCTTGTTCGGGAAATACATTTTTATTATCCGACATTTTGAGAAAAGATTGGGGATTTACCGGTTTTGCGGTTTCCGATCTGGGAAGTATTGATGGATTATACAGTACACAAAATGTGGCTGCAACGCCCGAAGCAGGCGCGGCTTTGGCTATAAAAGCCGGACTTGATGCAGATCTTGGAGGAACAGGGTTTGGCAATAATCTAAAGAAAGCTTTCGAGGAAAAATTAGTATCCATAAAAGATATTGACACCGCAGTAAGCCGTGTATTAAATGCTAAATTTTCATTAGGATTGTTTGATAACCCGTTTGCTAATACAGCGGATGCCAACGCAACAGTTCATAAACAAAGCCATGTAACTGTCTCCAGGCAAGTGGCAGCCGAATCGATTATTTTATTAAAAAACGATTCTGTAAATAATAAACATCTTTTGCCTCTTTCTAAAAATATAAAAAATATTGCAGTCATAGGTCCGGATGCAGATAATGCTTATAATCAAATTGGCGATTATTCTGCACCGCAACAGGCGGGAAAAGTGATTACTGTTCTGAAAGGAATTCAAAATAAATTGCCGGATGCAAATATCAATTATGTAAAAGGCTGTGCTATTCGCGATACAAATTTTAACCATATTGATGAAGCTGTGAAAGCCGCACAGCATGCAGATGTTGCCATCATAGTTTTAGGAGGCTCAAGCGCACGAGATTTCAAAACGGATTATAAAAATACGGGAGCGGCAGTTGTGAAATCGGATAATGGAAATCAGCCGTTGAGTGATATGGAAAGCGGCGAAGGATATGATAGAACAACGCTTGATTTAATGGGCTTGCAAAACAAATTATTACAAGCCGTAGCAGCTACAGGAAAGCCTGTGATATTGGTAACGATTGAAGGAAGGCCGTTAAATTTGAATTGGGCTGCAAGCAATATTCCTGCAATTATAAATGCATGGTATCCCGGCGAACAAGGCGGTAATGCGATCGCTGATGTATTGTTCGGCGACTATAATCCCGCAGGCAGATTGCCGGTTTCTTATCCGCGAAGCGTTGGGCAATTGCCGGTTTATTACAATTACCAGCGCCCGTCGAAACACAGATATGTGGAAGAAGAAGCAACACCTTTGTTCCCGTTTGGTTACGGATTAAGTTATAGTACATTTTCCTATCGGAATCTATCTGTTCAAAACAACAGCGCTGCAAATAAAACAGCTGTAAAAATTAATTTCTCCATAACCAATACAAGTAATATTGACGGCGACGAAGTGCCGCAATTATATATTCATCAGAAAAGCGGATCTGCCGTTCGCCCAAAAATACAATTACGCGCATTTGAACGGATCCGTTTAAAAGCAGGAGAAACAAAAACTGTTACCTTTTATCTTAACGAAATACAATTAAGAAACTGGACGAGCGAAGAAAAATGGAACGTTGAAAAAGGAGAATATGATATTCTTATCGGCGCATCATCAGATGATATCCGATTAACAGGGCAATTAAAAATTTGATTTTCTTTGATAAACAATTCTCTGTAATTGAACTACTTTTGCGGCTTTAATAAACGAATTATTTTTCATTAATGATCAAATATAAAACCAACGAAGAGGTAGAAATTATGCGGCAAAATGCAACTACGATCAGTCGCATTCTTGCTGAGATGGCAAAGATATTAAAGCCCGGTATGACCACTTTGCAGATAGATGAATATTGCAAAAAAATGATTTTGGATGAAGGCGGTATTCCTACATTTCACAACTATCATGGTTATCCGTATAATATTTGTGCATCGGTAAACGAAGTGGTGGTACACGGCTTTCCCAACAAAACGGAATTGAAAGAAGGCGATATTGTTTCACTGGATTTGGGCATTACGAAAAATGGATATGTAGGAGAACATGCCTATACATTTGTGTTGGGCGAAGCGCCGGAAGAACATTTGAAATTGGTAAAAATTACCAAAGAATCTTTATACAAAGGCATTGAAAAAGCCGTTGCAGGCAATCGTATCGGAGATATTGCTTTTGCTATTCAGGATTATACCGAAAGGCAGCACGGCTACGGCGTGGTGCGCGAACTCGTTGGGCATGGTTTGGGAAAAACGATGCACGAAGAGCCGAATGTTCCCAATTACGGAAAACGCGGCACAGGATTGAAATTGCTGGAAAATCTTACAATTGCAATAGAGCCGATGATTAACCTCGGCAAAAGAAATGTTTATACGGAAAATGACGGATGGACGGTAAAAACGCGCGACGGATCGCCTTCCGTACACTTTGAACATAATGTATGTGTGAAGAAAGGAAAGGCGTTGCTACTTTCGGATTTTTCCATTATAGAAGCCGCAGAAAAAACAAATCTGAATTTGAATACGAATTATGAAAATTTGTAAATAAAATATTATTGACAGAAGTATAAGTTTCCTTACCTATCATAAAATTTCTATCATTTGTTAGTATGTTATTTTTTTGAAATAGTTGTACAACAGGGAATTTAATTAGCAGGTATTTATATATTTGTTAGAGATTAAAATAAATTGAAAAAAATTAGTATATATCTTTCCCGTTGTGTTTTATTCATTATCGCTATTCAGGTAATGAATCTAAGCGTGTATGGTAGCGAATATATACAACAGTCAATTGATAGTTCCGGCAATACAGTATTGAACAAAAACCAAATAGATTCTTTTGTTGAGTATGTAATGGAAGAAATGCTTGTTCATAAAAATGTATTTCCCGAACACAAGGGAAACCATACGAAAAATACAAATAAACTTATAAAAGCTCCATATCAGGTTTTCGTTCCTCATTCTACACAAGAAGCAAAATATACTATCTATACGAGTAATAAAAATTACTCTCTTTATCGATCTCCTTTTTATTCGCTTTATTATGCGGAAATATATCCGGAACCTCCCAATGTTGCGTGATATTTTTAGGAAAATAAGCCTCTTATTATCTTCTTTTCCTAATTAGATTAATAAGAAAAACTATCTTCTCTGTACGATAGCTTTTCTGTTTGCTTTTATAACTTTTATAAAATTTAATTTCTTATTCATGATTAAAATGATGCGATTTATAGCATTATGGTGTGGGCTTATCGCAATACCGTTTAGTATGCAAGCGCAAAGTACGGTTACGGCAGATACGTTACAAATATCTATAGACAGTGCGGACGCGATGTTTTTGAGGAATAATTTACAATTGCTCGCGCAGAAGTACAACATCAGTGCGCAAAAAGCTTTGGAAGCGCAGGCAAAAATATATCCCAATCCGAATGTGCAAGCTACTTCTTTGATATACAATACACAAACCAAAGACTGGTTTCCATTTGGCAACAAAGGTGAGGTAACGGCGCAGCTTTCACAGGAAATAATCCTTGCGGGCAAAAGGAATAAGCAGGTAAAACTGGCAACAGCCAATACACAATTGTCCCAGTTACAGTTTCTGGATTTATTGCAAACTTTAAAGTTCACGCTGCATACAGATTTATACACTATCTATTTTTTACATAAATCATCGAATGTATATACAGACGAAATCAATTCGTTAAATGCGCTTACAAAAGGTTTTGACGAGCAATTGCAACAAGGCAACGTATCACAAAAAGAAGCGCTCCGCGTAAAGGCGCAGCTGTACAGTCTGCAATCTGAATACAATGATATCATTAATCAAATCAACGATAAGGAAAGTGAAGTGCGAATCATACTTCATCTTTTCGGTGCGTTTATTCTCCCTCAGGTGGATGAAGCACGTGTTGCGGCATTAAATCCCAATCAGTATCCGTTGCAAACCATTGTAGACAGTGCATTACAGAATCATCCTGACATGAAAATAGCCAAGCTGAATACACAGATTAATGAACTGAATTACAACTATCAGAAATCATTGGCCGTTCCGGATCTGAATCTGAATGTAGGCTATGACCAGCAGGCCGGATTTGTGAAGAATAATTTTGCCTTAGGCTTAGGAATAGACCTTCCATTTTTTAATCGTAACCAAGGCAATATACGCTCTGCAAAAATTGTAACGGAATTGTCTAAAGTAAACGAGCAAAATGTAGAAGCAAATGTTCAGGAAAATATTTACAATGAATTGGTAAAAGCAAATTCCTACGATCATCTCTACAGAAGCCGCGACCAAAACTTCGAAGGTGATTTTAAAAAACTGCAACAGGCTACTTTACAAAACTACCGCGCTCGCAATATAAGCCTGCTCGATTTCCTTGATTTTTATGATGCTTATAAAGAAAATATTTTACAGACAAACAATCTGCAGATCAATCGTATGACTGTTTTCGAAGCCATCAATTTTTACAGCGGAAGTAATTTTTATTAAATAATAATTGATTATAAATAATTAAATGTTCATTATAAATCAAAGCAGAATGCAAAAGATTAAATACAGTATTCCGAACTTTCTATGCGTTTTATCTATTTTGATATTACTGCAAAGTTGTTCAAGCAACGAAACCAAAACAGCAGATGCGCCGGAGAAATATGTGCTGCCGGATTCTTTATTAAAAACCATTACTATCGATTCGGTAAGAAACCTTGATTATTCAAATACCATCACACTTACAGGCCAGGTGGATTATGACGAAGACCATGTGGTTAAAATTTATCCGATGGTAAGCGGTATCGCAGAAAGTGTGCAGGGAGTTTTGGGAAATTATGTAAACAAGGGAGATGTTTTGGCTGTACTTCGCAGCTCTGATGTAACGGGTTATAGCAGCGATTTGGTTAATGCAGAAAGCAACTATCAAATAGCCAAGCGAAACGAAGAAAAAACGATAAGCATGTACAAAAGCGGACTGGCTTCGCAGGTGGATAGCGTAAATGCCGTGCAGCAATTCATACAAGCCAAATCAGATTTGGAAAAATCAAAACGCATATTGCAAAACAATGGCGGTTCTTCTACCGGAGAATATGTATTGCGTGCGCCGATTTCCGGATTTGTGGTAGAAAGAAATATCAACGATGGCATGGCCGTACGTGCTGACAACAGCAGCAACCTGTTTACCATATCTGATTTGAATACGGTTTGGGTAATGGCAAACGTTTATGAATCCAATATTTCTTATGTCAAGAATGGTGATAGCGTTAATATTACTACGCTCTCTTATCCGGGTAAAATCTTTCGCGGAAAGATTGATAAAATCATGAACGTGCTTGATCCTGACAGCCGTGTGATGAAAGTAAGAATAGTAATGAATAATCCCGGCTACTTATTAAAGCCGCAAATGTTTGCAAGCGTAAGTGTAGATTATTCCGAGAATAAAAAATATTTAGCGGTTCCTTCAAGTTCATTGGTATTTGCAGATAATCAGAATTATGTATTGATTTATAACAGTCCGTCGGATATAGTAATAGTTCCTGTGCAAGTAATCGGAACAAAAGGAAACAATACATTCATAAGTGGTAACGTTCAGGAAGGGCAGCACATTATTGCTACCGAAGCGTTGCTGATTTACCAGCAATTAAATAGTTAAGCAGAGAAAATATTTTTCCTTTCTCTATGTTTAAATCAAATTACCACTATAAAAATCAGTAGTATAAAACCGGGCGAAGCGTTTTTTCTTAACGGGAAAAAATAGAAAGCGAGGTTCTCTCCTACAGAATAAAAAAATAAAAATATACGGATGAATAAAGTATTAAAAAAGATACTCGCATTCTCTTTAAAGAATAAGTACATGATATTCTTTGCCACCATTTTGCTGGCAATATGGGGTGTCGTTACTTTCAAAGGAATGCCTATCGAAGCCTTTCCCGATGTTACAAATACAACGGTGCAGATCATTACGCAATGGCCGGGCCGCAGTGCGGAAGAAGTAGAAAAATTTGTAACCATTCCGCTCGAAATAGCCATGAATCCGGTGCAGAAAAAAGCAAGTTTACGATCTACAAGCATATTCGGATTATCGGTTGTGAATATAGTTTTCGATGACGATGTTACAGATGACTATGCGCGAATACAGGTAAATAATTTATTGGCCAATGCGGATATTCCGGAAAGCGCCAGCCTGAATGTACAGCCGCCAACAGGCCCCACAGGTGAAATTTACAGATATACTTTGGAAAGCAAAACCCGTACTCCGCGCGATTTAAAAACCATTCAGGACTGGTCGGTAGACAGAGAATTGCGCGCGGTTCCCGGCATTGCAGATATTGTGAGTTTCGGCGGCATGGTAAAGACTTACGAAATTCAGGTAGATCCGAGAAAGCTTAGCGACAGAGGCATTTCGCCATTGGATGTTTATAATGCCGTGGCTAAAAGCAACATTAATATCGGTGGCGATATCATAGAAAAAAACGATCAGGCTTATGTAGTGCGAGGCATCGGATTACTGGGCAATATCAACGGGATAAATAATATTCTTATTGAAACAGTTAAAGGAATGCCTGTATTAGTAAAAGATGTGGCAACTGTATCTATATCCAACCTGCCACGCTTGGGTGCCGTAGGCCGTACTAATGCAGTAGATACTGGAAAAGTAAGGCAATATGTTGATAACCCTGATGCCATTGAAGGAATTGTATTAATGAGAAGAGGAGAAAATTCGGATAAAGTAATTGCTGCTTTACAAGATAAAATAGCCAAATTAAATTCAAAAATACTGCCGCCGGATGTAAAGATTGTGCCGTTTTACGACAGGCGGGATCTGGTAAATTATTCCACACACACAGTATTACACAACTTAACGGAAGGCATTATACTCGTTACATTGATTGTATCGTTGTTTATGTTTAACTGGCGCACAACATTAATAGTATCCATTATTATTCCATTGGCATTGTTGTTTGCATTTATATGCCTGAAGCTGAAAGGTATGTCGGCAAATTTATTATCGCTCGGCGCAATTGACTTCGGTATAATCATTGACGGCGCTGTCGTCATGGTTGAGGGATTATTTGTACTCTTGGATGCTCAGGCACATGGATTGGGAATGGAACGGTTTAATAAAAGGGCAAAATTGGGTATACTGAAAAATAAAGGCGCTGAATTAGGCAAAGCAATCTTCTTTTCCAAATTAATAATCATTACTGCATTATTACCCATCTTTTCTTTTCAAAAAGTAGAAGGTAAAATGTTCTCGCCGCTGGCATGGACATTGGGCTTTGCATTATTAGGCGCATTGATATTTACTTTAACGTTAGTACCTGTATTGGTAAGCATTTTATTGAAGAAGAATGTAAGGGAAAAGCATAACCCGATCATCATTTTCTTCACGAAAATTATCATGGGGGTATTTACTTTCAATTACCGCAGAAGGCCATTGGTATTATTGGGCGCCGGCATTTTCGTAATTATCGGGTTCTACTCATTTAAATTTTTGGGAAGTGAATTTTTACCTGAATTAAACGAAGGCTCGTTGTACGTTCGTGCATCCTTGCCGTACAGCATAGATTTAAAAAGATCCGTACAAATCGCCAATCAAATGCGGCATATTATAGCCACCTTTCCGGAAGTTACACGTGTGATTTCTCAAAATGGCCGCCCTGATGACGGCACCGATGTTACCGGTTTCTATAATATAGAATTTGATGTAGCGCTGTACCAGAAAGAAGATTGGAAAAGACATATTACAAAAGATGAATTGATAGATCAAATGCAAAAGGCTCTGTCTATTGTGCCGGGTGCGGATCTGAACTTTTCTCAACCGATTATGGATAATGTAGAAGAAGCCGTATCGGGCGTTAAAGGTTCTATTGTCGTGAAAGTGTTCGGTGATTCTTTGAATTATATGGAAGATCAGTGTAACAAAATATACGATCAATTAAAAACTGTTCGTGGATTTACAGATTTGGGCGTGATTAAAAATTTGGGACAGCCCGAACTTGACATTAATCTCGATCAAAACAAAATGGCGCAATATGGCGTAAACACCGCAGATGCAAATGCCGCGATTGAAATGGCCATTGGTGGTAAAGCTGCAACGCAATTATACGAAGGCATTAAAAAATTTGATATAAGAATCCGCTTTCCCGAAGAGTTCAGAAAGAGTTCGGATGATATCGGAAATCTGTTGGTGCCATCCATGAACGGCTCGCAAGTGCCTATAAAAGAAATTGCCGATATCGTGTACAAGACAGGGCCTTGCCTTATATTCAGAGATGATAATCAGAGATATTCTGCGGTTAAATTTTCTATTCGCGGCCGGGATATGGGAAGCGCTATTGCAGAAGCGCAGGCTAAAGTTGCCAAAGCCATTCATTTAAAGAAAGGCTATAACATGGTATGGCAAGGCGATTTTGAAAACCAACAAAGAGCGCAAAAACGTTTGGCGCAAGTTGTACCGATCAGTTTATTATTGATATTCTTGTTACTATTTGTGATGTTCGGCAATTTTAAAGATGCGGGTCTTGTATTTACCAACGTTCCGTTTGCTGTAGTCGGCGGCATTGGCGCTTTATTGATTACAGGAACAAATTTCAGCATATCTGCGGGGATAGGTTTTATAGCGCTATTTGGTATATGTATTTTAGAAGGCGTGCTGTTGATTACTGCATTTAAACAAAACATGGAAGCTTATAAACGGCATAGCAATCCATTATATACATCTATAAAAACAGGTGTGGAATCACTGGTTCGCCCTGTTGTGATGACATCGTTAATGGCGGCGATCGGATTATTACCCGCTGCAATTTCTACGGGAATCGGTTCCGAAAGTTCGAGGCCTTTGGCTCGTGTTGTAATAGGCGGCATTCTTTGTGCAATGGTATTTTCTTTATTGGTATTTCCACTGATTTTCAGATGGTCTTACCGAAAGATTGATGTGAAACATGCCGATACACAAGGCAAAGAAGATACTAACCATTAAGTATAATTTTTTAGCAAGACTTGTATTCAGAGAATAAAGCGGCCGAAACTACTCGGTCGCTTTTTTGTATAAATAAGAAACTGATTAAGTTAATTACAGAATATTGTTATACCCTTTTGAGTAGCAGCTTTGTTATTTTAATTATTTCAATAAAATTTTGTAAAATTATGTAGATTCCATTAGGGTATAAATTTGGGTGAAGCATTGTAATTTCAATACCCACGGCTTTTTCGTTTGATAAAATCTTTACAAGTAATTTTTTTAATTTGTCATATAATTTTGTTTTATTTTTTTAATGTTAATAATAATTCATCGAGATTTTCAAGCGACATCGTAAAGCCTTCTTTAAAGCCCATTTCAATCATCATTTTAATATCTTCAAAGCTGTTGTGCGTTGAAATAATTGTTACAAGCGTTTTCCCGCCGGTTTCGCTAAACACATTTTCAAACCTGCCTTTTGGAAGCTCCAGATTTGAATTTCCATTTTCATCACAAAAAACATCTGTGCCTGAAAAATTTTCATGCAACACAATTTTTTCATATTCCTGTTTGCCCCAATGTCTTTGATTTTCGGGAATAATCATACAATACAACCAATGTCCGCCTTCACGAAAATCCATCGATTTGGTTTCTGCACGACAAGGTTTTGGCGCCCACCATTTGTCAAGATGTTCGGGTTTTGTCCATGCGTTCCAAACCAATTCGAGGTCTGCAGCAAATTCACGTTTTACAACAATTGTGTTGTTTTCTTTGTTGACAGTAAAGTCAAATAATAAATTCGGATTCATTTTTTATTGTTTAAAAGTGATAAATACTTTTACAATTTTTCTACGTTTTGTTTTATATCTTCCAAGATATTCAGGATTTGTCCAAACTTCCCATACCAATTCAACAGGTGCATCAAGCAATCTTGAGAATTTTAATTGTCTCTCATTTGTATTATTTTTTTTGCTTGCCAATGTTTTTTTGATTTTGAATTTTTGCTAAATACTTTTCAAGGTTATCTAACTTGTCTTCCCAAATTTTTCGGAATTGATTCAACCATTTATCTATTTCTTTCATTTTATTGACATAAAGCTGATAGTAAACTTCACGCCCCTGTTGTGTTTGGCTTACCAGTTCGCATTCCGTCAGAATCCGCAAATGCTGGGAAACTGCTTGTCGTGAAGTGTGAAAGTGTTCGGCAATGGCGTTTGGTGTCATTGCCTTCAATGCAATAAGTGAAATTATTGCCCGTCTTGTAGGGTCAGCGATTGCCTGAAAAATATCTCGTCTTATTTCCATTTAAATGCAAGTATTTACTTGCAAATATATGCGCAATCATTTGCTTGCACAATTTTTTTTATAAATTGTATCTGGCTGAGATTGATATGAGATCTTGGTTATCGGACGGCAATAGTATCCATATATTTAAAACATGATCTGTCCAGATTTTACATGGCTTGTAGTACATACAACGGCAAGTAAAAAACTACAGCAAGAAAAGAGATTGAGCGAGATTATAAGCATTGGAAAATATGAATATGGTTTATTAATTTGAATATAATAAAACCATTCACATTAGAAGTGAATTGCTCTTTATAGATATAAATATTTTTCGTTTACAACATACAATTCTAATGATAATATGGTGCAATCATCCAATAAATTATCGGTCCGGTTACAGAAATGTACAGCCATAAAGGCCAGGTATAACGCGCTATTTTTTTATGTTTTGCCCAATCTCCGGTAAGACCGCGATAGGCTGTATATAAAATAAAAGGAAGCATAATGGCAGCCAATGCTATATGCGTAAAAAGTATAAAATAATAAACATAACGAATAAATCCTTCGCCTCCATACGATGTATCGCCGGCAAATAAATGATGGCATATATACGACAGCAAAAATAATACAGACAGCAACATAGCGGCCAACATAAGATTGCGATGCAATACATACTTCCTGCTCTTTACCGCCCATAGTGCCGCAATTAAAAACAATGTAACAATGGAATTGATAACTGCATTTACCAACGCAAAATAATGAACATTGAACAGCGTAAATTTTGGTTGAATAATATGCCTGTCCAATATTACCACAGCACCGAAAATCACAACAGATACGATGGCTATTAAACGTTTTGCTTTTTTATCATTTTTTTGAATAGTCGCCTGTAACATTTACAGAAAATATTTTATAAATTATCTAATGGTTTTATCTTCTTTTTCTTAAAAATTATTCCTGCCATTATAAAAACAATAATAGCAGCAATTGCAAATAAAACACCCATTTCCAAAGGATCAAAAGGCAATGCCTGCGGATGCTGAGGATCTTTCTCCACCATAAGTGTTCCGATGTCTCGGGCGAGTTTTGGTAAAGCTTCTGTCGTGTCCAGTCCGTCGTAATATCCGCGAATATGAAAATCCTGATCCAGTAATACAAAACGGCCGGTATGCGGAAACTCCGGACTGATGGGGATTGTATCGTTGTATTTATCTACTTTAAGCTGCTCAAAAATAAAGTTATAAATAGAATCTTTGCTGCCTGTAAGAAACCACCAGTTATCGTTATTGGCTCCATATTTATCGGCATACGCTTTCAACCGCACGGCGCTGTCGCGTAAAGGATCTATCGACATAGAAATAAACTGCACGCGGTTTGGCCCGTCAGCATCATCGGTAATATTTTTACTTCCCTTTTCGAAAGATTGCTGTATCATCCGCATGTTCCGTGTGAGCGTAGGACATATAGAACCGCAGCCGGTAAAGAAGAAATCCATCACAATGGCTTTGTTCTTGATATCATACAAATTAACTGTATCGCCAAACTGATTGATTAAACGTATATTTTGTACGGTATGCCAAACACTATCGTTGTAAACTTTTCCGTTTTTGGTTTTGGTCACAACAGAATCCAACAGATATTTATGCGGAATATCTATTGCGCGGGCGCTTGAATATTTTAAAATAAAGTATCCTGTAATCGGTATAAAAAGTGCAACTAATATTGCTGCAAAGGCTTTTGTGTTCATTACTTTATCCAGTCACAAATGAATTTATAAATCACATGAAATAAGGCTTGTTCATCTGCCTGATTTGTGTGCAAAAGTCTTATATAATTTTGATAAAACCATTATAAAAAAAATAATGGAAAACGGAAGAATTTAATTCACATCATAGTCCTCGCTTGTACTGATGCTCATTGTGCTGTCGGCAGTTTTTATTTCCCGGAACTTTTCCTTTCCTCCGAAAAGCTTTTCAAAATCTTTGGTATAGGAAATACTTACACCATATCTGTTTTGCCTGCCTATAGAAGCCCCAATGCCGCTCAAACTGCTGCGGCTAAAAACAATCGCACGTAAACGCCTGTTACGTGAAAGAATAAATTGAACAGATAGATCCGGAGAAAAGGCGCCGCCTGATTGCGATATGGATTGTCCGCCATTCACTCCAAAATCAAAGTTGCCGCCAATCACAAAAACTATTTTATCGTTCGCAATACTTTGCATGAGCCTGAAATTTACGTTTTGCCGGTCCCATTTGTCTGAGCCGCCTTGTCCCAATATTTCTGAACTGCTGTAAGATTGCGTTCCTACCTCAAATGTTAAGCCTTTATCTCCGGTAATTTTGGTAAGTGCATTTGAGAAAATATTATTCAATTCATTTGTAATCAAAGAAGAAATTGTGTTTACGCCGGTTGTGGTAAAGTTTGCAGAGTTGCCGCCGGATTGCCCGTAAGGTGCGAAAGAATTAAAGGCTATCAGATACGCAACTTGTTTCAGCATTTCATTTTCATCACTTGTCATTTTCTGGAGCAGCACTCTAAAATCCGGATTGGTTTCTACGGAACTTCCAACGGGAAAATCAAACTTAAATCCGATATCCGGCTTTAGCAGTTTGCCGCGCAATTGTACAATTACATACACATCGCCGCGATAGCCTCTTACATCGTTCATTCCTGTGGCGGAAGAAATGCTTGATTGTGCAGTTAACAAAGAGCTTAAACTTACTTGCTGCGCCGTGTAACGTGCATCTATATGAAGATTTGCATTGGCCGCGTCTCCGGTCCATTCAATGTAATTATCATCCCCATCCTGAAAATAAAAAGGCTTTTTAATAAGGCTTTGAAAACTGAAATCGTATTTACCGCTTTCAATATTATATTTTCCTTTCATGGTAATATCGCCTGTAGGCGGCACATGAATTTTAAGACTTCCGTTTCCGGTAGCGCTAATCGCATCTCCTGTTAAAGGATCAAGAATTACATTAATGGTTGCTTTGTTATTTGCCGTAAGGTTTAGTTGCAAATCTATATTTGCATTTTGCAGCGCGCTGCTATCCTTAACTGGCTTTCCGTACTTTTTAAATACAATAAAATTTGCTGTTCCGGTAGCAGTCGTATTAGGAGTAACTATATTAACAATTGATTTATCTGCCGGTGCAGCAGAAATGGTCATTTGCATATTGGTTTGCGTTCCTTTCAAAATAAACTCAGCCTTCGCAACTGCATAACCATAAAATAAAGGATTGTCTGCCGGTTTCGTATCTACCGCTAATATCTTATCCGATTTTACATCAAAATCAAAGCTCATATCATTAAAGCTACGATGATATAAAGTGCCTCTGAGAAGTTTTCCCGTATTGCCGTATTTATCTTTAAGCGTAAACGTTCCAAATTGATACTGGTATCGGTAAATGTAAAGTTTGCGGTATCTATGTAGTAGCGCACTTTTGTATAAAGCACATCCATTGCTGCGTGCGATAATGCAGCATTTCCCAATAAGCGGAAACTTTTCGGTTTGCCAACGATTTCAATTTTCCCTGTTCCGTAGCCGTCAATATTTCCAAAATGGTATTCAAAAATTGGTTAAGAATATTGATGCGCATTTGCTTCATGTTGATAACAATGTCCATTGGGTTTTCCAATGAATCGTTCAGCGAATAATTTCCTTTTACATCAAAATCATATTTATCGTTTTCCGAAGCGGCAGTGAAGCGTATATTTTTTTCGTTTTACCGGAATAAAAACCTTTCAGATTTACATTGCCGATAGAATCTCCGTTGTAACGAAGCTGCTCAAACTTCATACTATCCGCAATACTGAAATCGCCGTAGAAATTGATCATCGTAACTCTTCCGCTTACCAGGCCTTCGACATGTAACGACGGAACGAAAACCGAAGTGAAATCGCCGATGTTTACTTTGTTTAATTTTACGATCAGATTATTCATGGTTGTATCTCGGATACCTTTCGATGTTTCTACCGTAATTTCCTGAAAGCCTTGCGAAAATTTTACATTTTTAGCAGAGGTGAAATTTTTTCTTATTACCAATTCGCCCTCTTTCTCCAGATTCCATTTCTTATCATTCAGAATAAAATACGACGGAAGAAAATTTATTTTCACACCATCGTCAAGATTATACACGTTTGCAGCGAGGCTAATTTCGTTTATGGCATTATTCGAACCTGTATTTAATTGAATGGAAGATATGTTGTTATTGGAACTGATGCTCAAAAGTAGTATTAGGAAAATATGAACTGTCGCTCAAATAAAACTTCTCTACCTTACCCCGTAAAATCAATTTTTGAAAGGTTGCCGTTTCCTTCAATCAATGTATTCTGAAGTTTGTAATTTTTGTATTTCACATACGGAACCGATGCATCCAGAGTAGAAGATACCCGAGTCTTCGGTAATTGATCGCGCCCATTACCGTAACGCTGTCCAAGCCGTTTAAGATTTAATCGATAATATTTGCGTAATTATCAAAATCCTTTGTATGCAGTTCGAGCGTGAAGTGCTGGTCTTTCGGCGTTTGAGAAGGCTTCTAAATACTGCCGGATAGTAATTGCTTAAAAAAATTTGAAACGTTGTAGGCAGGTCTAATATCGAATATTGCCCTTTATGTATACCCAAACGAATTGTTGATGACAGACAAAATCTTTAATTGCTGTGAATCTACCGAAGCGCTTACAGTTAAAGAATCAAAGCTGATTTTTGAAGAATCTTTGACTAAAGATACATTCAATATCTTCGCAGTACCGATAAAATTATCAATATTATCTCCATAAAAATTCAGGTCGAATAACGCGGTTAAAACCATTCTCCCTTTTACAAGTTTTACACGTTGCATGTCAAGGTTTTGCAAATCGCCCAACACATTGAAATGAGGAACATCGCCATTGAAATCAATCGCAACATTTGAAATAAGGCTTGCGCTTGAATCGTCTATTTTAAGATCTCCGCTGAATAATTTTTTCTGGATTACTCCGTCCACATCAATATTAGAATATCCATATCCCATGGCTCTCAAACCGATCGAAATGACCGCTTACAGAGGTTTTCATTGAATTCATATCAAACCCTTCGCCATCAAATTTTCTCTTTGAAAGCAATGTTGCCGAGCGTACTGTCATTGCCGATAAATTTGCCGAGATTAAACTGATTGGTAGCAATGCTTCCTTTGTATGTAGGATTTCCTTTTTCAGGCAGCGTCATAGTTAATTGCAGCGAGTCTGCGCCTAAAGCCGTATGCATATTTCCACCGAGTGCAAAGCTGTGGATTGTTCCTTTAAAATAACCTTTGAAATGGCCATTGCCTAAAGCGGAAAGGTTTGGATTGGTAACTTCTTTCAATTGCGGAACGATAGGCAACAATTGCCTGTACGTTACATTTGCATTCAGGCTTTCAACATCTATCAGCGTTGTATCAATTTCCGGCAAACCGCGCATTGTCAATTCTCCTGAAGCAATCATCCCGTCCTGGTCTTTTACCGACATATTGGCCACTTTAAAATCTGCAATGGTTCCCAAATATTTTCCCTGAAACATTCCATCTCTTTTTCCATGTTTTTAAATCGGGCGCGAAGTAAGCGATATCATCACTGTTTACCTGTGCATCATTGAAGTGCGCATCCAATATTACTTTGTCCGTAAAGTTGCTCTGCTGTCTTTGGAAAAATCGCCGAACTTCATTGTGACAGTCTAGTCGTGCGGCAAATGACTGTTTGCAGTACGTAAATCCAAATGATTAAATTCCATTATTTTCGGCGTAAGCCTGAAGTCGGCCGATAAATTCTTAATATCCAAGCCGCTTCGTTCCACTGTGCTTAAGGCCAGTTTTGCAGTAATTGTATCCTGATTAAACAAGAATTTCCCGGCAGATAAATTAAGATGATGAAATTGCAGATCCTCCGCATCAAAACCAGGAAAAGGTTTATAGCTGCTGTCGTGCTGCATCATTACAAAATCGCCGTTGATCAATTGCAGGCTATCCAAAGATATACGTATTCCTGCGCTGTTGAAATACAGGCTTTTGCCTTTCTTTTCTTGTTTTGAATGAATGATTTTCTTTTGCGGCTGCAATCCTTTAAAGTTCATCATACTGAAAAACGGCTTATCCATTTCCAGCATTTTGGATTTTAAAATCAAGTGTATTGAAATTAATCTTATCTGCATCAAGCAGCAAACTTCCAAGTGAGAGGCTCATTTTTTGCCCTGTCCATAATTCGTTTTGCGCAAATCTTAATTTCTGAATATCTATTTTTTTCAAATTAAGTTTTGTATTGCTTGTAGTTGTGTCTTTTTTGTTCGAAGCAAAATGATCTATTATAAACTGATAATTCCAAACAGAATCTTTCCGGTTGATATTAATCACGGCATTTTCCAAACCAATGTAGGAAAAATCAAAATTATCTTTCAGAAAATCCTCCTGTGAAGACGCCAAAAGAGTGTCGTGAGGGTTGAGATGTCTGAGGCGATTGTCCTGCACACAAGAACAGGACACGCGTTGAAGATTGAAACGCAACACCAGGAGGAACCTAATGCGTAATTCCAAGGGTCAAATCGCGACGCGTACGCGTCTGCTGACCTGTGGCGCGACCGTGGCCATTGTAACGGCCTGCGCTTTCGCCGTCCCCGTCATGGCCCAGGATGCGGCTGCCACCACGACCACGACGTCCGCCGATGAAACGACCACCGTGGTCGTGACCAATGACAACCGTTCCGTCGAGTTCGACCAGTATCCTTCCGAACTGATTTCGCAGGTCCTGGTCTACAAGACACCGAACGCCGGCATGACGGATCAGGGTATTGCCGGCACTGCAGACCGTGCGTCCGCTGGCCTATGGCAAGCGCGCCCTCGTCGTCAGTGCGCGCGGCGAACAGAACAGCGAAGACGCCCGCATCGGCGGAATGAAGAATACAGGCAACCGTTTCTCGGCGACCTATATCGATCAGTTCTTCAATAAGAAGGTCGGGATTGCCCTGGGCTATGCCCATAACGAGTCACCCTATCAGACCCTGAAAAAGGAATCCTGGGGCTATCCGACCTGTTCGGCCTGCGATACGACGGCGGATCAGAGCCTGCTGATCACCGGCGGGGAAAAGGATGCGGTCGATTCGTCGGTGCTGAAGCGCGATGGCTATATGGGCGTGCTGGAATATCGCCCGACCGACAATCTGCGCATGACCTTCGATACCTATCATTCGGATTTCGACGAACTGCAGCGTATCGCCCGCCTCGAATATCTGCTGGCCTGGGGCGCCAACAACCTGGAAGAAGGCTATACGACCGATGACGAATTCGTCACCAGCGGTACCTTTACCGGCGTCAAGACCGTGATGGAAAACTATGTCAACCAGCGCAAGTCCAAGCTGGATGCCTTCGGCTGGAACACGGTCTACGATGTGAACGACGAGTGGTCGCTGACGGCCGACCTGTCGACTTCCAAGGCCGACCGCACCGATATCCAGGTCGAATCGACCGCCGGCACCGGCGCCAGCGGTTCGGGTGCGACCGACACGGTCAACTTCTCGCAGGAAGGGTTCGGCCTGACCATATCTCAAGCCAGATCGATTATTCCGACTTCGACACCATCTTCCTGACCGATCCGGACGGATGGGGTGGTCCGCTGGCCTCGTCGCGCGCCGGTTATGTGGGGGTGCCGCATGTGGTCGACTAAATCAAGTTGATCAAACTGGCCGCGACACGCAAGTTCCATGCGGGCTTCTTCAGCGATATATTGGTGGGTTATGACCATACCGAGCACACCAAGGACAAGGACGGCAAGGAAGGCTATCTCGGTCTGCCGGATGGCGCCTCGCAAGCGGTCATTCCGGAAAAGTATCGCACCGGCACCACCGATGCCGACTTCCTGGGCAACAACGGCGGCATGGTGTCCTATGACGCCCTGGCCATGTACAAGGACGGCTACTTCACTTCCTCGACGGTCAATACGTCGCCCTATACCAACGGGACCACGGCCTATTACTGGAGCGGCAGCGGTGGCAACCCGGGCCTGAAGCCATGGAAGGCCAACAACTATGACCTGTCGATCGAGCATTACTTCGGGCGCAAGGGTTACGTGTCGGTTGCCGGTTTCTACAAGGATCTGACGACCTTCATCTACAGCCAGACCCTGACCAAGGACTATACCGGTGTCGCCCTGTCCAGCGCCTGTTACTCCGACTCGGCCCATACGATTAAGGTCATCGACAATGACGAAGAGAGCCCCTATTACGGCCAGTGGGTCTGTGCCAATGCCGACGCCAACCGTATCGGCACGACGACGGCCCAGGCCAATGGCCATGGCGGCTATATCAAGGGCGTCGAACTGACGGTCTCTGTGCCGGGCGAACTGCTGACACCGTGGCTCGACGGCTTCGGCGTGATCTGGAGCGCCTCGTTCAACGACAGTTCCATCAACCCGTCGGGCACCAATGCCTATGACGTGCCGGGTCTTTCCAAGAAGGTCATGAACACCACGGTCCATTACGAAAAGCATGGCTTCTCGGCGCGGATCAGCAACCGCTATCGCGGTGACTTCCTTGGTGAAGTGCCTGACTACACCAACAGCCTGAGTAATACCTGGGTGCATTCCGAAAGCGTGATCGATGCCCAGATCAGCTACAGCTTCAATGACGGTCCGCTCAATGGGCTGACGCTCAACGTCTCTGGGTCGAACCTGAGCAACGAGCCCTTCTACACCTATTAGGGCAAGGGCCAGCAGGATCATATCCTGCGCTATGAAAAATACGGTTCCAGCTATCTGTTCGGCGTCACCTACAAGTTCTTCTAAGAGCTGACAGACACAACACAGCTTCTGTGGACGCGGAGCATTTTTCGGCATTTTTCGAAGAAGGCTTCGCGTCTTTTTTGGCTTGATGGCATTGCGGCCTGTTAGGGACAGGACTGCGCCTCACCCATGGCGCAGCAAATCGACATCGCAATAGACCGCGACGGTCTCCACATTCATCCGTTTACAGGTGCGGAGAATGCGGCGAGCGATTTCCCCGCGATTGGCGATGAGGATGCGCTTAAACATCAGGTCAACCAGCCGGGTTTGCGCTTGGCGAGAAAGGCGGTCACGCCCTCGCGGCCTTCATCCGAAGCACGGCGCGTGGCGATGCGATACGCGGTCTGTTCAGCCTTATCGTCCATCTTTGCGATGTCGTTTATCAGATCCTTGGCGTCGCTTATGGCCTCCGGACCGCCGGCCAGCAGGGCTTCGACGATCTTCGCGCCCTCGGCCTCAAGCGCCGGGCTGACTTCGTGAACCAGACCGATGCGCAGGGCCTCGGCAGCGGTAAAGCGCTCGCCGGTCAGCATGTAGCGCCGCGCAGCGGACTGGCCGATCTTGGCAATGACGAAGGGCGATATGACCGCCGGGATCAGGCCCAGCCGTACTTCGGTCATGCCGAAGCTGACCTCCGGCTGTGCGATCACCACATCACAGCAGGCGATGAGTCCGACCCCGCCGCCCAAGGCTGCGCCCTGCACCAGCCCGATCACCGGCTTCGGGCAGGTGTTGATTGTGTCAAACAGCTTCGCCAGGGCCTGTGCGTCTTCACGATTGGCATATTCGTCCTGTTCGGCGGCGCGCTTCATCCAGTTGAGATCGGCCCCGGCGCTGAAGCTGGCGCCATTTCCGGCCAGAACGATGACGCGCACACCGTCCTGATTGCCGAGGTCGGCGAAGGCGTCGGTCAGTTCGCCGATCATACCCTCATTGAAAGCATTGTGAATGGCGGGACGGTTAAGGGTGACGCGGACCACGCCGCGTTCGTCGGCATCTACGGTGATATCCTGCATGAGGCTTTCCTTTCGGGGGTTAAATCCTGAAGACACCAAAACTGGTGGGTAAAACGTAGGCATTCAATGCGACGGAAAGTCCCAGGCCGAGTACACGGCGCGTATCGGTCGGGTCGATGACACCGTCATCCCACAGGCGGGCCGAGGCATACCAGGGATGCCCCTTGCACCTCATAGTACATGGATCGGCACCTTGAAGGCCGCCACTGGTCTACCGAACGGCGCAGGATGAACGCGCGCTCAGCATGGTCGAGGCCGGGGCTGGCCTCACAGTGCCGGAGTACTACAGCGCGTCAGATGTGGTGCGGATTCCAATGCGCGATTTCAATCCGCGCCGGACCGTGGCGCTGTTTCGCCCGCATTTCGCCCCCTCAGGCCGTCTGGTCGAGACGGGCAAGGCTTTTGAGCGCTTCGCCGCTGGCGTCTTCGGCGACGCGGGCTGAAGCCTGCGGCATCATGTAGTCGCGCGTGATCGGCAGGGTATCCAGCCGCTTGGCCAATTGCACCTGAAAGACCATCAGGTCGCCATAGCGGAAACCCAGTTCGCAATAGCAAAGATAGAATTCCCACATGCGGCAGAAGCGCTCGTCATAGAGGGCGGCGATCTCCGTACGGTGCGCCAGGAAGCGCTCGCGCCAGTGCCGGCAGGTTTCGGCATAATGCAGGCGCAGGGGTTCGATATCAGTGATGAAAAGACCGGATTTCTCCACCGAATCTGTTATTTCCGATAAACTGGGAATATAGCCGCCGGGGAAGATGTATTTGTTGAGCCAGGCCGAACGCCCGCCGGTCTTGCCACGACGGCCGATGGTGTGAATCAGGGCCACACCGTCGTCCTTCAGCCGCTCGGCTACGGTCTGGAAATAGCCGTCGAAACCGGCCTGCCCGACATGTTCGAACATACCGACGCTGACAATGCGGTCGAACAGGCCTGTCACCTCACGATAGTCGCAAAGCTCAAAGCGCACGCGAGCATTGACGCTCGGCGCCAGAGCACGCTGCTCGGCCACGGCCAGTTGTTCGGTCGAAAGCGTCACGCCGGTGACATTGACCCCGGCCTGCTGAGCCAGGTGCAGGGCCATGCCGCCCCAGCCACAGCCGATATCCAGTATACTCTGGCCGGGCGAGAGATAGAGCTTGTCGGCGATGTGGTCCTTCTTGGCGATCTGCGCTTCTTCCAGAGAGGCCTGCGAACATTGGAAATACGCGCAGGAATACTGCATGTCCTCGTCGAGAAACAGACGATAGAGCTTTTCAGACAGATCATAATGGTGCGCCACATTGGCGCGCGATGCTGTCCGCGAATGGGCCGGCATGAAGCGTTTTATGCCATTCAGCAGGCGCGACAGCCAACCGCGATCAGGGGCATGGCGCAGATTGAGACCGATCAGCTCGATCAGGTTCCATAAACTGCCCTTTTCGACAATCAGATCGGCCTCCATGACCGCCTCGCCGAAATAGAGATAGGGGTGCAGGCCGATCTTGAAGGCGGTCCATGGGCTGTTAATCCAGATGGCAACATCGAGATCCGGCCGTTCCGGTATGGGGGTGCCGAAATGATAGGTCTTGTTCGGATTGATGCGGACCGTGAGTGAGCCCTGTTGGATCAAGGCACCCAGGTAGGTTTGCAGCATTGCCGCCTCCATTTTTTTGGAACTTCCCCAGTCAAATGATACAAAAGAACCACACGTGCAAAAAACCCATAGGCAAGGTGTTCGAAATTATAAAATTTCAGTAAACGCAAAAATCGCCATGTGGCGGTAAGAAATTGCCGCTTTGGTTGAAATTTTGCATATTAACAACACATCTTAAACTGTTTTAGCGAAACTTGCCTTTCAAGGGAATTCCCATTGTTTGCGTATTCGAAAACGGGCATTACGAATCAACGGTCCGGTGACGGGGTTCGCGCGAGGTCAAAACGGAGGAGTGATGGCGCCGCGTATAATCGGACTTTCAGGCGGTTTTACAGTCTCGGCACTGTTCATCACGACGGCCGTTCAGGGACATGTTCTGCAGGACCAGCCCAAAGCTGAAGCCAGGGAAACCCTGCCAGCCGAAACGGATACAGCCACGACTACAATCATCGTCACCGGCCAAACGCCTCCGGTTGTCTATAAGGCTGATCGTACGGTCTATGACCTGAAGGGTAGCCTTCAGACGTCATCGGGCACGGTCGCCGATGTGCTCAACACCCTGCCGTCAGTCAATGCCACGCCGGATGGAAATGTCACGGTGCGCGGCCAAGGGGCGGTTCAGATACTGGTGGATGGCAAACCGGTAATGGCGCTTACGGGCAGCAACCGCGCAAACAGCCTGCAATCCATGATGGCAAATACAATCAGCAAGATTGAGGTCGTGACCAATCCTGGCGCCCAGTTCCGTTCCGACAGCGCCACCATAATCAACATAGTAACAAAGCAATCGCAACAGCGAAGCGGGACCGGCGAGCTAACGCTAAATGCCGGAGAAAGCGGGCATTACAATGCATCTGTTAGCGGCAGTCAGAATCTGGGCAAGCTCAGCCTGAATGGCGGGCTCAGTCTGCGCGAAGACGGGCGCCTGATGATCAGCCATGCCGACCGAACTCACTTCGACAGCGATGGCAATACGCAAAATCTGATGCATGAAGACTATCAGGTCCATAATCATGTTCGCATGGTCACCCTGGATGCCGCCCTGTCATATGCTCTTTCAGACAAGGATAATCTGAGCCTGACGGGGCAAGCTACGCAACGCAGCTTCACCCGTCACATTGAAGATCGCATCAAAATTTATAATGCTGAGGGCCAACTGAGTGATGACACGATTACGCGTTCATCCGGGCCCGAAAACCAGGATACAGCCTCCCTGATCCTGACCTATAAGCATAAGGGACTTAAGGAGGGAGAAAGCTTTAATATAAGCTGGCGCCATGAAGAGGTCGATCCCTACAGCCAGCGCAATTACCGGGTTTATGACCCGGATAGCCAGGCACTAGTCAGGGCCTACGACCTCAGTCGGAACGACCGGCAGTTAACAGACAATGTGAGCGGAGATTACGTACTTCCCCTCTCTGGTGACCGGCAGTGGACGGCAGGCTTCGATATCGAAAGCAATCGCAATCAATCCTATAACTACGCCCTGGACATCGATATTGCCACAGGCGCAGAAACTACAAACACAAGCCAAACTGACCGCTTTTTGATAAACCAGACTTTAAGCGCTGCCTATGCGACTTATGAGGCGCCGGTTTTTGACTGGACTCTTCAGGGTGGAATACGTGTAGAAAACATGCAAACTGACTTACGTCAGAGTCGCCTGGAGTCCTACACCCGTACTTCCGACACACAATGGAGCCCGAGCCTCTACCTTAGTAGGGATATTTCTGAGGCCAACGGCATCAAACTCAGTTACAGCCAACGGATCGAACGGCCAACGGCGAATGACCTCAATCCTCTGACCACCAATACAGGCGGCCAGGATATCTTTATAGGTAACCCGTATCTCAAGCCATCGCAAACTCAGTCTTTTGAAGCCAGTTATAACCATTCTACCCGACCCTTCAGCTACGAGGCCACGCTTTATTACCGGCGCAGTAAAAACACGCTGACGGATTACGTCTATTTCGTTTCGGATACAGTTCTGGTCACGACACGCGAAAATGCCGGAAAGGGCCTAGCGGGCGGGCTGGACTTGTCATTGGATGCAAACCTGTCGTCAAAGATCAGCTACAGCTTAAGCGCAGATATTTTTTATAACGAACTGGAAACCAACTTCGAGAGAATGGAAACGCATAATTCCGGCATGTCTTATGAAAGCAAGGCTAGCCTTACCTTCAAACCCTATAAGCCGGATAATATACAGCTAAGTTTGCAATCATATGGACGAACCCTCTCAGCTCAAGGGACTCAATCAGGCTATACTTTGTTAAATCTGTCCTACAGCCATCAATTATCTCCACGCCTGAAATTGATCACCAATGGTTATAATATCTTTGATTCCGGCCGTTACCGAAATATAAGCCGGACGGTACAGGTGCGCGACGATACACGAGTTATTTTCCGCGGACCCAACCTTTATATTGGCCTTAGCTATAAATTGGGGCCGATAAAGTCGGATGATTGAGTTTTGCACAATTATTGAAGCGTGATTAAAAACTTTTGTAAAAACCGTCATTAAAATCGTTGACCCGCGAAAAATTTGCCCCTATAGGTCGCCGCCTTCATCGGTAACGGTGAAGACTACCACCTAAGACAAGTGCCCAGGTGGCGGAATTGGTAGACGCGCTGGCTTCAGGTGCCAGTGGCTTAACGGCCGTGAAGGTTCGAGTCCTTTCCTGGGCACCATTAGGCTTCTTGGTGACGATTTATCGTCCAAAACCAAGACCTTAAAACAATCTCCCTATATCGCAGTCAACTACTGTCACAGCAACCTGTCGCAGCAGTATCGTCTTCTATCGTCAGAAAACCGCGACGTTGCCCCCGGGATTTAATCCAGTTTAAAGTTAGCTCTGGCCTTAAAAGAGGACCAGAGAATGAAGCGAAGCCGATTCACAGAAGAGCAGATCATATCGATTTTGAAGGAGCACGAGACCGGTGTTCCGGTGTCGGATCTGTGTCGCAAGCACGGCGTGAGCGACGCCAGCATTTACAAGTGGAAGGCCAAGTACGGCGGCATGGAAGTATCTGAGGCCAAGCGGCTGAAGTCGCTGGAAGATGAGAACGCCAAGCTGAAGCGTATGCTGGCCGACGCGATGCTGGACAATGTCGCGTTGAAAGACCTGCTTGGAAAAAAATGGTAGCGCCCGCCGCTCGGCGGGAAGCTGTTGCTTATCTTGAAGCCACCTACGAGATGAGCGAGCGACGGGCGTGCCAGGTCATTTCATGTTGCCGGATGACGGTTCGTTATGCCTCCAGGCATAGTGACGACGGCACCTTGCGCGAACGCATGCGTTCTATGGCGACCGAACGCCGGCGGTTTGGCTATCGCCGCCTCCACGTCCTTTTGAAGCGGGAAGGCTTTGTCGTGAACCACAAACGGCTCTTCCGAATGTATCGGGAGGAGAAGCTCACCGTGCGGCGCCGCGGTGGCCGTAAGCGTGCCATGGGCACACGCTCACCCATGCTGCTGCCCATGGCGCCGAACGAGCGTTGGTCACTGGACTTTGTATCGGATCAACTCACTGACGGCCGTCGCTTGCGCATCTTGTGTGTGGTCGACGATTGTTCACGGGAATGCCTGACACTCACCGTCGACACATCGCTGTCAGGCGGCCGCGTCGCGCGCGAACTCGATAGGATCATTGCTGAGCGGGGCCGACCCAAGATGATCGTCAGCGATAATGGAACGGAATTCACCAGCAATGCCATCCTGTCCTGGGCAGATTCCAGCCGGGTGGGTTGGCACTACATCGCACCGGGCAAGCCCAACCAGAACGCCTTTGTGGAAAGCTTCAACGGGCGTTTGAGAGATGAGCTGCTCAACGAGACGCTTTTCACGTCTTTGGCTCATGCCTGAGCGGTACTTCAAACCTGGAGGACGGATTACAACACCCAACGACCACATTCCCGGATCGGCTGGTTGACGCCGGCCGAGTATGCCCGCAATTTCAACCCGCGTCGTAGTGACCTGGCGCTGCGCTCATCGCACAGCTCCGCGCCGGTCACCGACGCTCCCACCAGTATCCAAAACGGAAAAACCAACCGCCCGAGCGAACTCAAGATTGGATAACATCAAGGGGCAACGTCGCAATTTAAGAGCTCCGGTAGAAAGCTTTAATTTCATCATAATCGCCTAAGATTTGTAGTTTATAAATTCTGCAAACTACAGCCTAAGAAGAAATTAAACGATAATTCTATCGAACATCGTTACGAAGCCATTTTCTGCATAGAAGGTCTTCATTTCCTCGAACAGCCCGGCCATGCGCTTGTTGGCCGCATCCCAGTTATACTCCACCATAGCCGTTACGGGGTCCACCCACGGCCCGGTAACATCCTGGTGGGGCAGGCCATAGACGTCGCAAAACTCCTTCAGACGCGAATCATAGGTATAGTAGTAACAGGGCTTGCCTTGTAATAGAGCAACCATGTTGCCGTGGAAACGGAAACCGATAATTGCATCGACATCGCGCACCTTAGCTAACCATTCTTCGATACTCTTGACGCTCACCATGCGCGCCATCAAGTCTTCTGGCGCAAAAAGTTCCTGCGCTCCGATACGTTCGATGACTTGTACGGCGGCCTTGCGGCGCTCCTCGAAGCTGAGAGTGTGATCGGCAACGTCATATTCCAGCAATACACCCTGCTCGAAGATCGAAACGTTCGCAGCGTTCTCTATCGCCCAGGCGATAACTTTGCCGTGCTTTTCGCGCGCCTCGAGCGGTGCGTGGCAGAAGATATTCTTCATTAGGCCGGAATGGATGGATATGCCCATGGAACGTTGCGGCATCTTGAGCAATTCCGGCACCTGAACCACGGGGCAGGCCATTGCATAGAACAACGAAGGGCAGCCCGTGATCCGGATATTTTTCCCGCCGAGCCGCTCTACGACTTCAGCGGTAAACGCACCACGCACCGATATGCTCGCGGACTTTTCGTTCAGTCGCGCGATAAATCCTTTTGCGCCTTCGTTGTCATCAAGAAAAGTCGGATCCATGACCGGGCTTTGCGCACCGAGGCCGACAATAGCCAATGGTGCGTTTATGCTGTCGAGGGTCTTGTTGGCGGCCTCGAAATCGAAGGCCTCGTGTAGATAAGTGGACCCGCGAACGATCGCACGATCGACTTGAGTCTGTAGAACACCGCCAAAGCCGATGCGAGCCCCTTGTGAAGCACCTTCGACCTGCCTGATTACCGAGGCGCAAACCAACATATCACCGTAATTCGGCTTCCAAGACGACTTACGGATATCCTGCCATACAGTCAGATTATTTCTGTCTTCATGATTGAAATGGACAAGCCCAAGCTTCATATAAAACCTATTATAATTTTGTCGCGCTATCGTGATGGAACCATCTGTACGGACGACACAGCACACTTTTTTCTACATACCAGCCACATGATGCTAGTCCTCATGCGCAAGCATTTCCTTCTCCCGATCACATTCCCAGCATTGAAAGCCGCGCCTGCCCTGCCACCGCAACATTCGGGCTTCACTGGAATTTCAGAGTTATCCGAGAGGCGGTGATAGACGTTTAACTCTCTTTTTTTCAATCATTCCGCGGATTCGGCCTTCAAGGCCGGCAATTGCTTTTTCCCAAGTACGGTCCTCTGTATCCAGTACCGCCTGCTGGGACAAGCTATATAACAGATCCTTGCTCGTGCTCAAGCGGCGCAAGGTTTCCACAGTCTTCTCGACATAGTTATCTAAAGCAAAGATATACCCGTTTACACCGTTCACGACCACTTCACTATTAGCGCCGACATCGGTAACAATAGGAATGACGCCATATTTCATGGCCTCAATAACTGTCAGTGGCAGACCTTCGTAGTTCGACGGCAACAAAAGCACATCCGCCCATTCATATAGGTTCGCCAGGGCAGCGGAATCATAAATGGGCGGCTCAATGGCCTTGAAGGAAAGGGCTTGTGAAGACGCGTTGTTGATAATCGATTTTCCAACAATACGAAAATGCATTCGTTCATCGTCGATCAATTGATTATAAACGCTTTCAAGCCTCAGCAGGCCCTTCTGCACATCTAAGCGCCCGAGGAACACAATGTTAAGTTTGTCTTCGTCTGCTTTTTTGATGGGGCGCAAAAGAGGTTGTGCGAGAAATGGCGATGCCGCGTTCGGCACAGGCACCAACTTGCCAACAGGAACGCCTTCAGCATGCAACTGCGTACAAATCAGTTCCGAGCAGCCAGCCATAATGTCAACAGCATGTTCATAAGCTATAGCCAAATCAGGGTGCCCCCAATTTATACCAGATGGGGACTGGTCGAATAGATGTAAATAAGCCACCGTGATGACACCATTGCGACGGATGTCTCCCAGAAGACCGAACGCATCCGCTCCATGCGCATTTATAACGACATCAAAAGTACTCAGAAGATTGACTTCCGCCTGATGGGCGCCCTGGAGCCCCCACTTGGGCAAGTTGGTTCCCATAAACCGTGGGCCGGTCCATGATTCAAATTCCTCATTGTCGATAAAGAAGACGCGATCAAAGAACCGATCTATGGCATCACTGAAAATGGCCCGTCTGGATTTGAAAACGATCAGGGTTGTTCCGTAGCCTAACTTCTTGAACTGTTCAGCAACAGCAAATGTTACCTTTTCTACACCGCCAAAATCAACAATGGGCAATATGAAGGCGATCTCGATGCTTTTACGGTTGATGGCCGGGGGCAATATTGCACCATTCGCCTTCGAACGCAGAGCCTTCGCAAAATTTTCTTTACTTCTTATACCAACGCGATCAAATGCTTTTCTGCTGAAAACTAATTCGCAACTGGCTGCGCGCTGTCTTAGAATTTCGCTGCGCAATTCTAATACAGCATCCTGGATGGCGCGCCTCATATTTACTAGTTCAGGATCAGGGTCATATCCCATCAATTTAACAATTCGCAGCGAATGCGTGCTCTCTAACTTATTATTTATCAGATTGCTGATCCGGTCTTCGCTAGGATCATTTACAGCCTTCCGAAATACGACAGTGTTAAACATCAAAATATTGAAATCAGACACACCTATAGATGTGGGTTTATAAATTTTAATCTCGCCCTCTGCGGCTTCGAAATTCATTGACACCATTAATGAATTATCGAGACGCTTTTCCAAATCATAAAGACACCACTCTCCAATATTACTTTTTTGGAGCATTTCCCATATATTCGAACTGGTAACAATTAGGAAAGATCCTATATTTGCTTCTTCCGGAGCTGGATCGTACAGATTAAAATCTCTAATATACTCATCAATAGAAATATTTTTCGCCGCCATCATACCAGATGATCTAACAACTATACCCAAATCAAAAAGATATATAGTGTACCGTGGGACGAGAATGTTTTCTGCTTTAGTCAACCATTTAACATCATTCATCCACGGATGCTTTTCCACCAAGGCCTTAACAATGCCACTTCTTTCTCGATCAGCATCCGCCAGCATACTCTCTGGGCGCTTGCGATAATTAAAACCGATCTCCGGAAAGTTCATGCCATGAAACCCAAGTTCAGCGGCCGAAAGAAAAAAATCCCAGTCCTCAAAACCCAGCTTTAAACTTTCGTCAAACCGCAACCCATCTTTAAAAACTCGCGCCCGTACCAGACTGCCCGCTTCACAAATATTCTCTATCACAAGATCTAGAGGTGAAAATTTTCCGGGATAACCCGTCAGACTTTCCATGCCAAACATTTTGATGTCGGGATAATACCAGTCAATTTCAGGAAAGTTTGTGAGCTTTTCCCGCATCTGGTCTATTGTCCATTGAGAGATCATATTGTCGGCATCTAACAGATAATATGCTTCCGCTTCGGAATGCTTCTGCAAATAATTAATGCCCACATTGCGCGCGCCACTAAGCCCCCTATTCGGTCCTCGCAGATATGTAATTTGGGCGTGATTCTGCACCGCGCCACACCCTGTAAGCATTGTCTCTAAGTTTGGGCACCCATCATCTACAATAACAATCTCCACGTTATCGCCGCCATTTGCGGATAAAATAGAATATATTGCATCATTCAGAAGCGTACTATGCTTAAAAATTGGAATAATGAAAGCAATTAATTTTCGCTTACTTGATAATTCTACGTCCACAACGCTTATTATGGGTCTAGATGATAATATGGAACGCTTTGACATATTTAATACTTTCAATTTACTTGAAAATTAGAACTATATTGTCGAGATCGAAATATTCCGGAACATTGCCCAAGCCAAATGGCTATTGCCTGACGGCGATCTAGTAAGAAGAAATATGTCAATATGTACGTCCCGCTCCCCTACGCCGCCTTCAAAGAAAAACTGCGTTTCCAACTCGCTCCACTCTCCTCCATTGAGACGGACCCACGAAATTTTATCAAGATCAACAAAAGCATCCCCCACTTTCGACGACGCACTCACTCCAAAAAAATCCTTTGAGAAAGATGGCGGGCGAAGTGAATTTTTAACCACGTAAATTCCAAAATCCACAGGCCCACCTTCGACGTTACGGTGCTCAATCACGGCCGAAATCAAGCATTTAACCGGTGCTTTAACCCTTTTTAACTGGGCCACCACAGGGGCCGATCCCAAGGGATGCACTAGTAGAGATTGGATATTTTTGTCAAAATCTACAACTCGGAAAGACGGTTCATCGTATGGAAGCTCGTATATATGTGCCGTCGCCATAACATCTTCTGATAAAATGCTTTTTAATCTCGGCACTTCTGCATTGACTGCTTCAGCAGCAATCTTTCGCTTGTAAGGCACCCCTGCCAGGCCGCTAAAAACACGGATGGCCAATGGATAGGCCAAAGCACGACCACTTTTCAAATGTACACGGTCTTGAATCGAACTCGCGCCTCTGGCTAACGCCGGCATCATTTTCTCCGCGTCATTCCCTGTAATTGTCAACTCGATCACAAGAGGTTCCGAACGTTCGAATTCTTTTGGTGAGCATTCAAATTCATTCCAGCCGCGTCTGATATCTTCAAAATTGATCTTCTGTTCACAAACTATTTCATGCGAAAATTGCTTTGTAATCTTTAGATACAGTTCGCCGCTCTGTCCCCTCCCGCTCCTTCGAAAGAAAAGAGCAATACCCACGACATTGGACAGGTGAACAGGTATTTTCTGCAAAAACCCAATTTCACCAGTCTCATCACCGACATCGAAAGCGAAAACAATTTTGTCAGTGGTCTGAAAACTCACCTTGCGACCAGGGTAACCAAAGGAAGCAAACGCATTCTCCAGTGACATCAAATTATTCTGAAGCATATGGTTGCGCCGTCGGGTTTCAGCTAAGGCTTGCTGACTCCGAAAAAAAGCGCCAATCATTTCCTCGACGGCGACTCTGATGCGCCCTTCCAACCATTCAATTAATTTGGTGTTATCCTGTGCACCAGAGAACGTGAAAACACCCTCCTCACGTAAATGCTCAGGCAGGACAGTTTGCAGCTTTTTGTTTAGCGCTTTTGCCTCATCCGCCCCCACAATCAGCCCGACTATAAATCTATTCTTAAACAGCAGGTCGTCCGGCTTGATATTGTCAGTTTCAACGAACTCCGTTTCATTTAGCGGTAAGAATTCCAACAATTCCGTATATGTGCCGTGTGGCACAGACAATCGCTCAACTCCCATTATAGCAACAGTTAGAACATTGTTTTTTAACGCCAAACTCGCCTCCAAAAAGATAATAAATCACTAAACATGAAAATCACTAGCTTATAAAAAACACACAATCAACCTATCCGACATTGCCCCTTGACTTTATCCAATCTTGAGTTTGCTCGAGCGGTTGGTTGACCTGCTCCCCATTTCTTGGCCACCCGAAACGGGATCAAATCCAAAGGGCAACGTCGTCATGACGCTTGAGCAAACGCGTTTTGATTGAAAACTTGAGCCCGATTAACTCGCGTCAGTGCAAATTATTATTGCAATTTGAAAGGAAGTCATGAAGTGTCTCGGAACTTTTTACCGGCACAACCCAGAGATATCCGTGCATTATGAAACTTTTTCCGTGAGTGGGGTTGCACTTATCGTTCCTACGCGTATTGGCGACTCTCGCGGATATTTTTTTGAATCCTATAAAGATGGTTGGTTTCGTGAGCATATTGCCAATGTTGGCTTTGTCCAAGATAATCAGTCGCTGTCCGCCCAAGTCGGCACGATCCGCGGCCTGCATTACCAGAAGTCCCCCTTGCCCCAGGGCAAGCTGGTGCGTTGCCTGAACGGCGCGATTTTCGATGTGGCCGTGGATATCCGTCCTGGATCGAAGACCTTCGGCCAATGGGTCGGCGCTAACCTGACCGCCGAAAAGGGCGAGCAGCTCTGGGTGCCCGAAGGCTTCGCACACGGTTTCTGCACGCTTGAGCCCGACACGGTCGTTTTCTACAAGGTCACAAATCCGTATTCGCATCCCCATGACGCCGGTATCGCCTTCGATGACCCGGAAATCGGCATCGACTGGCCGGTCGATCTATCAAAAGCCGTGCTTTCAGATAAGGACAAGACACAGCCTAAGCTTGCGTCTTTACGATAAGCAATATATTGGCTGATAACATGTGCGTCGGGCCGGGGGGCTTCGCAGGCCGCAACTGACAGGTTCAGGCGGCCGGCCGATGTGCTGGTCTTTTGAGGGATGATTTTTAAATGCGTATTCTGGTTACTGGTGGCGCCGGTTTCATCGGCTCCGCACTCGTGCGGTATCTTGTTAGCGAGATCGGCGCCGATGTGCTCAATCTCGACAAGCTGACCTATGCCGGCAATCTGGAATCACTGAGCCCGATTGAAGGCGCCAACAACTATCATTTCGTCCAAGCCGATATCTGCGACCTGCCGAAGATCAGCCAGGTCATTGCCGATTTCCATCCCGATCACATCATGCACCTGGCCGCAGAAAGCCATGTCGATCGCTCGATCACCGGCGCGGCGGACTTCATCCAGACCAATGTCGTCGGCACCTTCACGCTGCTCGAGGCCGCACGCGGCTATTGGAACGGGCTCGACGATGCCGCGGCCAAGGCGCGCTTCCGCTTCCACCATATCTCGACCGACGAGGTGTTCGGCACGCTGCCGACGACGGATTCTTCACCGAAGAGACGCCCTACGATCCGCACTCGCCTTATTCGGCGTCGAAGGCCTCGTCGGACCATCTCGTCCGCGCCTGGCACGATACCTATGGCCTGCCGGTGCTGGTGACGAACTGCTCGAACAATTACGGGCCCTATCACTTCCCCGAAAAGCTCATCCCGCTGATGATCATCAAGGCGCTGGGCGGCGAGGCGCTGCCGGTCTACGGCGAGGGCCTGAATGTGCGCGACTGGCTGTATGTCGAGGATCATGCCCGCGCGCTGCACGCTGTTCTGCCGAAAGGCACGTCTCGGCGAGACCTATAATGTCGGCGGCCGCAATCGAGCGCAACAACATCGACGTGGTCAGACGATCTGCGAGACGCTGGACCGGCTGAGGCCGCGCGCCGACGGCCCCGCATCGCAACGCAGATCACCTATGTCACCGACCGTCCGGGCCACGATGCGCGCTACGCGATCGATGCCACCAAGCTGGAAACCGAGCTTGGCTGGCGCGCGCAGGAAACCTTCGACACCGGCATCGAGAAGACGGTGCGCTGGTATCTCGACAACGAGGTCTGGTGGCGCCCGCTGCGCGGTGAGGTCTATACAGGCGAGCGGCTCGGCGTTCTGAAAGCCTGATCATGCGCATTCTTGTCACCGGAAAAAACGGTCAGGTCGATACCGCCCTGCAAATGGAGGGAGATCGTCTCGGTCTGGAGATCGTGCGAATCGGCCGCCCCGAAGTCGACCTGTCACAAACCCAAGCCTCGAAGCCATCGTGCGGGAGATCGCTCCCGACGCCATCATTTCCTCTGCCGCCTATACGGCCGTCGACAAGGCTGAGACGGAAACCGAACTGGCCCAGCGGGTCAACGGCGATGCGCCTCGAGCCGACGCTCCGCGGCACCTATGCATTTCGTCAATGACGGCGAGGCGACCTGGCACGAACTCGCTACGGCCATTTTCGAAGGCGCCGAGGCGCGCGGACGTACACCGGTACGGGTCAATCCGATCACGACGGCCGATTATCCGACCCCGGCGAAACGGCCCGCCAATTCGTGCCTCAATGGCGACAAACTTGACGATACATTTGGCCTGCGTCTCGATCCATGGCGCATGTCGCTCGATGACTGCCTTGACCGGCTGGTCGGGCCCCAAACAGAGGACCATTCCGGATGAAGGGAATCATTCTTGCCGGCGGCAGCGGCACGCGGCTCCATCCGGCGACGCTCGCGATCAACAAGCAATTGCTGCCGATCTACGACAAGCCGATGATCTATTATCCGATGTCGGTGCTGATGCTGGCCGGCATCCGCGACGTGCTGATCATCTCCTCGCCGGACGATCTCGACACTGTTCAAGCGGCTCGGCAGCGGTGAACAGTGGGGGATCAGCCTCAGCTACGCCGTGCAGCCGAGCCCGGACGGCCTCGCCCAGGCCTTCATCATCGGCGCCAATTTCCTCGGCCGGCGGCCCGGCCTGCCTGGTGCTGGGCGACAATATCTTCTTCGGCCCATCCCTCGCCGGTTTCTTGCGAATCCGCTGCGCGCACCCGGTGCCAGCGTCTTCGCCTACCAGGTCTCCGATCCCGAACGTTACGGCGTGGTCGAATTCGACGACAACTTCATCGCGCTTTCCGTCGAGGAAAAGCCGCTAAAGCCGCGCTCCAACTGGGCAATTACGGGTCTTTACTTCTACGATCATCAGGTCGTTGACATTGCCGCCAACCTGAAGCCATCGGCACGCGGTGAGTATGAGATCACCGATGTCAACCGCATCTATCTCGAACACGGGCGAACTGAGCGTTAAGCCGATTGGCCGCGGTTATGCCTGGCTCGACACCGGCACGCCGGACAGTCTCCTTGATGCGGCAGAATTCGTTCGCGTACTGGAAAAGCGCCAGGGTTTCAAAATCGCCTGCCCGGAAGAGGTGGCGTGGCGGCGAGGTTACATAACAGATAACGAATTGAGTGCCCTTGCTTCGAAATACGGTAAGAGCGATTATGCCAAATATCTTTTACGATGTCTCAAGTACAGCTAAACCATAAGGTATTAAGGCATATAGGTTAATTGACAGACGACTATGATTCGTCCGCCGATCACTTAGCCGTTTCACCACTTATATTCACAGCGCCAATAGAACCTTATCGTATTTACGCAGCCTCTTGATCGTTCATAAAAGCACCCCAGAATTTTGCAGGTAAATCAATCCCTTCGAAGTTGGGACGTGTCTGCAAACCCATAATCCCGTCAAGGACAGAGCCGACATCCAGGGCCACGGCCCCCATCATTGACGCTTGGTGGGTATAAAATTTGCCCAGATAACCTGCCCCAATCAGAAAAAGACGGGATTGTGAATACGCTTTGATTAGATTCATTGTATCATTGAAAACATCGACATGGTTGCGATCTATGCTCAGTTTACTGAGATTAAGATCGGAGTGCGCAGGGGGGATAATGATTGATTCCACCTTATTGCTGCCTAACGCATGATTTAACTTTTGCGCGAGTTCTGTATGGCAAGTGACCAGACATACGGTTTCCGCTTTTTGAATGAGACGCGACAGTACAGAACCGTGGGTCAGATCAAGCGCAACCCCACTTTCTGCCAGCAGTCCGTCCGTATTTATTATGCACTGCCTGGAGCTGAGACACCCAGCTAATGTGCGGAAATTCCCATTCGCCCATTCATAGCGACACCAATCTATATTAGGAACAGCAACAATATCTGCATTGGATGCAATTTCTTTGAGTTTGCCGCTTAAGGACATCAAAACTGGCAATGCAGATTCAAAATTGTCACCGAACCAGCGATACGCAAAGTATCGCCTGGCCACTGTAGCCAGAGACATAAGGTCCTCTGTATGGTCAGGCATTAGAAACGCTCCTTCACCATCCCCCAGGCGAAGTAAGCAAAAGGGTTTTTGCTCTACCAAAGCTTTTTCCACGGCCTCTCCAACCTCCCAGAAATTGAGAGGTGTTTCCGTGAACAATTCCATTTGCGCGTGCCAGAAATCTGAAGTGCGGTTAAAGGCTGCCAATGTAGTCTTTTCATTCAAATCAAAGTTATTACTGAGCGGGATATCTTCAATTGCCGCGGAAGCAGGTTCCCGCATACCGAGCTTGACCATTATAATAGCCCGCCGCAAAAGGGCCCTGTCATGCTCCGGATCTGCAGTGAGCACTTTCCTAATAAGCGCCATAGCTTCAGGTAACGCGTCAAGACGTTCCTTTATAATAGCCAACTCATAATAGCCTGATACGCCTAGATCTCTTTCTTTTATTACTTTACTCAAGGCGAAGTCAGCTAATTCAACGTGGCCACTCTCCTTCATATACAAGCAACAATGCAAGCATCTCAGATCTGATAGGAAGGAGTGTACATGTAGAAAAAAATTTAGTGCATGATGTGGTTCATCAGAAAAAATTTCCTCAAACAATTTTACGCAAGATAACTGGAAATTATTATTAAGCTCCATAATCCATACCCTCATTATTAGCAATTTTATAATTATGTTTCGCCATGGAAATAATTTATAAGTCTAAATTTGATAGTTTATTTTATGAAATCAATAATCAATTATGATTATTCGTAGATTACTAATTCCAGAATGCACTATTAGCAGGGTGTTGAAGAAGTCGGCCATGGGATGGCTTTGAAAGTGGTCTCGTCGCCATTTCGGTAGCTAATTTCGCCGATTAGGGCCCCATCGTGTTGCCGTTCGGCCCAGCCTGTTCCTTCGACGTGGTCGCCTTCGTCACTGCCGTTCCAATCGAAGTCAATTCCGTTGGATATGTATCCTATGTCAAGGCTAGCGTTCATGGCTCCATATGCCATTTCAGCATTCCCCTTGTCGTCGATCTCAATAAAAGCGGGTCCTGACAGGTCGAGATAGTCCCTGTCCCACAGGGCTGTCTCGACGATCCGCCACTTTCCCTGAAGCCTCATGTCGATGCCTGCAACCGTTTGGGTAATCGCACGAGATTGTAGGCCGCCATGGCGAAGGTAAAGCCCCACCCGACGCGATCCGTGCCTTTGAACCGCGTCTTTCGGGAGTTGCCAACGGTCTTCAGCCAACCGAAGCCTGCCTCGATGCGCTTACGTATCTTCTGGCTCATGGCGTAAGCGGCATGACGGGTCGTGCGCCGATCAATGTTCGAGCGTCGACCAGTATCATTCTGCGCGACGTGAGGGCGAACGTTCATCGACTTCAGTTCATTGACGAAGTCCTCGGCGTCGTAGCCCTTGTCGGCCCCAAGGCTGATAGCTTTGGGCCGGTCCGCACGCGGTTCGATCATCGATAACGCGGCAATGCGCTCGGCATGACCGTTTGCTGTGGTCATACGGGTGTCGACAATCAGGCCCGAGCGGTTCTCCATCAAGGTATGACCCATAAAGCAAAGCTTGGCCTCCATGCCCGGCCCTTTGCGGTAAAGCTTCGCCTCAGGGTCAGTCGTACTCTCATGGGTGTCGTTGGAGCGTTTTTGGCCTTTAAAATCGACATCAGCATTGCGACCACCCGAGCTTGGTGCCGGTGGGTCTTTGTCATCCTGCGCCCTTGCCTTAAAGCTTTTCATTGAAGCCCAGGCTTCGATCAAGGTGCCATCGACGCTGAAGTGGTCCGTTGAGAGCAAACGTTTTACGCGCGGCTGTGCCAACACGGCGGCCAAAAACTTGGCCGCAATCTCGCCTTCTAAAAGACGGTCACGGTTTTTAGAGAACGTCGAATGGTCCCATGCCGCCCCGTCGACACCCAAGCCAACGAACCAGCGGAACAGTAGGTCAAACTCAAGATGTTCCATAAGCTGACGCTCCGAACGGGATCGAGTAAAAGGCTTGCAAAAGCATGGCCCGCAGCATCTCAGGGGCGATCGAGGGACGCCCCATGCCAGGTAGAGCTTGGAAAAATCAACTGTCAGCGTCTCAAAAGCCGCATCTGACAGTTCGCGGATCGTCCGCAGCGGATGATCGCGGCGGACACCGAGCCTCTATGTCGACATAGGAAAATAGAGAACCACTCCGACTGTCTGAACCACGCATAGCACGTCCTCGAACCTAAGCATGGACCAAGTGAATCATGCCGATAGTCGCGCCGCAAGCGACTTCTTCAACACCCTGCTAATGTCGGTCATTCAACTACGCCGCTATCAATTTAGGAAAGGCGTGTTGCCAGATTGGGCTGTTCACTGGCGGGAAAACGTGCGTCCGTTGCGGGAGCAATTCGGCTTTACAGTGGTGTTCGCCTACGCCGATTATGAAAACAATCAGTTTGTCTGGGCGGTTCGTTTTGACGGGACAGCAGAAGAATTAGCCGTTCGTGATCAGGAGTACCATGATAGTCCCGAATGGGCGGCGCGGCTCGGTGGCAAGAACGGTGGCATGGTGAGCGCCACGATAGCGATTGTCGATGAGATATCGCCGTTGGTCTGACGTAACGCTTGACCAGTGAGGTGCAGCAGAGACTGGAAAACGCCTTTTTCATAGAGATCTAATCGCCGAACTGAGCAGACTTACGGACAGACAGATGCACTTTCTAATCAATCCGAAGACTGGCGCCGCGTTGTCATCATAAGGCTTCGGGAGCTGGCTTCGGGAAGCTGCAAAGCGAGCCGGCATCGAAGGAACGCGCTGCGCTCATGGATTACGGAAGGCTGCTTACTGCGTACTGTTTGAGCATGGCTGTGATGGCGAAACTGGCCGCCCTGCGACGGGAGATGATGAATTGGGGAAAGGCAACTTCCGGAGGTGACTATTAAAAAGCTGCCGTCCCAACGCGCCCTGCAATAACTGGACAACCCTGCGTGCTGCACTTCTGTCAAACAGGTAGCTGGCGCCATATATCGCCGTTATAAAATATTAAACTATATCATCGATCATGATGTCTATCGCCGCGACTTAGAACTGACTGCGCGCAGTTCTTTACAACAAAATACGATAGGGTTTGGAGATGGATAAGACTATACCAGAACAAATAATGTCCCTGCTCGATGCGTCAAATGTACTGATAGCCGTTTATAACGAAGATGATATTATTGTATATTTCAACGAAGCATTTGGACGAGAATTTGGGCTCCAGCGCGACGAGAAACTGACCTGGGCGGATTTGATGCGCAGGGGGGTCGAAACCGACGCCGGCTGCAACTCTCACGCGCGCGCAGCCAATTTTGAGCAATGGCTGGCTGCGGCGAGATCTCGGCGGGGCAAAGAGAGTTTCAAATCATTTGAAACTGACATGCGTAGTGGTCGCTGGGTCCTCATGACCGAAACAATTAATGCAGACGGTTGGATGATCAGCATAGCACCTGATATAACAAGTCTGCAGAAAACGGATGTAAAAACAATCCGCATGGATCGCGATATAGCGGAGCGCCTATCGCAGATCGACGAATTGACTGGGATTTTCAACAGGCGCGGTATCATGAATGCGTTGAACGGCCTCAACCCCCAGGAAATAGGATATTCATTATCGATATTGGATATCGATTTATTTAAATCGATAAATGATACTTATGGGCATGATTGCGGCGATGCCGTAATAAGGCATTTTACATCTTCAATCATAAAAGGAATTAGGGGATCAGACTATATAGGGAGGTATGGCGGGGAAGAATTCTTATTAATTTTTCCCGGAACGACACCGTCAGAGGCCCGCAATATAATTGATAGAATAAGAGACTCTATGACGCCCGTATTATGCGGTAATAATGAGATAAAATATAGTTTTTCAGCAGGAGTGGCGTATTCCCGTGATGTAAATGATCGAGATAATTCTATAATATTTGCTGATCAGGCTCTTTATTATATTAAAAATAATGGTCGTGGGTCAACATGCATTTACGATTCATTCGATAGAATCTCACCATCTCCGGTTCCATAGTCGCTTTCTACTGTGACGGCCGACTACGGTCGATTGCCAGGCAACATATCTTTAAGGTAAGTGATGCCTATAGTGACCGCAACTGCCTCCAGCTTCTTTTGAGCGGCTGGGTCATACCATCCGCCAGAAGTTCACGCGCCTAATCACGACGCGCCCTTGCAGCCTTCAATCCAATGTCAGGGTATGTGAGCTGCTTATCATCGATGAACTGGGCTTCGTACCTCTGTCCAAGACCGGGGCGGAGTTACTGTTCGAGCTGATCTCCCAGCGCTACGAGCGCGGCTCGACGCTGATTACCAGCAACTTGCCCTTCGATGAATGGACCGAAACCTTCGGATCCGAGCGGCTCACCGGCGCCTTACTGGACCGCATGACCCACCATGTCAGCATCCTCGAGATGAATGGCGACAGCTATCGTCTGGCTCATAGCCGCGCTCGTAAGGCCAGCCCCGCCCCCTGATTACCCAAAAAACAGGCCGCCCGCGTAGGAGAGCCCCCTTCGGGCTACGCCCGAAGGGGGCTCTCCTACGCGCAGAACAACTGGCCTACTTTTGCGCCGCCACGTGGCCGACTTTTACTCCGACGTTGACAGTGCCAATTGTGCGCCAACGAATAAAATCAGTGCGGGATAGGCCGCCCCGGTTTTCATCCAACTTGGCCAATTGATTGAAATCAAAACGGACAGAGACCGGAAATGTATCTTTTTTGCTCATACCGCTCTCCCCTATGAAGCCTTATTGAGCTTCTTACGGGGGCGGCCCTTTTTCCGTGGGGGGATCAGTTCTGAAAACTTTTCGTCCGTATTTGCAGGAACCGGCGGCGTTTTTACGATACAAGAGTGCTTTAAAAGATGGTTCCATTCTTCCATGATAGCGAAGAGTTGGTTCGATGCCTCTCCGCTAAGCTCCACCATAAAGCCCGCAGCCCTAAAGGCGGCGGGCTTTTCCATATGCAAATCCACGTACAAGATAGGTTCTGGCCTGGCCGGCGCTAACCATTAAAGCGCCATTCACGGCACGCCTGTAAATTTGATCTTCGGTTCGTCTGTCGAACATATGCTGAAGCCGGACGTGCGACATCAACAGGTTCACCTTGTAATACATCTGTTGGAACCTATATAATGTTGACGACGGGGCTGCCCAAAACGGGCAGCCCCCTTTTGATTCCGCTCAGAAAAAGCGGACGCTACCCGCCGCAGAATAGCGCTCGATGCAAAGCCCTGAATGGGCGCCTTATCCACATATGTGGATTATAAAAACACAACATCTAGATATATGTGGACAGACTGGAATTCCCTTCCCACCATATATTGCGGTTTTTAACATTTCGTTTACCATCTGTTGACGATGGGGGCACGGATGCCTTTGGGATCATCTATATCTTGTGATTTGTTTGCTTTCAAATCGCAACTGATCTGGATCAGCATGGGAGAGTAGCAGTATGAGCTGGACCGACGAACGCGTAGAAACGCTGAAAAAGCTCTGGCAGGAAGGCCATTCCGCCAGCCAGATCGCCAAACAGCTTGGCGGCGTGACGCGCAATGCCGTGATCGGCAAGGTGCACCGTCTGGGCCTGTCGGGCCGGGCCGCGCCTTCGCAACCGACGCGCCCCCTTTACAAGCCCGCCCGTCCTCCGCGTCCTGCGGTATCCAGCGCGCCCGCCGAACGCCCGGCAGCGCAGGCCACGGTCCGCCGCACTGAGCCGGTTCTTGCCCGCCCGGTGATCAATCAACCGGTTGTGCCCTATGTCGAAGAGCCCGGCACCGCCACTGTGCTTACCCTCGGCGCCAAGATGTGCAAGTGGCCGATCGGCGATCCGTCCTCGGACAGCTTCTCCTTCTGCGGCCGCCGTTCGGATGACGGCACCCCCTATTGCGTGGAACACGCTCGCGTGGCTTATCAGCCATCGCAAAAGACCAAGAAGCGCGACGGTGGCGCGGAGCTTTCCCGTAATCTGCGTCGCTATCTGTAGTAAGAGCGACGGGCAGGCGGATGCTTGCCGGTGGCATCCGCAGGCGCGTGTTTTTTCAGGGTATGAACCGGTACGGTTCATACCCTGAATGCGTTAGTGATGGGGTGTTTGCGTATTCCGGAGACGCGCCTTGAATAGCTGTCTGTGGGAGCGCTGAGTGCAGACCATCTGATCTTGCGCTCAAAGCATCCGACGTTGCCCCCGGGATTTAATCCAGTTTAAAGTTAGCTCTGGCCTTAAAAGAGGACCAGAGAATGAAGCGAAGCCGATTCACAGAAGAGCAGATCATATCGATTTTGAAGGAGCACGAGACCGGTGTTCCGGTCGGATCTGTGTCGCACGCACGGCGTGAGCGACGCCAGCATTTACAAGTGGAAGGCCAAGTACGGCGGCATGGAAGTATCTGAGGCCAAGCGGCTGAAGTCGCTGGAAGATGAGAACGCCAAGCTGAAGCGTATGCTGGCCGACGCGATGCTGGACAATGTCGCGTTGAAAGACCTGCTTGGAAAAAAATGGTAGCGCCCGCCGCTCGGCGGGAAGCTGTTGCTTATCTTGAAGCCACCTACGAGATGAGCGAGCGACGGGCGTGCCAGGTCATTTCATGTTGCCGGATGACGGTTCGTTATGCCTCCAGGCATAGTGACGACGGCACCTTGCGCGAACGCATGCGTTCTATGGCGACCGAACGCCGGCGGCTTGGCTATCGCCGCCTCCACGTCCTTTTGAAGCGGAAGGCTTTGTCGTGAACCACAAACGGCTCTTCCGAATGTATCGGGAGAAGGTCACCGTGCGGCGCCGGGTGGTGGCCGTAAGCGTGCCATGGGCACACGCTCACCCATGCTGCTGCCCATGGCGCCGAACGAGCGTTGGTCACTGGACTTTGTATCGGATCAACTCACTGACGGCCGTCGCTTGCGCATCTTGTGTGTGGTCGACGATTGTTCACGGGAATGCCTGACACTCACCGTCGACACATCGCTGTCGGGCGGCCGCGTCGCGCGCGAACTCGATAGGATCATTGCTGAGCGGGGCCGACCCAAGATGATCGTCAGCGATAATGGAACGGAATTCACCAGCAATGCCATCCTGTCCTGGGCAGATTCCAGCCGGGTGGGTTGGCACTACATCGCACCGGGCAGTCCAACCAGAACGCCTTTGTGGAAAGCTTCAACGGGCGTTTGAGAGATGAGCTGCTCAACGAGACGCTTTTCACGTCTTTGGCTCATGCCTGAGCGGTACTTCAAACCTGGAGGACGGATTACAACACCCAACGACCACATTCCCGGATCGGCTGGTTGACGCCGGCCGAGTATGCCCGCAATTTCAACCCGCGTCGTAGTGACCTGGCGCTGCGCTCATCGCACAGCTCCGCGCCGGTCACCGACGCTCCCACCAGTATCCAAAACGGAAAAACCAACCGCCCGAGCGAACTCAAGATTGGATAACATCAAGGGGCAACGTCGCATCTTAAGGCTGATATTATGGAGGCGCGGTAGCCAGCTCATTTAGCAGGTCGCGGCCACGGTTCAGAGCTTGCGCCAGAGTGTGATAGGGCGTGTCGTGGCCGGTGGCCACGCATTTCGCGGATAGCTTAACGGGTGCGGGCGTTTCGCCGCGATCAATGGCATCGAGCAGGGCTTCCATGTCATCGAGCATGATATCGAGCGCCGCGCCGTCATCGGTTTCTTCGACGTTTTCAACATCGTCATCTTCGAAGCGGGAGACAAAGGGCGCTTCCGGTTCGCAGGCGGGTGCTGCCGAATAAGCCGGGATGTGCCTGGCTTTGGCGGGTATATGCGCCTTTACCTTGCGGAACAACTGAACCGTGACGCGATCGGCGGTGCCGAGACAGCGCATGGCGCGGTCGCCTTCCAGCCAGGTTGTCGGCTTGGGCAGGTCCTTGATGATGTCCATGATGTCGTCGGACAGGGCGCGCAAGGCCGCCCGCCGCTGTTCAAGCGGCGAGAGATCGGCGGTCATGTCGTCAGAGGTATCCATCAGGGAATGATGGGGCAGTTTTGGAGAGTGGGGATAAATTAAGTATCAAGTATAATTCTTCTTATAATTAAACACGAATCTAGTATTTTGCTGCGATGGTTTTTTGCTAACTGGATGGCTCTTAATTAGCTGGGGGAATTTTGTTTAGCTTTGACGTTCCAACGCCCTCAGGTAGCCAGAACATCTCTCTTGCACCCGGTTCTTCAGTTATTATTGTCGGCGCCAATGGCTCTGGCAAGAGTCGCCTCGCGGCCGAAATTGAGACCAATCACTCCCTAAATGCGCATAGAATTTCTGCACATCGAATGTTGGTTCTGGATACTGATGTGCCAAAAGTCAGTGAAGAGTTGGCACTAGAAGCTCTTCAATTAGGGAATAATATTTCTAGACAAAACTTTGGAGTAAAAATTGATTTTAAAGATAAAAATAATAAGCAACTTAGCGTATTCAGAAAAGGAAATAGATGGAAAAATAAAATTAATTCACCATTGAATGATTTTTCATCTTTATTACAAGCTTTGTTCGCAGAGCATGCAAATAGCCTGGACTACCCGGATGTAAATGCTGCCTTGCAGTGTAATTTGCCGGTTTTAGAGGCTTAACGATCAGCTTCAGTGTACTAAAACAGTTTGCCGCACGCGCTGTAGCGATTCCGGGTTAAGGGTGCCTCGCACCCTTACCGCAAAAATTTTAGGGCTATTCCGGTCCATACCCTTGCAGGGGCGTTTCAATCTCCCATATCGGCTACAGCTTTCGGGCCTCTGATTGAGTTGGGGGCTTGAAAAATTCCCTTAATTCATCTTAACGGGGATGGACAATTGCGGCGCTTCTCTTTCATAAGGCCGCCCCAAAACCCATTCGCCTCAACGGAGCAGATTGAAATCCATGGCTAAGATTATCGGTATCGACCTTGGCACCACGAACTCGTGCGTTGCCATCATGGACGGTAAAACCCCCAAGGTGATCGAGAACGCCGAAGGCGCTCGCACGACGCCATCGGTGGTGGGTTTCATGGAAGACGGCGAACGGCTGGTGGGTCAGCCCGCCAAGCGCCAGGCCGTCACCAACCCGACCAACACCCTTTTCGCCATCAAGCGCCTGATCGGCCGCGCCGCTTCCGACCCGGTGGTCGAGAAGGACAAGGCGATGGTGCCCTATGAGATCGTCAAGGGCCCGACCGGCGACGCTTGGGTCAAGGCCCACGGCAAGGACTACAGCCCGCAGGAAGTTTCGGCCTTCATCCTTCAGAAGATGAAGGAAGCCGCCGAAACCCACCTGGGCGAGCCGGTGACCAAGGCGGTCATCACGGTTCCGGCCTATTTCAACGACGCCCAGCGTCAGGCGACCAAGGACGCCGGCAAGATCGCCGGCCTTGAAGTCCTGCGCATCATCAACGAGCCGACCGCCGCGGCCCTGGCCTACGGCCTGGAAAAGAACGACGGCAAGAAGATCGCCGTCTACGATCTGGGCGGCGGCACCTTCGACGTCTCGATCCTGGAAATCGGCGACGGCGTCTTCGAAGTGAAGTCGACCAACGGCGACACCTTCCTGGGCGGCGAAGACTTCGACCTGCGGATCGTCGACTACCTGGCCGACGAGTTCAAGAAAGAGCAGAGCGTCGACCTGCGTAAGGACAAGCTGGCCCTCCAGCGTCTGCGCGAAGAGGCTGAAAAGGCCAAGAAGGAGCTGTCGTCGACGGCTCAGTACGAAGTGAACCTGCCCTTCATCTCGATGAACGCGTCGGGCCCGCTGCACCTGAACATCAAGCTGTCGCGCTCCAAGCTCGAAGCCCTGGTGGAAGACCTGATCGCCCGCACCATCGGTCCGTGCGAACAGGCGCTGAAGGACGCCGGCCTCAAGAAGAGCGACATCGACGAAGTGATCCTGGTCGGCGGCATGAGCCGCATGCCCAAGGTTCAGCAGGCGGTGCAGGACTTCTTCGGCCGCGAGCCGCACAAGGGCGTGAACCCTGACGAAGTCGTGGCCCTGGGCGCCGCCGTTCAGGCCGGCGTGCTGCAAGGCGACGTCAAGGACGTGCTGCTGCTGGACGTGACCCCGCTGACCCTGGGCATCGAGACCCTGAATGGCGTGTTCACCCCGCTGATCGAGCGCAACACCACCATCCCGACCAAGCGCTCGCAAACCTTCTCGACCGCCGCCGACAACCAGTCGGCCGTGACGATCCGCACCTTCCAGGGCGAGCGTCCGATGGCCGAGGACAACAAGTTGCTGGGTCAGTTCGACCTGACCGGCATCCCGCCGGCGCCGCGTGGCGTGCCGCAGATCGAGGTCACCTTCGACATCGACGCCAACGGCATTGTCCAGGTCCACGCCAAGGACAAGGCGACCAACCGGGAGCACTCGATCCGCATCCAGGCCAACGGCGGCCTGAGCGACGCGGACATCGAGCGCATGGTCAAGGAAGCCGAAGCCAACAAGGCCTCGGACGAGAAGAAGAAGGCGCTGGTCGAGGCCAAGAACCACGGCGAAGCCATCCTGCACTCGACCGAGAAGGCCCTGGCCGAGCATGGCGACAAGGTCGGCGCGGCCGAGAAGACCGCGATCGAGACCGGCCTGGCCGATCTGAAGACCGCTCTGGAAGGTGAAGACGTCGAGGCGATCCAAGCCAAGACCCAAGCCCTGATCCAGGCGTCGATGAAGCTCGGCGAAGCGATGTACGGCGCCCAGCAGGGCGCTGAGGACAGCGAAGACGCCGCCGCTGATGACGGCGTCGTCGACGCCGAATTCGAAGAAGTCGACGACTCCAAGCCGTCGGCGTGACCATGGGTCGCGCCGGCGGACATTGAACGACCTGATCCGCCGCCGCGCTACCTTTGCGGAACAAGGCTCGATGACCCCTTGCCGCCGCCTGCGCGCTATCCCACCGGGTCGCGTTTCCCTATCAACGCCACATCCGTATCTCATGGCTAGTGATCGACCCTGACGATGCGCGACTATTACGAAGTCCTGGGCGTGGCCCGTGGCTGCGATGACGCCGCCCTCAAGGCCGCCTTCCGCAAGATGGCGATGGAGCACCATCCCGACCGCAATGGCGGTTGCGAGGATGCGTCCTCACGCTTCAAGGAGGTCAACGAAGCCTATTCTGTGCTGTCCGACGCCCAGAAGCGCGCGGCCTATGACCGCTTCGGCCATGCCGGGGTGAACGGCGGACCGCAAGGCGGTCCCGGCGGCTTTGGCGGCGACGCCAACGATATCTTCAACGACGTGTTCGGCGATGTGTTCGGCGAGATGTTCGGCGGTGGCCGCCGCCAGTCGAACAACGGCCCGCAGCGCGGTCAGGACCTGCGTTACGACCTGGAGATCACCCTCGAGCAGGCCTATGCGGGCGCCGAGGTTGAGATCAAGGTTCCCGCCGCCATCACCTGCGAGGTCTGCGACGGCTCGGGCGCCAAGCCCGGCACCAGCCCGACGGTCTGCGGCACCTGCGGCGGCCATGGTCGCGTGCGGGCGACCCAAGGCTTCTTCGCGGTCGAGCGCATAT
>JAPWKH010000032.1 GCA_028283605.1 Arachidicoccus sp. | reverse complement strand
CATGGGGGCGTCGCCCTGAGCAGGCGTTTTCCTTGCCGGGGCTTTTGTTACGACAATGGTTTTGCTTTCTATGCTGTATGCCAGCCCCTGCGGATGCAGGGCCTTGTCCAGCAAGTCGGTCAGGGACAGGGTACCCGCAGGAAGGCGTACTTCCTTTGCACCGTCGAGCACATGCTCACCAAAGGCAAACACATAGCCTGTCTGACTCCTTACGGCCTTAAACAGTGCCGGAAGTGTCATTGCCTTGCCCGTCAGCCGCACCGTCTGTGAATGGCTGCGGGCTGAGGCAGCCATGCACGTCACGAACATAAAAAAGCCGTCAACTGTGATGTAAAGGTGCCCCAGGCGTAATACCCCATAGAGCCTGGCTTTCCAGTCGGTATTCAATTTCCGAAAATTGCATACTTTTGTTTTGTTGCGGTTAATAAATAATGTCAAGTCCCGCCGGCCATGCCGGTATATATTATGAAGTAATCCAACGGTACCGGAGGTGTTCGTAGCACTTCCGGTTTTGTTTTACCCCGATAGTTCATAAAGGTGGCATCCTTACCTGGACAGGTACGCCACGTGGTTACACATGAGAAATAGTTTTAGCTTGAATTCATGGAAGTCTATTTTGTGGGTTAATCAATATCTATGAATGCGGCCTCATCCGGCCTCCGGGCACCTTCTCCTGCAGGAGAAGGGAAAATTACGGTTCTCCTCCCTCGCCTTTAGGAGAGGGCCGGGTGATGTGAAAATTCACGTTGTCACTGCCCCACGATCAGCTTTTTCCCTTCAATGCGGAAATGCACATTTAACAGTTGCAACACCTTCAGGAGTTGGGAGAGCTTCAGCCCTTTGTCCATCTGTCCATTCAGGCGCATATCCGGTATTTTGCCCTCGTATACGATGTCCACGTCATACCAGCGGCTGATCTGGCGCATGATTTCGACAAACGGCTGGCCGTCCATGTCGAGGATGCCTTCTTTCCATGCAACGGCCTGGCCGGCATCTGCCTTGCCGGTAGAGAGTTTGCCCTGTTGCTGGCGTGCGGCATAACCGGGAGCCAGCAGGACATGGGCGTTACCGCTTGTGACAGATACACGCCCTTCGAGCAGGGTCGTCGTCGTGGCATTCTCGTCGGCATAGCTGTTGATGTTGAAGTGCGTACCCAGCACGGTAACGGTCTGCCCGTTGCTGTTAACTTTGAAAGGCTTTGCCGCATTGTGTGCCACCTCAAAATAAGCCTCGCCGCTTAGTGTCACCATTCTTTCCCTGCCCGTGAACGCCGTCGGGTATTGCAGGCTGGATGCCGAGTTGAGCCATACCTGGCTGCCGTCCGGCAGTATAATCTGGTACTGGCCACCGCGGGGCGTGGCCAGCGTATTGTAGGCTACGGCGGCACCGTTGCCCTTATAGGCCAGCTTACCGCTGTCAAGCTTGATGACCTGTACACCGTTCTGGCTGGCTACATTGCCGTTTCCGGTACTATCCAGTATTATTTGCCGCCCGTCCGCCAGCGTAAGCATGGCATGGTTACCGCCGGGAAGTGCATCATGGGCCACCAACACTGGTTGCACGGGTTTCCGTTCTGAAAGGAAATGCCAGCCCCCGGCTAAAAGCACCAGCAACACGGATGCTGCAGCCACCCAGCGCCAGGGATGTAACCTGCGGGCGGGCGTTTCCGCAGGTTCTTCATGCGGATGCTGCTTCAGGTAACTTTGCAATAACGCTTCGCCGACGGCATCCCGTTCTTCTCCGTGGAAGAGCTCCGTATATCCCGACCCGAACCATTCGTTAAGCTCCCGGTCTTCTGCTTCCGCCAGCTGACCCTTTTCCCATTGTTGTATCAGGTATAATAATCGTTCCTGCGTCATTGATTAGAGTTTAAAGACACTGTTACTATAAAGACACCGCTATTGCATTGTTACCGTTATCCGGTGACGGATATTTTTACAGAAAAGCGATATACGGCAAAAAGCAAAAAACCGCTATATTAAAAACACCGCAAACCGGCACCTCCCGTTAGGCAAAAAGATGAAATATTATTTTAATTATTTTAAGCTAAATAATTAAAAACATTGTGCTTGCAATTGTTTAGTTTTGAGCAAGGAGGTATTTTTTTCATCGACCATTTTACCCACGATACGGACAATGACCTGTTAGAAAAATGGCAGCAGGGAAACAACCGGGCTTTTGATGCCCTGTATAAAAGACATGCCGTATGGCTGCTCGAACTGGCGGTGGGCAGGCTCAATGGTAACCGGGTGCTTGCGGAAGATACCCTGCAGGAGGCCATGTTCCGCTTCTACCAACACAGGGACCAACTGGATGCAGGCCTGAACGTTAAAAATTATCTTTTCATCATGGTGCGTAACCAGGTGCTGAACCAGATACGTACTGAGCAACGCTACCACGACCGACAACAGGTATATGCTAATGGCATGGAAGACCATATTGACGATACGGCTAACCGCACGTTGCTGAAGGAGCAGGAACACCTGCTGCACGCCCAGCTACAACATCTGCCGGAGCAGTGCCGACGCGTGTTCCAGCTCCGCCGCTATGAGAATCTGTCCAACAAAGAAATAGCCGAAACACTGGGTATCTCCGTCAATACCGTGGAGCAGCACATGCGAAAGGCACTGCGTATATTAAAGGAAAAACTGGATTACCATTTGTTCTTATTATTGATGGCGGGTGCGGGAATGTATGTGGTAGTATGATTAAAACTACGCAAAAACATAATTACAAAACTACGCAAGGAAACAAATTAGGTACCGGAGAAACACCTAATGAACAAACAGCATAAAAACCTAATAAGGAAACAACACAAAAAGCTAAACATAGTATAGCAGAAAAACCTAATAATAAAACAACGCTAAAACCTAATTTTAACACAAGAAACAAAACTAACGTAATGACATAACACTACCTTTGTTAGAATTCATACAAAACATATACATTGGCAACAATAGCAGAGAATCTGGCTGTTTCGCTGGATGAACTAAAGAGATTACAGGATGCGGGGAAAGTCGCTATCCGAGCGGGGGACCTGTCCCGGACGCATCGGGAAAGACTATTGAAAAACGGGTTTCTGAAGGAAGTCATTAAAGGATGGTTTTTACTTTCATCGCCGGAACAAAAAGACGGGGATAGTACCGGATGGTACGCATCATACTGGGATTTTTGCGCGCAGTACCTTCGTATCCGCTTTGGCAGTGATTGGATTGTATCCCCTGAGCAGTCCCTGCTGCTGCATGCCGGCAACAGGTCTATTCCTGGCCAGATGATCGTTCGCACAAAATCAAATACCAATTATATCGTGGAGTTGCCTTTTCATACTTCACTTTTTTTGATAAAAGCGGAATTGCCGCCTTCTGAAAACAGGACCGAGTACCGGGGCATTCATCTTTATGGCCTGGTGCCTGCATTGATACAGGCATCCCCCAATGCCTATCTCCGGGACACCGTGGATATCCGCACCGCACTATTGCAGATCAAGGACGCATCTGAAATACTGGCACCCTTGCTTGACGGAGGGCAGAGCACGGTAGCCGGAAGGTTGGCGGGGGCATTCAGGAACGTAGGGAAAAACCGGATCGCGGATACCCTATTGGCTACCATGCGGGATGCGGGCTACGACGTGCGGGAAACAGATCCCTTTGGGGAGAAAATGTCACTGACGCTGGCCCCGCATGAAAGTTCTCCTTACTGCATCCGTATCCGGCTGATGTGGGAGGCTATGAGGAAAAGCATTGTCGAAGTCTTTCCACAAGCGCCTGGCATTCCCCAAAACAGAAAAGACTACATGAGTAAGGTGGAAGCCATATATGCCACCGATGCCTACCATTCGCTGTCCATAGAGCGGTACCAGGTCACCCCGGAACTTATAGAGCGGGTACGGTCAGGGAAATGGGACGGGAAAAACAAAGTGGAGGACCGCAACGCCAGGGACGCCATGGCGGCAAGGGGTTACTGGGAGGCATTCCAGTCGGTATCGGAAAGTGTGAAAAAGATACTTGACAGGGAAAATGCCGGTAAAGTGGTGGATGCAGACCACGGGGCATGGTACCGCCGCCTGTTTGCCCCAAGCGTAGCCGTAGGACTGCTGAAAGCCTCTGACCTGGCCGGTTACCGTACCCACCAGGTATATATCGGCAATTCCCAGCACGTACCACTGAATACCGATGCGCTCCGGGATGCGATGCCCGTACTGATGGAACTGCTGCAACGGGAACCCCATGCCGGTGTAAGGGCCGTGCTCGGACATTTTATCTTTGTTTTCATCCATCCCTATATGGACGGAAACGGGAGGATGGCCCGTTTCCTGATGAACGCCATGCTGGCATCCGGTGGTTATCCATGGACGGTAATACCCGTGGAAAAACGGGCACAGTACATGAAGACCCTTGAACAGGCCAGTGTCGGACAGAACATAGGCCCGTTTGCAAAATTCATTGCCGATCTGGTCAGAAAAGGATTGGAAGGCCATCCCGAAGCCGTTTTAAAACAGGAGAGGTAAATAATTCCGCGCGTATGCGATAAACCTAAAATCAAAACACCCTGACCGTTTAAAGTCAGGGTGTTTTGATTTTGCACAATACTTGTTATTTCTTTGCCTTCTTTTTGGCTTTGGTGTTCACGGCCTCGCTGAGGGCTTTTCCGGCCTTGAACTTCGCTACTTTGCTGGCCTTGATTTTAATCGTTTCACCCGTTTGCGGATTGCGACCGTCACGTGCGGCACGCTCGGCCACGCTGAAAGTGCCAAATCCCACCAGGGCAATGTCGTCCCCCTTGCCCAGGGTTTCAATTACGGTTGCGGTAAAGGCATCCAGCAGTTTTGCGGCATCCGCCTTCGTCGTGCCTGCCTTGTCGGAAAGCACGTCTATGAGTTCTCCTTTGTTCATGATGTAATCTTTTGGTTGAAACAGGAAAATTATAACCTTTCCGCCAAAGAATAAAATAACGGGGCCCTAAAAATCCACGTGCAGGAACTTTTTACCGATACGGATCTGTCGGATGCCGTCCTTTTCTATGACGATGGCAATGCCGTTGATTTTGAGGGATATTTCCTTATCGTCCTTTTGGGCATACACATCCGGTCCCGGTTTATCCTTGGCGGCTTTCTCCGTCGCCCCTCTCTTTTCCTTTTTGGTTTTCCCGGTTTTCACGGCGGTTTCCGGCACTTCCGGGCTTTTTTCCTCCATTTCCTCCGTGCCCGGCGCGGCTTTCAGCTGCCGCCTGTAGTAGTAATACGTCGGGCCGCTGAGACCGTATTTTTCTTTAAACCCGGACACCGTGATACCGTTGCGGACCGCTGCCAGAAGATCGTCTTTGGAAGGTTTCTCCGATACCGTTTTGACAGCTGTTGCCGCCTTTTTCAGGGTCGTTCTTGCCATAGTTATAGAATTATCCGTAAATATAGGCAATTGCTTTAAAGTATCATAAACCGGGGTGCGCAGCAGAGAGGAAAGGGAAACCCTTGACTAAGTGCCGGTCATTCCTCCTTTGCATCCTCTATCACGATACAATCCAGCATCCTGTCCTCCAAGGTAACAGACAACCCGTAAGGTTCCAGTTCCTTGTTGAGCAAGGGCAGGTTCTCCCAATGGTTCAGGTTAAATACCAGATCCATTTTGGTGTTACCTGCTATTCCGGTTTCGTCAATAACCTGATGGGGAGAATAGCACTTATTGGAAATAGTTGCCTTTATCCACTGCCAGCCGACACTCTGCGCGGAATACAACCTTTGGTTGACCTCTGTAAACGGTTTTATGGTTGCACTTCCCAATTGTATTTTAGAAATATCGGCATGGATTACCAAACAAGGAGTAGATATATTTTCCAGGTGTGAACGTGCATTCAGGAAGAGATCCAGTTGCCCCTGCATATACCGGTACACCTGCTTTGGGGAAATGCTGCTGTCTGCGATCAAATCATAGGTAAACAAAGCTTTACTGCTATCCTGGAAATAGTATTTCCGTTTGCCGGACATTTTACAGATTATACGTTCATTGGGAAAGGAATGTTCATCTTTTGTTTCCGTAAAGGGCAGATAGGATTGAATGTAAAGATTAGGAATTGTAATGGCATCATTACTGATCCGGGTACGATGGCCATAATCGGATCGCAAATGCCTCATGGATAAGGTTCCGGTTGAATATTCCTGTTGTTGAGGGGTAAGATAGCTGTAAACGCCTATGGTTTTATAATACGGGTACCAGAAATTGATCAGCGGAACCTCATGATTGACCAACAGGTCTTTTTTTACCCGTACATCCGTAGAACCCTGATTTATGAATTTACTTATATTGGCTCTATTGGCTTCCTCCGCATTGGCAATGGCCTTGACAACCCCGTTTTTGTCTATCCATATATGTTGCGGCACAAATGTATAGTCGAAATATTTCGCCGGCGTGTTGTCCCCCACTATAAAGGGTAATTGTACCGTTTTCAGGATTTCGGAGCGTTTTTTCAATGCGGCCACCTTTTGCGGTGCATCCCTTGTTACCAGAATGATCTGAATGGAATCCCCAAACTGCTTTTGCAAATCCTCCATGTGCGGCATTCCTTCAATGCAACTACTGCAAAAGACACCCCACAAATCCAAAATGACTGGCTTGCCCCGGAAGTCCGACATCTTTGCCGTTGTAGTCTTATAGCCACTTATCTGAAATTCAAAATCAGGTATGGTATCGCCAATGTGGAGGTACTTAGACGTGTCTTTTTGCGCCGTCTGGGCATGAAGACAGGAAAGGAGCGAAATCGTAAGGAACAGGGAAAAAATGATTTTATGGAACATATTTATTTTTTATGATTAAAAATTTATAGTTGCTGCAGGTGTTTTTGCATTTTCAATTCACGGTCCAGCAGATAGTACAATACGAGCTCATGGGTCCTCGGATTTTCCGGGAACAGCCGGTTAACGTGCATGTGCAGCAGGTCACGGAACAGTTGTGCACGCCTTGTCTCCGGGCATTGAAGTAGGATGTCACGGAACGACTGCCGAAAAAGCTGTTGCTTATCGGATTGTGCTCCGTTCAACTTAGTAAGCACCATATTCCGGTAATGCGGGAACTCGGTATTCAGCAGTTTGATTTCCGCAGGCGTTAACTTATGCTCCTGCCGGAAAGCCTCAAAGCCTTCTGCAATCAGTTTTTCCCACGTTTCAACAGGAAAAATATTCTCAGCCATCAGCATATGCACGGTTTCGGAACAAAAGCGGTACAGTTCCCGGTCGTCCAGGATGGCATCCAACAGGGACAAAACATACTCGCTGCCCTTATGAAAATGTTGCTCTGCTGAAGTTATCAGGTCGGCACCGTACCGCTCGGTTTCCCTTTTGTAGGTGCAGATGCGTAAGTCCGTTACGACGCCGGACTGTAACTTCGGGGCAAGACTTTCCGAAAAAGCACCTTCCAGTCTGTAATAATCCTGCCTGTCTTTGAGCTGGATGCGTAACCGGATATGGGGACCGCCCTCATTGTACCGTATAAAGAACCATGACGAAATTGAGGTACCATACTTCTGAAGGAACGGGGCAATTTTATCCCTCAGTATTTTGTTGGCCCTTGCCGGATGGCAGAAAAGCTCCCAGTACAGCCAGTCATGGCCGGGTGGAATGATTGCCGATAAAGAAACACTGGAAACCTCTTTCGCCATGTTCATACGGAACGGCTCATAAATCCGGTTTTCATGGTACAGCGTTACCACCAGTTCCCCATTATAGCCATTTCCCTGGCGGTCTTTGATGATGGGATTTTCCGGCAGGAACGCTTCCTTTAAAAACAGCTTTTTCTTTTTCCCCAGCTCAAAGGCCAGCATCTGCAGGTCATCTTCATTTTCCCGGTCAAAAAGTAAGGTCTGGTCGGCGTTGCCCACAGTGAAATAACGAGAAACCTGTATCTCGTCCAGATAATCCGACAATGTTTTACTTTTCAGGAAATCCTCTTTGACTGCCCACTGGGCAGGGCTGACAATGATATTTTTATAGGTTATCCTGGGATAATAGCGTTGCTTTGGGAAATACGTTTCCGGTGCAAAGCCCAGCCGGGTGTCCAGTCCCTGGGCTTGAAGGTCACAGAGGAACCGGAACAACGAGAGGTCAGAACGGGTATGGTTGTACGCCGAGGCAATGCGGGGGACGAGTCTTTGGTTGCGGCTTACCGAGCGCAGGAGAATGTGGTCGCCTTTGATGCTTACCCGAATATCGTCCAATGCCAGCGGCTCTGCGGATGTGTCATATTGTAAAATGGAAAGCTGTAACGGATAAAGCTGTTTGCGGCGGTTGATGTTGTCCACCTTGGCTTCGGACATATACGCCACGTCAAAAAACAAAACATCTGGATTGGCCTTTGTTTCCAGTTCCGCAATTTGGCTGCAATGGCTTTCTATGGCTGTATCTGCGAGAGAAAACCTGCCCAGCAGACTGTTGGCTGTTGCTCCACCCATTTGTTCCAAAATAACCTTATCGTCCACGATTTTGAGGAGGGCGGGAAAGCTGTTCGGCAAGCGGACCCTTTCATTGTCCGGCAGCTTCCGGAACAAGTCTTCCAAATCAATCTCTTTGATACCGTTGAAACAATTGTTGTCTGCTTTTTCCAACAGGAATCGTTTTGCCTCCGGCTCTTTTTCCGGTGTATTCAGCGGAATCAATAACTTTTCTGTCAGGTCGTCGCTTTCTGCCATCTGCTCTAAATTGCCATAGCCGACACCCAGCTCCGGGTCGAGGGCCACCATCAGCGGCACTTCCCGTCCCTCAAATTTGTGTTTAAACCTTGTTTTAAAGCCCTTTAAATCCTCCGGTTCGGCAATACCGTTCAGCCTTGCCAGCTTGCCGGCCAGCTCTGGTAAATGCTTCAATGCAGCCTCGGGGATAGTACCCGTAACAGACTTCCGTACCGGAATGAGGTACGGTGGCTTGTCCGGCGTATGTTCAATCCCCCTGCGTTCAAAATAATCCGCACCAATGACATTGGCATCCTTTTCAGTGAACAGCATCTGTAATACGATCAGCTCTTCCAGTAACTCCGGGATGCTGCCGGACAATAAGGGAAAAGACCGGCTTTTCATATGGCGATGACATCCTGCACCGGAACCGGTTTTGCGCAGTAACGCAGACGGTTTCTAAAAAATTGGAATATCCGACATCCGACAGTTCAAACTTGCCTTCCGTAAAAGAGAGATAACGAATATCAGCCGAACTCCTGTAATAACTGCCGTTGGCAAATACCTTTTTATTATCCCGGATCAAATCCTCAAAGGTGTAGGACAGGGCTTCGGTATCTTTAAAGGGCCAGTCGATAAAACTTTTAACTTCCGTATTGTCCGACAGCACAATGCCCGCATCCCGGTCATAGCCCAATGTTCCCATGCCCACCGCTGCAAACAGCCCATACGGAGTGGCCCGGAACCTTGCCCGGTTGAAATACTTCCATATCGTGAACTTTACCTTTTCCGGCCGGTTTTTGAGGTCTTCCGTTTGCAAATCCTCAATGATGGCATAAAAATCCGGGGAGGACAGCCGGATGGCGGCTTTTAGCCGTCTGAAGACGGCATCCAACGAAGCCTGCACTGAAAATGCAGGTGCACGAAAGAGTACATCAGGGCATAAATAAGGGACTGTTCGTTGTTGGGACACGTTTGCTTTTCCATAAAAACACCTCACCTTATCCTTTGCCGTTAGCCGGAGCTTAAAAAAAGCTTTCTTTTCCCGCCCTTTTGTCCCATTTGTTTTTGTCTGCGTCAGGATGCGTCCATTGAACTTTACCCAATAAGTTGGAAACATTTATTTTGCTATTGAAATTACCATGAGCACTGCCCACTCATAGAGATGAAAATGTTCCAAGATCAGTCCTTGATTAACTTTACATAAAAAGCTCATGGAAGAACATTTACACTCAAGGGCTGTGGTCTTGACGTACATCAAGCTTCCGTTACAGGATGCATTTTGCGTCATGGTTATCCTCGTCAGATAAGGACTTCCAGCACGATAACCTCCGAACTGCTCCAAATAAAGCCATGATTACAAAGTGAATCCATTACACAAGTGCCTATGGAAAGCACAGGCATTTATTGGATGCCGGTCATCAATATCCTCGGAGAGAATTTTACGATTATCCTTTCCCTTGACAATGAGATATTAAAAGAAGTCACGCCTTACTATCAACAATATGAATTATTGCAAACCATTCCCGGCATTAAGTCCATAGCTGCCGCTATCATTTTATCAGAGATTGAGGTGGATATGAATATATTTCCCACATCATTTGAAACAAATTTAATTTTTTAAATGTTTAAATCTGTCTCCGATTTATTGGGGTAAGTACAGTCTTAACTGTCGCAAGTCAACAAAGATTTTAAATAGCTTATTTTGCTCAATCAATGTATGCGACAATAAAAATGCTTGTGAATAAAAAGAGTATTGTTTTTTTCATTTGTAAATTTTTTATAATCAATCATTATTAACAGCAGATTAAATATTCTTTACATTAGATTATTTAAAATTAGAAAAATGGTTCACAAAAATTAAATGTTTGTGAACCATAAGGTTTTTATTAATCATGCTCTTGAATGTTACCTATCAAGGAATGTTTCCACCAATTTATGAAATGCCAACGGATCTTGCAGCAAACCGCCATGGCTTACATTGGGTATAATTTCTAAAGTTGCATTGGGTATGAGTTGTGCCAGTTTTTCAAAATGCTCGCGTTTAATAAATTGATCATACTCTCCGCCCGAAATTACTGTGGGAGCTGTAATAGTTTTTATTTCTTCTGGTTTCAGATCCGGTTCCTTGTTGTACATTGCTCCTAACTTTTTGCGAAGTACAAAAAAGCTATCAGGTGTAGGAGAATGTAATCTATAATTCGCCTGCGCTTGTGCCATAAAATGTGCCGACATCGCACTATCTACCGGTTCATCCTTATCTCCTGAACTATTAAAATTTGTTCCGAACACAAAAAGTTTATTAATTTTTTCAGGGTGTTTTATAGCCAGAATTAATCCGATAATACCTCCGTCACTCCAGCCGACAATCGATGCTTTTTTTATATTCAAATTGTTCATTAATTGCAGAACATCTGATGCCATAAGATTATAACTTAAAGGCTGCCCGGACATAGTGCTACGCCCATGTCCACGGCTGTCAGCGATAATTACTTTATGTTTTTTGATTAAAAGAGGTACTTCAAAACCCCATACATCAGAACTCACCAATCCACCATGTAATAATAGCACCGGATCACTGCCTTTCTCATTAAAAACCGCATAATACATTTGAATATTATTGACAGATGCAAAACCGGAATCGTCTGCTTTTGGTAAAACAGGTACTTCAGGCAGTGTTTTCCATAGTGGCACATTTTCCTGCGCGATAGTCTCTCTTACACCCAATAATAAGAATAAGAAAATTATTGTTGCGTATTTATTTACGAAAGAAATAAATTTTCTTCTTTCAACTATGTTTAAATTTTTCATTTTTGAGAATTAATTATTATAATTCAAGTTGCCAGTTCTATAACTTATAAAAGCAAAGCATGTTTTGTTACTATTGAATTATAATAAAAAAAAGCTCCGATTCTTTGCAAGGATAAAATTATAGGAATATTTTGTTTAATAGATGATATCTTAAAAAGAATTGGACATACAGAAGATTGTAGAAGACAAGTAAACGACATCGAGATTATAGACGGCAGTGGTTGCTTCTAATAACTATGCGATGTTGTTTATAAAACAACTTGACAAGACAAAGTTTATCAAAACTCGTCGAAATGCAGTAAAGACGAGCTTTTTCATCTCTATCAAAAAATAGTATAAAATCTGTGAGTTTAGAAAACGGCTTGTTTTTGAACTCGCGGGAATGTTATATTTATTGGTATTTTCTGACATATTTTGATAAGATACGAAATGGATGACAACTTATCGTAAAATAATAAATAATTATCATCGGAAAAACAATATTGGAAAATGAACCTTAAAATTAATTTCTACTTTTGTTCTTAAATTTGAGATAATGAGCGCAATATTGTTGATTGACGATGAAGAAAAGTTGCGAACCTTAATGGCGCGTATTATTTCCTTAGAAGGATTTGACGTGATACAAGCCAATGATGCAAAAACTGCCAGAAAAAAGATGGCGCAACAGGAAATTGATATTGTTATTTGCGATATAAAATTGCCTGATACCAACGGCATAGAATTATCCAAAGAGCTAAAAGAAAAATATCCTGCAATAGAAATTATTCTTCTTACGGCTTATGGAAATATTCCTGACAGTGTGCAAGCCATTAAGAACGGTGCGTTTGATTATATCACCAAAGGCGATGACAACAATAAAATTATTCCGTTGTTGTATAAAGCTGTTGAAAAAGTCAATCTCACAAAACGTTTATTTCAATTAGAACGGCAGGTCGGAAAAAAATATTCTTTTGAAAATATCATCGGTAAATCAAAAAGTATTTTGCAAGCGATTGATTTGGCAAAAAAAGTTGCGCAAACCGATACAACTGTTTTGTTGCTCGGAGAAACGGGAACAGGAAAAGAAGTTTTTGCACAAGCCATACATTTTGCCAGTAAAAGAAATACGAAATCTTTCGTTGCATTGAACTGTTCAGCATTCAGCAAAGAATTGTTGGAAAGTGAATTGTTCGGACACAAAGCAGGTTCTTTTACAGGTGCTTCAAAAGACAAAAAAGGTTTGTTTGAAGAAGCCGATAATGGAACAATTTTTTTAGACGAAATCGGGGAAATGGCTTCCGACTTGCAGGCTAAACTCTTGCGTGTATTGGAATCCGGCGAATTTATAAAAATAGGCGAAACCACGCCAACCAAAGTAAGTGTGCGAGTCATTGCCGCAACCAACCGAGATTTGGAAAAGGAAATCGAACAGGGCAATTTCAGAAGCGATTTATATTATCGACTTTCGGCCTTTACGATTTCGTTGCCTGCGCTTCGCGAAAGAAAGCAGGATATTCCTTTGTTGGCAAATAATTTTGCGCAAATCTTTGCTACCAAAAGCAACAAGCGTTCCATAAAATTATCAAAGGAATATTTGCTGGCCTTGGAAAATCATGCATGGAAAGGCAATATTCGCGAATTGAAAAATGTGATTGAACGAAGTATATTGTTGAGTGATAATGAAGAATTGACAATTGATAATGTGCCGTTTGAATTTCAATACACCAATACTGCTTCTCAAAAATCATTATCTGCATTTTCGTTGAACAGTGCAGAGAAACTACACATTCAAAAGGTGCTCAATTATACACAAGGCAACAAAGCCGAAGCCGCACGATTGCTTGAAATAGGCATTGCTACTCTTTATCGAAAAATAGAAGAATATAAAATTCAATAATATCCTTTCGTTTTGATAATGAGCCTATCATTTTGATAGGCTTTTTTTGTGTATCAAAAACGCTGAATTTTTTAAACCCTTTGTTCATCTGTATTTCAGAGCATGAAGAAAAATTCGGAATGCTTTTGGCACAACGGAATGCAACCATATCATTCATCAAAATGAAACAGCAACAATTAAGGAAACTTATAAACCTAGAAAGGCATTTTACGCCATATAACATTTTACTATCGCTTTTCGGACTGATTCCCATCATCCGAATTGTTCACAGATTATTTGTTAACCAATTAAAACCAATAAAATGCTCACACTTATTTTAACGCTTGCAGGCTGCATGGGATTTGTAATATTTTTTAAATCGATCAATTTTTTTGAAAAAATATAAATCAATTCCAACATGACACTTTTATTTATCATCGCAATTTGCGTATTCGCATATGTCTGTTATGTGCTTTTAAAACCTGAAAAATTTTAATTAAAAAAAATGAACACAGAAATATTAGGCATCATTGCCATATTTGTTCTTACGATATTACTCGCAATACCGTTGGGCAAATACATCGGCAAAATATTTAATTATGAAAAAACATGGTTAGACAAAATATTTAACCCGTTAGATAAGTTGTTCTTCAAATTCGGTGGTATTGATGCCAATAAACAAATGAATTGGAAACAGCATCTTGTTGCGCTATTAACTATCAATTTTATATGGTTTTTATTATCCATGTTTGTGCTGACCAATATGAGTTGGCTGCCGCTTAATCCCGATCACAATCCGTCCATGAGCGGCGATTTGGCGTTTAATACTACTATCAGTTTTATTTCCAACACCAATTTGCAGCACTATTCGGGCGAAACAGGAATGTCCTATTTGGGACAATTGGTTGTGATGCTGTTTCAGTTTATCAGCGCGGGTTGCGGCATTGCAGCAGCGGGAGTTGTATTTGTTGCCATGAAGAATAAAACGACTTCTGAACTGGGTAATTTTTATTCATTCTTTGTAAGAAGTTGCACACGTATTTTATTGCCACTCTCTTTAATTGTGGCTGTGATTTTAGCCTTCAGCGGAACGCCGATGACTTTTAAAGGAAAAGATACAATGATAACACTGCAAGGCGATACGGTTCAGGTAAGTCGCGGACCTGCGGCAGCCTTTACGGCGATAAAACAAATCGGAACAAACGGCGGCGGATTCTTTGGCGTAAACTCTGCACATCCTTTTGAAAACCCGACTTACTTCACAAACATTGTAGAAAATATTGCTATCATTCTTATACCGATTGCAATAATTTTTTCTTTGGGATATGTTTTAAAAAGAAAGCGATTGGCTTGGACAATTTTCGCTGTGATGATTGTCGGAATGCTATGCCTTCTTATCCCAACAATAATTAGTGAAATGCACGGTAATCCTGCGATTGCTAAGATGGGGATTGAGCAAAACATGGGCAGCATGGAAGGCAAAGAAGTACGTTTCGGCTCGGCGGCTTCAGCAAATTGGGCGATTTATACTACCGTTACAAGCAATGGATCTGTAAATGCGATGCACGATAGTCTTACACCAATTTCAGGATTGTGCGCCATGCTTGGCATGATGGTCAACGCTTTCTTTGGCGGGGTGGGAGTTGGGTTTTTAAACTTTTACATTTTCATTATCCTTGCCGTTTTTATTAGTGGATTGATGGTTGGAAGAACGCCGGAATTTTTGGGCAAAAAAGTAGAAGCCAAAGAAATGAAAATTGCGATGATAATTGCGCTGCTGCATCCGTTTTTGATTTTGGTAGGAACGGCAATTGCAAGTCATGTTTATACAGGCAATCCTGCAAATTATGCAGCGTGGCTGAATAATCCCGGCTTTCATGGTTTCAGTGAAATGTTGTATGAGTTTACTTCATCAAGTGCCAATAATGGCAGTGGTTTTGAAGGTCTTGGAGACAATACACATTTTTGGAATATCGCTTGCGGTATCGTGATGTTGCTTGGAAGATATTTGCCGATTATTGGGCCAATTGCTATTGCAGGCATCTTAGCAAACAAAAAATATGTTCCCGAAAGTGCAGGAACACTTAAAACAGATACAGGAACATTTGGTTTAATGGTCTTTGCAGTCATTACGATTGTAGCGGCATTATCTTTCTTTCCAGCATTATCATTGGGACCAATTGCAGAACATCTTTCAATAAAATAATTTTTAAAAATGACAACTAAAAATAATTCATTGTTTCAGAAAGACTTGATAGGTGAGGCTTTCAGACAGTCTTTCATAAAATTAAATCCTAAAATCATGTTCCGCAATCCAGTAATGTTTACGGTAGAAATCGGAACAATAGTAATGCTTTCTGTTTGTATATGGATATTAGCGGGGGAAAAATCGCAGGGAGGTTTTGCGTACAATTTTTCAGTTTTCATTATTCTTTTTATCACTTTATTATTCGCAAATTTTGCAGAAGCTATTGCAGAAGCAAGAGGCAAAGCGCAAGCCGATTCGCTTCGGAAAACACGTGAAGAAACGCCGGCAAAAAAGGTTGAAATTCTCGGCGATATTTTCGTAAATGAAATTCATATTGTGCCTTCATCTACATTGCGCAAAGGCGATTTGTTTGTATGTGAAACGGGCGATATAATTCCCTCCGACGGAGAAATTATTGAAGGATTGGCGACAATTGATGAGAGTGCAATTACTGGCGAAAGTGCGCCGGTAATCCGTGAAGCGGGCGGCGACAAAAGTTCTGTAACCGGCGGCACAAAAGTGTTGTCAGACAAGATAAAGGTGAAAGTTACCACAGAGCAAGGCGAAAGTTTTCTCGACAAAATGATAGCTTTAGTCGAGGGCGCTTCTCGTCAAAAAACACCTAATGAAATTGCCTTAACCATTTTGTTGGCAGGCTTTACCTTGGTGTTCATCATTGTTACAGTTACGCTCAAACCGTTCGCGGATTATGCCAATACACCGATTACTATCGCAGCATTTATATCGTTGTTTGTTTGTTTAATTCCTACAACTATCGGCGGATTATTATCAGCCATCGGCATCGCGGGAATGGACAGAGCGCTACGTGCAAACGTAATCACCAAAAGCGGAAAAGCTGTGGAAACTGCAGGTGATATTGATGTTTTGTTGTTGGATAAAACAGGAACGATAACAATAGGCAATCGTAAAGCAACCAAATTTTATCCCGCAAAAAATGTGGATGAAAAAGACTTTGTAAAATCTGTCGTGTTAAGCTCAATGGCAGATGAAACCCCCGAAGGAAAATCTATTATTGAACTCGCAGGTATCAATCCTTTGAGTTATAATATTCAAAATCCTCGCTACATCAAATTTACAGCTGAAACAAGAAGTTCCGGAATTGATTTTGTCAATACAAGGATCCGCAAAGGTGCATCGGATGCTATTCGTACACTTACGGAAAAAGCAGGCAATGTTTTTCCCGAAGAAATTGAGAAACACGTAACAGATATTTCGAGTAATGGCGGAACGCCTTTGGTGGTTGCAGAAAATGAAAAAGTAATCGGTGTGATTGAATTGCAAGATATTGTCAAAACGGGCATCAGTGAGCGTTTTGAGAGATTAAGAAAAATGGGTATCAAAACCGTAATGGTTACAGGCGATAATCCTTTAACTGCAAAATACATTGCTGAAAAAGCAGGCGTTGATGATTTTATTGCAGAAGCCAAGCCGGAAGACAAAATGAATTACATCAAGAAAGAACAATCCCAAGGTCGCTTGGTTGCGATGATGGGAGACGGAACAAATGATGCGCCTGCGCTTGCACAGGCAGATGTTGGAGTTGCGATGAACAGTGGTACCCAAGCTGCGAAAGAAGCAGGCAATATGGTGGATTTGGATAACGACCCAACCAAGCTGATTGAAGTGGTGGAAATTGGCAAGCAGCTACTGATGACCAGAGGAACGCTTACAACTTTCAGTATAGCCAATGATGTAGCCAAGTATTTCGCAATCATTCCTGCTCTGTTTATCGTAGCAATTCCATCTTTGAGAGCATTAAATATTATGCACTTGTACAGTCCGCAAAGTGCTATTTTATCGGCTGTCATTTTTAATGCAATCATTATTCCCGCCTTGATTCCATTGGCGTTAAGAGGTGTTCCATACAAACCGATTGGGGCAAGCGCATTACTTCGAAGAAACTTATTCATCTATGGTTTAGGGGGCATTCTGGTTCCGTTTATCGGAATAAAATTGATTGACATTTTGGTATCGTTATTTATCTAATCAAAATTTACAACAATGAAATTACACATATTTCCTGCCATTCGTCTTACAATATTTTGTATGATATTTTTCGTTGGTATTTATTCAGCCGTTGTGTATGCCATTGCACAGCTTACTCCCAATAAAGGCAAAGGCGACATTATTACTCAAAACGGAAAGACATATTATAGCAATATCGGGCAAAAATTTACAGATGATAAATATTTTTATTCACGACCATCGGCTGTCGATTATAATGCAGCAGCAAGCGGCGCGAGCAACAAAGGAACGACGAATCCTGATTATTTAAAAACCATTCAAGATAGAATTGATACTTTCTTAATACATAATCCCGATGTAAATAAAGCAGATATTCCGTCCGATTTGGTTACGTCAAGCGGCAGCGGATTAGACCCTGATATTTCTGTTCAGGCAGCAGAAGTTCAGATAAAACGTATCGTCAAAATTCGTGGAATAGCACCTGAAAATCTTGAACAATTAATTATCTCCAATACGGACAAACCATTCTTTGGATTATTCGGACCTGAAAAAATAAATGTACTGAAACTAAATCTGGCGTTGGACAATTTGAAATAATGAAGAATTGAAAATTGACAATGAACAATTGTCAAAACAAAGCAAGATAACTATGAAATTCAATTTTAAATACATAGCGATATTAATAATTATCAACTGTCAATTATTAATTATCAATTCAGCAAATGCACAAACCGACAGCTCAAAATTACCTTTATCATTCAGCGGTTATATTGAAGGGTATTATTCTTACAACATCAACAGACCTGAAGCGCACACCGCGCCCGGCTTCATTTATTCGTATAATAAAGCAGATGAGTTTGCAATTAACTTGGGGTATGTTAAAGCATCTTATCAAACAGAAAATGTACGTGCAAATCTTGCGTTTGCAACAGGTACATACATGAGTGCTAATTATGCAGCAGAATCAAGTGTTTTCAAAAATGTTCTTGAAGCAGATGCAGGCATAAAAATTTCCAAGAAAAATAATTTGTGGATAGATGCAGGCGTAATGCCTTCGCATATAGGCTTTGAAAGCGCCGTAGGCAAAGATAATTGGAATTTATCGCGCAGTATGCTAGCTGACAATTCACCTTACTTTGAGACGGGCACAAGAATTTCTTACACGTCAAAAAATACCGAATGGTACATTTCGGTTTTATTATTAAACGGATGGCAAAGAATAGAAATGACAGATGGAAATAATACGCCATCTTTCGGGCATCAGATTACTTTTAAACCGAATGAAAAATTAACATTGAACAGTAGTTCTTTCATTGGCAACGACAAGCCCGACAGTGCTCGCCAATGGCGTTTCTTCCACGATTTTTATATTCAATACCAAATGTCTAAAATTTGGGGATTTATTGCAGGATTTGATATTGGCGCACAGCAAAAATCAAAAGGGAGCAGCAGTTACAATTGTTGGTATTCACCGATAATTGTGGGTAAAATTAATATAAGCGATAAGTCGGCTATAGCCTTTCGTGCGGAATATTACCGCGATAAAAACAGCGTAATAATTAACACTGCAACACCAAACGGATTTCAGACCTTTGGGTATTCTTTCAATTACGATTTGAAAATAAATAGCAATGTTTTGTGGCGAATCGAAGCAAGAGAATTAACAAGCAAAGACAAGATATTTTTGGATAACACAACTCCTAAGAAAAACGATTTGTTTTTTACAACATCATTATCTGTTTCTTTTTAATGGAAGATTCAAAAAAATCGGCACAGGATTTTTTAGACCTGATCCAAAAGTCGAGGCGGGGAAAATTTAAAGTCTATATCGGCATGAGCGCGGGTGTGGGCAAAACGTTTCGCATGCTGCAGGAAGCGCATTCTCTTTTGCGCAGCGGTGTTGATGTGAAGATTGGTTTCATTGAAACGCACGGCAGACAAGAAACACACGCATTACTTGACGGACTTCCGATTATTCCGCCAAGAAAAATTTTTTATAAAGGAAAGGAATTGGAAGAAATGGATTTATCGGCAATCATCAATCTTCGTCCCGAAATTGTTGTGATTGATGAACTTGCACATACCAACGTTGAGGGCAGTAAAAATGCAAAGCGTTGGCAAGATGTGACAGACATTCTTGATGCAGGAATCAATGTAATTTCTGCCGTCAACATTCAACATATCGAAAGCCTGAACGATGATGTGAAAGCCATTACAGGCGTTGAAGTAAAAGAGCGTATTCCCGATAGTATGATTGCTCAGGCAGATGAAGTTGTGAATATTGATTTGACCGCCGATGAATTGATTACAAGACTGAAAGAAGGGAAAATTTATCATCCGAGTAAAATAGAAATTGCACTGAAAAATTTCTTTCAGTCAGAACATATTTTGCAGCTTCGTGAACTTGCTTTAAAAGAAGTGGCATCGCAGGTGGAACGAAAGGTTGAAACAGAAATTACGAAAGTAAAAACAGGACAACGAGAACGTTTCTTGGCGTGCATCAGCAGCAACGAACAAACGGCAAAAAATGTTATTCGCAAGACTGCACGACTGGCAAATTATTACAACAGCAAATGGTATGTTTTATATGTGCAAACGAGTAAAGAAAGCCTTGATAAAATTGCGTTGGATAAACAACGTTTTCTCATCAACAATTTCAAACTCGCAACAGAACTGGGCGCAGAAATTATTAAAACGGAGAATGATAATGTGGTAAAATCTATATTGCGACAAGCCGAAGATAGAAAGGTTACAACAATTTGTATCGGCAAGCCGCATTTTAGTATTATTAAAATAATTTTGTCAACAAATGTATTTAATGAATTACTGAAGAAACTTTCAAGCAGTAATATTGATCTGGTAATTCTTAGTTAAAAGCGATTATCAATTTACATAAGTGAAAATAAAAACAAAACTCGTATTAGGCATAGGTTTGCTGTTTGTAATGATAACATTGCTTACGGTAATCAGTTCTGTGTTTATCAGTAAATTGTCTAACGATACCAAAAATATTTTGGTTGCAAACTACAATACAATCGAATATTCGCGCAACATGACGATTGCTTTAAATAAAGGCATTGTCGAGTCTGAGCAAGAACAATTTTTTGAAAATAATTTGCACAAACAACAACAAAATGTAACGGAAGTAGGCGAGCAATCTTTGACCTATAAACTTATTGCAGATTATCAGTCATTAAAAAATTCAATGAACGATTCGTCATTACTGAAAGCCGTTCGTTCAGATATTGCAGACATCATGTTACTCAATATGCAAGCCATTCAACGCAAAAGCAATGTGGCGCAAAAAACGGCTGAGAGCGCAGTATTTTGGATAGCAATTATTGGTACAATATGTTTTGTAGTGAGTTGTATCTTGTTATTCAATCTTCCAGGAAATATTGCCAACCCTATTAAACAACTTACTAATAGTATCAAGCAAATTGCGGCGCAAAATTATTCACAGAGAGTGCATTTTGAAAGTCATGATGAGTTTGGAGAACTCGCAAAATCGTTCAACACAATGGCAGAAAAACTGGAAGAATATAAAGCCGGAAATATAGAAAAAATGCTCACAGAAAAGAAGCGTATTGATACGCTTATCAACAATATGCACGAACCGGTTATTGGTTTGGATGGCGACAATAAAATTATTTTCTTCAACGATAATGCTCTAAAAATTACAGGACTTAAATTGGAAAATGTATTGGGAAAACAAGTCCAGGACATTTCAGTACATAACGATCTGCTGCGTACATTAATACAAGATTTGTTTATTCAAAGCAGTGTGAAACCTGTGGCGCAAGCGGCCCCAATGAAAATTTATGCGGACAATAAAGAAAGTTATTTTGAAAAAGAAATTATTCCTATAAAGATTATTCCCACAGGGGAAAAAGAAGAAAAACAAATTGGCAATGTGATTTTATTGAAAAATATTACAGAGTACAAAGAACTAGATTTTGCAAAAACAAATTTCATTGCGACTGTTTCGCACGAATTTAAAACGCCTATTTCTTCTATAAAAATGAGTGTGCAGCTGTTGGAAAACGAACGTATTGGTTTGTTGAACGAAGAACAAAAAAATCTTATCGAAAGCATCAAGGACGATAGCAACAGGTTGTTGAAAATTACAGGCGAACTGTTGAATGTAACACAAGTTGAAAGCGGAAGCGTACAGTTAAATGTAGTTCCTGCAAACGTTTCGGAAATTATTGAATACGCTGTAAGCGCCAATAAAAACGCTGCCGAACAAAAAAATATCAAACTGCAAATCAATATGCCTTCTCAGTCATTGAGTGTATTTGCCGACACCGAAAAAACTGCTTGGGTTTTGAACAATATAATATCCAATGCAATAAGATATTCTTATGAAAATTCAATAATAACAATAGATGCTACGAAAGAAAATACTCAAACGAAAATCTCTGTAACCGACACTGGACAAGGCATTATACCTGAATACATTCCAAAAATTTTCGACCGTTATTTCAGAATACCCGGAACGAAAAAAGAAGGAACGGGATTAGGATTGAGCATCAGTAAAGAATTTATCGAAGCGCAAAAAGGAAGTATTGAGGTAGATAGTGAATATGGAAAGGGGAGTAGGTTTACGATTCGATTACCTCTTTCTCTTAGGGAATAAAGGCTCAAATGTGGATATTGGTTTTATCAAAATATATTAATCTGCACAATAGGTGCAAAGCATGGTATATACTAAAAAAATACTAATCTTGACCCTTGTTTTCCCGTTAGGAATCTTAAAAGATAAAAGTGCCAGTCGACAATCCCTTTCATTTTAAGTTAGTTCTATTTCTTTGGCCAACTGGGATTTTGTTCCAATTTTGATTTTTTAAAAACTCTTGCAAAGGTATAGGCTCTAAATAATACATATCTCCTTCCTGCCATTTTGTACCTGTGCATACTTGTAGGTTACATGTCCTCAAGGGGCAATAGTTAGTTTTTTTCCGCATTACGCATTATTTGCTTTTACGCCTAATACAGTTCCAATATTCATATAATTTCCCTTTGCCCATCTTTTTAAATCGTTGAAACGAAAGTAATATGCCCGAGAAAAAAATGTTACGACATTTATTGTTGATATATCAACAATAATTCTATCTTCATGCAAATATTTATGATTTGAAAAAGATCGATAATCCCTATTTGGAAGAACTGAATGAAATGATAATGCTGCATGTTCACATTATTGGAAAGAGGATAAATGAACTTGGCGCAAAGATGATGAAGGAAAAAAGAATGCCTTTGGATCTTGATCAGTTGCCTGTATTGATATGCGTTTTTCTCGAAGAAAATTTATCACAGCAAGAAGTAGCTACATTTGTAAACAGGGATAAATCTTCTGTAAATCGTACACTTTCTGTGTTTCAGAAGAAAGGGTTGATAGAAATATCAAAACATCCGGAAGATGCACGAAAAACTATCATAAAGCCAACTACAACTGGAATTTTTATTGCAGAGCAGGTTAAACAAATGATGTACGAAGCAGAAGCAGAAATTTTTTCTTTTCTGTCTAAAAAAACAAGAAAAGAATTATTGGAAACATTGAAGGATATTTCAGAGAGAATTTCGGAAAACGAATGCTGATTAATAATAAAGTTGTTCTATCTACTAATTTGGCCTTTAAAATAATTATTAACCGACAAAATCTCTCCATTCAACGAATAATTATAAAAAAAATTCTTCATCTGAATGTAGTTTCGATTAAGTTTTTGCTTTATTAATTATTCCAAAAGAAACACTTTAAAAAATATTATGCATGAAATGCCTATAGGTTTTTTATACGCAAAGCGATAATCATTAAAGGCGTTCATTGACAATTGAAAAACAATAAAAATTAACGGATGAATAAATCATTATTTAGCATTTTTTTATTGGCTTCTTTTTTTACAGAAGTATGTGCACAACAAGCATTAAGTTTAAAAGACTGTATTGCATACGGATTAAAAAATCATATTTCCGTAAGAATTTATAATAATAATATTGAGCAATCAAAACAGAAGGCTACAGAATCATTATCCAGTTATTTGCCGCAAGTAAGCATCAACGGAAGTGTAGACAGAAATCTTAAAGTTCAGTCTAACGTACTAAGCATGACTTCGGCAGACGGTTCTGCAATTCCCGGTTTTCCGGCCGGCGGAGATTTGATTATTAAAATGGGTACGCCTTATGCAGCAGGCATTACAGGAGAATTGAATCAAACGATTTACGATCAGGCGAAACTTGTAGGCATTAAAGCTTCCGAACCCAATAAGCAGTTGTCTCAAATGAATAAAGCGCAAAATGATGAGTCACTGATATATAATATTACGGCTACTTATTTTCAAGTGATTGTTCTGCAAAAACAATTGGAACTGCAAACAGATGAAAGAGAACGGTATAAAAAACTGCTGGATATTTCGCAATTGCGCTTTAATCAGGGAGTGGCAAAAAAGTCTGATCTGATGCAGGTTCAGGTAAATTTAAACAATGTTATTTCTCAAATAGCAACAACAGAAAATAATCTTTCATACAGCTATAATGTTTTAAAAAATTATATGGGGCTTCCGCAATCGGCAAGTCTCACATTGTCTGATACGGCAAGGTGGCTGCAATTTACACCGGAGCCGAATCCCTACATTCCCCAATACAATTATTCCAATACAACAACATATCTGCAACAGCAGGCGCAGATTTCTTTGTACGATTTCAATAGAAAAAATATTAAAGCTGGCGCACTTCCTTCGCTATCTTTTTATGCGAGATATGGCGCAAACGGTTTTGGCAGCAACTTCGGTGATGCGTTCGGAAAGTTTTATGATTATTCTGCAATAGGATTGAAACTGAATTGGAATATTTTTACCGGACTCAAGCGCAGCGCACAATACAAAGAAGCGAGCATTGATTATGAAAATGCAATCAACAATTTAAAATTAAACGAAAGCAATCAAAGCTTGCAGTTTCAAAATTCGATTGTATCGCTGCAGCGAACCGATTCTGCCATTTCTGTGAACAGAGATAATATGGAATTGGCGCGAGAAGTTTATAGCAATAATCAACTGGCTTATCAGCAAGGAACTGCCGATTTAAGCGCGCTGTTAAATGCAGAAAATTCCTATCGCGATGCGCAAAATAATTATTTGCAATCGTTGCTGGATTATTACAAAGCGCAGTTGGATTTAAATAAATCTGCAGGTGCATTAAAAAAATATTTCGACGAATTATAATTTTTTCAGTTTAAAAAATCTGTTTTATGATAAGGAGAATTTTATTGGTCTTAGTGGTTGTGTTGCTGTTGGGCGCGATAGTATTCAGGCTTGCATCTAATAAAAAAAATATCGACAAAAAAAATGCAGTTCAGCCTGTTACAAACATTGAAATTCCGGTAAATACATATATGGTTTCCAAATCGGATTATAACGACAGCCTTATAAAAATCGGTTCGTTAATTCCCTTCAAAGAGGCAGACATCAATGCAGTTGCCGGCGGCCAATTAATATCCGTACATTTTAATTTAGGAACGATGGTTTCCGAAGGAGAAACAGTTGCAGATATTGATAATAAACAACTTCATCTGAATCTTCAGCAAGCCCTTTTAAACAAAAACAAAGCGGAGAAAGACGTGAAGCGAAGCGATACTTTGTATGCAGGCAATGCAACTACTTTGCAAGATGTGCAAAACACCAAGCTTAATTATGATAATACAGTAAATCAAATTCAAATTATCAACAAACAAATTGAAGACAGCCATATCAAAGCGCCTATCAGCGGGCAGATCGTATCAAAATTTAAAGAAGCGGGAGAATATGTGGCAATCGGCGCAGCGCTCGGGCATATCGTGGATTTGTCAAGATTAAAAGCAGATGTATCTGTCAATGAAGCAGATGTTTATTCTTTAAAAAACGGCCAGGAAGTGAAAGTGTCTACGGACATTTATCCTAATACTTATTTTACAGGGCATATAAGTTTCATCAGTAACAAAGGCGATGCGGCACATAATTATCAGGTAGAAATTACATTGCAGAATAGCGCTGCACATCCTTTGAAAGCAGGGACATTTGCTTATGTAAATTTTGAAAGAAAATCTTCAGACAAAGCTATTCTGATTCCTCGTTCTTCATTATTGGAGGGAATGCAATCGCCAAAAGTATATATCGTTGAAAACGGAAAATCTGTTTTGAAAAATATTGTAACTGGCAAAGAAGCAGGCGATATGATTGAAGTGAGAGATGGTTTGAAAGAAGGCGATAAAGTAATTACCAACGGGCAAATTAATTTGAAAGAAGGAACAACCGTGAGAGAAATTATTGATAGTACTGACAAGAAATAAATCCTTATTCTGCAAGATGAATAATGTAAAATTATTACGATGAAAAAATTAACCGAATTAGCCATACACAGGCCGTTGCTTATTTTAGTAATATTCACGGTATTGATATTGTTCGGCATTATGTCTTATAACAGTCTTGATTATAATTTGCTGCCGAAGTTTAATGCGAATGTTTTAAGTATCAATACAACTTATCGCGGCGCTTCTGCAGATGAAATAGAAAACAATGTAACCAAGAAAATCGAAGATGCGGTATCATCTGTTGAAGGTATTGATCAAATCACTTCTTCGAGTCTGGAAGGCGCATCAATTGTTACTATTCAGTTGTTGAACGGCGTAAACGTGGACAAAGCCATCAGCGATGCACAGCGAAAAATAGACGGCATTATTTCACAGCTTCCCGATGATGTGGACAAACCTGTTTTGAATAAATTTTCTACAGATGATATTCCTATTTTAACGATGAGCGTTACTTCAACAAGCGATGAACGTTCTTTGTATGATATTATCGATCAGCAAATAAAACCGCAGATAGCCAATGTTCCCGGCGTGGGGCAAGTAACGGTAATTGGCGGCTCGGAAAGGCAGATTCGTGTAAATGTAAATCAGGATAAATTAAAAAGTTATGGCTTAAGTATCGGGCAATTGGCACAGATTGTCAATGCTTCAAGTTTATCAATACCGGCAGGAGAAATCAAAACAAATGCAAGTGATTATACCATTAAGTTCGACGCAAAGTTTACCAATGTGGATGCCGTGCGCAAGATGGTAATTATGCAAACTTCCTCAGGCGGTAAAGTTTATTTAAGCGATGTTGCAGACGTAGTAGACGGTTCCGAAGAAGCTGTGCAATTGAATCACATGAACGGCAAACCTTCCATTGGAATTCAGGTACAAAAACAAACTGATGCAAATGCAGTTGATGTAAGCAAAAAAGTACAGTCAAGATTAAAAGAACTGGAAGTTCAATACAAAGATATTCACTTGGGTTTTGATATTGCAACGGATCAATCGACTTATACATTGCAATCTGCCGATGCGGTGATGGAAGATTTATTTTTTGCCGTAATTATTGTGTCGGTAGTAATGCTTTTCTTTTTGCACAGCATTCGCAGTTCATTATTCGTATTGGTTGCATTGCCTTCCTCTATGATACCTACATTTATATTCATGCACATATTCGGTATGTCGCTGAATTTAATGACGTTGATGGCATTGTCTCTTGTAGTGGGCATCCTGGTAGATGATTCGATTGTAATTCTGGAAAATATTATGCGCCACATGGAAGCCGGCGAAAATAAAAAAACGGCAACCATTAACGGACGAAGTGAGATAGGATTTACTGCAATGGCAATCACAATGGTAGATGTGGTGGTGTTTTTACCTATGGCTTTAACAGGCGGATTAATCGGTTCTATATTAAGAGAGTTTGCTTTGGTCGTAGTTTGTTCTACATTGATGAGTTTATTCGTTTGCTTTACATTGACGCCTTTGCTGGCTTCACGTTTCGGGCGTGTAGTACATCTTTCAAAAAAATCTGTTTGGGGAAGAATTAATCTTTGGTTCGAAAAATTATTGGATAATATGCGCGATGGCTACAGCCGTATTTTGACTTGGTGTTTGAAAAACAGATGGACAAAAATGTTTGTATTGGGCGCTATCGTTGTACTGTTATTCTTGACAGTATTAATTTTCAAAGGAGGATTTATCGGTGCGGCATTCGTAAGCAAAGGGGATCAGGGACAGCTTGTAATAAAATTGGAATTAGCGCCGCAGACTTCTTTGTATCAAACCAATATGATTACCGAAAAAGCAGAGCAAATTATTCTCAGGCAAAAAGATGTAGTAAATGTATTTTCGAATATCGGTTATTCAAGCACGGGTTTGGGAACTACGAATAACAGTAACCTTGCGGAGATAAACGTAAAACTGACCGATAAGAACAAACGTACTTATACTGCAGATTATTTCGGTTCGAGAATGGTAGACAGCATATCTCAAATCCCCGGCGTAAAAGCATCCGTTGCGCAAGTGGATATTACGGGAAATGCAGCACAGCCCGATATTCAGATAGCCGTTAAAGGCCCTACGCATGAAGTTGTAAAACAAGTTGCAGATACTTTACGTAAAATGGTGGAAGCTACATCCGGAACAAACTATGTTGAATTTTCAACTAAAAACCCTAAGCCGGAATATGATGTAACATTAGACAGAGAAAAGATGGCTGTGTTCGGTGTGAATCCTTCCGATATAGGCAATGCAATTTCCGTAGCATTTAGAGGAAACAACAATGCGAAATATAAATACAATGGTAATGAATACGACATCATGGTAGAGTTTTCCGGTTATAACAGAAGTAGTATTGATGAATTAAAAAAACTCACTTTTATAGGCGCTAACGGACAAACATTCCAATTGTCTCAATTCGCTTCGGTCAATGAAGTAATGGGAGAATCTGTGTTGCAGCGAACAGACAGGCTGCCATCCATAACTATCAATGCAACTGTACTTGGCGTATCAAACGGAACGGTAGGAGACAGCCTTACTGCAAAATTCGGCAGATACAAATTTCCGCCCGGTGTGAGTTACAGCTTTTTGGGGGATCAAAAGAATTTACAGGATTCTATGTCGAGCCTATTGCTTGCATTAGGCATAGGAATATTGCTGGTATATTTTATCATGGTGGCTTTATACGAAAATGCGGTTTATCCTTTCGTGGTGTTGTTTGCATTGCCTTTGGCAATGATCGGCGCTTTTCTTGCACTGGCGCTTACGCAAAATGAATTATCCATTTTTGCAATGATCGGATTAATCATGCTTATGGGGCTGGTGGCAAAAAACGGTATTCTGTTGGTAGATTTTACCAATCATTTAAAAACACAAGGAAGATCATTGAAAGAAGCATTGATCGAAGCAGGCCGCGAGCGTTTTCGCCCGATAATGATGACAACGCTGGCAATGATTACAGGTATGTTACCGATTGCATTAGCAAAAGGTTCGGGCTCGGAAGTGAAATCAGGCATGGCTTGGGTTATCATCGGCGGGCTTACAAGTTCCTTGTTGCTCACTTTGGTTGTGGTGCCTACGGTTTATTATATCGTGGATAAATTTATGGAAAGAAAACTGGTAGCGCCGTTCCTTTTATCTTTTCTGATTGCTGTACTCAATACGTTCTCGGCCGTCACTTTATTGGGGAATAAAGCTAATGCAGCCATCGGTGCAATGGTGTTTTTAGCATCATGGATTTTGTTTTATTTTATTTTGGAAAGAGAGCTGAAAGTAAACAGAAGCCTGCGTTACCGCCGCGCGAAAGCATTGTACTTGCAACGGTTGGCAGAAGATAAGGAAGGGTAGGAGCGTGCGATAATATATGCGATAAATGTGAGCGTGCAGACGTGTACTCGCTCTTTGACATTTGCAATGTCGAAGCCCTATCAGCAAATTTTTAATTAAGTAGTTGTAAACGATTGAAGAAATCTTTTTATTGGCATCGGTAACCAAATTGCCGTTGTTATCATAGGCATAATCCGCCGTTGTCGCAGACTTCGTAGCTGCCGGGTAATGAAAATCCCCTAATGTGCTGTTCGGGTCATTGGCGTTGTCCGCTACATTCAGTAATTTATTGCTGAGGTTGGTATTGCTGTAGCTATACGTCAATTGGTCTATCAGTCCCGATGTGCTGCCTGTCTTTAAACCATACTGGTTCATGGTTTTGATATTACCGTTGTTGTCGTATGTCAAGCTTCCGACGGTATAATTTACGTTGGAACTGCTGAACCCGCCCGACGCGTATTGCCCGAAGTTGGCGGCGGTCAGCCTGTTCACATTGTCATAAGTGAAATTATATATCCTTACGTTTTTGTCGTTCGCATCTTTCCACACCATACCGGTAATATTGCGTGACAGCCCGGCACAGGTCGGCTATCACACATTCCCAACGCCCCAGACCCGCGCCAGTTGGAACATACTGCAACATCTTGATTCGCTTTTGTAAGTGCGGGGTGGATTTTTATGCAGTTGCTTTAATTCTTCTCCACTTTCTTTTATTGGTAATATTAATGTTGTTCTCATGGCTACAATATATTAAATATTATGCCATATAGATATTATAATGGTATTACGAGATGCTAAGCACGAAAGGTGTATGCTTCGTAAAACAGTAAAGCCGCTCAATGAGCGGCTTTGCTTATATGTTTTTGTCGAATATCCGAACACTTTATTATAGAAAGTTCATAGAGGTTGCGCGGCAATCACTAAAAATCAAAATAAACATACAACGAAAAAACAATTAATCACCGCATAACTTGTACCTTGAAAAATAATTTTCAGACCGCTTACTCAACTTTATTTTTGGTGGTCACTTTTATTCGGAATACACTGATCAATTTATTCGGAATCTGCACTTACAGGTTACCTAATTAGGGTTCCCGTTTTTATAAAAGATTTGACTCTCAACTTGTCCATCATTGCTCAATAATATTTGCTTTCCATTCAAAATACCATTTTTATAAAAAGAAATTTTTTTAATATTGCCATCTTCATAATAATCGATAGACGTGCCATCTTTCATGCCCTTTTTATAATAAGACTCTGAAATTAATGCAGTGTTATCATCATTGTAAATTCTTAGCCATCCATTCATGTGAACTCTCACGCTAGTATCTCCAATTAATGGAAAATCTATCAAAGAGTCATTTTTATATTTTTCAATTTTTAGAATCGTACTATCAGGCGCATAATATATCCATTTGCCGTTTTTTTTATTATTATGATAATGGCTTTTAAGTTGAAGCGCGCCATCTCTATAGAAGAAATTCATTTCCTCTCCATCAGCACTAACATATTGTTTTAATTCTCCATTATCATAAAAAATTTTTGCCAGATGAAGTAGGTTGCCTAAAGAATCATAGTACAAAATAGAACTGAAGTTTTTGTTATGATAAAAATTAATAACAGAATCTATAATCTTATCGTTTTTGTATATCACCAAACTGGCAGTGTCTCCATTTGGATAAAACGCAACATATAAGCCATTCTTCTTTCCGTTTTCCAAGGGAGTTAAACTTGCAATACTTGTTCTTCCACTATCATAAAAGGTTTTAATCGTATCTATAATATTGCTATTCTTAGGAAGAACTGCTTGCCCTCTGTTTTTATTGCTACATCCTAATTCTATTAATAAAAACAGAGGCATTAAAAGTATGTTATATTTAATGTTATACATTTTACTATTAGTTATGCATACCATTCAAATTCCAATCATAAGTTGTAGAATTATATGCTTGGATTTCATAAATAGTTTGAGTAGGTTGAGGTGCATTTTTGATATCATTTACTATATTACTTAATTCTCTACCACCAGTAACAGCATGATACCAGTCTCCTACTTTATCTAAGCCAATTTTTTGGAGAAAAATATCAAATAGACCTTGAGGCTTCCCCTCTCTCCAATTTTGAGAAGATCCTATCATTGCGTCGCTGTAGAAAACGCCTTTGCTATGAGCAGCCATTGTTTTTAAAGCATTTATACCTTTTGACATATCCCATCCTGTAGCAACAGCTCTATTTTGCATTTGATCAAAGAGAGCCGGCTCTCTACTTAATGCCAAAGAAATATCATTAAGTTTCCAAGCTTGGTCGGGTGTCATACTTTTGTTTTCCGATGCTTTTTGATCAACTTTAGCTATTAGTTTTCCATTCTCATCAAAAAAATTATCAAACTTATCATTTGTTTGTTTTGTCAATTGAACCCTGCCATCTTTCGTTAATTGATAGTCATCGGGAGGTTTGTTATTAGCCTGTTGTTGTGAAGATTGTTGTTGCATAAAAGCAGCTATATCTTGAGTATTATCAGTAAACGAATTCCCCATTGCATCTGTACTCCACATACCATCTTTGTCGATAAACCTTAAAGGATTATCATAAGCATAGCTATACGGCGACCATCTACGGGATTTATCAGCCAACGGGTCTATATTATGCCAAACTCCTAATTGCGGATCTTGGAACCTTGCGCCGTAATCGTATTGGTCAAGACCTAAGTCTTCTTGAAGTTCCTTACCGTTATAAGTGTACTTATTGTGCAGCGGATTAGTTTCCTGTTGTAGCCCTATTCCCTTTTGTTGGAGTCCGAACGGATAATAACTTGTTGCCTCGAGTATAGGACTAGCCACATTGTAATCATCGGTCAGCACAACACGGGTATTGCCGAGATGATCCTTCAGGAAATAATCGTACACAAAGCCGCCATTGTTAATCCTTGCTCTGCCTTCTGTCGTGCCAAAGAACTGTAAGGTGTCTGCCACTTGCACACCATTCAAAGAACTGTTCTGATATACCAAACCTCCAACATAAGTTGTTACTGTTGTTCCATTTGTGACCTGGTCAAAAGTTCTTTTCTGTAACTTATTACCTGCTGCATCGTAAACATACCTGATAACGCCTTTATCTGCTACCGTAATAACCTTGGATAAATTTAAGTAGTTATATGTTGTAAAGGAAATATTTTTATTCAAATCCTGTGTCAAATTGCCGTTGGCATCATAAACCGGGAAAACAGATAAGAAACAACTTACGGATTACAAATCTTCAGATACAGATTCGACATTACAAATGTCGAATAGCGAGTTTTTACTGCATAACTTTATTTTTTATTCCATAATTTTTCCGCACTTCTTCCTATAAACCAGAAGGAGAGCGCGAGTATGATGAAGAATATCGATTTATAACTTCCGTTCCAGAAGTATTCGAAGTAGCGCGTGTAGATATTTAACAGGAAAAAGGTAACGCCAAAGTTTTGAACGAGTGAGTTTCGTTTTGTATAGCCGTAATATATTGCGGCTGCGGATATTACAATGGCTAATAAAGCCCATATCCAAAAATGTATTTGTGGCGTTTTGTTCCAGGTCTCCCAAGTATCTGTATTGCCGCTGATTGATAATACCCACAAGGATGCAAAAAATAAACTGAGCGCATAATAAAGACTTAATGAATAGAACGCGCGAATGATTTTCTGGTTTCGAGATAAAATGATTGCCGCTAAAAATAAAATGCTGAACAGCCAAAACCGCAACACGAAATTCATGCCTAATAAATACGGCTGCCAATTGTTGAAAGATGCTGTTTGAACGCATATCCAGCATGTAAGTGCAATAAGCGTAAGCAGCCATGTAATCTGGCTTTTTATAATAAATGAAATAATGCAATAAACTATGGTTGCTATTAAAAAAGTAGTAATATAGTATGCATCTCCTTTGCCTGAAAGATTGGCAAAGTTGGCGGATGCAAATGCCGCAAATGCCGAACCCATGAGAATAAAGCCTTCGTTGGTAAAGAAGTTATCCGGCAGATCATGTTTTTGTTTTTGTCCCAGATAAAAAAATACAAATGATATGACAGCGCAGAGGACACCTAATATAAGATTGGATGCATTGAATATTTTTTCTATGATGACATTGAAAAGATTGATGAGTTTTCTGTCGGCAAATACGGATGCAACAGCGATGATGCCGCAAATGATGGCAAATATGAAAGCGTATTTTGCAAGATTTTTCCAGTCAAATTCTCTTATCGAAAAACTATTTTCAAGCTCAGTAGCTTTCTCTTCGGAAATGATGTTGTCTTCTTTCCAAGCTGCAATCACCGATGATAAAAATCCGGCTTGGGATTTATTGATTTGCATAACAAGTAATTTCTTCGTTGAATAATTTTATTCATTACACGATTGCATCGTTCATTATTTGTATGTTGCGATTGAAACTTTCTTCAAGGGAAATGAGTGTTTCGGTGCGTTCGATTCCTTTTATATATTGCAATTTGTCGTGCAGTACTTGCTTGAGTTGCTGAATATCCCTGCAAACAATCTCGGCAAACATGCTGTAAGTTCCTGTGGTATAATTGAGCCTTACAATCTGAGGAATTTTTTTTAATTCTTTGGCTACATCTTCGTACATAGAGCTTTTTTGCAAATAAATGCCAACAAAGGAAATAACATCATAACCTAATTCTTTGATGTTTACCGTAAGTTTTGAACCCGTAATAATACCTAACTCCTGCAATTTTTTTATACGTACATGAATAGTGCCGCCTGATACGAATAATTTTTTCCCCAAATCGGCATAAGAGATTTCGGAATTTTCAGTCATATAATCAATGATCTGATAATCGAGATTGTCTAAATTTAATTTTTTGACGTTATTCATACTTATTATTAATTATTATTCAAATATAAATTAAACAATTTGGATATTTTCTAAATATTATAAAAAAGTATTGAAATATTTGTAATAAACAGGCAGGTGTTTTATCTTTGTGCAACATTAGTAATAATGAAGTTCTTAAAAATTGTGGGGTGATGAAACTTTTGGCAGACATGCCCTCTCGTCTCGGGGGTGAGGATAACAGGATAAACACAGTATAGAGCCGACCGTCAGGCCGACCAGGATTGACCACTAAAACTTTGTATTGCTGCTAATTGCCTCGTGTAGGTTCGACTCCTACCCCTACAGCAGCTTTAAAAATTAACGCCTTTGTTTTTAGGAATTTAGGCGTTTTTTTGTTTTGATTGGTAGTAAAAATTTGATAATTTTCTCCTTTCTCTGCATATTCAAATACTTGAATTACCGATTGAATGGCGGCATTTTGGTATGATAAATTTTCGAGCTTTAAATCCATTTTATAGAGAAAACAGTTTTAATGGTAAACAGCAAATCTAATAAAGCTCTCTTTCCGAAAAAAGGAATTATTTGTGTAGAACTATTATTGTGGTTACACTTTTTCCAATAATAAATTACCGTCTACATTTAGTTTTTCATGTACCGCTTTCAGAAAAGGAACATCGGGTTTGCGCTTGCCGTTGAGTATTTGAGAAAGTTTTGCAGTACCGATATTGAGTATTTCGGCAAGTTTGGCTTGTGTAATATGCATTTCCTGCATTTTTACATTTACGATATTTTCTACCGTTACGGGCAATGGCATTATTTGCAATACTTCGTCTTCGTATTTCTCGGCAAGTAAAGAAAGTTTATTAAGTTCGTCCGATTCTTTTTTGCTTAAACTGCTGAAACCGCCGCCATCTGTGGCTTTGGCAATGTATGATTCAATCATTGCCATTACTTGCTTATATTGTTTATCGGTTCTTATTTTATCTATCATAAACTAAACTTTATCAATGTTCTTTAATTTGTCATATTCCGCGTGTGTGTCTATAAATCGAATGTAAATTGTACGTTTATCAAAATGTATCATTGCAACCAATCTAAACGAATTGCCTTTTATATTAAAAACAAATCTGTCGTTGCCCACATAATCCACGTTATTAAAATCTTTCTTTACATCCGCAATGTTTGCCTAATCCGCTTTTGAAACTATGCTATACCAATAATTCAACGGCTCTGCTGCTGCTGAATGTAACCGGCTAAATTCGTTCAATCTTGTTTTGGTAACAACTACCATTTATGCAAATTTAATTATTCAAAATTAATTTCAGAAAATGAAATATTTATTTAGCCAATTTTAAATTTTGTAGCTTTCCGAAAATGAGGCGTTTTTTTTGTTTTGATGAAGTGAAGATTTCTCAAACTCTTTTCTATAATACAAACCGAAAATAGAATAAATTATACTTCCTGTAACATTACCATTTTCCTGAACTTGTCTGATTTGTTGTAAAGTTCTGCATACGAGCCGAAGTTGTCTATTTTCCCATCTTCCAATAAGAAAATTCGGTCCGCATATTTTACAGTGGATAATCTATGGGCAACAATCAATAATGTGTATTCGCCTTTTAAAGAATCTATATTATCCTGAATAGATTTTTCGGTTTCGGAATCTAAAGATGATGTGGCTTCGTCCAATACAAGGATATCAATATCTTTATACAGCTCGCGTGCTATGGAAATTCGCTGACGCTGGCCACCGCTTAAATTGACGCCGTTATTGCCAAGCAATTCATTTTCTTTTTTTGGCAATAACTGCACAAAATCGTGCAGCGCAGCTTTTTTAAGTACGTTATAAAATCTTTCTATATTTTGGGGAGCAGGTTTATCCCAGAAAGTAATATTATTAAAAATCGTATCGTTAAATACAACGGCTTCCTGCGTTATATAACCTATACGTTGCTGATACGATTCTATGTTCAATTGATCTCTGGTGATACCGTCAATATAAAATTGCCCCTCGTCTAAAGGCATCAGTCCAACCAATAAATTAATTAGTGTGGTTTTGCCGCTTCCGCTTTCTCCTACAAATGCAACAGATTCATTTTTCCGAATATTCAGATTAATATTATCCAGTATTTTTTTCTTTCCGTAAAAAAAAGTTGCATTTTTTAATTCTATATTATTTTTAAAAGTATCAATATTTGTATTTCCTGTATGTTCAGCATTTTGTTTTAATTCATTATCAAATTGTTCCATATTGTCCAAAGATCCTGTAACCGATAAAAAGCTGTTGTAATAAGTTTGCATTAATATCAAAGCATTGAGCGCTCTGTAAAAAAATAACAGGCTGATCAATATAGCTGCTAATGTGCCTTCAAAAAAAGTAACTTGTAAAAATATTACAGCGCATACAACAATTATCAGCAAAGGCTCTCTTACGGCAAGCACAATGGCATTCAATGCGCCTATACGTTCATTATTATATTGAATATCATCGATTGTATTCAATAATTTTTCATTGTATTTTTTTAAGGATGCGCTTGCTTTTAAATATTTGAAGTTGGCTACATATTGTATGATTAAACCTTGATATTGATTGGTTCCGTGTGTAAGCTTTCCGGAAGCTTTTTTAGTTTTTTTATAAATGGCTTTAAAAATTGAATTGGTAAGAATGCCGCCTATCGTTATCAATGTTGCAAACTGCGCATTTACAAAAAATGCAAAAACCATATACATAAGCACTAAAGAAAATTGCTGAAATGCATTGAAGTAATAGGTGTATGCTTGTGAAACTCTTTCAACTTCTCCGGAAAGTGTATTCTGTATTTTCCCCGAATCGGACATAGAGAACGATTTGTAAGATAATAAAGCAAAATCGTTTGTAAACGATTCACGAATATGCCGTATAAATCCCATTCTGACATTCACGTCATAAATGTTATTTATATACATGGCTAATCCCTTTAATATAAAAAACAAGGAGATGATGATAAGTACACTTGCAAGATGTAAAGGGATGCCTAATTTTTTTATGGCAGAAATTAAAAAAGATAAGCTGCCCATATTTTGAGCTTGCTCGGCATTGGAATTATCAACCATTTGCAATAATGGTAAAAACATAGCCAACCCGAAGCCATCCATGAGGCCAACTCCCAAGCTCAGAAAAATGCGTATAAAAATGCGATACCCTAATCTTTTGTAGAAAAAGATAAAATTCTGAAAGTATTTTTTAATGAATCTTTTTGATTTTTGCACATACAAACAATTACAGAAAAGTTCTACCTATATCCGAATTTTATAAAATTATTTATCTATAAAAAATGTTCTAATTCTGTTTTGCCATTTAGCGTTTTCAGTACGGATTTAATTTCCTGTTCTTCTTTCTTAGGATAAATCAGCAGTACATCATCATCATCAACTACAATGTAATCTTTAAGGCCTTTGATAACCATTAATTTATTTTTAGGCGCGCTTACCATACAGTTTTCTGAATCTGTAATATAAATATGTTTTGCAATAAGCGCATTTTTATCCTGATCTTTACTTTCATAAATATCATGTAGTGAGTTCCATGTGCCCAAATCGCTCCAACCTATATCAACAGGCAGCGTATATACGTTTCCGGCTTTTTCAAGTATTGCATAATCTATAGAAATATCCGGGCTATTTTGGTAAACGGCATCTATATATGCGGCTTCATCTTCCGTATTATATACATCATTTCCTTTTTCAAAAATATTGTATATCTCGGGTTCATAATTCCGGAAAGCATCTACAATATCTTTAGCTTTCCAGATAAACATTCCGGCGTTCCATAAGTATTCGCCGCTATTTACATATTTCTGTGCAGTATCTTTATCGGGCTTTTCCGTAAATGAAACCACAGGATAAATGTCCGCATCTGCGGATTGTGTATAATGAATATAACCATATCCTGTATCCGGCCGCGTAGGTTTAATTCCCAGCGTAAGGAGCGATTCGTTATTTTTTACAAATTCTATGGCTTCCGATATTTTGCTGATGTATTCCTCTTCTTTTAGAATCAGATGATCCGAAGGAACAATTATCATAATGCCTTCCGGGTCTTGCTGACACAACTTAAAAGCTGCATAAGCAATACAAGGCGCTGTATTTCTGCGCGCCGGTTCGCAAAGTATATTTGCTTCGGGTATATCGGCTATTTGTTGTCGGATTAGCGGCTTATAATCTTTATGTGTAATGAAATAAATATTTTCATTGCCAAATATTTTTGTGAATCTTTCTGCTGTAAGCTGAAGAAGAGATTTTCCCAAACCCAAAATGTCAATGAATTGCTTAGGATATTGTTTTCTGCTTTTTGGCCAAAAGCGGCTTCCGATACCACCTGATAAAATGTAAATATGAGCTTTATTGTTATTTGACATTTCTGTTAATGATGTTTTTTCAAAGATAGGAACAGATTTTTGATTTCGTTGAAAGTTGCTGCACCCTTTTCTGCCTAATATGATTGAAAAGATTCTTTCAACAAGCATTTTTATACAGGCTTGCCGCTCTATTCTTTCGTAAATTTGATAATAAAATAATTTCCTTTGTTTGATTTACCGAAATAAGCTCCTTTGCTTAAAGATTGAATATTTATAGTATTGAAACCTTCGTTTAGTTTCACAGTCTTAACCAAAACACCGGAAGCATTGTATATGCTAAATAGAGAAGCTTCATTCGCGTTCATATGTATTTCGTTTGTTGCCGGGTTTGGATATATAATTATTTCGCTGTTGTTTTGAGACAAGCGAACTATTTTGCTATAACTGAGATTTTTGTCATTATCTATCATCTTTAATCTGTAAAATGCGATTTTTTCTGCCTGAGAAGTATTATAACTATAATTATTGTTGTTCCCTTTAGGTGTAACGCTTGCAATAAGCGAATAAGCTTTTGCATCTGCGCTTTTCTCTATTTCAAACCGGTTAAAATTTTCTTCTGTCTCCGTTTGCCAATTTAGCGTGGCAATATCATTATTAATACTGCCTGAAAAATCTTTTAAGATAATCGGAGTGGCAATATTATTGCTAAATGCAATCTGCAGTCTGCCGGATTCGTCTGCAGCAGTTGTAGTAAAGCTGTATGTGTTCTGCGTAGTGAGGTCTAATACTTGTTGTGTACCGGCTACATTATCTATCAGTTTTACAATTTGTGCATTTCCCGAATTAAAATTGGAAGCATCAATAGCAATTGTATATGTTTGATTTAATTTCATTTGTTTCATATCAATGTTTAAAGTATCGCCGCCTGTAGGTATGTTCTTTACATCGATGCTATAATTTTGTCCATTCTCAAGAAAAGAAATACTTTCATTCAAATTCGGAAATTTTAATGCATTAATATTATTGTCCCCAAAAACGGCAACGGCGCCGTCGGCGAAACTATTGTCCGCTCTATAAAAATTTACATTTAACTCTTGCGTTGAGGAAGTGATGTCGTTAGTGTTGCCAATTATTTTATCAGTTTCATTCATTTCTAAATCAGGTGTATTATTACTTGCATCATTTTGCACAAGAAACGCCTGACCTGTTTGTATTTTATTAGCAGTCTGCTGACTTACGCTCGGCGAAACAAGAGTTCCGTTAGAAGTTGCAAACGTTTGAAGGCTTGGATCAAACACGGTAAATGATCCATTAAGATTCTGTTTTGTAAGCGTACTCCATTTAATTGGGCAAGGATATGGATTGGCAACTAAATTAAATATATTCGTACCTCCGGATAAGTATATGCCGCCAATCGTTCCTATTGCTAATGTTCCGGTTGAGCGTAATGTGGTTGCTGTCGAAGGTCCATCATCGGAACCCACGCTTCTGTCGCCTCTTATCAAAAGTAAATAACCTTGTCCGTCGGGCATAGGAAAAGTATTATTTGTATAGAATAAACCTTGCCATTTGCTGCCGGGCGGATAATCTGCATCATCATAACTATAAATGCTTGTCATAGGTGCAGTGTCTGTAAAATCAAAACCATCGCCTGTGTAAGTCCCTGATATTTGTGTACCATAATTAGAAGTGGACGCGCCGGCTTCCTGCCAACTATTATAAATAGAAGAGGCAAACGAACTAAAGCCAACCATAGCATATGTTTTAACGGGACGAGCAGCTATATAATTTTCTACAGTTACCTTATTGCCATTTGTTACAGACCCCGTAATTTTACCGACAGAAGCAGTTCCTGTTATATCGCTTTTTAAGGTAAGAGGTCGGCCATTAAGGTTAAGTGTACCGGCAATACTGCTCAAAGATGTGCCCGGCGCAATATTAATACCATTTGTGTTTCCGTTGATAACAGTAGCGCCTGAGCCAATTGTTATAGTACCTTTACCGGATATAGTTTGCAAAGAAGATCCGTTTAAATTAAGTGTTCCTGCGCCGTTTATATTAAATGTACAGTTCTCACCTACGTTAATATTTCCTTTAATGGCATGTCCCGGGGTACTTGTCATATTCCAATTTATGGTAGAATTACCGGAAATAGTAAAATTATCAATAGAAACTGCATAAGCGCCGGTATCAGTTGAAGAGTTTGCCAACTCTACATCTGAATAGATACGACCGGAAAAATCGGGTGTTCCTGTAGTTTGCTTGTAGATACTTCCACTGTTGAAAACAACTTTAGATGACGGATTAAGTAATCCAAATGGAGGGGATCCTGCATTTACTAAACAAGTTGATCCTGAAGTAAATGTAACAGCATTTGCTACTCCTGTACTTGTGAATGCGTAACCTGTAAATCCTGTAGATTGAGTAAAAGTACTTCCTGAATTGAAAGTAATTGCATTAGCATCAGCAGAATTCAACCTGTGTGCCTCACCTGAAAAAATTAAATTACCTAAAATTACTCCGGTCCCACTGCTGATATAAATTGCAATAGGGGAAGTTGCCGTGAGTTGTAATGAACATCCTGCCTGTATATACAATGCTGTGGAACCTCCTGTAATATTGAGGCGTGCATTTGTTGTGTATGTTGTACCTACACTAATATCTCCTGTGCCGGTAGTGGTTAAACTTGTAGCAGAAATTACAGAAGCAACTTCGTCCGGTATTCCTCCTATATTGATAATATCACCAGGCACGAAATCGGTAGTAAAGGAAGTTCCACTGCCCGTTACTATATTGCCGGCTCTAGTAACCGTACCTGCGCCGGTCACATTACTAGCTCCGGAAAAAGTTACCGCACAGTTGCTTTGTATTGATAACTGACCTATGCTTTCTCGTGGATTAAAGTCGGTAACAATTGCATTCGAAACAAATGATCCGTCAAATATCAATATATCATTGGCTGCGGGTGAGGAGCGTGACGGTGTCCATGAGTTTGCATTATCAAAATTGCCGGAAGAAACAGACCAGTAATATGTTTGCTGGCCATTGCTTAGCAAAACACAAAATAAGAGTATTGAAAAAAGTAAAAATTTCCTCATATTTCCCAATTATAAAAGTTAAAAAAGTGGAGGCAGTTATGAGGATTAAAGAATGGTTCCCAAATGTACAATAAATTCTAAGACAGACAAAGTCAGGGAAGTAGAGAAATTGAGGTTATAAGAAGATACACCGGCGTCCGGAGAAATTGTTTTTTCGTATTACAACTACAGTTTGTTAATATTGAATAGCAAGCAAGGCTTACAGCTTTGTAATCCTTGCTTTAATAATTATTTGTTGTAGAAATATGCGTATATATATGCAAAGATTTTATTTTTTTCGTTTTTTCTATGCATAATTGCCCTTTCATGCAAATCCCCTAAGATTCTATCAGCTTTTCTGCTGATACATCTTTATTTGCATCACACGATAGCCTGATAATTTTTATATATCGTATCCCGACGATAAAGTTATTGTTGAAAAAAATAAGATAATAGGGGATTTAACTTATTCTGCAGCTAAGCAACAATTACAGAAATAATGAATTTCATGTTAATCGGTTATTCAATAAAATATCCGATATACTGTTTTTAGTAAGTATTATAATACAAACACATTGCCATTTTTAGACAAACAGGAAATTAAAAACAATATTTTTAATTCAGTTTCTATTTCATCAAAAAAACAACGAGAATTATTGGATTCGCTTTCCAAATTTCATCCGCTATTATCAACTACTTTTTTGAAAGACTAAATCTGTAATATACAAAGCGATTCTTTAATTAAAATATACTGGCTCTACGAAAAATATTTGAAATCTAAAACAAATGATTCTTCATGGTTAAATATTCTACAGGGATTAATATGGATAATGGTTAGGTAATCATGAAAATTGAAATTTATAAACTGACTATACTGTTTGCAATAAACTTATTGTATCTGCTAAAGGCAATGCGGGAATAGCTAAGTTTAAAAAACTGTACAACCATTCATAAATGGAGAAAATCGGTAGCGTTTCTGACCCTAAATAAAAAACAGAAGGTGCAAGTACTTCTGTTTTTATTCCTAATAGGTTTAACACCTTGACAAATTTTTTATCGCATTCGGCAATCATCAAACTATTTGTTTCGCTGCATATGGTTGAAATTGCCATAACAAGTAATTTCTTTAATAGCAACATCCCGTTACTCTTGCTAATAGCGAAGCGACCAACGTGCCAGATGTTATTCAAGCTATTGTTTTGAAAAACGTTATTGGCATTTAAGCCGAACAATTTTTCAAGAGGCAGAATTGTTTTTCTATCCCATAAAGTAACTTTTACGGAACCGACAATTTCTGAATTGTCTTTAGCAACATAGAATACAGAGTTTTCAAAGACAGATAAATCTTCTTCATAGAGCGACACTATCTCATCTAAAAAGTCAGTTTCTCTGTAAGGTTCTGAAATGTGGTGTGTGTGATTTTCCCGAACGATGAATTTTGCTAATTCGTAGAGTTGTTTTTTTTAGTTTTGTAATCTTTGTCATATTATATAATTTTTATGACGGAATTTAAAATGCTGAAATATTTTTTTACATTTGTTTAAGAATTTTATAGTCAAAAACTATCCAAATGGATAGTTTTTGACTATAAAAATTAAGAAAGTGATTTTTGTACTATTAAATGTTGTATAATGGCTTTAGATGATTTTTTCAAACCGATGAAATTAACGAATAAGCCGAATGCCGAAGAATATTTTGCTGTTCAGCCATATATTGATGCCGTAAGAGTAATATCTCATGCTACTTACCAAAGCGTTTATATAATCGATTATTATAAGCAGAGTTTCGTTTACGTGTCGGACAATCCGCTTTTCTTATGTGGCAACACGGCTTCTCACGTACAGAAAATGGGGTATCTTTTTTATTATAATTATGTACCCAAAGAGGACTTAGAATTACTATTGGAGATTAACCAAGCAGGCTTTGCGTTTTACAATGAATTACCTATTGAAGAACGTCTGGATTATATTATATCTTATGATTTTCGGATAAAGCAACCGAATAATCATTTAATGTTGATTAACCATAAACTTGTTCCTTATATTTTGGACAAATCATCAAATATATGGTTGGCATTATGCATCGTTTCAACTTCGTCGAATGATACGCCCGGAAACATCATTATTCAGAAATTGAACAGCAATAGAGTGTTTCAATATGATACCGTTAAAAAACTTTGGAAACTTCAACCCGGCGTTAAGCTTACATCGATTGAAAAAGAAGTATTACTGTTAAGTAGTCAAGGATTGACAATGAAAGATATTGCGGAAAAAATGTATTTGTCTCTTACCACAATTAAGTTTCATCGTATTAAAATCTTTGAAAAATTACGTGTGAAAAATATCGGAGAAGCGATTGCTTGCGCCGCAAACTATAAATTAATATAATTATAGTTTTGTGATTTAATATTTAGTTATACAAGATGTTTTATAAGTTTATATTGTGTCTTCTAAGCCATAGAGATAAAATTCAGGCAACTTCCTTACAGATAAATTAAGCGCCAATTTGTAAAGTAAATGAGCGCACCCGCCCGCTAATAAATAAGAACCAACAGAGAGTTGAGGAGGTGGTAATTTCCCGTTTTCATTTCCATATTCAAGCAGAACATTGCTAATCCATTCTTTTGTATGTGAAGGGCTATCGGCAAGTTTTTGTAAAACAAAGCCGACAACAGCTTTTTCAAACTGATAATAATCGTCTGACAAAAAAGAAAGATTTTTTCCATCGGGCATAACAACGAATACTAATCCGACCCAGCCGATATTGTAAGGATGCAATACCGGTATATTCTTGGATTGGCAGATTTCATCAAACGTAAACGGAACTTCAGAAGTAAAGTCAAGCGCATTGACAGCTACATCATGTTGCTCAATAAAAGATGAGACATTATCGGTAGTTATGAATTGGTCATGAACTTTAATGTTCGCATTTGGGTTAATGCTTCTTAATCGCATGGCAATGCTCTCTGTTTTTGTCTTGCCAATGTCCTTGTAAACATAATTCTGTCGATTTAAGTTGGTTAGTTCAACTATATCCCCATCAACGATTGTGATATTCTCAAAGCCCAGCCGTAGCGCACATTCAGCAATCACGCTACCAATGCCGGAGCCGGCAATTAAGACCTTATAATCTTTCAATTTTATCTGTTCGGATTCAGTGATGTATATACGATTTCTTTTGTAATGATTCACCAACTAATTCATTTTTTTATATAATACTATCCAAAAGTATAGTTTTTATATAATTTTTTGCCTTTCTGCATAAAAGAAACAGGTAATCGGCGTAAGTTGGTAATAAATAATTATGGTGCAATTAACATAAAAGTATTTCTCCAAATTAGTATTTACCCTTTTGGTAAACTATACCCTTATTGCAACCACATGAAAAATATTTTTATTATCGATTAAAGGAATAAAAAATGAAATTAAAACAATTATTTCAGAAGTTATTCACTCCGTTGGAAAACTGCGAAGCTGTTACCCTGCAGCTGTGTAAGCTGCTGAATATAAAGGTAACTAGAACAAACCTTCAAAAACAATTTGAAGCGCATCCCGATTATCCAAGCCTGTTAGCCGTAAGCGATGTTTTAAAAAATTGTGGCATTGAAAATATATCATTTAAAACAACAGCGGCACAATTACAGGAATTCTTTTTTCCTATGTTAGTTCAAGTAAACATTAATAATGAAAAATATTTTACTGTTATTTCAGAATTAAATGATATGACAGTTAATTATATCCATCCTGTAAGTGGTGAAAAAGTTCAGAATTCATTTAATGAATTTTCAAGCCTTTTTACGGGATTTGTATTGTTAGCCGAAGCAACCAACAATTCAGGTGAAAGAGATTTTTCAACTCATCTAAAAGAAGAAAAACGAATTTTACTTACCAAAATTTTGACAGCAGTTATTATTCCTGTTTTCGTATTAGTCGCCTGCTTGCTTACATTAATTCATTCAGGTACAGCCTCTATTGCAGCAGTCACATATACGCTTCTTACATTTTCCGGAACACTCGTAGGTACGCTGTTGCTTTGGTACGAAGTAGATAAATATAACCCAGCATTACAACAAATATGTTCAGGTGGAAAGAAAACCAATTGCAATGCCATTCTTAGTTCCGATGCTTCAAAAATATTCGGTATTAGTTGGAGCGCTATCGGCTTTACTTATTTTGCAGGAAGCCTCATCAGTTTGCTTGTTTCGGGCATTTATAATTTGCCTGTTTTGTTTATCCTTTCTTGGCTGAATGTATTCGCATTGCCATACATTGCTTTTTCTATCTATTATCAGGCAAGGATCGCCAAACAATGGTGTCCGATGTGTTTGGCTGTGCAAGCTGTTTTGGCTGTACAATTTATTGCGGCATTTTTCGGCGGCTTTCACACAGCGATTGATATAGCTTCTGTTCAATTTTCCACCTTGCTTGCAATCTCCTTTTCATTCGTGATTCCTTTTCTAGTAGTAAGCCTTTTACTGCCTGCGCTTCGTAAAGCAAAAGAAAGCAAGCAAAACAAAAATGAACTGCAACGCTTAAAACACAATCCACAAATATTTGATGCTTTGCTTGCCAAACAGAAAGCCATTACAGAACCTACTGATGGTTTAGGTATATTCATTGGCAATCCAGATGCCAAATATAAATTGCTAAAAGTTTGCAATCCTTATTGTGGGCCTTGTGCTAAAGCACATCCTACGATAGAAGAATTATTGGAGAATAATCCTGATGTGCAAGTGCAGATAATTTTTACTTCTGATGCCGAGCCTACAAAACATTTATTGGCAATTGCAGAAAAAGAAAATGAGATCCAAACAAAACAAGCATTGGACGATTGGTATTTGGCAGATAAAAAAGACTATGAAGTTTTTGCTGCTAAATACCCAAATATCCCTCCTTTGGAGGGACAAAGGGAGGCTTTAAAAGCGATGGCTGAATGGTGCAGCAAAACTGAAATAGCTTTTACACCTACATTTTTTGTGAATGGTTATCAGCTTCCAGAAATATACACGGTAGCCGATTTAAAATATTTTCTTTCCGTTTAAAACTTAAAAAAAGAAAAAGGAGGTAATGAAAAATTAAAGTCAATAAATACCTTTTCAAACATTGCCACGCTTGTCGCAATATTTGAGGCGATACCTGCCAAAGTGGTAAAAGAATAAATTTCATTTTTTACAAATTAAATTTCATTAAAATGCAAACAAAAAAAATTTAGCCTGCACGACTTCGCAGGCGGACGAGAACTCTCAAGAGAAGAGATGAAAAATGTGTTGGGAGGTGTGGCTCCTTCTGGTGGTAGTGGTGGTGGTACTTGCCAAGGCTTAACAACGATTCCCGGTCAACCTTCTGGAACAGGATTTATAACGACAGGACTATCCTCTAATGACGCATCTACTGGTGGATACACCCATTGGTGCTGTGATAGTTGTTGTACTGCTACTTGGGCTGACCATAGTGGTTGTTCGACAGCTTCTTAGCTCGACATCACAAGTTAAATTGAAGGGGTAAAAATTAATAATCGTTTTTGCCCCTCTTTAATATTCATTTCAATTATTGTTATAAAGTCATATTAAAAGTTTTTATGTTGTTGTATCTGCTACCAAAATTACCAATCGATGGCGAAACGAAAAATATCTCAGTTAACGAAGAAAGAGCAGACTTAATATTATTATTTAAATACATATAACATGAGGAATAAAAAAAAATCTGTAAGTACATATTTTTTGATTTTAATATTGGGTTTTATAATCTTTTCAGACAATTATTCATGTGCCTCCCAAGTTCATTATGAAAAAGATTTAGTTGATGTTAAAAAAAAGGATTCAATTTATTTGTTCAGTTCGCTTCTAAAGCGTGAGAGCATCTATTACAACGATTGCCCGCAAGGGCTGCAACAGATTTTCATGAATCCCAATGATTCGATTGTTATTGAATCTTACAGAAAGCAATTTATTTTTCAGCCAGACAAAAATCAAAATTTTTATGTTGTTTATCCGAATGACAGACTGAAAATACGAGAAGATTCTTCAGGCAATTTTATATTCAAAACAATTACAAAGGATTCGATTCGAGATAATGAATTGGACCTGATGCGGCAGGCAAATCTTACACTTAAAGAATCGTTCGGCAGCCTTATAAATGAAGCATTTAACAATAAAACGAAACAATATAGTAGCGAAATATTCGACAAATACACGCATGATATTTCCGATTTTATCAACACTTATAAACAAAACAAGACAATATCACGCGGCTTTGAAAAGGATTTAAATAACTTCATAAAATGCACGATGCTTAATTCTCAAATCGGTTCTGCATTAAACGCAAAAACCAATATAACCACGCAAGTGCAAGATTCTTTAGATTCCCTCTTTAACTCATCTCATTATACCGATAATAGCGATGAATATTTTACCAGTCTTGCTTATTCATATATGTATTATCAAACATTGCACAATGCAAATGAATATGATTATAATAAAATCAGCTTTGAAAATATGTATGATTTGACTAATAAAACGCTAAAAGATAGTATTACAAAAGATGCAGTATTATTATCGATTATTAATTCGCAGATATCAAAAATAGGGATGGATAAGTCATCTTCAATGATTCGGAAATTTCTGACTGATTGCAAGAAGAAAGAATACCTTGATTACATCAATAATATGGTTTTTCAAAATGAAAAATTAACTCAAGCAAATAGAGATTCGGTGCTCGATTTAAATTTATATACGCAAAATATATCTTCCATATTAAAAGCTAATATAGGAAAGCTTATTTACATTGATTGTTGGGCAAGCTGGTGTGCGCCTTGTCGTGCAAATATACCAAAGGAAAGAGAATTAGAAAATCATTTTGCAAATAGCAGTATTGTTTTTATGTATCTATCCATCGACAAAAACATTGATGATTGGAAACGAGCCGTGCAGGAAGAGAAATTGGAAAAAAGTCGCTATAATTATCTTGTCGGTTCGCCCGACCAATCTTCATTCGCGAAAAAATTTAAAATAAATACAATTCCGCGATATATACTCATCGGCAAAGACGGCAAAGTAATTTCTGCCGATGCGCCGCACCCAAGCGATAAAGCATTGCAAGAGTTGATTGAAAAGAATTTATAACCGCAACAAGCATTCCTTATATTACTCGGCATCAGTAGAACAGCCGAGAAGATAGGGTTCAGAACGAGAGGTGTAGTTATAGAATACAAACAACTTTTTGTATATAATATTCAACATACCGGAAATATATTTTCTTTCCGTTTAAAACTTAAAAAAAGGAGGTAATGAAAAATAAAAGTCAATAAATACATTTTCAAACATTGCCACACTTGTCGCAATATTTGAGGCGATACCTGCCAAAATGGTAAAAGAATAGATTTAATTTTTATAAATTAAATTTCATTAAAATGCAAACAAAAAAATTCAGCCTGCACGATTTTGCAGGCGGTACACAACTCTCAAGAGAAGAAATGAAAAATGTAAAAGGCGGTATGGCACCAAGCGGCGGAAGTGGCATTAGTTGTTCTGTCACAAATACGAATACTTCAAGTAACCACCACTTACAGCGTTACTTATGACTCTTCTTGGACTTGTAGCAGTGTTGAAACATTGAGTAATCCCAATGGTATTTCTCAAACTGCAGACAACATACAGTCGCAAAATGGTGGTAGAACAACATTTACCTGTCCAGCTTGCGCAGGCACTCCTGTTGCAAATTAGGGTTAATTAGATTTTTAGTGTCCAGACTGAGAAATAATCTTAACCTGGACACATTTAACAAAAAAAGTTTTTATGAGATATTTATTTATTTTCTTTTTTCTTATTTTTTGTAGTTGTAACGGGCAATCGGTAAAGTTAACAAGGAGTGATTTGAATCATCAGTTTTCTAATGCTGTTGTATATATCGCATTAAAACCAAATAGTTCAATAATATTAAATAACGCATTAAACAAGACTATTTCAGCCAAGAACTCAACTAATAAAGATACGATTGTAAAAATTGAAATCCCATTTATGGAAGATTCTGCTATACACCTTTTTTGGGGACGATATATAATTTCTAAAAGTGGAGCCAAATTATTTCAGGAAAATTTACTCCTTCTTCCCGGAGATAGTGTGTTTCTTGATGAAAATTTCAAAATATCATTTTCAAATGGCTACCCAAAATACATAGACAGTTTAATCTCTATCCCTGATAATATATACAACTCGAAAACAAATGGACTAAACATCAACTCATCTGCGACCAGGAAGCAATTGGAATATGTAAGCAGCCAGTATTTGCGCAATCATAAAGAAATAACTTCTCTCAATATTAGTGATAAGCAAAGAAAAATGTTGTATGTTTTCAACTTGCTAATCAAAGATATTCAACTCTCTAAATTTTTGAGTGATACAATCAAAATTCAAAAATCTATTTCAGATAGTATCTCCAATGAATTGAAAAAAGATATTCCTATAATATCAATTATCAATTCTCAATTTGTCAATGGAATAATCTATGAGAACATTATTAGGACAGCGTCTAAAAGCAGCATCAAAAGCTCAAATATTTGGGAATGTTTTCTAAAAGTAGATACAAACACTCAAAACTCAATGGCATATACAAAATTTGCGTTTTGGAATTTGGGTAATGAATTTATTAATCAATTTAATTTATTAGATTCAGTTCATTTGAAATTACAAAACAACCCAATTCGTACCTCACTAATTGATTCTCTTACAAAACTTTCGAAAATATTATTAAGCACATATACGAATTACAATAAAGCAAAACAGGATTTACAGTCGTTTGATAACGGAAAATATATTTTTCTTTTCGCAGAAGACAACAGGCCTAATCATGAACCTCGAAATATTTCGATGACTGCGGATGAAACAGTGTACAAGTTTGATAATAGTACAACAACATTTAAACAAGAACTATTTCGTGATACTGCAAACTATAAATACTTTTTTATAGATTTTTGGGCAAGCTGGTGTGTACCATGCGTGAGCGATTATCCGCACTTGAAAAAATATGAAGACAGATATAAAAACGCATCTATAAAATTTATCAGTATTAGCATGGATGTAAAGCCAAATATGCAACAATGGATTAATAAAACTAAGCAATTAGGGAATTATGATAAACCAAACAATTTTATTATTGACAGTTCCTTCAATTCGCACATAGCAAAATTTTTCAACATTAATTCTATTCCGAGATATATTGTGATTGATAAAAAAGGAAATATCGTTGATGAGGATTTTGCTCATCCGCAAGACGATAATTTTGAATTGAAATTAACGCAATTAATAAATAAGTAGTTTTCTTGTAATCTAATAATGTCCTTCCCTTACTACAAACAACTCAACGCTATGGATTGTGGGCCAACTTGTTTAAGGATGGTTGTGAAGTATTACGGGAGACACTACAATGCTGATACGCTATGATAAAGAAGAGGGTTTATTAAAAAAAACTGATTTAAAATATTTTCTTTCTGTTTAAACTCGAGTAATAATGGAAAAGAAAGTCAGTCGTATTAAGAACAAATAAGGCTGTCGTTATTTTTTAAAAAATTAAATTTTACGAAATGCAAACAAAAAAATTTAGCCTGCACGATTTTGCAGGCGGCACAGTTCTCTCAAGAGAACAAATGAAAATATAGTAGGAGGAATGGCTGCACCTAGTGGGGGTGGTGGCTGTTGCGCCCATACAAAGGATTGGAGCTATAGCAATTGTTCATACTCTAGTGAAAGCGCAGCACACAGTGCAGCTGACAATCTAGCTGAACAGTGGGCAAGCTATGGCACGCACGTGTATTATTGCTGTGGCTGTACGCAAAACCAGCTTAGTTGAAAAGAAAACGACTTCCTGATTTAGAATAAATGTTAAGGAAGTTATTTAATCAACATTCTGCGAATTAATCAGAGACCAGATGTTCAATTACCAGTTCATCCTAAGCATTAATTTTAGGATGAACTTTTTCAATCAATCAAATTATGCAAAAAACAAGCTCATTAATTTTACTTCTTTTAATCCTTTTCTTACTTGCTTGTAAAAATAAACATTCGACTTCAAGCCAAATAAGAAATAATAACGACAGCATAATTGTTATTTTCAATAATACTGCTAAAACAACTCAAAAAGCTATTTTCGATTTTTATTTTCAGGATTCTTTATTCTTGGGTGGTCCGGCTTATTTAGGTTTTGATACTGTAAGGGTAAAAACGACTGAACCGATTTTTCTTATTCATGCAGATAGTTTACAAACCCCATATTTGATGTATCCTGGCGATACTATTCAATTAGATGTTGACAAGAATGGTTCTTTATATTTTTACATAAAAGGCAATGAACAGAGAAGCAATGAATTCGCTTTTTTCCCACTATTAATTAAGAGAACAGGGATATTATTCAATTTATTTAACCGTACAAGTATCCCAAATAATGTTAATAATCTATACGCATTGCAAACATTCTATAAAGCGACCGACGAGAAAGAAAGAGGAAGATTACAAATTTTAGATTCCTTGCATAAAAACAAATCTCTGAGTGATTCATTTTTCAACATTGCGGTAAGTGTAATTAAATATACCGCCCTCTACAATAAAATAGTTGCATTGGCGCTCAATCAAAGGATGCTTATACAAAATAATAAATTTCAAATATCGTTCGATAGTCTACTTGACAATATCAAAGAGCTTCCTTTTTCTGCAAACTATATGTGTTATTATGTATTGAGTAGCGCTGCGATTATGCCAATTGATAAGTATTCCGCTTCGGAATTGAAAGACTTAAATGATCTCAAAAAAAGGTTAGATTTCATTGTAAAAACATTTGAAGGAGAGCAAAGGAATTTTTTATTGTCTTCGCAAATAGCTAAAGCAATTATAGTTTATCATGTACGTGTTCCTAATGAAACTTTCAAACTATACGATTCTGTATGCACTTCGAATGCATATAAACAATTGTTGTATAAAAAATTAAACAATCAAATAACAGTTTCCGATTCTGGAAAAGATAATAATCTTCTCTCGTCAGATTTGAAAACAACAAAAACTTTGCAAAAGATATTTTCGGAAAATAAAGATAAAATGATTTTGCTTGATTTTTGGGCTAGTTGGTGCGGACCTTGCATTGCAGAAATTCCGCACTTAAAAGAAATCGAAAAAAAATATCCTCAAAATAAAATTGCTTTCTATTCCATATCGGTTGATGCAAAAGTTGATGATTGGCGAGATGCTATCTACCGATATTCATTAGTAGATTCTAATAGTTATCTTTTGCTCAATGAAAACAATGCTTCTTTCGCAAAAAAATTTTACATAGGTTTTGTCCCTCGTTTTATCCTCATCGGCAAAGACGGAAAAATAATTTCTTCTGATGCACCGCGCCCAAGCGATAAAGCATTGCAAGAATTGATTGAAAAGAATTTATAATTAAAACTTTTCTAACCGGTTAAAACACCAGGAGTAAGTATTGATCATCAGGAGGATGAAGATAAATGGGTAGCTGTTTCAAAAAAACAGGGATTGTATAATGATTTGTTTCAGTTTCGAATGGATAAATACAGCAGTTCGTCATTGATCGATTTATTGCAAATAAATACTATTCCCCGATATATTGTTTTCGACAATGAAGGGAATGTTATCAACGAGGACATACAAAGACCGAGTATCGGAAATTTTGAGAGTACAATCTTAAATTATTTGAAAAAGCAATAAGGAACATCCTACTCTTCGGAATTTGTAATTCCGTTTAACGACAACTATGAACAGAAAGAAAATTGGCTTTATTAAAATGGTAGGCTGTTATTTATTAAATTTTAAATTAAAAAAATGAACAAACTCAAATTAAATCTTCAACACTTAAATAATGTTGAAGATATACATATGTTTTTAATGGCAAAAAAGAGATTGTATATAACGTTTGTATATATTGTTATATTTATTATATCTATTTGTCTTCTTATAAGAACTTCTCCAAATATCCTAACAAGTGGAGTGAAGACAGAAAAATCTGACGACAATTTAAACACTTCAATTACTATTCATTTCATAAAGGACAGTGGCGATAGAGCAACGCTACCTTTTCAACAATATGACTTATACAGATTAAATAGCTACGGTATTATTCCACCTCCTTATTGTAAGATAACAAATACACAAAATACACAAACGATTAGATTTCATCTTGATAAACCGTCAGTTTTTCTGCTAGGTTTTAATGAGATATATGTATATCCAACTGAAAATATTTACCTTGAATATTCCATTTTAGAAAAATCAAAAACAACATTTAAAGATAGTATTTCGATAAAAAAGGGCAAATGCTTGATAACATACAATCAGTCAAAACTATATATTTTATTTCCAGATTATGCTTTTAATCGATTAATTAATATAAATGAATTATCTACTTTCTTGGCACCGGTATGGCAGCAAAAGCTCGTGTTGAATGCGGAGAAAAGATATAATTTATTATATCCAAATTCTGACACCTCGCTTAATTTGAGGCAATTTTTGGAAGAATATATTCGAGAAGAGTTTTTTATCAATTTAATAAATAAACTTTATAACTCAGCTATCCCACTAAATAACAATTTAAAAAAATATCGAGATAGCGTTGTTATCAATTATTCCAAAAATATTGCGAGCAAAGCCCAATACAAAGACCAAGATTATAAGTATTGGTTTTCTATGAAAAAATTGTATGAATATGCCTTCTACCCTTTGTTTAAACAAAATAAATTTTCATTAGATAAAATTAAAGAAAGCCTTACCGGTTATGATTCAGTTACACAACAATATATGCTGTTACAAGCAATTAAATCAATGATTTCACTTAATGCAGATTCTTCCAATATAGCTGGGCTTGCAAACAATGTGTCTTATCCGGTATTTAAAACAGACCTATATAAATTTTTAAATAAGAGTACTTTAGGAAAACTTTCAAAGAATGATGTTGATACCGCTCATTTTTACGATATAAACTTTCATATAAAAACTTTATCAACAATATTTAAAGAGACAACACAGCCTTACTTATATATAGATTTTTGTGGCTCTTGGTGTGCACCTTGTATTCAGGAAATACAGGAATATAGCAAATCGAAAAGAATTTATGATACCTCTAACCGGTTAAGACCACTTTGGTTTTTCTTTGAAAATAATAACAAGGATTGGTTAAAAATTATTGAAAAATATAGTCTTCCAAGAAAAGATTGTTTTTTAGTAAAAGACAACCAACTCATTCAGAATTCTTTCTCAAAATTATTTTTTTGGGGACAAGAATTTCCTCATCATTTTATCTTCAATCAAAATGGAATAATCTTCGATGCTTATGCTGTTTCATTATTACAATTAAAATTAGATTCGATTAATAAAAGCGAAGAATTGAAGCGTCCACAACTTCCTCCTTCTTAACAATTTAAAGATATATAGATTTTCGCAACCGATTCAAAATAAATAATGAACTATTCAAAATTTATTAAAATGAAAGCGAGAGTTATAGATTTAATGGTATTAAGAAAAATTTAAAGAAAGACTTTTGATAATGATATTTTTAATTACAATACCTGATGATTATTATTTCACATGGCAATTAGAGATTCAATTGTATAATTTCAATCACTTAGGGATTAGGAAAGAAGATATACACGTATTGATAGCTTATGATGAACAAAGAGGATTACGGCATTACTTTACAGAACTTATAGAAACACAACAGAATAAAGCACATTTTTATACTTACCAAGATAACAGGAAAAAGAGAAATTATGCCCCATCTATCCGTCCGCATCTTATACAACAACACATAAAAGCTCACCCATATATTGAGCACGAAACGATTTTTTATTGTGATACAGATATTATTTTTCGAGAACTGCCCGATTTTGACACGATGCAGAAAGGAGCATCTTGGTATGTATCCGACACGAGAAACTATTTAGACAGTTGTTACATTAAAAATATAGGTGGAAATGATTTATTTCAAGAAATGTGTGCAACCGTCGGCATAGAACCAACACTTGTAGAAAATAATGACGCGCATTGCGGCGGCGCACAATACCTCATAAAGAAGGCACCTATTTCTTTATGGGAAAAGATAGAAAATGATTGCGGACTACTTCATGATTTGATGCAATCACATAATTATTTGCGGGCAGAAAATGAATATATTAAAACCGGAAAGAAAAGAAGCTCTTATCGTGGTATTCAGTCATGGTGTGCCGAAATGTGGGCGATTTTGTGGAATGCGTGGCTATTCGGATTTGATGTAAAAATTCATGAAGAATTAGATTTTTGTTGGTCAATGGATTCCATTGAAAATGGGAAAGCAAGAAAATATTGCATTATTCCGGTAACATTGACAAAGAAAATAAACAATATTTCAGAAAGGGGAATTATATGAAATATTCCCCTTATCATGACACACAATTACAAGAGATTCGAAAGGACAGTTGCAGCTTTCCGCTTGTACAATTAATCGAATCTTATAAAAAAAATTTTGATAAAAAAAGAATTGAATTAACGGACATAACTTTTTTAATTCCCGTCCGAATAGATTCTGAAAGCAGACTGCAAAACATATACTATCTGACAAATTATTTAGATAAATATTTTACGACCAATACTCTTATTATTGAAGACGATAAAGAACAAAAAGTAGATATTTTATTACTGCCAATAAATTGCACATATAATTTTTTATATGATTCAAATCCACTGTTTGAGCACACAAAAATTAATAACCTGCTCATTAAAAAAGCCACAACAAAATTCATTATTATTCAGGATACGGATGTAATCGTTCCCGTACAACAAATCCTGCAAGCTGTTAATGTATTAAGAGAAAATAAATATGATATGGTTTATCCTTATGATGGTTCCTTCACGAGCGTGGACAGTTTATCCAAAGAAATGTTCGGGAAAATTTTAGATTCGGATTTATTCTTATTGAATGAAAATAAATTTCTGACTGGGGTAAAGCGTTCTTATGGAGGAAGTGTGCTTATTCATCGGGAAAAATATATCAATGCCGGGATGGAGAATGAATTCTTTGCAAGTTGGGGACCAGAAGATATTGAACGACAAAAACGTATGAAGAATTTGGGATATAAAGTAAAGAGAATAGAAGGCAGTTTGTTTCATTTACCTCATGACCGATTGGACAATTCATTTTATGAAAGTTCCGAGCACCGAATTAGGTATATGGAAGAATATCTAAAGATATGCAGTATGCAAAAAACAGAATTAGAAAAATACATTCAAACATGGCCTTGGGCAAATAAAAATAACATATATGCAAGCAGCTGATCGTTCCAATCAATCAGATATTATGCACAACTCGGCGAATTCCGAAACGAAATGCTACGGGCTTTTTAACGGAAAAGCAGGAAGGGCAATTCTATTCTATCTTCTATCAACAAATAGTGACAAGGACCGATATAAAGAACAAGCCTTAAAGAATTTAGATGAAATAGCCGAAAATATTGCTTCCATTGAAAGTTTGGGTTTTGCAAAAGGACTTGCCGGAATTGGATGGATGGTTGAATGGGTGGCCCAAAATGGTTTTCTTGAAATGAATACTGATGAGATATTAGAAGAGATTGACGATACGCTTTATAAATCGGTCGTATATTCTTCAGACAAAAATATCTCTCTATCAAAAGGGATATTAGGAAAAATTCTCTTCTTTTCAAGCCGATACAAAAGCAAGAACCCTAATACACATAGATTGAAAAGCATTTTTCACGAAGAATGTTTAGTGTTATTAACGGACGATTTGCAAGAAAAAATTAGCGGAGATGAAGGTCTTCTTTTTAAAGAAAACTTGTCGAATGAAGATTTGATAAATATCGGACACGTAATATATTTTTTCGGCGAATTTCTTTGGACGAAAGTAAACGAACAGGCTGTAGAAAAGGGACTTTACGATTGCATGGATTTTCTGGATAGACGATTAGGAGAGGATGTTGACAACATTAATAGACCAAATAGCCAAAACATAAGAATAAATTTATTTTTAGCTTGTTGTTTTTACTTGGCGGGTAGAAAACACCAATTGAATATTTGGCAGGATAAAGGACTAAAATACATCAATACTTTTAGGAATTTTTATTTGACAACACATTTGAAGGGGGCATTAGAGGATAACTTCATTATTCTCGCAGACTTGATATTAAATGAGCCTGTGTCAGAAATTAAAAGGTTAGGTTCATTTACATTAACAAATTATCATGGCAAACAACTTATTCAGCAATTGACACTCCAATATAAAATAAATTTCGACACAGCTATTTCGTTGCTTTTATTACAATAAATTTTTCAGCACAGCTTTTTACCTATGTCTTTTCCCTACTATAAACAATTAAACGCGATGGACTGCGGACCCACCTGTCTACGCATGGTGGCAAAATATTACGGGCGGCATTACAATGCAGATACACTGCGGCAGAGAGCTGGTTTTAGTAAATCCGGTGTATCTATGCTTGGTATCAGCGATACGGCAGAAAGGGTTGGATTCAGAACAAGAGGCGTAAAAGTCAGTTATTTTCAATTGTTGGATATAACACTTCCTTGCATTCTTCATTGGGAGCAAAATCATTTTGTGGTTCTGATAGATATTTCCAAAAGCAAAGTAAAGATAGCCGACCCGGGCAAAGGCATTATTGTTTATTCTAAAAATGAATTTCTTAACCATTGGATTTCATCTGAAACGGAAGACGGTATGCAGATCGGCATTGCTTTACTGATGGAACCAACGCCTAATTTCTATGACTCTGACGGCGAGAAGGAACACAAGCTAAGCTGGCGGTTAGTATTGCAATATTTAGCGCAAAGCAAAGAACAGATTGCACAGGTGTTTATTGCACTCATCATCACATCCCTAATGCAGCTCGTCGTCCCGTTCTTAACGCAAAGCATTGTGGGCATAGGCATTAATACACAGAACCTACAATTCGTGATTATCATATTGATTGCACAACTCATGCTTACTTTCAGTCAAACCGTTGTAGGATTTATACAAAGCAGATTGCTCTTAAGAATATCTAATATATTGAACCTGCAAATACTATCTGACTTTTGGATAAAACTTACCAAACTTCCCGTTTCATATTTCGATGTGCATCATACAGGTGATACTTTGCAACGCATAGGTGACAATCGACAAATACAAAATTTCCTTACAGGTTCTGCATTAAGCACGCTTTTTTCTACGTTTAATTTTGTGGTTTATGCAATCGTGCTGATGATGTACAATATAGAATTGTTCTTTGTTTTTATGATTGGCAGCATTGTTTATTTTGCATGGGTACAAATCTTTTTGCGTATCAGACGTAAAATAAACTATCAAACTTTTCATCTCTCTTCCAAAGAAAACAACGCCACTTTACAATTGGTTCAAGGAATGCAGGAAATCCGCCTCAACAATGCGGAAAAACAAAAGCGCTGGGATTGGGAGAATATACAGGCATCGGTATTTAAACTGAATTTCAAAACACTTAATTACAGCCAATGGCAATCAGCTGGGGCAACATTGATTAATCAAATACAAAATATCGCCATTAGTTTTATTGTAGCGAAATTGGTCATAGATGGACAATTGACCTTAGGAGCAATGTTGGCTGTGCAGTATATTATCGGGCAATTAAGCGGACCTATCGCACAATGGGTGGGTTTTGTACAAAGTGCGCAGGATGCAAAAATCAGTATGGAACGTTTAAATGAAATCCATCAACTTCCCGATGAAGAAGACGCGGATAGAATGTACATTACGCAGTTATTAGATAACAAAAGTATTGCTATTAATAACCTCTCTTTCGCTTATCCCGGCGCGGATAACGACCCTGTCTTGGAAAATATTCGTCTGGTTATTCCACAAGGAAAGATAACAGCAATCGTTGGTGCAAGTGGAAGTGGCAAAACAACCCTATTAAAGATTCTTTTGAAAGTATATGAACAATATGATGGAGAAATTCGTATTGGTTCAGGTGTTGATAAAAGCAATAGCGACAAAGCAGAAAGTGGCATTCGTTTCGATTATCTAAGTCATAGTTATTGGCGACAGATATGTGGCGCTGTAATGCAGGATGGTTATATTTTTAACGATACCATCGCTAAAAACATCGCCGTAGGACAGGAAGATATTGAATATGAAAGATTGATTCAAAGTTGCAGGGTTGCCAATATTTATTCTTTTATCGAATCTTTATCTAACGGTTTCTACACACAGCTTGGTTCGGAAGGAATAGGGTTGAGTCAAGGACAAAAACAAAGATTACTCATCGCACGAACCGTTTATAAAAATCCGGAATATTTATTTTTGATGAAGCTACGAACTCTTTAGATGCCAACAACGAAAAAGATATTGTAGAAAATTTAGAACAGTTCTTTCAAGGCAAAACGGTAATTGTAGTGGCGCATCGTTTAAGCACCGTAAAAAATGCCGATAAGATTGTGGTATTACACAAAGGAAAAATCGCCGAAGAAGGAACGCATGAATATCTGACTTCCATTAAAGGAAAATATTATGAGTTAGTCAAAAACCAATTGGAATTGGGAGTATGAACAAGCCCTTTTTCCAATTTCAAAACGACTACTTGTTTATGTAAATTATTTTTTAACCGTGCAAAATCTTTCTGAAAAAGGCAGAAAGATATTCCAACTAAAAGCCCAAAGAGAATACCTCGTGTTAAGAACAAACACAGGTGATTATTATTTTTTAAAAATTAAATCTTAGAGTTATGAAAAAGCTCAAATTAAACATCCAACACCTCGATGGTGTTGAAGTACTCACGAGAGAGCAATTGAAAAAAGTAATGGGGGGTGGTTTTGGAAGTGCTAGTTGTAGTGGAGCATGTCCATGCGCAGACAATTGCTTTTGCTTAACTACTGTATCTGATACAAAAGTCTGTGTGGTAGCTTCGGCATAGTTTTTTTATTAAAAGTAAAATGGTAGAGTCTGTTTTCTATGTTGAAAACAGACTCTTCAAACAAATTAATATGAAAAAAATAATATTTTTAATAGTTGTTCTCATTAGTTGCAATTCGTTTCTTTTCGCACAAAAGAATTATTTTGAATTCGATGGAAAGGTAAATACCCCTAGCTGCAAAGTATATTTGTTGTGTGCAGGAAGTTTTCGATATTCAAATAGAGAGGAGTGCTCGTTTTATCCCAAAGACTCTGCAAATATTATAAATGGCAGCTTTGCTTTTAAAGGAACGATACAATATCCGCATCTTGTTATGTTGAAAATAAATGACACTTTTTCACTACTTTTCTTTTTGCAAAAAGGAAATCAATTTGTGAAAATAGATTCTTTTAAGAGCAACATTAAATTAAATCTTACCAGATTGGAGAATAGCCATTAACATCAAACCTGTATGCCAACATCCATAAACTTACAAAAGAGTTGTTATTATTTCTGACATAAGAAAGAAAAAGACTATCCCTTTCATCCAATATCTTTTTCTTTTCATCATCATTAGCTATTTTTATTGAATCGGGAATTTTATTGCCGTATAGTTGCCGGGCATCCTGCATATGACCAACCCAGGTATCAGTTTCTGCATCACTTTTCTGCATTAGTTTTAAATAATCATGAGTATATTCATCATTAGCCGGGGATCTATGATTTGTATTTTAAGACCCTGTCTGACAAAATCAGAAATTCTTATACAGGACAAATATTGTATAAACGATTGACTATATCAAAGCAGAATATTGCCATGGGAAGACACTTTCCACAAATAAATTTAATTGATTCAGACAGCAATCAAATCATTTTAGACACTTCAATCTTAAAAGCGAAGTTTATTCTTGTTGATTTTTGGTTTAGCCATTGTACACCTTGTTTGAGGCAATTTCCTGAGCTTAAAAATATCGTTTCTGAATATAAACCAACTGAATTCGAAATAATAGGTGTTTCAACCGACGATAAAGAAGATGAAGATAATTGGAAGTTGGTTATGAGAAAACAAAAGCTCAACTGGAAAAATTATTTGGATGTAAATGGAATAGAAGCTGCTAACAGGCTGAATATTTTCAGGTACCCTACTAATTTCCTTTTAAATAATAAAGGGGAAATAGTACAAAAAGCTATACCCCCTTTTGAACTGCAAAAATTTTTAACACAAAATTTGAGGTAAATGATAGTTCATTATAGTGCCGTAAACAGGAATTAAATTTGGCAATCATTAATAAGTAAAATTCAGCAGATGCCAAAAAGAACAGTTGATGAAGCTACGATTATTGAAGCAAATTCTTTAAAGAAAGTTTCTGTTGCCAATTTTCAAAGTCACTCCGAAGCAGCGCAGGAAATCATCAGCCGCAAGCCTGATTTCATAGAGAAATGGGCTTTGTACCTGTTTTTTGGAATATTGCTGTTACTATTTGCAGGTACTTGGTTTATTCGTTATCCGGATATTATACAAGCAAGAGCAACGCTCTCTGCCGATAACGGCCCCAAAGAAATCATGCCTCTGCAAACAGGGAGATTAATCAAGCTATTTGTCCAAAACGGTCAACAGGTAAAACAAGGCGATATGCTTGGCTGGATTGAAAGTACTGCTAATCCCGATGAAGTTCTAAAACTATCCACTCAATTAGACAGTAGTGTCAGTTTGCTTGCACAAGGAAAAGCAGGTAAAGTTTCCGCATTGTTTACCGAACATTTTCAAAACATAGGTACGCTGCAATCTTCCTATCAAACTTATGTTACCGCATTGCAGCAATTCAACGATTATTTGGTTAATGGTTTTTATGCAAGACAAAAAGAAATGATTTTGAACGATATGTCTTCCATCAATCAAATGAATACTGCATTGGCACAACAAAAAGAATTGACAGAAAAAGACAATGACCTTTCCAAGCAGACCTATCAAATGAATGAAAAGCTTTTCCAAGAAAAAGTCATTTCCGCGGAAGAATACCGACAAGAACAAAGCAAGCTGTTGAATAAACAAATGGCTATTCCGCAAATTAATTCAAGTATTCTTTCCAATCAAAATCAACAAAGAGATAAACTAAAAGAATTAGAACAATTAGACCATGATGTCAATCAACAGAAAATAACTTTTGAACAAGCCTTGCAAACGCTTAAAAGCAATGTAGATGACTGGGAGCATCAATACGTGCTTACTTCTCCAATAGACGGGACAGTATTCTTTAACCAACCGATTCAGCAAAACCAATTTATTGAACAAGGAAAATTATTGGGTTATATCAATCCTTCCGACAGTAAATTCTACGCACAGATATATCTTCCTCAAAGCAATTTAGGAAAAATTGATACGGGAATGCAGGTGCAGCTTCGGTTTGATGCTTATCCATATGAAGAAACCGGTTTTGTAAAAGGAAGGTTGAATTATATTTCACGAGTTGCTTCTGATAGCGGCTATCTCGCAACTGTTCAATTAGATAATGGTTTTCGAACTTATGAAAATTAGGACTTTGGTTGACAATGTTTAACTTGTTAATCAAAATTCTAAAACATGACAATTAAAGAACAATCAGATATACGAAGAAAATTAAGGGTTCTTCAGCATGGAAAGAATAATGGCAATATTTCAAAGACTTGTCGATTTTTTGGTATATCGCGAGAAACCTATTATCAATGGAAAAGAAATTACGAGCAGAAGGGCGAGGTTGGTTTAATCAATAGTAAACCTTGTCCTCAAAATCCAAAGCTTCGGATAGCGGCTGAAATTGAAGAGAAAATTCTTTATTTGCGAAAGACTTATCATCTGGGTCAAATGCGTATTTCTTGGTATTTAAAGCGCTATCACGATATAAAAGTTTCTGCCTCTTGTATTTGGTATGTATTGAAACGAAACGGGTTAAACCGGCTTCCTCAAAACCAGCGAAAACGCTCTATGAAACAGTTTAAGCGATACGAAAAACAAGTACCTGGTCATCGAATTCAAATTGATGTAAAGTTTCTTTCATTCACAGATAAACAAAGTGGAAAAGAAATTAAACGCTACCAATATACCGCCATAGATGATGCCACAAGGGCTCGCGCATTAAAGATATTTGATAAGCACAATCAACAATGTGCTATTGAGTTTGTCGATTATGTTTGTTCTCGTTTTCCTTTTCGCATTCACACTATCCAGACCGATAATGGTCATGAGTTTCAAGCCTTATTTCATTGGCACTGTGAAGATTTGGGTATCAGACATGTTTATATTAGAAAAGCAAGCCCTCACCTCAATGGCAAAGTAGAAAGATCTCATCTTACAGACCAGCGCGAGTTTTACCAATTATTGGAATATAAGGACGATATTGATATCTCAAAGAAATTGGAAGAGTGGGAAATATTTTATAATTCGTATCGACCCAATGGCGCATTAAACGGAAAAACACCCTATGAAGTTCTAAAAGAAAAATTAACCCCAAAATAATTTTTTCCCTGAGCCCTCTACCCCATTTAAAAGAGGGTCAGGGAAAAAATTTATATTCGCAAAGTCAACCTTAGTTCTGATACGCACAACGAACAAGAAGTAATGCAGGGCAGTTTACACAGCTATTTTCCCGATGCGCCAAGTTACAACAGGTTCGTACAACTGAAGCCACGCATTGTTACGCTGATGATTTTGTTTTTGCATTGCTGCCGTTTGGGTTGTTTATGCGGCGTGTATTATGCCGATTCCACAAGCATCTGCGTTTGTAATAACAGACGTATTCACAGTCATAAGGTTTTTCGTGGTAAAGCCGCTCGCGGCAAGAGCTCAACCGGTTGGTTCTTTGGTTTCAAACTCTTTCTTGTCGTCAATGCCTTCGGGCAGATTGTGCGCGTTGCTTTTACACCCGGCAATGAAGCGGACAACAATATGAACCGCCTGCTCAAACTGTTTGATAAACTGCAAGGTTGGGTGTTTGCAGATAAAGGTTTTATCAATCAAAAAGCATTCGAACAACTCTTTCAAAAAGGGTTACAGCTCATTACAGGTATTAGGAGTAATATGAAAAATAAACTGATGAATATGACTCAAAAATTATTGCTTAAAAAACGTGGTATGATCGAATCTGTCAACGACATCCTTAAAACAGTTTGCGATATTGAACACACAAGACATCGCAGTCCCATTAATGCTGTATTGAATATTTTCGCAGGACTTTGTGCTTATTCTTTTCTAGACAGATTACCTTCTGTTTTTATCTGATTTGACACAAAACTCACGTTATTATAAATAAATTAAATTTTATTGTAAACGTTATAACGGCTAAAATAAATGGTTACTATCAACTTTATTTAAATATCCAATAGTTCAACTTTATGCAATAAAATTTAAACTGTTTTAAGCAATTCCTTTATAGATCCAACCTTTTCCTTTTCTTTTCAGTAGGCAGGGAATGTAGCTGCCGTAACTATCGGAGAAATCAGGTTTTAATACATTATGGATGATCAGTTCTACTTTCCAGATCTACTTTTGTCTTTGATTCTTTATTCTCTCTTAAGTATTCTAACTACTAAGCAAATTTATTTTTCAACAGACTGCCTATAAACCGCACTTGTTTTGATGATTATCTTTTGTTGCTTTTGTGCTGAAGAATTTAAGCGTTTTAATAGCAGGTTAATTGCAGATTCTGCAATTTGATTTATAGGTTGGGAAATAGCAGTTATTGATGGAGAATAAAGACGGAAAACATCGCAATCGTCAAAAGAAATTACGGCCATATCATTGGGGATATTAAAGCCTAATTGTTGTAACGCTTTTAATCCGTTTGTTCCTGCCTGCAATGCACCGAAAAGGATTGCTTCTAAATTTTTATTCTTTTTCAAAAAATCAACTATCTGGGTTACCATTTTATCTTCATTTTGGTCAAAGATAATTTGTTTGATATAAGTCTTTAAGCCTGCGGCATTGATAGCTTGCTTATAACCATCTAACCTCGATTTCATTTGCGTAAGTTTCGATGAGAAGGTTACGAAAGCTATGCTTTTATATCCTTCATTTATCAGGTAATTGGTTGCGTTAAATGTGCTGTCCTGATTATCTATTTCTACAACATCGGTTTGTATATTTGGCAAATGCCTGTCGAAAAAAACAACGGGTGTTGCTTCATCAATCAGTGATTGAATTTCTTCCTGTATTCCTTCCGGCGGTGCAATGATATATCCGTCCACACTGCGTTCCCGGAACATGGTTAAAAGCTCTTTCGTTTTTTCTGTGTTGTTGTCCGTGCTGCAATATATTATTTTGTAGCCGTTCTTATAAGCGCTGTTCTCAATCAGCCTTGCAACGGAAGCAAAGAAAGGGTCGGCAATATTTTCCACCATCAATGCAATAATATTTGTTTTTCCTGTTCTTAAACTTTTCGCTAAAGGATTGGGTTTATAACCAACTTCTTTAATATATTTCTGAACACGTAACACTAGCTCTTCGCTTATTCTTTTCTCTTCGGCACGATTATTTAAGATAAATGAAACAACGGTTTTTGATACATTCAACTGAGCTGCAATATCTGCAATAGAAAGTTTTTTCATGAGCTTATGCAAAGATTATTTTTGAGAAAAAGTATTGTTGAAAGATTTATTTAAGCCGGGATATTTTATTCCGAAAATCAATATAACAATGTAACAGATAATAGGAAGATAATAAGCAGCAGCCGTATCTTCATTTGCAATAATGCCCATCAAAGGGGGGAATATTGCTCCACCGATAAAGCCTAAGACGATAAATGAAGATGCCTGCTCGGTTTGTTTGCCTAAATCTTTCAGCCCAAGACTGAATATGGTCGGGTACATGATGCTGAAAAAGAAATTAATAAAAATAAGTGCCATGAACGAAACCCAGCCAAATCCCTGCGCGACCAAAATGCACATCAGGATATTGCAGAAAGAAAACACAGCTAATAATTTATAGGGCGCAATATATCGCATAAGAAACGTTCCTAAAAAACGTCCCAACACCAGCAGGACAATGCTGAACGAAAAAAAATAACCACTTCTTTCATCCGTAAAGTGCATCACTTCATGTCCATAGTTAAGAAAATAAGCCCATGTTCCGGCTTGAGCTGCTACGTTGAAAAATTGCGCAATAATAGAGAATACAAAATGTTTTTTCCGGAACAACTCTTTTGTTTTTCCTAAGTGGGGTTTATCTGCATTTACGCTCAATTCTGTGTGTTGATATGGTGTTGATTTTAATCCTGGAATGAAGTAAAAGATAAAAGCAATCAGGCAAATAAAACATCCTATCATAATGTAAAGTTGGCGAACTGCAGCTAAATCATTCACGTGTTGTCGCTCTGAGTTGAGCAAAAAATAACTGCCTACAATCGGACCGATTACGCCGCCAAAGCCGTTGAAAGACTGTGCAAAATTGATGCGAATATCGCTTGTTTGCTGATTGCCTAACGTAGCGATGAATGGATGTGCAACTGTTTCGAGCGTTGCCATACCGCAAGCCAAAACAAAAATTGCAATTCTGAAAAGATTAAAAGATGCTCCATTCGCCGCTGGCACAAACAAAAAAGCACCAACAGCAAAAAGAAATAATCCTAAATAAATACCCGGCTTGTAGCCGAATTTTTTCATAAACAAACCAACAGGCAAAGCCGCAATTGCATAAGCGCCGAATGTTGAGAGTTGTATCAATGATGAACGGGATTTGGAAATATTGAGTACAGTTTGGAAATGCTTGTTTAAAACATCCATCAGTGTCAATGAAAATCCCCACATAAAAAAAACAGATGTGAGGAAACTGAATAGCAAATGATATTTCTTTGCTACCACAGCAATTTTATTTTGTTTAGGGTTATTTCTGTTTAGATTTGGCATTTCGGATTTTGATATGAGATATTTCAAAAGTATGAAATTTACGGTATCATAATTTTGGGTAATCATTGTCCCAGATCAATGTCGGCAACATTCAGCAGATTTATTTGTTAATAATTTTATTGACATAGAGGTTTTGGTCTTGTTATGTTTCTTAAAAAAGTAAGATTTGAATTATTATTACAAACAATTTTGCAAATGAATTATTTTAAAACAATTCTGCTATTCATTTTTATTTTCTCTACTAATATTTTATTAAAAGCAGCTAAGGTTGATACAATTTCTGTTTACAGTGTCGCTATGGAACGGAATGTAAAATCTGTAGTGATAGTACCGGATGATTATAAAGAAAAAAAATCGCTTCCTGTTGTTTATTTATTGCATGGATATTCTGGTAGTTATTCTGACTGGATTACCAAAGTTCCCGCTATAAAAACATATGCAGATGAATATGATTTCATCATTGTTTGCCCCGACGGCGGATTTGCTGGCTGGTATTTCGATAGTCCGGTTGATAAGAGCAGCCAGTATGAAACTTATATATCAAAAGAATTGGTGCAATGGATAGACGGTCATTTTACCACAGTTAAAAACAGAAATGGGCGTGCTATTTTGGGCCTAAGCATGGGCGGTCATGGTGCAATGTTCCTTGCATTTAAACATCAGGATGAATATGGTGCAGCAGGTAGCATGAGTGGTGCGGTTGATATTACAGGCATTGCGGATTCCTTTGGAATCGAAAAAATTTTAGGGCCTTATGCGAAATTCCCGGAGAGGTGGGAGAGTCATAGCGTAATGGGTTTAATACATTTGCTGAAAAATGATTCTTTGAAATTGATTATAGATTGTGGTTCGGACGATTTTTTATATCAGCAAAATTTAGCTTTGCACAACAAATTGTTATATGATAAAATTGATCATGATTTTATCACACGTCCAGGTGCGCACACATGGGATTATTGGGCAAATTCAGTTCAGTATGAACTTTTATTTATGCATAACTTTTTTATCCAAAAAAATTAAATATACAAAATGAAATGAGCCATATCAGTTTTTCATACCTAAAGTGATGATTATTTTGGCTTCTTCCATCCGACAATTAAAAAACAATAAAAAATAAACAGATGAAACGGCGATTTATTTTAATACATGTTCTATCGGTATTATTTTGTTTATCTGCAAGAGCTCAGGATATTCAAGTGTTTAAAAGCGGCGACAGGATCGCTTTCCTTGGCAATAGTATTACACACGGCGGACATTATCATTCTTACATTTGGCTGTATTACATGACTCATTTTCCCGACAGGAAAATTCAGATATTTAACTGCGGCATCGGCGGCGATGTGGCTGGGCAAATGTATAACAGATTGGACATTGATGTTTTCGCAAAAAAGCCTACTATTATTTTTCTCACCTTTGGTATGAACGATGCTGGTTATTACGAATATTTACGGCCGGATTCATTGGAGCAAGCTGCAAAAAAAGGTGGCAAAGTCTTATGAAGATTATAAGAAAATAGAAAAGCGTTTTCAGGATTATCCTCAAGCGAAAAAAGTAATAATGTCTTCTTCACCGTTCGATGAAACGGCGAAACTGAAAAGTCAGAACTTTCCCGGAAAAAATAAAGCGATGTTGAGAATTGACAGTTTTCAACAAGCATCAGCCGAGCAAAATCATTGGGGTTTTATCGACCTTAACCGTCCAATGACCGCTATCAATGAAAGAGAGCAAAAAAGAGATTCTTCTTTTACGTTGCAGGGTTCGGGCAGAATTCATCCTGATGAAGATGGACATTTGGTAATGGCTTCCATTATCTTACAAAAACAAGGGCTTGCGGGTAAAGATGTTGCCAACATTTTGATAGATGCTAAAGCAGGAAAAGTAAGCAACGCTGAGAACTGTACTATATCACAATTGAAAGTTTCGCCAAATGTTTTAAAGTTCAGCTATCTGGCAAAATCATTGCCTTTTCCTGTCGACACAATTGTACGCGGCTGGGAAGAGACGAAGCCAGCTTCGGCGGCGTTATCGGTTATTCCGTTTATGAAAGAATTTGATAATGAGCAATTGGCTGTCAGCAATTTACCGAAGGCAAATTATATTTTAAAAATTGACGGACGAAAAATAGGAGAGTGGTCTGCAGATGCACTGGCAAAAGGAATTAATCTGGCAGAACAAAAAAATACTCCTGAGTATCAGCAGGCATCTGAAGTTATGGAGCTGAACGAAGAGCGTTGGGCAATAGAAAGAAAACTTCGCGATTATTTGTGGGTGGAATATTCTTTTTTGCAAGATAAAGGTCTGTTGTTTCATGATGATATAACCGCTTTAAATTCTGTAAATGAAGCTGCTGCAACCAATCCGTTTGTTCGCGGAAACAGGGATGCATTTATTGCAGGACATTACAAAAATGTTCGTGAAATTTGGGATAATCAAATGAAACAACTTGTAGATAAAATATATACTATAAACAAACCGGTAACGCACGAAATAGAGTTGGATAAAGTGCAATGATAAACAAAGAGAAAAATTTATTTGTGAGATATTTTACTGCATTCACGCTGCTAAGTATTTTAATGCTCTTTATTGCAAAGAGCATTTGCGCTCAAACAAATGCATCCAAAGAAAGAGCATGGAATGCTCAGTGGATTGGTGCGCCGAATGATGCAGGGACTGAATACGGCGTTTATTATTTCAGAAAGAAAATTAATCTCAATAATAAACCGTCTTCTTTTATTATTCACATTTCGGCGGACAATCGTTACAAATTGTATGTAAACGGAACATTAGTTTCATTAGGTCCAACGCGCAGCGATACTTATTACTGGAATTATGAAACGACAGATTTATCGCCTTGTTTAAAAACAGGCGATAACGAAATAGCTGCTATTGTCTGGAACGAAGCGCAATATAAACCTTCTGCACAAGTAACTATTCGTACCGCATTTATTATACAAGGCAATTCAAAACTCGAAGAAATATTAAATACAAATGAATCGTGGAAATGTATGAATGATAAAGGTCATAAACCTGTTCCCGGATATTTCTTCGCAGCAAGTAAAGGCGAAATGGTCAATATGAACGATGCTGTGAAAGGCGATTGGACAGCAGAAGATTTTGATGATAGCGGATGGGCATTCGCCACTAAAATCAGTGACGGAAAACTCAAAGGAATGTCTTGGGGCGGCGATTGGAATTTAGTTCCATCCCCGTTGCCGCCGAGAGAAATGACGTATCAGCGTATTCCTAAATTGCGCTATGCGATTGGCGTAAATGTTCCTTCCGAATTTCCTTCTAAAAAAGTTTCCTTAACTGTGCCTGCCAATACCACAGCCGTTTTGTTGCTCGATCAAACCGTTGAAACAAATGCTTATGTAACGCTGAATTTCAGCGGTGGAAAAGATGCAGGTATTTCTTTGGGATATGCCGAAGCATTGTATGAAAAAGGAACAAACGGCACGCGTAAAGGAAACCGCAACGATGTGGATGGTAAAGAATTTATTGGAAGAGTAGATAGTTTAATTTCTAACGGACAAAACAATCAATCTTTCACCACTTTGAACTTTCGTACTTATCGATACATCCGTTTAGTCGTACATACAAAAGATGAACCGTTGATAATTGATGATTTATATGGAACGTTTACAGCTTATCCTTTTAAACGAATTTCCACATTTAATTCTACTGATACTACAATAAAACAAATACTCGATATTGGCTGGCGCACGGCTCGGCTTAACGCCTGGGAATCTTATACCGATTGTCCATATTATGAGCAATTGCAATACATCGGAGACACGCGCATTCAGGCTTTGGTTTCTTATTTTAATACAAACGATGACAGACTGGCGCGCAATGCCATTTCGCAAATAGATCATTCGCGCTTAGCGGAAGGCATTACCAGAAGCTGTTATCCGTCCAACGGAGCGCAGATTATTTCAACGTTTTCATTGTGGTATATCTGTATGTTGCACGACTATTGGATGTATCGCGGCGATGATGATTTTATTAAAAGTAAATTGATTGGAGAAAGAGATATACTCGATTTTTTCAGCAAGTATGAACAACCCGACGGTTCGATAAAAAATATGCCGTATTGGGCGTTTGTAGATTGGTCTGGCAATTTTGCGGGCGGAAGTAATGGCGCTGATGGTTGCGCAGCTATATTTGATTTGCAGTTGTTGCTGTCTTATCAAAGCGCGGCGCAAATGGAAAAAGAAATAGGACTGAAAGATTATGCGAAAATGTACACAGCGAAAGCGTTGCAACTAAAGAAAACGATTAATAAAAAATACTGGGTTGCGGGTAAAAATTTGTACGCGGATAATATTGATAAAAACAGTTTTTCCCAGCACGTAAATTCTTTAGCGATACTTGCCGGCCTTGCGGATTCCGCGGAAAGAAAAGGTATTTGTCAAAAAATGCTTTCCGATAAATCGCTGACGCAATGCAGCATTTACTTTAAATATTATTTGCACCAAGCCTTAATAAAAGGCGGCTTGGGAAATGATTATATGAATTGGCTGGATATTTGGCGCGACAATATTAAAATGGGATTAACCACGTGGGCAGAATATTCCGATTTGGCAACTACTCGTTCCGATTGCCATGCTTGGGGCAGCAGCCCGAATATAGAATTTTACAGAACTGTTTTAGGTGTTGACAGCGATGCCCCCGGTTTTAAAAAAATTAAAATAGAACCGCATTTAGGAAGTTTGACGAGTGTGAGTGGAGAAATCCCACATCCGAAAGGTAAAATTTCGGTGAAGTATCAATTGCAAAACGGGAAATGGAAAATCAATATTTCATTGCCGGAAAATACATCTGGAAAATTGGTTTGGAAAGCAAAAGAATATCTGCTTCACGCAGAAAGCAACACGTATATGTTGTAGTTTTTAGAAACTGTTTAAATTAATTGAAACCGAAAAGAACACTAAGGTTTACACAAAGTTCGCTAAGATTACTTTATTCTCTTTGCGAAATACTTTGAGTACTTTGCGGTTAAAAATCTTCATAATTATCATTGTATAATTGTCTTAGATGGTTCCTTAGTTCGCCAGATTTTACTTTAATATTGAAAATTGAAAAATAGAATTTAATCAATCATTGTATAGTTTCATGAACAATAGAAAAATCTACTGCATCTGTCTTATTTATTTGTTATCGATAACTTTCTGTAAAGGCCAAAGAAACATTACAAAGAAAGAACCTGCAGATTATATAAATCCATTCATTGGCGCAAGTACAAGCACGGGCAAAGCGGGTATTTATCACGGTTTGGGAAAAACATTTCCCGGCGCAACAACTCCTTTCGGAATGGTGCAAGTAAGTCCGAATACCGTAACGGGCGGCGATAATGGTTCGGGTTACAGCTATGAAAATACTACGATAGAAGGTTTTGCTTTTACACAAATGAGCGGTATAGGCTGGTATGGCGATTTAGGAAATTTTTTAGTAATGCCCACGACAGGGCCGCTCAAAACATCTGCGGGAAAACCTGAACATCCGGAAGATGGATATCGTTCGCGTTATTCTAAAAAAGATGAAAAAGCATCAGCAGGTTATTATGCCGCAACTCTTACGGATTATAACATTCGCGCGGAAATGACGGCAGCGCCGCACAGCGGAATACTTCGTTTTACTTTTCCGAAAAATAATCAATCGCGTATTCAGATAGATTTGGCAAGACGTGTTGGCGGAACGGCAACAAAGGAATTTGTAAAAGTAAATGACGACAACACAATACAAGGTTGGATGCTATGCACGCCCGACGGCGGCGGTTGGGGCGATGGCGTGGGAAAGGCAAACTATACAGTTTATTTTTATGCACAATTCAGTAAGCCTTTAAAAAACTATGGCGTGTGGAGTGCAGATATTCCTGACGGTTGGAGTAGAAAAAGAGAAGATATAGAAAGCGACCGTTATCAAGATATAATTGCAAAAGCAGATGTCCTAAAAGGTGCTAAAGAAAAAGAAGGAAAGCACTTAGGGTTTTATGCAGAGTTCTCTACCAATGAAAATGAAAAGGTGCTGATGAAAGCAGGAATATCATTCGTCAGTATGGATAATGCAAAAGAAAATTTGCAAGCAGAAATACCTGCGTGGAATTTCGATAAAGTGCTTCAGCAGACGCGTGATTTATGGAACAAAGCGCTTTCGAAAATGACTATTCATGGCGGCACGGAAGAAGAAAAAACAGTTTTTTATACAGCATTATATCATGCAATGATTGATCCACGTAATGTGCAGGATGTAAACAAACAATATTTCGACGGCGATGGAAAGATTTATACAACAGATTCATTTTCTAAACGAACCATTTTCAGCGGCTGGGATGTTTTCCGCAGCGAATTTCCTTTGCTGACGATCATTGAACCAAAAGTAGTAGATGATGAAATTAATTCTTTAACAAAACTCGCGGAGCGAACAGACTCACAATATTTCTCAAGATGGGAATTATTGAATGCTTATACAGGCTGTATGTTAGGCAATCCTGCTGTAGTCGTATTGGCGGATGCGTATGCAAAAAATATTCGCAGCTACGATGTGAAAAAAGCGTTTGAATTTGCATTAAATACTTGCAGGAAATTTGACAACGGGAAAAATGGTTACGCCAATAACAGCATTTCCGAAACGATGGAATATGCTTTTGACGATTGGTGTATAGCTCGATTAGCAAAAGACTTAAGAAAGAATAACGTTGCTGAAGAATATTTTGCTAAATCAAAAGATTACAAAAATATTTTTGATACAACTGCACATTGGTTTCGTCCGAAAGATGCAAATGGAAACTGGCTGCCCTTACCTGATGATGGCCGTTTGGCGCAAGGTTACGGTTGCATGGAAAGCAATCCCTATCAGCAAGGTTGGTTTGTGCCGCATGATATTGAGGGAATGGTAAATATGATGGGTGGAAAACAAAAAACAATCGCTGACCTGCAAAACTTTTTTGAGAAAACACCACAGGATATGATGTGGAATAATTATTATAATCATGCCAACGAACCTGTTCATCATATTTCGTTTCTGTTTAACAGAATTGGCGCACCATGGTTAACGCAAAAATGGTCGCGCGAGATTTGCGCACGAGCATATCACAATTCTGTTGAGGGCTTGGTCGGCAATGATGATGTAGGACAAATGTCGGCTTGGTATGTATTAGCTGCAAGCGGATTATATCAGGTTTGTCCTTGCGATACGAGATACGAAATTACAAGTCCCGTTTTTAATAAAATTTCGATAGAAACCGGTGCGGACAACAAGAACATTTTTACTGTTATAGCACGTAACAATTCTTCTTCCAATATTTATATCCAAAGCGCTAAGCTGAACGGAAAGCCTTACAATAAATGCTTTCTTGATTATAAAGACATTGTAGCAGGCGGAACTTTGGAATTGCAAATGTGCGATAAACCGAACATGAATTGGGGCATTGAATAAGGGGAACAATTCTTACTGTAATTTTTCTTCATACACAAATAATTGTGGTTTTAAAATGATGTATTGTCTCGTTAAATTTTTTTTATTTTTATTTTGCTAAATCGATTTAGTTATTTACGTTTGTGTTAAATTTCCCATGATGTTAAAGCTGATAATTATAAAATCATGGCTATTTATTTTCTTATTAAGTTTATTAATGTTAGTTATTTTATAAAGGGCGAAAATTTTATAAAGGAGAACTTTAAACGGCATAATGATGAAAACTTTAGCATACACTTCCGATGAAGAATTATTTGAATCTTTCCGAAATGGTAATATAGATGCATTTGAGCAAATTTATGCACGATATTGGGATTGCTTGACTCGTGAAGCATATCGTCAAATGGGAGCATTTGTAGAAATAAAAGATATTGTACAGGATGTGTTTATCACTTTAATTCAAAAAGCCTCCGGCATAAATATTAATGTATCCTTAAAGGCATATTTATATCAGATGCTACACTATAGGATTATTAATAACAAACGTGACCGACGCATACATGTTTGCTGTTATGATGAAATATCGTGGATGAATAAAAATAGAAGCGTTTATTCAGATGATTATGAAACAAAAGAATTGAATGCATATATGAACAGGGTAATATTTTCCCTGCCTGAAAAATGTAAAGAAGTTTATTTATTGAGCAGAAAAAAAAATTATTCTTATAAAGATATTTCCAGAGAATTAAATATTTCTGTTTCTACTGTAGAAAAGCATATCATAAAAGCGCTGAAAATTATTAAATGTAAGTTGCAATACCGTTATGAACTGAATTAGCATAAAATAAAACAACCCGAAAGTCTAACTGAAAATAAATTCACAGTAGAGGTGGCTTTTGGTTTATGTGTCTTTTATATACATTCTTATAAAAATGGTAAGGCGATATTGAAACTATTGAGTATTTCAAATTTTATGATGAAAAAATTTTGTTTTGTCAGCCTAATAATATTTACTTCTGTTACAATATAAATATGAAAACACGATTTTATTATTCAGTATTATTGATGTTGATTGCTGTATGGATGAGTTGTCAAAAAAATGGGTTTCTGGACCAAACATCTACCACGAGCCTGAATGAAGCAGCTACCTTTTCTGATAGTGCCAATGCAATGGATTTTTTGAACAATATCTATGTAAATATTGGTTTTGCAAGCGATCCCAAGCGATTCAATGGCGGCAATTATGCGGCTGGTTTAGATGCTTCATGCGATGAAGCAGAGAGTCCTAATTCATCCAGTACAAACGGGTTTATTGAATTTGCGACAGGAACTGTTAATCCCACCATCGTACCGGACGATGCATGGAAAATACCTTATGCAAATATCCGCGCAGTAAATCAGTTTTTAAAACATTTGCCTGTTATCCCTTTTTCTTCATCCTTAAAAACGGAGACCAAAGCCGAAGCTCGTTTTTTGAGAGCTTGGTATTATTTTATGCTCCTCGAGCATTACGGTGGAGTGCCGCTTATTGGCGATACTATTTATTCGGCGAGTGACCAAGTGCCTCAAATAAGGAATTCTTTCGAAAGTTGTGTGAATTATATTGCAGGAGAATGCGATGCAGCAGCTCAAGATCTACCTTTAACACAGTCCGGCTCAAATTACGGAAGAGCTAGTAAGGGGACTTGTCTGGCATTAAAAGCGCGCTTATACCTGTATGCTGCAAGTCCTTTGTTTAACAATGGAGGTATTGGTAAAACTGAAGGAAACGGTATGGATACAATTGTCGCATATCCCGATTCGGACCCTAATCGTTGGCAAAGAGCTGCAAATGCAGCCGAGCAAATTATATTATTGAATGCTTATTCACTATATGTTGATTCTACAAGTAAGTCCGCAGAACTCGGATATGGTTTTCAAGAACTATTTACGCAGCGTTATAATAATGAATACATTTTGCCAAGAATGATGGATGCTAATAAATATCTGGAAGGTTTGTGGGATGTTCCGTCAAGAGGTGGATCGGGCGGGCCATTTCCTTATCAGGAAATAGTGGATGCATTTCCCATGAGCAACGGAAAGGCTATTACTGACCCTGCTTCCGGCTACGACCCGAATAACCCTTATAAAAACAGAGATCCACGTTTGGGATATTCCATTATTCATGACTCAACATTGAGAACTACTTTCGGTGCGAACCAACCATCACCTGTCTTGCTTTATTGGAATACAAAAGTTTCGCCTGCTGTAGCTGCGAGTGGAGATGCCGTGTACAAAGGTACGCCTACAGGGTACTACATATTTAAAATGCTCGATCCGAGTATTATTCAAAATGGTATAAATCAAAGTGCAAGATGTCTGCCATTAATAAGGTATGCAGAAATATTGCTCGACTATGCAGAAGCTCAAAACGAATATTTAGGACCAGACCAAACCGTTTATCAGGCAATTGAAGCTATTAGGCAAAGAGCAGGAATTCGTCCATATTTATTGCCTGACGGATTAACAAAGGAAGAAATGAGGAAAATTATCAGGAAAGAAAGACAAGTAGAATTAGCGTATGAAGGTCATAGATTTTTTGATGTAAGAAGATGGATGATTGCAGACTCTACCCAAAATCAGCAAATGCACGGACTTGAGGTTGACAGAGGCAATACTGTAACATATAAAGTATTTAATGTACGCAAGCATAATTTTAAAGAAGCTATGTATTTGTGGCCGCTTCCTTTGTCGGAAATATCCAAACTGCCACAATTACAACAAAATCCGCAGTATTAAAAAATTTATAATCATGGAATGCTTTATAAGAATCTTGCACATACAAAGCGGTACTTATTTGGTAGCATTCCATCCGGCAATTAAAAAACAATAAAAGTAAACAGATGAAATTGATTAAAATATTTTCTTTTCTGTTGGTGCTGATACTGTTCAGCAATTGTCATCGGGAAGATTTTCTTCAGCATAATCGGGAATCGGTAAAGTCAATTACTGGCACATGGAAAATTATAAATGCCGTTAGAAATGGAACGGATTTAACGGATCGTTTCGACTTCTCCCGTTTCAAAATTACATTCAGCGACAGTTCTTATATTGTTGATAATTCAGTGCCTTTTATAGTTACTCAAAACGGAACGTATCATTTAGATGATCCTCAATATCCTTTTAAAATTTATTTTGAAACCCCGGATAACTTTACTAAAGAATTAGACTTTAAATACCCGACTACCAACGGGGTGAGGAATATTGTATTAACCTTTTCTCCGGGCTGCAGTTCCAACAGTTACACATATACGTTCCAAAAAATTAATTAGAATTCAATATGCGCAAAAGCCTTAATTATATTAAGAGAAAAATCTCATGGCAACTTACGATAGTTTGTGCAATAACGGCATTGGTAATTGCTGCGTGCAGTATTACCATTGACAGCATTGATCAGTCCGACAGTATAAATGGTGGTGAAACCATGCAATCTACATTGCATGTAACAATCTCTACAAATGCCGAAGAAGATAATTCGAGATTAATGGTAGCAGTATTGGTACCAAAAGTATGGAATGCAAGAAATAATGCGTCCATCAGCTTTACAAGCAGTATTACGGACGGCACACAGAAAATGACTGCTGTACCGGTAGGAACGGCTGCACCTCAGGGAAACGGATTAGATTGGCCCACACTTATAAATAATAAAATTGGCCATGGCGGCAATTTATTGCCAGGTTGGGAATGGGCTGCTTTTTACTCGGACAATGCATACAATGTAGGAGGAAATATCAACCTCAGCGTAACCGTCAATATAAAGATTAAAACAAGTCAGGATAATATATCTTTTAAGCTGGGATATGTTGTCGCTGAAAGTGTAGATGGACTTTCAAACTCTCAATATTATAATTCAGCGTTTCCGGGATGTTTCCGAGTGTTCGGCACAGGCGATTTAATAGATTTTTGTAATCCCCAACTTTCAACAGTAGATCCGCTGAATTCTCTCGATAACGACATTGTTACTTTGAATTTTGATGGCGGAATTATCGATAATGCTTTAGCGAATCAATCAAACATTTTCTTATGTGCAAAAGGAATCACTACAGACGGCGATACGCTTAATTTGTGTCGTCAGGATAGTACAACGCAATTGATTTCTCAAGGAATAAAAAAATGGAGCATCGATATTTGGCCCAGAGGCTTTTTCAATCTACCTGCAGATAAACAATTAGCGAGTATACAATATTATTTTACTGACGCGACGGGGAATGTGAAAGTCGGCAGTACGGGCGATGGTTCCACACCTTTCACATACACTTTTAAATGTCAATAATAAACATCAACACAACGATATTTATGAGCAAATATTATTTGAAAATATATTTATCATTCATTGTCTTTTTCTTATCGGCTTCGATGTGCGCCAAAGCCCAGATAGATTCAAGCCTTGTAGATTCAATTATTTCAGGGAATAATAATAAGCTTCCCGGTTTTAACGGAGCTGTCGTGGATGACTGGGGCAAACCGTTAAGCCAGGTAAGCATTGTAAACAATAATGGAGTATCGCTGTCGGAAACGGATGATCAGGGAAGATTTAATCTGCCGCAAAATAATAACCAGTATCTGTATGCCATACACACAGGGTTTGATAAAGCTCTTATTCATATAAATCAAAAGAATGTTGTCTTCAGAATGCATCAATCTTATTTATCGGAATACCGGATACGCCACAATATAATTTACGACTATAATCCCGACACATTGATTGGGGGAAAATTAAAAGTGCTGTACGGCGATGAAAACGAATCGGACTTTTTGGGAACTATTTCTACAACCTACGGAAGTGAAATAAACAATACACCTGCACCGCAATACACCTATGCTTTGCCTGGAAGGCTGGCAGGTTTGAGCGTAATTCAGCAGCAGGGATTTTATTTGCCATCGCTGAATTCCCAAACCATACAAGATGTTTTTGTCGGTAATATACCCAATAATAAGAGTGGTGCGGGGCCTACTGATAATAATCAGTTCACTATACAGATGAGAGGTCATGCAGGCAGCGCGGGACAATCTCCGGTAGTAATTATTGACGGAGTACAACGGGAACTTTATTCTTTAGACCCTGAAGAAATCCAATCAGTTTCTGTTTTAAAAGATCCGTTATCAAATATTTTACTTGGACAAAATAGTTCAAGAGGAGCGTTGGTTGTAACAACTTTGCAACCTAAAATCGGAAAACCTCATCTGACTTTTTCCGCTGAAACCGGTATTCAAAATTCGATCAAATTACCTGATCCATTACCCGCATATAAGTATGCCTATTTATTAAACGAAGCTTTACTAAACGATGGCAAAAGTGCTGCATATACTGCTGACGATTTTAATGCTTATAAAACAGGTTCCGACCCGTATGGCCATCCAGATGTGAATTGGTATAAAACAATTTTGAATAATAATACGCCGATGAACCGGTACAACCTTAATGTAACAGGTGGTACCAACACAGCCCGGTATATGGTCTCGCTCGGATATCTTGATCAGAAAGGTTTCTTCAACACATCCCCTGATAATAACTATAATACCAATTTGAGCTTGAAAAGATATACTATAGATTCAAAGATAAATTTTAATGTTAACAAAGACTTTGATATAGGATTGAACATTATCGGGAGGTTGCAAAATCACAATCAACCTGGTGTGGGTACATCAAACATTTTAAGCGCGCTGCTCACTACACCAAACAATGCCTATCCCGTCTATAATCCCAACGGATCATTTGGCGGAACAACAAGCTATACAAACAATCTGCTGGCACAAACTATAAATTCGGGATATTTAAGCGAGCAGGAAAGAGATATCCTTGTGAATCTCGACTTGAAATATAATCTAGATCGTTGGGTTAAAGGTTGGTGGTTTAAGGCAAACGGTAATGTATCAGTCCAGTCAGCAAGCTATATTGACCGCAGTATGCAGGTTCCCGTATTTGCAATGAAAATTTCCGATGGCGGAGATACTTCTTATTCAAGATATGGGAGTACTGTAAACCAGAACAATAATTACATTACTACATCTTGGGCCAGGTATTGGTATGTAAGAGGGGAAACAGGTTATGATACCCATATGGGTAATAATGCTTTCGGCGCATTATTGATGTATGACCAAAGACAAACATTGCTCAATTATGATTTGCCTACTGAAATGACAAACTATGCTTTCAAAGGATATTATAATTACTCTCAAAAATATTTTCTACAGGCAGCAGCAGATTATGGCGGATATGATAGATATGAAAGTGGTCATCGATACGGTTTATTTTATGCAGGAGGCGTAGGATGGGATGTGGCGAAAGAAAATTTTATACATAAGAATGTTAAGTGGATCAACCGATTTAAAATCAGAGCAACTTATGGCAAAACCGGAAATGCCAATGTGGACAATTATGGATATTACATCTGGCTGGCGCATTTCTCCCAATATATTCCGTCTTACCAAATAGGAAGTTCTTATGCTGCACAGACGGGGAGTGAGGAAAATGCAACACTTCCCAATGTAAACGCTACATGGGAAAAAGCGAGAAAAATAGACATCGGAACGGATATATCTTTATTTAATAATCGTCTTCAATTTACTTACGATTATTATCACGAAAGATATTACGATGTGATGCAATCACGGGGCAAAAATATTGCTTTGATAGGTGCAACTTACCCCGCAGAGAATATCGGTGTTGATTTATATACTGGCCATGAATTTTCGCTGACCTATGAAAATACAGCTAAAGATTTTAATTATTTTATTACAGGAAATGCATCGGTACAACAATCGAAAGTTGTATATATGGATGAACAATATGAAAAATATTCCTGGAATGTTCACACAGGGTTGCCTATTGGAGAACGATTTGGATTAATAGCAAACGGATTTGTTCAAAATGCCAATGATGCTGGCACAACTCCGACAATTTCGGGATATACGCTTGTTCCCGGAGATGTGAAATATAAGGATTTAAATAATGACGGTGTTATCGATGCATTTGATATAGCGCCCATCGGCACGACTAAGGCTAAAATATTCTGGGGATTGACATTCGGTTTTTCTTATAAAGGAATTGAATTCAGTACATTATTACAGGGTGTGTTGAATAATGAAATTTACGCAGACAATTTCTCTATTGACGCCGGCTTCCAATCACAAAATAATGGTTATGGACAAGCATATAAACAGGCAGAAGCAAGATGGACACCGGAAACAGCTACAACAGCAATCTATCCGAGATTAACTGCCGGCGGTAACGGATATAATTATTCCCCACTTTTTACCTCTAGTACTTTGTTTCTGCATAAGGATAATTATTTCCGCATAAAAAACATAAGCCTTGCTTATAACCTCCCTTATAAGTGGATGAAGCATTTGGGTGGGATAGGAGGTATAAAAATCTTTGTTAATGCAATAAATCTATACACTTATGCGCAGTATAATTTAATTGATCCGGAAGTATCATTGCCAAATTATCCTTTGCAAAGGGTTATAAATACAGGGATAAATATAAAATTATAATCTATGACTTTTTATAATTATAGCACAATAAGGCCTTTATTAAATTTCTCGGCCTGCGTTTTATTCATAACCTTATGCTTAAGTTTCTCTTCTTGTGCCAAAGATTATGAAAAAATTCCGTTAGGGCAGGAGCAACCGCTGGATTTGACTTTTGACCCGCACGACTCTGCAGGAACATATGCCATTTCCTTTTTGAATACTGTGTATGGTGATGCGCTGATCAACGGCCATAACAGAATTGGAGGCGATTACTTGGATGCAGCTTCGGATGATGCAGTTTCATCATATAACGGATTGTCTGATGTAGAAAAAATTGCATCTGGCGCTTACAGTGCTACCTCAACAAATAGTGACGATATCTGGACACAAGCATATACTGCTATCAGATCTGCGACAGTCTTTATAGTTAATATTGATAAAGTCCCGATTATCGAAAAGTTGTCCGATGGCAGGTCTGCCCGTTCAGCATACAAAGCGGAAGCCCGTTTTTTAAGGGCGTGGACTTATTTTGAATTAATCAGGCGTTATGGTGGTGTCCCTGTTATGGGTGATTCTGTATATCAGATAACGGATAATATGGAATTGCCAAGAGCAAGTTTTCAAAGATGCGTAAATTATATAGTAAGCGAATTGGATACGGCGGAAAACAATCTGAGAACGCAGCCACAAGTTAATAGCGCCAATTACGGCCGTATCACACAAGGAGCAGCAATGGCTTTGAAAGCAAAAGTTTTGTTGTACGCAGCCAGCCCTCTTTTTAACGGCGGCAATATAGAGGCAGGAGATTCGCTTACCGGATATTTGGATTACGATATAAACAGATGGAAGCTTGCTGAGGATGCAGCAAAAGAGGTTATCAATCTTGGTATATATTCTTTAAGCGCCCAGTATTCTGAAGTATTCACAACGCAGGCTGAGCCGATTGCAGCAAATACCGAAACAATTTTTTGGAGGCAAAACGGCACCAATACTTCTGTCGAAACAAATAACGGACCGGTAGGATATACTTCAGCGGGCGGACTGGGAAGAACAAGCCCTACGCAGAATCTAGTAGACGCTTTCCCGATGAACAATGGGCTTGCAATTACCGACCCCAATTCAGGTTATGATAATAACAATACCTATGCCAACAGAGACCCGCGATTAAGTGCTACTGTTTTTTACAACGGAATGCTTTGGCTAAACCGGAATGTCGAAACTTTTGACGGAGGACTTGATAAGCCGGGCGGAACATTGCAGCAAACAAAAACTGCATATTATATGCGCAAGTTTATGGGAAGTTTTGAGAGTGTGAGCGGCAGTCCTATTTATTCCAATACAATTCACGATTGGATATATTTAAGATATGCCGATGTTCTATTGGAATATGCCGAAGCCGCAAATGAATACGGAGAACCTGCATCAAATATTTACAACATACTTTTTTCTTTGAGGAAAAGAGCAGGAATTGCTGCAGGAGATGATCAATACTACGGATTGCAACAAGGAATGAGCCAATCTCAAATGCGTGAAGCCATAAGAAACGAAAGAAGGATTGAAATGGCGTTTGAAGAGCAACGTTACTGGGACATCAGAAGATGGAAAATTGCGGATAGCGTATATGCAAATCCATTAATGGGAATGAATATACAACAGTCAAGCAACGGGCAACTATACTATAATAAAGTACAGGTGCTAACGCCGGCTTTCAGCAGTCCGAAAATGTATTTATATCCGATACCCTACAGTGAAGTTGTTAAAAACAGAAATATGAAGCAGAATCCAGAATGGTAACATTATTTAACGCAAATAATTATAACACAGTTTATCTTATTTCTCAATGAAGAAACTATTATTTTTTACTCTTTTTTTAAGTAGTTGTTTTGCCGTCTCGGCGCAACAAAGAACGATTAGAGGATTTGTCCGGGATTCTGCCGGACCTTTACCGGAAGTAACTGTAAATGAAAAAGCGCATCCGCAAAACCATGTCAACTCCGATAAAAACGGATTTTTTACAATTACGATTAACAGCGATACCGTTATAGTTAGTCTTGTAGGCTACCAAACTAAACAAGTTACGACAAGCGGAATATCGTTGCTGAATATTGTTTTGAGCAAAGCAAATAGTTCTTTAAATGATGTGATAGTTGTTGGTTTCGGCACAACTAAAAGAGTTACCAATACTGGTTCGGTGGCTTCCATCAATGCAGATGAAATAAGAAGAATTCCCACCTCCAGTGTGCAAAACACACTCGCAGGAAGATTGCCCGGTTTCTTTTCCCAACAGCGTTCGGGACAACCGGGAAAAGATGCGTCCGATTATTTTATCAGGGGTGTAAGTTCTTTGAATTCTGCCGGTAACCAGCCATTAATTATTGTAGACGATATTGAATATACTTATGAGCAATTGGCGCAAATAAATGTAAATGAAATTGAAAATATATCTATTCTGAAAGATGCTTCTACAACAGCTATCTATGGTATTAAAGGTGCCAACGGCGTATTGATTGTAACCACACGCAGAGGGAAGTTGGGAAGGCCGAATTTTAATCTTATTCAGGAAACAGGCGTGCAGACACCTGTAAGAACACCTAAGTTTTTAAATGCCTACAATACTGCGGAATTGGTCAATGAAGCCTATAAGAATGACGATCTTGTAGCGCCTTTTAATCAAAGCGATTTCGATGCCTTCAAGAGCGGCGATGATCCTTACGGACATCCTGATATTGACTGGTACAAAGCTATCATGAAGCCTTACTCAACACAGTCAAATACCAATCTGGATATTTCCGGTGGTACGGCTTCTGTTAAGTATTTTGTATCTGGCGGATTATTTAGCCAGAACGGCCAAGTTCGGGACTTTTCTACTAATGAAGACGGCGTCAATACCAATTATTTTTACAGAAGATATACCGTAAGATCGAATCTCGATATACAGGTAACGCACAACTTCAGTTTAAGGCTCGATCTTACGGCACGCTTCGGCGACATTAATCAGCCGTATAATCAGAATGTAACAAGCGATATTTATAATTTTACCAAATATCATCCATATTCCGCGCCGTTTCTGAATCCTAACGGAAGTTACGCTTATGCGTACGATACGCAAGACCAACTGCCTACAATAAACGCGCGATTGGCAACTGGCGGTTACAGCAGGCAAAGAAGAACCGATTATAATTCGCTGGTACAATTTAATGAGAAATTGGATTTCATTGTTAAGGGGCTTTCTTTAACGGGAAGACTGGCATACGCAGGGGTTGAGCAAAATACTTTAAATCTTGCGCGGCCTTATGCTTTTCCGCCGTCTTACCATTTCGACCCGAGGGATAGCACATATACACTCAATACCGGCGTAAGTTCCGGCGGATATACATTAATAGGATACCGAACAATTGGAAATACAGATTTGAAAGATCAGCGTGTAAATATGCAGTTATATCTGAATTATACAGTGGCATTCGGCAATCATCATATCAATTCTTTGTTACTATGGAATCAGGAGAATTATGAGAATTATGTAATAGCAGCAGCGCCGCAAAAGTTCAGGGGATTTTCTTATAAAATAGGGTATGATTACAACCAGAAATATTTGTTGGATTTTAATGTTGCATACAACGGTTCAGATCGGTTTGATGCGAACAAAAGATTTGGCTTTTTCCCTGCCGTGGGCTTGGGATGGAATCTAAAGAAAGAAAATTTCATGAAGAATATTCTTTCTGCATTTAGCTTATTTAAATTAAGAATGTCTTATGGTGTTGTAGGTTCGGATGTTGCAGTAGGTGACAGGTATTTATACCAGCAAGTATATTATGATGGCGGCGGTTATAGTTTTGGTCAATCACCGCAAAGTCGTGGTACTATCTATGAAGGTTCGTTGGGTAATGATAATGTTACCTGGGAAAAGAAAAGAAGCCTTGATATAGGGCTTGATTTCAATGTGTTTAATGATAAAATTTCTGTAACGGCAGATTACTTCAGGGATTATCGTTATGACCAGCTGGTAACGCGCGGCGACATTCCGGAAATTCTTGGAATCGGTGTATCGCCAACGAATGTAGCAAAAACGGTTAATCGCGGTTTCGATGGAACCATTACTTATAAAGATAAAATCGGTGCGATGAATTATAGTATAGGGCTTGTATGGTCTTATGCAAAAAACAAAATTTTGTATGAAGCGGAAGCATCGCCACGCTATCCCTGGCTGGCGGCAACAGGAAAACCTATAAACCAGCCGTTCGGATATGTATATGAGGGTTTTTATTCTCAGGAAGATGTTAATAATGCTTCCGTTGCAAAACCCGCAACCGCCATACCTATTCAGGCTGGTGATTTAAAATATAAAGACTTGAACGGCGATGGCGTGATTGATGAGAATGACAGGCAGGCAATCGGTCATCCTAATTTACCGACTACTACATTGGGGCTGCCGATTAATTTAAGCTACAAAGGGTTTTATATCAACTTCCTTTTTCAAGGAGCATTCGATTACAGCTTAGCGCTTACTGGCACTGCGATAGAACCATTCCAAAGCCAGTTTCAGCCTATTCACGAAAAAAGGTGGACGACCGAAACTGCCGCTTCTGCCCAATTTCCAAGATTAACAACCAATCCTACAACAGTAAACAGCCCAGCTGTTTATATGTCGGATTTTTGGTTGGTGAATGCATATTATATCAGGTTAAAAACAATTGAATTCGGATATCAGTTGCCTGCAAAATGGTTACCATTAAAAATTAATAATGCAAGACTATACTTTAGCTCTTACAATATTGCAACATGGAGTAATGTGTCAAAAAAATATCAGCAAGATCCGGAAGTACAGTCCAATACGGCGGGTGATGCATATATGAATCAGCGTGTGGTAACTTTAGGGTTGCAAATCGGATTTTGATAAATTATTTTTCAATGATAAAAATAACTTTCTTCTTATGTTGTTTATCGGTTTTGTGGTTCAGTAACACAAAAAGAAGCTATACTGCAGAAATAGATGCAGGCTATGCCGTATATATTATTCAAAATAATTTCAGTAAAGGTTTTTTGCAGGTTGCAGGAAATATTTTTTATAATGAGAAATATAATGACGGCAGTAAAATCGTTTTGAATAAAGCTGAGCGTTATAAAGACGACGTCGCAGGATGGCAGCAATGGTATGTTGTTTATGATAAAACAATCAATCATATAAAGTATTACTATATAAGAAATGTTTTTAGCGGCAAGATGCTGAAAGCTCCCGATTACGGAACGCAGCTGCAACAATATTTCAAGTCTGATTCCTTGATAAATGAAGAGCTTTGGAGCATTCAGCGTGTTAATTCTTCTGATGGATTTCGTATTATAAATAAGAAAACAGGACTCGCTCTCGGCAGTGCAACAGAAGATACCGCTGTAACGCTTCAATCTCTAAACGATAGTAAAAATCAGCAATGGACATTTATTCAGCAACCCGCAGTTACTTATCGCGATGATGAGGTCGTACAATTTTTTAATAGGAATAACGGAAGTGCTGGCTCGGTAGCATTTGACGAAGGCATGTCCATTCCTTTATATTACGGTGCTAACAAAGGGAAAGTTCTTTGGGTAACGCAAGACGCATGGGACGGCGAATCATTACAACCTAATCACAAATTTAAATGTACCGATTATTTTCATTACAGAAACTCAGTTTTGATTCAACCTTCGGTGGCAGATTGGAATCCCGATCATACGTTAAACATGATACGTGAAGGAAGCGCACAACATCGACCGAAACAGATTTGTGATGTGATGCCCAACACAGAATTTGCATGGCCCGCAGCGGGTGTGGAAATCGGCAATCATGTGTATATGCAATGCGGCGAGGGTGATGGTTTAGAAGTTAGGGGGCAATCATTATACGATCTTACGGAAAGTGAAGAGCATCTATGGTCTGTTAAACGTACCGTTCCCGGAGTACTGCGTGCTTATAAAGGAATAAATTATGCAGCAGGGATGGTAAAGTCCAACAACAGATATGTGTATGTGTTCGGAACAATGGGTACTCATTACGGATATACGCTAAATGTCTACGTTGCCCGCTTCACTGTTACAGATCCTCAGTCATGGACATTTTGGAATGGCTCTTCATGGACTGAAACTCCTGTGCGAGATGATTCTGCTAGAATAGCAGATGGATTAGCATCCGCTTCAGTAGCATATGTTCACGGAAAATATATATTGATATCAATGGATCAGGGATTTAATTGTGACAGTACGCGAAATATCTATGTTGCCGTTTCCGACAGTCCGACAGGTCCATTTAGTGTGCGTAAAAAAGTTTATTCCATCTGCGAATACTTGTATGGAAATTATGCGCGTTACTATACCTCTGCAATTCATCCTGAGTTTGATAACGGGCATAATGAATTATTAGTTACTTATTGTCTCAATTTTTCCGCATGCGGGGTAAAAGATTGTAAGGACGGTTATTTAGACCCATATTTTTACAGAGTAAAAGGAATACGGATACCGTATTCTCAAATAGGTTTGTAAAATAATCTTGTAAATTTTAATTGTAAATTCTTATGAAAAGAGTCAGTTTATATATTTCAGTATTGCTGATTTCATCGTGCAGTCTAAAAAATGAATACGGCATTGCTCCGTACCACAGGCCGGTTGACACTACATCAAACAACGATTCAGCAGTTGATCTTCGTACAGACACGTCCATATTACGCCTTTTGCCAAATACCGGTAAATGGGATGCGTCGGTTCAGGCTTATGAAGATTTGCAGTATGATAAATATCTTACGCGCTATTCCGGATGGAACGGTGGCGACGGTAATTATTCCCACGTGATTAATGATACTACTACACTATGGACCTTTCAGGATAGCTTTATAGGTACGATAGACGGCGCACGAAACCGCGATCCGGCTTTAAATAAGTTTGTTAGAAATGCAGCGGCTTTGCAGTATAATAAATCTGTCGAGAGTTTTGTTCAATTAAATCAGGGAACGCTTAATAACAGTAAGACGTGGTTGATGTATGACAATCTGGAATCTAATGATACCAAAGAACTTTACTGGCCCGGGGATGGGCATATATTGAATGGAAAATTACAGCTTTTATTAGGCCATCTGGTATACAACAGTTCTGGCGGCTTAGACCACCCGGGCACTGATTTAGCTGTGTTCAGCACTCCGGATATGGCTTTAGAGCAGGTAATAAAAAATAAGGTTATCGGCGATATAAGTTATGATGGAGGTATTTTCGATGACGATGACGGTTATACATACATCTATGGAAATACTCAGAATTTCTTGGCTTATGATTTACATATAGCACGCGCGCCTAATCATGATTTGACTGCCAACTGGCAATTTCTTACAGCCAATGGTTGGGCAGATAATCCTGATAACTATACTGTTTTGGAGGATGCACAAACGCTACCGAATATCATCAAAAAGAACAATAAATATTATATAATCAGTCAAGGAGCTGTATACGGACATCAGATTTATCTTTGGGAGTCTACCAGCCCGACAGGTCCGTTTACAAACAGACGAACAATCTATTACATTCCTGATTTTAGTTGGGGCGTTACCTATAATACTACGCTGCATCAATCGCTATCTACTCAAGGAGAACTTGTTATTGCATACAATACAAATCCCAATGACTTTGCTGCAAACTTTAATGCAGCAGGTAGCGCAGACCTATACAGACCGCATTTTGTAAGGCTTTATAATTGGCAATAATGTGAGTGTTGATGAAATAAATTGCTAATATCATCTTTAACCGAAGTATTATAAAAGAAAGCGAAAGATTATCCTTTCCGGCATAGAAAGGTACGCGTATAAAAAATATTCTTTTTGATCATATGGTTATTAGGTAATTGTTGCATTTGACATTTGTTTTTTTGGTAGCTTAAAACAAGTGCCGATGAAATATTAAAAGAAGAAAAAAGGCTGAAACTATCGCTATCATTGAGTTCCAGCCTTCGTGGTGTGAGCCGGGATCGAACCGGCGACACAAGGATTTTCAGAAATCTAAGCTGATTAATAATATATTTATTTTCAATCTTTTAAAAAATATAAAATTTAATATTTACTACCTTCCTATCTGATTACTGTTAACTATTTCATCAATGTTCAAATTGGTTGAAATCCTTATCAACAGTAAGTAAGAGAGAAACAAATGTAAGAAAAAATCGAAATCAGATAGCTATTATCCATTCTTTTTAATTCTCTGAAATCAATTATTAAACCCCTCTTGCATATTTTTTAAAAGGTCTGTTATTGTTTCAAGGTCTGCATTAATTTCTTTAGCCATTTGCTGTATAAACAAGCTTTTTTCTTTTGATGAAATATGCTTACCTAAGATTCCTTGCAATCTCAACACAAGTGTTTCATTATCTTTTGCAATTTTTTTTATCTCTCTGCCGATAACAACAGCGCTTATGCTTTGTAAAGTTGAATTTTCGCTGCCGAACAAATCGCTATGATTATCGTAAATGAAATTTTCATTTAAATCAAACAAATGAAATAAGATATTGGCTACGTCTGTTGCATCTTTTTGCCTATGCTCCGGTCTGTCGTCATAAGCAATCAATTTCAACAAAACAATTAACGACAATGTTGCAACTTTAAACGTGTTGCCTGTGCTTACGAAGACCAGCAAGGTTATAAACGTTAGCCATCGGTAAGTACAATAAAAGCTATCTTCCTGTGCAGGTGTTTACCACTCTGGAAGGCGGTATTCATAAGCCGCGTGAATTGATTAAGCGCTTCGGGTTATGCGCATCTCTATGCAGATTGAGTAGCTGTGAATTATACAGCCTTATCGACAAGAAAAATGAATTGCTTTGTACAGCCCGTCAGCCCTCGGAAATTTACAATGAAAAAGTAGCGCAAGCTTTATCGTATTTGAAAGCAGATGTGCCGGGATTCTATATTATCGATAAAGGCAGAAATGCTTGCGAGAAAAGTTGTATTTGGGTGGAGAACGGTAATTTTTATTGTATGGGTTATATCAGCAATGACGCCGATGCACATTTGTTGGAATATGTAAAGGATTCACTCACACAATATCAAGGCAACCATTATATCATGCATTTGCTGATATCTTTTACGTGCCGGCATCCGAAAAACGTGTATCAATATAAGAAAAATAATATATAAATATATATGCCTTTATTGTGGTAATGCCAATCAGCAAAGTATTCAAAGTTATTAATTTAAAATATTTATTATGAATCAATGTACCTAATTACATTTTAAATAAAAAATATAATTGAAGTTAAATTTAAATTAATTTTGATTTTATAAGGAATCTAGCAAAATTTATTATGGATTTATATAAAAACTATTCTGATGAACAACTTGTAACCTTACTAAATATATCAGACGAAGAGTCTTTTACTGAAATTTACAATCGTTATTGGGATAAGTTATATATAGTTGCTGCTAACAAATTAAAGGATTGCTATCTAGCTGAAGAAATTATACAAGATTTGTTTCTAGATATTTGGAAAAGAAGAGCAACTTTGAAAATTCCTAATAAACTAGGCTTATATCTTGCTGCAGCATTAAAGTATAAAATTATAAATGCAAATCAAGATACATTCCGAAAAAAAAATATTTTAAACGAAATCAACAATAATAAATTAAATCACTACTCATTAGAATCTCAACTGAGTTTCGAAGAACTAGAGGATAAGTTAGATAAACTAGTTGCAAATTTGCCAGAAAAATGCCGCTTGATATATAAACTAAGTAGAGAAGAAGGACTTTCTCATAAGAAAATAGCTAGTCATCTACAAATTTCCGAAAAAACAGTTGAATCTCATCTTACAAGAGCGTTTAAATTAATTCGTTCCAAAATACGCATTTTTTTTATCTCTTTTTTCATTTAAATATTCTTTACCATATATTATAATAAAAAATATGTGTAATTATTTTTATTATAATATAGGGTTTTTTCTTTTTTGATTGATAATATATATGAATAGAAATATGCAAGATATAAAAAACGTAAAACGGTTAAGGGAACTTGAGGCGAAATGGCTAAATGGAACCATTACTGAAAAAGAAGCGATAGAATATTCTTTTTGGTATAATTCTGACCAAGATATGCCTGTATTTATTCCCTCTGATATCGCAAAGAGTAAGGAATTGCATAGAAAAAAATTACTTAGATCAATAAGAAAAAAAATATCTAATGAACCCAAAAAAATATCTATTATAAGAGAAAAATCAAAAAACTATACAGTATTTAAATATGCTGCACTAGTTTTCATTTTTATTACACTGGGATACTTATTTTATAAAAATGATAATCGTGCTCCAATTAGAACTATTGCAAAAGCAATTTTACCTGGAAAAAAAGGATTGATCTTAACATTAGGAAATAATACTAAAATTATGCTTGATTCTGTAAATGATGGTGTAATTGCTGTAGAAAATGGGGTTAAGGTCATTAAAAAGGATGGGAAAATTAGTTACGAAGGGAAAGGAACTAATTCTGTTTTTAATGTAGCATCTACAGATAAATGCAGGCAATATTTAATAGAATTGCCAGATGGTAGTAAGGTTTGGCTTAATTCACTTTCTTCCATAAAATACCCAATTTCATTTGATAGTAAGGAGAGATTAGTAGAAATTCAGGGTGAAGTATATTTTGAAATTGTACATAAAGAACACCAACCATTTGTGGTAAAAGCGGGAGAGCAGCGGGTAGAGGTTTTGGGTACACACTTTAACATTAATGCATATTCTGACGAGCAATATATTGCAACAACATTATTACAGGGTAGAGTAAAAGTAAAAACAGGGTTGCAACAAACTATTATATCTCCAGGCCAACAAGCAATTACTGCTCACAATACAACTACAATAAATGTAATAGCAGTAGACACTACACTTACTGTTGCTTGGATGAAAGAAAAGTTTATGTTTGATAATACTGAGCTAAGCACTATAATGAGACAAATTAAAAGATGGTATGGAGTAGAAGTGAAATATGAAAATGGAACAGACAATCATATTCGTTTTTCCGGAAGCACTTCAATGGGTCAAAATTTACAGGAGGTTTTAAAAGTTCTTGAATTAAGCGGAATACGTTTTAAAGTGGAAAATAATATTGTAACTGTTTTGCAATAAAGCAGGCATAAAAAACCGGAAGTGCTGATTCCACTTCCGGAAAAATTTTGAGCTTGTTTAATAAATAAAAATTTAATAGGTATAATTAGTACTAACTCAAAACATTCACAAAACTATGCTTTTTTTTAATGCAGTAAAGTGCTGTGCAAATAAAATCTTTTTTAAAGAAAGGAGTTTTAAAATTAAAAAAAAACCTTTAATCAAGATTGGCGTATTATCTATTTTTTTTCATTTAATCTCAGCAAATTATCTAGTAGCTCAGAATGTGACAATTAAACAAAAAAATGTCCCTATCATGACGGTTTTAAATAAAATAAAACAACAAACGGGATATGATATTTTTTACAAAACGGAATTGATTAATAAAGCGCTCCCAGTCACTATAAATGTATCTAACTATCCTTTAAAAGATGCATTAAATTTATTATTTAGTGAGCAGCCTATTGGTTATTCTATAACTAATAAAACAATTGTTATTAGGGAAAAAGATAAATCTGCTTCTCCACAAAATACTTTAAATACCATAAATGTAATTTCTCAAGATTCTATAATTCGAGGAATTGTAAAAGATAGTGCAGGCCATATATTACAAGGAGTGAGTGTATCAAATATTACCAGAGATGGAAGGGTATACACTTTTGGCAAATCAGATGGTACGTTTGAAATTCAAGGACAGTTAAACGATTTAATAAAATTTTCTGTAATTGGTTATAAACCACTAACAGTTGAATATAAAGGCCAGAAACTGTTAAAGGTTATATTAAAAGAGAATATTATGGAATTGAATGGAGTAAAAGTAGAAACATTTGTCCAACCACCCAAAAAAGATCCTACTGTATCCATAGATATGAGTAATAGGCAATACATGAATCTTGGAGAGATATTACAAGGCACGGTGCCGGGATTAAGTTTGCAATACAACAGCAGTAGCAAAACTCAAGTAACTAGCATTGACGTGTTTCAGCATCTAACCTCCAGCGGGGAAACATTGTTGAATTATCAATCAATGACGTACGATGAGTTTCTTGCATACAAAGGACAAACTGAAGGTCAAGCCATAATAGATGCACTTTTAAAAAATCCATATGCTTATGGAGGAAATAATAATACACAAGTGCTGTACAGGTTACATACTACTACCTCTGTCACAAATACATTGGTCCCACAAATTAGAGGAATAAACAGTTATACAGGGACTTCTTCTATGTTAGTTGTAATAGATGGTTTTCCGCAGGATGAATTTCCTGCCAGTTACCCAATGGCCAATGTCGAGTCTATAGAAGTTGTGAAAGACCCTCAGGAGTTGATTAAATGGGGTGCAAAGGCTGCAGGAGGTCTCATCCTAATTAAGACCAAATCAGGAAAAAAAGGTAGCATGTTATTTAATTACATGTCGTCTTTTTATTATACTCCTGCACCCAAATTTAACTTTAAAAAATTACAATTGTCAGAGACGTCGGACTATTTAGACTATAGTGAAGATTATTTGGATTCGACAGGTAATACATTTGTACCTACATCTTTTAACTTAACGCCTGCACAAAGACTATTGGCTGAAAAGCGAGAAAGAAATTTATTGATAGATCCTGATTTTAACAAAAGTTGGGATTCTTTAAAATCATTAAATAATGAGAGTCAACTTGCTTTGTTACAACAAAATGCTTTCAATCAAACGCATTCTCTTAGTGTGGCAGGGGGAAGTAAGCAGTATAGGTTTACTATAATTGGCAATTACACTTCGAATTCCGGAAATGAACTAAAGAGTTCAAGTACGGCAAGCGATATCAATATGAACAATCATCTTAACCTTTTAAATGACAGACTACACATAGATTGGCTTCTTAAGTACACGCATACGCAAAATCGAATTGGCTATTCCTTCAATCCTAATAATACATTGGAGCCATATCAACTATTACTAGACGGCAACGGGAACTATATTTATGATTATTATAATTTATCTCCTTCTGCCAATGCTACAATAGAATCTTATGGCTACAAAAATTACGGGTCCAACGTTCTAGAAGATGCTAGACTCAATAAAAATTCATCCATACAAAATTTGCTTCAGAATCGTTATAACATGGATTGGTCGCTTTCAAAAAACCTGAGATGGACTACTTCTATTTTCTACAGAAAGGCAAGTACAAACACGGAAAGCTTTTATGATAAGGAATCGAGTTATGTTAGACAATTGGTAGACCAATATGGAGAGATTGAGAAGAACGGTGTTAATTTTTATATTCCTTATGGCAATATCATGAAAAAAAATACTTTGAAAGACGAGGATTGGAATGTGCGTTCAGGATTATCCTATAAGACGTCTTTTGGAAAACACAACGTTTCTGCAACAATTGGTTATGGGGCGGCAAGCTCACATTATAGTCAACCCGATGTATCCACGATGTTTGGTTACAATACAAAGACTAAATCAGGAGTTCCTATTTATCTGCCTGCTCCAGATCCTGAAGGCACTATTTCTAATTTCTATTCTCTTTTTTCCACATCATCTACTGTTACGCCATATACTTATGCTGTTGCATCTGGTGGGTACACTACGAACAGTAGAAACATCAACTGGAACGGGTCTATTGCTTATGACTATAATAGTAATGTCTTTTTAAATGGCTCTTATAATAGTGTATTTAATCCTTTATATGGACAATCATCTAAATATTCAGTACTATCCAATTATAATATTGAAGCAACGGGAATAGTATTAAAAAAATCAAATCCTAAGAAAGCTTTTAGTAAACTGTTAATATCTGCAGGTTTGACGGGCATGATTATGCCTGATTTGCCAGTCTCATATAGTAATACGCGTCTCTTGCAAACGGATTGGGGTAATTATTCCATTTGGGTGAATGGGTTAAGCCCTACCCAACAAAAGGGTCAAAGAACCTTAAACTATTTTGAGCGAATGACTCTCAATATGTTTGACGATCGCTTCGTTGTTAATGTAGCTTATAACCAGCAAAAAATTACTACAGCAAGTAATAGTTCCACTAATGAAGAGTCGTCAGCAGATAGTAGTTATACCGAGAAATACATGAGTGCGGGACTGAGGGCAAAATTTAGAAAAGGAGCTTTTTTAATGGATATTAATTACAGTAAATCACCGGAAGGATCTTCTCAAGTAAATGGTGCGATTTCTTATGATATAGCTCATGAATCCTATTTCCACTCTAAAAAGATAAGTACTTTGATTTTTGACGGTAAAATTGAAAGCATTAGTCCCTATCAAGGACTTGGATTAATGATGGGAACGAATGTATCATCTGGCGGATCTTATAGTTCTGCAACTAATAATAGCTTCAATACTTTACCTCCTAAAAATACAAATTGGGAAATGCATTTTGAAATGGGTATAAATAAAGATGATCAGATGTTTGATTTGAGGTATTATAACCATACAACTTCAGGTTTAAATAATTATACAAATGTTTATACCGATCCATCCACAGGGTTATCTTCCCAGACTACCTATAGCAGCATCAACAATAAAGGGATTGAATTTTATTTTAAAAATAAAATAATCAATCACAAAAATATTAACTATACAATAACGCTTAATGGTGCCTACAATGTCAACATAGCGCGGAGTGTACCTAAAACTGCTTTTTCCGCTTCATCTAGTTATGCAACAGCGTATAGAGATGGATATAATACCAGCAATATATGGAGTTTTAAATGGGCTGGTCTAGACAATAAGGGAGATCCACAAGTATATGATATTAATGGAAATAAAACAGCTAGTATGGATAGTACGACGCTCTCCACTGCTATGGTGTATAGTGGAACGACTATTGCTCCATGGACCGGCGGCTTTATTCATGAATTAACTTATAAACAATTTTTTACTAGAGTTGCATTGACATTTCAATGGGGATACGTTATGAGGAGATACATTCCTGCCATGAATTCTGAGTTGGAACGAAGTGTTTTAGTAAAGGATAGATGGCGCCAGTCGGGAGACGAAAACCATACCGATATAGCCCGCATCAAAAAAATTGTGCCTGGAGAAACTGATGCTGATGCATATAGGGCATTTGTATTACAGAATTCCAGCAATAGTATTTTATCCGCAAATAACATCAGGCTACAAGAGATAATGTTTGGTTGGAGTCCACCTATTAAAAATTTAAAAAAATTTGGACTGATGTCCTTTACGTTAACCATACAGGCTCAGAATGTAGCTATTTGGACAAAAAATAAATATCATATAGATCCTTCTACTGTTGGTACTAACGGAAGAATAGGATTGGCAATTCCACGTCAATATTCTTGTACTATAAATGTTGGTTTTTAATATAAGGTTTATGAAAAAGATTATAATTAATTTATTTGTTATTTGTATTTCTGTTTTTTGTGCATGTAATAAATTTTTAGACATAAATCCGTCTACCCAAAGTGTTAATCCTTCTACCATAAAAGATTTTCAGGAAATGCTTAATAATGATTCATTGGGCACTGGCTATTATTTTCTTGTAGACTTTATGAGTGACGATTCAAGGATGGTGGATGCCCAGTCAGGGATAGGAAGTACCATTTATTCAAGGACATACCATTGGAATAGTATCATTTGGAACGCTTCTGATACTGATATGATTTACAATTCGTCCTACACCAGAATTTTGCAAATGAACATTATTCTTAGCCGAGTCAATTCGGCCCCTAAAGATAGTCTCAATACAGAGGAAAACAGAAGCAATGTGATATCTCAGGCCTTGATTAATAGGGCATGGTATTATCTTCAACTTGCTAATATCTATGGGCCGACATACAACCAGTCTACCGCTACTACTGATCTTTCAGTTCCTTTAATTTTAGAACCAAGTTCTTCTTCACTTCCTGCACGTGCTACTTTACAAACTATGTACGGACAAATATTGGCAGACTTGAAGAAGGCTGTAAGTAATACTTATTTACCTAGCAAAGGGGTAGATGTGTTACATCCAGGGAAAGCCGCTGGATATGCTTTGTTGGCGAGAACATATCTTTATGAAGCGCAATATGACTCCGCTATGGCCTATGCAGATTCATCTTTGGCATTACAGAACACTTTACTTAACTATAATAATACCGCCACGCAACCCATACGTCTAGTGGATTTATCCTCAAATCCAGAAATTTTATTGGGACGTTTGAGTTTTGATGCAGGTTTTTATTTAACTTATACAGGAACTTTTTCGATTAGTCAATCGTTATCTGATAGTTTGGATGCCTCCGATTTGAGACTCTCGAAAAACTTTACAAGTGGAAGTTATAAAATATCTTATTCAACTAGTCCTACTTCCATGGTTTTTGACAATAGCGTAGGAGTGCCAGAAGTTATGTTGATAAAAGCAGAATGTCTTGCGAGAAAAGGCAACGTATCGGATGCGGGGGCCATATTAAAAGAGCTTAGAAGTTATAGACTGAAATCTTCAACAGTAGACACCCGTGTTTATAACTCTTCGAATATATTGAATTGTGTGCTTGGAGAGAGAAGACGAGAATTGTATTGTCATGGAGGGTTAAGATTGTTTGATCTGAAAAGGTTAAACCGTGAAGAGGCATTTAAAAAAACCATATATCGGAAAAATGATTCAAATGAAATAATAGATTCTTTAGTTCCTGGCTCCAATCTATATCTTTTCCCATTCGCGGCGACCATAATTGCCAATAACACAAATATTGTTCAAAACCCAAGGTAAAATTTTTCTTCTTTACTAAATCCACCATTATGCTTTTTTCTAGAAATAGATCGGATATAAGATTTTACAAGGCTATCAAAAATTTAATATTTTATATTAGTATCTTTTCTATTGCATTGATTGCATGTAAAAAAGATACTAATAATGATTTGGATCTTCTGTCATCAAGCTCGTCGGGTATAATTGCATCTTACGTAGAAAATGCAAGCCAATATTCGGTAGATAGTATAGAATATAATCTCACTCCAGACTATATAGGAATCCCTATTCAACTTGATAAAGGTGCAGAGGATGGGGATACTGTTTTTGCCAAAGTAGATCCTTCATTAGTTGAATCCTATAATAAATTGTATCAAGAGACCAATCACTCCATTCCCGACAGCGCTTTTGGTGCTTCACACGGTGGAGTTTTTCCAATAGGTAAAGGAGCAACACAGTCCAAAGACTCCCTGTATGCCATACTAAAAGACGCGTCGAATCTTGTTGATAGTTTTGTATATCTTGTTCCTATCCGTTTGTCAGAGAAAAAATCTAGTGGTTTAAAGACTTCCATAGTTTTCTTTAAGATGAAGGTTAGGAAGTATGGGGCACTTTCTGCTATGGTAAATCCAAGCAATTTAATTGCTTATAAAGGAGGGTATCTTATGAGTGAATTTTTCTCTTCTAATGCTGATGGCACTGTTCCAGAATTAACTAGTATCAAAATAGGAGTGATGCTTAACCAGCCTTTTACAGGTGGGCATGATCTTAAAGTGTCTGCGGTTGTACACAACGACGATTCTACTATCCAAGCCTTTGGCAATTATCTTTCGTTTCCTAATGCATTTACCGTAGTAAAATCAGAAGTGGTTATCCCTGCAGGATCTTTATATTCTAAGGATAGTATTGAGATCGAAGTAAATTCTGATGCAAAATTTGTTAAATATAAGTCCACATTAATGATCGTAGAGCTAATGGAAAGTCAAGACAAAGATTACGCAATCCCATTGATAGAAACGAAGAAAAAGGTATATGTAAGTGTGTTTACATATTGAGTTGCCACTTTCGATCTTGTCATTGGGCTATTCGCTTGGGTAATTAATCAACGGGTTTCGGTGTTTAAAAAATATATCTATTAAAATTTAAAAGTTCTTACAAAAACAAATCTTAAAATCAAAAAAATATATATAAAATTATGTACAGAATCTTAGTTAGAATTTTTAGGGTATGCTGTCTTTCGATTTGCCTATTTTCAATTCTCCCAACAATTCTTTGTGCACAAGAAAAGGATACGATCGTTAATCCAGGTCTAGATTTGGTTAAATATGTTTTTCAGGATACAATAGGCAAAAATGTAACCTTTCAGGAATTTAAGGGGAAATATATTTTGCTAGATATTTGGGCTAGTTGGTGTTACCCGTGCATCAATGAATTTCCACATTTCGATTCCCTAAAAAACGAGTTAAGAGATAAGAATATTGTTTTCGTTCAGCTTTCCTGTGATCAACAAGCTTTTCGTTGGAAAGGTGCGGTTGCCATGTTCAAAAGAAAAGGAATCCAATGGTTCTTAAACGGAGATAAACAGTTCATGATCGACCTTAAAGTGGGCTATATCCCCAGGTACATATTAATTGATAGAAAAGGAGTGTTGATGAATGCATACATGCCTAGGGCTTCTAGTCCAGACCTTAAAAGAAATCTTGAACAACTCGAAGGAATTTAATTATACTAAATTATAACCATTATAACCAGCGGTGATTAATAAACATTGTGTGCAATTTTTTAAAAAAAGATATTTATATTTAATACTGCCGTGTATTCCATTGATTGCCTATTTGCATGTGGAGGCACAATATCTAGATACTGAAATAGATATAATGAGACCAATTCGCAACATGGCAGATTCAATATTGGTTACTTCCATGAAAGTCTTTACACCAAGTGACGCCGCAGCCTATTTAAGGGACAGTAAAAATGTGATTAGTCCCAGTTTAAAGATTAAAGTTGCTAAAAGAAGAATGAAGTCACTGTTCCCTACCCTGATATATGCAAATAGCAAACCTGCCGTAGGGTTGGTGGCAATGTGTAGTAAGCCCAATCTTTCAAAAGAGATTTCCGTAAACCCTGCTTCGGCATTTGTTATAACTCCGGACGGAGTATGCCTCACCAATTACCATGTTGTGTATGCTTATGCTCATTCCAAAACCCTAAACGACCAAGGAATTTTTTTAATAAGGTTGGGAAATGGGCGAACATATGTAATGGAAAAAGTACTTGCCTTGTCTCCTCAAGATGACCTTGCATTGATAAAGATTGATGTAAAAGGGGAAAGGCTCCCTTATGTAAAGCTGAGAAACATGGATGCGGAAGTTGGTGAAAAGGCTTATGTTTTGGGCAACTCATTCGGTCAGTTGTATAGTCTTACACAGGGTATAGTCTCTGGGAAATACAATGAAACCATGGTTTTGCCTGGACGTACGGGGAGGGCTGCTAGAAATTTAATGTCCATTACTGCCGATTTTTCAGTTGGAGCAAGTGGTAGTCCTATTTTGGATAATAACGGATATGTTATAGGCATTGTTTCCAGCACAAATATTGTAGAGCAACAGAGTAATGGTCGTCCGATGACTCAAATGGTTATCAAAAATGCGATCCCCGTTTCTTCAATTAAACATTTAATTCAATCAATTGTTTCATCTAATTAATAAAAAAATAAGGATTAAAAAAAGGGTTATCTATGGCAATTTTTATGATTGCATGATGTCTTTTAATTACACAGCATTGAATTATTGTTGATTATATAAGGAAAGCATCCATTCTGAATTTTAATGGAATAATTAAAACAAAACATTTCACATTAGCAATAATATAGGGTCGTCTATTAGTCTTAAAAAAACATTAATCGACATACAGAATAACATATTAAATTATATGTTTAATAAAAAGATTAGGCACATTGATTATTCAACGAAATATTTAAATTATAACAAAACAATAAAATGAAAAAGCGATTTTTATTACTGGCTCTACTGCCTTTTGGTTTGAGTGTATATGCACAACAACATTTCAAAATCATAGGAAAATTAAATAAGGTTCAATATCCTGCACATGCATATGTCTACTATCAAGATGGGCATGGCTTACAATTTGATTCCGTAACAGTTCGTGATAATCAATTTATATTAGAAGGAGATGTATCAGTACCAATGAAAGCATTTGTTTTACTTTATCAAAGAGGCGCAACAACAAGAGATATTTTTGCTCCCGATCAGGTGGGCGTATATTTGGAAAATGGAACTATTGAAATTAAATCTTCCGATACTCTAACCCATGCAGTAGTTGGAGGAACCAAACTTAACGAAGATCAGCAAGTGTTGATAAATATATTGGAACCATTTAAGAAAGAAGAAGGTAATATCAATGAAAAATATATTGCTGCAGAAGACAATACTGATTTGCAAGCAAAGCTAAAAAAACAGTATGAGGAACTGTTAAGTAGAAAATCTAAAATACAAATTAATTACATAAAAAATCACCGAAATTCCCTTGTCAGTTTAAATTTGATTCGGCAATCATTTGATCCTATTGAGGATGCCGAAAAGGCTAAAATGCTGATTAATATACTTAGTCCTGATTTAAGAGTTTTGCCAATGGCTCAACAATATTATCAAGCAATTCAAAAGGCGAAAGATATTAGTATTGGGGCAATTGCTCCGGAATTCACTATGAAGGATAAGGACGATAAAGATTTTACTTTATCTTCTTACAGAGGTAAATATATATTACTTGATTTTTGGGCGTCTTGGTGTCGACCATGTCGCGAGGAAAATCCAAATGTTTTAAACGCCTATAATCAATATAAAAATAAAAATTTCAATGTTATAGGAGTTTCATTAGATGGAGGAGAAAATGGAAAAGAAAATTGGCTGAAAGCTATTGAAAAGGATAATCTTTCTTGGGAACAATTGTCCGATCTACAAGGGGCCAATAACGCGGCGGCACGATTATACCAAGTAACCGCAATTCCCACCAATTTTTTGATTGACCCATCAGGGATAATTATAGCTAAAAACTTAAGAGGGGAAGCATTGGAAAATAAATTGAAAGAGATCCTTAAATAAAGAAATATTATTATAAATAAGGTTATTTCTCTGAAATATATCATAAAATGATTATAATTGGAAAACATGCAATTCATCGTAATTCGAGATGAAAATCATCAGCGCATATTATACTGAAGGAAACAAAGCTAAAAACACATGGGTTAAATTGATGAAAATCTAATACTATATCAGTATAATTTTAAACTTAAGCTTTGTTATCACAAATACTACTTTTGATACTGACATTTCAAGCGGCATTATATCGCTTAATAGTTTTCAAGGTTAATATACTCAGAAATTTTATTCTGGCAAAATACCATGTTTCGATGCTGAGTAAGATATAAATTTAGATGGCAAACAATTTACCCATATGGATAAGCAGACAGGTAAAACGAACAGTATGATTGAGCTATTGCATTAGTATAAACAAGCCTTCCATCAGTATGCAGGACATTCCAATTTTTGCTAAAATAGTTACCGCCGACGATATCAAGAATCACATCTATCCTTTTTGAAGAAAGGACTTTTTCAAAATCCTGTGTTTTATAATTGATGAAACTATCTGCTCCTAAAGCAAGGCATTGTTGGCCTTTATCTTCTGTTCCTACTGTAACGATAACATTGCTTCCCAATGCCTTAGCGATTTGGATGGCTGTTATACCAATCCCGCTGCCGCCGCCGTGCACCAACAAGGTTTCTCCCGGCTGTAGAGCTCCTCGTTCAAAGACATTTGACCAGATTGTAAATACAGTCTCAGGCAAACTTGCAGCCTCAGTAAAATTAATTCCTTTCGGTATTGGTAAACATTGGCCTTCCCTTACTACAACAAATTCCGCATAGCCGCCGCCGGCAATTAAAGCACATACCGCATCGCCATTTTTAAATTGTAGGACTTCCGTGCCGCATGCTACTATAATACCACTTACTTCCATACCGGGTATATCTTTCGGAACGCCGTCAGGCGCAGGGTAATTGCCTTTACGCTGAAAACATCTGCACGATTAATCCCTGCCGCTTTTACGGAGAGTAGAACCTCATCGCCGACTGGCGCAGGAGTCGGATAATCTTTTATCTGCAGTACTTCCGGGTCTCCGGCTTGTGTTATAACAACAGCTTTCATAAAATATTTATTTGTTCCGCAAAATTAACCCTGTACTATCTCATTATCATCTACTTGTATATTACGACTAAGAAAATTAGTTTATATGCTAATTTACTTAGTATAATTGTGTGCTTATTAATCCATTTGTATATGATGACAATTGTAGAATGATTATTTTATAAATAATTTAAAAAAGTAAAAAGTATGTTGAGATGGAATATGCCATAGTCGACATAGAAACCACCGGCGGGTATGCGGCTGGCAGCGGCATAACTGAAATTGCCATTAGGATATTTAACGGCGAACAGGTCATTGATAGTTATGAAACGCTTGTTCAACCAAGGCATAAAATCCCTTTGTATATTACCGCACTTACAGGCATAGATTATGATATGGTCTGCGACAGCCCTGCATTTGAAGATATTGCCAAAGAAGTCTTTGAAATGTTGAACGGAAGAGTCTTCGTAGCGCATAATGTCAATTTTGATGAAATATCATTTGGAAGAGGCAGGCAACTACTACGCTGCACAAAAATTGTGTACCGTACGTGGGATAATGAAGGCGTAATTCCTGCTATGCTTAAGAAAGGCAGTGAAACAATTATTTCCACACAAGATAGATTAACCTTTAAGCCATTGCCGGAAGAGATTGTAGAATTTACCGTTCCGCATTTGTTGAATGCACCTTTTCCAATTATTAGTTTTGGACAAGGTTGTGAAGGTGAGCCATTATTAATGTGGGAAACCATTAGAAAATCCATTATAGATATTCGTAAATACACACAAAGGAAGCATTAATATTAATACAAACGGGTCAAAACCAGATGCTGTGAAAGCCTTGTGCGAAGTAGGTTTGAATAGCATTCGCGTAAGTTTGAATTCTGCGCAGAAACATATTTATACAAAATATTATCGTCCGAATAATTATGAATTTGAAGACATTATTGAAAGTTTCAAAGTCGTTCGTGGTTTTGGCGGCTGGGCGAGTATCAATTATTTCGTTTTTCCCGGCATGACCGATACTGAAGCAGAATATGAAGACTTGCGAAAGCTGATTATCGAATCTGATTTAAGCATGATCCAATGGCGCAATTTCAACATCGATCCCGATTGGTATCTTGGACACATCGACGTCACGGAAACTCAGGAATTAATGGGAATAAAGCAATTCATGGATTTGATTCATGAAGAATTTCCGCAAATAAAATTCGGATATTACAATCCGCCGATGGAAAGAATAAAAGGTGTATATGAAGTAGATTTTGCACATTAGATTCGAAATTTTTTTGAGAATTGAGATAAAAGAAAGAAATTTATTTTCAAAATTTTCGAATATGAAAATAAAAACTATTGCCTTTTATTTAATTCTCTTTCTTATCTTAATAATGCATTCGAAATCTTTATTTGCACTAAATAATTGTTCCGACAATTGGAAAGACTCCACCAAAGAAAATAAATCCTCTGACAATATTGTCACTGTTGGAGACGATACATTCACTTTTCAACAAAAACCTTTGCTTGCTGTAAATGGCTTTGTAATGAAAAATAAGAAGGATTTTTATGCGATACCACCGAATCAAATTTTATCCGTATCTGTACTAAAAGGTAATAATACATTTAGGTTTGGTGCGAGAATAAAGCAAGCTGTTGTCGAAATAATAACAAAAGATGATTCACTTTTTGCAAATAATAAAGTTACTATTTCCGAAACGTCTGATTCAGACAGGAAATTGCCCGATGTAAAGCTTGCTTCATATTATACGAATAATAGTATTCATATGTATGCAGACTATGTCCCCGCAACTTCAACTGTAGCCGCAATATTTCCTGGGGGAGTTAATGAATGGATGCATTATTTACAAAAAAATGTCAGACCTGTATTGTCAGACAATGAAGCGCCATATGGAGAATATAAAATTACAATATCTTTCTTAGTTGATACACTAGGAAAAGTCTGCGAACCCCGGATAACAAGTGCTCCAAGCTCAGACTATGGTACATCAAAAGAGGCTATTCGTATCATTATGCATAGCGGATTTTGGAATCCGGCTTCAATGAATGGAAAAAAAATTTCGTATAGGATGACCCAAAAATTGATATTTTCTGTTGAACATGATTAATAATCTTGAAAAAAGTGTCTTTGCCGCTTCAAAAAATTGAATAGATAAATAAATGCGTTCTGTTGCGTTTCATACACTTGGCTGTAAACTCAATTACAGTGAGACTTCTACGCTTTCGCATATGTTGGAAGCAGATGATTTTGCGCATTAAAGAGGAATGTAACAGCTAAGTGTTATTGGCGCAAGTGTATTAAATTTTACCATTTAAAAAGTTAGTACCTTTCGTGCGAAATTTCTCTTACTAATTGCACGCTGATGCTACGACTGCTCTGTTTAATCTTTTTGTGCCAATGTATTTTGCATTTACCTTTATATGCCCAACACTTAACCACAAAAGAGCTCATCAAAGCATGGAAAGCAAGCGACACTTCACAAACAACAAAAGCAGAAGCGACTTATTATGACCTGCGAGTAAATAAAAATTTACCGGCTTACACTCAACGGCTCAAGGAACTGGAAGATTATTTGCAGGATAATCCGAATAAAAGATTGCAGATAAGAACCGATATATATACGATACTTGGGAAAAGAGAATTAAACATTCCTGCTACGCCGAATGATCAATCAAAATTAAAAAAAGATATAGCAATTACTGCATTGTTGAATGATAAGCAACTTTTATCGGAAGTTTACACATTATATGCGGGCTTGGCAAATGATAGTTCGGTAGAACATTTCCTGCTGTATATTATGAAAGCGATCGATATTCAACATCAAATTGGTGATGAACATTTTCCGCTTATCTATCTGCGTTATTTAAACGTAAGTATCTCATTATATTTTGTAACTGATTACAGCCAAAGTATCAATTACGGATTGCATTCCCTGCAACTGATGAATATGTCCGAAACATCTTTTAAAGATTCTATTTTACAAATGGACATGCTCGGCGCTTCATATAAAGCGCTGAACAAACCGGACAGTACCATATTTTTTTACAAAAAAATACAGCAATTAATCTCTTATCACAATTCCATGTCGGCGGCGCATGGACATTTTTCCAAGGGCGACACTAATTACGTAAAAATATGGACGGGAATTGCTACAGGTGGTGTTGGACAAGGCTTATTTTTAGAAAAAAGATATGAAGAAGCTTATCCTTTATTACTTCAAAATGTTATATCAAGCGTTGCATTGAATCAATTGGGAGACGCTTCTATTGCGCAGAATACTTTAGCCGAAATTAATTTTATCAGAAAACAATACGACAGTTCTTTATATAAAAGTAAATTGGCTTACGCTTGGGCTTCCGGCAATAATGACCTGAACAATACTATTATTGCGTTAAAGACTATTACGGATAATTATAAAGCGCTTGGTAACTACGACAGCGCATTTTTCTACAATGAAAAATATCATGTTTATAATGATACGCTTCAAACACATCGAAACAAGAGTCTTATTACAACTATTAATGCCCGCATACAATTTGAAAACATGCAGGCGAATCTTGAAAACGCAAAAACTACTATTACCAATTCGGTCAGGTTGCGCAATTATTTATTAATATCAATAATTCTTCTTACTGTTATAGCGCTGTTGCTTTACAACAGATACAGGCTTAGGCAGAACATCCGGCAAAAACAACTGGAAAAAGAAAAAGCCATTGCCGAAGCCGAAATAGAAATATCTAAACAGAAAATCCATGATGCCCAAAAACAGATAGACCTATTTACCCGCAATATTTCCGAAAAGAATAAACTGATAGAAACACTTCAAACAAAATTCGGAACTGAAATAGAAGAAACGGCAAACGAATTGAAAGATTTTACCATACTGACCGAAGACGATTGGCATACTTTTAAACTCACTTTTGAAAAAGCCTTTCCGGGATATTTAGAACGGCTCGCCAAACAAATGCCAAATCTCACTCAGGCGGAACAAAGATTTATGACGCTTGCCAAAATAGGATTAACCAACAAAGAAATGGCTGCTGCTACAGGTGTGTCGCCGCAAAGTATCCGCGTTACAATATTCCGCTTACGCAAAAAACTCAATCTCCCCGAAACGGACGACATCCGTTCCATTGCCCAAAATATCTGATAAATTCCCTCAAAATACTCCTTCGGGAGTAATGTAACGCTTTTGTAACGCCTCTGAAATGCTTTTGTAACGCCGTTTATTCGCAATTCACCTCTTTGCAATGCTAATTTTATGTATGCCAAAAAGCAAACACCAAAACTCCCTATATATATTAATTATTGTTGTCTGTGTATTGCTGTTAGTATTTGTTTGGTGGTATTTCCAAAAAAGAATAGACGGGGTGTAAGCCACAGATAAGTATTAACAGCCGCAGGATATAATGCACATTTCTTTCTTAGCGGAGTTCAAACCAGATTTTCGATGTTATTGACAACTTTCGTGACACCTCAAACAAACTTATCCATATCAAAAAACAATTTTTTGATGTCAATAAAGCGTTTCCCGTTATTATAAAACCCAAAAACGATGCAGAAAAATGACCCACCGATACAAAGCCGCCGGAAATTGATACCGATTTTTCTCTTTTCGATGCCAAATTCTTATAAATTGATGCCAATCTCCGGAAAATTGATACAAATCTTCACTCGGTTAGCATTAAATAATATTATTCCAAGTACAAAAAATACTTCCTTTTGCCCAAACTTATTTCGATTAATACCCGAAGGACATGTATCGATGCTTTTCTACATATTATCAAAATCAAAAAATGTTCATTATGAGCAACAAAGTTTCAACCGGTTTTGCGGCTTATTCCGATGCCGACCTTGAAGCCAAAACGCAGTTCATTATCCAAAACATGACGGGCAATGCCGTTTTCCCAACACCTGTACTCACACTTGAAAGTGTACAAGCCGCGCTTATAGATTTTCAGGCAGCGGTTACTGCTTTACAGGTGGCGGTTTGGGTACAAAAGATGTACGCGACCAAAAGAAAATAGCGCTGATACAGTTGCTGAATATGCTTGCCTTGTATGTGCAGGGAGCCAGCAACGGCATTATGGCAGCAATGGCGTCGTCCGGCTTTTCCGTAAGCAAAACGCCCGAACCGGTCGGCATTCTTGCCTAGCCAGTAAATTTTAAGGCGGTTCCTTCAGAGGGCATGGTAAAGCTGAGTCTTAAAGCAATATACGGCGTACAAAGCTATCAGTATAAATACCGCGTGGCAGGAGTTGCTGATTGGATAATTGCCGTGCATACGAAAAGTCATCTGCTGCTTCCCGGACTTACGAGCGGCACTCAATATAAATTTCGTGTCGCAGGTATTAGCACAGACACTCATCGCGTGTATAGCGATAGTGTGAAGAGTTATATTCTGTGATATTACCCTTGGGTCAGCCGATAGAATAATATTAGATTATACAAATTACGCTCCGGCATTGCACTCCAGAGCGATCGTAGATAACCCATAAAGCGAGATTTAAAATAACGACCAACCTAACTAAACACAGATGTATTCATTATAAAAATTAAAATTATGAACAAGTTTTTACGCTATTTACAGGGTTTTGGTTTCTTATTAGGCTTTTCTGCAAGCCTGCATGCACAAACGATTATTTATGTCAAGTCGGGCGGAACCGGCGACGGAAGCAGTTGGAGTAGCCCACTTGGGAATATACAGGCAGCAATTACCACAGCCGCCGCAGGCGATCAGGTTTGGGTGGCCAAAGGTAGTTATTACTCCAATTATGCTAATGACTTTGTTTTCAATCTTAAAGACGGTGTGAAAATATATGGCGGCTTTAGCGGTACAGAAACAACCATTAACGCCCGCAATTGGAAATCAAATGCGACTATATTATTGGGTACATACAATTCAAATAAAGAATATGCTACAGTAAACGCTATTAATCTCACTTCTGCAACAGTTTTAGATGGTTTTACTATTCAGCCACCAGCACAAGGGGCGATTGGTCGCGGCATGTATAACAACAATAGTTCAACAATTATTAGTAATTGTACATTTAATAATAATGTGACTCAGACAACAAATCCAACACCTGATGGATTGTATAATGGTGGTGCAATGTATAATGTTAATAGTAATCCTGTAATTGATAGCTGCACTTTTTCCGGCAATAGCGCTCAGGGAACAAACTATGGCGGCGGCGCTATATATAATAATAACAGTTCGCCTACGATTACCGCTTGTACATTCTCTGGCAATAAAGCTTATAGCGGCGGCGGGGCTATTTATAATAATACATCCAGCAATGCCATCATATCCAATTGTATGTTTACGGGCAATATCGCATCGGCCTTAAATACCGGTGGCTATGGTGGTGCTGTATGTAATATCAATAGTAGCCCTTCTATCATTAATTGCCTTATTATTCGTGATACTTCAAGTGCTTTCTCGGGTGGAGGGGCTATTTATAATTATGCAGGTGCGCCAACTATTACCAATTGTACAATCTCGGGGAATGCGAGTACAGGTTCCGAAACGGGCGGCGGTGCAATTTGTTATGCTGGGGGTTCTCAAGGCTCTATTAATAATTGTATTATATGGACAAATACTGCTATTCATGCTGACCCGCAATTCAATCAGGAAATTGTTTTGCAAGGAGGCAGCACTTTAAACGTTACCAATAGCTTGATAAGGGACGGATTATATAGTAGCATGAATCAGTCGCCTCAATTCATAGATTCTGCCAATGGTAATTATAAACTCAATCCGGCAAGCCCTGCTATTGATGCCGGAGACAATAGTGTGCTGTCCACAACTGATACACTAGATCTTGCAGACAATGATCGCGTTATCGATGGTACAGTGGATATGGGCGCTTACGAAGCGACCGTGATTAATAAAATAGTAAACAATGGAGATTCTTCTTACAATGGAATGAGTGGTTCATTAAACATTACAGGCACATCGTATGGTAATGGCGAAGCAAATACTTACAAATGGAAAGTAAAAACAATATTAGGAAGTGCTGCGGATTCCTTGGAGATTAATCCCGCAGACTTTGCGAGTTATCAATCTGTTATGCAACCGCTTGGCATTACGCTCGATAGTATAGAATTTTCTATGACTGATCTTTCGAAATTGCCAACCTTTATGTCCATTGTTTCACCCGGCTCGCAGGATTATTGGAACAGCTTTGTAGGAGATATTTATTTATCACGTATAGTTAATCCCGCAGATAATGCAACAGATTCAAGCATCAGCAACACAATTGTATTGCACATAGCATCGGCATTGCCTGTGGCAGTAAATGGTTTCTCCGGCAAGCTGCAAAATGGTACAGCTGCGCTTCAATGGCAAACAGGCGTAGAATCCAATATCAATCATTTTGAAATAGAAAAAAGCACAGACGGAAAAACCTTTAGTTCAATAGGTTCCGTACAACCGAAAGGAAGCGGAAATTCATATTCTTTTAATGCCTCGCAACCAGAACCAGTTGCTTATTACCAGTTAAAGCGTGTCGACAATGACGGCTTTTCTTCCGTTTATCCGAAAATCGTTGTGCTGTCTCAAACGGTAAATGAAGATGTGGCGGCATATCCCAACCCTGCTATAGATCATATAAATATTAAAGTGGCAAATGCAGCTGCTTTGACGATATATGATGCCGTAGGCAGGATTATAAAAACACAGGCATTGAAAGCAGGTGTAAATACTATTGATATTCATTCTCTGCCAACAGGCATTTATTTTATACAAACCGGCACAAAGAAATTGAAAATTATAAAGGAATAATTATTGATAATTAAAAGGACTGCTTCATATCAATATGAGGCAGTCCTTTTAATATAAGTTTGTCGCTTGTGATAAATAGGGTTCTCCTAATGGAAATATTTTAATTATTATTCACTTATAACAACAACAATCTATGGAAAAAAACACTTCAACTGTTTCAAAACAAACGCTCAATGATTTAATTAAAATCAATAATGACCGAATTGTAGGCTATCAGAAAGCCATTGACGAATTAAAAGACAGCCATGACGCTGATTTAAAGACACTTTTTGCAGACGTTATTCATCAAAGCGAGAATTTCAAAAAAGAACTCCAAAGTTTTGCAGATGATACAGTGGATGATGAAACAACCATGAGCGGAAAGTTGTACAGAGGCTGGATGGATATTAAAGCCGTATTTACAGGGCATGACAGGAAAGCTATTTTATCTAATTGTGAAGGAGGAGAAGACGCTGCCAAAAAAGCCTACCAAGATGCCTTGAATGAAGAATAGCCCACAAATATTAAAGAGGTTATTTTAGAGCAACAAAGCCAACGATTAAAGATGCATAATAAAATTAAATTTTTGAGAGATAGTGAATAATCCATCCTCTATATATGCAATAACGCTCTTTTTAAAAGGGCGTTTTTTTTAAATAAACTAATAGGTAATAATTGTAGAGCTAACGCGGTTAAAATGTTGTCAATAACCATAGAAAAGCGATTATCATCAACAAATAAGGTGTGCGTATCAGAACTAAGGTTGACTTTGCGAATATAAATTTTTTCCCTGACCCTCTTTTAAATGGGGTAGAGGGCTCAGGGAAAAAATTATTTTGGGGTTAATTTTTCTTTTAGAACTTCATAGGGTGTTTTTCCGTTTAATGCGCCATTGGGTCGATACGAATTATAAAATATTTCCCACTCTTCCAATTTCTTTGAGATATCAATATCGTCTTTATATTCCAATAATTGGTAAAACTCGCGCTGGTCTGTAAGATGAGATCTTTCTACTTTGCCATTGAGGTGAGGGCTTGCTTTTCTAATATAAACATGTCTGATACCCAAATCTTCACAGTGTCAATGAAATAAGGCTTGAAACTCATGACCATTATCGGTCTGGATAGTGTGAATGCGAAAAGGAAAACGAGAACAAACATAATCGACAAACTCAATAGCACATTGCATTGTTGATTGTGCTTATCAAATATCTTTAATACGCGAGCCCTTGTGGCATCATCTATGGCGGTATATTGGTAGCGTTTAATTTCTTTTCCACTTTGTTTCTCTGTGAATGAAAGAAACTTTACATCAATCTGAATTCGATGACCCGGTACTTGTTTTTCGTATCGCTTAAACTGTTTCATAGAGCGTTTTCGCTGGTTTTGAGGAAGCCGATTTAACCCGTTTCGTTTCAATACATACCAAATGCAAGAGGCAGAAACTTTTATATCGTGATAGCCGCTTTAAATACCAAGAAATACGCATTTGACCTAGATGATAAGTCTTTCGCAAATAAAGAATTTTCTCTTCAATTTCAGCCGCTATCCGAAGCTTTGGATTTTGAGGACAAGGTTTACTATTGATTAAACCAACCTCGCCCTTCTGCTCGTAATTTCTTTTCCATTGATAATAGGTTTCTCGCGATATACCAAAAAATCGACAAGTCTTTGAAATAGTTCGGCAGAAGAGTTTTCCATGCTGCCGCTGAAGGCTCGGTGCATACCGAACAGGTGCATGCGCTTCATTTTGTCGAGTGGTAACCCTTAAGGACATAAAAAAAGCCGGAACTCTTGCTATACTTGAGTTCCGACTTCCGTGGTGTGAGCCGGGATCGAACCGGCGACACAAGGATTTTCAGTCCTTTGCTCTACCGACTGAGCTACCGCACCGCTATTTAGGGAGTGCAAATGTAAAGTCTATTTCTTAATAAACAAAATTATTAGAAATAAAATTATAGAACACTTTCAATTGTTTCCTTCAATTTTTCCGCTTTATTCTTTGCCTGTTCTTCCGTCCATAGCAAACTTATATTAGTGGTAATACAACGTGAAATTATAGCGTCGCTTGCAGGAAAGTTTTTTGATGATAATTTTTCTAATTCATCGATTTGTTCCGGATTTAATTTATTATATGTAGAGAGATTTTTTAAATGATGCCAGTTGCGGATATAGTGCCAATTGTTATCATACCAATAAAAATTTCCCGCTAATATATTTTCATTTTTAAGTTTGGCAACAACTTCTTTTGCTTTCTGTTCAGAAGGTAAAAACCAACTCACCGAACCGCAGCTGTCTCCATCTGCATCATGTATTTTTCTGAAAGATATTTGCGGAATAGTAGCCAATGTTTCTTTAATGATTGCATGATTTTTTTTCTGTATTGCCAGGAATTCTTCCAGGCGCTTCATCTGTGCCAAACCTACTGCGGCATGCAGTTCGGATATTCTAAAATTGTATCCGAGAAAAGGGTGTAAGTCTGCACCTCTGTCATTGCCTTTATGATCGTGCCCATGATCGCTGTAAGCATCTAAAGCTGTATGTGTAGCGGCGTCGTTGGTTACAATTGCACCTCCTTCCGCGCATGTAACCGTTTTTACAAAATCAAAAGAATACGCACCGGCATCGCCTATCGTGCCAACATAATTTCCTTTGTATGTTGCGCCAAGGCTTTGGCAAGCGTCTTCCAATAACAACAAACTATGTTGTTTACAAATAGCTTGCAATGCTTCCAAATCTGCCGGTGCGCCGCACATGTGTACGGGCATTACGCATTTGGTAGCCGGTGTAATAGCTGCGCGAACAGCCTCCGGATTTAATGTAAGGCTGTCGTCTACATCAACCAAAATAGGAACAGCTCCTACGCTTAATACGGCTTCAAAACTTGCCACAAAAGTAAACGTTGGCATAATTACTTCATCTCCTGCACCAATGCCTAATACAGCTAAAGCTGTTGTCAATGCTGCCGTTCCGCTGGAAACCAATTGCGCGTGATTTACATTAAATTTATTGCAGATTTCTTGCTCCAATTCTTTTGCTTTCCATCGGCCTTTTCTGGCGGCGTCAAATCCATAACGCATTAATATTCCTGTTTCTAAAACTTCATTTACTTCTTTTCTTTCGGCTTCGCCAAATAATTCAAATCCGGGCATTTTGATGTATGATTTATGAGTTAAGATTCATGATTTTGCGGAACAAAAGTAGTGTGTTTTGATTATAGGCTAATTGTTGATTGCTTTATTCTTGAATTGTTTTCTGAGAAATTGGAACGCGTGTTTTTGCTGATAATTAAGAAGATAAAACTATCTTCTTAATCTTGAAAATCCGTCCAAATCTTCGTTCAGATATTTGCTTTCAACTCCAACAAGAAATTTTTAAAATTATTGAGCGAATTAATAAGTTGCAAATTTTCTTCGGTATGTTCTTTATGCGCTTTTAAATGTTTATTTGCGCCGTCAATAGTAAGTTTTTTTTGCCGTAACAAATAATAAATAATCTTCAAATTTCTTACATCTTCCGGGCGAAAAAAACGGTCGCCTTTTTTATTTTTTTTTGGCTTTAAAATTTTAAACTGATTTTCCCAAAATCGGAGCAGGGAAGTGTTTACACGAAACCATTTTGCTACAATACTTATGGGATAATATTGCTTTTGGAATAATTCTTCATCTGAAGGAACATCTATCAAATCAACCTCTTTATCAATTTCTTTAAAAGATTTTCTGCCCCGTTTTTTTATAATAATTTCTTCATCGGCAATATTTTCTTCTACGATTTCCAATGTAAATTCTTCATTGCTTTCAGGCTGGTTTGTTATTATTTCTTCTTCTAATTCTTCTATTACAAAATCGGTAGAAAGCCCGGCGGTTTCTTCAATAATGTCGCCATCAGGAGCAACTTTATTATCTTCTTCTTTACTATCTTGCGCAAACAATTCTCCGGAAGAATAATTGCCGGATTTTTCTTTCTTTGGATTGTTTTGTTTCTTCCTTTCTTTCGGCTGCTCATCTCCGAAATCGAACAATGATAATTGCTGCATTGTGTAAAAATAATGATCCTTTATTAATCGCCCAATTCCAAAAATCTTAATGTTTTGTTTCTATACGTAAACGGTATATTCAAGTTTTATATTATTGCTTTGCCCACATCGGTTTTTGTTTTAATATTTTTTTATAGATAATGCAGTTTTCGCTATGCGCTCCGGGCAAATATCCGATGCTCATCAGGAACTCATTTACAATTTCTCCGCCTGTAAAACGGAATGTTTTCTTGAATAATTTTGTCCATTCATCTTTTGTTTTAGGATGGTTATTTTCCAGCCATTTTTCAAATGAACCGTATTCCTTTTGTAGTGCGAGAATTGTTTTCGCATTTTCTACGGCTGCATTTATTTTTAATTTATTACGAATAATACCTGCATCGTTTAGTAATCTTTCTATATCTTTTTCTTTATATACCGCTACTTTTTTAACTTCAAAATTGTGATATGCCTTTCGGAAAGATTGTTCTTTTTTTAAAATAGTTTCCCAGCTAAGTCCCGCCTGATTGATTTCCATAACCAATCGCCCGAATAATTCATCATCATTATGAATCGGAAAGCCGTAATGGTTGTCGTGATAATTTTTATGCAACGATTTTCTTTCTTCCGGTTGCATAGATTCTATTAATAAACAATAAGACATAAATGGAATTGAATTGTAAAATGTGTTTGCTTGTTTAAAGATAATTTTTATAATAAAATATTTTCATTTCAATCAAAAAAAATCCCGGCTGCTTGTACAACCGGGATGAATGAAATAATTATTTATAAAATTATTTTTTATCTGCGTCTTCTTTAGATTTCAATTTTGCTTTGATATCTGCTAAAGCGCCTAAGTCTCCAAGAGTGGTTTTTTCAACTTTATTTTGAATAGCCTTTACTGCTTTCTTTGTAGTTTCAGCTTCTTCTTTCGCTTCTTTTTTTACCGCTTCTCTTTGATCTGCTTCTTCCTGTTCCCAAACTTTAGAATGGCTTAAAACGATACGTTTTTCGTTCCTATCAAATTCTATAATGATAAATTCGGCAGTATCTTCTACATTCAAAGTAGTGCCATCTTTTTTGTGCAAATAACGACTGGGAACAAAGCCCTCAATGCCATATGGCAATTGTACCAGAGCGCCTTTGTCGTCTTTACGAATTACGCTTGCTTCCAGCTTTGTGCCAACGGCAAATGTATCTTGTAAAGCATTCCATGGATCTTCTTCCAATTGTTTGTGCCCTAATTGAAGTTTGCGGTTTTCTTTATCTATAGAAAGAATAACCGTATCGATTTCGTCGCCTACTTTTACGTATTCGGAAGGATGGTTAAAGCGCTTCAGCCAGTTTAAATCACTTATATGTATCATGCCGCCAATGCCGGGCTGTAATTCTACAAACACGCCATAAGGAGTAATGTTTTTTACCAGGCCTTTGTGCTTGCTTCCTTCAGGGAATTTATCTTCGATAGTATCCCATGGATCTTCTGTCAACTGCTTTATGGAAAGGCTCATCTTGCGTGCATCTTTATCAAGCGTTACCACTTTTGCTTCATATTCATCACCCAATTTGAAGAATTCCTTCGCGTTGATCGGTGTGTTTGCCCAAGTAATTTCGCTTACGTGTACCAAACCTTCTACACCGGGAAGAATTTCAAGGAACGCACCATAATCTTCGATATTTACGACCTTTCCTTTAACGGTTGCACCTTCAACAATTGTTTCAGGCAATACATCCCAAGGATGTGGCGTTAATTGTTTTAGACCAAGGCTGATGCGTTTCTTGTCATCATCAAAATCCAATACAACAACCTGTATCTTTTGATCCAATTTCAATACTTCTGAAGGATGAGAAATTCTTCCCCATGAAATATCAGTAATATATAATAAGCCGTCTAAGCCGCCAAGATCCATGAACGCGCCGAAGTCGGTAATGTTTTTAACCGTTCCCTCAAGCACTTGTCCTTTTTCCAACTGGCTGATAATTTGTACGCGTTGTGCTTCGATATCGCTTTCAATAAGTGCTTTGTGAGAAACTACGGCGTTCTTGATGGCTTCATTTACTTTAACCACTTTGAATTCCATTGTTTTGCCTACGAACTGATCGTAATCGGTAACCGGTTTTACATCGATCTGAGAACCCGGCAAGAATGTTTCCATACCGAATACATCTACGATTAAGCCACCTTTGGTTTTGCTGGTAACCAAACCGGTAACAATTTCACCTGTTTTATTTACTTCAACAATTCTTTCCCATGCGCGGTAGGTGCGTGCAGATTTACGGCTGAGGTGAAGATTGCCATTACGGTCTTCTTTCTCCACTACCATTACTTCTACTTCATCGCCTGTTTTAAGGCCGGACAAGTCGCGGAATTCGTTTAAAGAAATTAATCCGTCGCTTTTAAAGCCAATGTTTACAACAGCATCAGTTTTGGTAAGTCCTACGATAGTACCATTTACCAATTCGCCGTCTTCAATCTGAACAAATGTATTTTCATATACCTTGTCAAATTTTTCTTTTTCTTCTTTGGAATAATGAGAAACATTACGTTTGTCGATAGACCAATCGAAGTCATCATGTGCTGTATCAGCAATTGCAGGAATATTTGTTATCGCTGTTGGCGCTTCGTTTTCAAGCGTTGCTGCCGTTTCCTGTTCAGCGTTTTGATTAATAATATTGTTTTCACTCATAAAAAAATCCCGAAGGGTTTTAATTTCGGGATTGCAAAGGTACTATTTTTTGATTAAATTTACTATATTCAAATGCCATATTTAAATATTATTGATAATATGAATATTTATAGCCCTTTTAGAAATAATTTGATTGCTTTTCTGCTTCAATTACCTTAAAAAGTTATTGTAGTTGTTTTAGCTTTAATATTTGGAAAAAACTACAAAAATAAGGTAGTGCTTTTACTTCCTAATCCTGCACCATTTAACTCGATAAAAAATCTTTACCGCCAGCCCAATTCAGGCGCAACATATTTCAATATAGAAGAAAGAACATGTATGTTATAATCTACGCCTAAGGTATTCGGAATTGTCAACAGCAATGTATCCGCTTCCTGAATAGCTTCATCCTGAGCCAGCTCTTTTACAAGTTGTTCTGGCTCGGCAGCATAACTTCTGCCAAAAATGCTGCGTTTATTTTGTTCGATTATACCAATTTGATCTGTCCTTTTTGCTTCTTGACCAAAGTAATATCTGTCTTGGTCGCTCACCAATGCAAAGATGGAGCGGCTTACTGAAGTTCTCGGTTCGCGCTGATGGCCTGCATCTTTCCATGCCTGTTTATATAATCTTATTTGCTCAGCTTGTTGTATATGAAAAGGTTTACCATTTTCATCATCTTTCAAAGTTGAACTTTGCAGATACATGCCATTTTGCGCAGCCCAAACTGCCGTAGCATTGGAGCCTGCGCCCCACCAAATACGCTCACGCAAGCCTTCTGAATATGGTTCAAGGCGCAATAGTCCGGGAGGATTTGGGAACATGGGTCTGGGATTCGGCTTTGCAAAACCAATTCCTTTAAGCCCGTCCAGAAATTCTAAAGCCTTACGGCGTCCCATATCGGAATCAGTTTCTCCATCATTTAATTCATACCCGAAATAGCGCCATCCGTCAATTACTTGTTCCGGAGATCCTCTGCTGATTCCCAATTGCAATCGACCGCCGGAAATTAAATCTGCGGCTCCGGCATTTTCTACCATATACAATGGATTTTCGTAACGCATATCAATAACTCCCGTGCCGATTTCTATTTTGCTTGTTTTCGCTCCAATGGCAGATAATAAAGGAAAAGGAGAGGACAATTGCTTGGCAAAATGATGTACACGAAAATAAGCTCCGTCAATACCGATTTCCTCTGCCGCAATGGCTAAATCAATGGATTGTAGCAATGTGTCGCCTGCGGTTTTTGTGCTGTATTCTGGATAGTTTGCCCAATGTCCGAACGATAAAAATCCTATTTTTTTCACGTGTTTTCTTTTACTATTTTATTTAATAAAAAAGCAGTTTGTAAATAATACTTTTAAGAATATTATCCTGCTGCCGGAATATTTTCAAAAGCATCTTGTTCTTGTCCCATGGCTTGCAACTTCATTTTATGTGCAGTCGCATGGCCTACATAATTTTCAATCCATTTTTCTACATAAACAATCACGGGTGTAAGAATAAGGGCAACAATAAATTTGTAGATATAATTCATCATGCCGATGGCAAGAACTTGTGCCCATGACCAGTTATTGCCGATTTTAAAAGCAATGATTAAAACGATATAACTGTCCACTAATTGTGATACAAGTGTTGATCCTGTTGATCGCAGCCATATCATTTTATTACCTGTTCTTTTTTTTATTTTATGAAATACGTATACATCTATAATCTGACTGAACAAAAATGCAACAAGGCTTCCCAGTATTATCCACATGCCTTGCCCGAATATTCCGCTGAAAGCATTCTGCATATTAGGAATACCGCTGCTTACATAAGTGCTCAGCCAAAAATCTGCCGGAGGCGTTTTAATGGCAAGAAAAAACATTAGAAATGCGTAAGCAATTAGTATTACAGTTGTGTAGCTGATTCTGCGTACTGCTTTAGGCCCGTAAAATTCATTTACAATATCCGTAATTACAAATTCCAACGGCCATAACAAAACTCCGCAGGTGAGATTAAAAGACAATCCCGACTGACCGAAAATAGTTAGATTTGCAGGGTGAAATCCAAATATTTTTTCCAGCGAAAATATTTTACCGCCAATACATTCTGCTATTAATGCATTTGCTACGAAAAAAGCGGCAAAGCCAAGAAATAATTTGGACGGTCTGTCCTTTAAAAATTGATTAATCATGGAATAAAAATAAACAAGTTTGAAATATCAGGCAGAGTAAACAAAATATCCATATATATTTTACGGGCAACGGTTGATTTTTCTTTTTAATAATAATTAAAGATAAAAGTAAAGCCAAATTAAAAATAGGAGCGAGGACCCATCCGCCCAACAGCTCGACAGCAGATTGACTAAGCTGATTGGCAATAATTTTAAACCGCAACAATAAATCTACAAAATACAATAAATTGAATAATACCGCTACTTTGGCTAAAAAAGAAATACGACGCATAATGCATCAAAGTTAAATTGTCTCAACCATGATTCATAAGATTTCTTTGTTCTTTCAAGATATGATTACTGAAAAATGCGCAAACTCCATAAATTATGCTTCAGACATACTTTTGCGCCAGCCGAAGTATCCGTTTGCGGAAAGTAATGTCATCACAAACGCAAGTATTGCATACACATACATTCCTCTGTCCATCATCAATACAATACTTGCCCCGTTGATGATAAACCAATAAATCCATGCAGAGAGAATTTTTCTTGCTTCGAGGATGGTTGCGCTAAAACTGAAAATAGTAAGTGCAGCATCAAAAAACGGCCGGGGAGAATCTGTATACCGCTGCATAATTTTTCCAAGCAGCATTGTAAGCGCTATGCAAACAATAACATTTATAATATGAAAAAATAATTTTTTTTCGGTAACGGTAAGTTTTTTCGTGGAAACATTATTCTTCCTCATCCATAAGGCCCAGCCATAAATTCCTACAATTACATAATAAAAATTTAAGCCGCCTTCGAGATATAATTTGGCATGAAAACATGATGCTATATACAATGCGCTCGATACAATACCAAACAGCCAGCACCATATATTTTGCCGCATAATCAATATTACATACAACAATCCGCATGCGGAAGAAATATATTCTATCCAGTTAAAAATATTCATTCAGTATAATTAATGAGAATGCGGTCGCAGCAATGAGTGTAGATGAAGTATCTTTTTATCATCATCCCTACGCAGGCATTATCCCGATCAGGTAAAACGGGTACTTCTCAGCTTTCGCGCCCCGTGATGCATTATGTGCTGTGCAAGGTAAACAAACTTTTAATGAACTAAATAAAAATTCCTTTTCTTTGTAAATTCTTAAAAAAGCAAATATGTCTTATAATTTATTGAAAGGAAAAAAAGGAATCATCTTTGGTGCGCTCAATGAACAATCACTTGCCTGGCAAACCGCGTTAAAAGCGCATGAAGAAGGAGCGGAGATTGTGCTTTCCAATGCGCCTATTGCTCTTCGTATGGGAGAAATAAACAAACTCGCCGAAGCCATCAATGCACCTGTAATCGGCGCCGATGTTACGAGTATGGATGATATTAATAATCTTCTTGACAAATCGATTGAACATTTTGGTGGGAAAATAGATTTTATTTTACATAGTGTGGGAATGAGCGTAAACATTCGCAAAGGGAATCCTTATACAAATCTCAACCACGAATTTGAAATGAAAACCTTGGATATTTCCGCAGTAAGCTTCCATAAAGTATTGCAAGCCGCATACGAAAAAGATGCTTTGAATGAATGGGCAAGCGTTGTAGCATTGACATATATTGCCGCGCAAAGAGTTTTTCCCGATTATAATGAAATGGCCGATGCAAAATCTTTATTAGAAAGTATTGCACGCAGTTTTGGTTATCATTACGGCATTAAAAAGAAAGTTCGCGTAAATACAATTTCGCAATCGCCAACGCGTACTACAGCGGGAAGCGGCGTAAAAGGCTTTGACGGATTTATAAATTTTTCCGAAGCGATGAGCCCTTTGGGAAATGCGCCTGCTGAAGCTTTTGCTGAATATTGCGTTGCATTATTCAGCGATCTTACAAGATACGTAACTATGCAAAATCTTTATCATGACGGCGGTTACAGCGCTACAGGCGTTACGCAGCAAGTGATAGATAAGATGGCGTAAGAAATTTTGGGTGTTTCCAAAACCACATTATTGGTAATTTTTTAAACTTGGTAATTTTTCCTATAATTTATATTATGTTAAATAATGCAATCGCTGACATATAATATATGATTTCCTCCTTCTATATAAAAATATTCAGAATTTGAGTGGGATTAAAAATTTAGCCGGGCAAACGGTTTGGTACGGGCTTAGTAATGTTGGCAAAAAAATGCTGGCGTATTTATTAACGCCCTTACTCACTTATTTATTGAGCGATTCCAAAGGAATGATTGATTATGGAAACATCAGCATTATTTATGCTTGGGTAAGTGTAGCAAATGTTGTTTTTACTTATGGTATGGAAACCGCTTATTTCCGTTTTTCAAACCAGGATGGAGTTGATAGAAAAATTTTGTTCAGAACATCCTTTGGCTCTATTATTATTACCACTTTTTTTCTTTGTTTTGTTATTTCCATTGCGCGTATTCCTATTGAAAGGCTTATTGATCTAAATCATCATACAGAATATATCGTTTGGATAGCAATAATGATAGGCTTGGACACTTTAGCTGCAATTCCCTTAGCAAAACTTCGGCAAGAAAATCGTCCGCGTAAATATGCTTTTGTAAATCTTTTCAGCATTATCTGCAACATTATTTTCATTATAATTTTTTTAGTTTATCTCCCCCTCTGGGTAAATGGACATTTGGAAAATGGATTTTCTATTTGGTATAAGACTAAGGACAGGACAGGCTTTGTAATTCTCGCAAATGTTTTAGAAAATATTGTAGTAATGCTTTTGCTTTTTACTGAATGGAAATCGTTTCGTTTTAAAATTGATTTTACATTACTTAAGAAATTGCTTCATTATAGTACGCCTATGATAATTATAGGTTTGGCAGGAATGGTAAATGAAGTGATGGACAGAGAATTTTTAGCAAAATGGTTGCCTTATACGGCTGATGTAAATAAAAAAATCGTTGCAATATATAGCGCTAATTATAGATTTGCTATTTTTATTTCTTTATTTATACAAGCTTTCAAAATGGCTGCCGAGCCGTTTTTTTTCAATCAGTCGAGAGATAAAAACGCACCGTCATTATACGCAAGAATCATGAAATGGTTTGTGATTACACTGTCAGTTGCATTTTTGTTTACAGCCTTATTTTTGGATCTTTGGGAGCATATTATTATTCAGGGAAAAGAATATCGTACCGGAAAAGATGTTGTGCCCATTTTGTTATGTGCAAATATTTGCCTTGGTATTTATTACAATTTATCTGTTTGGTACAAACTTACCGATAGAATGCTCATGGGTTTGTACATCACGCTCATCGGCGCGGCAATCACTATTGTCGGCAATTATTTTTTCATTCCGAAATTCGGTATGTATGCCAGTGCATGGAGCACGTTCATTTGCTATTTTGTGATGATGATTATTTGTTATCTCATCGGGCAAAAATATTTTCCCGTTCCTTATAACGTTAAAAAAATTGCAGCTTATCTTATTGTAATGCTCCTACTCTATTTCATTAGCAACGGCATTGCACATTTTACAAACAGCCTTGTTATTAAAACCGCAGCAGGTATTTTGTTGATGATTTTATATATTCTTTTAATTGCCTGGGCAGAAAAAAAAGAATTGCAATCTATGCCGGTCATAGGAAAATATGTACAAAAATATTTCATTAAAAAAGCCGCATTATAAAAATGCGGCCTTTTGTATAATGTAATTAAATTCTATGCCTTTTTGATTTTTATTTTTACTTCAGTCGTATCCCATCGCAATACGATATAGTTGCCCTCTAACGAAATACTAAATTTTTCCTGGCTAGATGGTAATGTGGTTGCTTTAGCTTTTACACTCAAAACATCTTTGTCTTTATTCTTTTCATAAGTATAAGCGCCCCATTGTTTCGGTTCTCCGTTTACAATTATTGTCCATTCATTTTCATTAGGAATAGTAAATAATGAATAATAACCGGTCTTTAATAATTTCCCTCCGAACATTATATCTTTTTTTACCAAAAGATGCGTTGCCGAATCTGCGCCGGTGCGCCATACCTTCCCGAATGGTACAAGAAAAGTAGTATCGTTGCCGAATATTTTTCTTCCGCGAATGGAAGGCTGTGCATATTTAATACTTACTAAATTATTTTCTACAGAATCCGGAGGACTCAACTTATTTACATGTTGTGCAAACGAAGATGCGGCAAAAGCAACGCAAAGAACAGAGAAAGCAATTATCTTTTTCATACCATTCATTTTTTTATGTTTAAATATTTTATTATTTTCAAAATTACTCTATTGAATTATTTATTTGTCTTATTGCGAAATTCTTAACACAATAAAAAATGGGGCGCTCCTCTCCCATTTTTATTAATCTGTTTATAACTATTTTAAAAAATTTTCTGCTTAATAAAGTATAATTGTATTATCTCGTAAATTTACATTTCAGATATATTTAATTTATATTTCTATCTAAACTAAAATAAACAGAACGATGATTGTGAATGAACAAGAAACTCAAAACGGCTATGTGAAATCGGAAGTACATAATCATGTGGCAATTATAGAGTTTTATCATCCGAAAGGAAACTCTTTGCCTGCAAGGCTTTTGGAAAAATTATCGCAAGAGATAGATCATGCCTCGCATGATGAACATGTGAATGTGGTTTTGTTACGTTCTGCGGAGCATGATGTATTTTGTTCGGGAGTTTCGTTTAATGAACTTGCCGAAATTACAAATGAACATGATGCTACACATTTTTTTATGGGATTTGCCAATGTGATTAATTCTATGCGCAAATGTTACAAGCTCATTGTGGCACGCGTGCATGGTAAGTGTGTCGGCGGCGGTGTAGGATTGGCAGCAGCAGCAGATTATGCAATTGCAGTGGAAGGTGCGGAAGTAAAATTAAGCGAATTGACCATGGGCATCGGGCCTTATGTAATTGCGCCTGCATTAATCCGTAAAATGGGCTTGTCGGCTTTCAGTCAGATAGCAATTGATTCGCATTTGTGGCGCAATGGCGACTGGGCAAGAAGAAAAGGAATTTTTGCAGAATTGCATCCGACCAAAGAAAGTATGGACGAATCGGTAGAAAGGCTTACACATTCACTTGCAAAAAATAGTTTGGAAGCAAATTATGAATTAAAAAAATTGTTATGGCAAGGCACAGAAAACTGGGATGAATTATTAGCACAAAAAGCCGCCATTACAGGAAGATTACTGATGCACAAACAAGCCCGGGAATTTCTTTCTGAATATAATAAAAAAGTAATTTTCTAAAAATTATTCAGCGCAGCATATTTATTTAATATATCTGTAACAACTATAGCAATCTTAAAAAAAATTATACGGTTGTAAAATTATAAAAAGATCTGATTGAAGATATATTTATTGAAACAGGAAACTTTTATCATTATCCCCGCTTTCGCGGGAATCTTAATATTGGTCAAAAATAAAGTGTAAACAGCTTGCAATTAAATCGACGTATTCTTTATCTTCTGAAACAATTCTTATGGTTTTATAAGTACATTTGCCCGTATAAAATCAAACAACAACATCATGTCGTCATTTGAAGTTTACGGAGGCAAAAGATTAAACGGAAGCATACATCCGCAAGGCGCTAAAAACGAAGCCCTGCAAGTAATTTCAGCAGTTTTGCTGACCAAAGAATCAGTTGTCATCAATAATATTCCCGATATTTTAGATGTCAATCTTCTGATAGATTTACTGAAAGACCTTGGTGTAAAAATAGATCGTCTTGACCGGCATACTTGTATATTCAAAGCCGATGAAGTAAATGTCGACTATATGTCCACAGAAGATTTCAGAAAAAAAGGCAGTAAGCTTCGCGGCAGTGTAATGATTGCCGGGCCAATGCTGGCACGGTTTCATAAAGCATTTATACCAAAACCCGGTGGTGATAAAATCGGTCGGCGCGGTGTGGATACGCATATTTTGGGCTTTCAGAAATTGGGTGCCGATTTTGTTTATAATAATAAAACTTTTTGCCTTGAGTTTGCAACCGACAAATTGAAAGGCACTTACATGATGCTTGACGAACCATCCGTAACAGGTACGGCAAACGTAATTATGGCGTCGGTTTTGGCCGAAGGCAAAACAGATATTTATAATGCTGCTTGCGAGCCATACATACAACAGCTTTGCAAAATGCTGAATAAAATGGGCGCAAAAATTACAGGCATCGGAAGCAATTTGTTGCATATCGAAGGTGTAGATGTATTGGGCGGAACAGAACATGAAATATTGCCCGACATGATTGAAATAGGCAGCTTCATTGGGCTGGCGGCGATGACACAAAGTGAATTAACTATCGTAAATGCCGGCATTGAGCATTTGGGTGTAATTCCCGACAAGTTCAGAAAGTTGGGTATCGAAATAGATTTCCGCGGCGATAATATTTTTATTCCGCAGCAAGACCGTTATGAAATAAGCACTTTCTTAGACGGCGGTATTCTTACGGTTTACGACGGTCCTTGGCCGGCTTTCACGCCGGATTTGTTGAGTATCCTTTTGGTAACAGCAATACAAGCGAAAGGCAGCGTATTGATTCATCAAAAAATGTTCGAAAGCCGCTTATTCTTTACAGATAAATTAAT
>JAPWKH010000031.1 GCA_028283605.1 Arachidicoccus sp. | reverse complement strand
ACATATTTACCTACGTAGGGAACAATGTCGTAATTATTAGTCGGATTTTTTACCGCCCATGTATAGCTTGTTAGATGATTTGATAAATTTTGTTTATTTGTCGGTAAACCATTTGCAACGGCAACCAAAGTATCGGGAACAATCGTTGTAATGCTCGCGCCGCTGTCAGGCTCATCTCCCTGATAATCTTTGCAAGGATACCAAACCGATGCGCCCAGAGCTTGGCATGCAACCGTCATCCACGGGCGGCCAAGAGAATCTTTTGTAAATATCCAGCCACCGTCCCATGGCGCATTCTTTGCTATACGCGGATTGCCATGGTAATAGATTGTGATTTCCTTTTTCCAATCTTTATTATCATAATATTTTCTCGGCGTTCCGGTTCCAGCAGCATATTGTAAATGCGAATTAATCAAATAAACATTTGAATCAATTTTCTCAACAGATACTCGAATATTATCAAGAATAACGCTATCAATTTGCATTGGACTTTGCAGATCAATTTGCATTGTTCCGGAATTTTTATCATCAATCACTTTGTAAGTGATCGCGGTTTTCCAACTATAGACTTTGTTTCATAATCTGGCTGCACGGTTATATCATAGCACAACACATCCCACCAAACTCCGGTTTGCACCGTTTGTTCCGCGCAAAGTATCGGCGTGGGTAAAGATTCTTTTTTCTGTTGATAACAGATGATGCTGTGCATTCAACTTTATGCTGTACAACGTGCAAATAATTATAACTACAAATAATTTTTTCATATCGATGATGAATATTTTCTATTTTTAAAAATACAATAATTCTTTTTAGTGTTTTTGATGATTGATACATGGAACACACATATATGTCATTTCCGACAGGCGGGAATCTATTAAAACAATCCCGGCATGACGATTATGTTTTTCAATTAATTCAGTCTTCATATTTTTTTAAAAATTTATAATGAATCTTTTCATAAAAAATATTACAATCATTTCCACAATCATATTTTTTGTTGCATGTAAAAACGAAACAAAAAACAAGGAACAAATATTTTATTATAATGAAAGCCGCGGCATTCTTACGCTCGACCCTGCATTTGCAAAAAGTCAATCCGTGATGTGGCCGATTCATCAAATATACAATCGCCTGATTGAATTGGACAGTAATTTAAACTTAACTCCGTCTTTGGCAAAAAAATGGAATGTGAGCGCTGATTTTTTAACCTATACTTTCCATTTGCGCAGCGATGTTTTTTTCAGGACAATGAAGTTTTTAAAAACGGTAAAGGCCGCAGCCTCACAGGCTCAGGATGTTGCTTATAGTTTGAACAGGCTTATCGATCCATCTACGGCGAGCAGCGGCGCGTGGCTGTTTAATAACCGTATTGCAAAAAATGGTTTTATCGCTTTGGATGATTCTACATTTCAGTTAAAACTGATACGTCCTTTTCATCCCATATTGAATATTTTAACAACAGAATATTGCAGCATTGTTCCGCAAGAGATTGTGGAAAAATACGGTAAAGATTTCGGCGGCATCCTTGCGTCAGCGTGCCTTTTGGATTTAAATTTTGGGAAGACGGGCAAGCATTGGTTTTACAAAAAAACAAACATTACTGGGAGAAAGATGCAGCAGGAAAATCGTTACCTTATCTGGATGCAATAGACATAAGTTTCAACAGCAACAAAGCGATGGAGTTTTTGCAATTTCGGCAAGGGCGGTTGGCTTTTATAAATGATATAGAACCTTCTTTTAAAGATGAAGTGATTACAAAAGCCGGGGCGTTGCGCAAGGAATGGGCGGCAAAATTATTTTACAAAAACATCCATACCTCAATACACAGTATCTCGGTATTTTGATGAATGAAAAAAATCCTTTGGTAAAAAATTCTCCTTTAAAAATAAAAGCTGTTCGGCAAGCGATGAATTATGCCATCGATAAACAACAATTGATGATGTATCTCCGCAACTCAATTGGCGTTGCTGCCAATGCAGGTTTTGCGCCGGGAGGCTTGCCGTCGCATAATAAGGATTCTGTTAAAGGCTATTTGTACAATCAGCAGAAAGCCTTGAAACTCTTGTCAGATGTAGGTTTTGGAAATAATAAAGATATTCCTGCCATTACTTTATCTACCATTCCCGATTATGCGGATTTATCCGATTTTATTGCGAAGCAGGAAAATAATATTGGAATTAAAGTGCAGGTAGAAGTATTGCAAAAAAGTATGTTGTTGCAACAAACTGCTAAAAATAACGCTGCCTTTTTTTTAGGAAGTTGGATAGCCGATTATCCCGATGCAGAAAATTATATGGCTTGTTTTTATAGTAAAAATCCTTCGCCGCCGAATTATACGCAATATAAAAATCCTGAATTTGATAAATTATATGAGCAGTCTTTGCAGGAAAATGATGATTCGATCCGCTATTCGCTATACAGAAAGATGGATCAGATAATTATAGATGACGCGCCTGTAATTCCTATATTTTATGATGAAGCCATACAGCTTGTGCAACCCGGTGTGCACGGTTTTAAAACCAATGCACAAAATATGTTTGAACTGAAAAATGTATTTTTTGAAAAATAGGAATCAGTTTAATTTTCTTTCTGTTGCTTTTACGATTTCTTCCGGAGTAATTAAATCAATACAGTTTTCACTTCCGCATACACATGGCTTATTTCCGTAAACGGATGTTGGCCTTACAGGATTATCGATCTGCAAACAATCTTCCAATGATTGACCGTAACCCAAGAAGCCGGCAAATGGATGCGTTGGCCCCCAGATGGAAATAACAAGAATGCCTTCCAAGGATGCCAGATGCATACCGGAAGAATCCATGCTAAGCATTATATCCAGATTGGAAATAATAGCTAATTCTTCCGATAAAGTACATTGTTTAATCAGGCTGATTACATTCGGTATTTCTTCCTGCCATTTAGAAGCAATAACTTTCTCTTCTTCTGAACCGCCGAAGATAATTAAGCTGTATCCTTTGCTGCTCAAGGATTTCAGCACTTGTTCCATTTTTTTCAAATCATATATTTTATAAGAATATTGGGCAAAAGGAGAGATGCCGATTTTCTTATTTTCATTATCAAATAATGATTGAAATTTTTTGGGCAAAGGCTTTTTGTTTTTTATCAATGCATGCTTTAATATTATATCATAGCCGAGTTGCCGGAAAACATCGGCATAGCGTTCAATAGTAGGTTTGAGCCTGGCGCAATATTTTATTTACAGGCCGCGTAAGTTCTTTTTTTTCTTTTCTGCCTTTGTCTAATCTTTGTATTTTAATTCCTGATAAACGAAAGAATGAACAAATAATATGGCTTCTTAAGCTGTCGTGCAAATCTGCTATTGCAGAAGGTTTGTATTGTTTGAGTTCTTTATAAAGCTTGAATAAACCGAAAATACCTTTATGTTCTTTACCGGCTTTGAGCGGATGAAATGTTACATCGGAAATGTCTTGAAAAAAAGCCTGAAATGGCGGCTTGCTGACCATTATTGTTTTAACCGATGGATATTTTTCGCGGAATTCTTTTAAGAAAGAAGCAACGATAGCCACATCGCCCATTGAAGAAAAGCGTAGAACAATTATCTTTTCCGTGTGTGTATTATTATTCATTCTGAAAAGATAATTCTGTATTTTATTTGTTGTAGAGTACGGGATTAAAATTCGGATCGTTATACATTTTCATTTGCTTGTACACTTTCATTTTCTTTTTTCCTTGCTGAATATCTTCGATTAATTCATCAATGCTTTGTGAAAGATCTTTTTGCTGCATAAGCAGTACATTCAATTTATCAAAGCTTTGTTTGCGGTGAGTTTCCGTAGCGGTAAGCCTTTCCGTTTCCTCGCGCATGTGATAAATTTTCAAGCACAGGATAGACAATCTGTCAATTGCCCAAGCAGGACTTTCGGTATTTATTTTTGCATCGGGCAGCGATTGTATGCTTTTATATTTATTCAAAAAAAAGCTGTCGATATATTCAACCGTATCTGTTCTTAATTGATTTTGCTTATCTATTCTTCGTTTCCAATATAATCCTTCTTGCGGGTCTATCTCAGGATTTCTTACCACATCTTCCATGTGCCATTGTGCAGTATCGATGAGGCATTTTAAATATAATAAATGTTCCAACGTATCAGCTGCATACGGATTTTCAAATACATGATCTATTTCATCAAATTTATGATAATCGTGTATCGCAAGATTAAAAACATTATTGGCTGCCTCGCTTATCATAAAAAATTATTGAACCGGTTTGTTATTAAAAATCGGACGTGGCTTTATTAATTTTTTCGAACATGTAATGAGAACTACGCCGATGATTACAAAACATAATGAAAGTATTTCTGCTTGTGATGGATGAAAAGGAATATCGTATTTTGTATTCACGCGAATGTGTTCAATCAAAAATCTTTCAATGCCGTTCATTAACAAATACCAGCCGAATAAGACACCCGGATAAGTAATTTTTTTTCGCATTGCCCACAAAACTCCGAATAAAATAAGACATATTACAATTTCATAAAAAGGTGTGGGAAAAACTGGCAAAGGTAAATAATTACAATATTCTCCCCAGGTACAGTTTGCCAGCGGAATGCCTTCTGATCCTACATTGTGCGGATAGGAATAGGCAAACATCCAATCCGGCAACCAGCTTACACCTTTAAAAGCCGTGTGTTGTATTTCTCCGATAATACCAAACTGCTCAGTGTGGTCTTTAAACATAACTGCTGCCTGATTAAATTGTTCCGGCGTGCATAAATGTACCTTGCCGGATGTATCGGATAAATATGCCGAATTGATAATACCCCAATCGCCATCGCCGGCAACCTGGCAACCAATGCGACCTAATCCGTAAGCAAGCATCAGCGCGGGGCAAACGGCGTCTGCGACATCAATAAAGCGAATTTTATTTTTCCTTAAATAATAATACAAAGCGATAATGGCAAAAATCAGTCCTCCGTAAAAGGTAAGCCCGCTTGCAGAAAAAATATTGCCTAAAGGATCTTCTATAAAACGGTTCCAGTTTTCGAGATTATCAAAAACTTTTGCTCCTGAAAAACCTGCAATGGCACATATAATTACAATATCTCCGATCCTGTCGCTGGGCCAGATACGAACCATTCTTTGCTCCGGAACTGCCAGTTTCAGTTTTTCTTTTTCGCGCCATTTAAGGAAGCAGAATAAACCGCCAAGCAAAATGCCTACCAGCCAATTACCGTCCCATGAAAAAATAAACTGTTGCGGATTGGATAAGGCGTTTTTTATAAAAAAGATACCGATGATTTTGTATCCCAACACAAATCCTAAGAAAAAATTGGATAATAATTCACCTACACTTGCAGGTTCTCCAATAACGATTTTTCTTTCGGAATAAGTAAAATAACCAAGCGATTGCCTTCTTTTAAATTCTTTGGTAACAAACCATGCAGCACACAAAAAAGAAAGTGCAACAAAAAAACCAAAAGAATTGACGACTTTAAATACAGGAATTTTTATACCAAATAAATCGAGAAATAAATAATAAAGATTTGGATACATTGATATTTTTTAATATTTGATATAGCCGGAAGCGCAATTTTAAGAAAAAAATTCCATTCGGTTCTTATAAAAAAATATTCCCACATAGAAATGTGGGAACTTAACCCTTAAAACAACCAACATGAAAAAATTTATATTTAAATCAAAATTATAATATCGTTTTCGAAGGACACAAATATATTCAACTATTTTTTAAAAACCAATTTAAATTTATAAAATTATTTGGCCAATGCGTTTAAAACTACTTCCTCCATACTACGAGTATATACAAATTTCATGCCGTTTATATATGAAGGATCGATTTCCAAAATATCTTTCTCATTTTCTGCACATATAATAATTTCTTTTAAACCTGCGCGCTTTGCAGCCAATATTTTTTCTTTTATGCCACCTACGGGTAATACTTGTCCGCGAAGAGTGATTTCGCCTGTCATTCCCAAGTACGGCTTTAATTTTTTACCGGTAAATGCGGATGTAATTGCCGACAGCATTGTAATGCCCGCGCTTGGTCCGTCTTTCGGAACTGCGCCCTCAGGTACATGGATATGAATATTTTTTTTATCAAATAATTCCGGATCGATTCCCAGTTTTTTAGCATTCGCTTTTACATAAGTGAGTGCGGTAATAGCGCTTTCTTTCATTACATCTCCCAAATTACCAGTTAATTTAAGGTCGCCTTTGCCATCGCTCAAAACAGCTTCGATAAATAAAATATCTCCACCTACCTGAGTCCATGCAAGCCCTACGGCAACACCGGGCATATTAGCGGTCTTATAGATTTCGTTGGAATATTTTTGTTTGCCCAATATTTCTTTTACCAATTCTTCAGAAATATTAGCCGGCACTTCTTCGGACATGGCCACAAGTTTAGCTACATATCGCATTATACTTGCCAGTTGCCTGTCTAGTTCTCGCACGCCGCTTTCTCGTGTATAATTTTCAATAATTTTTTCCAGTACTTTATCTGTAATTTTTATTTTCGTTTTATTTAGTCCGTGCGCTTCTTTTTGTTTCGGCAACAGATATTTCTTTGCTATTTCCACTTTTTCTTCGATTGCGTAGCCGTTTAAATTGATTATTTCTAAACGGTCGCGCAAAGCAGGCTGTATACTTTGTAAATCATTAGCCGTTGCTATAAATAATACTTTGCTTAAATCATATTCAAGCTCCAGATAATTATCGTAGAAAGTGCTGTTCTGTTCCGGATCGAGCACTTCCAATAATGCCGATGAAGGATCTCCGCGATACTCGTTTCCTACTTTATCTATTTCGTCAAGAATAATTACCGGATTGGAAGTTTTTGCTTTACGTATATTTTGCAAAATTCTTCCGGGCATAGCGCCGATATACGTTTTCCTGTGCCCGCGTATTTCGCTTTCATCGTGGAGGCCGCCGAGGCTTAAACGAATGTATTTCCTGCCGATTGCATTCGCGATGCTTTTTCCCAAAGATGTTTTACCGATTCCCGGAGGGCCAACGAAACAAAGAATCGGGCTTTTCATATCGCCTTTTAATTTTAGTACGGCAAGGTATTCCAGAATACGTTCTTTGATTTTTTTCATTCCGTAATGATCTTTGTCCAGAATATTTTGGGCAAATTTAAGATTGTAATTATCTTCCGTATAATCTTCCCAGGGAAGGTTCAAAATAAAATCGGTATGGTTGTATAAAACAGAATAATCCGGTGTACTCGGATGCATTCTTTCCAGTTTCCCGATATTTGAATTGAATAATTCTTTAGCTGCTGCCGGCCATTTTTTAAGTTCGGCTTTTTTCTTCATTTCAGCTATTTCCAAATCATTGGATTCACCGCCGAGTTCTTCTTTAATACTTTTAAGCTGTTGTTGCAAAAAGTATTCACGCTGTTGCTTATCTATTTCGGTACGCGCATTATTGGTTACTTTATTTTTTAATTCGGCAAATTGCAATTGCTTTTGCAAGAGCGCAATCAGCCTAAGCGAACGATCTTTGATGGAATCTATTTCCAGTAATTCCTGTTTTTCCTGAATTTCGCTGTTAAGGTTACTGCTTACAAAATTGATTAAAAAAGAAGCATTCTCTATGTTTTTTAAAATAATGGACGCTTCCGTAGGCAGTTGCGGCGAAAGCTGAATAATTTGTGTGGCGAGGTCGCGGATACTTCCAAGATGTGCACGAAAATCTTCATCTTCTTCTATCTTATCATCTTTTAATATTTTAATATCGGCTTTGAAATAAGGATCGCAATGTGTAATTTTTTCTATACGGAATCTTTTTTTACCTTGTATAATAATAGTTGTACCGCCATCGGGCATTTTAATTAAACGGATAATTTGCGCTACGGTTCCCACATTTACAAGATCTGTTGCTACGGGCTCTTCGATGTTGGAATCTTTTTGTGCTAATACACCCACAAGTTTATCTGCTTTATAGGCTTCATTTACTGCCTGAATGCTTTTATCGCGGCCTACTGTAATCGGAATTACAACACCGGGAAATAAAACCATATTGCGTAAGGGAAGCAGATTGATATTATCGGGAATTACTAAATTTTCATTGGCAGCATCTTCTTCATTCATCGGGAGAATGGGTAAAAATTCGCTTTCATCTGTATTTTGGAAAAAATAATTTTTATTAGTCATAATATATTATTCTAAAGTCAATTTGTCGGATATATTTATTTATAAAACGGATATAATCATTTTCAATTTGCGTACCAATGAACGGCACAGTTTATTAATTACCCATTTTGTCGTAAAAAATATAAACAATTTTCCGTCGAATGACTTTTTTACATATTGATGATTACTAAAATAAAAAACATTCATCAGTTACTATTTTTGTAAAAAACAATGATCTGAATAATCAAGTAATAATCTGTTTATTTTTACTATTAAATTTTTTAGTATTTACATGCAATTACCTTATTTCTTTGAGCCGGAAATTAATGCGGAAAAAACACAATATATTTTGAGCGAAGAATCTTCCAAACATGCCATTCAGGTATTGCGTATGAATAGCGGGGAACAATTGCAGCTAACCGATGGCAAAGGGCTTCTTATTACAGCATCAATTACGCAGGCGCATAAAAAAAATACGCTGGTAAAAATAGAAAATAGAGAATATTTTTCTTTCCCTCATAAAGAGAATTGCCTTGCTATTTCACCCACAAAAAACAACAGCCGTATTGAATGGCTGCTGGAAAAAGTAACAGAGATAGGCATAGAAGAAATTGTACTCTTAGATTGTGAAAGAACCGAAAAAACAAATGTGAAATACGAACGGCTTCATAATATTTTAATCTCTGCGATGTTGCAAAGCCGGCAAGTTTATTTACCGGAATTGAGAAATTTGATTAAATTTGATGCGATTGTAAAAAACAACTTATATGAAGAAAAATACATTGCCCATTGCCTGCATGATGAAAATAAGATCGACTTAAAAACAATCCGCACAAATGCAAGCCAAATAATATTGATTGGCCCCGAAGGCGACTTTACCCAAAATGAAATAAATTTAGCACTTGCTGAAAACTTTAAGCCTGTATCTTTGGGACATACCCGACTACGAACAGAAACAGCCGGACTTGCGGCAACTATATTATTAAATTTATAAATATTTATAATAAGAAATAAATGAATTGAAGCTGTGCTTCTTTCAATAAATCTGAAAATATACGAATGAAAACTAAACACTTATTTCCCCTAATAATTTCTTTTTTTATTATATATGCCATTCTAAGCTGCAAAGGAAAATCACATAAAGAAAAAGCTGTCATCGACACCAGCATTACGCAGGAAACTTCTTATAACAATATGTTTCTCGATAGCAATACCATTGAAGCTTTTATTGCCGACGATACAAGTTATAAGCCTTTTGAAAAAGATTTTATCAACTTTTACCGTCAAAGGAATTTTGAATTTGCATGGTTCGATACAAGCGGTTTGGTAGAGCAGGCGGTTAATTTTATCAACTTATTGGGTAATGATGGAAACGACGATACAACTGATACGGAGAAAAAATTATTTACACTTCAGGATTATTTTAAAAAAGGAATAAAGAACGAATCGCATGCGACTATCGTGAATGGGGAACTAACGCTGACGGGAGAATTTTTCAGGCATGCGCAGGAAATTTTTAAGGGAAAGAAAAACATCAATGCGGAAGATCTGGGCTGGTTTATACCAAGAAAAAAGATTGATTTTTCAGCATTGCTCGATTCTACGCTTGGCGGCAAACAAATAGTAGAAGCCGATGTGCTGAATCCGGAATTTAAAAAATTGCGCGAATATCTTCAGAAATATATTGCTCTAAAAAAGAATGGCGAAGCATGGGACAGTATTGAGCTGGAAAAGCCAAAACTGCAACTAAACGATTCCGGAAAAGAAGTGGCAACCATACAACACAGATTATTCTTATTAGGCGATTTGCAGAATGATACACAAAGCGGATTATTTGATCAGGATACCAAAGATGCAGTTAAATCTTTTCAATACCGGAATGGGTTAAGCAGCGATGGTGTTATCGGTCCCGCATTTATGAGAAAAATAAATATACCTGTTGATTCCTTGATAAAGACATTAACCATCAATCTTGAGCGTGCCCGCTGGATTCCCGCAGATTTTCCGCAGGATTATGTTTGGGTTAATATTCCCGATTATAAACTTACCGCATACCAAAACGGCGATACGGCTTTTACTATGCGCGTGATTGTAGGCGCCGCCGGGCATGGGACAACCATATTTTCCGGCAATATTAAGTATATTGTTTTTGCACCTTACTGGAATATTCCGGAAAGTATAGTCAAGAATGAAATTGTTCCCGGAATGCGCGGCAATCCATCATACATTCCCAATCACAATATGCAAATTACAGGTTACAGTAAAGGCCTTCCGGTTGTTCGTCAATTGCCGGGGCCGGATAATGCTTTGGGACGTGTGAAATTTTTATTCCCTAACAGTTTCAATATTTACCTGCATGATACTCCCAATCACGATTTATTTAATTCCGGCAGCAGAGGGTTGAGTCATGGATGCGTTCGCCTGTCCGATCCCGAAAGAATGGCCAACTGGCTGCTGCGCAATGAAGACACAGTAAAATATTCTTCAACGGTGGTGGACTCTTTAATGAATAATAATCCTAAAGAAACATGGGTAAGCCTTGAGCATACAACACCGGTGTATTTGGTATATTTTACAGCTTGGGTAGATGAGCAGGGGAAGCTTAATATCAGAAACGATATTTACGGGCACGATGCTAAAATTGCAGAGAAGTTGTTTACAAATTAGGATTGTTTTGGGGTTGCTTGTATATTTCGGATAAGACTTTCACAGTTACCAACAATTGCCCTGTGTGTCGGGAAGTATGTTCTGCAGCATGTATGCACAGTCCGATAACCGTTGAAGGTAATCCAGCACGGCCTACACTGCGTGGTTCAGTCAGTGTCGATTCCGGAATTTGTTTTAATCTTTCAATGGCCAGAGAAATACTTTTCCTGAGCTGAGCGATCAGCTCCTGTATATTTTTGTTTGAAGGAACTGTTTCCTGGTTGAGATAATTGAATTGTTCCTCAGAGAGGGTTTTTCCTTCCGCATAAGTAAGCAGCCTGTCGAGAAAGCCCCTTATGTGCATCAGATGAAAACCTGTGGAAGCGCATCCTGCAAATTTTTCCCATAACAATTTTTCCGGAAATTCAGACAATATTTGTTCTATTTCTTCTTCTGACTGCAATAACGCATCTGCAACCGGCTGCAGCAACGGAGAAAGTCCCTGAATTTTGTTTCCCCGCAACCATACTTCTTTTTTACCGCTCATATTATTTGCATTAATCAATAAGATAAAAGGCTAAATTAGTATGAATTACGGATCTATCTTATATCTTACGATAGATAAACGAAAAGCCGATCATAGGTCCTTGCTGCGCGTTTCTATCTTTGGCGGTATCAGTTTATACACAACAGGTGTTACAATCCTTGATAAAACCGTGGAAGTAATCAATCCGCCAATCATCACTATAGCCAATGGGGAAATCAACGGATTATCCGAAAAGGCAATAGGCAACAATCCGCCAATCGCGGTAAGGGTAGTGAGGATAATGGGTAAAAATCTTTTTTCTCCCGCTTCTTCAATTGCCTGATTCAGCTCCATGCCTTGCTCCCGCAATTGATTGGTAAAATCAACCAGTAAAATAGTATTTTTTACTTCAATTCCTGCCAATGTGATAATGCCGATCGTTGCTACGAATGATAATGAATTTCCTGTTACCAATAATGCCAATACGGCGCCTACAATACCCAACGGAATAACGGATAAGACAATCAGTGTACTTTTGAATGTTTTGAATTGCAATACCAGCACAGCAACGAACATAAACAGCGTCACCAGAATTACCGTTCCGAAGCCTTCAAACGAATCGTCTTTGTTTTGCTGTTCACCTGCCATGACAAACCGATAACCTTGCGGCAACGCTATTTTACTCATTTGTTGCGTAACATCATTGATCACGTTCGATGCAAGAAAACCTTGCTGCACATGGGCAAATATGGATACGGCTCTTATCTTATTAAAATGGTCAATTGTTTGTGGAGAAGTTTCAAAACCAATCGTTGCCAATTGCGATAACGGAATGGCCCTGCCGTCATTGGCATTCACATAAATATTGTTCAGCACATTTAAATCGGGATAAACCGCGTGTGGCGTAGAAACGACAATCGTATAATCTTCGTCCTTACTGTTCGGATTACTGTAAGTGCCTACAGGCAAGCCGGCAAGCGCCATTCTTACCGTTCTGCTGATATTGATAGTAGAGACACCCAGATTCTGCGCTTTCTCTTTATTGACGTAAATACGAATATCCGATTTAAGGTTTTTTACGGGATTGTCCACATACATCGTACCCTTTGTTTTCAACAACAGATTTTCGGTAACGGCTGCCAGATGCCGCAACGAATCTAAATTATCTCCTTCCAACCGTACTTCCACAGGGGCGGTAACGGGCTCACCTTGCTCAAAATTGACCACATTTACTTTTGCGTTGAGATAAGGTGTCCACTTCTTTCTGAGTTGCTCAATGATAGCCTCTTTTACTTTTGGTTTTACATCGGGAAATAACTGCACAAATAACTCTGCAATATTACTCTGCTCATTCTTTTGGTTTACATTGTAATAAATTCGCGGGTTTCCTTTACCTACATTGGTGGCAATATATTTTACTTCAGGAATTTTCTTTAGTTCTTTTTCAATATCCCTTGCAATGGAATCGCTGTAGGAAATATTGGATTGCAGAGGCGTTGTGATATTGACCAAAAACTGTGGCTTTTCAGATGCGGGGAACAAACTGCTTCCCACAACGGGAAACAAAAATAAAGAACCGATAAAAATAATCCCTGCAATGCAAAGCGTGATGACAGGATATTTTAGAGCTTTGTCCAATAGCTTGGAATAACTGCCATGTATGGCTTTCTGTAACATACGGAGGAAGAAATTACCGTGTTCATCTTTACTCGGTTTTAATATTTTGCTGGACAAAAATGGCACCACCGTGAGCGCTACAGCCATTGAACCAATAATGGTAAACATCACGGCAAGCGGCAGTCCTCGGATGAAATCGCCTGCGCCTCCGGGCATCATGGCAATAGGCATGAATGCGATAATCAACGTAACGGTACAACCAATAACGGCTTTGCTGATTTGATTGGTAGCTTTGAGCGTAGCTTCCATACGCGAATGGCCCTCGCGCATCCATCGCTCAATATTTTCTACTACTACAATACTATCGTCCACCAATAGTCCCAACGCCACCACAAGCCCTACAATGCTTAACTGGTTTAGGTTGTAGCCGAATGCATTGAGCGAAATAATGCCGATGCCGAGTGACAAAGGGATTGCAATCATTACGACCAAAGAAGCTCTTGTACCTAAAGGCAATAGTGTAAGCAACACTAATGCAATCGCAATCATAAAATCTTCGCCGAGCCTGCTCAGCCTGCCGTTTACATTCTGAGCCTGGTCAAATGCCAATTGCAAATCAATATTGGACGGCAATGTTTTTTTAAACCGATTGATAACATCTGCATATTTTTTCTGCGTTTCACTAATGTTTTTTCTTTCCTTCAAAGCTGCAACCACAAACGCACAGCGATATCCGTTGAGCCTTGTGATATGTGTATCGGGGGCATAATCAAAATATACATTGGCAATATCTTTCAGCAAGACGGTTCCTTGTTCTCGACTTACCACCACCACGTTTTTAATTTCATCAATGTTTTGAAAAGTATTGTTGGTTTTTATGTTGAATGTTTTGGTCCCTTCGCTCACATTGCCGCCGGGGATATTGGCAACTTCACTTTGCAACGCATCGGCAACAATATTTACGGGAATTTTCATTTGCGCCAGTTTCTCCAATTGTACATCCACACGGATCGTTCGGTCACTCAGTCCTTGTATTTCTACGTTTTTTAGTTCTGGAATTTTTTCCAATTCATCCTGCAAATGTTGTGCGACTGTATTAATCGTGTTTCGGGAAGCATTCTCCGATACCAATGCTAACTGTAAGATATTTACATCACTGGGAATAAATTTTTTCGTTTCAATGCTGTAAATATCGCTCGGCAATCGGCTTTTAATCGCATTCACTTCTCGTACCAATTCTTGATATTTATTATCGACATTTACGTTATATTGATATTCTACGTTAATCACGGCCAGTCCATCCTGGATATTGGTTTTAATGCGTTTGATATCTTCCAAAGCATAAATCTCTTTTTCCATCGGCTTGACTACATATTCTTCCATGTCTTTCGGGTTTTCGCCCGGATAAATGACGACAACAGAAAAAAACGGCGCGTGTGTTTCGGGATCTTCCGATCGCGGCATATTGAGTAGGGTAGAAATACCTAGTGCTGCCGCCATCAATACCATAATGAGGGTAAAAGCATTGTTCTTTATAGCGTATTCAGATATTTTCATCTGTTTATTTTTATTGTTGTGAAGTTGAATTTTGCCTTAAGATGTTCACAGAAAAACCGGCGATTATCAATGTTGAAAATCAGTATGAATCGTCGGGGCAAACTTTCTCTATTTTGCTACTTTTATTTTTGAACCGTCCGTCAGGTAAGCATTCCCGCCAACTATAAGATACTTTTCATTTTCCAATCCTGAGCTTATGATTACCTGTTTGTTATCGATATGCTGAATGTCCACTTTAATTTTTTGTGCCTTTTGCATATCATTCGTCACAAACACGTAGCCCTGGTTTTTGTCGCCGTCCAGTAAAGCCTCAATAGGAACAGACCATGCATGAATTGATTGAACAGGTGTTATTTCCGCTTTGCCGAAAAGGCCAGAAGCAATTCCTTTATTGTCGGCTCCGTTCAACTTCAACTGCAGGACAAATGTGCCGCTTGCAGGGTCAATACCCTCAGGCTTTTTATACACAACCGCAGGAAACACTTGGTTTGGCAACGCATCTGTGGTAATCGTTGCTTTATCGCCAAGAACAATGTGTGTCCATTGGTTATCGCTCACGCCTACCTTCAAAATCCAATCGCGGTTGGCGGCCCCGTTGATCTGTAGCACAGGTGTTCCCGCGCCAACTACTTGTCCGTCGTTTACAAATTTCTGCAACACATAGCCTGACTGTGTTGCTCTTAATTCTGCGGTGGATTGGTTATAATTGGCATTGACCGTTTGTTGCCGTGCAATCTCCAGTGAAGTTTTGGCATTCTGCATTTGTTCCAGTGTCGACACACTGTCACGGTATAAACGAACGGCTCTGTCATAGTCTCTTTGCGCTTTTTGCAATGAGATAGATGCCTGTTGCGTAACCGTATTTACCTCCGTCAAATCAAGCGTAGCAAGCAATTGACCTTTACTTACGGCATCGCCTTCCTTTACATAAATTTTATGAATGATGCCGCCGTTTTTGAAAGAAAGGTTTGATTCGTCATTCGTAGTAAACTGCCCCGAAGCATAAATAATTTGTTGTAGTGATTGCTGTTGCAACGGCACAATATTTACGGGAATTACTTCTTCGGGAATGGATTTTTCTTGCGTCTTTTGTTTGCAGGAAACAATGAAAATTGTGAACGTTGCTGCGATTATAAGTTGTGATATATGTTGCATGAAAAACTATTTTTGAATTTGAGTATTGGATAAATTTCTTTCCACCTCGGCGGCGGCAATCAGTACCTGAAAAACCTGTATCTGTTGTGCAATATGCGCTTGTGTATATTGATTTCGGGCATCAATCGTCTCAATAAATGTGTTGGTACCTTCTCGATAACCACGGTCTATCAATCGTTGGTAAGTTGCAGCAGACTCTAATTGTTTTTGCTTGGCAAACAAAGTTTGGATTGCCGCAATTAATTCGTTCTTCGACGCCTTACTTGCCATGGACAATTGTTGCGTAGTCTGCTCCACATCTAATTGAGCATTTTGTACATCGAGTTGCGATTGCCTTATTTTATTCTTGGTCCGAGAACCTGCATAAATAGGCACGTTTAACTGCACTCCAAAGAAATAATATTTTGACTGTCCGTTCACTTTCCAGTCTTGTGCCTGCGACCCCAGATCGAGATAAGTATTGAGACGGGGATAATAGGTACTTTTATTCATGCTTAGCATCGTTTGGTTTATTTGAGTCACTTGTTGCAATGATTTTATTTCTTCACGGTTGTCAACATCATCCTCTTGGGCCAGCAACGATGTAGCTATGTCTTCTGCAGACTGTGCATTGTAATTGGTGTCAATCGTTGCATTTAATTTTCGGTTCAACAGAAAATTAAAATATAGTCCTGCGTTTTTTGCTTTTTGCTCTGATGTGCTGATTTCGGCTTTTGCATTTTCAATTTCACTTTCAGATCGGATGACATATGCGGGCAATCCTTTTCCATTGTCCAATAATTTTTGGTTTGTGCGCCTGCTTTCTTCCGCCAAGGCTAAAGCTTCTTTATATATTGCCACCGCCTGTAATGACAGCAAATAACTGAAATAAGCTTCCTTAATATTCTTTAATAAGTCTTTTTTATAAATGGCCACGTCGAGTTCGTTCAAATGAACTTGTTGTGAAGCAAGTTGCTTATTGTATTTTATGTCGGGATTGTATAGTGGTAAAGTCGTATGTATTCTGGCATCATAAAAATTTTTCGGCAGGAAATTGATGCTTTCATTCGCTAACTGCGGAAACTTGTTACTTGTCGTCAATTGGTTGAGCGTACTATAAACTCCATTCAGCAAATCACCCAAAGGCAACTGAATATCACGGCCACCGTCTGCGTACTGGTAATCCATAAGGAAAGAGGTAGTGGGCAGATAATAGCTTTTTGCAATACTGAAAGCCAGCTTTGCCTTGTCTAGTGAAATTTTTTTCTGCTGAATGACGATATTGTTGGTAATGGCCGAATCTATGTAATCATCCAGTACATTTCGTTGTGCTGATACATGCTGGTGTAAGGTTAAAAGCAACATACAGACTATGGTTATCTTCGAATTAAAATACGATGTTATCATTATTTACAGTGTTAAGTATATAGCAAAAAAATTATTTCATATTTTCAAGCATTTTTATAAAAGTATTGAACGTATCCTCCATAATATTATCGATATGATGCAACTGGTTTTTGTGTTCCTTGATAAAATCGAGATGTCCGTGTATTTTCAGCGTACACAATCCGTGTAACGTACTCCAAGCCAGCATAGCAACAGAGGCTGGATCCATGTTTTTAAAATAACCTATTTCCTGACATGATTTCACATTATTCAACAAGGTTTCAAAAGATTTCTTTCCTTCATCCCAATCCTTATCTGCGCAGTCTTCAATATATTGCATCGGTTCCCGTTCCACAAACATCAACTCGTAGCAATCGCCGTATTCTAAAGAGAATTTTATATAGGCACGTCCCATAGCCTTCACTCTTTCAAATGGATTATCAATATTATCCAATACGCGAAATTGTGTGGACAATATCCTAAAACCTTCCTGATGAAGCGCATAAGCGATTTCCGCCTTGTCTTTAAAATAAAGGTAAATCGTGGTTGGACTAAACTCGATTTCAGACGCAATTTTACGGATAGAGGTTGCTGCATAACCGTTTTTGAGAAACAGCTTTTTAGCCGCATCCAAAATAGTTTGCTTCAACGATTCCTTGTGTTTTATTTTACGTTCCGTGATTCCCATGAGTTTTCACAATTCGGAGGCAAATATACTTAACACTGTTAAGTAAACAAAATAATTTTTTTAAATTTTTGATATTTGGTCTTTTTCCAGTTTTTTGTTGTGCAAATCAATATATTCAAACAAGGGAGCAGCTATTGCAAAATAACGATCTTCAGATTTTAAAGAAAGTATGATTAAAAAGCCGAAATGAGAAAGCTTGATAAAAATATTCTCCCGACAACAAAATATATTTAGTTTGAAAAAGCGATCAATACTTATTCATACCGGTTTACATGCAATATCTTTCCACACAATACGTTTTACGGTAAGTAATATTACTGAAATAAAGCCTTAGTTTTATCGCTGTATGAAGCGATTTGTTATCCCTTTTATATTGACTATTGTGTTTAGTTATGCTACCGTGTATTCTACGGCGCAGCAAGGGACTACTATCAATTTAAAAGGCAATAAACCTCCAACTGAAGCTAATAAACCATTGCGTGCCGAAAAAACAGGATACGACAAACTGCCGAAGATTAAAAAATTTTTGCAAAACACTTATACGCATTATAATTATCTGTTCAATGCAAACCAGATTTTTAATTCGATAATGCAAGATGCCATTGCTTCGAATATCGATGATTATTCACAACTGCTTTCTTTTTACCCGTATGACGAGAATGCACTAAAATCCAATCCACAATTCGATTCTGTGATACAACATGCAACTTCCGGATTATTATTGCATGATCTGCGAAACGATTATGTAGACGAATTGTATTATGTTTTGGGAAGAAGCTATTATTACCAAAAAAAATTAGATACCGCTCGGCAAACTTTTCAGTTCATAAACTATGCTTTTGCGCCAAAAGACGAAGGATACGATATACCTGTTGGAAGTAATGTAAGCAACGGCAAAGACAAAAGCTTCAGCATTTCCAATGAAGAAGCAGGCGGCTTTAAAAAGAATAACCTGAAAAATATTAACCGAAGAAACGATGCGCTTATCTGGCTTGCAAAAACATTTATCGAACAGAATGAATACACACAGGCCGGTATTTTATTAAACAATATCGGGCGCGACAAACATTTTCCCGAAAGGCTCTATCCATTGTATCTGGAAACGCAATCTTATTTTTTTTATAAACAAAAAATGTATGACAGCGCAGCTGCATATCTTGCGCAATGCAACTTTGGCGATAGCAAATTTTTAAAAGCGCGCCGTGCATTTCTTACAGCACAAATGTTTCAGCGTGCAGGCAACGATAGCAATGCCATACGCTTTTATAACATAGCGCTTGAAGAAGGAAACAATCCGATAACAGATATTTATGCGCAGAAAAATATTATTCTTTTACAAAATAAAATCGTCAACAGGCAAACCTCACAAAGATCTTTAGAACTACTGCTGCACAAAAACAAGTATTATCAGTATAAGGATTTAGTGTACTATAATCAGGCGGAAATCGCTAAGGCAAATAATGATAATGAAAATGCAAAAAAATTATTGTTGCAAAGCATTGCAGTCAATAGAAATTCTCTCGACAAAAATCCGGAAACAAAGAGTATGGCATTCTTATTATTGGGAAATATAGAATACGACCAAAATATTTTCGATTCCGCTATCAGTTGCTACGACAGCGTTTCGGCAAATTATATCAAAGATTCTCTTGCAAAAAACGATTTGCAAAAAAGGGTAGGGCCTTTGCATGAATTATCCGCAAATCTGGATTCTATTCATGTTCAAGACAGTTTGCTTGCTCTTGCAAATATGCCCGAAAAAGAACGTATGGATATTTTGAAACAGAAGGCAAAACAAATCCGCAGAGCAATAGACAGAAAAGAAGAAAACGATAATAACATTCCTGTAAACAGTTTTGTTAAGCAAAACCAGCAACCGATTGATTTGTTCGGGCAGTCAAGCGGTTCTGCAACTTGGTATTTCAATAATGCGGCATTAAAGAACGCCGGTTATCAATCTTTCAAACAAAAATTCGGCAATCGTCCCAATGTAGATAACTGGCAAAGAATCAGCGCTATTAATAAATCGGCTTCATTCCAAAATAACAATAATGTAGCTGCCTTAACGGACTTTAATATTGATGGAAGCCTTGAAGTAGACAGCGCCAATATTACGGCCGAAGATTTATTGCATACATTGCCAATGACAAAAGAGAAAAAAGATGCGGTTCATAAAATTATTACGCAATACATGCTGGCAAACGGAGAAATACTGATGAATAAACTCGAGAATTTTTCCGGCGCCATTGTGCTGTTCGATTCGTTAATTCGTAAATATCCCAAAGCGGAAGAAATTCCAAATGCTTTGTATGACGAATATGTTTGTTATATGCTGCTTGATAAGCCGCAGGGTGCAGCCGGCATAAAACAAAAACTGGCAAATAATTATCCGCAAAGCTCTTCGGCTCAAATGCTGGACAGCATTAATCGGCAATCGCATATACCGGTAACAAGTATTGCTAATGCAGCTACGAAAGAGTATAGTGATATTTATGATTTATTCCTTGCGGGAAATTTTGAGGAAGCATTAAAAAGAAAATCCGTTGCAGATAAAAAATACGGTAGCTTCTACTGGACGCCGCAAATGCTTTATATCGAAGCAATATATTTTGCTACCAAACGCAATGATACTGCAGCTATCAGCGATTTAAACGTAATCATAAACCGCTTTTCCAGTTCGCCTATGGTTCCGCAGGCAAAGGAATTAATAGATGTATTAAAACATAGAAAAGAAATAGAAGATTATTTAGCCAAACTGCATATAAAACCGGAAGATTATTCCGATGAAGATCTTTTGGCAATGTTAGAACGAGGCGCACAAAAATTGGCTGAAGAAAAAAGAATCATAATGCCTAAGGACAGCCTTATTGCATTTAACGTGCCTGCAATCGGCAAGGAATCGCAAGACCTGAACGCGCAGGCGAGGCAGCTATATAATAAAGAAAATGAAGATACAACACAGGTAATTGCACCGGTTGATCATCCGGCAAATAATATTGAAAATATTACAGACTCTGCGGCCAATAAGCAGCCAATACAAAAGAATGCAGATACCGTACAGGTTACAAAAATTGTGGTGAAGAACAACCCGGCTGCACCGGACACAACACAACAAAATAATAATATTGCTACCATCAACAATGATCTGCATAGAATAGATACTTCGCAAAATCTGTTGCCTAAACAACGTGCAGATACAGCACAAGCAATTGTAAATACCAATCCTGTAAATAGTAATCAGCCGCAAAAAATGCCGCAAAAAAATAATCAGCCTGATATAGTAAAGCCTGAAAAGAACGCAACACGTATGATTGATGGATTTGCATTTGACGATAATGCACCTGTGTTTGTAACGGTAGTTCTTGACAATGTAGCGCCTGTATATGCAACAGAAAGCTCGAATGCGTTTAACCGCTACAATCTTCTCAGCTTCCCCAATCAGTCGTACAATGTGGCTTCCCAACAAATCGAAGATGAAAATATGGTTATCATCGGGCCGTTTAAAAACGTGCAGCTGGCGAAAGAATATCAATCGAAGATACAACCGCAAGCCTCTGTGCAAATTATCCCATGGATCACACAGGATAAATATTCTTTCCTGAAAATAAGTCCGCAAAATATGAGCAAAATTCACTCCAAAGCAGATCTCCAAAAATACCGCACAGCTGCTGTGCAAGCGGGCTTGGAATAAGAATTATTTTTATTTCTTGGGCGTGCCGGCAAGCTATATCCTGCATATTTATATCTGCTAATTACCTACGCTCGCCGTCGGTCTCCGCGCTATATCTTTTGCCCTCGCGCAAAAGCTACCGCTTCGCAAAAGGATGCCGCGCTCCGCCCTCACGTGTGCTCAACGCAAGTGCAATCATCCTGAAAAAATGCTGTCATTGTAATAAACATCAAGCAATTAATTCCCGCCCAGTTTATATTCTTTGGGCGGCTCTGCGCCCAGGAGATTTTTCACGAAATAATCCCAACGCCTGCGCATCATGTAATAAGAGAATTGTCCGTAACCATGATGTTCATTCGGAAACACAATCAGGTCATAATCTTTATTCGCTTTTTCCAAAGCTTCCACAACCAACAAAGAATTTTGCGGCGGCACATTATCATCCATAAGTCCATGTGCAATTAATAATTTTCCTTTCAGGTTCTTTGCATAATTTTCATTTGCCTGTGCCGCATAATCCGAGTTTTGAACAAGCCCATCATATCTTTCGCCCCAATCATCTTCATAATTTCTATTGTCATGATTGCCCGATTCTGCAATGCCCACTTTAAAGAAATCGGGGTAACGAAACATTGCTGCAGCCGTTGCAAATCCTCCGCCCGAATGACCCCAAATGCCTACACGATTGGTATCAATATAATTATATTTTACCGATAACTGACGAATGCACGCTACTTGATCCGCCAATGTATTTTGTGCCATATCGCCGTAGCTCATATCATGGAAATGCTTGCTGCGCAAAGGATTGCTGGTCCCTTCCAATACAATTACTACAAAGCCCAATTCTGCCAAAGCCTGATTGTCTCCACGGCTTGCAGCAAATGACCAGCTTCCTACGCTGCCGCCTTGCGGACCCGGATATATATAATCAATAATCGGATATTTTTTATTCGGATCGAGATGTGTTGGGGCAAACAACAATCCGTATAAATCAGTTGTGTCATCATGCGCTTTTACTTTTACCGGTATTGGCGGTTTCCAGCCTGCGGCTATTAATTTTGATACATCTGTTTTTTCTAAAGTGTCTATTAATTCACCGTCATAATTCCTTAATAATTTTACAGGCGCAACCTCAGGTTGCGAATAAGAATCGGTAAAGGTATTTTCCTGCAACACAACTTTGTGATCGCCGGTTTCAGGCGTCAATATTTTAAACCCTTTTCCATTAAAATTGATTTTACAAAACTGAGCGAAGTATGGATTTTTGTCTTCCAGTCCGTGAGCAATAAAGTACAATTCTCTTTTTTTCTCATCCACTTTCAACAATTGTGAAACGAGCCAATTTCCTTTGGTGACTTGATTTTTTAGTTTGCCTGTTTTAGAATCATACAAATACAAATGTCCCCAATTATCTCTTTCAGAAAACCAAATAATCTCATGTGTCGCAGGCAAATATTTCCAGTTAATTTTATCCCATCCGGATTCGTATTGCGTAGGAACGGTTTCTGTAAATACTTCGCGAACATCGCCGGTTTCCGTATTTGCAATCCTGAATTTTTCAATCTTATGATCGCGCGATGTAGAAACAAAAGCGAGTTCTTTTTCATCATCGCTCCAATCAACATCATCAAATGTTCCGCTGCTCGAAATATCATCGCTCAATGTAGCGCGATGCGGATCCGGAGCCACTTTTATCGGAATTATTTTTTTTGAATCCACGTCAATGATCACGCGATGAATCATAGCAATGACAGAGTCACCGGGCAACGGATATTTCCATTGCAACAATTGCGGATGACCTACATTCGTTGTTACCAAATACATATCACCTACATTGCGTTGATCTTGTTTAAAGGTTGCAATCTTTTTAGAATCCGGAGACCAGCGAAGAATCGGTTGGTTGCTGTGTTTCCATCCTGCATTGTCTGTTGCATAGCTGAAATCTTTTGCACCATCTATGGTAAGTTGAATTTCTTTTTGTGTAAGCATTTCTCTAATCCACAAATTATTATCCTTGATAAATGCCTGGTATTTTCCATCGGGAGATACGATGCTGTTATTGTCGCGCCTTCCCATGCGACGTTCTTTGGTTAAAGTATCTCCCGGAAATTTTTTAGATTCAACAAGCGGCATTGTTTTATAGAAAAGAAACTTTTCGGCTTGCGCATAGTCGGCATTAGTTAATACTAATTTTTCTTGCGCCATTGCTGAAAAACTCGTAAATAATAGCGCTGATAAGATCAATTTATATTTCATTGTTTCTTTATTTTAAAAAAAGAGAGCAAATATATTTTTTATTATAATTACTTAAATCAAAGATTTTACATCCTAAACCATACCTTAATCCACATTCATTGCATCACGTAAACCATTCCCCAATAAATTAAAAGCCAGCACCAGCAACATAATTGCAATGCCCGGCGTGAGTGCGAGCATTGGGTTATTGGTAATGATAAAATTATAATTTTCTTTTATCATTAACCCCCAGCTTGGCTGCGGTGGTTGTACCCCAAGACCGAGAAAACTTAAGCCTGCTTCAATAATAATCGCCGATGCAAAATTGCTTGCGGATATTACCATAATAGGCCCTGTAATATTGGGTAAAATATGTTTTACGATTATTCTCGCATGGCTGAAACCTAATACACGCGCGGCTTCTACGTATTCCAGCTTTTTTACTGACATAATTTGTCCGCGAACCAATCTTGCAACGCTTACCCAAAGCGTTAATCCTACTGCAATAAATACTTGCCAGAATCCTTTACCCAAAAGAATGGTTATGGCGAATACCAGCAGCAATGTAGGTATAGACCAAATTACATTGATCAGCCACATAACAAAATTATCCGTCTTGCCGCCGAAATAACCTGCAATGGCTCCCAAAAAAACACCGACGGTTAAAGAAAGTATTACGGCAATAAGGCCTACCGCCAAACTTACACGTACGCCAATGATTAGCCTGCTTAAAATGTCCCTGCCGAATTTATCCGTACCTAAATAAAATGATTTTTCAACAACAGCAGTTTTAGAAATATTTTTCAAAGCGTAAAATGCTTTTTCAGAGACACCGTCATCTATGTATTTTTCTACAATGTAACCGCTGTCGTTTTTTGTATAACCTATAATTGGCTGTAAAATAAAATCATCTTCTCTGCCATTTAATAAAAATGTAAAAAAAGAAATATCGGGTATATTTCTTTCATTTTTTAATTGAAGAAAAGTTGCATGAAATCCGGATTTTTTATTAGCAATGGATGGAATCATTCTGTTTGCGTACGGCGAACTGTCCGGCACTACTATATAAGCAAAAACAGCGGTAAATATAGCAAGTATAATGATGATTAATCCGAATAAACTGCCTTTGTTTTTCAACAAACGCATGAAGACCGATGTTCTTTCCTTCACTTGCTTATTCATTAAATGAAGATAGTTTTTGTATTTGAAAAACGAAAAATAATTGACCTTTTGTTTTATCTTCATTCTCTTCAAAAACAATTATAGAATAATCATGCGCCGAATATATCTTTTTTTAATTGTAACTTTTCCTGCTTTCTCTCTTCATGCACAGCAAATGTTGCAGCGTTCACAGAAAGCTACACATTGGGTGGACAGCGTGTATAATTCCCTCACGCCCGATCAGCGCATTGCGCAATTAATGGTAATACGTGAAAGCGCTATGGACAGTGCCGGGCAGCCGGTAATTTATGATGATTCTATAAAAGCGTATATCAAACAATTTAACATTGGCGGAATATGTTTGTTTCAAGGTACATCGGCCATACAGGCTACGCATATCAATGAGTTTCAGCAAATGGCGCAGACGCCTTTAATTACCTGCATTGACGGAGAAATGGGATTGGGAATGCGTATGGGAGATGTGCAAAAATTTCCCGATCAAATGACGTTAGGCGCCATGCGAAATGCAGATATACTTATTTATAAAATCGGGCATGCAATTGGTGAGCAATGTAAACGTGCCGGCATTAATGTAGATTATGCGCCGGTAATAGATATTAATAATAATCCTAAAAATCCCGTGATCGGATACCGATCTTTCGGGCAAAATAAATATGTAGTTGCGGATTATGGAATCGCAATTATGAAAGGAATGCAAAGCTACGGCATTATGGCTTGTGCCAAACATTTTCCCGGTCATGGAGATGTGGATGTGGATTCTCATTTGGATTTGCCTGTAATTCATAAATCGCTTGAAAGCCTTGACACGCTTGAGCTGTATCCATTTAAAAAAATTTTTAAAGCAGGTATTGCAAGCGTTATGATTGCACATTTATCTATTCCGGCCATCGACAGTACGCCGCATGTGGCAAGTTCTATATCGCCGAAATTTGTTACCGGATTATTAAGAAATAAAATCGGGTTTACTGGAATTTCTTTTACTGATGCATTGGATATGAAAGGCGTTGCTAAATATTTTCCTCCGGGCGAAGTTGCCGTAAAATCATTAGAGGCCGGCAATGACATGTTGTGTTTACCTACCGAAATCGGATTAAGCATTCAGCGTATTCAGGCGGCAATAATTGTAGGGAAATTAAATGCAGATGATATAAAAAATAGAGTAAAAAAAGTTCTGTACGCAAAATATAATTTAGGATTAAATCATGTTAAAACGATTGATACCACAGGTATTTCAGCAGAATTGAATACGAATGTTCCGAAAATAAGAATCGAAGTTGCAAAGCGGTCTTTAACGGCAGTTTCTTTGCAAAAAGGCATTTTTTCTCCTCTTCATAAAAGAGAAAAAATTGCTTATGTGGCGTTTGGTACAGAAGAAGAAAACAGTATTTCCAAATTAATGAAAGGCAACCTGAATGCTGATGTATTCTGCATTTCATATCATATATCAAGCGATAGTGCAAACCAATTAATTGCCCGATTAAAAAATGGAAGTTATAAAAAGATTGTTGTGGGAATACATCATTACAATAAAACACCGGCAAACAATTTCGGCATGAGCAATGAATCTGTTTCTTTAATGAACAGTATCGCCCGGCAATTTCCTTCTGCAGATATTCTTGTGTTTGGAAATCCTTACGCCATCAGTAAACTGACTGATTATAAAAATATTATAGCATGCTATGAAGATGATGATATTTTCCAAAAAAATGCATTTGATTTTTTAATTGGGAAAGCACCGGCATTAGGCCGTTTGCCGGTTTCGGTAACAGCATCGCTGCCTTTTGGAACGGGAATTTTGGTAAATAAAAATTAATAATATTTATTGCCTAATCTTATCAATCCTTATTCCAACGTTTAGAATATTATTCAGTTTATCGACCGGCATCAATTGCTGAAGCACGAATATATTATTGCCGGCTTTTAATTTCATTGGGTTGCTATTGATTTTTATTCTTGCTTCAATTATTTCACCGAGCGTATCGCCGTACCAATATTTATCGCCCAAAGGAAGATTTAATTTTTTTGTTATTGCAGAATCGCCGGGCGAGATATAAGAATAATTCAGAATTAAATTATTGTATTCAAAAGCTGCCGTATGGCGAACTACAGCGAAAATATTATATAGAACTGATGTGTCTTTTACCTCAATGGTAATCCAGGGTTTGTATGAAGCCGGCCACTCTTGCTTTGAAAAAGAAACCGTACTCTCTGGCACTTCCGGTTGATCGCATGCCACAAAAGCTATTAAAACCAGGAATAAAGAAAAAAATATTTTTTTATTTATAAACATACAGCCATAAAAGATTCGTCAATTGAAATACAATGTAGCTAATATTGGACAATGATCGGAAGGATATTTTCCTTTATTATACGTATCGCTCAAAACCGCCCAATTCTTCACAGTAAATTCTTTGGTAGCAAAAATATGATCGATCAATTCCCCGTCATTTTCTTTCCCGAAACCATTAAAGCTTCCGCGCGGGTAATAAGGTTCTTTCGCTGAAACGTAGGTGTCATGCAGCTTCTGCGAATCTTCCAATAATTTATACCAACTTGTATTGTTTCCGCCATTTATATCTCCGGTCATTATTACGGGCGCATCTCCCGCTATTTCAGGAATTTTTTTCAACATTAATTTACTGCTTTCGTTGCGCGCATAATCTTTCTCATAATCATAATGAACGTTGAACATAAAAAATATTTTTCCGGAAGATTTTACTTTCATTTTTACCCATGTGCAAAGCCTGTTGCAGCAAGGCGCATCCCAACTTTTAGACGGAACATCGGGCGTAGCGGACAACCAGAAATCGCCGCTTTTCAGCAGTTCAAATTTATCAGTTTTATAAAATATAGCTTCGTGCTCACCAGCATCTTTACCATCATCGCGTCCAATTCCGTAATAAGCAAAACCCGGCAAGGCCATTTGTAAAGTTGTTAATTGATGAGATAATGCTTCCTGTACGCCGAATATATCAAACTCGTGATAAGTGATAAGTTCAGCTACATGTTTGTATCGCTGCATCCAAAGGTTGCCGGTATCGTAAGTGTTTTCGTTGCGAAGATTATAGCTGCCTGCACGGATTTCCTGAGCCTGTGAAGTTGTAATAAAAAGAGTAAGCAACAAACAAACCGAAATTTTTTTCATCTCTTAATTTTTATTTTTTTTAATTGTCAGATGGAACTGGCTTTGCCGAACTCCGTTTCGCCAAATAATTATTGTTTTGGATGTACAAAATTTTATAGTTCATTTCATAGTCTTTTTTCGATTTAATATATTTTATAGCACATTCAATATTTGTTCTTTAGCTTTTTCCAGTTCATCTTTCATTTCTACTACATATCGTTGAATGTCTATATCATAGGCTTTTGAGCCTGTAGTGTTAATTTCCCTGCCTATTTCCTGCAATATAAAAGAAAGTTTTTTTCCTTTGGATATATTCTTGTCCAGCAATACTTCTTTGAAATATTTGCAGTTGCTTGTTAATCTTACCTGTTCCTCGCTTATGTCTATTTTCTCTATATAATAAATAATTTCCTGCTCAAAGCGATGCTCATCGTAATTCTCTTTGCCGGCATTTTCATTTAATAGTTTTATCAGGTTTTCTTTTATTTTTATTCTTCTGTTCGGTTCAGAAGCTGCAATTAAAGGCTGCAATTTTTCTATATTGGAAATTCTTTCCATAAGATCTCTTTCAAGTACCGCGCCTTCATTTTTTCTATAATTAATTAACTGGTTTATTGCTTCGTTCAATATGTCGGTAAATTGTTTGAAATCCTCATCAGACAATACTTCGGAAGAATTTGCTACTACGTCGGGAAGCCTAAGCACGGCGCTAAGAATATTTTCCTTTTCGGCATGTAATTCGTTTGCCAAAGAATCGATAGTATTGTAAAAATATTTTATCAGATCTGTATTAAGTGTAATGGATTTGGCTGCTCCGTTTTGCTTTGCTGTAATGATGCATTCCACACTGCCGCGCAACAGCGATTCAGAAATAATGTTTCGTATATCAAACTCAAAAGGTTTAAGCGTTTGCGGCAGCGTTAATCTTATATCGTATTGTTTACCGTTAAGCGCCTTTAATTCTACGAGGAAAGTTTTTTCGCCAATTGTTCTTTCTGCCCGTCCGTAGCCCGTCATCGAATAAACCATATATTGAATTTTGTAACAAACCTACTTAATAAATCGTAATATTAAACAGCTTTATAGTATTGAGAAACGATTAAGTTTCCATGCATTCATAAAAATGAGAAACTTTAATATAAATACAATCAAAATCATAAAAAAACGTTCTTATTCTTTCAGGGAATGCTCTATAAAAAATTCTATATCAGTTTTTTTTTAATGTTTTGCTTGGGCAATATTTCTTTTGCACAGCAGAAAATACATCTGCGGATTGTGGCTGTAGATTCCGGAAATATACACTTCAAACAACTCTCGCTGCAACAAGATTTTACAACTAAAGATGCCTTAACCAAATACGTATTACAATTGCCTGAAATGCTCTCTGCAAAAGGTTTTATTACAAGTTCAATAGATTCTTCCGGCGAAGATTCGAACGGAAATTTTATATATCTTTTTCTCGGCAAAAAATATGTATGGACACACATTAGGTTGAATAAAGAAGATGTTCCTTTATTGCATGCATTGCATATAGATCCGTCTGATTTTGATAACAAGCCGGTTATGAATCCGCCTTTTGAAAATAATTTTAATACCATACTGGATTATTATTCCAACAATGGTTATCCTTTTGCAAATATTTCTCTGGACAGTGTGCAGCTGGACGATGATAAAGTATCTGCCGTACTAAAAATTAATAAAGGCACATTGTATAACTTGGATAGTATTCATGTAATAGGTTCTGCAAGGCTTTCCACACATTTTTTGTATCAGTATCTTCAGTTGAAAGATGGGGAAATGTATAATGCGCAAAAATTGCAGACTGTAGATAAGCTTTTGCAAAATCTTCCATACATAGAAGTTATACAGCCATCGAATGTAACTATGTATAGCGCAGGAGCTGTGCTGAATTTGTACCTGAATAAAAAATCTACCAACGAAGTAGATGCAATACTTGGGTTTCAACCGAAGAACGGCGATGAAGGCGGTAAACTGCAACTTACCGGACAAGTGAATCTTGATTTAAACAATTCTTTTGGCGGCGGAGAAAATATTGGCATCAATTGGCAACAATTACAAGCGCAATCGCCACGGATAGATTTACAGTTTCAGAAGCCATATTTATTTAAATCGCCCTTCGGCGTGGATTTTTCTTTTGATTTATATAAACAAGATTCTTCGTATGTAACCGTAAACGGGAACATTGGCACAACTTATCAATTCTCGCAAAATCAGACAGGCCGCGTGTTTGTAAATTTTGCTTCGTCTCATCTGGTAAGTGTAGATACGCTCGAAGTAATAGCGACCAAACAATTACCGAATGTGATTGATGAAAGTGCTATCAATATCGGATTCGGCTATCGTTTTACTAATACCGATTATAAGTATAATCCGCGCCGGGGAAATGAATTTTCCGCAACTATTCTTGTTGGAAATAAGCATGTTCAAAAGAATAATAATATTGTGCAGATAAGTTCCGATACTTTTGATTATGCAAGTTTATACGATACTGTTCCTTTAAAAAGCTATCAGATAAAAATACAGGCTGCGGCGGCGCATTATTTCCCTATGGGAAAATATTCGGTCTTGAAATTAGGAGTGAATGTCGGTTTATACCAAAGCCCTGCGATTTACAATAATGAAATGTTTTTATTGGGCGGCTATCAATTGCTGCGCGGCTTTGCGGAGCAAAGTATTTACGCGAGCGCTTATGCGGTCGGCACTTTGGAATACCGTTATTTGATTGCAAAGAATTCTTATTTCTTCGGATTTTCGGATTTTGGCGGAAGCCGGTTTAAGAATAATCAAACAAAGTACAACGATGGATTTGTGAGTTTTGGTTTCGGTTTAGCATTTCAGACCAAAGCCGGAATTTTCAATTTTAATATTGCATCCGGGAAAGATAAAACCAATAATTTCGGATTGAACAATGCGAAAGTTAATATCGCTTATACAGCATTATTCTAATAAAAAACGCTGTATTGCCAAGCATTACAGCGTTTTAGTATTTATCGCAAACAAAAAATTAAGCAACCGCTTTCTTAACCAAATCAGCCGCTTCGCTCAATAAAATTGCAGACTGAACTTTTAAACCGCTTTCATCGATTAATTTTTTCGCCTCTTCGGCATTCGTTCCTTGAAGACGAACAATGATAGGAATTTTAATATCGCCCAGTTTGTTGTATGCTTCAATAACGCCGGCTGCAACGCGGTCGCAACGAACGATACCGCCGAAGATATTAATCAATATTGCTTTTACATTCGGGTCTTTAAGAATAATACGGAAGCCTGCTTCAACAGTTTGCGCATTAGCCGTACCGCCAACATCTAAGAAGTTTGCCGGATCGCCGCCGCTGAGTTTAATCATATCCATTGTTGCCATCGCAAGCCCTGCGCCGTTTACCATACAACCCACGTTGCCGTCAAGTTTTACAAAGTTAAGATTGTATTGGCCTGCTTCTACTTCGGTAGGATCTTCTTCAGATATATCGCGCAGAGCAGCAATATCCTGATGACGGATCAATGCATTATCATCAATATTCAGCTTACAGTCTACGGCAATTATTTTATCGTCCGATGTTTTAAACAAAGGATTTATTTCCAGCATGCTTGCGTCTGTTCCCACATATGCATTGTATAGATTAGTAACAAATTTTATGCAATTCTTAAAAGCATCGCCGCTCAATCCCAGATTGAATGCAATTTTACGTGCTTGGAAGGGAAGTAAACCACCTGAAGGGTGCACCCATTCTTTGAAAATTTTATCGGGTGTACTATGTGCTACTTCTTCAATGTCCATGCCGCCTTCGGTGCTGTACATAATAACGTTTTGCCCTTTTGCTCTGTCCATTAAAATAGATAAATAAAATTCCTTAACCGGGCTTGGGCCGTCATAGTAAGCATCTTTCGCTACAAATATTTTATTTACTTTTTTCCCCGTCGGGCCTGTTTGAATAGTTACTAAAGTGCCGCCTAAAATTTTCTTTGCAACATCGACTGCATCTTCCGCGCTTTTTACTACTTGCACGCCATGCTGTTCAGGATGTTCTTTAATCGTTCCTTTACCGCGTCCGCCGGCATGTATCTGCGCTTTAATCACTGCAAACTTAGAATTGGTTTCAGCTTTGATTTGCCGGTAAGCTTCTTCCGCCGCCATAGCAGATTCTACCGCTATTCCTTCCTGTACGGGAACATTGTATTTTTTCAATAATTCTTTTGCCTGATATTCATGCAAATTCATAAGAATAAAATTTAAGAGCCACGAAGATAACTCAACTCATTCAATACACAAAGGCGAATGTTTGTAATCTTTAAAACAAATGACCGGGAAAATATTGTTTGACAAAGAGGAAAACGAAATGCTATTTGTTATAAAAAATTTTGTAAATCAACTCATTTGAATATGAGTTGATTTACATGCCATGGCAAGTATGTAAACCATGGCGAAAGAGTGATATTAAATTCAGGTTATTGTTTAACAAACTTCAAATTCTTTTGGGTTGAACCGGATAATTGTATGAAATAAATACCTGCCGGTAAAGTAGAAACATCAATTTTCGAATTTGAACTTGTGATTATTTGATGTGCAGTAACGGTTCCCGAAACATTGACGATACGTGCATCCGTTGCGTTTACAATACCGTTCAGTTCTACTTTATCTTTTACTAATGTGTACTTTAAGGTAATATTGCTTGTATTGGCTTTACCTACAGAAACGGTCGAACTTAGTTTATAAGAATTATCTGCATCTACCAATTTTAATTGATAATAAGCAATGCCGCTTTTATAAGTGTTATCCAAATAAGAATAATCCGCTCCGGAAATAATGTTCTTTGTCGGAATAGTTGTAATAGGGGCAAATGTTTTACCGTCTATACTTTTGTCAACTTCAAAATGATCTGAATTGATTTCTGTTTTTGTATTCCATTGCAATAAAGCGCCGCCCGCAACTTTTTCTGCTGTAAAGGAGCCTAAGATTACAGGTGTTAATGTATTCTTTGAAACAGAAATAAACATAACATTATCTACTCTGTTAGTTCCACCGGAACCAAGAGCTGAAGTTCCACCTGTAGATTGACTAATAGAAACTGTACTGGTATCCACAAGCCTTAAATAAAGAGCTGATTGTCCGATAAAAGAGGATAAGTCATACGCATAAGTAAATCCTGTATGATAAGTAGTAGTAGACCAGTTTGAAACAATTAAAGTATAGCCGCTTCCCGGTAAGGTTGTAAAATTTGTACCATCTATAGAAGTCTGTATTATAAAATGTGCAGGGCCGGTACCGCTTCCGGTTTGATCAAATACAAATTTAAGCGTGTCGGAAGAAGATACAGCAGCTGCACTAACTTCGAATTGATAATAATCTCCAACAGCCCAACCATTAGAGCTAAGAGAATGAGAAGAACCATTCCCTGCCGGGTTTGAATAAGTTGAACTTCCTGCGTGAGAACTTAATGCGCTTCCTGTCCCGCTATCGGCGGTATAAGGTCCAGCAGTAGTTGGTGGTGTTGTTTCAAAAGTCCATTCTGCAATTTTAGTGGTATCAGACTGTGCGAATAAAAACCGGCAGTTTAAACAGGAAAGAAAAATTAAGATTGCTATGTAAAATTTCTTCATGGAATATTTTTTTAGTTAAAAAATGTTTAAAAACAAATATAAGGAAAATAAAGAAAGGGTTAATTCCGGAATTATTATTTTATAATTAAATAGCATTGCTTCACATTTATGCACATTTATGCACATTTTGTTCACTGCATAAAATTTACAAATCCCCTACAAGCCTTACCCAATCAATATTCCGGGTATTTTATATGTGTGGATAAAATACTGTTACACTTTTTTTGAATAAAAGTGGGAAAAAGTGTTATTTTGTGGTAGAAAGTAAAAATTTTATCAACAATCAATATTAATGGCGCATTTTCTCGGTGAATATGAAGTTACTCTTGATGCAAAAGGCCGATTCCTTTTGCCCGCCGGCTTTAAAAAACAATTGCCGGAGGAAGAGTTGCGCTTCGTTATTAACCGGGGATTCGAAAAATGCTTAACACTTTATCCCGTTCAAACCTGGAAACCCTTACATGCAAAAATAAGTGAGCTGAACGAATTTGACCCTAAAGTGCGTTCCTTTCGCAGGCAATTTCTCGGCGGTGCCACTGAAGTGGAAGCCGATACTGCAGGAAGATTGTTGTTGCCGCCCACCTTACGCGATTTCGCGGGACTTTCAAAAGATATCATTCTCGCAGCGGCAGTAGATAAAATTGAGATTTGGGATGCGGCTGTTTATAAAAAGCTCTTTGAAGAATTTTCACCGGAAGCTTTCAGTGATTTGGCACAGGAAGTAATGGTAAAACCCGATAATAAAAATGAATAATCCGTCACAAGCATACCATGTACCCGTTTTATATACGGAGTCTTTGGATGCTTTGCAAATTAAATCCGATGGCGTGTATGTGGATTGCACTTTCGGTGGCGGCGGGCACAGCAGAGGAATTTTGGAAAGATTGGGAAAGGAAGGTAAGCTGATTGCTTTTGACCAGGATGCGGATGCGCAGAAAAATTTGCCGGAAGATGAACGTATCATTTTCATTCCGCAAAATTTTATGCATTTGCAAAGATTTTTACGGTTGCACAAATATCCGCAAGTGGATGGAGTTTTGGCAGATTTGGGTGTGAGCAGCCATCAATTCGATGAGGGCGAACGCGGATTCTCCATTCGGTTTGACGGGCCTTTGGATATGCGTATGGACAGGAGATCGGAACATACTGCTTCAGAAATATTGGCAAATGCTACCGAGAAAGAGCTGGTAAATATTTTCAGTTTGTATGGCGAAGTGAGCAACTCTAAAACGCTGGCAAAATTTATTACGGATAATAGAAATGCTGCGGCTTTATCAACCGTGCAGTCTTTTAAAAATATGATTGCGCCGGTGGTAAAAGGAAATCCGAATAAATATCTGGCGCAGGTATTTCAGGCGTTGCGGATTCAGGTAAACGATGAAATGAATGTATTGAAATCGCTGCTGGAGCAATTGCCCGAAGTATTGATTGCGGGTGGAAGAGCGGCGATAATTACTTTTCATTCGCTGGAGGACAGATTGGTAAAAAATTTTTTCAAACAGGGAAGTTTTGAAGCGGAAGAAGAGCATCCGTTTTTTAATTCGGAAAGAGTAAAGCCTTTTAAAGTGATTACTAAAAAGCCGATTCTTCCTTCGGAGAAAGAGTTGAAGGAAAATGGCAGAAGCAGAAGCGCGAAGCTGAGAGTGGCGGAAAGAAACTGAACCGCAATTTGTTATAAATAAGGGAAGATAGAATGAGATATAAAAGTTAGCGGAGAGTAACATATCATTAATTGATAATGGAAGTTCTTGGATATAAATATTGGGTTTTTGAAAATGCGTTGAGCGCGTGAGGGATGGTAAGGGCGCAACGAAGGAGCGGTGCAGAGTGGCACGCGCCACGGCGCACGGTAGCGAAGCGAACCCCTGCACAGCCCGACGGCAAGCGGCAGATTTGGTTGGAGATAGAGCTGTGGAAATGCAGCTTGGCGGCACGCCCGAATATGAAATAATATAAACCGGAAAAATGCGTGTAAAAAATGATATTCCGGCTTTTTAATATTGAACATAATTAAGAAACATTGGCTGAACAGGTAATTGATAAGAAGAAAAAGAAAGTTGCTATCCGAAGGATGGTTAGCTATGAGTGGATTACAAAGAACATCAGTTTCTTTCTTTTCCTGGCTGTGCTTACTGTGTTGTATATCGCGAACGGGCATTATGCCGATAAAACGATTCGCGACATCAGCCAGACGAATAAAGATATTAAGGATTTGCAGTTTGAATACAAGACACTTAAAAGTGAATTGATGTATCAGACACGCGAAACGGAATTGATAAAAGCTGTGGAGGAAAAGGGATTGAAAATAAGCGGGATTCCGCCGATGCATATAAAACTTTTGAAGGCAGATAGTTTGAATCGCAAGGGATGATGGATGTAAAGCGTGACATATTGTGGAGGGTTTATCTGTGTTTTATTATAATCATAATAATGGGCGCCGGTATTATAGGCAAGGCTTTTTATATACAGCAAGTGCAGGGGAAATATTGGGAGAGTATGAGTGACAGCCTGCATCAGAAAATACAGGAAATAGCCGCAGACCGGGGAACAATTTACAGCGATAACGGGCAGATGCTGAGTACCAGCATTCCGCAGTTTGATATATATATAGATTTTGGTGCAGACGGCCTTAGAGAGAAAAGCGGAAAACGGTTTAAGGAAAATATAGATTCTTTGAGCGTAGGCTTGGCAAATTTATTTAAAGACAAAACAGAGGATGATTATAAGCAATTGCTGAGAGACGGATACAGGCGCGAATCGAGATATTTTCTTTTAAAAAAGAGTGTGAATTACAGGCAATACCAGGCGTTGCAAAAATTGCCTTTGGTGAGAGAGGGAAGAAATAAAAGCGGGTTTATTGCGGAGGTAAAAAATATTCGGTTAAATCCTTATCAAATGTTGGGTTACAGAACAATTGGATTGGATAGAGAAAATTCACAAAACGTGGGATTGGAAGCAACATACGATACATTATTAAAAGGAACGCCGGGTAAGCGTTTGGTTCGTTTTATAGCGGGCGGTGTTGCTATTCCCGTAGATGAAGCGGCGGATATTGAACCGCAAAACGGTAAGGATATTATTTCTAATCTCGACATTCATATACAAGAAATTGCGGAGAATGCTTTGATGAAAATGATGGTTGGAAATCAGGCGCAGCACGGCACCGCAATTGTAATTGAAGTAAAAACAGGAAAGGTAAAAGCAATTGCAAATTTAGGCCGCCGCCCCGACGGAAGTTATTGGGAAGACATGAACTATGCAATTCTCCCGACTGAGCCCGGATCAATATTTAAGCTCGCAACAATGCTTGCATTATTATCCGATGGTAAAACTTCGTTGGATGCACCTATCAGCTTAGATGGCGGCCACTGGACAGTTAATGGAAGAACGGTGAATGATGCGGAAGATGATGAAAATGCCAATAATGTATTGCAGGCATTTGAAGCAAGCTCCAACGTAGCCATGGCGAAATTGGTATATGCTGCTTATAAAGATCATCCGATGCAATTTATCAATCATATAAAGAAGCTGGGTTTGGGAAATCTTACGGGAATTGATTTAACAGGCGAAAGAAGTCCTTATATTACACAACCCGGAGATAAAATCTGGAGCGCAACTTCATTGCCATGGATGGCGTTTGGGTACAGTAATTTGATAGCGCCGTTGAGTATTGCGATGCTGTATAATGCAATTGCCAATAATGGCAAAATGATGAAGCCTTATCTTGTTTCCGATATTACTTTCGATGGCAATGTTACTAAACATATAGATCCAGTTCAAACACGTGTGGTTGCAGATGCTAATGTTGTTAAGCAATTGCAGACTTGTTTGTACGGTGTCTGCAACGATCCGCACGGAACCGGCTATACATTATTGAAAGATTTACCTTTTAAGCTTTGCGGAAAAACGGGTACTGCACTTGTTGCAAACGGTTCGCATGGCTATGCAGATAAAATTTATCAATCTGCTTTTGCTGGATATTTTCCTGCTGATAACCCGCAATATACTTGCGTTGTAGAAATAGTGAACAGCCCGCATTCTCATTTATATTATGGCGCGGCCGTTGCTGGGCCTGTGTTTAAAGAAATTGCGGAACGCTTATATACTTTGTATGTACGCCGCAACAATCAAATACAGTATGCCGCACTAGACAGTTTAAAATCTGCTAATAAAAATTATAACTATCTGGGAGCAGCCAATGAGTTGCAAATCTTTGCAAATAATTTTGGAATAAAATATACAAGCGACATAGCTTCAAGCACGCAGTGGGCAATGCTTTCGGGAGATAGCAACAATACAGGAAAATTGGTTCGGCAAACTTTTTCTTCCAACAATTCTATGCCTGATCTTTCGGGAATGGGTTTAAAAGATGCTTTGTATTTATGTGAAAGTTTAGGATTAAAAGTAAATGTAAAAGGTGTTGGGCGTGTTGCGCAGCAATCGTTGGCTTTTGGTGCGCCTGTTGCAAAAGGGCAATTAATAAACCTTGTTTTGAATAATTAATATTATATAAGAGCGATTGAAAACTTTACAAGACATATTGCATAAAGTACGCCTCACAAAAGTGAGCGGATTGCTGAACGAAGAAATAATTTCCGTTCAAATAGATTCGCGAAAAGTAACGAAAGGCACACTGTTCGTGGCTTTGAAAGGCGTACAAAGCGATGGGCATGCTTTTATAGATAAAGCCATAAGTCTTGGTGCGAATGCAATTGTGTGTGAAGTATTGCCGGAAGATATAAAAGAAAATGTAACGTATATACAAGTAACCAATTCGCATGAAGCAGCAGCTATCATTGCGCATAATTTTTACGATGCGCCTTCTGAAAAACTGCAATTGGTGGGCGTTACAGGCACGAATGGAAAAACGACTATTGCGACTTTGTTGTTTAATTTATTTACAGGACTTGGTTATAAATGCGGATTGATAAGTACGGTGCAAAATAAAATAGGAGATGAAATTATTCCTGCTACGCATACTACGCCCGATGCAATTTCTTTAAGTGAGTTGTTGGCAAATATGGTAGAAGACGGATGTACACACGTTTTCATGGAGTGTAGCAGCCATGCTATTCATCAGCATAGGATTTCCGGATTGAATTTTAAAGGCGCTTTGTTTACGAATATTACACACGATCATCTTGATTATCACAAAACATTTGATGAATATATACGTGTGAAGAAAAGCTTCTTCGATAATCTTACTTCTTCGGCTTTTGCAATCTCAAATGCAGATGATAAAAATGGCAAAGTGATGCTGCAGAATACCAAAGCAAAAAAGTATTTCTACAGCTTAAAAACTGCAGCCGATTTTAAAGGAAAGATTTTGGAAAATGCTTTGACAGGTTTGGTAATGCTGGTCAATAATAAGGAAGTAAACTTCAGGCTGATAGGAACGTTTAATGCGTACAACCTTCTCGCAGTCTATGGCGCAGCTATTTGTCTGAAAGAAAATGAAGATGAAGTGTTGCGCGTGTTGAGTATGATAAACGGAGCAGAGGGCAGATTTGATTATATGGTAAGTCCGTCAAAGATTGTTGCAATTGTTGATTATGCACATACGCCCGATGCTTTGGAGAATGTTTTATCTACGATAAAAAAATTGCGCAAAGGTAACGAACAAGTTATTACAGTTGTTGGATGCGGCGGAGACAGAGATAAAACAAAGAGGCCTGAGATGGCGGACATTGCTGCGAAGCTGAGCGATAAAGTTATTCTTACAAGTGATAATCCTCGCTCAGAAAATCCAAATGTAATTATCAAAGAAATGGAAGCAGGATTGGACAGCGCAGGAAGAAAAAAATCGATCAGTATAGTGGATAGAAGAGAAGCGATTAAAACCGCTATCAGTTTTGCGAATGAAGGAGACATCATACTTGTAGCGGGGAAAGGACATGAAAAGTATCAGGAAATAAATGGCGTGAAACATCACTTTGATGATAAGGAAGTATTGGATGAGATGTTTCTTCTGTTGGAAAAATAGATTGAATGTGGATTTGCAGATTATGATGAAGATATAGTAAAGGTTTGGTTTTAGTAAGGGCGTTGAGCGCGTGAGGGATAGAAGCGGTAGCCCGCAGTGCAGCGAGGACTACAAGCGGATAGCCCGACAGCAAGCGGAATGTGTGAAGATGTTTTGAAATTGAAGATGCAGCTTGGTGGCACGCCCAAATTTTCTGTACTATGTTTTTCAGGAATTGTATGATGGACGGGAGGAATACGTGGATGCAATAATTCTTAATTCTTAATTAAAAAAAATGCTGTACAGCTTGTTTACATGGTTGAAGCAGGAATTTAATATCTCGGGTGCGGGAGTGTTCCAGTATATCACGTTCCGTGCGGCAATGGCGATTATTTTATCGCTGTTTATTGCGACTGTGTTTGGCAAGCGTATCATTAATTTTTTGCGCAAGAAACAAATCGGAGAAACCGTGCGTGACTTGGGCTTGGCGGGTGAGCAACAAAAGAAAGGAACGCCTACGATGGGCGGCGTAATTATTTTATTATCGATCATTATACCGACTTTATTATTGGCAGATTTGCATAAGGTATATGTCCGCTTAATGTTGTTGTGTACTGTTTGGCTTGGCGTTATCGGCTTTCTGGATGATTATTTAAAACTGAAAGCAAGGAAGAAAGCACAATTAGCCGGAGAAAATTATAAGAAGAAAGATAAAGACGGACTTGCCGGTAAATCAAAAATTATAGGACAGGTAGGCCTTGGGATCATCATTGGTGCAACGCTTTATTTCAATAATAATGTAACGATGGAGCGCGAAGTGGTGCCTGCAAATAATAAGATTGATAAAACGATCCGCATTACCAGCAACGAACAAATTATAAGAAACGTAAATGGTGTAGAGCAAAAATATGTGCGTGTGAATGCGCCTATCACAACCATTCCGTTTGTGAAAGGACATGAATTCAATTATGAAAGATTGATAAGTTGGATGGGCAAAGGCGCTGAAAAATATACATGGATCGTGTATATACTCGCAGTAACGTTCATCATTACGGCAGTATCTAACGGCGCTAATTTAACTGATGGCTTGGATGGTTTGGCTGCCGGCGTAAGCGCCATTATAGGAATGGCTTTGGGCATATTGGTATATGTTTCGGGCAACTACCAATTGGCGGGCTATCTCAATATTATGTATATCCCGAATCTTGGCGAGCTGTCCATTTTTATCAGTGCATTGATAGGCGGATGTATAGGATTTCTTTGGTACAACGCTTATCCGGCGCAGGTTTTCATGGGAGATACAGGAAGCCTTGCGCTTGGAGGAATCATTGCATCACTGGCAATTATTGTGCGAAAAGAATTATTGATTCCGATTTTTTGCGGTGTGTTTTTAGTGGAGAACCTGAGCGTGATGATACAGGTTTCTTACTTCAAATACACAAAGAAAAAATACGGCGAAGGCAGAAGGATTTTTCTGATGAGCCCTTTGCATCATCATTATCAAAAGAAAGGATTTCATGAAAATAAAATAGCAATACGTTTTTGGATAGTGACTTTGTTGCTGGTGGTATTTTCCATTGCAACATTGAAGATAAGATAAGCTGTCTTAACTGATCAATAAGTTTTATTTGATTAACAAGAATATTAATGAATAACGAAACACAATATACAAAACCATTCATGTGCATTCTCGGTGCAGGTGAAAGTGGCGTTGGCGCTGCATTGCTGTGGAAGCAGCATGGTTATGATGTATTTGTAAGCGATGCAGGAAAGATAGCAGACAGTTATAAAAAAGAATTGCAGGATAATGGAATCGATTTCGAAGAAGGGCATCACTCTGAAGATAAAATTTTATCGGCAATAGAAGTAATGAAGAGTCCGGGCATTCCCAATAAAGTGGACATAATACAAAAGATTCGTGCTAAAAATATTCCTGTTATCAGCGAGATAGAATTGGCTTATCGGTATAAAGGCGGCAGTAAAATTGTTGCCATTACAGGAACGAACGGAAAGAGCACTACAACTTCTTTGATTTATCATATATGCAAAACCGCAGGCTTAGATTGTGCATTGGTTGGCAATATCGGCTATTCATTCGCGAAGCAAATTGCAGAAGACCCGAAATCCTTATATGTAGCAGAGATAAGCTCTTTTCAATTGGATGATATAAAAACTTTTCGTCCGGATATAGCCATCTTATTGAATATTACGGAAGATCATTTGGACAGATACAATTATGATATAGAAAATTATATCAACAGCAAATTCAAGATAACGGAAAATCAAACAGCGAGTGATTTTTTCATCTACAATTTAGATGATGAATTAATTACTGAATATTTAAGAAAAATAACTATTTATTCAACACTATTACCTTTTTCTATGAAACAAGAAGTAAGCAAAGGCGCGTACATTAAAGACAATCAGATGATGATAAAAGCGCAGGAAGAACGTGTGGAAATGAACATCTACGATTTCGTAGCATTGAAAGGTAAGCACAATCAATACAACACAATGGCGGCAGGCATCGCAGCATCGGTATTGGAAATTCGCAAAGAAAAAATTCGCGAAGCCGTTCAAACATTTGAAAGCCTCGAACACCGGATGGAATTTGTGGCAACAATTCGAGGCGTGGATTTTATTAATGACAGTAAAGGAACAAATCTCAACTCTGTTTGGTTTGCATTGGAAAGTATGACGAAGCCAACCATACTTATTCTTGGTGGTATAGATAAAGGCAATGATTATTCCATGATAGAAGAGCTGGTTAGAGAAAAAGTGAAAGCTATTGTATGTCTCGGTTTGGACAATGAAAAAATTGTGAAGGCATTTAAAGATGTTGTTCCAAATATGGTTGAAACAAGATCGATGACGGACGCAGTAAATGCAGCCTATAATCTTTCTGAAAAAGATGATGTGGTATTGTTAAGCCCTGGTTGTTCAAGTTTTGATTTATTTAAAAATTATATGGACAGAGGAGATCAATTCAAAGCAGCGGTAAAAGAATTGTAACAAAATTTCACACAAAGAATATAATGAATATTACGATACAACAATGATCTGTTTATATTCTTTGTTCTCTTTCGTCTTCTTTGTTCCATTGTGTGAAAAAAGATTTTATAAAAAATGATAAACGATTTATTAGATATTGATTATTCCTTCAAAGGGCTTACGCAAAAAGCCAAAGGCGACAGGTATATCTGGGCTTGCGTGGCTTTGCTGGCATTAATCTCTATGTTGGTTGTGTATTCTGCTACAGGATCTTTAGCGTATAAAATGAACCACGGCAACACGGAAGTTTATCTTTTTAAACAAATTGTTTTTATCATACTTGGACTGGCTGTTATTTATTTTCTTCATCGTATCAATTATGCGTTGTATTCTCGAATAGCAATCATTCTGTATATCATATCTATTCCTTTATTGTTTTATACTTTGTTTTTTGGCGCTGAAATAAATGATGGAAGCCGCTGGATAAAAGTGCCTATCATCAACATGACTTTTCAAACAAGCGATTTTGCAAAGCTTGCTTTGTTCATGTTTATTTCAAGGCAACTCAGCCGCAAGCAAAAAGTAATTAAAGATTTTCGTAAAGGATTTCTTCCCATATTCATTCCTGTTGCCATTACTTGCTTATTGATATTTCCCGCAAATCTTTCCAATGGATTGCTTACAGGTGCAACATCTTTGCTGCTGATGTTTATCGGGCGTGTAAATACAAAACATATTTTATTGGTTATCGCTGCGGCAACCATTCCTATTTTCCTACTGGTTTCTTCAGCTGTAATTCATCATGCGTCCAATCCCAACGATACCGATGATAATGCGGAAGCCGTAAAAGAAAACCATTCCACATTCAAACGTTTTGCAACATGGAGAACCCGCGTGGAAGACTTTATTTTTTCGAAAGATAAAGAAGTGCCTTATCAGGTACAGCAGGCAAAAATTGCAATTGCAAACGGCAATATATTGTTTGGGCTTGGCCCGGGCAACAGCCGTCAAAGAAATTATTTACCACAAGCGTATAATGATTTTATTTATTCCATCATTATAGAAGAATATGGACTAATAGGCGGTGTATTCGTCATTTTTGTGTATCTCGTTTTTTTGTACAGATGTATAAGAATATTCCGTAAATGTCCTTATGCGTTCGGCGCATTCCTTGCGTTGGGATTGAGTTTTACATTGATAATTCAGGCAATTGCCAATATGGCGGTAAACGTAAATATCATGCCTGTTACGGGCGTTACATTGCCGCTGATAAGCATGGGCGGAAGTTCGTTTTTATTCACTTGCGCAGCAATTGGAATTATTCTAAGCGTAGCTTCAAATGTAGAAAAAATGGAAGGCGGTACACAAAAGAAAGTGGTGGAAACAATTACGAAAGGAGAACCGGAAACTAAAGAAATAGAACCGGCTGTTGCAATAAATTAAAAATGTGAAGAATGGATTTGAAAGAAAATAAATACGGCAAAAAAATTATCATCGCAGGCGGTGGTACAGGCGGTCATATTTTCCCTGCAGTTGCTATTGCCAATGCTTTGAAAGGTTTGGACAGCAGTTTGGAAATTCTTTTTGTAGGCGCAAAAGGGAAAATGGAAATGGAGAAAATTCCACAAGCAGGTTATACTATAAAAGGCCTGGATATTGCGGGTTTCAACAGAAGTTCAATTTTAAAAAATGTTACGCTGCCTTTTAAAATTGTAAGAAGCTTTTATCAGGTAAAAAATATTTTTAAAGATTTTATGCCTGTTGCAGTCATCGGCGTAGGAGGTTATTCAACATATCCTGTTTTGAAATATGCGCAAAAGCAAGGCATCCCTACTTTTATTCACGAGTCCAATTCGTTTGCCGGCAAGAGCAATATTTTATTGGGAAAACATGCAACTAAAATATTTGTTGCATCAGAAGGAATGGGGAAATTTTTTCCTGCTGATAAAATAATAATCACAGGAAATCCCGTGAGAAAAATTATTACTGAATCGACCGTAACTCGCGAGGAAGGAATTCAGTTTTTCGGCTTAAATGAAAATAAGAAAACGATTCTCGCCATCGGCGGAAGCCTCGGTGCGCAAAGCATCAACGAAGTAATAATGGCGCATACAATGGATCTTGCCACATTGGATGTTCAGTTAATTTGGCAAACAGGTAAAAACCATGCGCAGCGTTATATCAATCACGGAAAATTATATCCCAATAATATTTGGGTCGGCGAATTTATTCAGGATGTAGATAAAGCTTTTGCTGCAGCAGATGTTGTTATATCGCGCGCTGGCGCTATGTCTGTGGCTGAATTGAGTGTAGCAAAGAAGCCTGTGGTATTTGTTCCTTATCCTCATGCCGCCGAAGATCATCAGACTGTGAATGCACAACAACTGGTTGATAAAAATGCCGCAGAAATGATTCCGGACGATGAAGCAAGTATAAAATTATTCGGAACGGTTACTGATTTATTGATGGATGAGCAACGCTGTAAAACATTGTCAGAGAATATTGGAAAACTTGCCGTAACAAATGCAAATGAAATTATTGCAAAAGAAATTTTGAAAACAATTGAATAATATAAACAACATACAGAACATTTATTTCATCGGTATTGGAGGTATCGGCATGAGCGCTTTGGCAAGATACTTCAATAGTAAAGGTGTTAAAGTAAAAGGGTATGATCGTAAAGAAACGCCATTGACCTTGCTGTTGGAGCAGGAAGGAATTAAAATTCATTATGAAGAAAATGTTGATCTCATTCCTAAAGATGTTGATGTTGTTGTTTATACGCCTGCAATTCCTGCAACACAAAAAGAGCTTGTGTGGTACAGAGATAATAATTTTCTGGTAGTAAAAAGAAGTGATGTATTGCAATGGATTACCGAGCAATCATTTAATATATGTGTTGGCGGTTCGCATGGCAAAACCACGATTACTACTTTTATCGCACATATATTATGCGATAGCGGATATGGCTCAAATGCTTTTCTCGGTGGCGTTTCCGCAAACTACGGAAGTAATTTTTGGGCCAGTGAAAATAAGAATGTAAGTGTGATTGAAGCTGACGAATATGATCGTTCTTTCTTAAAACTTTCGCCGGATATTGCAGTTGTAACAGCAATGGATGCCGACCATTTGGATATTTACGGCACAGCCGTTGAAGTGGAAAATGCTTATATACAATTTGCTTCCAGAGTAAAAAGCGGAGGGCTTTTATTAAGTAAGTTCGGATTAAAAAGGGGAAATGAATTGTCTGCAGATAATCATTTGACATACAGTTTTGATAATGCGTCTGCCGATGTTTTTCATCTTAACAGAAGCGTTGCAAACGGCATATATCATTTTGATGTTTCTTATAAAAATCAAATCATAAAAGATTTTGAATTGCATATCGGCGGATTGCACAATATCGAAAATGCAGTAGCAGCAATAGCTATAGCAAAGTATTTAAATATTGATGAAGAAAAAATAAAACATGCAGTTGCAAATTTCAAGGGTGTTAAAAGAAGATTTGAATATTATCTGAAAGACGATAAACATGTTTTAATTGATGACTATGCACATCATCCGGAAGAAATAAATGCGTTAATAAGCGGCATCCGCAGTTTGTTTAATGATAAGCTTACAATCATTTTCCAACCGCATTTATTCAGCCGTACAAAAGATTTTGCTGATGATTTTGCGAAGGCTTTAGACAAAGCTGATGAAATTATTTTGTTGCCGATTTATCCTGCGCGCGAGCTGCCGATGGAAGGCGTTACAAGCGAACTGATTTTAAATAAAATGGAAAATCAAAATAAAAGAATTGTATCAAAAGAAGAATTATTAAAAGTTATAAAAACTGAAAATCCGCGTCTGGTGGCATTTTGCGGCGCCGGAGATATAGATGAATTATTAATTCCCGTAAAAAAAATTTTGGAAACACAATAAAATGTTTAAAAAGAAATTCATATCATCATTATGGCTGTTGCTCGGTATCGCGGCAATAGGATTTCTTTTTATCGGAGCAAAAGAAAAGGGCGAAAAAAATTGCAAAGGAATAAATATAGATGTTGCTGAAAATGCAAAACAAGTTTTCGTGGATGAAGACGGTATTAAAATTGAAATACAAGAAAACGGCGGAAAGATTGGCAAGCCTATCAATGCAATTGATTTGCGCATGATAGAAACACAATTGAAAAAAGATGCATGGATTAAAGATGCAAAATTATATTTTGACAACAATCAAATTTTACAGGCGGAATTGAAAGAGAATGATCCTGTAGCGAGAATTTTTACTTTAAACGGAAATTCTTTTTACATAGATAGTGCAGCCAATTATTTACCTACAAACAGGAATGTTTTGGCACGAGTGCCTGTTATTACAGGCTTCCCCACCGATAAGCAGAAGTTGTCTTCGCCGGACAGTTTGTTATTGCAACAGGCAAAAACGTTGGCATGTTTTATCATAAACGATTCTCTTTGGATGGCATTTACATCGCAGATTAATATAACCCCGGATGCGAAATTTCAAATCGTACCGGTTGCCGGCAATGCTATTATAACGATTGGAAATGTTGATGATTTACAGGATAAATTTAACCGGCTGTATAGTTTTTATAAACAAGTTTTAAGTAAAGCAGGCATTAATAAATATCAGCGTATAAATGTTGAATATGCAGGGCAGGTAGTTGCTGCGAATGGCAATGATTCGTCTTATCTTAATCAACATGCTTCAGACGATTCTCTGTTGACTAATCTGATTGTTGATTCTGCTAAGCATATAAGTCCAATAATAAAAACGCCGCAGAAAGCCAAAACGGAAAGCACTGATACGATTAAATCCGTAAAGCATCTGCTGCCGCATTTATTAAATAAGAAGAAAAAAATAAATATTCATACAACAACTAAAAAACCATACAAACAATGAACGAAAACACAAATCACTCTCCTCTTGGCAATGAGGATTCCATTGAGCCCAACTTTAGGCCTGATGCGCCGATTATAGTAGGCCTTGATATTGGCACTACAAAAATTGCTGCTATTGCAGGCAGGAAAAATACACAAGGCAAGCTGGAAATTCTTGGCTTTGGGCATGCGCCAAGCAATGGCGTACAGCATGGTCAGGTATTAAACATTGACCAGACTATGCGTGCAATAGAAACTGCTATGGAAAATTGTCGTCAAAGCAATCCGGATTTGGACATCAACGAAGTGTATGTTGGCATTGCAGGGCATCATATCAAGAGCCTTCAAACGCGCGGCGATATTGTACGCCAAAATCCTGAAGTGGAAATACAGCGTTATGAAATTGATCAGTTAATTGCTGATCAGCGTAAAACGTTTATTCCCGCAGGCGATCAAATTATTGATGTAATACCTCAGGATTTTCATGTGGATAATTTTCAATTTATCAAAGATCCGATCGGATACAACGGCGTAAAAGTAGGCGCAAATTTTCACATCATTACCGGGGACAGAAATGCTATTCGAAATATTAACCGTGCAGTGGAAAGAAGCGGATTAAAAACGAAAGATTTGGTTCTTCAGCCATTAGCTTCGTCTGCTGCGGTTTTGAGCGATATGGACATGGAAGCAGGCGTTGCAGTATTAGACATTGGCGGTGGCACTTCTGATCTTGCGGTATTTTACGAAGGCGTATTAAAACATACTGCCGTCATTCCTTTTGGCGGTGAAAATATCACAAATGATATTAAGCTCGGTTTGGGCGTATTAAAACAACAAGCTGAAGCTATGAAAAAACAATTTGGTTCTGCCTTGACAGATGAAGCAAAAACGAACGCGTACATTACCATTCCGGGCATGAGAGGATTGCCTGCAAGAGAAATAAGCGTTAAGAATCTTGCAAATATTATTCAGGCGCGTATGACGGAAATATTGGAATTTGTAACATATCATTTGAAGCAGGTAGGTTTAGACAATCGCAAACTCAACGGCGGCATCATTCTCACAGGTGGCGGCTCACAGTTGAAGCATTTAAAACAATTAACGGAATACGTTACCGGCTTGAATGCGCGTATCGGTTATCCCAACGAACATTTAGCGCCGAACCATATAGAGCAATTGAAAAATCCGGTGTACGCTACTTGTCTCGGGTTGATCCTGAAAGGCGAAAGCGATTATGAAAATAAAAGCAAGAATTTTCAGAAATCGAATGTTCCTAAAGCAGAACCGAAATCAATCCTGACAGTTGAAGCTCCTGTAAATAAGATTGAAGAAAATACTCCTGAAGTGAAAACGGAAAAAGCGCCGAAAATAAAAGCGCCAAAATCGCCTTCTAAATTTTGGAGCAAATTCAAAGACAGTTTGATCGATATCTTTAAAGAAGAGGAAGATCATGTAATGGAATAAAATTATTAACTCAATATAAATTACTGACTAACCATTAAAATCGAAAAAATTATGATAGACTTTGATATTCCGAAGCAACGTTCTTCCATCATTAAAGTGATAGGCGTTGGCGGCGGCGGCGGCAATGCCGTAAACCACATGTTTTCTCAAAAGATAGACAATGTAGATTTCATTATATGCAATACCGATGCACAGGCATTGGATAACAGCGCTATTCCCAATAAAATTCAGCTCGGCCCGCACTTAACGCAAGGCTTAGGGGCAGGCGCCAATCCGGAAGTGGGTAAGCAGGCTACACAAGAATCTCTTGAAGAAATAAAACGCATTTTGGAAGTAAATACCAAAATGGCATTTGTTTGCGCCGGCATGGGTGGTGGCACCGGAACCGGCGGCGCGCCTATCATTGCGAAGATCTGTCAGGATCTTGGCATTCTTACTGTTGGCATTGTTACTACGCCGTTTTCATTTGAAGGCCCGCGCAGAAAGGGACAAGCCGAGAGCGGCATTAAAGAATTGGAACCGCATGTAGATACATTGCTCGTAATCAGTAATGATAAACTGCGCATGCAACATAAAAATCTTAAAATGCGGGAAGCCTTCGGCAAAGCAGATGATGTGCTTTCCACCGCAGCAAAATGTATCACAGATATCATTAACAGCAACGGACAAATCAATGTAGACTTTGCTGATGTATGTACCGTAATGCGCAAAGGCGGCGTGGCTATTCTTGGTAGTGCAACAGCAGAAGGTGACGACCGCGCGCAAAGCGCTATTGAAGATGCCATCAATTCTCCTTTGTTGAATGATAATGATATCAGCGGAGCTAAATGGATTTTATTAAATATCAATACAAGCGAGGGCGATTATGAATGCGGTACAGATGAGTTTGAATTAATCAATGATTTTGTACGTCAGAAAGCGGGCGAGCATACAGATGTAATCGTAGGTATGGGTATTGATAATTCTTTAGGCAAAGGATTGGCTGTAACATTGATTGCGACCGGCTTTGAACATAAAGACCCATTTGAAAAGAAACAAAAAGTAGAAACTGTTCCACAACAAGAAAAGGAAAAAGTAATTCTTACTTTGGACGATTTTTTAGAGCCTAAACCTATTGTAGTTTCTATTAAAGAAGAGATAAAGAAAGAAGAACCTGTTCAGGAAGATGTAAAGAAAACGGAACCGATTCAGCCTGTTCTCGAAAAGGAAGAATCACTCGAACCTACGATCATTGAAGAAAGCCCTGAGCAAACTGTAATTCAAAATATTACAGATAATGATGTGTTGGAAGAAGAAAATATGAGCTTTGTTTTAAAAGAAGATCAGCCGGAAAATATTTCTTCGCCTGTGCAAGATTTTCAATATGAAGAAAGGCCTGAGGAAAATGTGATACAAAAACAGGAATCTTTGCATACGCATACTTTCCTGAGCAAGCCGAGCAATATTTATGCTTCGCAGCCTTCGCTCGATCCTGTGAAAGAAAATAATGCAACGCAGCAACCTCAGCCTAAAATTTCAACAATTTTTCCTGTAACGGAAGAAGATGCTATGGAAATGGTAATTAAAGAGAATGTGCAAACTGTAGCGCAACATGTTGCAAATGCTATAAACAATGCAGATGATTTAAGTGAAGAAGAATTGAAAAGAAAAAAAGCGGAAGAACGTATTCAAAAGTTACGCAATCTTTCTTATAATTTTTCCAATAAAGATTCAGACAACGATCTGGAAAATGTTCCTGCTTATGTGCGACGCAATTTGGAAATGCTTGATGGCGGTAATGTTGCAGAGAATTATTACAGTAAATACACAGTAGATAAAGACGACAAAAAAGGAACCAATATTTCAAGTATTAATACTTTTTTGGAAGGTAAAAAACCCGATTGACAGAAGTTCGTAATGTTTTGAAATTGGTTTTTAGTTGTTCATCCCTCGGATTTTTTCGGGGGATTTTTATATTCCTTGCATTCATCGAATTCATTTACCTTCGCGCGATTTAGAAAAATCATAGGTAAAATATTAACAGATAGAATACATTTTTGGCATAATATTTTTATTTATTAAGTCATTAACAACAAAAAGAATAAATTTATATTTTTTGGTAATCAGGAAGCATGTTTAAGAAGTTATTATATTTAGTTATATTGGTTTTTATTGCCCACACAACCATAACCGCACAAATCAAAATCGGGGGAAGGGTATTTTTAGGCGACAGCGCAAACCATACACCAAAGTCCGGTGTATTGGTAAAAACAACTGCGGGTGTACGCGCCTTTACAAATGATTCCGGCTATTACAATATAAATATGCAACAGTCCGATACGCTGGAATTTTATTTCAAAGGGAAAATGATATCCGCTTATCCATTCACTTATCTTACATCTTTTACAAGTTTTAATATTTATATTGACAACAATACCGGTTTTGCCAACGGTATTCATGATTTAGGAACTGTAACCGTACATTCAGGCGGCAACAAAGATTCCATTGCTGCAAGGGAAAAATATGCCAACATATTCAATCCCAAAAAGTCTAAGATATCTATGGGCGATAACAAATGGAAGGAGCATGCTAAGTTAATGGGGCAAGAAGTGCCTATTAATACGATGGATAAAAAAGCAAGCCTGCTGGATATAGGTTCTGTATCCGATGCTTTAAACTTTAAAAAGAAAAAAAGAGCAAAGATCAATCAGCGGTTTGCCATTCAGGGGGAGCAGGATAATTATGTAAAAAGAAGATTTACAAAAAGCATAGTGTCGAAATTTAGCGGAATGAATAATGATGATTCGCTTAATTATTTTATTAGTAATTATGCGCCAACTTATGATAAGTTGGTAGCCATGAATGATTTATTGTTAGACCAGTATATTATTGATCAGATGAAAATATTCCGTTCCGAAGGAATAGAGAAAAAAGAAGAAGAGTAATTTTTTGATAGAAAAATTTGCGTCAGATTTTTTTATATCATGCTCAAAATCCATGTACGTTTTTACTGCAAAAAATAATAAGTGTCTTATTCCGGCTCTTCAAAAAATCCCGTTTTTTTATTTTTATATACATTATCCCATTTAAAATATCTTCCATTCATTACTACATATACGCCGTGCGGCAATGTTTGCAAAAAAGCAAGCGCTGATCCAAGATTAAAAAAACCATCTGAACTACCAAACTTATACGGAATCATTGCGCCTGTTAATACGATTGTTTTTTCAAGTTTGGCTGCTGCTAGATAAGCCGCAGTTACGGGCATAGTATCTGTGCCGTGCGTTAATAAAATTTTATCCCCTTCTACTGTTTTACAATTTTGCAGGATCAATTCACGGTCGGTATTTGTCATCTCAAGGCTATCAATCATCATGAGGGTTTTCACATCAATCGGCACAGTACAGCGGCCGAGTTTCAGCATCTCCGGCACATGTGTTTTTTCGAAATCAAGCTTTCCGTTAATCATGTCATATTCTTTATCGAAAGTGCCGCCCGTTACCAGAATTTTTATTGCCATATCTGATGTATTTAATAAAAGCGTTGCCTTGGAAGCCGCTTCTTTGCAAATAAAAAAAAACTAAATGAGAACTCATTGAATGCACAATGATTTTTTATACGAAAAGTGAAATAATAAATATAATTGCCCAAACATCGTACTGCCTAATGAATATCTGTAGACAATGTTTTTAAGAAAACAAGGTTATAATGAATTTCTGCCTAAAAGAATAAAGTAAGCTAAAAATATTATCAAAATAATTACTAAAATTATTAGTTATTTATTCAATTAATTTATTTAATTTTGATTTTCGAAAAATTGTAACAGCATAACTTTACATATATGAGTACAGACAATATTGAAAAATTAAAAGCGCTTCGATTAACAATAGACAAAATCGATAAAGACTTTGGTAAGGGAAGTGTAATGATGATGAACGAAAAGCCGAATCGGATAATAGAAACCATTTCTACGGGCTCCATCGGATTGGATATGGCTTTAGGAGTCGGCGGTTTGCCACGTGGAAGAATAGTCGAAATCTACGGGCCGGAATCCTCAGGTAAAACTACACTTGCCACGCATGTAATTGCGGAAGCGCAGAAGAAAGGAGGAATTTGTGCCATTGTGGATGCGGAGCATGCTTTCGACTCAAGTTATGCGCAAAAATTAGGAGTTGATGTTGATAATCTTTTGATATCCCAGCCGGATTATGGAGAGCAGGCATTGGAAATTGCTGACCGCTTAATTCTCTCCGGTGCCGTAGATGTTGTAGTAATAGATTCTGTCGCGGCTTTAGTGCCAAAAGGAGAACTGGAAGGCGAAATGGGCGACAGTAAAATGGGCTTACAGGCAAGGTTAATGAGCCAGGCCTTGCGTAAACTTACGGCAACCATCAGCAAAACAAATACAATATGTATTTTCATTAACCAGCTGCGCGAAAAAATAGGCGTAATGTTTGGTAATCCTGAAACCACTACCGGAGGTAATGCTTTAAAGTTTTATGCTTCCGTGCGGTTGGATATTAGGCGAATGGCACAAATCAAAGATGGCGATGTAGCTACCGGCAACAGAGTAAAAGTAAAAGTGGTAAAAAATAAGGTAGCACCTCCATTCCGTTTTACGGAATTTGATATTGTGTTTGGGCAAGGAATCAGCAAGACCGGTGAAATTATCGATATGGGAGTTGAGCTCGGAATTGTGCAGAAAAGCGGAAGCTGGTTTAGTTATAACGGAAGCAAGCTTGGGCAGGGACGCGATGCTGTAAAACAATTATTAATTGATAATCCGGAACTCGCGGGAGAAATAGAAGCTAAGATAAGAGTAAAATTAAATGAACAATTAATGCCTGAAGAGCCGGTTGTTCAGGAAGATGACAATGACCTGCAAGAAACGGCGATAGCTGTCGAAAAGAAATCTAAAAAATAATAGTTGTGTTTAGTAAGTATGGAAAGCTTTCATCGAAAAGATGAGGGCTTTTTTATTTAATAACATAATGAAAGTCAGTATAAAATATGACATTCACATGACTAATATCATTTTTTTCCACAACTGTGTAGAATTAACTTTGCAAGCGTTAAAAAACAAAGAAGATTATAAAAGGTCTCTTTGATTTTACTATTCAAATAATGCATTACGAGGAGATGGACATTCAACACTTTTATATTACAGGCATTAATTATAAAAAAAACGATGTAAACATTCGGGGAAGGTTTGCATTAAACGACAACCAACATATTTCCATACTGCAAAAAGCCAAAGACAATGGATTAGAAAATATATTTGTTCTATCTACTTGTAACAGAACAGAAATCTATGGAGTTGCACCTTCGTCCAAAGTTTTGAAAAATATTTTATGCAGCGAAACGGCAGGAGATATAAGTGTATTTGAAGAAATATCATACACCAAAAAAGGAACGGAAGCTATTAATCATTTATTTTCTGTGGCTTCCGGTTTAGACTCACAAATACTTGGCGATTATGAAATTATCGGACAATTAAAGCATGCAGTGCGTATTGCCAAAGAAAATAGCAGCATCGGTGCATTTATGGAAAGGCTGACTAATACCGTTTTTGAATCGTCCAAAGTAATTAAAAATCAAACAGATTTCAGTGGTGGTACGGTTTCCGTAGCGTTTGCAGCCATTCAGTTTCTCAAGTATCATTGTACAGATTTTTCCTGTAAAAAAATAGTTATCATCGGTACGGGAAAAATTGGCAGAAATACTTGTAAAAATTTGATTGATTATCTTGGAACAAAAAATATTACGCTCATCAACCGAAGCGTTGATAAGGCAAAAGAATTGGCAAATGAATTGGGTATTCGGTTTGCTGCTTATGAACAACTTCCTGAGAAAGCAAACGATGCTGATATCATCATCGTAGCAACAAATGCGCCTCAGCCCGTTTTGTATAAAAACGATTTACTAGGCGACAGTAAAAAAATATTAATCGATCTTTCCATCCCTAATAACATTGACATTGCATTAAAAGAAAGGCCACAGACCATTATGGTAAATGTGGACGATCTTTCCAAAATGAATGATGCCACTTTGCAGATGCGCGAAAAAGAAATACCAAAAGTTAAGCAAATCATTAACGAATACATTGATGAGTTTTTCGATTGGTACAAAATGCGGCGAAATGCTCCGTTTATACGTGCGGCTAAAAAATCTTTGTCTGATATGAATGTTTGCCCTTGGTATCAAACATTAAATCCGGAAGTGCTGCAAACTGAAAAACAACAGGAAGAAGCCATACAAAATGCGGTAAAAAAATTAGCTGTAAAAATGCGCGAACATCATACTGCGCCGGGATGTACTTACATCGAAGCGCTGCACGATTTTATTGCCCAAAATCCCGATAAAAAAGGTGTATGAGCAAAATTGTTCGCATTGGTACGCGCGATAGCAAGCTGGCATTATGGCAAGCGCAAAATGTACAAAATCTCTTATTTCAATTCAATATTCCGTCTCAACTTGTTCCTGTAAAAAGCGAAGGTGATCTGGACTTGGTAACGCCGCTCTACGCGATGGGCGTGGAAGGTGTTTTTACCAAAACACTCGATGCTTATTTACTCAGCAACAGAATAGATATTGCCGTTCATTCTATGAAAGATGTGCCAACGCAACTAGCGCAGGGAATTATTCAGGCTGCAGTACTCAAACGTGCGAATCATAAAGATTTGTTTGTATATAAAAATGAATCTGTATATGAAAAATATTTTCTGTCAAATGCCGATGAACAAAGAATTTTGGAAGGAATCATTGCAACAGGTTCGGTAAGAAGGAAAGCACAATTATTACATAAATTCCCAAACATAACGGTAGAAAATTTACGCGGAAATGTGCAAACAAGAATGAGGAAGCTGCACGAAAATAATTGGGATGCAGCCATATTTGCCGCAGCAGGTTTAGAGCGCATTAATGAACGCCCGACAACATCAATAGAGATTGATTGGATGTTGCCCGCGCCCGCACAAGGCGCCATCATGGTGGTGTGCAGAAATGATGATAAAGTAACGTTTGAAAAAATTCATTCTTTGAATGATGAACAAACAGCCTTATGCACGAAGATTGAACGCGATTTTTTAAAAACATTAATGGGTGGATGCTCAACACCTATAAGCGCTTTCGCAGAATTTGCAGATGATAAAATTTTTTTCAAAGGAAATATTCTCTCCCCCGATGGAAAACAGAAATTAGAAATAGAAAAAGAAACAATTGCTGCAAATGCCAATGAACTGGGCGTTTTGGCAGCAAAGGAATTATTAGAAAATGGTGCGGAGGAAATTGTGAAAGCAATTGTACAAAAATAAATTCTTATTAAAAATTAACGAGAGCAAACTACTCAATGTTGTGTTCTTTGCTTTCTTTTTCTTGGCGCGTGAAAAGAAATAATGATTAAACTCATCAAAATATTAAGCACAAAATCAATTTCAGAAGATTTGGTACAGCAAGCTAAATCTTCAAATATTCAAATTGATATCATCAATTTCATAGAAACAAAATCTGTTAATGATGACTCAATCAAGGAAAAAATTAAACAATATTCAAACAAAAAAATTGCTGCAATATTTACAAGTATAAATGCCGTAGAAACTGTTTTTGCACAGATAAATACAATGCCCGATTGGAAAATATTTTGTACTTCCGGCGCAACAAAAGATGCGTTGCTGAATTATATAAATGAAGAGATGATTTTAGGCACCGAACATAATGCTTCATCGTTGGCAGACAAAATTTTAGAGAATAAAGAAATAGATTCCTGCGTGTTTTTTTGCGGCAATCAGCGGCTGAACACTTTGCCTGATAAGCTTTTGCGCGAATCAATTAATTTAGCAGAAGTAATAGTTTACGAAACAAATGCTTTACCTCAAAAGATAAACGAAAATTACAATGGTATTTTATTTTTCAGTCCGAGTGCAGTAGAAAGTTTTTTTTCTTTGAATAATATTGATGATAAAACCGTTTTATTTTCCGTAGGAAAAACAACGTCAAAAGCATTGCGAAAGTTTACGAAAAATACAATTGTTACGGCCGTTTTTCCAAGTGCCGAAAGTGTATTGAAAGAAGTAAGAAATTTTGATTTTGAAAATGATTAATGTTGATGAAAAAAGTATTTGCTATTTGTGGAAGCACAAGAAAAGACTCTACCAATCATCGTTATATTGAAGCGGTAAAAAAGCTATTAGGAAATGATATACAAATAACAGAACTTGATAGCTTGATAAATATTCCGCATTTCAATCCGGATGATGATAAAGACAATGTGATAGACAGCGTGAAAGATTTTAGACAACAAATAGTTTCATCAGATGGAATTATTATTTCAACGCCGGAATATGCAATGGGCATTCCCGGAACGTTGAAGAACGCAATTGACTGGACGGTTTCTTCTTCTTCCTTTTCGCGAAAGCCTGTATTGCTAATTACGGCTTCTTCATCAGGCCAAAAAGCACATCAGTCTTTGATAGATGTATTGAATGTAATTGAAGCGGATGTGGATGAAACCAATGTTTTGGTTTCTTTTGCTAAAACAAAAATTGACGACAATAATATTATTACGGATGCTGCAACAAAAGAAGCATTGAAGAAAGCAGTACAGATTTTTCAAAATAAATTATAATGAAAACATAACCGGAGGTCTAAATGAGAAAACATAGAGTAATTAAAGCAACTACATTATCTCTGTGAAAAACTACGTTTCCCCTGAGGTTAAAAACAACAAATAAATGCCTTTAAAAAACGATTTAATATTACGAGCATTAAAAGGTGAAAATGTAGAACGTGTGCCTGTCTGGATGATGCGTCAGGCGGGGCGTTATTTGCCTGAATACATGAAGCTGCGCGAAAAATATTCATTCTTTGATCGTTGTCAAACACCTGAACTGGCTTGCGAAATCACTTTGCAACCGGTTGATATTATCGGTGTGGATGCAGCGATATTGTTTTCTGACATTCTCGTTGTGCCTCAGGCAATGGGCTTGGAAGTGCAGTTAATAGAAAGCAAAGGTCCTTTTTTGCCGGAACCGATTCATACCGAAAAAGATTTAAAAAGAATAAAAGTTCCCGATGTAAACGAAACGTTGCAGTATGTTTTCGATGCGATAAAATTGATTAAACAAGAACTCAACAATCGTGTTCCGTTGATTGGTTTTGCAGGCGCGCCTTGGACATTGTTGTGTTATATGGTGCAAGGCAAAGGCTCTAAAACGTTTGATGAAGCCAAAGCATTTTGCTATACGCAACCTGAGCTCGCACATCGATTATTGCAAATGATTACAGATACTACGATTGCATATTTGAAAGCGCAAATCGCTGCTGGTGCAGATCTGGTGCAAGTTTTCGACAGTTGGGGCGGCTTGTTGAGTCCGCAGGATTTCTCAGCATTTTCATTGAAATATATTCGGCAAATTGTTGCAGCGGTTAAAGATGATGCACCGGTTATCATCTTTGCAAAAGGCGCTTGGCATTCTTTAAAAGAAATGGCAGAAACCGGCGCAGGTGGTTTAGGAATTGATTGGTGTATTGATGCGAAACAAGCGCGTGCATTTACAGGAAACGATGTAACGCTGCAGGGAAACTTTGATCCTGCCAAATTATTATCTCCTATTCCGCAATTGAAAACAGCAGTGCAGCAAATGTTGCGCGAGTTTGGTAAAGAAAGATACATCGCTAATTTAGGGCACGGCATTTTGCCAAATGTGCCTGTTGATAATGCTAGAACATTTGTAGATACGGTAAAGGAGTTTGATTGGAATATATAGTTATTCCGAAAAAATGACTTCACATTTTTTCACTCTAAATATTTAAATTATGTCCTCAGAAACAAATTTTAATAAGGAAGTGATAGAAGAAGTAAATTTTGAATCTTTTAAGGAACTGATGCACGACGAATTTATAAACAGAACTGCACCATCAGGAAGCAATGGAAGTGACAGCATGTGGAATACTTTTTTCAATATCTTAAAGCCTGCTTTCCCCGATTTGTCTGTAGAAATTTTCGACCAAATAGCAGAAGAAGATAAAGTAACAACACGAAAAGCAATCATCGGAACACATCTGGGCAATCTCTTTGGGATCAATCCCACAGGGAAAAAAATTAAGATTGATGTAATCGATATTGTTCGAATCAAAGACGGAAAGTATATTGAACATTGGGGTATAAACACTTTGCAATCTGTTTTAGCAGAATTAAAAAGTGCTTAAAAAATTATGCAGCATTAATGTCATCTTTCTGTAAGAAATTACAAACTGATGAAAATCATCTTTTCAAAAAATATATAGAAATAGCTTTGCCGAAAATTGAACGTTATGCAAATGCAAACAGTATACAAAACCGAAACAAAAGAATTTCGCAATCGCTGGATTGAATATATATACGATTTGCAAAACCGTATCTGTGCTGCATTAGAAACCGTTGACGGCAAAGCAAAATTTATAGAAGACGAATGGCAACGCAATCCTGACGGCAAAGGCGGTGGCGGAAAAACGCGTGTAATCGCTAACGGAAATGTGTTTGAAAAAGGCGGCGTAAATACTTCTGTCGTTTATGGAAAAGTTACGGATAAGATGAAAAAACATTTAGGCATTGATGGTGCAAAATGGTTCGCTTGCGGATTAAGTTTAGTTATTCATCCGCTCAATCCTTTTGTACCTACAACGCACGCCAACTGGCGCTATTTTGAATTGTATGATGAGAATGATAATGTTGCCGACCGTTGGTTTGGTGGTGGTGCGGATTTAACGCCTTATTATTTATTTGAAGAAGATGCGAAACATTTTCATCAGACTTTGAAGAATGCAATCGAGCCTTTCGGCGAGGATTTATATCCGAAATACAAAAAACAATGTGATGAATATTTCAACAATTCGCATCGCGGATTTGAAATGCGTGGCATCGGCGGCGTGTTTTATGATTATCTGAAACCTACGCCGGATATGAGTTTGGAAAGATTATTCTTATTTCAGCAAGCAAATGGAAATTCTTTCATGGATGCTTATCTTCCTATTGTCAAAAAAAGAAAAGACAGTGAGTGGAACGAACAACATAAATACTGGCAGGAAATTCGTCGCGGCCGTTATGTCGAATTTAATCTCATACATGACAAAGGAACTTTGTTTGGATTAAAAACAAATGGTAGAACGGAAAGCATTTTAATGAGCCTTCCGCCGACTGTAAGATTTGATTATAATTATCAACCTGCACCAAATTCGGAAGAAGAAAAGTTGTTGAATGCCTGTAAAAATCCTGTTGATTGGGTTTGATATTTTAACCACAGAGAAAACGGAGATTTGCACAGAGTTATCGGAGTAGGATGTAAAATTTTAAATTGCATTTAAACTCTATTTTCTCTGTGAAACAACTCGGATAGTTCTGTGGTTAAAAACGATTTAATTAAAATGTTAGACAACGAAATTACATCTGCAATTATTCATGCTGCAATTGAAGTTCATAAACGGCTCGGTCCCGGTTTATTGGAAAGCGCATACAAAGAATGTTTGTACTATCAATTAATAAAAGACGGACTAAATGTAACAAAAGAAAAACCGATACCTTTGGTTTATGATGAAATACATTTAGACTGTGGATACAGAATTGATTTGTTGGTAGAGAATAGAATCGTTGTAGAACTAAAAAGCGTAGAAGCATTGACAGATGTACACTTGGCACAGACATTAACGTATATGAAATTAGGAAATTACAAACTTGGACTGTTGATAAATTTCAATGTAGTTCTATTGAAAGACGGTATAAAAAGATTAATAACAAATACGTATTAACAACAGAGATACAGAGATTCGCACAGAGTTATCATAGTAGAAAACTTCAAAACGATATTCTCTATTATCTCTGTGTAGAACTCCGTTAACCCTGGGGTTAGAAATAAAAAATAAATATCATGTTCTTACAACATCGCAATCGCACTTTACGTCGCACACAATCTATCAGGGATTTAGTTACTGAAACGGTTCTAACGCCGAACGATTTTATGCTTCCGATTTTTATTACGGAAGGCAAAAATGTAGTAGAAGAAATTTCTTCTATGCCAGGTTGTTTTCGCCGTTCGCTGGATGAAACAATTAAAGAAGTCAAAGAGCTTTGGAAGCTCGGGATTAAAGCCGTGAACACTTATGTAAAAGTGGATGACAAGCTGAAAGACAATACAGGTAAGGAATCCTGGAATCCTAATGGCTTGATGCAGCAAACCATCAAAGCCATTAAAGATGCCGTTCCCGAAATGATCATCATGACCGATGTTGCGCTCGATCCTTATTCCGAATACGGGCATGACGGAATTGTGGATGTAAAATCCGGTTATATTTTGAATGATGAAACCGTTGAAGCATTAACATTAATGAGCCTTTCGCACGCCGAAGCAGGTGTAGATTTTCTTGCACCAAGCGATATGATGGATGGCCGCGTAATCGCATTTCGCAAAGCTTTGGAAGAAAACGGTTATACTAATGTAGGCATTATGAGTTATGCCGCGAAGTATGCAAGTTGTTTTTACGGACCATTCCGCGATGCGCTCGACAGCGCGCCGGGTTTTGGCGATAAGAAAACGTATCAGATGAATTTTGCCAATCGCCGCGAAGCAATTAATGAAGCACTAAAAGATGTTAAGGAAGGTGCAGATATTTTAATGGTCAAACCTGCGATGAGCTATCTCGATATTATTCGAGAAGTAAAAAATATTGTCACTGTTCCCGTGAGTGCATATCAAGTGAGCGGCGAATATGCAATGATAAAAGCCGCAGCAGCAAACGGCTGGATTGATGAAGAAAAAGCAATTATCGAAAGCCTTACTTCCATCAAGCGTGCCGGTGCAGATTTAATTTCAACTTATTTTGCAAAAGATGCTGCAAAGTTGTTGAATTGATAAATTCTGCAAAACCCGTTTGAAAAAAGTATTTTTGCAGTAAATATTATTTATGAGCGAGGGAAAAGAAAATGATATACAGTTTGCAAAAACTCCAAGTTATTTATCTGCAGTACTAAGAAATAGATGCCCCAGATGCAGACGCGGTGATATCTTCAAAAGCAATAAAGCGTATGATCTCCGTAAGAATAATTTTATGAAGATGTATGATCATTGCCCTGTATGCGGACAGCCTACCGAACTGGAAGTCGGGTTTTATTACGGTACAAGCTATGTAAGTTATGCTATTGGTGTGGCTTTTTCCGTAGCAACTTTTGTTGCATGGAAAGTATTGATCGGCCTTACTTTTGATATGGATGATAACCGATTGTTTTATTGGATGGGTGCGAATATTGCTTTACTTATTCTTCTTCAGCCAATATTCATGCGGCTTTCACGTTCTTTATGGTTGAGTTGGTATGTAAAATACAACCCGAACTGGCAAACGGAAAAACCGAAACATTATGAAAGATTTAATGAGGATATGAAAAATGCTTGGTAGATTTTTATGAATTATTTCCCCAACATTTATTGAAATAATCTTTGGTATTTTTTTATCAATACAAAACTCATGATTATATGCGTAGTTAAGAGCAGCGCATAAATGAATAGAAAAATAATTACTCCTTTTAACCATGAATAAAGTTGCTGAGAAGAAACAGACTGTCCATATTGTTGCGATAGCTGGCTTGCAACATCTTTTAGTAAATCTTTTATTGTAGCAGGATAAAAAGTAATTATCGCAAATGAGAAAATAATTTCTATAACAAAGATTAAGGATATGGCCCCGTTTATATAAATGAGATGCTTCGTTGTATTCTTAGCTGCTGTATTTTGCCCTATATTCTTTCTGAAAAATGAAGATGATTTTATGAGATAAACAACCAGGCAAACCATAATAAACACGCTGACCAAGATCGATGGGTTAGAAAGTAATCCCAATGCTGTAGATATGGTAAAAAATGCCAACAAATAGGAGATAGGCATTACTATATTGCCAATAAGCCGGTAGAGTTTTTCAAGGGTCATGATTGTTATAATTCTTTAATGAGTTTTAAAAATAAATTCATTGCTTTAAGCTTATCTTCATCAATCGTATAGCTGATGTTGCTTGTAAAATATGTATGAAGATCGTAATTACTGTAAGGGTTTTCGGCAATTACTTTATCAAGATTATTTAATCCTACTTTATTTGCCGCATTAAATTTTTCAATAAAATCTTCCGGTAATTTTTTATTTGATACCCATGCTGCCATCAGGAATGGAAGTTCGGTAAAATATGTCCATTCTTCTGCTAAATCGTATATAAATTTTTTAGGTTTTGCAATGGCTTTTTGCTCAAACACTCGGTCGCCGATAATTACGCCTGCAGTTGTTCCGCTGATTTCGTTGATATAATTTTCCGATGCCTGTTCAAAAACCATTTCTTTTTTCCAATAATTTTTCAGCAATACTTTGCAAAGATTTACGGAAGAAAAACTTTGGTAATCAAGCAGCACTTTTTCAATTTCCTCAACAGGAACATCGCTGAATAAACAAACCGATTCTACCGGTCCTACAGAACCTATGCCATAGTCCGAAATTATATGCCATTCATTTAATTGTGAAATATATGCCACCGGAATCAAACCTAAATCCACTTCATCATCCACCAACATTTTTCCGATTTTAGAGGGAAAATCTTCTATCAGTTCTATTTCCTGCATTAGGGTTTCATCGCGTTTTATACCATACAACAAAGGTTTTGTATTCAAATAACTTACCGCCGCAACTTTTATCTTCTTCAATTTAACTATTTTTGCGTGCAAATATAAGTGATGTGAAATTATGTGTTATGAATTATGAATTATTGAATAATTTATAACATCAAAGTTTTTCGATCCACTACTCGTAATTCATAATTTACAATTCATAACAATACATGGAGCTTTCTCAACTCACAGCTATTTCCCCGATTGATGGACGGTATCGCAAGCAGGTTGCACATTTAAGCGAATATTTCTCTGAATTTGCTTTGATAAAATACCGTGTTTTCGTGGAGGTGGAATATTTTATTTTTCTCGCCGAGAAAAAATTATTTCCGCTGAATATATCTGCGAAAAATAAGCTGAGAGCAATTGTTGCGGAATTTAGCACAGAGCATGCAGAACGCATTAAAGCAATTGAACGCACTACAAATCACGATGTAAAAGCGGTAGAATATTTTCTGAAAGAAGAATTGGATAAACTGAATCTTACCGCAATAAAAGAATGGATTCATTTTGGTTTAACCTCACAGGATATTAATAACACTTCCATTCCGTTAAGCTGGAAGCATTGCATGGAACATGAATATTTGCCTGCATTGATTAATTTACAAAACGATTTGTATGCTTTGGCAAAACAATGGAAAAATATTTCCATGCTCGCCAGAACACACGGCCAGCCTGCATCACCGACAATCTTAGGCAAAGAGTTTATGGTATTTGTAGAAAGATTGAACAATCAGATTTCATTGTTTTCCTTTATACCATACTCAGCAAAATTTGGCGGCGCCACGGGAAATTTTAATGCACACAACATTGCATTTCCCAAAAAAGATTGGATAAAACTCGGGAATGAATTTGTGGAAGAAAGATTGCAATTACAGCGATTGCAATTCACAACGCAGATAGAACATTATGATAATCTGGCTGCACATTTCGATACCATTAAACGCATCAATAATATTTTAATTGATTTATGCCGTGACATTTGGACTTATGTGTCGATGGATTATTTCAAACAAAAAACGAAAGCCGGCGAAGTTGGATCGTCTGCCATGCCGCACAAAGTAAATCCGATCGATTTTGAGAATGCAGAAGGAAATTTAGGCATCGCGAATGCTGCGCTGGAGCATCTTTCAGCAAAATTGCCGATTAGCAGATTACAAAGAGATTTAACCGATTCTACGGTTTTACGCAATATCGGCGTGCCGGTAGCACACACAATTATTTCCATTAATTCTATACAAAAGGGATTAGGAAAATTACTACTTAACGAAGCAAAGCTAAGCGAAGATCTGGAACACAACTGGGCTGTGGTTGCAGAAGCGATACAAACAATTTTGCGTAGGGAAAGTTATCCGAACCCTTATGAAGCTTTGAAAGATTTAACGCGCGGTAAAGCATCTATCACGAAAAAAGATATTCACGATTTTATCGGTAAGCTAAAAGTTTCGACAGAAATTAAAAAAGAACTTAAAGCTATTACCCCCAAAAATTATACCGGTATAATTGCGGCTTATTAATATTTCGCTAAACAAATATTCCCGGCAATTATTAATCCTAACTACCGTTCCTTTTAGGAAAATATTACAAATTCATAACAATTTGTTTTAAATAAATGTTTGATTAACTTAAACAATTGTTTAATTTCGCACCCGAATTCATTTGGAACAAAATGTCGGATAAAAAAACGCACATATTAGATATTGCAATCGAGTTGTTTTCTCAAAATGGTTTTGAAGGTACATCTATGCGGGATATGGCAAGCGCTGCAGGTGTAAACATTGCAATGATCAATTATTATTTCGGCACAAAAGAAAAATTATTTGAAGCAATTGTCGAGAGTCGCAGCAATTTATCTCGCGAAATGTTGGAGGAAATCCGGACTGACAAAAAGTTGTCCTCCATTCAAAAAATAGAAAAGCTGGTGGATTTTCATGTAGAGAAAGTTTTGGAAAGGAGACATTTTCATAAAGTATTGCATACGGAAGTAATGCTGAATAAACGACCTGAATTAAACCGGGCAATCGGGAATATTTTCAGAAAAAATTCGGTTATTATAAAAGGTATTGTGGAAGACGGATATAAAAACGGCGAATTCAAAAAGGCAGATTCCGGTTTAGTTGTTTCTACGATTATGGGAACGATCAATCATGTTTTTTTATCCCGGACGATTTGTTCGCTTGTGTTTGATAATTTGGATGAGAGCACAGATCCTTTTACCGATCCGAAAATCAAAAAGAAAGTTGGTGAATATTTAAAACAACTAATGCGTTCCTATTTATTGAAATAATTTATTATGTCCATTCATTAACCTACAATTATTGAGCGCTTATCGAAATTAAATAGAGTTGCATGCGTTAGTAAAATATTTTTACGGAAATTTGTAATTACTTGTCTTGTTGAAAAAAAATTCCGGTGTGTTTACATCAAAAAAATTAATAAATACGAATAATATATATGTTGAAAAAATATAGAGTATTGTTTTTATCCTTGGTGGTTCCGTTTTTTTTGCATGCACAGCAAAAAGATACATTAATCAGATTAAGCGACGCCATACAATTGGGGTTAAACAACAGCAAACAACTTAAAACAGACAATGCAAAAGTAGAGCAGGCATTGGCAAATGTTACCATTTCAAAAAATGCGCAATTGCCAAACCTGTCAGTAAGCGGAGCTTATTATTACTTAACGAAGCCGAATATAAACCTCTCGCCTGACTTGAAGAGTAATGATGATAATAGCGGTGATGATAATAGTTCCGGCGGCTCAAGTATTCCCAATATACACCAGGCAGTGTATGGTATGCTTTCTGCGAATGTTCCTATTTTTCAGGGCGGAAAAATTGTTAATCAGATAAAATCAGACCAATATCTGGCAGAAGCCACAAAGCTTGATGTAAATAATAATAAAGAGCAGGTAATACAAAATACTATTGAGGCTTATTGTAATTTATACAAAGCCATTTCTACCGTAAAACTGGTACAGGAAAATCTCGTTACCGAAAAGCAAAGAGTAAAAGATTTTCAAAACATGGAAGCCAACGGCATTATCGCACGCAACGATTTATTAAAAGCCGAATTACAGGAAAGCAATGTTGAGTTGTCCTTAATCGAAGCGGAAAACAACAGGAAAATTGCCAATTACAATTTTAATATAATGCTCGGCCTGCAAGACAGTACGATTATTGATGTAGATTCGTCAGATATAATTAACAACCCGGAAATACCGAGTTTGGCAGAACTGGAATCTTTGTCCAAATCAAACAGGTTTGATTATCTGGCTTTATTGAACAGGGAAAAATCTGCTGAATATAATACAAAAGTGGTTAAAGGAAATCAATATCCGTCATTGTCATTTACCGGAGGTTATATTGCTGCCGACATTCCAAAGGCATTATCCATTTATAATGTAGTACAAGTAGGAGTCGGGCTGAATTATGATTTAAGTTCATTGTACAAAAACAATGCAAAGGTTCGCCAGGCAAAATCACAGGAAGCCATTCTCAAAGCCTCTGAAGAGCAATTAAATGATAATATACATTCGCAAATCTATACGGCATACAACAATTACTTTGAGGCATTGAAAAAAATTGATGTATATAAAATAGCCATCGAACAGGCAGAAGAAAATTATCGTATTACCAAAAATAAATACGACAATTCTTTAGAAACTACAACCAATTTGCTGGATGCGGATGTAGCCTTATTGCAAGCCAAAATAAATTATGAATATGCCCGCGCAGATGTTGCTGTTTCTTACAATAAAATCTACGAAACGATAGGGACATTAAATAAACGGGTAAGTAATTTATCTAAATAAATATAAAAAATAAATAATTAAAATTAATAAAGCGAGAAAGATGTCAAACAACACTGAACATACAGAACACACCGCAAAACCAAAGAAAAAGTCGAACCCGTTATTCGCCATTATTTTTGCTATTCTTGTAATAGCCGGCGTTACTTATGGCATTATAGCTTATCTGTATTCTCAAAAACATCAGGAGACCGATGACGCCCAAGTAAGCAGCGATATCAGTCCGGTAATTCCCCGTGTGGCAGGCTATATCAAAGAAGTGCGTGTAAAAGACCATCAGATTGTACACAAAGGAGATACATTAGTAATCTTAGATGACAGAGATTTAAAAATAGCTTTGGAAAATACGCAAGCTGCGCTGGCTTCTTCTCAAAGTAACGTAAGTGTTGCTGATGCAGGCATTGGCGTAGCTACGAGCAATATCGTAAGTTCAAGAACAAATGTACAAACCGTTGATGCGCAAATCGAATCAGCTAAAGTAAACCTTTGGCGCGCAAATAATGATTATCAGCGTTACAGCAACTTGATAAAAGATCATTCCATTACCCAACAGCAATTTGAACAAGCTCAGGCAGCAAAAGAAACCGCGGAAAGACAATTGGATATTTTGCAGGCACAAAAAGAATCTGCACAAAAACAAGCGGCAGCTGTTACTTCTCAAAAATCTGTTTCCACAAGCCAGGTTTCTGTAGCACAAGCAAAAATTAAAGAAGCACAAGCTGCCGTAGATGCTGCACAGCTGAATCTTTCCTATACAATTGTTGTAGCACAAGTTGATGGACAAGTTGGGCAAGTAAATCTTCAGGTTGGTCAATATGTACAGGCAGGTCAGGCATTGTTTGATATTGTACCTGAAAATTCACGTTGGGTAATTGCCAATTTTAAAGAAACTCAATTAACCAAAATAAGAGTAGGACAAGAGGCAGATATAAAAGTAGATGCGTTTCCTAACCTTGACCTGAAAGGAAAAGTAAGTTCCATCTCTCCGGCTACAGGCGCTAAAATGTCTTTATTGCCTCCGGATAATGCTTCAGGCAATTTTATTAAAGTTGTGCAACGTATTCCAATAAGAATTGATTTTACGAATGCAAATGATTCAATACTGAAATTATTAAGTTCAGGGATGAATGTGGATGTGGATGTGCATTTGGATTCCGGTACAGAAAATAATACCGCTTCTAAATAAGAAAGATTGATTTTTTGAGTAAAGAATTTGTGAAGAAGTAAAAATCTTCTTTTAAGAAAAATATTTTTTATGCCTCCGTTACAAAACCCGGATTCGTTGGTAGAGTACGGCGCAAGAAGAGTAGTAATTACAATTACGGCTATTCTCGCAGCGTTGCTCGAAATTATTGATACAACTATTGTTAATGTTGCGCTCAACGACATGAAAGGGAACTTGGGCGCCACATTAAGTGAAATTGGCTGGGTTGTTACTTCCTACGCTATCGGAAATGTAATCATCATTCCTATGACGAGTTGGTTGTCCCAGCAATTCGGCAGGAGAAATTATTATGCCGCATCGATTATTATATTTACAATCTGTTCTTTCCTTTGCGGAAATGCTACTTCTCTTTTTGAACTGATTGCATTCAGGTTCTTACAAGGCGCTGCAGGCGGTGCATTATTGGTAACATCACAAACTATTATTACAGAAACTTTCCCTCCGGAAAAACGCGGAATGGCTCAGGCAATTTACGGTTTGGGAGTAATTGTAGGCCCTACACTTGGTCCGCCTTTAGGAGGTTATCTTACGGAAACTTACAGCTGGCCTTATATTTTCTATGTAAATATTCCGGTAGGTATCGCAGCAGCTATAATGACTTTGAGATACGTGCGCAGCCCAAAATACGGCGAGAAGAAAAAAGCAAGTGAGGTTGACTGGTTCGGTATTTTGTTTCTGGCGCTGGCAGTTGGTTGCCTACAGTTTGTACTTGAAAAAGGCCAGGAAGAAGATTGGTTCAGCAGTAAATATATATTAACGGCAACTATAGTGTCTTCAGTATGTTTTTACTTCTTCGTATGGCGCGAAATGGTAGCAAGATCGCCTATCGTAAATTTAAGAGTGCTGAAAGATAATAATCTCAAAATAGGTACAATACTTACTTTTATTTTAGGATTCGGATTATATGGCTCTACCTTCATCGTACCATTATTTTTGCAGAATATTCTTGGATGGTCAGCTTTTCAGGCAGGATTGATAATGGTGCCTTCATCTGTAGTTACGGCTATGATGATGCCGATTATCGGGCAATTATTGCAAAAAGGTGTTAAGCAGCAATTATTGATCGCATTAGGATTTACATTCTTCTTTATATACAGCATGTGGGGATATAAAATTTTATCTCCTTTTACCGGCATGAATAATTTCTTCTGGATGCTGATGCTGCGTGGTTTTGCTTTGAGTATGATATTTATCCCCATTACTACACTATCGCTATCCACACTCAGCGGCAAAGCAATCGGCGAGGGTGCGGCTTTTACCGGCATGGCGCGCCAGTTAGGCGGTTCGGTTGGCGTGGCGCTGATTACAACTTTCCTTACTTGGCAGGGAGAAAAATATAGTACCAATCTTGTAGGAAATATTACAGGCAATAATGTAGTATTCCAGCAACGATACAATAGCATGGTTGCCTTATTTACTTCTAAAGGAATGGCGCTCAATCAGGCAAGGCAGGCAGCTTATGAATCTGTATTTGGGCAGATAGTAAAACAATCAACCATTCTTTCTTATATGGATGCATTTCTGTATATAGGCGTTATGTTTATTATTTGTGTACCATTTGTATTAATGGTTAAGAGTAAAGGAAAAGTAGACTTGAGTCACGCTGCGCATTAATAAAAGTGATCTATTATTTACTCTCGAATTTCAGCTTTAAAGCATTTTGCGTAGCGTGTGTGATTTTGAAACGGTTGTCTATCCTTAATCCTACAATCCAAAGGATTCTTTTGCCGGATTCGATTACCCAAACGTTTTCTTTTTGGGAAAGCGATAGTTTTTGATCAATAAAAAAGCGTGAAAGTTTTTTCTTTTTATTCATGCCTAACGGATAAAAATAATCTCCTTGTTTCCATTTGCGCAGCAATAATGGAAAAGTAATTTCTCTTTTATCCAACAACGCAACATTCGGATTCTTGTCTATATCCGGTTTTTTATCGAATGAAAATATTTCTATCGAGCCGTTTTCGAAAATTATTTTTTTTTCGTTTTCTTCTATCAATATCTGTTGCGATATTTCATTAGATAAAGCCGTGATTACTAAATGCGCACGATTCCTGAAAATGCGATGTGTAGAAGAATTGATATAAGCGCCGGAATCCGAACTCAATAATTTTAAAACTTCCGGAATTTGTGTTTGCAAAACATGAAAGTCCTTTAAAATTTCTCGCAGCAAAGTTTGCTTAGCCTGCATTTTTTGCAAGCGCGAAACTGGAATAAAATATTCATTGCCTTTTAGCTCCAGCAGTTTTTTCTTATTGGCTTCAACAGCTTGTAAATACAGGGTTTCGGCTTCTTTGAAACGTTCTATATTATTTAATAAATTTTCTTCTGCCTGCGGAAAATATTTTTTAATCTCTGGCAAAAAATTTAATCTGAAAAAATTGCGCGTATAATCTTCCAATTGGTTTGTGCTGTCTTCTACCCAAGCCAAATTATTTTCTTCCGCGTATATTTTTATTTCTTCTTTTTTTACAAATAATATTGGGCGAATAATATTTCTGTTGCGTTCAGGAATGCCATGCAACCCTGCGATGCCTGTGCCGCGAAAGAAATTCATCAGTAAAGTTTCGATATTGTCATTGGCATGATGCGCCGTTGCAATAAATTTATTTTCTAAAGAAATCGGAAAAATATGTTCGTTACTCAATAATTCCTCGAACCAATTGTAACGAAGGTTTCTTGCTGTTTCTTCAATAGATGTTTTTTCTTGTTCTGCAATTTTGTTTGTATCGAAATGCTGTATAAATATTTCTTTCTGATATTTTTCTGCAAGTGTTTTTACGAATGTTTCGTCACGATTGCTTTCTTCGCCGCGTAAATGAAAATTGCAATGCGCTATCAGAAAATCATATTCTGCTTTTGCAAATAAATCGAGCAAAACTACACTATCCAATCCGCCGCTTACGGCCAGCAAAAATTTTGTATGTTTTTTTGAAACATACGGAAACGCTTGCTGCATGTGGCTTTGAAAGGAATGTAGATTCAATTTATGAATTGTGATTTATGATTTTCTTCTCGTCATTGACTTCGTCGAACGTTGTTTCCCGCGAAGGCGGGAATCTATTGTTGTAATAATTTTTACCAAGCGACGCTGAAACGAGTTCAGCATGATAAACGGCAACATTATTCTTCATCTTCTTTCATCATCAGATAGGCTTTGATAAATTCATCCAAATCGCCGTCTAATACAGCTTCAGGATTATGGACTTTATAACCTGTTCTGTGATCGGTTACGCGCCTGTCATCCAATACATAGCTTCTTATCTGGCTTCCCCATTCTATTTTTTTCTTATTGGCATTGGAGGCATTCTTTGCTTCTTCGCGTTTACGCAATTCTTCTTCATACAAACGGCTGCGCAGCATTTGCAAGGCAATTTCTCTATTTTCTCCTTGCGTGCGTGCCTGCTGGCATTCCACGATAATGCCACTTGGTGCGTGTTTTAGGCGTACTGCCGTTTCTACCTTATTTACATTTTGTCCGCCTTTGCCGCCGCTTCGGTAAAATTCCCATTCCAAATCTGCCGGGTTGATTTCTATTTGAATACTATCGTCGATCAATGGATAAACGAATACGGATGCAAAGGATGTTTGCCGCTTTCCCTGCGCGTTAAATGGTGAGGGGCGAACCAAACGATGCACGCCGCTTTCGGCTTTGAGAAAGCCATACGCGAAGCTGCCTTCAAATTCCAAAGTAGCCGATTTAATACCGGCTACCTCGCCTTCCTGGTAATCAAGTTCGGAAACTTTCCATCCTTGTTTTTCGCCGTACATGCGATACATGCGCAAAAGCATTTCCGCCCAATCCTGGCTTTCTGTGCCGCCCGCGCCTGATGCAATTTGCAGCACTGCAGGCATTTCATCTTCCGGTTGATTTAAAGTGCTCTTGAATTCGGCATCTTCAAGCTTTTGGATAGCTATATCGTAAGCGGCTTTTGTTTCTTCTTCGGTAGCGTCGCCGGATTTCCAAAAATCGAAGAGTACGGCAAAATCTTCTACTGAAGATGCTACATCATTGTATAGCTTCAACCAATATTCATCGGTTTGAATATCTTTCATAGTTTGCGTGGCACGTGCATTATCGTCCCAAAAGCCGGGCGAAACGGATAACCTTCGGTCTTCTTCTACTTTTGCTGTTCTGTTATCAACGTCAAAGAAACCTCCTCAAGACAAATACGCGGTCTCTTATATCTTTTAATTGTTCAATAGTCATAGTGCTGCGAAGATAATATTTGAATGAAGAATATAATATTATTTTTTTCCTATTTTAATATAAATTCTCTTTCATAGTTGATCTGATATGAACTTGTTTGTGATAATGAAGATGATGATTAAAATAAAATTTTTACATCAGAAGAAATGTCTGTCATTACTCTAAAGATAAATCGACCTGATTTTTTCGACACATGATTTTACATAATCTATTGTAAAATCAATTTCCTGTTCAGTAATTAACCTTCCTAAACTAAAACGAATAGAACTTCTGTTTAATTCTTCGGGAACGCCCATGGCTTCGAGCACATGGCTTGGCTCCACCGATGCCGAGCTGCATGCTGAGCCGCTCGAAACGGCAATCTGTTTGGTAAGATCTGCAATCAGCATTTTACCATGGACATCTGAAAAAGAAATGTTGACAGTATTGAAAATTCTTTTTTCTTTATCTCCGTTCAAAAATGTTCCGCTTATTTGCAACAATCCTTCTTCTAATTTATTGCGTAATAATTTTATTTTTTCTATTTCTTCTTCGTTGAATAAATCAAATGCTTTACCCAATCCAACGATCGACGGTACATTCAGTGTTCCGCTTCGCCAGCCGCGTTCATGGCCGCCGCCATTGATTTGTTCCGTCAATGAAACGCGCGGATTTTTTCTTCGTACATACAAAGCGCCGATACCCTTAGGCGCATAAATTTTATGGCCGGACAAGCAAAGCAAATCGATATTATCTTCGATTACATTCATTGGTGCTTTTCCTATTGCCTGCGTTGCATCACAGAAAAATAGTACATTATTTTCTTTGGATATTTTCCCGATTTTTTCAATTGCCTGAATTACGCCGGTTTCATTGTTGGCGTACATTATAGCAATTAAGATTGTTGTTTTTTTGATAGAATTTTTTAATTCTTCCAAATCAATAATACCATTTTTATCCACGCTTAATAAGGTAATTTCCGCGCCTTTGCTTTCGAGATTTTTACAGGTATCCAAAACAGCTTTGTGTTCGGTTGCAACAGTAATAATGTGGTTGCCCTTTTCTCTATAAGATTCGAAAACACCTTTCAATGCGAGATTGATACTTTCTGTGGCGCCTGAAGTAAAAATGATTTCCTGTGCGTTGCAATGAAGATGGCGAGCAATTTTTTCTCGCGAAATATCCACTGCTTTTTTTGCATCTAATCCATAAGAATACGCACTCGCCGCATTGCCGAATGATTGGGAAAAATACGGCAGCATTTCCTGCAAAACATTGATATCTACAGGCGTTGTAGCATTATAATCAAGATAAATCAATAGTAAAATATAATACTCAAAATTACATAAATATTATTCTTATTAGCATTCGTTGATTGCGCAATATTCTTTCGCCGGTCGTACATTATTTTTTTGAATCATTATATAACATACTGCAAAAAATATTCCGAAGCCGGCTAAGCCTGCACCTACCAATGAAGGCGCATTATAAGCGTATCCGTAAACAATGGGTAAGCCGCCAAAATATGACCCGATACTGTTGGCAAAGTTAAAGCTTGCTTGTCCCGCGGCAGCGGCTATTGTTTCAGAACCCTCTGCTGCATTAATCAGCATCATTTGTACCGGTGAGCTGTTGGAGAATGAAGCCGCGCCTGTTATAAACGCCATAATGTAAGTAAGCCATTGTATTTGGGCTGTGAAAAAAACAATGAGCAGGCAGAGCATCATGCTGCAAAAAGAGACTACCACTGCTTTTGGTGGAGTAATGGCATCTGCAAGTTTACCGCCTATTAAATTGCCTACAACCATTCCAAAGCCTACCAAAACCATGATAAGAGCAACTTTATCTGAGCTAACGTGAGATACATGAATTACCAAAGGAGCGATATAACTTATCCATGCAAATAAACCTCCGGTGCCTATTCCTATTATCGCGATGATCAGCCATGCTGTTTTCGTTTTAAAAAAATCAAATTGTTTAAAAATATTTCCTGAGTAGTACACAGGTATTACAGGAAGCCATGCAAAAATAGCAGACATAGTTATTAAACCTGAAAATGCAATAAAGCCGTAAGTAATGCGCCAGGAATAATGATGCCCTATATATGTTCCCAAAGGTACGCCTGCAAGGTTTGCAATCGTCATGCCTGTAAACATATATGCGATGGCTTGCGCTTCTTTACCTTTATCGGCCAGCCGTGAAGCAATCACAGCGCCCACTCCGAAGAATGCGCCATGAGGAAGCCCGGCTAAAAACCTGCACAGTAAAATGAGATGATATCCTTTCGCAATTGCAAAAACGCCATTGAAAAAAACGAATATTGCCATTAGCCAGATTAAAACTTTTTTTGGAGGTTTTTTGGATGTAAGTATTACAAGCAGCGGCGCACCGATTACTACACCTAAAGCATAAAGAGAGATTAAATGCCCTGCAGTGGGTATATCAATATTCAGGGCTTTCGCAATATCCGGCAAAATGCCCATCATGGTAAATTCCGTCATACCAATAGAAAATGAGCCTAAAGACAATGCAAGAAAACTCTTTTTCATTTTTCGTTATATGTTTTAAATGTAAAGTTCACTAAATGTCCGGGTTTAGCAAATAACGATTGTTTGCATATAATTAGAATATTTAATTTTTTAAATGTTGCCCAAAATAGATAAAATGTTGTTCTATGGATTTGTGCCAATATTCTGTGTTATGATTGCCCGGTTGAGCAATAAATGTGAGCGGCAATTTCATATTGTCGGCCAAGATTTTTAAACGATAAGTAAAAGGATAAAGTGGGTCTTCGGTGCCACAGTCGATGAGAAAAGGCTTTCGGATTTTTTTTCTTTTTAAAATTTCGTAAATATTATTTTGTTGCCAATTGGTCGACCCTGGATTTCCGAAAATGCGAACGGCATCTTTGGTTAAACGATTGGAATGCCAAAAATGCCGGCTTATTTTTTCATATTTGGTATAATTGATTTCCAACGCTCCGCTTGTTGAACAAGCTGTATTGAAAAAATCGGGATAAGACAAAAACAAACTGAGTGCGCCGTAACCGCCCATGCTAAGTCCGCTAACAAAAATATTTTGAGTATCTATATGGAAATCTTTATTAATTTTCGGAAAGAGAATTTTAAAGAAGAAATCTTCCCATTGCGATTGTTTGTCAAAAGCACTGTTGATATAAAAAGAAGTAAATCCGTCCGGTGTCACAATAATCATTTTGTATTGATTGGATAATTTTTGCACATCAATTGTCTGCGACCATTGCTTGTAATTTTGACTGTAACCGTGCAGCAATATTACCAAAGGGTATTTCTTTTCGGCGTTGTAATCATCTGGCTTGTATATTAAAACGGTATCGGGCAATGATAAATATCGGGATTTGAATATTCTTGTTTCTTGCGCTTGCGACAAAACTGAAAATATTAATAAAGCCATTGCAAGAACTGATGTTCTGTTCATAATTTTTAATTTTACTGTAAAAATCGGCATGTGTCGTTTAGGTTACAATAGCAAACAAAATTGTTAGTCATAAGACTTTAATTATGCATAAAGAAAATTCATCTGATGCACTCAACAGGCGTTTCCTGTTTAAAAAATGTGAATTGAATACGGCATTGAACATTATAAGCGGTCGGTGGAAAGCTCAAATTATACATTCCATTCACAATGGTCATAATCGTTTTCACTTACTGCAAAAGGAATTAACCAATATTTCCGAACCTGTCTTAGGCAGACAATTAAAAGAAATAGAAACACAGGGAATTATTATAAAAAAAGAAATACCTGAAACAACACCTACGGGTATAGAATATTTGCTTACAGGTAAAGGGGAAAGACTTATTCCTATTCTAGATAATTTATGCAATTGGATAAAAGAAAATCCTTAAGTAAGCAACATTTTTTCGAGGTAACAATAATTTCAACGGATCTAAAGTTAACTAAATGTCCGTGTTTATCAAATAACGATTGTTTGTTCCGTGTTGTAGTAAATATTTTTCAACGCGTGTAAGAATAATTCTTCGAGTCTGTAACAAAAGTAACGCTACCTTTGCTCTCCCTTTTAAACTAAACCAAATAATGAAAAGAGCAATTACATTTTTCATTTCTATTGTATTGCTTAATGCTGCTCAAGCGCAATACATACAAAAAGATTCAACCTTAACTTCTAAAGGAACTTATTCAGGACTCGGATGGCCGCCTGGTGTTACTGTCACAGTACCTGCAGGGCAAACCATTAATGCGAGCATAGGATATGGCGGTGGAAAACTAAAAGTATATGGAAATCTGATTTTATCCCAAAGCGCTCAGTTAAACGATTCTTTAATCATTTCCGGCAGCTCGGCAGAAATGTCTGTAAATGGCACCCTTACAACAAACGGAACTATTCTTGTAGAAGACGATGCGCAATTGGAAGCGAATAACATTAATACAAATGCACAGAATAAAGACAGCGTATTGGTAAAGTCCGGCGCAAGTTTTACTGTAAACCAAAATGCCAATATCAATACAGGGCATTTAAAAATTTTAGATAATGCAACTTTTACTGTAAACAATAACCTTGACTTAAAAAATTCAAATAATTATTTTGGCGGTACTATTATTGTCGGCAATACAATGATCTTCTCTACCGGGCCAAATGAAATGGAATGCCCTGCGCAAATTTTTGTAAATAATCTTACCAATAATGCAGCGTCTACCGCTATTGACGGAAGTGGCTATATAAATGTAACCGGCACTTTTACCGGTATTAATGCATTGACTAATAGCAGCGGAATTGTAATAAATTATTCTTCTGGAAAAGGCAATCCAGGATCTGCAAATACATTTTCAACAGTGAGTCCATGTAGTACTACATTGCCGGTAACTATAAATTATTTCAATGTAAATTATGCAAATAAAAATACTGTTATTACATGGGAAACTAAATCTGAAATAAATAATAAAGGCTTTAGTGTACAAACAAGCACAAATGGTAAAACGTTTAATGAAATTGCATTCGTGAGCAGCATAGCTGAGAATGGTAATAGCAATCAACCTCTTTCTTATCAGTATTCCGATAATAATCCATTGAGCGGAACAATTTATTACCGAATAATACAAATCAATAAGGATGGTGTAGCCGGCTATATTTCACCGGTAAAGGAAGTAACAGTAAATAACATATTATCTTCCATTAAAATTTATCCGAATCCGTCAAGCGATTTTATTAATATAAGCGGCATTACCGCAAATAATCCTACATTCAGAATACTCAACGAAAACGGTCAAATAGTGCTTACTTCGGCTTCATATAAAATTCCAGTTTTTTCTTTATCAAAAGGAATATACTTTATTCAACTCATCGATTCAAACAATACTAAGACAATCGGTAAATTTATAAAACTGTAAATTTTTATAAAAAAGTACAGATATCCTGTTGTTTTATTTAATAAAAAAACCTGCGCACTATGGTTGCAGGTTTTTTCGTTATTGTTTATTTTTTTCAATCATTCTCCTACTTTTCCACGCTCCGCATCTTACGTTTGCTTTTCATTATATTTGCTTTGTTTTTTACTAAAAAAATTAGTCTCTGATTAATATGGCAGAAGAAATAAAATACGACGAAAGCAGCATCCGGAGCCTTGATTGGCGAGAGCATATCCGCTTGCGCCCGGGAATGTATATCGGAAAACTTGGCGACGGCAACGCGCCGGACGATGGAATTTATGTTTTGGTAAAAGAAGTGGTGGATAATTGCATAGACGAGCACATGATGGGCTATGGAAACAAAATTGAAATTTCCATCGAAGACCGAACTGTAACCGTTCGCGATTACGGTCGCGGCGTTCCTTTGGGCAAATTGGTAGATGTTGCAAGTAAAATAAACACAGGCGCGAAGTATGACAGCGGCGCGTTCCAGAAAAGTGTTGGTTTGAATGGTGTTGGCATCAAAGCTGTAAACGCATTGAGCAATTATTTTAAAATAGAAAGCTATCGCGACGGCAAAACGCGCAGCGCCGAATTTGAAAAAGGCATCCTTATAAAAGAACAGAAAGAGGTTTCCACTTCGGAACAAAATGGAACATTTGTAACTTTTACACCTGATGAAACGGTATTTAAAAACTTCCATTTTAAGCCCGATTTTCTGGATGATTTGTTTTGGAATTACGCTTATCTCAACAGCGGATTAACGATTAATTGCAACGGAAAAAAATATGTAAGCAAAAACGGATTGCTCGATCTATTGAAACGCAAAACGAATGAAGACGAATTGCGCTATCCCATCGTGTTGCTTAAAGGAAAAGATATTGAAGTTGCATTTTCCCACAACAACGATTATGGCGAAGATTTATATTCGTTTGTAAACGGGCAATATACCACGCAGGGTGGCACGCATCAGCAAGCGTTTCGAGAAGCATTTGTAAAAACCATCCGCGATTTTTATAAGAAAGATTATGAAGCTGCGGATATTCGTCAAAGTATAGTTGCTGCAGTTGCTGTGCGTGTGCAAGAGCCTGTGTTTGAAAGTCAGACAAAAACGAAACTCGGTTCGCAATATGTAGCTGAAGGCGGACAAAGTATGAAAGGTTTTGTATCCGATTTTTTGACGAAAGAATTGGATAATTATTTGCATAAAAATCCAACTGTAGCAGATACGATTAAAAAACGGATTGAACAAAGCGAGCGCGAAAGAAAAGAATTGTCCGGCATAAAAAAACTGGCAAATGAACGTGCAAAGAAAGCCAATCTTCATAACAAAAAATTGCGCGATTGCAAGTATCATTTTGATGAAGAAGCAACAGGAAAAAATAAAGATGAAATAATCGAACAACAACAAAAAACAACCATCTTTATTACGGAAGGCGACAGTGCAAGCGGAAGCATTACAAAAAGCCGAAATACCGACACGCAAGCGGTTTTCAGCTTGCGAGGCAAACCTTTGAATTGTTTTGGCCTCACAAAAAAAATAGTATATGAAAATGAAGAATTTAATCTGTTGCAGCATGCTTTAAATATTGAAGAAGGTTTGGAAGGATTGCGTTATAAAAACATTGTAATTGCTACCGATGCCGATGTAGACGGAATGCACATTCGTTTATTGATGATGACTTTCTTCCTGCAATTTTTCCCTGAACTGGTAAAGCAAAAGCATGTTTACATTTTAGAAACGCCTTTGTTTCGTGTGCGCAACAAACAGGAAACAATTTATTGTTACGATGAAAATGAAAAACAAGTGGCAATAAAAAAATTGAGTGGAAAGCCTGAAATCACACGCTTTAAAGGTCTCGGCGAAATCTCGCCCGAAGAATTCGGTAAGTTCATCGGCGACGATATGCGCGTGCAACCTGTGCTGTTGGAGCAAGGCGAACACATCTTTAGTTTGCTTAATTATTTTATGGGCAAGAATACGCCGCAGCGACAAGATTTTATCATTGAAAATTTGCGAGTGGAATTGGATGTTGCAGAAGATGCTGCTTAGCAATTATGAATTATAAATGCTAAATTATAAATTGGATGAAAAGTTTTGTGGTTTTACGTTGCGGTAGGGCAATAGCGGGACAATCGGACAAAGATTTTATTGCAAAAATCAGCATTGCACAAAAAGAAGCAAGAGAAACAAGATATTGGTTGAAATTATTGACAGAAACTAACTTCATAACAACAGAGCAAAGCGAAAGCCTATTAAATGATATAGAAGAAATAAACAAAATAATCGCCAAAATTCTACTTACTATGAAAGCTAAAATTATTAATTCAAAATGAATGCAGAAGCGGCATCAAGAATTTATAATTCATAATTTTTAATTTATAATTGATACATGATTCACATCGTTTTTGAACCATCGGGAGCGGAAGCGTTGCAAAAAAGTTTTGAATTAGACGAAAATTTGCAGGGCGAAATTATCACAATTGAAGATGATTATGCCGTTGGCCCGAATGAAAATATTTATGAACCTGAAGGTTATCAATTGCGCAAAGCCTTTTGGGAAGCGGCTTTAGAGTATTCGCCTTATGTTGGTCAGTTAGCGATTGTTGATGATAAATTGAAAGTGCATCAACTGAAAAAGCAATTGGAGGAAGACGAAACTTTACATGCATGGATTTGGATCGGGCAAAACCAACACGATGTTTGCGGATATTATTGGCTTATGCCGCAGTTAGCTGAATATCAGGGAAGAATTGAAGTTTTGTATTTGAACAATCTGCCTTTTATGAACGAAAAAGGCGGCATATTTTACCCGACTAATTTGTATGAAATTTTGCCGAAAGAATTTATCAAAGCAAAACGGTTGGCAAGAGAAATTACCTTATCAGAATTTGAACTCGACCCTGATGAATGGAAAAAACTCTGCAACGAAAATACTTTGGTAAGGATATTGGAAGGCGGTAAAAAAATTGTTTCGCAGCCAGATAATTTTTATGATAAAGAAATTTTATCTGTATTAGGAAAATCAGAAATTAAGTTGAATAAATTTTTATCCAATCTTCTTTCGAAAATGAAAATCAAAACGGGCGATGTGTTTTTGGTGTGGAGAATCAGACAATTGATTGAGCAAAACCAAATTGTAGCAATCGGCGATTGGCAAAAAGGCTGGAAAGACATTACGCTCAAAGCCACGAACGGCGAAATGTTTGTGGATATCAATGAAGCAAATGACAAACAAGCGGAGTAAATAAATTAATTTTACAGAGAAAATTTATGGCTATGACTACGTTAAATAATACACAACTGGAAATTCTGAAACTATTCAGTAATCAGCAATCGGAGGAAGATTTGAAAGAAATAAAATCATTATTAATCGCATATTTGGCTGATAAAGTTGTGCGTGAAGCAGATAAATCTTTTGAAGAAAAAGGTTACGAAGTGAACCATATTTTTGAAGAATGGAAGAAATCTCATTTCCGAAAAACTGCATAAATGATGAGAGTGGTTATCGATTGCAATATTTGGATAATATGCCTTACCTCGAAGTCTCCATACCATCAGATTTACAAGGATTTTATTGAAGGAAAGTTTGATATATGTGTTACAAATGAAATTCTTTTTGAGTATGAAGAAATTATCCAATTGAAATATGGTACAGCAACGGCAACATCATTCCTGTCATTATTAAGAGAGTTACCCAATGTTATATTTATTGAACCTTGGTATCAATGGAATTTAATTAAAGCTGACAATGATGATAATAAATATGTGGATTGTGCAATAGCAGGACAAACCGATAATATCGTTACTCAAGACAATCATTTTTCAATATTAAAAACAATCACTTTCCCAAAAGTATCTTATTGCCTGATAGATGAATTTATGGAAATGATTAACAAAGAGAATATTGAGTGATATTCCAAAACGTTTTTGTATAATAGCCTTACTCATCTCTGTGGCGAATAGAAAAATATAATTATGCTCAACATCCAATACATACATCATATTGCGATCATTGCGGAAGATTATGAAAAATCTAAAAATTTTTATACGGAAATTTTAGGCTTTGAAATTATCAGAGAAGTATATCGTGATGAAAGAAAATCGTACAAGCTTGATTTGGCAATCAATGGAAAATACCAGATTGAATTATTTTCTTTTCCCGATTTTCGCAAGCGCGCATCTTATCCCGAAGCGGCGGGTTTACGGCATTTGGCCTTTGCAGTAGAAGATGTGGAAAGTGCAGTTGAATATCTTCGTTCTAAAAATATCCTGGCACAAGATGTAAGAGTTGATGAATATACCGGAAAAAAATTTTCTTTCTTTGAAGATCCGAACGGACAACCGTTGGAGATTTATGAGTTATAAATTGATAATGGATTAGATTTATATTTTAAAATTAAATTACATTTTTTATGAAAAACTTTCTATTCTTTTCCGCAATGTTTATTTGTATTTTTAAATCAGCAAAAGCACAAGTTATAACAATAGGCGTAGGTCCCGACGTCGCAATTACTTCAGGCAAATTAAAAAATTTATATTCCGTAGGTGTAGGAGGAACGGTAAAGGGAGAAGTGAAACTTGCTCCTGTGAGTGTTACGGTTCAATCCGGCTATCTTAGATTTATTGGTAAAGATAAAAGAAAAGATATTGGGCAAGTACCTATAAAATTTGGATTACATTATAAATTTCTTTCGCTTCCCTTATATATAGAGCCACAAGCAGGTGTAGATAAATGGGTTTCGTCAGGCAATAGCAGTACTCCCTTCGCTTATGCTTTTAATCTTGGTGTAAAAGGCGGGAGTGTAGATTTGTCGGCAAGATATGAAGGCACAAAAATCGGAGGTGAACAAGTTCATTTTTGGGGAATACGCTTGGCATGGTATTTTGGATTGCTATAATTCATAAAAAATAAAAACTCAAAAAAAACAAGTGGATTGAATGGCTAAAGAAATAAAAAAAGATTTAGACTTAACGATTGAAACAGGTGTTCAGGGGCAATACAAAACATGGTTTCTTGATTACGCTTCTTATGTGATTTTGGAGCGTGCTGTTCCTGCGGTGGAAGATGGGTTGAAACCCGTGCAGCGCCGCATTCTCCACGCGATGAAAGAAATGGATGATGGTCGTTTCAACAAAGTTGCCAACATTATCGGACAATCCATGCAATATCATCCGCACGGCGATGCAAGTATCGGCGATGCTTTGGTAAACATGGGTCAAAAAGATTTGCTCATTGATACGCAAGGAAACTGGGGCGATGTGCGCACAGGCGATGATGCAGCAGCGCCGCGTTATATCGAAGCACGTTTGTCGAAACTCGCATTAGACATAGCTTTCAACAATAAAACAACGGAATGGCAAGTGAGTTACGATGGTCGCAAAAATGAACCCGTAACACTTCCTATGAAATTTCCCTTACTGTTGGCGCAAGGCGCGGAAGGCATAGCCGTAGGGCTTTCTACGAAAATATTGCCGCACAATTTTATTGAATTATGCGAAGCATCCATCAAATATTTAAAAGGAAAAAAGTTTGAAATATTTCCCGATTTTCAAACAGGTGGATTGATAGATGTATCACAATACAATCAAGGCAAACGAGGCGGTAAAATAAAAGTGCGCGCATTAATTGAAGAGGTTGATAAAAAAACTTTGGTTATAAAAAATGTTCCTTATGGCACTACTACAAGTTCTTTGGTCGAAAGCATTGTAAAAGCAAATGACAACGGCAAAATAAAAATCAAAAAAGTTACTGACAGAACGGCGAAAGAAGTTTCGATTGATATTGAATTAGCCGCAGGGATTTCTCCCGACATTACGATTGATGCATTATATGCATTTACCGATTGTGAAATCAGCATTTCGCCAAATGCCTGTGTTATTGTCGATCAAAAGCCTCGCTTCATCAGCGTTTCAGACCTCTTGCAAATTTCTACGGATAATACAAAGAATTTATTGCAAAGAGAATTGCAGATAAAACTTGCGGAACTGGAAGAGAAATGGCATTATACTTCTCTCGAAAAAATATTCTTCGAAGAAAAAATATATAAAGAATTAGAAGAAAAATATCCTACATGGGACGATGTGATTGCCGCTATCGATAAGGCTTTCGAGCCATTCAAAAAAAGACTAAACAGAGAAATTACGAAAGAGGATATTTTGAAGCTGACGGAAAAACCCGTTAGAAGAATTTATCGTTTAGATATCAATGAACTGAATGAGCAAATCAAAAACATAGAAGCAGATATTGCACAGGTGAAATTTGATTTGGAACATCTTACGGAATTTGCAGTTGCTTATTTTGAAAATTTATTAAAGAAATATAGCAAAGGGCGTGAACGTAAAACAGAAATAAAACTCTTTGAAACGATTGAAGCAAAACAAGTTGTTATCGCTAATACAAAGTTGTACATGAATACAGCCGAAGGCTTTATAGGTACAAGTTTGAAGAAAGATGAATTGCTGTTTGAATGTTCGGACTTAGACGATATTATTTGCTTTACCAAAAGCGGCATAATGAAAGTGGTAAAAGTTGCAGATAAAACGTTTATAGGAAAAGATATTTTGTATGCATCCGTTTTTCAAAAAAATGATGAACGCACTACTTACAACATGATGTATCTCGACGGCAAATCGGGCGTTACGTATGCGAAGCGTTTTAATGTAACAGGCATTACACGCGATAAAGAATATGATCTTACCAAAGGAACGGAAAAAAGCAAAGTACATTATTTTTCCGCCAATCCAAACGGCGAAGCCGAAACCGTGAAAATCACGCTCAGCCCCAATTGCAGCGCACGCATCAAAGAGCTTGATTACAATTTTGGAGAATTGGAAATAAAAGGGCGAGGAAGCAACGGTAATCAGGTTACCAAATATCCGGTTAAAAATGTAAAACTGAAAGAGAAAGGAAAATCTACGCTGGAAGGAAGAAAGCTTTGGTTCGATGATAAATTCGGAAGGCTGAATACGGAAGAAAAAGGACAATTTCTCGGTACGTTTGAAAATGAAAATATACTTGTAGTTTATAATGATGGCTCTTACGAAATCCGTGATACGGAACTATTGCAGCGTTTTGATGCAGATAAAATCATTATGATAGAACAATACAATCCTGAGAAAATTATCAGCGCCGTTTATCTTGATAATGAAAAAAAACAGTTCAATGTAAAGCGTTTTAAAATTGAAACAACAACCATCAACAGCAAATTTTATTTTATAAAAGAAGCGGAAGGAAATCGTGTTGAAGCCGTTACAACCGAAGATGAGCCAATACTTCAAGTGCAGATGGGGCGCGGATCTTCAGTACGCAGCGTGAAATTTAAAATTGCAAATTTGGTGGAAGTGATGGGCTGGAAAGCAATCGGCGCAAAGCTGATGGATTTCAGCAAATCAATAGAAATGGATTGGATAAAATCTCATCCCGAGCAAACAAGTTTGTTTGAATAAATAAAGAGAATTGCTTTGAAATGGCAGTTCTCTTTATAAAGATTATTATTAAAGCAACATTTAAATGTTATGTATAAAAGCTTTTCCCAAAAGCAAAATTGGCGATTCGAATTTTATACTCACAGCATTTATTTTTTCGCTGTCGTTTTTTAATTGCTGAAGCTGCTGTTCAAGGCTTTTCTTTTTTTGTTCATTTATTTCTTTCAAATGTTGTTTTTCCTCGTCTAATTTTTTCTGCTGTTTTTCAATCCGTTGTTTTACGGCTTCTACTGAATCTTGTGTATTGGCAACAGAAGAATTATCGTCGTCATCGTCATCATCATCGGATGTATCCAAATGTGTAGGTTTCAATCCTTCTTTTGTCATTACATATTCTTTATCAAAATTCCAATAGTAACCATGAATATCGAAAGGATTATTATAATCGGTAATAGTCATAAATCCTAAAAATATTTTGTTTGAAAAACCATCGTTTTGGTGAATGATAATTTTTTTACCCACCGGCACAGCAATGGTTATGAGTACAAACTGATTACGAAATTTTTCTGTTTGGTTGATAGCAAAATAACTCGGCACATTTAAAAGAGAATCCTGTTGCGCAATACCGACATAATTTATTTTATCAGCTAAAATATTTGCGTTTTCCGTTGTTCTTCCGTTAGATAATTTTGTGATATAAACCTGAAAAGAATCGCTTGGAGATTGCGTAAACTGGAGGTCTGTATTATTAATCAAAACAGAATCTTCAACTGACGGAATAGAATTATCGTAGATCAAATTTCCGCGTCTGATTTTTACATTTACAGCGCTGTAAGAGCTTCTGCCGAAAATCCAATGACGGCTGAAACGGAATGGTCTTTCCAGCCTCTCGTAATTAATAGTCAGCTCCTGAACCTTAGGATTGGTAATGCTTACAGGTTGTGTAACGGGATTATTTACTTCGCTGATATCCTGATGCACAGAAATAATCAATGAGATAAAAGACATCAGCCCAACAATCCACAATCCCCATAAAGTAATGCGCAGATAACTGTTGGATTTACTTTTTGTAAGAGAACGGATTATCCAAACGATTATGCCTACAACAGGCAACCAGATAAAGAAAATAATAGTGAGAATTGCCAGTGTATTTTGCCATGTACCGCTAATTAAATAACCTTTAAATGGCAATAAACCGAATGCCCCTACTCCGATTGCAAATAAAGAGCAAATAATTGCAAACAGAATACATCCTAAAACAAAGTATGCAAAAACCTTAAACAATGTAACGATAATATTGCCCAACGTTGAGCGTTCTTTTACAGGAATAAGTTGTTGAGAAGAATCGTAATTCATAGTAGTGTTATTTACTTTTTTTTTACCCTTTTTATTATCGCTCAAATCTTCCTGCACGGTATTTTTAATGCTGTTTAAATCTACATTTTCGCCTTTCATGGAGAGTTTTTCAGAAGCAGTAACAGCCGCCGGAACTACCGACCAAAGAATTACATACAGCGTTACAAATATGCCATTGATTCCCGGGAAAAAGAAAGGCGCGCCATGAAAACCGGATAAGATGCTTATAGGCAAAGAGCATATTGCGCCTACAAGAAATATCACTTTTGGGATCCAGATACTTATGTTGAAATAATTGGCTAAGCCGGCACACACGCCGCCAATTGTTTTATGCGACAAATCGCGGTACAATCTTTTTTGAGAGGAACCGATTACCTGCGTAGCAGAGCTCGGCAATGCAATCCATAAAATGATATATGGAATAAAACCGACACCATAAAATACGAGCAATACAAGCGCAATTAATCGCACCCAAGTAACATCTATGTTGAAATAATTGGCCAATCCCGCACACACGCCGCCGATTTTTTTATTATTTTCATCACGAAAAAATTGTTTGTGCCAATCGGTTCCAGATTGCTGAAAAGATTGCTGCGATTGGTTTTCCGCAGATTTTGACTGAGAAGTATTAGCACTTGTGCTTTCTTCTTCAAAATCTTCCGGTCGGCCGATACTTTTTATAATCGCATCAAGATCGGCTGTGCTTACGCAAGGGCTTCCTTTTTTAATCACATCATCAAAAAGTTCCGATATGCGGTTCTCAATGTCGTTAATAATTTCATCGTTGCCTTCTTCATTGGCAAAATGTTTGCGAAGGCTATCGATATACATTTTCAAATTTTCATAAGCATCTTCCTCTATCATCACTACACGTCCCTGAAAATTTATATTTATTACTTTTTTCATTATACTTATTTTAAATTATGGCAACTATAAATTATGATTCGTTATTAAGTTTACGGCATCTGCAAGTTCTTTCCAGGTAGCTTCCAATTCTTTTAAAAAATTCAGTCCCTCATCTGTCAGGCTAAAATATTTTCTTGGCGGCCCCGATACGCTTTCCACCCATCTGTACGTCAGTAATCCTGCATTTTTTAACCGTGTTAGCAAAGGATACAATGTCCCTTCCAATACATTCAGGTTTGCCGATTTCATTTTCTCGGCTATATCGCTTGGATATGCTTCAGCTTGCTTTATGATGGACAATATGCAGAATTCCAATATTCCTTTTCGCATCTGGCTCTGTGTGTTCTGAATATCCATTCTATTAAATTTTAATTTTGTTACACAAAGATATGAATATTTTAAAATACTATGCAATACATAGTACTAAATTTTAAAATAATTTTTGATGAGCGGCAAAACCATAATGTAAATGGAAAGAAAATAAAAAACTTGAGCGTGCCGGCAGGCTGGGTTTATAATGTTTCTTCGTAATCAAAAAGAACGCTTGCCGTCGTTCTACGCGCTATATCTTTTGCCCTCGCGCAAAAGATATAGCTTCGCAAAAGGATGCCGCGCTCCGCACTCACGCGCTCAACGCAGTATTATAGCTGCTTAAATTTTGGCATGTATAGTTAAATCAGAATAAACCGTCATAAATCAGTGTAAATAAAAAGTTCTTCAGGAGTATATCCAAATTTCCTTCTGATACTTTTGGCCTGTGCCCATTTCTTTTCTATTGGATTAAGGTCGGGGCTGTAAGGTGGGAGAAACTCAAAATATGTCCTTGCTTTTGCACAGCCCGCAAAGCATCATCCCGCTTGTGAAATGTTGCATTGTCAAGTACAATAACCGAGTTTGGAGCAATAGCAGGTAATAATTGCTGTGTAAGTCAGCCATAGAATACATCGGCATCTATGTTACAATCAAATAAACATACATTGAGTAGCTTGAAGTTTGTTATCGCTCCGATAGCGTTTAGCCTTCCTCTTGCGTGCCAGTCTTTACAGCCATAACATTTCTTTCCTTTTTGGCTGTAGCCATTTCCTCTGGGCGCATCTACCGAAAACCCACTTTCATCTAAATAAACAACAGGTCTTTTTTACAACTGATTCCCAAACGCTTTAGGGCATAAAATATCGTGCTTTGCCCTACCCCAAACTTCCTCGCTCTCTCATATTGATAATGATCCGGATGTTGCTCAACATCTTTTCGCAATGCCTCCATATCTATTTTTGTTGAAGGTTTGTTCCGCTTTGTTTTAGGATTTATACATTTTTGCCATCTAAACAACGTCCTTATGGGAATACCAAATCTTTCTGCAGTTTCTTGAAATGTGAGATTTTCCTGACGCTTAATCTTAAATAATTGTTTGCGGAAATCTATAGAATACGACATAATACAAAAATACAAATAATGTGACAAATTATTATGATTTAACTATATTATGTTCCCGCGAACAAGATGAGAAAGTAAAACTATCGCGAAGTTATAGACGAACAACCTATTGCAAACAACCTTCCTAAAATCGGAAAACCTATATTGTCATAACCGCGCAAGCGGTAATCTTTTTGCAAAAAAAGTTTATTATAAAAAACAATATCAGAATACAAATTCTCTTCACCATAATCCGTGGTACACGAACCATAAATAAAGAGCAATGCTCTGACCTCTTGTAAAGAAATCAAAGCATTTTTTAATTAATCAATATTAATCCTCTTATGCAGGATTATTCCTCGCATCTTCCAGTTCCCATACGCGATGGTTGGTGATGGCTTTTATAAATTTATCTGCATAATCTTTATCTGTTTCCTGAATCACCGCAGGATCATCATGTTTTTTGGCGGCTATATTTGTTTTGTCGAACAGTGACTGGGTGTCTTTACCAAACGCAATAGCTTTACAATGTTTATAAGCTTCATTTACAAACTCAATACTTTCCGGCATGGTTAAAAGATTTTCTACTGATTTTTTTCCTGCTGCAATATACAATGCGTCGAAACACACACTAGCCGTACTTGTGAGCGAATGCTGAGGCGTGAAAACTGATTGATCATCTGCTGTTACCGGAGCCATGCTTGTTGCTACAATTTCTACAACTCCTCCTTCTTTTTCCAATTTGGCTTTCAATGCATTGGCAATTTTAGCATCCACACCATTGTCTAACATAAAAGCTATTTTACGTGTTTTAATCGTATTCTTCACAGTATTCGCCATACTTAAAGCCGCAGATGTTGCAGGATTCGGATTTTTCTCTTTGCTCTGAAGAGAAGCCGCATCTGCATCAGCAGGAATACTTTGATTTGGCTGTTCCAGCTTAGCCGGTGCAACGCCCAATTTTTTACCTACATTTTTTGCTAATTCTTTATCTACATAATTAAGCAAACTCACTACTCTTTCACGAATGGAGGATGTTTGTACTTTGGATAATTCAAAAATAATGGCATTCGTTATATGCTTCTTTTCCGGTTCTGACTGACTGTTAAAAAATAATTTTGCCTGTGAATAATGATCTACAAAGCTCTTGCTTCTGGCTCTTATTTTTTGCCCATCTACTCTTTCATTAAACGAAACAAAACCGCCATCTTTCCACATAGATTGATACGGACAACCTCCGCCTAATGTATTTGGTTCATAACTTACTTGTCCTTTCACAATTTGATGGCGCATGTGTCCGTCACGCTGATTATTATGAACTGTATTTATCGGTCTGTTGATGGGCAATTCATGAAAATTAGCAGAACCCAATCTTGATAATTGTGTATCTGTATAAGAAAATAATCTTCCCTGCAACAATGGATCGTTAGAGAAATCAATACCTGGAACAACATGTCCGGGATGAAAAGCAACCTGTTCCGTTTCTGCAAAGAAGTTATCAGGGTTTCTGTTCAATGTCATCTTGCCAACAATTTGTACGGGAACCAATTCTTCAGGGATAAGTTTAGTAGGGTCTAACAAATCAAAATCAAACTTATACTCATCTTCTTCCGGAATAATCTGCAATCCTAATTCCCACTCGGGATAAGCACCGCTTTCAATAGCTTCCCACAAATCGCGGCGATGGAAGTCACTGTCCTTTCCGCTGATTTTTGTAGCTTCGTCCCAAGCTACGGAATGCACGCCCAACAAGGGTTTCCAATGAAATTTTACAAAATGTGCTTTGCCTTCTTTATTTACGAGGCGAAAAGTATGAATACCAAATCCTTCCATCATTCTTAAACTACGCGGAATTCCTCTATCGCTCATTACCCATAAAACCATGTGCATACTTTCTGGCATCAATGAGATAAAATCCCAAAACGTATCATGCGCAGAAGCTGCCTGTGGCATACCATGATGAGGCTCCGGTTTTACAGAATGTACGAGGTCGGGAAACTTGATTGCATCCTGAATAAAGAACACAGGAATATTATTGCCCACTAAATCAAAATTGCCTTCATCGGTATAAAATTTCACTGCAAATCCTCGTGCATCTCTTGCCAAATCGGTAGAACCTCTTTCTCCTGCAACAGTCGAGAAACGCACAAATACAGGTGTTTTAGCAGAAGTATCCGTTAAGAATTTTGCAGCTGTATATTGTTCCAAATTTTTATACACCTGAAAATAACCATGTGCTGCGGAGCCGCGTGCATGTACAATTCTTTCCGGAATACGCTCATGATCGAAGTGCGTAATTTTTTCCCTCAGGATAAAATCTTCCAACAACGTTGCGCCGCGCTCTCCAGCTTTTAATGAATTTTGATTATCATTTATTTTTAATCCCTGATTGGTGGTAAGCGCTGTGTTATCATTGTCTGTTATCAGCTCATCTAACTGTGTAGTTTTTTTAGTTTGTTGCGAAGCATTTTGCAGCGACGATGTCGCCGGCTTAGAAGATTTCTTTGCCATATCACATTTTTTGAATAAAAAATTTAAAGAAAAATAGCCGCAAAGAATTGGTGAAAAAAGCGTATTATATCTCAATAGATGTTAATACTATGCGGCTATTTAAGTGTTGTTGTTTGCGAAAAACAATTTAGTTTTTAATCGCTTCGGTATTCAAATCGGTATCGGCGATACTTGTAAGCAATTCATCACATTTCTTTTCTTCTGCTAAAGTTGCCAATAGATTTTTAAGAACATCTTTTTCGTCCAGTACTTTTGCAAATGCGGCAAGCGTACCATAAGAAGCAATTTCATAATGCTCCACTTTTTGCGAAGCAAGGATAATGCCGGCATCTCGTACAGAACCCGGTTGTGTTTCTTCAACGATTCCTTCGCCTTCTTCCAGCAAGCCGGCCATTGCATCGCACTTCTTAGCCTGCGCTTTTTTGCCCAAAGCTGCGAAGCTGTCTTCAAGACGTTTTACATGACCTTCCGTTTGTTTCAGATGATCTGCAATCGCTTTTTTCAATTTTGGTGAAGTAGCATTTTTTTCCATTTTTGTCAATGCTTTTGTCAATGCTTTTTCTGCCCAGTATATATCTTTCAGGCCATCTTCAAAAAGGTCTTCTAATTTTTTTGCTGCATCTTTTTTTGCGGGTGTTTTAGATGCAACATTATTGGTAGGTTTTGTTTCTGTTTTCATAGATTTGAATTTAAGGTTATTAATATACTAACAAATACAAGTATCTTTAAATGAATTATGCTTGAAGATTTGCTAAATGCGAAAAATAAGCTCTTTGTAATTTAAGTTCGGTTATTTTGTCGCCTTTCTTTTTTGCAGCATTATAATCATTTTCCAGTTGATGTTTGATCCTGTCTTGTTTTGACTTGTTTTTATGAGTAGGATCTATGGACGTATTGAAAATCCGTTTGAATTTTTTCATGGTGTTTAAGATTTAGGTTATTAAGGTTAAATCAAAATTAATACTATTTCCGGCAACAAATATTATTCTATACTTAATTTATTTTTTCTTTCTCCGGCCGTTATATTATGATGATCAAATCATTTTATCTTTTTGGAACTAAGCAATCTCAATTAAAATTTCCAATTGATAATAAATAGAAAGAAAATAAAAAACTTTGGGCGTGCCGGCAAGCTGGGTATCTAATGTTTTTTCGTCATCAAAAAAGAACGCTTGCCGTCGGTCTGCGCGCTATATCTTTTGCCCGGCGCACAAAACATCACGCGCTTCGCAAAAGGATGCCGCGCTGCGTCCTCACGCGCTTAACGCAGCATTATATTTTTTCAAATTTTCGCTATGGCTTCGTGGATCACAAACTAAGCGAAAATAAAAAGTTTACAAGTTATAAAAAGCGGTTTTATCTTCATCCGTATTATGCTTCATGAAAGACGTAGGATTTGCATTGAGTAATTTTTCAATATTCTTTTGCTTATCCAATAATTCTTTATAAATATTATCCGAATGAATTTTGGCAATAGTCGGCGCTATTACCAATGATACAATGCTCATCAGTTTGATCAAAATATTCATTGATGGCCCGGAAGTATCTTTAAACGGATCGCCTACAGTATCGCCGGTTACCGAAGCTTTGTGCGGTTCGGATTTCTTGTAACACATTTCGCCGTTTATTTCTACGCCTTTCTCAAAAGATTTTTTTGCATTATCCCACGCACCTCCGGCGTTATTTTGAAACATCCCCATCAATACTCCGGAAGCAGTAGCACCGGCAAGAAATCCGCCTAAAACTTCCGGCCCAAAAACAAATCCGATAATCAGCGGCGTAACGATCGCAATTGCACCGGGCAACATCATTTTTTTGATAGAAGCATTTGTAGATATAGCCACACATTTATCATATTCAGGAGTTGCTTTTCCTTCCATAATTCCCGGAATAGTTCTGAACTGGCGGCGTACTTCCTCTACCATCGCCATAGCAGCCTGGCCTACAGCTTTGATTGCCAATGAAGAAAATATAAAAGGAATCATTGCACCGATAAACAATCCTGCCAGCACATCTGCGCGATAAATATCTATACCGTCAATTTTTGCAATGCCTACAAATGCTGCAAACAAAGCCAATGAAGTCAATGCTGCTGAGGCAATGGCAAAGCCTTTACCGGTAGCGGCTGTTGTATTGCCCACCGCATCAAGAATGTCTGTTTTCTCACGTACATCTGCAGGTAATTCACTCATCTCGGCAATGCCTCCTGCATTATCTGCTATCGGTCCAAAAGCATCAATGGCCAGTTGCATGGCTGTTGTCGCCATCATGCCGGCAGAAGCAATTGCAACCCCGTATAATCCTGCACAAGCGTAAGAACCGTAAATGCCCGCAGCCAATACAATCATCGGCAACATGGTACTTTGCATTCCTACAGCCAAACCGCCTATGATATTTGTAGCGTGTCCCGTTCCGGATTGCCGTATAATACTTTTAACCGGCGCTTTTCCCATTGCCGTATAATATTCCGTAATAATACTCATTAGTGTGCCTACACATAATCCCACAACGATAGAACCGAAAACTCCGTCTGCGGTAAATGCCGTACCGCGCAGAACAAGTGTAGTGTTTTCGGGCAGAATATGATGTACAATAAAATAAGAAGCGATTGCAGTAAGTATGATAGCGCCCCAGTTTCCTTTATTCAACGCTGCCTGTACTTTACCGGTACTTAGCCCTGCGCTTTCGCTGATGCGTATAAAGAATGTACTGATAATAGATAAAATAATTCCTATGCCTGCAATCAACATCGGCAGTAAAATGGGCGAGAAGCCGTTGAACCGGTCACTCAAAGGTGCCCCTTCTGCGTTTGTTACTTCATGGCCGAGAACCATTGTTGCCAAAATCGTAGCAACATAACTTCCGAATAAATCCGCTCCCATGCCTGCAACATCTCCAACATTATCTCCTACATTGTCGGCGATGGTTGCGGGATTGCGAGGATCGTCTTCAGGAATACCCGCTTCTACCTTTCCCACCAAATCCGCTCCTACATCTGCTGCTTTTGTATAAATACCGCCGCCTACACGAGCAAACAAGGCAATACTTTCAGCGCCGAGGCTGAAGCCCGTTAAGACTTCAATGGCTTTACCTACTTCCAATGAATTACTTAATGCTCCCGGTGCAAAAAACTTTATTAATATAATAAACAATCCGCCTAAACCCAATACCGCTAAACCGGCAACGCCCATGCCCATAACCGAACCGCCTGTAAAAGAAACAGCTAATGCTTTACTCAGACTGGTACGCGCTGCATTAGCCGTACGCACATTGGCTTTGGTAGCGATTCGCATGCCGATAAATCCTGCAAGAGCGCTAAATACTGCACCCACAACGAATGCCAATGCAATCGTCCAACTTGAACCTTCATTACTATAACCCATTATGCCCAACAAAATTCCTGCGATGATCACGAAGTAAGTCAATATTTTATATTCCGATTGTAAGAAAGCCATAGCGCCGTCTGCTATATATTTTGCAATCTCTTTCATACGGTCGTTGCCTGCATTTTGTTTAGAAACCCAAATACTTTTAATGAGTGTATAAAGCAATCCAACTACGCCGAGCAATGGCACTACATAGAACAAACAATTCATAAATTATTTATTTTTTTAGTGAGTGAAACAATCTTAAACAAATGTAAGTTATGTATTTTATGATAGTAATTTATTTTTAATACGCCTAACATTTACGAACTATGAGCATCAGGTAAACTGATAATATATATATTTGTTGGCTAAAAACAAATATTCGTTTCACTTAATCAGAATGCACATGACTACTTTAGATGAATTTACGATTCAGCAATTAAGGCTCTATCCACAGGCAACAGGAGAATTATCAGGATTATTAAGAGGAATCGGGCTTGCTGCAAAAATGGTAAGTTCTTTGGTTAATAAAGCTGCCATTGCAGATATTTTAGGAGAAGCCGGCAATATTAATATTCAGGGAGAATCTGTTCAGAAATTAGATCAATTAGCAAACCAAACATTTATAAATGTTTTACGCAACAGCATTTATTGCGCCGGAATGGTATCAGAAGAAAATGATGACATTATCGTGTTTGACGATCCCAAAAACAATCAATCGAAATATGTAGTATTGATGGATCCGCTGGACGGCTCTGCAAACATCGATGTAAATATGCCGATAGGTACAATATTCAGCATATACAGAAGAGTGTCTGAACTTGGCAAGCCTTGCACGAAAGAAGATTTTTTGCAGAAAGGAGATAATCAATTTGGCGCAGGATATGTTTTATACGGCTCATCAACCATGTTTATTTATGGTACAAAAAGACATAGTGTAAACGGTTTTACTTTGGATAATAGTGTGGGCGAGTTTTATTTAAGCAATCCGCACATGCAAATTCCCGAATCGGGAAAAAGTTATTCCTTCGACAGGAAATATTACTACAGCGTCAGTGACAAAGTAAGAAGGTATATAGATAAATGCGATTATTCAGAAGAGGGAAAAGAAGATAATTTTTCCAATAAAAATTACGGCTCTATGGTTGCTGACATGCACAGAATATTTTTTAAAGGAGGCATATTCATGTATCCGTCCCGTATAGGAAAACCAAAAGGCAAATTAAGATTGATGTATGAATGTAATCCGATGGCATTTCTTGCGGAAATCAGCGGCGGACAAGCCATAGAAGAAAGCGGGAGAAGAATAATGGATGAACAACCGGAAAATATTCATGAACGCAGTTCAATTTTTATCGGCAGCAAAAATTTAATAAATGATTTTCTGGAGATATAAATAAACCGAATTAATATTTTTTCCGTTAAAACTATCTTCTTAAAAAAATCCATTAACTTCGTTTTTTAATGACACTTTCAACGAAACATTTGTTGGGCATTAAAGATCTAACGAAAGAAGATATTGAACTGATTCTTTCTACTGCCGGCCAATTTAAAGAAGTACTGCAACGCCCTGTAAAAAAAGTTCCCTCGCTTAGAGATATCACAGTAGTTAATTTGTTTTTTGAAAATTCTACTCGCACTCGTATGTCCTTTGAGTTGGCGGAGAAAAGACTTTCAGCAGATGTAATGAATTTTACCGCTTCGGCATCATCTGTAAAAAAAGGAGAAACACTGCTCGATACTGTGAACAATATCCTGAGCATGAAAGTCGATATGGTTGTAATGCGGCATAGTGCAAGCGGCGCGCCGCATTTTTTAGCCAAGCATATCAACGCGGCTATAATCAATGCGGGCGATGGTATCAATGAACATCCTACACAAGCTTTGCTTGACGCATTTTCCATGAAGGAAAAATTCGGAACATTAAAAGGACTTAAAGTTGCAATCATCGGAGATGTAATGCACAGCCGCGTTGCGCTGAGCAATATTTATCTGCTGAAAAAAGCAGGCGCTGAAATAATTGTGTGCGGGCCTCCGACACTTATTCCGAAATATATACAAGAAGCTTTGGAAGTGCAGGTAGAATATAAAGTAAAAAATGCTTTGGAGTGGTGCGATGTGGCTAATGTATTGCGCATCCAGTTAGAAAGGCAAAACCAACCTTTATTTTCTTCTTTAAGGGAATATAATCTGGCTTATGGCATCAATAAAAAATTACTGGAGTCGCTCAACAAAGAAATTGTGATAATGCATCCCGGCCCAATTAATCGCGGCGTAGAGTTGGACAGTGATGTTGCGGATGGCCCTTTTTCTATTATTTTAAATCAGGTAGAAAATGGTGTGGCAGTAAGAATGGCTGCATTGTATTTATTATCGGGAAAAACCGAGTCTTAATAAAGCAATTCACAAGTAAAAATTTTCTTCTAAATTTCAATAATCAATTCATAATCTATATTATGCCACGCATCGCTTTATTTCCCGGAACATTTGACCCTATCACATTAGGGCATGTGGATATAGTAAACCGTTCGCTGAATCTTTTTGACAAAGTTGTAATTGGCATCGGCAGCAATGTCAATAAAGTGCCGATGTATTCCGATGAACAACGTTTGCATTGGATCAAAGAAATTTATAAAAACGATAGCCGTGTGGAAGCTTCTATTTATGAAGGCTTAACTATAAATTTCTGCAAGGAGATTGGAGCAAAATATATTTTGCGCGGTATAAGGTTTGTAAGCGATTTTGAATATGAAAAAACTATAGCCGATATGAATCGCAGCCTGGACGATTCGATAGAAACCATCTTCCTTACGTGCCTGCCTCAATATTCAAGTGTTGCTTCTACGCTGGTACGCGATGTGATTCGCAATGGTGGCGATGCAAGCACTTTTCTTCCCGGAATTGTAAGAGAGAGTATTTATGATAAGCAAAAGAATTAGATTAAACCAACCGGTATAATTGCATTATAGTCTTTCTCCAATCATTTATTCACAACGGTATCCATTACCTTTTGTTTAAAATTGGCAAACCAATTTTTAGTAACATCGGCATAAAAAGGAAGCATGTTTTCCGGATATTTTTTTTCTTCGTAAGAAATAATATCCTGAGCGGCTGCATATTGATTTTGTTGCAAAGCGAGGCTTGCCGCTGCAGTATATGCAAACCGGTAATTGTTCAGTACCTGAATATTATCTTTGTTATCAGTAAAGGCTGAATCCTCTGCGGATAATTCATTTAATTGTGCCAGCCTGTTTTGCAAGAACGAAAGTTTTGTTGAATTTTTTTCCGGATCAATTTTAAGTGTTAAACCACACAGCTGCGCATAATTATTTATATTCAAAAACAACCGCATATTCTCAGGCACATCAGCCGGGAAATAGACATTCTTTTGAAAAGCATTTTTCTCCAAAAAAGATTTTAAGATAATATCGGAACGAAGAAGAAATTTATCATTCGTCGGTTTTACATTCCATGCTACAACACTGTCTCCCTGCATTCCGGACAAATTTTGCAATGCAATGTTTTGCGTTTTCCATGCTGTATTCCCTATTTTGCTCAAACTATCCTGAGAAATATTTAGAGGAAGTATGTTTAATTTATTCATAGCCTGCGGATACCATTGCGTATTTAAAAAGTTCAGGCTTATGCAGTGTACATCTTGCCTATATTGCAACACATATTGTATATATGCGAGATAATACATGTATAAATCTCCGTTGGTAAATAAATACGAATCGGGAGAACATTCATCTAACACCTGCTGAAAATATCCTTTTACAGTTTGATTGATGGCTCCGTTTGCTTCTGCTTGCTGTAAACACCATACGGCAGAATCTTTATCGTTCCGTACTAAATATTTGAAAGCCTGTGTTCCCCATACCGATAATATTTTGGTATGCGGATCGAATAATAAAATATCGCCTTGATACTTTCCCTTGCTGAAGTCCAAACAATTACTGAAAGCCGCCGATGCTTTTTGTGCCAATTCCAGCGATGATGCAGGAATCTCCTCACCGGTGGAAGTATTGTATCTGTCAATGGCAGATCCAAGAAAATACCATGCTTCCGGATTTGAAGGATTTTGAATGCACAACGAATCCAATTGTCCGGATAATTGATTATACAGGGTAGCATTTTGTCCGGAAATATTTTTCATCACAGACTTTGCTTTGTCGAATGACTGATGCCATTCAATGCTGTCGGTTTGCGCAAAAATATTTTGCAGAGAAACGAGGCTGATAATGCCAAGGAAATATTTCTTTATTTGTAAAAACATCAGTAATGAATAATGCGCAAAATAATAAAATTAATATTTGGTATAAAATTATGGTTGTTTCATTTACCTAATAAATAATCAGTATTCTTTTCTTAAAAAAATAATAGAAAGCAATAAGTAGACCACAAATAAATAGGGAACTGCCAGCCAATGAAATACGAATGCAAAAATTATTCCTAAAAGAATTAATACATATTTGACCCAATTATCTTTTAAAGATGAATTACTGAATTTAAGGCTCATCATAGGAGTAGTGGAAATCATTAAGAAACCAACAACCAAAATAAGTGCATATAAAAATATTTTACTTGCAAGCAATTCCTTAAAATAAGCATGCGTATCCGACACGAATATAACCGGAAAAGAGGCAATCAATAACCCTGCTGCAGGAATGGGAAGCCCTTGAAAATGGCCGGTTTTTGCAGTGGATAAATTATATCTTGCCAAACGGAAAGCGCCGGCAACAGGTAATAAAACTGCCGGCACAAAATACCAGTTATTGATAGGGTTATCAATAAAATTTTGCCCAAAACTTATTTTAAGAAATTGGAAAACGATCAGGCCGGGAGCCACCCCAAAACTTACTAAATCTGCCAGCGAATCCAACTCTTTTCCCATTTGAGAAGAAGCGTTGAACATTCTCGCAAGCAAACCATCCAAAAAATCTACAATTGCGGCAAATAGTATAAACAAGGAAGCCCAATAGATTCCGCCCTGCGGAAAAATTGCTTCCGCCCGGCTGTTTGAAAACCCTTGCAGTATGTAAACAATTGCAAAAAAACCGAATACAAGATTCAGCAATGTGAAACAATTAGCAATATTTTTTTTCATTCAAAATATTTCAGTTTTTTACAAATTTACTCTTATATGTCCAAGTTGAAAAGTTAATCATGTTTGTCCATTTTTTAAACAACTATTTTTAATGTTGCAATTTTTTCTTAATTGCATATTTATGATTCTTTGCGACAAGAAAAAGCACATTTTTATTCTTTCCTGTATTTTACTTTTCACTTTAAGAAAACGGAGAAAACCGTCTGTGAATTGTCATAAAAAAAATAAAATATACCAATTGGTATATTTTATTTAATTTTGTTCTCTTAAAAAAATGTAATGTCAAAAGCAGATCAAACAAGACAATTCATAATTGAAAAAGCAGCGACAATTTTTAATATAAAGGGTTATAATAGCACTTCTTTAGCTGATGTGCAAGAAGTTACCGGATTAACAAAAGGAGCAATCTACGGTAATTTTTCCGATAAGAATGAATTGGCAATCGCTGTGTACGAGTACAATTGCTCCAACATTCGGACACGTATAAATGCTGTATTAAATTCGCAAACATCAGCAAAAGAATCTTTGCTTGCTTATGCGGACTATTATTTACAAAATTGGCGGGAAATTTTTAAAAGAGGCGGTTGCCCAATGCTGAATGCGGCAGTAGAAGCGGATGATTATTTACATTTTATGAGAAATAATGTTCGGAAAAGTATGAAGTATGTTATGAAAAGACTACAAACTATTATTGAGAGAGGTCAGGTAAGCAAGGAATTTAAATCTGAAATTATTGCTGAGGAATATGCCGCCGTTATATTCAGTATAATAGAAGGAAATATTTTATTATCTAAAATAATGGATGACCCGAAATATCTTCAATTATCTACTGATAGAATTACGCATATTATTGAACAGGAATTAGCAAACTAAATTTTTTTATTTTAAAATATACCAATCGGTATATTTTAAAATTTAGTATAAAATGAAAAGAAAAATACTCATCATTACTGTAATTGCTGCAGCAATAATGGAATTAATTGATACTTCAATCGTGAATGTAGCATTGAATTACATGAGTGGAAATCTTGGCTCAACGCTGGAAGACACTTCTTGGATAGTTACAGCTTATGGTATTGCCAATGTAATCATTATTCCGATGACGAGTTTTCTTGTGAACAATCTTGGACGAAGAAATTATTATATCGGCTCAATTATCCTGTTTACTATTTGTTCTTTCATGTGCGGCAACGCGGGTAATATTTGGGAGCTTGTCGCATTCCGATTTCTGCAAGGTGTTGGCGGCGGCGCGCTTTTATCTGTTTCCGCAATGGTAGTGTATGAATCATTCCCCAAAGAAAAACAAAATGTGGCGAGCGCATTATTCGGCATCGGTGTTTTTATCGGTCCAACAATCGGTCCAACATTGGGCGGTTATATTACAGATAATTTTTCTTGGCGCTGGATTTTTTATATCAACATACCGATTGGTATAATTACGGCAATCTCCTGCTATAAATTTTTGCCGGAATCGCCCACAAGACAAAAGGTTAAGAAGATTGACTGGTGGGGGATTCTTTTATTAATTACCGGTATTGGCTCTTTGCAAACCGTGCTGGAACGTGGCGAAACAGACGATTGGTTTGATGCAACATATATCATTGTACTGACCATTGCTGCTATTGTGTCGCTGATATTATTTGTTTACAGAGAACTTACGACCGAGTATCCTGTTGTAAAATTATCCATTCTAAAATATCCTTCCTTAAGCATTTCTGCAGTACTCACTTTTATTACGGGAATGGGAATGTTTACATCCATTTATCTCACACCGATAGTTGCCCAACGCTTTCTTGGATTTAGTCCTACACAGTCTGGATTATTATTACTGCCCGGCGCTATCATTGCTGTGGTGGCGTTAATTATTACAGGCAGATTATTACAGCGTGGCGTTGCTCCGCCATTGATTGTATTACTTGGTTTTATATGTTTTATATATTTCAATTGGTCAATGTCGCAGGCGAGTTTAGCTGTATCGTTTTCGACCATTTCTCTCAGCTTAATTTTTCGTGCAATCGGTATGGCATTGCTGACGGTGCCGCTTGCAACACTTGCTGTGTCTGCATTGCAGGCGAAAGATATGCCGCAGGGAACTGCTATTAACAACATGATGCGGCAACTTGGTGGTTCGTTCGGGATTTCTATAATCAATACTTATGCTGCGCATAGAGTGCAGCAACATCGGATGGATTTAATCTCAAATATTCGTTACGACAATATTGTAATGGCATATAGATTGCACGCATATACTTCCATGTTTATGAGTAAAGGTTCGTCTGTGCCTGAAGCAAAACAAAGAGCTATCGGGATTATGGAAAAAGTAGTAGAAAAGCAATCGTCTTTCATCAGTTATTTGGACAGTTATCAATTGATAGGATTGATTTTTATTCTAGCGATACCCTTGTTATTATTCTTTGTAGGAAGAAAGAAGAACAAAAAAATCATGATTGTGTCCGCAGACCATTAAACAGGTTTTTATTTTATAATTCGATAAATTAAACAAAAATGTCAAAGACAATTTTAATTACAGGCGCTTCAAGAGGTTTTGGAAAGATTTGGGCTGAAGCATTATTGCAAAACGGACATAAAGTTGCTGTTACTGCAAGAGATACTAAAGCATTAAAAGACTTAAAAGAAAAGTACGGCAGTTCAGTACTTCCGCTAAGATTAGATGTTAATAGTCGTGAAGAATGTTTTGCAGTAGTGAATGAAGTTTATAACCATTTTGAGAAGATTGATGTTGTTATCAATAATGCAGGCTATGGTTTATTCGGAGCGATAGAAGAAACAACTGAACAGCAGGCAAGGCAACAAATGGAAACAAACTTTTTTGGTTTGCTATGGATAACGCAAGCAGTTTTGCCTATAATGAGAAAGCAACAAAGCGGACATATTATTCAGGTATCAAGCATTGTAGGATTAATTACGTTTCCTGTATTGGGGTTATACAATGCATCGAAGTTTGCAGTAGAAGGATTATCCGATACACTCGCTACAGAAGTTGCGTCTTTTGGAATAAAAGTGACCTTAGTCGAACCGAACGGATATTCAACAGATTGGGCAGGCGCTTCAGCTGTGCAAACAAAATCTATTGAAGCGTACAATCCTGTAAAAGAAACTTTTCAGGCAAGTGCAACTCCTGATTTTTTCGGAAATCCGGAGGCTACTGCAGATGCGATTATTACTTTAATCAATTCTGATAACCCGCCATTGAGACTGTTGTTGGGAAAAGTTGCGTATCCTGCTGTAAAACAGGCATATGAAGCCCGTCTTGCAGAATGGGAAAGCTGGAAGGAAATATCTGCAAATGCGCATGGGAAGTAAATTTAATTATCAATAAATCGAACAAAAAATGAACATCAAAAACAAAACAATCCTCATTACCGGAGGAGGCTCGGGAATCGGCTTTGAGATAGCCAAATTATTAAGCGCTGAAAACAAAGTAATTATTGTAGGAAGAAACAAGTTGCGGTTGGACAAAGCCGTTGCGAATTTACCTAATGTTATTGCGATCTCGGCAGATATTACGAATGAAAAAGACATAAACGATTTGGTTGATGAAATCAATAACAATCATAGCGATTTAAGTATTCTCATCAACAATGCGGGTTTTGGATATTCTTACATTTTTTCAGAATCGTCAGATACGTACACAAAAGCATTATCAGAATTTACAACCAATTATTTTGCACCAATTCGATTAACTGAAAAATTGTTGCCTGTGCTGAAAAAACAATCTGAAGCAGCAATTGTCAATGTGACGTCTATTGTTGCATTTACACCAAATGAAACGATTCCGACATATTCAGACAGCAAGGCTGCCTTTCATTCTTACACGCAAGTATTGCGGCATACTCTTTCAAAAAACACAAATATCAAAGTGTTTGACCTAATGCCACCGTTGGTAGATACGGAATTGACCGCAGAAATTGGAGGAAAAGAACACGGAATGCCGGCGGGCGATGTGGCGAAAAGCTTAATAGACAGTTTGAAAGAAGACGTTTATGAAATACATGTGGGCCAAACGGAAGGATTTTATAACGGATTTTTTGCTTCTTCTAAAGCAGCATTTGAAACGATGAATCAAGGATAATAAGAATGAACGGCTTGAAAAATTCGAGCCATTCAAGTTACTTTGCAGTATGTTCTTATCAAATATCGAAGTAACTTTACAATCATGTCCAATCCTAATTTAAATACAGATCCCTCGCAAGCCGATCAGGAGTTTGAAAATTCTATTCGTCCCAAAGAGATTAAAGAATTTTCCGGTCAGCCGCAGTTGATAGAGAATTTGCGGATATTCATCAAAGCGGCGAAGATGCGCGGCGAAGCGTTGGATCATGTATTATTTCACGGACCTCCCGGTTTGGGAAAAACGACGCTTTCAAGAATTGTAGCTAACGAGCTTGGTGTAAACATAAAAGAAACTTCAGGGCCTGTTATTGAAAAGCCCGGCGATCTTGCAGGCTTGCTTACAAGCCTCGAACCGAACGACGTTTTATTTATCGATGAGATACACAGGTTGAGTACAGTTGTGGAAGAATATTTATATGCTGCGATGGAAGATTTCCGGATAGATATTATGATTGACAGCGGTCCGAACGCACGCAGCATACAGCTTTCTGTAAATCAGTTTACATTGATTGGCGCCACTACAAGAAGCGGCTTGCTTACTGCTCCTCTGCTTTCTCGTTTTGGCATTAAATCAAGGTTAGAATATTATCACGCTGATGTTTTGAAAAAAATTATACAAAGAAGCGCATATATTTTATCAACTAATATTGATGATATCGCAGCATTTGAAATTGCGCGCAGAAGCCGCGGTACACCGCGTATTGCAAATGGTTTGCTCCGCCGTGTGCGCGATTTTGCACAAGTATTAAACGATGGACAAATTGATATTGGTATTACCCAACATGCACTAAAAGCATTGAATGTAGATGAACATGGCTTAGACGAAATGGACAATCGTATTCTCTCTGCTATCATTGATAAATTCAAAGGCGGGCCTGTCGGCATTACGACAATTGCAACGGCAGTCGGAGAAGAACCCGGAACATTGGAAGAAGTGTATGAACCATTTTTAATTCAGGAAGGATTTCTGCAACGCACACCACGCGGGCGCGAAGCAACTGAAAAAGCATATAAGCATTTAGGGAAAACGCCGCATAAATATGGAAATCAAAGCGAGTTGTTTTAAACTATTTTCAATATTGAGAATGTTTAAAAAGCATGAATGTTTTACATATCATTCCCACGTAAGTTGGAATCTTTATTTGAAAATTTTTGGAGATTGACGCCTGCGTGGAAATGATGGCAAGCATGTTCTTTTGTTACAAGATTTATTACTTTTATTGATTTAATTTATTTGCAATCTTAGAATATTTTGTTTCCGGTTTTCATTAATAATCAAATCATTTCTTCTAAAAATAAAAATCTTACTTTCGCATTATCACACAATTTTAATAGACTATGTGGAAGCAAAATATTCTTGAAACCATCGGCAACACGCCCTTAATTGAATTGCATAAAACGGCGAAAGGCTTGCCCTGTAAGGTTTTGGCAAAGGTTGAATATTTCAATCCGGGCAATTCCGTGAAAGATAGAATGGCTGTAAAAATGATTGAAATCGCTGAGCAAGATGGAAGGTTAAAACCCGGAGGCACCATTATCGAAGGTACAAGCGGCAATACCGGAATGGGCTTGGCTATTGCTGCAATATTAAAAGGTTATAAATGTATTTTTACCACGACAGATAAACAAAGCAAAGAGAAGGTTGATATACTAAAAGCTTTGGGCGCAGAAGTAATCGTTTGTCCCACAAATGTTGAACCTGCTGATCCGCAAAGCTATTATTCAGTTTCCAAGCGGCTTGCAGCGGAAGCGCCTAATTCGTTTTATGTGAATCAATACGACAATCTTGCCAATCGTTTAGCGCATTACGAACAAACCGGCCCCGAAATTTGGGAACAGACCGAAGGTAAGATTACGCATCTTGTAGTTGCATCCGGAACAGGTGGAACAGTAAGCGGCGCAGGCAAATATTTAAAAGAAAAAAATCCAAACATTCAGGTTTGGGCAATTGACAGTTATGGTTCTTTACTTACAAAATATTTCCGTACAGGAAAAATTGATGCGAATGAAGTTTATCCGTATATCACAGAGGGAATTGGCGAAGATTTTGTTCCGCAAAATTATGATATGCAATACATCGATTACTTCGAACAAGTAACGGATAAAGGCGCCGCATTGATGGCAAGACGCATAACGAAAGAAGAAGGAATTTTTGTAGGATACAGCGCGGGCAGTGCGTTACAGGGCATTCATCAATTAAAAGATAAACTGAAAAAAGACGATTTGGTTGTGGTAATTTTTCACGATCACGGAAGCCGGTATGTAGGGAAAATTTATAATGATCAATGGATGATGGAACGTGGATTTCTGCAAGTGAAAACATTGAAAGATATTATTGCAAGCCGCGAAAATAAAAAGCTTATTTCAATACAGCAAGATGCAACGGTTGCCGAAGCGGCAGAGATAATGAAGAAGTATGATATAGAAAATATTCCTGTAAAAAATAAAGAAGAAATTGTCGGCTCAATAAGTGAAACAGGATTATTTCAAAAAATATTCAGCAATCCGGAAATAAAAAACGACACCGTAAAAAATGTAATTGAAAAACCATATCCGGTTGCTGCGATTGACACAGCCGTAGAGAAAATAAGCAGCCTGATAACCAAAGAAAATGGCGCAATTTTATCCAAAGATGAAGCAGGAAATTATCACATCATTACGAAGTACGATTTAATACAAAGTTTGGCGAAGTAGATATTATTGAGGATTCCCACTTTCGCGGAGATGACGTGTAGACGCCATCCTTTTTCTTCTAAACTGATAATGATTAAATTATTTGAACACCTTTGGTTGTCATTCCCGCGAAAGCGGGAATCTTTTTATCTTTGAATCATCATGCAATTCGGCGGCAGCGTTTACATATTGACTAATTCAACTCACAGTGTTTTATATATCGGCGTTACATCAGATTTATATGCAAGAGTGAGCGAACATAAAGAGAAAAAATATCCGGATTGTTTTACTGCAAAATATAACTGCAATAAGTTGGTTTATTATGAAACATTTAGCAGAATTGAAGAAGCAATTGCAAAAGAAAAACAGATGAAGAAATGGAACAGGGCTTGGAAGTTAGAAGCTATCAACAAAATGAATCCACTATGGATAGATTTGTTTGCGACGATCTAATTTTTGAGATTCCCGCATAGGCGGGAATGACGTGCAAGCGTGTTCATTATGTCACATAAAATACAAATTGCAAATCATGCAGCAACATAACAATCCCTGGACAATTATTTCAGAGAAAAACGTCTATGACAATCCCTGGATAAACCTTACGGAATTTAGTGTTATCAACCCTTCCGGCGGCAAAGGAATTTACGGAAAAGTGCATTTTAAAAATCGTGCAATCGGTATTGTAGCTATTGATGATGATGAAAATATTTATCTCGTCGGTCAATATCGTTTCCCTACAAACCATTACAGTTGGGAATTGCCCGAAGGCGGTGGGCCATTGAATGAAGAACCGCTGAAAGCCGCGCAGCGAGAGCTTCTGGAAGAAACGGGATTAATTGCAAATAATTGGCAAGAGCTTATGCGAATGCATCTTTCCAATTCAGTAACGGATGAAGAAGCGATTGTTTATCTTGCAAAAAATTTGACACAACACGAAGCTGAACCTGAGGAAACAGAAGATTTGCAAACACTAAAATTACCTTTTGAAGATGTATTTGAAAAAGTAATGAATGGCGAAATCACAGATTCAATCACGGTTGCAGCAGTTTTGAAACTGAAAGTTATGGGACATTGATTTTTATTTTATTTACCACAATCAAACTTTTGTCTTTCGTTTTCAGGAACTCATCTGCAATTACATTTTTATCTTCTTTGATTATGTCGTTGAAAACCAACTTGCCATTCACATAAATTTTTACAGGCTTTTTCAAATTAATCAATTCGGGCGACGCATAGAATGTGAGTTGTTTTATGCAGGAAGTTTTTATATCAACAACATTGTTATCAATCGTTGCAATGTATGCGCCTGATTTGTTTTTATTGAAATTAAATTTTGTGTGTTTGCCTTCTTTTGTTGTTATCGGTGGATTCAAATCTTGTTGCCAATCAGCTCTTGTTGCAGTTGTATCAAGTGCAGTAATTTCCAGCCAATAATTTCTTCCGTTTATAACATTATCTGTTTGCCATTGTATTTTTTTCGGAAAAGGATTTCTTTGTTTTGTTGCAACTGTATCGAAGATAAAATAAACACTGTCGGGCGAATCGTAAGGCAAGCTATGCTCGCCGTTTACAACAAAATTCTTCCAGTTCGCGCCATGTTCTTTTGCATAATCGTACACGCTATCCACCATATTCAACGGAAATATATTGTCGCCTTTATCGCTGATGCCGTCAATTGACTGATTATTTTTCAAATTAAACAATTCCGTATTTCCTGTATAAACCGACGGGAAATAACATATAGGATAAAATGCTGCAAACGTTGTTCTGTTATTCACAGCAAACCAAAATGTTCCTCTTGCACCATCAGAATGCCCACCTATATAAACCTTATTATCATCAATGTTATAGAGCGATTTCACTAAAGCAATTTCATTTAAAATTGTTTCAAATGCTTTTTGATGATAGAGCCAGTTAAAATCTTTTCTTGCTGAAGGATACAACACAAAAGCATTCTGTTTGAATGCTGCTTTGAATAAATCATTTTGCTGACGTATTGTTGGTGCAGCATCATATATAAAATCCTTTCTTCCCGAAACAGCTCCGTGCAGAAAAACGTATAAAATATTTTTTTCTTTAGGATTATAATTGCTTGGTATATACAAGAGAAATGGGACATTGAGCGTATCTATCTTTATTGTGTCAAGCGTCCAAAAGCCTGTTTTCTTAGGCGTCGGATAAGCATTAAAATTTTTAATTTTTGAAATAAGTTTTTGGGCATCGCCGATATTTTTCCAATAAGAAGAATCGGTTAAAGCAGTTTGGTTGATTCTGATGCTTGTATCGTAAAGCAAATTCCGAATCGGTTTTAATATTGCTTCAACAGAATCGTATTTAACTTCTAATTCGGAAATGACGCTATGCCATTCAGGCAATGTTTGCAGGCAATTAGGCGTATCTTTGATAAGTACAGAATAATAAGAATAGTCAAATCCTATCTTGGCTGCTGCATCAAAATAATGCTTCGCTTTATCGAAGTGTGCTGTTTTACAAGCTGATATCGCGGCTTCATAACAATTCCAATTACTCCGACCGTGCGTAGTGTCTGAATAATATTTATCCAAATATTCAAAAGCTTTTTCATAATTCTTTTCATTGTACGCAGAATCACCTCTAACTAAATCTTCGTATTGCGCGTTAAGCATTTGCGGCGCGCTGAATAAAACGATGATTGCAAAAATTATCCTCTTCATATTGATTGAAATTTACAAATACAAAAGAAGATCATTTGCAAGTCTTAAAATTGTATTTTTCAGCCAAAGCTATTTATCCAGATATTGAAACACTAACTTTGTATCGCCGATTTTCTCAACGGCATTAAAAAATTTTCGGGGATTAGAACCCGTCAGTTGCTTGTACAATTTATTGAAATACGCTTGGTCGTAATAGTTACTGTTATAAACAATTTCGGTAAGCGTTCTGAATTTTTCTTCAAAGATTTTATCTTCCAAAGAATGTCTGAAACGCGCAATTTGTCTGTATATACTCGGACTTACGCCTAAATGCAATTTGAATAATCTATTAAAAGTTCTCAACGGCATATCAATCAAATTGGCAATTTCTTCGACACTTTTTTCTTTATCAAAGTCTTTCAGATAAACAAGCGATTTTTCCAATGCAAGCAATTCAAAAGGTAGGTAAACGGAACGCAAAAAATCTTCCAGCAAATTAATTCCTTCCGCAAGATTTTTATTGTAGAAGAATTGACAAACGGTTTTATCAAGCGCTTCCGAATTCCATTCTTTGAATACAACAGTTTCGGTGCGGATTATTTCGCCAAGCGGTTTCTCGATGAAATGATTCAGTCCGAACTCTTTAAACAAAATGGTTATTCTTCTTACCTTTCCTTTCAATTCGACCAAAACAGGCTCTAAGCGTTTGCCTTGAAGCAGGCACTTTGACGAGTCCTTCTCTTTGATTATTTTGGCAAACTCCATATTATGACGAACATCATTATAAATACTTATAGAATTGAAAACATGAGGAAAAGAATAATGAACGCTTTTGAAGGTATAATCACCACTGTCAATAATATAATAGCAATAAATATATTTCTTAAGAAAATCCGATGACGGATATATAGTTTGAATATTGTCTATCATAATAAGCGATTCAAAACCCATGTGATTAGATTAAAGATAAAAAGAAAGGTTAAGAATTGATTCACTTTAAAATATTCATCACGGTTGCAGCAATTTTGAAGCTTGCTCTGTTAAAGAACGAAAAAAACTTTTAAGAACAATTTCTATTATTAGAAAAATGGTCTTGCAGGCATTATTTTATCTTTATGATCAATTATTTCAAAATAAAACAGATGAAAAAATATTCATTCATATACATTGCATTTATCGCATTCGCACTTTGTGCATTCGCCGTTTTTATTTCTATTCAATGGCAGCCGAAAGAAGGCGAATATGCAGTTTCGTTCAGTTCGGATAAGGCTTCCGGCGTTATTAATGGACTGAAAGGAAAAATAAATTTTGATAAGGATGATATTGAGCATTCCGGCTTTGATGTAACAGTTGATGTAAACACTTTAAACACCGGAAACTGGTTGAAAAATAAACATGCTAAAGCGGATGATTTTTTGGATGTGGAGCATTATCATACCATACATTTTGTTTCTTCAAAAATTATCAAAGCGGGAAATGGATATTCCGTTTCAGGAAGCCTGACCATAAAAAATGTAACCAGGCAAATGAATATTCCTTTTGTTTTTTCACAGACAGGAAATGAAGGCAAATTCACAGGATATTTCAAAATCAACCGCAGCGATTACAACTTAGTCAAAGACGGACTTGGCAGCGATTCGGTAAAAATAGGATTGTCTATTCCTGTTGCTAAAATATAAGCAGCTAAGAACCGAAAAAGAAATTATAAAACTATTGCGTACATTAAAAATTTCAATGGCAGTCGTTACACATTATCACTAAACGATGATTTTAGATTATCTAATTCCATTGTAGAGATGCGCTCAATATCTGCTAATGGCACTTTTGTAATATTTACTTGCAATTTGTTTTCTGCAGCAAGTTGAAAAACTTCAGGGATGATTTTTTTAAACAATAGGTTCATTTCATCTTTTGTCCAACTTCCTATACCCGAACCACATAAGTGCAAATCAACGCTTCTTAAAATCTGAGATGACAGCTGCATAGTATCTCCGGACATTGCACCGACGGATACAAAATTAATTTTACGGGAAAATTTGCCATTTCCTTTTAAAGAAGAAAGAATCCATTCAGCACTATTGCCCCAAAGATAATCCACGACAACATCTATAGGTTTGGCGGCATTTACAGCTTTTATGTTTTCGATAAAATCTTCTCCCTTTTGCGTATGTAAGGAAACAATTTCATCTGCTCCTAAATTTAATAAGTTGTTAAGCGATTGCTCATTTCTTCCGGTTACAATAATTTTTCCTGCACCATAATGCTTCGCCAATTGTACAGCAAGCGTTCCTGTAAATCCGGTAGCTCCGTTTATCAATACAGTATCTCCATCTTTCATTTTTCCTCTGAATAAAAGTGCCAATGCAGAGCCTGCAACAGCATTTGGCAAAGCGGCTGCGACAGCATCGTCCAAACCTTTTGGTACGGGAATAATTTTATCTCTGCTTACAACTGCTTTTTCGGCTATCATACCGCTTTCGCCAAGCGCATAAATTTTTGATCCGTCCGGCATAATGCCTACGCCATCGCCTCCTATAATTTTCGGCTGTGAAAAAGCTTCGCTTGAATAATGTTTGCCGCTTATACGCGATTTATCAAAAATGCTTGATTGCCGAGGCTGTAACGGTAATCACAGATTCATTTTCATTATCAACCACCGGATCGGGAAATGTTGTATATACAGGATTTTCTGCCTTGGTAAAAGTATTACCGCTGCTTTCATATTTTATTTTTTTATTTAACAAAATTAGCGGAGGACAATGCAGCGAACGATAACAAATGTTATGAAATCGAAGAGGCATTTTTGGTATGCGCCAGTTTGTTTTTTATCCTGCTTAAATGTACAGGGCTGATGCCAAGATAGGAAGCGATGTAATGTTGTGCTACGCGTTGAATAATTTGCGGTCTTTCGTTTAATAACTGGAGATAACGTTGCTCAGGCGTGTCTTTAATGAAGGAAAAAAATGTTTCATAATCAAACGTCCTTTCGAATACGGTATCAAAAACTTTTCGAATGATGCATTATGGTAATTGTTTCAAACAATTTATCAAAATCATTTTTGTATAAACCATATTACACATGGCTCTATCGTTTCTATATACAGAAGGCTTGGAATATTTTACGGAAACTTTCCAGCGAAGCCACAGTATTATTTTCAAAGAAAAACTGTACGGTAGTATCTTTACCATTGTTGTTGAACCAAGCGCGAATACAGCCTTTCTCGATAAAAAATAATTTATTGGCAATCTGTCCTTCGCGGAGCAACAATGTTTTAGCCGGAACGCTCGTCTGCTCAAAGCAATGTGTAAACATGCCGGATTTTTTCGTCCATAAGCCAATTGTTCGTCAGTAGGCCAGGCATAAAATAATTTTTTATAATGAAGCATTATCCATGAATCTGTTCTTTTCTTCCGTAAGATAATATCAATTCTCCTTCAAAATCGAGCCATTCTTTCCATCGTTTTTCAACATCAGTTTTCTCTGTATATTTTCTTGCGAAACCGAGAAATACGGTGTAATGATTGGCTTCGGAAACCATTAAATCATGATAGAATAAAGCAAGTTTTTTATCTTTTATATTTTTCGATAATACGCGGAAACGCTCGCAACTGCGGGCTTCTATCATAGCGGCAAATAATAATCTATCAATAAAAGATTCGTTACGGCTGCCGTCTTTTTTAGAAAATTTCATTAACTGATTTACATAATCATCTTTCCTTTCACGGCCAAGCGTAAATCCTTTCTGTTTGATAGTATCTATTACCATTTGAAAATGCTGCATTTCTTCAATTGCTATTGCAGTAAGCTGCTGTACCAGTTCTTCTTTTTCGGAATTGTTTGCGATAAGAGAAATAGCGTTCGATGCTGCTTTCTGCTCGCACCATGCATGGTCTGTTAGAATCTCTTCAAGATTGGTTTCCGCAATATTTGCCCAGCGCGGATCGGTAGGTAATTTTAATCCAAGCATTGTAAATTCTTTATCTCAAAAATAATAATTGTGAAACGAACAAATTGTGTAAACATAATAGTAAGAATTAATCATGCTCAGTAATTCGTTTTATCGGTTTTGTTTTTCCATGCTTCAAAAATTTTAAACGCTTCTTCTCTGCTTATGTTCTTAATAGGAATTTTTCTCTCTCCTAAATCTTTTTTCATTTCATCATAAATCATGGAATCGTCAAACCCGATGGCTGCCGCATCTGCGCGTGTATTGGCAAAATAAACAATCTTTGGCCTTGCCCAATAAATAGCGCCAAGGCACATGGGGCAAGGCTCGCAAGAAGTATAAATCTCACAATCATCCAATTGAAATGTATTCAGATTTTTGCAGGCATCACGAATAGCTTCTACTTCTGCATGTGCCGTAGGATCGTTTTTGCTTGTAACCTTGTTATTTCCTCGCCCTACAATTTTATTATCTTTTACAATTACACAGCCGAAAGGCCCGCCTTCATTATCCTGAATATTTTTAGCAGATAAAGCAATTGCTTCCGACATAAACATTTCTTCCTTTGTCATCTTTTAAATATTTATTTAACAGAAAAAAAGTATAAAATTTATTCGCTGTAAGTACAGCACTCTAATTTAAAACGCATGAATATAAGAATAATATTTTATCAATAAATCCATTTACAGTTTAGCTTTACAACCTACTTATAGGAACGATATTTATTGTAAATTGCCAATATATAAACGGCTTTCTATGAAAAAAATATTGTGGGTATTTATTTTGTTGATTGTGCTGTCACTTAGCGGATACATTTATTTTCGCTATTTCTATGTATTTGCCGAAGGCGTAAAATCAGGTGTTTTAAACTTCGCAGTATATAAAGGAAATCTTTTTAAAACTTACGAAGGTAAATTGATACAGGCAGGATTTGGACGGCAAAACAACGGCGAGTTACAGAGCTATGAATTTCAATTTTCGATAAAAAACAAAAGCATTTTTGACAGCCTGGAACGCAACAGCGGAAAAGTGTTTGATCTTCATTATAAAGAATATCACGGAAGAGTGCCGTGGCGAGGTAATACGGTATATTTGGTAGACAGCATATTGGCAATGAGACAAAATTAAAGAATTTGAACAACGATAAATTACATATCACTTTTCTTGGAACAGGCACCAGCAGCGGCGTTCCGATGATTGCGTGCCATTGTGTGGTTTGCGAATCGCACAACATGAAAGACAAAAGATTGCGCAGCAGCATTTTGGTGCAAAGCGATCTTACTACTTTGGTGGTTGATACCACGCCCGATTTCCGCGAACAAATGCTTCGTATAAAAAACGATAAGCTCGACGCGGTGTTGTTTACTCATGCACATAAAGATCATATTGCGGGGTTGGATGATATAAGAGCGTATAATTATTTTCAGCAAAAACCGATGCAGGTATATGCAACATCCGCTACGCAGAAAGAACTGCGACGTGAATTTTATTATGCTTTTGAAGAAAATACGTATGCCGGCATTCCGCAATTGAATATGCACGAAATAGATTATAAGCCTTTCAGCATCGATGATATTGATATAACGCCGATAAAAGTATGGCATCATAAATTGGAAGTTATCGGTTTCAGGTTCGGAAATTTTACTTACATTACAGATGCCAATAGAATAGAAGATTCGCAAAAAAAATTAATTAAAGGAACAGAAATTTTGGTCATCAACGCTTTGAGAAAAGAAAAACATATTTCGCATTTTTCATTAAGCGAAGCCATTGAATTAAGTAAAGAAATTGCTCCTCAAACAACTTATCTCACACACATCAGCCATCAGTTGGGATTGCATAATGTTATAGAAAAGGAATTGCCACCGAATGTCCATCTCGCTTATGACGGATTGAAACTTGATATAGAAAATTAAATTTTAAATTCATTGTATGCTTTTGTGCTGACTATTTAAAAAGTTGCCAAATGAAAAAATTTAACTGGAAAGACTATTTTATTTTTTCAAAAAAAGAAAGACGGTTTGCTGTATGGATAATCGTTATCGTTGGCATTGTTACATTTATTTCAATTTATTTTCAAGGAAAAGATGATAGTGATTCCGTAACAAAATTGTTTGATAAAGAACTTACAGATAGCGCAAAGAATCTTATTGTTCGCACCAATACTTCAAATGACAGTATATCGAAAGATTCAATTATTCCAAAGCAATTGTTTGTATTCGACCCTAATACGCTGGATGAAAATGGTTGGAAAAAGTTAGGGTTACCCCAACGAACAATTCACACAATTATCAATTACCGAAGCAAAGGAGGAAAATTTTATAAGCCTGAAGATCTTAAAAAGATTTACGGACTTGATAAAGAAATGGCAGAAGAGCTGATTCCTTATGTTTCTTTACAAACCAATAAAATCAATACTTTCAAACAAAATGAATTTCATAATAACAATCAACAGAATAATTATCCTGTAAAAAAATACACAACAATTAATATAAATTCTGCAACGGAAGAAGAATGGAAATCATTGCCCGGCATCGGCGAAGTATTAAGTAAACGTATCGTGAAGTTCAGAAACTCAAAAGGCAGCTTTGCGTCAATTGATGAAGTCGGAAAAACCTACGGCTTGCAAGATTCCGTGTTTCAAAAAATAAAACCTTATTTGAAGTTGGGGGAATAAGAATTTATGAAACTGCTTCTTTTGTACGTGCATTTATTAATCCGAAAAATCCGATTGCAAAGAATACAATCAACGCCAAAATTGAATAGCGCATACTTCCCGTAAGCTGATGAATAAACCCAAAGCTGAATGTGCCGATTACAATAGCAATTTTTTCCGTAACATCATAAAAACTGAAGAATGATGCCGTGTCTTTGGTTTCGGGCATGAGCTTGGAATAAGTGGAACGGCTCAATGACTGAATGCCTCCCATCACAATTCCTACAAGCGTTGCAACTATATAGAAACCTGTTGCGGATTGAATAAAATAAGCCAAAACACAAATCATTATCCATAACAAAACAACAAACGACAGAACTTTTATATTCCCGAACTTTTCAGAAAGTTTGGCCATTAAATAAGAGCCTGGAATGGCAACAAGTTGTATGATTAATATACAAGAAATAAGTTGTGTTGTACCTAATCCTAATTCCTGACTGCCGAATAAAGTAGCTGCAATCACCACGGTTTGCACGCCCATACTGTAAAAGAAAAAAGCGAATAAATATCTTTTTAATAAAGGCATTTGTTTTACCTGTTGCCAAACTTTTTTCAATTCGGCGAAGCCTTTATTAAATAAAGTAATTTCATTGTTTTCTTTCTTAATTTTTGGTAAAACGCTGAAAGTAATCTGCGCAAAACCAAACCACCAAAGCCCTACCAGCAAAAAGGAGAATCGAGAAGCAAATGCTTCATTCATTCCGAAAGGTAATTTCAGCACAAACACAAAACAAATAATTTGCAAAATCACGCTGCCGATATATCCATACGCAAAACCTTTTGCACTTACTTTGTCCTGTTCGCTTTCCGGCGCAATTTCGGGAAGATATGCATTGTAAAAAACCAAACTGCCGCAGTAGCCGATAGCGGCAATGATGCAACAAACAATGCCGAGATGTATTCTTTCTTTTGTAAAGAAAAATAATATACAGCAAGCTGCTGATCCGAGATAACAAAAGAATTGCATGAAGCGTTTTTTATTACCTCTTCCATCTGCAACGGATGAAAGTAAAGGCGACAAAATTGCAATTACCAGATAAGCGAACGAAATAGCATATTCATATAAAGCGCCGCTTTTGAAATGCATGCCGAGAAAAGAAACGTCGTCAAAAATTATTTTGTTATCCTTGTTTTTAACGGTTGTAATCGCATCGTAATAAGCAGGGAAAATCGTAGAAGTAATGACCAGATTGTACGCACTGTTTGCCCAGTCGTACATAGCCCATCCGTTGATGATTTTTTTGGAAGAAACTTTTTGGTTCATTACAGCATTTGCAAACTGTGCCCCGAAAAAATAAATATAAGAATAACGATTCCTACAATAATTCTATACACACCAAACGCTTGAAAACCATGCTTTGCAACGAAGTTGATAAATGATTTTATAGCAATAATCGCAACCACAAATCCTACTAAATTTCCTACGCCAAGCAAACCTAATTCGTGTGAAGTAACTGTATAGCCTTGTTTATAAAAATCAAATAATTTTTTTGCCGTAGCGCCGAACATAGTAGGAACTGCAAGGAAGAATGAAAATTCTGCTGCAGCTTTTTTGGTAAGCTTTTGTTGCATGCCGCCGATAATGCTTGCAGCGCTTCTGCTCACGCCGGGAATCATCGCCAAACATTGCCATATACCAATGATGAAAGCCTTGGGGTAAGGTATCTTATCTGCGTTGTCTATTGTTGGATTTTTAAATACTTTATCAATGAATAATAAAACTATACCACCGATAATCAAAGCAATTGCCACTACCTGAATGCTTCCCAAAAATTGATCTATTTTTTTACTGAATAAAACACCGAGTATTGCAGCAGGAATAAATGCAACGATTAATCTTGTATAAAAATCCAATGATTTTAAAAACCTTTTGAAGTATAATACAATTACTGATAATATAGTTCCCAGCTGAATGGCTACAATAAATAGTTGAACAAATTTATCATTGGTATCAAGTCCCAATAATGTGCTTCCAATAATCAAATGGCCTGTGGAAGATACGGGCAAAAATTCGGTCAATCCTTCAATAATGCCGAGTATCAATGCTTGTAAATAGTTCATGTATGAATTAAATATTAGTAATTAAAAATTAATAATTGTGAAAACGCTTATGTTCGTCATGCCAAATTATTGTGGCATCTTAAATTATGAAAGAAAGAGGTTTTCAAAATCTGATGTTAATGCAATAGTATTTTAAATTAAATCAATAATCGATATTCAGTTTCAATTTATCTTTCAACAGTTGCAATGCAGGATTTTTTTTCGCTAATAATTCAAATCTTTGTCGGCTGTTGAGTACAGGTTTTTCTTCAACAGTATCATCTGTTTTTGACAATTCGATTTGGAAACTCAATTGCCTGTTTTTAAATAATGTTTGCAATCGTTCCAGTATAAACAATCTTTCCTGTTCTATAAGCTTTTTTTGTATGGTAGTGTGAACAACTATTTTAAAAATATCATCGTCCAAAATTATCAATTCAGAAGCTTTGAAAGTGGTGGCTGAAGCGTGCTTGTCACGTTTTGATAATTGTTCACCGTAATCCATCCAGCATTGTTGCAAGCGCTGCATTTCCAATGGTTCCGGGTTTTCTACTTCCGCTACATTGTAACCATTACCAACTTTTGCTTTAATAGCTTCCAGCAATGTTTGCTTGGATACCGGCGATTTCGCTTTTGTTTGCGCAACAGGTTTCGGGCTGCTTTTCTGCACAATGTTTTGATAAATAGTATCTGCCGCGATCGTTGTTTTTTTCTCTTCGATATATAGCTTTGCGCTTTCTTCTTTTTTCGGAACGGAAACAGAAGGAACAATCTGAATTGATTCTATTTTCTTTTCGCGATAAGCAATCGGCCCATCAATCCGTTTCTTTTTTACTACTGTTCCTTTCTCGGTTGAAAGTTCAATGGCTTGCTGCAAAAAATTCAACTTAATCAATGCCATTTCTACGTGCAATCTTTTATTGCGCGCAGCTTTATAGTTGATCTCGGCATCGTTCAAAACATTCAATGCGCTTACTAAAAAAGACGAAGAAACTTCTTTCCCTACGGATATATATTTCTTTTCCATTCCTTCCACCACATCCAATAACGGCGCGGCTTTCGGCGTTTTACAAACCAACAGATTTCTGATAAATTCTGCAAATCCATTTAAAAATGTATCGCCCTCAAAACCTTTTTTATTAATCTCATCGTATAACAGCATGCTTGCGGCTAAATCCTGTTGCTGCAAGGCTTCCGTTATTTTAAAAAAATAATCTTCATCAAGAATGTTCAGGTTTTCCAGCGTGTTTTGATAAGTAACTTTCCCGTCGGTAAAGCTTACAATTTTATCCAAAATACTCAATGCATCACGCATACAGCCTTCACTCTTCTGTGCGATTACTTGCAGCGCTGCTTTCTCGGCATTGATGTGCTCGTTGGCAACAATCTCTTCGAGATGATGAACCGTATCATTATTGGTAATTCTTTTAAAATCGAAAATCTGGCAACGGCTTAAAATCGTTGGCAGGATTTTATGTTTTTCCGTAGTGGCTAAAATAAAAATCGCATAGATAGGCGGTTCTTCAAGCGTTTTCAAAAAAGCATTGAATGCGCTCGCGCTCAGCATGTGAACTTCATCCACAATATATACTTTATATTTTCCCGCCTGCGGCGCAAAGCGCACTTGCTCTACCAATGCGCGAATATCATCAACGGAGTTATTACTTGCCGCATCCAGTTCGTGAATATTCAAAGAAGCGCCGTCATTGAAACTTTTGCACGAAGCACATTGATCACAGGCCTCTCCGTTTGGTTGTAAATTTTCGCAATTAATTGTTTTTGCCAAGATACGTGCACATGTAGTTTTGCCCACGCCGCGCGGACCGCAAAACAAAAAAGCATGTGCCAGTTGATTATTTTTAATCGCATTTTTCAGCGTAGTTGTAATGTGCTGCTGTCCCACAACCGTGTCGAACGTTTGCGGGCGGTATTTTCTTGCCGATACTACAAAATTATCCATACGAGATGCAAGATAATGATTCTTGAAGTATGATTATTTTGAATAAATTTTTGTGGATAAAAAGAAGGATTATAAAATTTTGAATGGAATAAATGTAAATTTGTTTATAGGAGCACATTGATTATGACAACGACAACTATTAAAGAAAAGTTACACCAATATATAAATGAAAGTGATGACCGTCTTTTAAAGCTTTTATATGCTTTGGCAAAAGAATATAATGAAAACGAAGATGAATATTCTTTTACGGAAGAAGAAACAAAAGAATTTGACAATCGCAGATTAAAACGAATAAACGGCGAGAGTAAAACATTGAATTGGAAGGAAGCAAAAAGGTTGATTACAAAAAAATCAACTAACTGAAATGTATAGGTTAGAAATTCAAAGTGAAGCAATGCTTGAAATGCAGCAGGCTTATGATTGGTATGAATTTCAAAAAAATAATTTAGGAAATGAGCTATTGAATGAAATTGAAAATTGTTTTCAAAAGTTAGAACAGTATCCACATCATTATACTAAATTGAATGAATATTACAGAAGAATCAGAACAAATCGCTTCCCTTATTTACTGATATTCGAAATCGAAGAAAAAACCAAAATAATATTTATTATTTCACTTTTTCATACAAGTAGAAAGCCAAAGAGAAAATATCCAAGTAAAAAATAAAACATGCACCCTTACTACACATATAACGGCAAAAAGAAAAAAATAGATGTTAACAATATAAGAAACTATATAGACAGAAATACTTTTACGGGCGATATTCTGTTCTTTAATGTAAACGGGTACTTTATAAAGGGGCGTGTATTTAAAAAGGGAAAAGTAATTAAAGAAACAGAAGCGTCAAATGCCGCTTCCTCATCTTTAATGGCTGTTCATAGTTCGTTGGGCAAGAGCATCAAACTGATGGAGACTTACGATTTGGAAGAAGGGGATTGTGACCCCGGTTTTCCCGACTATGCCGATACGGCTAATTTACCGGTAGTTATTCTTGATCCGGAACTAACAAACCCGTCTCCGCCGGATTACGGACCTGGCGGTATTCCGGATCCCTATGACCCTTATACACCTGAAGGTCCCGATGAACCGGATACTCCACCTTATGATCCGGATAATCAAGGCGATGACCATCCCGGAAATGGGACTGGAACTTCGACTCCCTATAACAATATAGTGAATTCAATTGTTAATAATTTAGATTCTGAATGTTTAAGAAATGCTGTTTCTTATCTTGAGAACACTCCCAACTTAAATTCATACATAAGCAATTTATTTAGGAATACGTTTCAATTAAGCGACAAAGTCTATCTGACCTTTTTCCAACAAGACACTCCGCCTCCAATCTGGCGGCTCTATGGATGAAGATGGACATACACAGGGATATGTAAGTGATGGTATCGTGTATCTTCAAATAACGCTAGATGAATATAACTTAAGAGCCACTTCTCAGGAATATACAATGGAAACAATCTTACATGAAGTTATTCATGCGTATCTGTCTGCGGTAACAAATACGTATAGCGATCCTGATAATTGGCAGCACCAAGCAATGGTAGGTTGGGTTGATTGTGAAAGAGAGGCTCTTCAAGAAATATTTCCTAGCTTACCGGCAGCAGATGCAAATGCACTTGCAATTTCAGGATTAAAGAATGCAGCAGGAATTAATACGAGCATGTTTAATGATTTATTAACCACCTACGGATTAACTGATCAGCAAATAGTCAATACTGAACAGTCTTACCAACTTCCACACGGTAGTGGTAAAGGAACTCCTTGTGATTAAATATTTAATATAAAATTATGGCCCCAAAATCAATTCTTATTACTTTAATATTACTCTTTAATATTCTTTACATTAAAGGACAAATATCACAACCGATTTTTCATTATAATAAATCTTCCTCTCTAGGGATCCAAGGATATATCCATACTATGATTTCTCACATAGTATCAGAAACTCTTTTGAATCCGTATGACACATCATTAAAAATCAGAAAAAATATATTATTTTTTTTCAAGTTTAATGTAGATTCTATTGGAAAGATAGAAAATATTCACTTCTCTAACGGAGACCCTCCTTCTAATTATAACAGTATTAAAAATATAATAAGCGATTCAGATAGAACAGTAAAGTTGAATTATTTAATAGACAGTGCTATATGCCATTCGGGAAAGCATGGTTATTGGATTCCAGCAAAGAATAGAAATAGGACTTTTGATGGACCAACAATGTTAGTTGAAGTTATATATCAGCCAGAAGTTTTACCAATGAATGATTCTTATTTTTTTGTTCAAAATATAGATCAATTAAAAAATTTTTTTAAATCAAATGAAGAATTAATCTTTTTAGCCTGCATCCCTATAAATGGGGGAATAGAATACTGAATTAAGAGTTAGACAATAGAATCATCGATTTTTTTCTTTTCTCCGCACAGTCTCCTCACAGGGGACATTTTATTTTATGACAGATATTCGTTCAATAATTAATCAGCCTCTTCGATCATAACATCAGATATTTTTCGTTTTCTTCATCCAAAGAAAAAAATAATCACAACGATTTTTTAGAGTCTGTATAGGTCAATTTAGACTCTAATTTTCCCGGATATAAATATATTTCTCATAATATTTTGATGAATAATAAAATAATTGGCGGGAATTCTTTATCTGATATAGACACTAGCAAATCTCTAATGAAAGAAGCTACTTTGAATATCTTTTTAACTTTCACGACCGGATGAATAAAATCATCTTGCCATAGCACCTATGGCGGGAAAATATTGCTCAAATAAATAGCACTTTATCATCAACAATTTAATCACCGTTAAGCAATGATTAAATATTGCTATATGAAATTCAAATTGACTTACCTTTGGTCAGCAATTTTTAATCCTAAAATAAATTTAAGCGAATGGAAAATACGTTTGACTTCGGAATGGTCGGTCTCGGCGTTATGGGCGCAAATCTTTTGTATAATATGGCAGATCACGGTTTTAGTGTAATAGGCTACGATTTGGATGCAAAAAAAGCAGACGCTTTAGAAAAAGGCGCTACACCGGGAACACATGTAAAAGGAACGACTAATGTAGAAGAATTTGTAAAAAGCATGAAAACTCCACGCAAAATCACAATGCTTGTGCCCGCAGGCAAACCGGTGGACAGCGTAATTGCATCTTTAACTCCTTATCTTGAGAAAGGCGACATTATTATAGACGGCGGTAATTCACATTATACCGATACTTTGCGCCGCGTAAAAGAAGTGGCCGAAAAAGGGTTTCATTTCATGGGCATGGGCGTATCGGGTGGAGAAAAAGGCGCGCGTTTTGGCCCGAGCATTATGCCCGGCGGAGATCAGGATGCGTACAATCATTTGAAACCATTGTTAGAAGCAGTTTCGGCAAAAGTAAATGGCGAACCTTGTACCGCTTATATGGGGAAAGATGCTGCAGGCCATTATGTAAAAATGGTACACAACGGTATTGAATATGCCATCATGCAAGCCATCAGCGAAGTGTATGATTTGTTGAAAAACGGACAAGGATATACGAATGAAGAATTGCATCAGCTATTCGCTAAATGGAACGAAGGCAAATTGAAATGTTTCTTAGTGGAAATTACAAGAGACATTTTTGCAACAAAAGATCCCGATACAGGAAAAGATTTGGTGGATTTGATTTTAGATAAAGCAGGAGCAAAAGGAACAGGTAAATGGACCTCACAAGACGCGATGGATACAGGCGTTTCCATTCCTTCGATAGATATGTCGGTTGCATTACGTACTATCTCAGCCTATAAAAACGAACGTGTACAGGCTGCAAAATTATACACTCCGGAAGTGTTGAAAATAGATACGCCTAAAGAAGAATTTGCAAAGCAATTGGAAGATGCATTTTATTTGGTTATGATCATTTGTTATGCACAAGGTCTTTCTTTATTGGTAAAAGCTTCCGAAGAATTGAAGATGGATATTCCTTTGCACGACGTTGTAAAAATATGGCGTGGCGGATGTATTATTCGATCTACCTTATTGGAAGATTTTTATCAGGTGTATGTAAAAAATCCGCATTTGACCAATATTCTATTGGATGAACATATCGCAAAATTGGTAAAGGAAAACTGGAACAATTTGCGTGCTGTAATATCTGCGGCAACCAAAAGCGGCATTGCAGTTGCGGTTTTACAAACTTCATTGGCTTATCTCGAATCGTATACAACGGCTAATATGCCTACGAATTTGATTCAGGCGCAGCGCGATTATTTCGGTTCTCATACTTATCAAAGAATTGATAAAGAAGGAATTTTCCATACCGAATGGGAAACAGACGAAGAAGCGAAGGAGCAGATATAAATTAAACAAAAAGTAAAAACAAAAGTAAAAATTCAAGGCATACTAACTATTGTTTTGAATTTTTACTTTTTTAATTTTGGCTTTATAAAAATAATATCAACAAAAAATAAAACGCAATAAGTAATTGTAGATTTAACCAATTATCAAATTAAAATACATGGCAGTTTCAAATTCAAACAAACTTTCCAAACCTACTATAGTCATTATTTTCGGCGGAAGCGGCGATTTAAACCAGCGCAAACTCACGCCTGCACTATATAACTTATTTCTGGATAATTTCATGCCTTCCAAATTTGCCATTATAGGATTAGGAAGAACAGAATATTCTGATAAAAAATACCGCGATCATTTATTAACCGGTATTAACGAATTTTCGCGCAGGAAAGATGAGAGCGGCAACTGGGATAAATTTTCTCCATACATCACTTATTTAACTTTGGATGCAGGAAAAGACGAAGATTTTAAGAAGATAGATGACAAAGTGGATGCTTTGCAAAAAGAGTGGAACGAAAAAGCAAATGTATTATTTTATCTTTCCGTAGCGCCGCAGCTTGTTCCGGAAATTGCTGCAAACCTCAGTAAATTAAAACTTTCCCAAGACCGAAGCAGCGTCCGCATTGTAGTGGAAAAACCTTTCGGACATGATTTGAAAAGCGCGGTAGAATTGAACCATCAGTTAAACGCACTGTTTGACGAAGATCAGATTTATCGTATAGATCATTATTTAGGAAAAGAAACAGTACAAAATATCCTCGCGCTACGTTTTGCTAATTCTTTATTTGAACCTATCTGGAATAGAAATTATATCGACCATGTGCAAATTACGGCGGCAGAAACTGTTGGCGTAGAAGATCGTGGCGGCTATTACGAACAATCCGGCGCATTGCGCGATATGGTACAAAACCATATACTTCAAATATTATGCATGGTTGCGATGGAAGCGCCTGTTTCTTTTGAGGCGAATGAAATTCGCAACAAAAAAGCCGATGTGGTAAATGCCATACGCGCTATCAAAAAAGAAGAAGTATCGCAATACGCTGTTCGCGGACAATATTCTTCCGGCTGGATGAAAGGAAAGCAAGTCAATGCTTATCGCCAGGAAAAAAATGTAAATCCAAATTCCAAAGTTGAAACTTTTGCTGCGGTAAAATTATTTGTAGATAATTGGCGTTGGCAGGATGTTCCGTTTTACGTGCGTACAGGAAAATACTTACACGAAAAAACTACACTAATTACTATACAATTTAAGAAAGCGCCGAGCTTTGCTTTCCCGCCGGAAGCCGCAGAAACATGGCGTTCCAACAGATTGACGATAAGCATTCAGCCGGAAATGGATATACGTATTCGCTTTCAGGCAAAGAAGCCGGGACAAAGCATGGCATTGAATAATGTGGATATGACCTTCAGTTACAATGAAGCTTACAATACACCACAACCCGAAGCTTACGAAACATTATTGCTCGATGCTATGAACGGAAATGCTACTCAATTTATGCGTGCCGATCAGGTAGAAGGTGCGTGGCGTGTGGTAATGCCGATTCTGGAAAGTTGGGAAGCGAAAAATGCAGACTTCCCGAACTATGCACCCGACAGCTGGGGGCCGGAAGACGCAGAATCTTTAATAGCGCGAGACGGAAGAAACTGGATTACATTGCCGTTGAAGAAAAAGGATTAAAAGTTTTATTACAATAAAGAGAATGCGCGGTAATGCTGCGCATTTTTCTTTTATTCCATGTTGTCATAATAATAGAATGCTGCATTCCAATAATAGAGTTTATATTACTAAAATAGTCTGTTATGATAAATTGTTTGCGGCTCACCCGTTACCCTGAACTTGTTTCAGGGTCTTGTGCCAAGAGATGCCGAACTAAATTCGGCATGACGCGATACCAATGTAACAGACTATATATGTTTTATAAAATTAGTATATGGAATCAATTCAATACAAAAAAGTATCAGCTGCCTGTCATTTCCGCGAAAGCGGAACATAAGTTCGGCGAAGCCAAATCTCTAATGCGCAGTTACCATCGAAATTTATTTTTCTTTCAGTTGAAAAAGAATTTTCGCTGCCGCGAAAATAAAGATTCCCACTTTCGCGAGAATGACGTTTGTGAACTTTATTATATGCAGGCTGAATTTGATAGAAAATGAGTAGAACTTATTTTCATAATATTGACATTTTTTAGCATAAGCAATTCTATGTCTCAACGAATAACATTATCACAAAGAATAAATCAATTATGCTTTGGCGTGGATGTTACTAACCAATCAATTTCAATTGTAGATAGCTTACGTTCTCTAACTCAGCTTCATTACAATGCTGATAATGCAAGAAATTTGGATATAATCGACAATATTTGGACTTCAACTCCGTATTTTACTTTTACAGAAAGTCCTTTACCTGATCTAAAAATAAAAGAAGGAACAATTAGGGTAAAACTTGGCTGGAAGGATTCAGATTCTATAGGAAAAGTTCTCGAATTGAATTGGTATGCAAAATTCAGCAAAAATTCAGAAGCAAAAATATATTTTGAAAAACTCAAACAATTGTTTGAAGAGGCAACAATATATAAGAAATTTGAACATGATAAGAAAGAAGGAGATGCTGCATATTTTACAAATTCCAATCAAAATGATAAAAAGAAACTCCTTGTAGCCTTATTTTTATTCAAGTCTTTGGAAACAAAAAAATACGAAGTCTCTTTTTCATATAGCAACGATTTTATGGACGAATAACATCAACCTGGTGCAATTTCGAATTAGTATCGATGAATTTATGATAAAATAGTTTGCGGCTTTTTGATAATTATTTACAACAAAATCCGCCATAATAATTACTCGCTATGCGGAATTAATTGTAATTTCGAAATAGCTATTTATCAATAATGAACCATACATTTATTATATAAATAAAAATGCAATTCCTCTTTTGCATGAGTTGGAAGAATTGCATTTTATAAAAGTGCGGAAAGAAAATTTATCTTTTAAAATGAAAAAATTATTTAGCAAATACAAAGGTGTCTTTTCTAAAGAAGATGCTGCGAGTTTTGAAATTCATACTAAAAATATGCGTTCCGAATGGAAGAATATTTGATAGATAGTAATGTAATTTTAAATTATTTCTCATTAAATTTTCTTGAAAAAGGAATGAAATTAGTTTCAGCAATTATTTACGATATTACCAAAATTTCGGTCATTACACAAATCGAAGCACGCTCATGTATATGTGCTGATAAAATGAAAGAATCCATTCTGAAATCTTTTATAAAAGAACCCGGAGGGTTCCCACATTTATAGTGAATGCGTTTACAAATAATATACGACCCCCGACGGGGTCGAACCTTTGTTGTTTAAAATTTGCTATAAACGTATAATCCCTTTGGGGTTAATCTTTGAATCTTTAAAGTCTAAACAACTACTTAGTATAAAATTGAATGCTGAAATTTTATAGATGTAGATTCTTAAATTAATAATCATCAAATAATTGAGTTTAATTAATCATACGAATTCTAAAAAACATATTACACAGAATGTTTTTGACGGCCCTTATGTTTTTTATGATCAAGATAATAATACAGAAGCCTTTTATATAGAAGAAAATAATGCTTACAAAACAGATTCAAAACAGACACTTTCTGTGCGCTTTAGTAATCATGCAGATTGGGATTTTTCTTTCCGTTTAAAAAAAGAATTAAAGATAGAATCGTGCATTTATGCTAATGCTGATAAAATATTTGTTTTGTCAGATATAGAAGGAGAGTTTGAAGCTTTCAGGAAATTATTAATATCAAATAAAATAATCGACGAACAATATCATTGGATATTCGGCTCAGGCCATTTGGTAATAAACGGAGATATGTTTGATCGCGGTAATGAAGTAACATCGCTGCTTTGGCTGCTATACAAGCTGGAAGAAGATTCTATACATAATGGAGGCTATGTACACATAATCATCGGCAATCATGAAGTGATGAATCTTTCCGGCGATCTTCGGCATGTGGACGAAAAATATTTTATGCATGCGCGCGCACTGAACAAGACCTACATGCAACTTTTTGATAAAAATACTGAACTCGGAAGATGGCTTCGTACAAAAAATGTTATGGAAAAAATCGGCGACCTTTTATTCGTTCATGGCGGCGTTTCTCCTCGTGTGAATGCGCTGCAATTTTCAATCGAAGAGATCAATAACAATTGCCGTCCGTTTTACGATCAGGAAACTGATAAAGAAGATTCTTCTCTTCCTCTGCTCATCAGCAGGCAAACGCTGTATTGGTACAGAGGCTATTTCAGAGAACCTTTTTGCACAATAGATGATATAAATGAAACATTGAGATTATACGATTGTAAACAAATTATCGTAGGCCATACCATCTTACCGGATAAAAATCCTGCCTTGTATTACGAAGGAAAAATATTAAATGTAGATGTGGATCATCACAATAATATTCATGCTGCAGTACAAATAGAAGGCAACCATTATTTTGTTGCAGATGAAGAAGGGAATAGAAGACCGCTTAATTACGAATAATATTGTATGCAAAAAAGATATGAGAATATAAAAACGCTTAACCGACAATGTTACCGAAAAGCGTAGCCTGACTGCAATCCTTCACCTTTACATTTATATAATCGCCTTTTTTCAAGTCATAATTTTCTTTCGGAAAAATAATGACTTTGTTTTGAGAATTGCGTCCCATCCAGTCATCGGCGCTGCGCTTGCTCTCGCCTTCTATTAATACTTTGAAAGTTTTACCAATGTCTTTTTGATTGCTTTCGAGCGATAACCTGTTTTGCAGATCTACAATTTCCTGCAAGCGGCGCTTCTTAATTTCCAAAGGCACATCATCCTGATAGCGCCTTGCAGCCAGCGTTCCGGGGCGTTCGCTATAGAAAAACATATACGCATAATCGTATTTGCTGTATTCCATAATAGATAAAGTATCCGCATGCTCTTCTTCTGTTTCGGAACAAAAGCCGGCTATCATATCGCTGCTGATGGCGCAGTCCGGAATTATTTTTTTTATCTGATCAACTTTTGCCAAATACCATTCGCGCGTATATGTACGATTCATCAATTGCAAAATGCGCGTATTGCCGCTTTGCACCGGCAAATGAATATAATTGCAAATATTTTCGTATTTCGCTATCGTATGCAAAACATCTTCCGTAATATCTTTTGGGTGAGAAGTACTGAAACGAACGCGCAGCAAAGGATTTACCAATGCAACCAATTCAAGCAGCCTGGCAAAAGTAATTACTTCATTTGTTGCATCATCTGAATAATAATAACTGTCCACATTCTGTCCCAGTAAAGTTACTTCTCTGAAACCACGTTCAAATAAATCCTGTGCTTCCGCGACAATTGATTTTGCATCACGGCTGCGCTCGCGCCCGCGTGTAAAAGGTACTACACAAAAGCTGCACATATTATTACAACCACGCATTATGGAAACAAACGCAGTGATTCCATTGCTGTTTAAACGTACGGGTGAAATATCCGCATACGTTTCATCGCGGCTTAATAATACGTTGATTGCCTTTTGCCCTGTCTCTGCTTCTTCCACCAAAGCGGGCAAAGTGCGGTAAGCATCCGGGCCTACGACTAAATCCACTAATTTTTCTTCTTCCAGAAATTTAGATTTTAATCGTTCGGCCATGCAGCCGAGTACGCCAACTAATGTTCCTGGTCTGTTCTCCTTTATTTTTCTGAATTCGGTTAATCTTTTGCGAACCGTTTGTTCCGCTTTCTCGCGAATAGAACAAGTGTTTACAAAAATTAAATCGGCTTCTTCACAATTGCGGGTAGCGCCAAAGCCTTCTTTATTAAGAATGGATGCTACGATTTCACTGTCACTGAAATTCATTTGACAGCCATAGCTTTCTATATAAAATTTTTTGGCATAACTGTTTTCGTCATTTACAAAAGGCGCATAAGCCTCGCCCTGCCGCGTTTCGTTTATCTCTTTTTTAGGAAGAACCAATGAATCCATTTAAAAATAATTGAACTGCAAAACTAAAGAATTTTAGCGGCATATATTTTATGCAACGTTCAATTTGATTAATAAAGCCGGAAAAAATAAAATATAACCAGATACTAGTTTATTAGCTTAGCTAGTAATTATTTATAGAAAAAATAGAAATAATTGTCTGTCTGATTTGCTGATGAATAATGCATTTCTATTTTGATAAGGCAATTTTATCAGAGGCAATCTCCGATAAAAATTGTAATTAAACATCAAAATTGTTGCAAACAATTTTAAAATTTATCTTTGCGCTTTCTTTCTGAAATTCCTGAAAATAAGATGATGAAACCGAGCTTGATATATTTTTTCAAAACAGTAAAAATGAATAGTGAGGTTCCATACGGACATTTTTAAAAAATAAAAATATACGAATGAAATTCGGCGTTGTGGTTTTTCCCGGTTCTAATTGTGACAGAGATATGCAAGATGCTTTGCAAAACGACCTGAACAAAGAAGTACAAATGCTTTGGCATAAAGATAAAGACCTGAGTAATTTTTCTACAGATGATTGCATTGTATTGCCCGGCGGATTTTCTTACGGCGATTATTTAAGATGCGGCGCTATTGCACGTTTCAGCCCAATGATGCAAAGTGTAATTGAATTTGCAAACAAAGGTGGAAAAGTGTTGGGTGTATGCAATGGATTTCAGATTTTATGCGAAAGCCATTTACTGCCCGGTGTATTATTGATGAATGCACACAGGCAATTTGTATGTAAAAATATTTTTATTAAATCTGCTGAAGGAGATCCGTTAAAAATTCCCGTTGCTCATGGAGACGGCAGGTATTATGCCGACGAAAAATTGCTGGATGAATTGCAAACCGGTAACCAAATTATTTATACCTACTGCGACGAAAACGGAAATATTGCTTCCTCCGAAGCGAATCCTAACGGCGCAGCGCGCAATATCGCGGGAATAAAAAATAAAGAAGGAAATATTTTCGGTATGATGCCGCATCCTGAACGCGCCACCTCATCATTACTGAACAATACAGATGGAATTAAAGTTTTCGCAGACTTGGGGCTTATGTAAAGATAATTAATACTTTTTATAGAACTTTTCATCTGTATATCTTTTTATTGCCAGATGTGCATTGTTTTGGGTATGCAAATTTTTATGGCTCATTAATATGAAGAAAATCTTTCCCTTTATTTTAAAAGTGTTATTAATTGTATACATAATTATATGTGGGATATTATATTTCTTCCAGGAAAAAATGATATTTCATCCTATAAAATTGCCGGATAATTTTCAGTTTCAATACAATCGGCAATATAAAGAACTAAATATAAAATCTACTGATGGCACTGAATTGGATGGTGTTTTAATAAAAGCAGATAGTGCAAAAGGATTAGTATTTTTTCTACATGGCAATAGCGGCTCTCTCGCATCTAATTCTTGCAAGGAAGCGGCCAGTTTTTTCACAAGTTTACATTATGACGTATTCATGTATGATTATCGTAGTTTCGGCAAAAGTGAAGGAAATATTAATAGCTTAAAACAATTATTTATTGACAATCAGATAGTTTATAATGAACTTAAAAAGGATTATTCGGAAAATAAAATTATAATGGTGGGTTATTCATTAGGTACAGGCTTTGCTTCAAATCTCGCCTCGGCTAATCATCCAAAACTTTTGATACTACTGGCACCCTATTATAGCTTAAGAGATATGATGATACACAATTATAAAATTTTCCCGACTTTTCTTTTGAAATATAACATAGCTACAAACGATTATGTCCAAAATTGCTTAATGCCAATTATAGATTTTCACGGAACTAATGATAAAACTGTTTATTATGAATCTTCTTTAAAATTGAAAAATTTATTTAGGCAAAAGGATACTTTAATAACACTCGATGGACAAGGCCACAACGATATTATCGAAAATCAAGAATGTCAAAAATTTATATCAAACCTATTAAGGTAATATTTTTTAAACTTTATTATCATTTAACTATCTATTTTTGTTGATTAAAGAATAATAAAAATTTCAGAATGAAAAAATTGATTTCCGTATTAGCATGTACGATTTTTGCGACACTTGCCTTTGCACAGGAAAACCCGGTAAGTTGGGCTACGAAAGCTGTAAAGCAAGCCGACAACTCGTATAAGGTAATTATTACTGCTACATTTTCTTCCCCATGGCATATCTATTCGCAAACTACGCCCGACGGCGGGCCGGTGGCTACAAAGTTTACCTTTACTAAAAATCCTTTAGTAACATTGGTTGGCAAGACGGAAGAAAAAGGTAATTTGCTAACTACACATGACAAGAACTTTGGTGTAGACGTAAAATATTATGCCAATAAAGTAGATTTTATACAAATTGTGAAAGTACGCGGCAAAGTTAAAACTAATGTCAGCGGTACTGTAAATTATATGGTTTGCAACGATCATGAATGCATGCCTCCGGTAGACAAATCTTTTTCCGTAGCATTATAATAGAAATAATATTTGTTTTAAAGATCAAAGGTTGCTTTGTGAACGAAGCCAACCTTTTTATATTTGTATAAATACAATTCAATGACTGCATAAAATAACTCTGCATGCGAAAAATCCTGATTGTAACGGCCTGTTTTTTCTTATCCTTCTTAAGCGCGAAAAGTCAACACCTTATTCAGTTTAGAGATACTGTTATTCGCTTGAATGATTCTGTTGCTGAACTGCAAATACATGCTGCAATCAATAAAGGCACTGAATTATTTTCCACAAGAAAATTTTCTCAGGATGATGCGTTTGTATCCTCGTTCACACCGGACAGCTCTCTTACAAAATACATACGCGATAAGGATTCTGTAACCGAAGACGGGCAACTGCAAACTGCGAATGATACAGGACTTCAGGCAACTGTACATTATTTTACGGATAACGTGATATTCAAAATTCCTTTGCATATTGCAGCTTCACAGGACGCATCCGTAAAAGGAAAATTTACATGGTTTGCCAAAAACGGAGAAGATTTTCCATCAGGAGAAGAAACTATATTATCAGTTATTAAAAAAGCAGATTCCAAAGGATCAGCAACTTCCGGTAGCGCCACATCAACTTCCGGAATGTCTTTACTCAAAATATTCTGGATAGGATTGGGAGTAGGATTAATTGCGGTATTTACTCCCTGTGTGTTTCCTTTAATTCCCGTTACGGTAAGTTTCTTTTTAAAACGCAGCAAAACTAGAGCGGAAGGCATTCGTAATGCAATTACTTATTCTGTTTCTATTATACTTATTTACACCATTCCTACATTTGTTCTTACAAAAATTTTCGGCGATACGGTTATGTATTCTATTGCTACGAGTGCCGTTTCGAATATTATCTTTTTTATCATCTTTGTTGTATTTGCTATTTCTTTCTTCGGTGGATTTGAATTAACGTTACCGAGCAGTTGGGCTACAAAGGCAGATGCCAAAGCATCCAAAGGTGGAATGATTGGTATCTTCTTTATGGCGCTCACGTTGGTAATAGTTTCCTTTTCCTGCACCGGGCCTTTTATCGGAAGTTTATTGCCGCAAGTGGCCACGTCAAATTCTGCACATGCAGGCATTGCTGCGGTCATGGGAATTTTAGGATTAAGCGTAGGACTTGCCGTACCATTTTCATTGTTCGCATTTTTCCCTTCCTTATTGCATGCGTTGCCGAAAAGCGGCGGCTGGCTTAACAGCGTAAAGGTTGTGTTCGGATTTATCGAACTGGCTATGGCAATGAAATTTTTGTCGATGGTGGATTTGATCTACGGCTGGCATTTGCTTGACAGGGAAGTATTTTTAGCAATCTGGATAGTATTGTCGATTTTAGCAGGCATTTATTTATTGGGCAAAATAAAATTCTCCCATGACAGTGATTTAAAATTTGTAAGTGTGCCGAGATTATTTTTTGCCATTATTTTTCTCACGTTCGGTGTCTATTTAATTCCGGGAATGTGGGGCGCGCCGTTGAAATCTTTCAGCGGATTACTTCCACCTACAAGCACACAAGATTTTGATTTGAACCAATTGCAATACAAGATTGAAAATATTCCTTCGTCCAACGGAAATACAAATACATCTGCTGCCAAAGCCGATGCTCCAAAATTATATACGGATAAATTGCACATGCCGCTCGGCCTTTCTGCTTATTTTGATTTTGATGAAGGAATGGCGGCGGCAAAAGCATTGAACAAACCCGTAATGCTTGATTTTACCGGGCATTCCTGCGCCAATTGCCGAAAGATGGAAAACGAAGTGTGGAGTAATCCGGATGTTTTAAAAATTTTAAAGAACGATTTTGTAATCATCAGTTTGTATGTGGATGAGCCTTCGGATTTGCCTATTAATCAACAGTATAAAGATAAAAACGGTAAGCTGATAACTACCTTACAGGATAAAAACAGGGATTATGAATTGACGAAGTTTCAAAGCATTACACAGCCTTTATACATGTTCCTTGATTTAAAAGGCAATCCTTTGAGCGAAGAACGTTACGGATACGATCCGGACATTCAGAAATTCATCAATCATTTGAAGGAAGTAAAGAAAAAGTTTGAAGAGGAAAAATAGTTCAATCTATTCTTACAAAAAGGCTGCCTAATTTAATGAGTTTTATTTGCCAGAAACAATTCAAAAGCTGAAAGATTCAAACTGCTTAGATTATTATGCAATGTTACGCCAGCTTTTTGTGCAGCTAATACACCAAAACGTATATCATGTATGCCATTCAAAGAATGCGCATCAGGATTAATGGAAATCAAGACATCTTTTTCCAATGCATAACCTATCCAATGCCAATCAATATCCAAGCGTCTTGGATTGGCGTTTAATTCTATTGCAACGTGGTTGGCGGCACATGCATCAATCAGTTTTTTATAATCTACAGGATAGCCTGGACGGCTCAACAAAAGCCGCCCCGTAGGATGCCCAAGTATTCTGGTGTATGGATTTTCAATTGCTTTTATCAGTCGCTGCATTGCTTTTTCCTCATTCATGCGCAATACTGAATGTACAGAGGCAATTACTAAATCGAATGTTTTTAAAACATCATCACTATAATCCAATCGCCCGTCAGGAAGTATGTCGCTCTCAATGCTTTTAAAAATTTTAAAAGGAGCAAGCGCTTTATTCAGTTCATCGATCTCTCTATGTTGTTCAATAATTCTTTCAATCGTTAATCCATTCGCATACACTGCAGTTTGCGAGTGATCAGATATAACAAGATATTCAAAACCTTTATCTTTTATGTATTGAGCAAGTTCGCGCAACGGGCTTCCGCCATCGCTCCACTTGCTATGAGTGTGAATAATACCTTTGATATCTTTTGTTTCAATTACTTCAGGCAGTTCATTCTTCTGTGCAATGCCGATCCATTTTTCATCTTCCCTTAAATATGCAGGAATAAATTGCATATGATTTTCATTAAAAATGTTTTCTTCAGTTGCAAAATGCTTAGTTGCAACCGAAGGAAATTTATCGATGAATAATTCGTAGAAAGCATTGCTGCAATTGTGTTTGAAATAATTGTTTATAATATTTTCGTTAGCAGAATAAATAAAATGAATTGAAAGATTCGCTGCATTTTTTATATGAATGAAATCATTATTTTTTTCGTGAATAATAAATTCATTTCCATGAACTATTTCATTAATTATATATTCAGGCGCATCCGTAATCCATTCTAAAAGATCGATTGTTATTGCGTTTCGATGAAATTCTCCGGTTAATAAAAAAGTATAACCGGCGAAAGATTCTTTAAGGTATTTATCAAAAGATAATGCATAATGTTCAATCTCTGCGTATAAAAAACTTCCACGGTTCGATAAATAAAACTCTATTGCTTCGCGGATATTGTTTTGTGTTTTTTCACCAAAGCCTTTGTATAACATTAGCCGGTTTTCATTGCATGCGTATAACAATTCACCTACGTTTTCTATTTCCAGATCATTCCAAATTGCAGCAATTTTTTTTGGCCCTAATCCTTTAATCCGCATCATTTCCAAAATACCGGCCGGTGTTTTGGAAACATAATCGTTTAATACACGAAAGCTGCCTGTTTCAAATTGTTCTGCTATTTTATTTCCGATAGCTTTGCCTATGCCCGCAATTTCAAACAACTTTTCATGCGGTAATGAGCTTAGTTCAACCGGCAGCTTTTCAATAACGCGGGAAGCATTGGAATAAGATTTTATTTTAAAACTGTCATCGCCATACAATTCCATCAACTGCGACAAAAGCTTAAAGTTGGCTGCTATTTGTTTATTTGTAATCATAATAATGAATAGGAAATGCAACTTACATAAATTATATATGCAATAAAAAAGCCTCGAAAAATCGAGGCTGTATAGCTTTTAAGAACACTCCGATTATTTTTTTGGAGCTGCTGCCTTTTTAGGAGCCGCTTTCTTAGGAGCTGCTTTTTTTGGAGCTGCTTTCTTAGGAGCTGCTTTTTTAGGAGCCGCTTTTTTAGGAGCCGCTTTCTTAGGAGCTGCTTTTTTTGGAGCTGCTTTTTTTGGAGCCGCTTTCTTAGGAGCTGCTTTTTTCGGAGCTGCTTTTTTTGCTGTAGCCATGATTTAAAAATTTAATGGTTAGTAAATATGTTGTAAATGTATAACGATTTATACTATTTGAAAAAAAAATTTAATTAAAAAAATTTTTATTATGCGATTAATTCTTTATAGAAATTTTGAAATAGGATAGATGTAAGTACTCTGAAATCCTTTATTCATCAATGTTTCAGAGCATGTGTGTTGTTGCCGGCAGTTCGAAAGAGAAGAAATATTTTATAAAACATTTTTATTGAGAATGCATGTTACACATGTATAAATGCTTTTTATTTTTATACTGCTGCATTAATATTCGTACAACAATTTCTCTCAAACATTGATGAACAGTGAGTTTCAATGAAAGCAACTGGTAAATATTTTGGGGATAAAAATAAACAACCCTTCAAGTAAAGCTATGACTGAAGTAATCAAAACTGCAGCGGCAGCTAAGTCCTTAATGATTTTAATCGCTTCTTTTTTTTCGGTAGATAAGAAATTGCAAAGGCGTTCAATAGATGTATTGATAATCTCTATCACTATCACAAAGCCAATGGTAATCAATAATACAAGCCATTCTATTGTTGATAATTTATAATAAAGCCCAAGAACAATAACGATGAATGTTGCCGTTATATGAATACGTGAATTGTGTTCTTCCTTAAAAAAAATCTTAAGGCCGTTGAATGCAAATCGAAAGCTCTGTATTCTTTCCTTTAATGAAAATGGCTTTTGATTTTTATTCATACTTGTTTCTTTTACAAAAAATTATTCTGCTTTTGGATGGGCTTTTTTGTATGCTTCTTTTAATTGTTCTATTGTATTGTGTGTATACACTTGCGTTGCTGCGAGGCTTGAGTGTCCCAGCAATTCTTTCACGGCATTGAGGTCTGCGCCATTGTTCATTAAATGTGTTGCAAAACTATGCCTTAAAATATGCGGACTTTTTTTCTTGAGGCTTGTAACTTCATTCATTAGATGCTTTACCATGTTATAAACTTTTTTGGGGTAAAGGGCTTTGCCTTTTTCATTGATAAATACATTTTCAACTCTTTCCATTCTCATTGGTTTTTCGGAAATGTATGATTGTATATCAAGCAATAAATTTTTTGATATGGGAATAATCCTTTCTTTATTTCCTTTGCCAAGCACTCTTATTTGCACATAGCTTGGATCGATTTGATTTTCTTGCAGGTTGATCAGTTCGCTAAGTCGGATACCTGTTTCATAAAAAAGCTTTACTATTAAATTGGCTGTTCTCTTTTCCCAAAAATTTTCTTCCTCGGCAATGCCTTCATTTCTTTTTTCGTTGGTTAAATCCCTGGCTTCCGTTTCTTTTAAAAACATCGGAAGGCGTTTATTTATTTTAGGCAATACAATTGTTGTGAGCGGCGAATTTTTTACAACGCCTTGCTTTAGCATAAATTTATAAAACGATTTTAAGCTTGATATTTTTCTGTGGATACTTTTATTGCCGGCTATTTTTTTTTCTTTCAGGTCGGCCATCCATGATTTTATCATAAACAAATTTATTTCCTGCACTGAAGTTTCGGGATATTGCTGCGAAATAAAATCAAAGAATTGTTGAAGATCTGCCGTATAAGCAATTAATGTATGTGCGGAAAACCGTTTTTCGAATTGTAAATAATTGCGAAAGGATCCTATATGTATGTGGGAATTTTCCATAAAAAACAGCCATAAAGTTATAAAACTTTATGGCTGTAATATGATGATTGACAAAATCGTGAAAACTATTTTTCAATCTTGCCGGAAGCGATATTTTGTTTATATACCGCTTTCAAAACTTCCGCGCGACGCTTGATAGATGGTTTTGTAAAAGTTTGACGTTCTCTTAATTGCAACAAAGTTTTACTTTTTTCAAATTTCTTTTTGTACTTTTTAAGCGCTTTGTCGATGTTTTCACAATCCTTTGAGTCAATAATTAACATGTTTAATATACCCCCTTTTGGTTAAAAGATGCGCAAAGATATATAATATATTTATTTTGTAAAATTTTTCTTACAGAAAGAGTTTTCTTTTTGTGGCTTCCCACAACACAATGCCTGCCGCAACAGAGATATTTAATGAATGTTTAGTTCCGTCTTGCGGAATTTCTATACTTCCTTTGCACTTATTTATGACAGATTGCTGCACGCCTTCCACTTCATTGCCGAAAATGAGGGCATATTTATTTTTTTCATGGAAAGAAAAATCGTTTAGCGCGAAACTGTTCGTAGTCTGTTCTATGGCATATACTTCAAAACCTTCCTGCTGAAGCTGTTGCAAAGCATCGTGTATATTTTCAAAATATTTCCATTCTACTGTATCGGTAGCGCCGAGCGCAGTTTTGTGAATATCTCTGTGGGGAGGGCGAGGCGTGTAACCGCATAGATAAACAGCTTGTAATAAAAATGAATCTGCGGTGCGAAAAACACTTCCCACATTGTGCATGCTGCGTACATTGTCCAGCACAGCAATGACGGTATTTTTTTCAGATGATTTGAATTCTTCCACGGACTTTCTGCCCAAGTCCTGCATGCTTAATTTTTGCATTGAGCTATTATATTGTATTCTACAAAAAAAGCCGATAACTATGTTTAATTTATTACCGGCTTTGTAAATTTTTAATGCTGCTTTAGCTTACGCTGCTGCCGTTATCAACTTTTACATCTGGATTTATAAATACCAGTTTTCCGTCTTCATTTTCAGCCATTAAAATCATACCGTTGCTTTCGATGCCGCGCATTTTTCGCGGAGCAAGATTGGCAACAACTGTTACTTGTTTTCCAATAATTTCTTCCGGTAAAAAATGCTCGGCGATGCCGGAACAAATGGTGCGTACTTCATTTCCCATATCAATCTGCAGCTTCAATAATTTATCTGCTTTGGGAATTTTTTCCGCTTCGATAATTGTGCCTATACGTAAATCTATTTTTGCAAAATCATCAAATTGAATTTGCGATTTCTGATTTGCGATTTCTGATTTGTTTTCTGTCTCACTGACTTTCAGGCTGCCGGACTTCAGCTTTTCTATCTGATAAGTAATTTCTTCATCTTCAATTTTTCTGAATAATAATTCGGGCGGATTTAAAGAATATCCTACACTTAATAATTTAATGCGGCCGCCGTTTTCCCATTCAAGCATTTTATCTACAACCTTCATCATTTTGCAGAGCTTATGTGCAGTATTAGGCAAAAATGGATAAATGAAAATGGTAAGATTAGCGCATAGCTGCAAACAAAGATGAAGACAATTATCTATCAGTTGCTGGTTTTGCGGATTTTCTTCTAACGATTTTGCAACAATCCATGGTTGCTTATCCTGCATGTATTTGTTGCCTTTTCGCGCCAGATCTATTACCGCAAATAATGCATCCCGAAATTTGTAGGCTTCGATATTTTTCTCAATGATAATCTTTGTATTTTCAATGTCTGCTATTAATGCTTCGTCTGCAGTATCAAGGTGCGAAGCATGCAGCGGGGGCACTTTGCCATTGCACAATTTATGCATCAATACAAAGCTTCTGTTTACAAAATTTCCAAAGATGCTTACGAGCTCGCTGTTGTTGGCATCCTGGAATCCTTTCCATGTAAACTCACTGTCCTTATTTTCGGGAAGAATGGTTGTAAGATAATAACGTAATACATCCGCAAGCTGAGGGCCACCGTTTTCTTTTTTGATAAAATCATCAATATAATCCTGCATTTCCAGTTTCCAGTTGCGGCTGGTGCTCATTTTGTCGCCCTCAAGATTTACAAATTCGTTTGCGGGCACATTATCCGGCAGAATATTGCCGTGCAATTTCAACATTACCGGAAAAATAATGCAATGAAACACAATGTTGTCTTTCCCGATAAAATGTACAAGCTTTGTATTTTCATCGTTCCAGAGAATTTTCCAATCCAGATTATTATCGATGCAATATTGTTTTGTAGCACTGATGTAACCGATGGGAGCATCGAACCAAACATATAATACTTTCCCATCTGCACCTTCTACCGGAACTTTGATGCCCCAATCCAAATCTCTTGTAACGGCGCGCGGCTGTAAACCGCCGTCCAGCCAGCTTTTGCATTGGCCGAGCACGTTTGTTTTCCAGTCGTTTTTATGAGTATCCAAAATCCATTTTCTTAACCATTCTTCGTGCCTGTCTAAGGGCAAATACCAATGCTTTGTCAATTTTTTTACAGGAGATTTTCCGCTTAATGTACTTACCGGATTAATCAACATTTCGGGGCTTAGGCTTGTACCGCATTTCTCGCATTGATCGCCGTAAGCGCTGTCAAATCCGCAATTCGGGCATGTGCCTTTTATGTATCTGTCGGCTAAAAATGTTTGCGCTTCTTCATCATAGAATTGTTCCGTTTCTTTTATTTCCAAATCGCCGTTATCATTCAGTTTAGTAAAAAATTCCTGAGCCGTTATATGATGCAGCGGCGAAGAGGTACGGTGGTAAATATCGAAGCTGATACTTAAATCTTCAAAATTTTGTTTTATGATCGGATGATATTTATCAATAATGGCTTGTGGCGTAGTGCCTTCTTTTTTTGCCTGAATGGGAATTGCAGTTCCATGCTCATCGCTGCCGCACACAAAAACAACCTCTTTTTTTTGTGCCCTTAAATAGCGTACATAAATATCCGCCGGTAAATAAGCGCCTGCCAGATGGCCGATATGTTTTAATCCGTTTGCGTATGGCAATGCTGCTGTAATCAAATATCTCTTTGCTGAACTCATCTTATTTTTATTAGGGGTTACAAATGTATTGCAAAGAAAGGAATGAAGAAAGGCAAAATATAAGGGTTAAACCCGAAGTTATTTGTAATATTTTTTTTACTATCATGTAGTTATAGTTCAGTTTCAAGGTAATAATAATTAAATAACAAATAAAACATTCCGGAAATGATATGCTATATTTAATTATTTCAGTAATTTCGTGTTAATAAATGGCGTTGGTATTTTTATATTTCGACTGTCAGTGTTCAATTATTTTGCTTCGTATTTGTTTAATTTTTATAAACCCGACCTATAACAACGATAAATAATATTTATGTTACATTTAGACATTAAAGATTACGCAATGTGGATTTATTTAGGAATGTTCCTGCTTGCGTCCGCTATCACACTATATGCTATTCCAAGCATCATTTTAGTGTCAAAGAAAAAGAGATTGTTGGATAAGCCCGATCACAGAAAAAAACATAAAAATGTAACGCCGAATTTGGGTGGCGTAGCTATATTTTCGGCATTCGTTTTTGTAGTTTGCTTATTTAATATTGGTAATTATTTATCTGCGTGGGAATATATTTTGGGATCAACATTTTTATTGTTTGTAACAGGATTGAAAGATGATTTGGTAGCTCTCGATCCTTATAAAAAATTTGGAGCACAGTTTATTGCCGCATTAATTATCGTACTTCTGGCAGATATAAGATTAAACGGGCTGCATGGTTTTTTCGGCATTCAGGAATACCCTTATATTTTGAGTATTGTATTATCAGTAATAGGAGTTGCGTTTGTTACAAATGCTTTCAACCTTATCGATGGTGTTGATGGCCTTGCGGGGGGAATATCGCTTTTGATTTTTTCTTTTTACGGCATCATTTTCGCGATGAATCACGATTACGGATTGGCTATGGCAAGTTTTACATTAACAGGTACGATCGTCGGGTTTCTTCGTTATAATATAAACCCTGCAAAAATTTTTATGGGCGATACCGGATCATTAATATTGGGATTTATGGCTGCGGCATTAAGTATTGCATTTGTTCAAAGGATTAATAATCATTCTGAAAATTCTGTTCTCAGATATGTATTTGCTTCAGACGGAAGCCTGGCTGTAGCATTGGCGGCAATTATAGTTCCCGTATATGATACATTTAGAGTATTTACGCTAAGAATTTTAAAAGGATTTTCTCCTTTTCATCCTGATAGAACACATATTCATCATGTATTGTTAGATTGCGGATTCAATCCAAATCAGGTTTCTCTTACACTCTCATGCGTTACATTATTTTTTATTGCGGGAACATTGTCTATGGTATCTTTACAAATACCAAATACAGTTGTAATTCTCTCTATCATTGCATGTGCCAGTGGCCTGATATTGATTGCTACAAAAGTAAGGAACAAAAAAGTTGCTGCAAGAAAATTACTTCGTAAAAGACAAGAAGAAGCTAAATTACTTTCGCCATTATATGATGATTATCTGAATTCTTTATTACAAAAAACATCCGATGAACTGATAACAAATAGCGAGGGAACAACTGCCTATTTAAAAAAGAGATAATTACTCATATATATTTCCGGAATTTATTAATACACAGACACAGAGACAATTGAAGTAAAGAAATATCTTTCTCTTAAATTTTCCCTATCTGTTTCGGGCATTGATGACCATAAATCCGTTCTCACAATTCCAGGTGAAACAACATTCACTCTTACAGGCGCAAGCTCCATTGCCATCGCGCGCGTAAAACCTTCCATTGCAGAAGCAATGCTTGCCGCAACGCTCCAACCTTTATTTGGGCGAGCGCCTGCAATGCCGCCCGTCAATACGATTGAACCACTTTTGCTGATATGAGGTGCAACATATTTTACCGCCGTAAATGCACCCCAATAACGGACATTGAAAAATTGTTGTGCGCTTGCAATTTCTGTATCGGCAATATTATTCAGCCTTAAATTTTCGCCTGCGGTATAAACTAAATGGTCAAAGCTGCCAACCTGTTCAAACAAATTTTTTATTTGTCGTTCATCACTTGCATTTATTACAATTCCTTTTGCATTTTTGGGAAGTGATTGTAAAGCATTGCTAATACGCTGTTGATTACTCGAAACAATAATTACAATCGCACCTTTTGCTGCAACAGCTTTTGCCGTAGCCAAACCAATACCTGCGCTTCCGCCGATGATGATGATTTTTTTGTCTTTCAGAATTTCTTTTTTTTGTTCCATTGTATAATGTTTTATTTTTCCGGAACAAAAGTAGAAAGGCTGTTGCGCAACAAATTTACCAATTGGTAAAAACGAATCCCCTTACCGCATATTTTTCCTGATTCTGCTCAACGATTGCTGCGTAATTCCGAGATAAGAAGCAATATCGCTGAGCGAAACACGCAAAGCAATTTCGGGCTGTTGCAAAATAAATTTCTGATAACGTGTTTGTGCGTCTTCTCCCAAATACGAATTACGAATTGCGATTTTGTCCAACAATGCTTGCTGTGTGATCGAGTGAATCGATTCTTTGAAATACGGAATGGCCTTATAAACCTGCAACAATTTTTCTTTGGAAAATAACACCAATTCAGTGTTGCAGGCAGCAACAATACTTTCATTTGCAGGAACATTATTATTAAAGCTGTTGAGGACGGTACAAAACTGGTTTTCTTTCAGAAAAAATTGTGTTACGTCTTTTCCTTTTTCGTTAACGGAAACTATTTTTAAAACGCCCTTGCATATAAAAAACAATTCTTTTGCCGTTTTGCCTTGCTGCAACAAAATCTCGTATTCATTTACGTTTCGCGTTTGCAGGTTGTCCGCAATAATCGCTTCATCAGTGGCGGAAATATTTCTGAATAATTTCAAAAAGTTTATAAAAGAAATAATATTCTTCTCTTGCATCGGGAAATGATTTTGACAACGAAGTTGTTTAAAATATTTTAGAGACGAACAAAATACAATATTGAGATTTCTTACCCGTTTCTCGTTCGAAGTGACGCGAAGAAAAATAGTACACGCTTGCATATCATTCGCGGAAGGCGGAAAACAGCGTTCGATGAAGTCAATTTCTTGGTAAATGTTGTAATGAGTGTTCGTGATGGGAGATGCCGAAACAAGTTCGGCATGACAACAAAGGCGTTCCGTCATTTCATTTCGATCACAGGGAGAAATCTCAATTTAATCTCAACGATAAAGAAAGAATTTATTCGCACTTAAATTGTCTTTTTTATATTTGCCGCATGAGCACACAACAAGATAATAATTTTCAATCCATTATAGCACACGCCAAAGAATACGGCTTTGTTTTTCCAAGCAGTGAAATTTACGATGGGCTCAGCGCCGTGTACGATTACGGCCCTTACGGAAGCGAACTGAAAAAAAATATCCGCGATTACTGGTGGAAATCCATGACTCAATTGAATGACAATATTGTAGGTATCGATGCGGCAATTTTCATGCACCCGACAACATGGAAAGCGAGCGGACACGTGGATAATTTCAGCGACCCGATGATAGACAACAAAGACAGCAAGAAGCGCTATCGCGTTGACCATTTGATTGAAGCATTCGCTGAAAACCTTACCGAACAAGGCTTTCGGGACAAAGCAGAAAATGTTTTGCAACAAATGGATGCTTTGCTTGCAAAGGATGATTTCGCAGGTTTGAAAAAATTAATCGACGATAATAAAATTTCTTGCAGCATCAGTGGTACAAGCAACTGGACGGATATTCGCCAATTCAATTTAATGTTTAAAACAGAATTTGGCGCGGTTGCAAGCGATAATCCTGATGATAATATTGTGTATTTGCGACCCGAAACCGCGCAGGGAATTTTTGTGAATTTTCTGAATGTACAAAAGACCGCAAGAATGAAAGTTCCATTCGGTATTGCGCAAACAGGTAAAGCATTCAGAAATGAAATTGTTGCACGGCAATTCATTTTCCGTATGCGCGAATTTGAACAAATGGAAATGCAGTTTTTTGTTCGTCCCGGCACGGAAGGCGAATGGTACAAATTCTGGAAAGAAGAACGATTGAAATGGCATTTGAGCTTGGGCATTGATGCAGGCAAATATCGCTATCACGACCATGTGAAACTGGCGCACTACGCCAAAGAAGCATGTGATATCGAGTTTGAATTTCCCATTGGTTTTAAAGAAGTGGAAGGTATTCATTCGCGCAGTGATTTTGATTTATCGCAACATCAATTATACAGCAAAAAGAAGCAGCAATATTTTGATACGGACATTGACCCGAACACGGGAAAGCCTTATGGCAACTACATTCCGTATGTGATTGAAACATCGATTGGTTTGGACAGAATGTTCTTGCTCATCTTGTCAAACGCTTATCACGAAGAAACAATTTCAAAGGAAGATGGAACTACGGATTCGCGTGTTGTGCTGCAAATCAATCCAAAAATTGCTCCGATAAAATTAGCAATATTTCCATTAACCAAAAAAGACGGATTGCCCGAAATTGCGAAAGAAATTTTTGACGATTGCAAACAGGATTTCCGTTGTTTTTATGAAGAGAAAGATGCTATCGGAAAACGGTATCGGCGGCAAGATGCAATTGGTACGCCGTTTTGCATTACGATAGATCATCAGACAAAAGAAGACAAAACAGTTACGATTCGCTATCGCGATACTATGCAGCAGGAAAGAATTTCAATTGATTTAATTAAATCCAAGATAAAAGAATCTTTATAATATTTACTTACACAATTTTCTCTTTATGGGAAAATTGAATCCTTTAAAATAAAGAACGATTTATAAAAATTAATTGGAATATTTTCGCAGAAAAATTATTCATTGCAAGGAACCGTTTATAAATCTACCGGCAGCCGGTATAGTGTAAAAACAGCATCCGGAATGTTGTTAAATGCCGGCATAAAAGGTGTGTTGAAATTGGACAACATTACTTCTACCAATCCGGTTGCAGTGGGCGATACTGTTGAATTGCTGGAAGATCCCGAGCAAAAAGATGCAGCCGTAATTTCCAATATTCTGGAGAGAAAAAATTATATTGCCCGCATATCTCCCCACAATAAAAACCAGCACCATATCGTAGCTTCCAATATTGATCAGTTGATATTGCTTTGCACTTTAAAAAATCCCAAAACATCGACAGGATTTATAGACCGGTTTCTTGTTTCTGCTGAAGCGTTTCATATTCCGGCTATTTTGGTTTTTAATAAGACGGATATTTATAAACAAAAAGAATTTGCATTATTAAATGATATTAAATCGGTTTATGAAAAAATCGGATATCAAATAATTGCGGTAAGCATAGAAAAAAATGAGAATACCGAGATGCTTATTCATCGTTTAAAAAATAAAATCTCATTGCTAAGCGGTCATTCCGGTGTGGGTAAATCAACTTTTATCAACAGTCTTTTTAAAGATAAAAATTTGCGTACGCAAGAGGTAAGCAACTGGAGTGGAAAAGGTATGCATACAACTACTTTCGCCGAAATGTACGATCTGCCTTTCGGCGGCGCGATTATAGACACACCGGGTATCAGAGAATTTGGTTTAACGGATATTGAGCGATCGGAATTGTCTCACTATTTTCCTGAAATGAGAAATGTGCTTGCTAATTGCCGCTTTAATAATTGTATGCACATTGAGGAGCCTGACTGTGCCGTACGTGCTGCAGTTGCAGAAGGAATTATTTCTCCCGAAAGATATATCAGCTACCGGAATATTCTTGATACAATGAATAGTGTAAATTATAAATCATAATGCACTCTTATCGAAAATACATTTATAGGCCCTTTCCTGTCTTTATTATATCCCGGATTTAAAATAATCTGATCATCCGCACTGAAATAAATATTTTTTGTAACCTGCGCATTATAGTAGCATTCAATTAAATTTTCGGGTGCATAATTTAATTTGCCATCGCCCAGCATAAACCCGTTTCCGCCGGCTGCCAGATAATCTCTGTGTTGTTTTGAAATGCCGGTAATGCCATAAGCAAATCCAAATTTATCATTGTTTCTTCGCCACATATTTCCATTCAATTGTCCGCCCAATGTCAATGCTCTGTCGATCTCGGTAAATACCCAAGTTTCTGTTTTTCCATCGTTCCAGCTACCGCGGGCAAATGCTCCGAAATTTTTTCCAAATTCTTGTTCTGCGTTTATTACAAAACCATATTTCGTTCGTCCGTATTGTCTTGTATTAGTTATATCAGGATAAACAGGCATTTCATTTACGGCTTGCGCATAATCTCCCATTTTCCCGTTTGTAAGAAAAGCCAAAAACCTTATCGTTCCATTGTTTTGATGAAGATGATAATGATGAGCATATTCAATCGTTTCGGAATGAGATTTTGCAATATTCCAGTTCATTGAACTTCCGTTGGCTTGTTTAGGAATGAGCGAAAAAGCATATCTCAGTTCATTTTCCGGACTGATGTATTGCAACACAATACTTGGCGCATAGCCGCGTGTATTGGCGGGATAATCCCATGCGCCGGCAGCCATTAAGTTCCAGTTCATAAATTCGGTACGCGGATCGTGTGCATAGGAATTATCGTCAAAGTAATCTTCCAAACTTATTTTTCCAACAGTGAATGATAAATATTTTTCCGGTATTTGCGTCTGCAACTGGTTTACATCATCATCCTGCCAAACAGTTTTTTTTGTCAAAGGAATGATTTGATTAAAATATAATCTTGAAATATACACTTTCGGTTCCGGAGAGCCAATCCTGAAAGTCTCTCCATTTGTGGCTTGCGCAATTCCTAAAACCTGGCTGATACCTTTGCCGCCGGCAATTTCCGGATCAAAAGACAAGGAAGCATTTTTCCACAATTTTGCAGACATAAACAATGTTGCCGTAATGGATGTTGCATTTTCAGCAGTATCGGTTAAGCTGTTTGGGCCTGCATATTTCGCAGAAAAACCGGATTTAAATTGCGTTATCACAGTTGCTTGTCCATGAATATTAAATCGTTGCTCTTTTAATGAATCTTCCTGTGCAAAAAGATTAGCAGCAAAAAATGTCATTAGCAAACACGAAATAAATGAGACCTTCATTCGTTTCATCTGTTTATTTTATTTTTTTTAATTGTCTGATGGATTTGGCTTCGCCATACTCAGCTTTGCCAAAATAATTATTGCTTTGGTTACGCAAAATTCTTCCGGCTAAATTCATAAAAAATTGTAATAGGGATTTTAGTTAGTATTTAAGCGAATAGCAATGATTCCGGTATGGCTAAATTATTTTTTTGCATAGTCAAATTAATCAAATTCATTGGGCCATTCTTTAGATAAATTTTCTATTTTCTTATTTACTTCCTCTTGCATGGCAAGTTTGTAGCTTTTATATTTTTCGGCAAGTTGCTCATTGGCAGTGGCAAGAATTTCAACGGCTAATAAACCTGCGTTCTTAGCGGCGTTTAATGCAACCGTAGCTACAGGAATACCGTTTGGCATTTGCAAAATTGATAAAATAGAATCCCATCCATCAATGGAATTAGAAGATTTTACCGGAACGCCAATCACAGGCAAAATGGTAAGCGAGGCTATCATTCCCGGCAAATGAGCGGCGCCACCGGCTCCGGCAATAATAATTTTCAACCCTCTTCCGGCGGCAGATTTGGCGTATTCTACCATTCTTTCCGGAGTACGGTGTGCAGAAACTACTGTAAGCTCAAATGGTATATCAAACTGCTGTAGAACTTCTGCGGCAGGCTTCATTACAGCTAAGTCGCTGTCGCTGCCCATAACAATGCCGACTTGTAAAAGGTTACTCATTGGTAATTGTATCTTCTTGTGAAGCAATATCGGTTTCTATGGCAGTATCAGTTTCTTCGCTTTTAAAAATAACGAAATCTTCATTGTTTTCTTCCGTACGCTTTTGCTCCGTCGGTTCAATCATTTCTTCTGCAAGTACTTCTTTAATCTTTGGCAGATCTTCCGGCGAATTTAACCCGAAGTAATCCATGAAATTTTTGGAAGTGGCGTATATTAGTGGTTTTCCCGGCAATTCTTCATTTCTTCCGGAGATAATAATCAATTCTTTTTCCAACAATTTTTGAACGGAATAATCGCTGTTTACACCGCGGATACTTTCTATTTCTCCTTTTGTAATAGGCTGTTTGTAGGCAATGATTGACAGTGTTTCCAACGCTGCTCCGGACAGTTTCTTAATGAATTTATCTCCATTCAGCTGTGCAATAGTAGAGTGATATTCGGGTTTTGTGAGAAATTGCCATCCGCCGCCGCTTTGTAAAACTTCAAAAGGATAAAATTCGGAACTGTATTTTTCACGAATACCGTCTAAAGCAGATTCTACCTGATCCAACGAAATTTGCTGTTCCATAAACCCGAAAGCATTATTGATATATTCGCTTAATTCTAAAGCAGTCAATGGCTTTTCACTTGCAAATATCAATGCTTCTATGTGCGGTATTATTTGACTTATTTCCATGTCTAAATTTGAAAATTTGAAAATTAGCCAATTTGAAAATGCAAGCAAAACATTTCCGATACCATTTTCAAATTTTCAAATTTTCAAATCAGATTATTATCCTTCCAAAGCTGCTGCGCCGCTTACAATTTCTGTCAATTCGGTAGTGATAGCCGCCTGGCGTGCGCGGTTATAAGAAATTTTCAGGTTGCGCAAAATTTCATTTGCATTATCGCTTGCTTTATCCATTGCCGTCATACGCGCGCCATGCTCGCTTGCGTTTGCATCAAGAACGGCTTTGTATAATTGTGTATTTAATATCTTCGGCATCAGTTCTGCAACCAGAGTTTCTTTGTCGGGTTCAAAAATAAAATCAATATTTTTTTCTCCGGCTTTCTTTTGAATTTTGGGAATCGGTAAAAAACGTTCTGCTACAAAACGCTGTGAAGCAGCATTAATAAATTCACTATACACAATTTCCACTACATCGAAATATTTATTCTTAAACGCAGCAATGGCAGATTGTGCAGCTTTTTGTACATTCTCAAAAGTGAGATTTAAAAAAATATCTTTATAAGTATCGTCTGTTTTATAACCTGCTTTGCTTAAAGATTCCCATCCTTTTTTACCAATGTTCCAAATGGTAACATTGCCTTTTTCGTATTGGGCTTTATATTTTTCAGCGATGGATTGTTTCGCAGTTTTAACCACATTGGAATTATATGCGCCGGCAAGTCCTCTGTCGCTCGTAATTACTATCAGCAGCACTTTTTCCACAGGTCTGTCTTCCGCTAATTGTATGTTGGAATCGCTCTGCAAACTGGTAACAATATTGCTCAATATTTCCTGCAGCTTTTGTGCATAAGGGCGCATTTGTAAAATAGCCTCTTGTGCGCGGCGCAATTTTGCTGCGCTTACCATTTTCATGGCTTTTGTAATTTGTTGCGTAGATTGTACAGACTGAATTCTGTTGCGAACTTCTTTTAACTGACCGGACATCGAATGGGCGAATTTTGGCGCAAAAGTAAGGCTTTGATAGAAAAGCGCAAAATTCCATTATGCTTTAAAATTTGTAATACAATGGCTAATCATGATTGTGGATAATACTTTACATTTGAAATCATTCCTCATATATTTTCAAAAAGCATGGCATTAAACATTGTTTGGGTGGCGTTTTTTATAATAGCTTTTGCTATAGCTGTTATCAAATTTGCTTTTTTGGGCGATACGGAAATATTTAAAACGCTGGTTGACGGTATTTTTGACAGTGCAAAAACCTCTGTTACCGATGTAGCTTTTCCTTTGGCGGGAACGATGATTTTTTTTCTGGGAATAATGAACATCGCAGAGAAAGCCGGCGCGATTGCCCGTTTGGCTAAATGGCTGAATCCGTTTATGAAAAGATTGTTTCCCGGCGTACCGGAAAATCATCCCGCCATGGGCGAAATGGTAATGAATTTTTCTGCTAATATGTTAGGGCTTGATAATGCAGCTACTCCTTTCGGACTAAAAGCTATGGAAAGTTTGCAGGAATTAAATCCGCAAAAGGATACAGCGAGTAATTCGCAAATCATGTTTCTTGTATTGCATACCAGCGGGCTTACATTGATTCCGCTTTCTATTATTGCTTATCGTTTGGCAGCCGGTTCTCAGGAAGCAGCAAGCATTTTTATTCCGTGCGTGTTAGGCACAGTTGTAACTACATTGCTGGCAATTATTATTACAGGTATTAAGCAAAAGCTGAAATGGGACAGCGTATTGCTTGGAAGCCTTTTGGGAATATTTATTTTTATTATATTAATGCTTTTTGGCGTAAATGCTATGACACCGGCGCATAAAGAATTGTTCAGCAAAATAGTCGGAAGTTTTATTTTGTTATTAATAATAGTTCTGATCATTACAGCCGGGGCAATCAAAAAAGTATCGGTATTCGATACGTTTATTGATGGCGCTAAAAACGGTTGGTCAATAATAATAAAAGTAATTCCTTATTTGGTGGCTATGCTTGTGGCAATAAGGGTTTTCAGAGATTGTGGTGCGCTTGGGTATATTACCAACGGTATAGGTTATGTAATTCATTGGTTCGGAATTAATACAGATTTTGTCCCTTCTCTTCCGGTAGCGATTATGAAACCTTTCAGCGGCTCAGGCGCGCGTGGTCTGATGATTGATATTATGAAAACCTATGGACCGGACAGTTTTGTAGGTAAGCTGGCTTGTACATTTAACGGTTCGGCCGATACTACTTTTTATATCATTGCATTATATTTCGGAAGTGTAGGTATAAAGAAAGCGCGTTATGCAGTTTGGGTAGGTTTGGCCGCGGATATTCTTGGCGCGATTGCGGCATTATTCATTTCATACATCTTTTTTCATTAGCCAAATAAATGGCTTCTATATATCCTCTTCACCAAATATTTCTCTTTCAATTTCTTCCATTTGTACAATATCCCAGGCTTCGCTTTCGGTAGGCGTTATATTCAACACATCAGATAAATCGTGGTCATCAAATATTTTTTTTACTGAATCATTTATATTGCAAAGTACAAAAGAAGCATTGTTTTTGTAAACTAATTGGTGTAAGGTTGATAATTCCGGAAGCGATTGTTCTTCAACTGAGGAAACATCCGTAAAATCAGCAATGATGTTTTTGACGGATTGATTCAATTGATTTGTGACGAATGTTGTAAATGCTGCTGACACATTTACAGTAAAAACGCCTTCGGGCAAACGGATTATAACAAATTTCTCTTTGGTATCAACTTTGAACATCAATAATTCTTAATAATTTAATACAATTTATCACTTTACTTTTTCAATGTTTCTTACCACTTGAAAGAATGATAATGAAAGACAAGATACTAAGTGAAAAAATATTTTTCAAAAAAAATAAATTTTAAGATTAAAATATCACAAAGCAGGCGTACCTTGTATAAAGAAAAGCAAGTAGAGATATTGCAGGAGGATATAAAAAACAATGACAACTATGGACAGTAATTTTTCACCGCAAGTAAAAGAAATCATTACATTCAGTCGTGAAGAAGCTTTGCGATTAGGCAATGATTTCATTGGTACAGAACATCTGCTTTTGGGTTTGATAAGAGAAGGCGACAATGCAGCTATCCGTATATTAAAGCAACTGAATATAGATTTATACGAATTACGCAAAGAAGTGGAACTTGCCGTGAAAGATAAAACGGGCAAGAACATTGGAGACATCAACAGTTTGCCTCTCACAAAACAAGCCGAAAAAGTAATACGTATTACGGTACTCGAAGCGAAAGCTATGAAGAGCGCGCAGATAGAAACTGAGCATTTAATGCTTTCTATTCTTAAAAACAAAGAGAATATCGCTACGCAAATCCTGAACCAATTCGATCTGGATTATGATTTATTCAGAAATGAAATCGGTATAGTGCGCGACACAGAAATGCGCGGGGAATTTGATGAGCATGAAGAAGATTTCGATGAAGAAAAACGTGGCTTTGGCGGTGCGCAAAGAGGCGCAGCAGGCACAAGGCAAACCGCAGCAAATAATCCTAAAAGCCGTACGCCGGTGTTGGATAATTTTGGCCGCGACATTACTCGTCTCGCAGAAATGGGACAACTTGATCCTATTGTAGGCCGCGAAACAGAAATAGAACGTGTATCGCAGATTTTATCCAGGAGAAAAAAGAATAATCCGATTCTTATAGGAGAACCGGGTGTTGGTAAAACAGCTATCGTTGAAGGATTGGCATTAAGAATTATTCAGAGAAAAGTAAGTCGCGTATTGTTTGATAAACGTGTGGTTTCACTCGATTTACCTGCATTGGTAGCGGGCACAAAATATCGCGGGCAGTTCGAAGAACGCATGAAGGCGATTATGAACGAGCTTGAAAAAAATCGCGATGTGATTTTGTTTATCGATGAAATCCATACCATCGTAGGTGCAGGCGGGGCAAGCGGTTCACTTGATGCAAGCAATATATTCAAGCCTGCATTAGCACGTGGAGAATTGCAATGCATCGGCGCCAGCACATTGGACGAATACAGAATGTATATCGAAAAAGACGGCGCTCTTGACAGGCGTTTCCAAAAAGTATTAATAGAGCCGCCAAGTGTTGATGAAACTATTCAGATACTGAATAATATCAAAAGCAAATACGAAGATTATCACAGTGTGGTTTACGACAAGGAGGCGATTGATGCTTGCGTAAAACTCAGCGACAGGTACATGACCGATCGTTTACTGCCTGATAAAGCGATTGATGTATTGGACGAAGTAGGCGCGCGCGTACATTTAAAAAATATTAATGTTCCTCAAAATATTTTAGACCTTGAGAAAAAAATAGAGGACATAAAAATTGAAAAAAATAAAGTAGTAAAAAACCAGCGCTTCGAAGAAGCGGCAACGCTTCGAGATACGGAAAAGAAACTCGGGGAAGAACTGGAAAAGGCAAAAGCAGATTGGGAAGAAGAAAGTAAGAATAAACGCTTTCCTATTACGGAAGATGCGATTGCAGAAGTTATCAGTATGATGACCGGCATTCCTGTAAAAAGAATGGTGGAAGCTGAAACGGAAAAACTTCGCAAGATGCATGATGACATGAAAGAAATGGTTGTAGGACAAGATGATGCTATTTCGAAAGTAGTGAAATCTATACAACGCAATCGCGTGGGATTGAAAGATCCTAAAAAGCCTATTGGCAGTTTTATTTTCTTAGGCCCGACAGGCGTAGGTAAAACAGAATTGGCACGTTCATTGGCACGTCATCTCTTCGATTCGGAAGATGCATTGATACGTATTGATATGAGCGAATACATGGAAAAATTTTCCGTGAGTCGTTTAATTGGCGCGCCTCCCGGTTATGTAGGTTATGAAGAAGGCGGCCAGCTTACAGAAAAAGTTCGTCGTAAACCTTACAGCGTAGTTTTATTGGATGAAATAGAAAAGGCGCATCCTGATATTTACAACATTTTGTTGCAAGTGCTGGATGATGGTGTATTGACAGACGGATTGGGCAGAAAAATTGATTTTAAGAATACGCTCATCATCATGACGTCGAACATCGGTGTAAGGCAGCTAAAAGAATTTGGCGACGGTGTAGGTTTTGCAACTGCAGCGCGTATGCAGAATCAGGAAGAGAATAATAAAGCTGTAATAGAAAAAGCCTTAAAGCGTACTTTCTCTCCGGAATTTTTGAACAGAGTGGATGATGTGATTATTTTCAATTCTTTATCCAAAGAAAATATTTTCGTAATCATCGATATATTAATGAAGAAAGTATATGCGCGTTTAAAGGGCATGAACTTAAGTTTAGAAATATCAGACGATGCGAAAAACTTTATTGCAGAAAAAGGCTATGATGTACAGTTTGGCGCAAGGCCATTGCACCGTGCTATTCAGAAATACCTGGAAGATCCTTTGGCTGAAGAAATACTGAATCAGAAAGTGAAAGACGGTGATGTTCTCATCGCTAATTTCAACAAAGAGGAGGGGAAAATATTCTTTGAAGTAAAGAAAAAATTAAAAAGCCACGCATAGGTTTGTTTGATGAAAAAAATAAAAAGGCGTCATGAAAATTTAATCGTGACGCCTTTTTTATTTTTACTTTTGTTGCATGCAAAAAATTATTATTGCCATTGATGGATTTTCTTCCTGCGGAAAAAGCACTTTGGCAAAACAGCTGGCAAAAGCATTGGGTTATATTTTCATTGACAGCGGCGCCATGTATCGCGCTATTACTTTATATTTTATAGACAATAAAATAGATATTCATAATGAAAACGCTATTGCAGCGGCAATTGCAGGCATTCATTTACATTTTGCTTTCAACCAAAATTCAGGCAAAAGCGAGATCTTTTTAAACGAAAAAAATGTTGATCAAATTATCCGTTCTATGGAAATCAGCGACAAAGTAAGCAGTATTGCAGCGTTGGAACAGGTAAGGACATTTGCGGTTTCTGAGCAACAAAAAATGGGCATATCAAAAGGAATTGTAATGGATGGCCGCGATATTGGCACAACCGTTTTCCCGGATGCAGAATTAAAAATTTTTATGACGGCAAATATAGAAGTCCGCGCCATGCGCAGATACAAAGAATTGATTGCTGTTCATCCTGAAATTACTTTGGAAGAAGTAAAAGAAAATTTACATAAAAGAGATTTACTGGATTCTACGAGATTAATCAGTCCGCTAAAAAAAGCCGACGATGCCATTGTTTTGGACAATTCAAATCTTACTCCCGAAGCACAACTTAAGATAGTGCTTGATTGGTATAAAGAAAAGATATAAACAGGGGACATAAAAAATCCAGCAAATTTTTATTATTACAGCATCAAATCTGTAATCAGATAATCCAAAGCCATTAGAATAAGGCAATTTGCAATTATTGCCTTAGTGGATGTTCTGCTTAAATCAAAACTGCTTCCGTTAAAATAGTATCCGAGAAAACATGCAATACTCGATACTACAAAAGAATAAACAATAATTTTTACACCGGCAACAGTTACTTCAAATGGTTTAAAGTTTGTGATCAGTCCGCTTAAATAATACTCTTTTGGAATTCCGTCTGAAAAAATGGAAACCAAATATCCGCCGAACATACTAAGCGTAAGAGAAATTATTATCAGGCAGGGGAAAGTTATAATTGCTGCAGTAATGCGAGGCAAAACAATATAATTTAATGTATGAATGCCCATAATATCCATTGCATCGATCTGTTCATATAATCTCATATAGCCTATCTCGGATGTAACTTTAAATCCTACAACGCACGCCAGGATGGCGCCGATTCCGGTAGGAGCTATTTCCAGCAGCATACTGTCTCTTACTACAGTTGCAATAATGGAACGCGGCACCATTGGATTGTCCAGCATATAAGAAGCCTGCATAGTCATTACCATGCCGAGAAATAATGATACGATTGATATTAGCCCAAGAGAATCAAATCCTATAAACGTGCATTGTTGAAATAATTGTTTCATAAACATCCGCCAATTATCCGGCCTGCCGAACATGTGTTTCAGCATCAATACGTATTTACCCAATGCATGTAATATGCGGGAAATCAGTTTCAGAATGAAATAATTATTATAATAAGACAGATGGTTATTAAAAAAAGATGAAATAGAAAGACATGCTTCCTAATCTTCGCCGCAAACCTGAAATACAGAATTTTCTAAAGTGTCATCCACACGCAACTGACACGCTAAACGACTTGTATCGTCTGCATCGAAGAGCGTATCAAGCATTTCAATTTCCGCATCATTTCTTTCTGGGAGCTTTTCCAGCCCTTCTAGAAATTTTACATGACAGGTAGCGCACAATGCCATTCCACCGCAAGTGGCGAGAATGTTGTATTCAAAAGCCTTTAATGTTTCCATGAGGCTAAGGTTCATATCGTCAGGAGCTTCTAATTCTTGCCGGGAACCGTCTCTGTCAACTACTGTAAATTTTACCATAACGGCTACAAAGATAAATTTAATTTACTATATTTAAGGATCTGAATCTCCAAGTAAACACCCAATAAAAAACCTCTCACACAAAATGCAAGAGGTTTTAAACTTATAACTTATTATCTAAAACGTATCCATGTTTTAAAACTCATGAATACCATTAACTGTAGTGTATTTAAAACTTAAATGTTTGTCCGGAAATACATGCTTGAATGCGCTTTGCATACACAATGCTGCTTCATGAAAACCGCAGAGAATCAGCTTGAGTTTTCCCGGATAAGTATTAATATCTCCGATAGCGTAAATTCCGGAAACATTGGTTGAATAATCTTCCGTATTTACTTGTATTTGTGATTTTTCAATTCCCAATCCCCAATTCGCAATTGGTCCCAGCTTCGGGCTTAATCCGAATAATGGAATCAGGTAATCTGCGCTGATCGTTTGAATTTCTTTGTTGGCATCTTCATAATGTACTTCTTTTAAAGTGCCGTTGCCATCAATTTTTGTAAGGTTTGCTTTCAGTATCAGATTTATTTTCCCGTCTTTTGCAAGATTAAAAACCTTTTCTGCAGAATCGGGTGCGCCGCGAAAAGTATCGCCGCGGTGAATTAAAGTTACCTTCTTGGAAATATCTGCCAGATGAATTGTCCAGTCCAATGCGGAATCGCCGCCGCCTGCCAGTACAATTTCTTTATTACGAAAAGTTTCAGGGTTTTTTACCATATAAGCCACGCCTTTTCCGTGTTCAAATTCTTCCAGCCTTTCAATTGCAGGCTTGCGCGGTTCGAAAGATCCAAGCCCCGCCGCAATCACAATAGCTTTGCAATGAATTTCTGTTCCCTCATTGGAGCCTAATACAAAAGAGTTGTCTCCGTTTCGCTCAATCGTTTCTACTCTTTCGCCCAATGTAAATGTGGGATGAAAAGGCGCAATTTGTTCCATCAAATTATCAACCAACTCCTGCGCATTCACGCTCGGATAGCCGGGAATATCATAAATAGGTTTATGCGGATAAATTTCCGAAAGCTGCCCGCCGACTTGCGGTAAAGCATCAATCAAATGGCAACGCATTTTTAATAATCCCGCTTCAAACACAGCGAACAATCCTACAGGCCCTGCACCAATAATACAAATATCCGTTTCAATCATTTATCTGAAAATTTTGGCGAAATTAATCAATCGTATCATTTTTTGCTTTCGAATTAAGAAAATGTTTTTAATATTGACGCTGACATGACAAATAAATACTGATTTTTGTCATTCTATTAATTCAATTTGTGCCAATTTTACCGCTTTATTAATTCGGCAAAAAATTTGAAGCCAACATTATTTGTACTCGGAATAGTGCAATACCAATAAATAATATAAATATTATGAAATGAGCCATAAGAACTTTGCATATCCAAAGCAATGTTTATTTTGGCGAAACTGAGTTCGGCGAAGCCAATTCCATCAGACAATTAAAAAATAAAAATAAACAGATGAATAATAACGATAATAAAAGCCAGCATTCAAAGCCTGCGGAAGAAAATATTATAGATGAAACAAATGAAAATTTTTCTGCTGAAACAAATCAGGAAACTATTCAAAATGAGGAAGCCGTTGGGGAACCTAAAGCTTCAGAAACAGAAAAATTAGAAGCTGAAATTGCGGAACAAAAAGATAAATACATTCGTCTTTTAGCAGAGTTTGAAAATTATAAAAGGAGAACTTCCAAAGAAAGAATTGAGCTGATACAAACTGCCGGAAAAGATATTATCGTATCGCTGCTCGATGTACTGGACGATTGTGACCGCGCTGAAAAACAAATGCAAACCGATACCGATCCTGCACAGATAAAAGAAGGCGCGTTTCTCGTTTTTAACAAGTTCAGAAATATTATGCAATCCAAAGGCGTTAAAGCATTGGAAAGCATAGACAAGGAATTTGATGTGGAACATCACGAAGCCATTGCCGAAGTTCCGGTTCCGGATAAGAGCGGCAAAATCATTGACGAAGTTCAAAAAGGTTATTTGCTTAACGATAAACTGATTCGCCACGCAAAAGTAGTTGTAGGGAAATAATGCGCAGATAGAGTGATTTGAAGATTTGAGAAACTTCTCACAATTTTCAAATATTCAGATTTTCAAATTTTCAAATTATGAGTAAAAGAGATTATTACGAGATTTTAGGCGTGGGCAAAAGCGCAACTGCTGATGAAATAAAAAAGGCATACCGTAAAGTAGCCATGCAATATCATCCGGACAGAAATCCCGGAGACAAAGAGGCTGAAGAAAAATTTAAAGAAGCAGCCGAAGCCTACGAAATACTGAGCGATGCAGATAAGCGTGCTAAATACGATCGTTACGGCCATCAGGCATTCGGGCCCGGATCGGGCAATCCTTTTGGCGGTGGAGCAGGAATGGATATGAATGATATTTTCAGTCATTTCGGCGATATATTTGGCGGCGGCTTTTCTGACTTTTTCGGCGGTGGAAGTTCCTCGCGTGGCGGCCGTTCGCAAGGTGAGCGCGGTAGCAATCTTCGGGTAAAAATAAAAATGAACTACGAAGAAATGGCAAAGGGCGCTACCAAAAATATCAAAATAAAAAAGTATGTAGTTTGTAATACTTGCCAGGGCAGCGGCGCAAAAGATAAAAACAGTATTCATACTTGTAAAACATGCGGTGGCACAGGTCAAGTAAGAAAAGTGCAATCTACGTTTTTAGGGCAAATGCAAACTGTTGTAGAATGTCCTACTTGTAACGGAGAAGGCTCTACTATTTCTGCAAAATGCGCTGCGTGTAAGGGTGATGGGCGCGTGTACGGCGAAGAAACAGTAACCATTAACATCCCTGCCGGGGTGTATGAAGGTATGCAATTGAGCATGAGCGGAAAAGGAAATGTTGGGCTTCGCGGAGGCGCACCCGGCGATTTAATTATTGCCATCGAAGAAGAAGCGCATAAGGAATTACACCGCGATGGATTAAATGTAGGATACGATTTGTTTATTTCTTTTGCCGATGCCGTTTTTGGTGCAAATGTAGAAGTGCCGACTATAGACGGAAGGGCAAAAATAAAAATTCCGGCAGGTACGCAAAGCGGTAAAATTTTTCGTCTGAAAGGAAAGGGTTTTCCCGAAATAAACAGTTATCAAAAAGGGGATCAACTCATTAATATAAATGTATGGACACCGCAGCATTTATCCCCGGAAGAAGAAGCAATGATGAATAAAATAAAAGACAGCGAGAACTTTAAACCGCAGCCCCAAAAATCCGAGAAAGGATTTTTTGATAAACTGAAAGAAGTCTTTTCTTAAGAAATAAGAAACTAAGCCTATAATTAAAAAGCTCCGAATTTTCGGAGCTTTTTTGTGAATTATTGAAAAATCATTGATAATTATTTTGCATTCAAATTCAAATCAATTTGAAAATCTTTGCTGATAAGCCAATCGGCTGCAGAGCCTTTGGTAGCATAAGTAAGTCCCCAGCTTGTTCTGTCTACGGTAAAGGATGCAACAATATTTATATTATCATCTGCAACGGTAATTTTTGCAGGGAAAGTGATATTAATGGTGCTGTCTTTAATAGTAAGATTACCGCTGATCAAATGATTAGCTCCTGCAATAGCGCTTTGGTTTTTAGTGCTGTCAAAAATATCCACTTTAGTTATTTCAAATTTAGCAGCAGGGTATTTAGCCGCATCGAAAAAATCAGGGCTTTTTAAATGCTTTTCAAGATCAGAAGCTTTTTTTCCGGCTTCGGTAACAGAAGCTGAATCTACCTGTAATGAATTTATATCAACCGTAAAAGTGCCGCCTGTAACGTTGCCGCTGTCTGCAGAAATGGTTCCGTTTGTAATTTTCAATGTGCCCCAGCGAGGGTTTAAACCGCCTTTATGAGTAGCGCGCCATCTTACAACGCTTGTGTCTGCAATTACAAATTTTTTGCCAGTTGCAGCAGCTACGGCTTGTTCGGATGATGTGTTGGCCTTATCGGCATTTCCTCCGCCACATGAAGCTAAAACAATAGAGGCAATCGCTGCCGAAAAAAATAATTTACGCATAGTTTATTTTTGAGTTAATGAATTAAATAATGCGGCAAAATTAAAATGATTTTTAACTAACTCAATTAATGTAGATTAATTATTCTTATTCTTATGCCTTCAAAATAAAAAACTATAGATTTTTATTTTCTAACGTGCTATGATTTAACTTCTGATTATTCCCTATATTTTTGCAGCATGAGTTTATACACAAAGCGCGGCGTATCTGCGCAAAAAGAAGAAGTACATAAAGCCATTCAACATTTGGATCAGGGATTGTTTCCTTATGCTTTTTGCAAAATGTATCCTGATTTTATCGGCGGCAACAATGATTATATCAACATCATGCATGCAGATGGGGCGGGTACTAAAAGCATTTTGGCTTACCTGTACTGGAAAGAAACCGGCGACATTTCTGTATGGAAAGGTATTGCACAGGATGCAATTGCTATGAATCTGGACGACTTGCTTTGCGTAGGAATTTACGATAATATTCTGTTTTCATCCACTATCGACAGGAATAAAAAAATCATTCCGGGAGAAGTGTTGGAAGTCGTAATCAACGGCACACAAACCTTCTTCGATGAGATGAAAAAATATGGCGTGAATATCCATTATCTCGGAGGCGAAACTGCCGATGTTGGCGATGTAGTTCGCACGATTGCCGTGAATGGAACAATGAGTGCAAGGCAGCAAAAATCAAGCATTATCACCAATGAAAAGATAGCAGAAAATAATGTAATTGTTGGTTTTTCAAGTTCGGGAAAAGCGAATTATGAAACAGAATACAACAGCGGATTGGGCAGCAATGGATTAACGAGTGCGCGCCACGATGTTCTGAGTAAATATTATGCAGAACAATATCCGGAAACTTTTGAACCTGCTTTGGATAATGATGTTGTATATATAGGAAAGAACAAACTGGAAGATGAATTGACAATTGATAATTATCAATTGTCAATTGGGAAATTGCTGCTTTCCCCAACAAGAACATACGCTCCTTTAATGAAAATTCTATTATCAGAATACTTCGATGATATTAATGGCGTAATACATTGCAGCGGCGGCGGCCAAACCAAATGCATGAAATATTTACCTAAGAATTTAAAAGTGGTAAAAGATAATTTGTTTGATATTCCGCCAATCTTTAAACTTATACAATCCAACAGCGGCGCGGATTTCAGGGAAATGTATCAGGTATTTAACATGGGGCACAGACTTGAAATTTTTACCAATGAAAACGCTGCCGACAAAATGATTGTAGCTGCTGAATCGCTCGGTATTGAAGCAAAAATTATCGGGCATACCGAAGCGTCTGACAGAAAAGAATTGCATTTGAAAACAAGCGATGGATGGCTTGTTTATTAAAAAGTAACTTATATAAAAAATTATCCACTATTTGAAGACTTTGTGATGTGCGGCAGCGCGTGAGGGATAGTAAGGGCGCGACGGAGCAGCGCGTGCAGACACGCGCCGCGTACGAGCAGTGCGGAGTGAAACGTAGCACCGTAGCGAAGCGAAGCCCTGCATAGCCCGACCCGAGCCATTTTGAGAGGATTGTGTATTGCTGATATGGCGAGGGCACGACCAAATATTACAACAAAATTTTACTTGCTTTTTCTATTGCTTTGAGCATTCGATCAACCTCTTCTTCGGTGTTGTAAAACGCGAAAGATGCGCGGACAGTGCCGGGAATATTGAAAATATCCATTACCGGCTGGCAACAGTGATGACCTGTGCGCACTGCGATGCCTTGCTTATCGAGGAGCTCGCCGGTATCGAACGGGTGGGCAGCCCCGAGTAAAAATGAAATTAAACCTGAGCGATTTTTTGCTTCGCCGATAAAACGGATTTGGGGCAGCGCCTTCATTTTTTGCAAAGCATATTGCAGCAAAGCGTTTTCTGTAGCATGTATTTTTTCTATACCGATATTATTGATATAGTCGATAGCAGCGCCGAAAGCAATGGCTCCGGAAATATCCGGTGTGCCTGCTTCGAATTTAAAGGGCAGTTCGTTGTAAATGGTTTTTTCAAAAGAAACGCTTTTGATCATCTCGCCGCCGCCTTGATAAGGAGGCAATTTGTTGAGCCACGCTTCTTTGCCATACAATATGCCAAAGCCTGTGGGGCCGTATATTTTGTGCGCCGAGAAGGCCATGAAATCTGCATCTAGCTTTTGTACGGAAACAGGAAAATGAGGAGTAGCCTGCGCGCCATCTATCAATACCGGAATATTTTTGGCATGTGCTTTTGCTATGATTTCTTCAACCGGATTGATGGTGCCGAGCGAATTTGAAATGTAAGTAACCGCAACAATTTTTACCGTATCATCAAGAAGTTTATCAAATTCGTCCATGCGCAGTTCGCCTGCTTCATTGAAAGGAATTACTTTAAGTTTTGCTTTTTTTTCTTCACAAATAATTTGCCAAGGAACAATATTGGAATGATGTTCCATCGCAGAAATAAGCACGCTATCGCCTTCGTGTAAAAACTGCTTGCCGAACGAACTTGCCACGAGATTTATAGCTTCCGTAGTGCCTTTTGTAAAAATGATTTCCTTCTCTTCTTTAGCATCGATAAACACGGCAATTTTTTTTCGTGCTTCTTCAAAAGCATCGGTAGCTTCCTGGCTTAAGCGATGTACACCGCGATGTACATTAGCATTGTATTCGCGATAATATTTTTCAATGGAATCCAATACCGGTAAGGGTTTTTGAGCGGTAGCCGCATTGTCGAAATAAACCAAAGGCAAACCGTACACAGTACGTTCAAGTATAGGAAAATCTTTGCGTAATTCTTTTATCTCCTGTTTTGATAATATATCGGACATGAATTATTTTTATATTGAGGGGCAAAGTTAAAAACAAAAAACTTGACGGGCGTTCCGAATTAAAAGTATGACAGTTGTATGATGAAGGCAATCTGATTTTATTCTGTTGCATTCTTTTGTTTAACTGCAACCAGATCGCTTATTTCCACATTCATTGGCAATAAGCCGATTTGCACGATGGCGCGCTTGCCGCGTATTTCTTTTACTTCGCCTACCTGATGATTTTTTCTTAGCATCACTTTATTGCCTATGCTAATCTCGCCTTCAGATTCTTCATATTGTGAGCGGATTTTTTTTGCCATTTTTCCGGTAACTATTTTTTCATTTTTAGGAAAAAGAATCGCATTGATTTGTTTGATTACTTCTTCTTTTTTATCAGACTTTCGCCATTCCAGAATCATTTGCCGCAGCTTGCGTTCCGTATCTTTTAGGTAAGCAATTCTTTCTTCAGATATTTTATTTTTTTGCTTTAAGAGTTCTACTTCCTGTCGATGTTTTTCTTTATTAAGAACGGTCTCCATTTCTTTTTTCAAGCGATCATTTTCGCGCAGCAGTTTTTGTAATTGCTCTTTTTCTTTATTGATTTTTTGCAAACCCTGTTCTGTTGAATTTAATAATTTATCCAAAAGAAATTGTTCGTCATCGGCCAGGTTTCTTGCACGGTTAATTAAATTTTTCGGCAATCCGATTCGCTCCGCAATGGCGAATGTATAAGAGCTTCCGGGTTTTCCGATTTGCAACTGATACAACGGCTGCAAATGTTTTTCATCAAAAGCCATAGCTCCGTTGAAGATGCCTTTGGTTTTGCCTGCCATTACTTTTAAGTTGAGGTAATGCGTGGTAACAATGCCGATGGAATGTTTGCGTGCAAGCTCTTCCAATATCACTTCCGCGAAAGCGCCGCCAAGATTGGGATCTGAACCACCGCCGAGTTCATCAATAAAAAATAAAGTTTTGCCGTTTGCATTTTCTATAAAATATTTCATGTGCAGCAAATGCGAAGAGTAAGTGCTCAGTTCAAATTCTATACTTTGCGTGTCGCCGATATGAATGAGCAATTGCTTAAAAATTCCCATTGTTGAATCCGGATGCACAGGCACGAGCAAGCCGCTTTGCAGCATCATTTGATTAAGCCCTACGGTTTTCATTGTAACTGTTTTTCCGCCTGCATTCGGGCCGCTGATAACAAGGATTCTATTATCGTCATTAAATTTTACTGAAACCGGAATGGTGTGTTTGTTATTGCTTTTGTTGTACAAAAATAATAACGGATGATACGCTTCTTTTAATTCCAATAAGGCTTTATCAACCACATTCGGGTGATGTGCATTCATATCAAAAGCGAGTTTTGCTTTTGCGCGAATGAAATCGAACAAGCCCAAAACATCGTGATAGGTTTTCAGCAAAGGCGCATAAACACTGAGTTTGGCAGTAAGTTCACGCAGGATGCGCAATATTTCTTTGCGCTCATCATTCTCTAAACTATAAACTTCGTTGTTCAGTTCAATCGTTTCTTCCGGTTCTATAAATGCCGTTCTTCTGCTGTCGCTTTCGCCATGATAAACGCCTTTTACCTGTCTTTTATATTCTGAAAAAACAGCAACGACTCTTCTTCCGTTACTAAAACTTTCACTTATATCCGCCGTGTAACCGTTCTTGCTTAATTTGGCTACAGCACGCTCAAACGCGCGCCGCTGCTCGTTTCTTTTGCGATAAAGATTTTCTCTTATCTTTTGTAATGCCTGCGAAGCATTGTCTTTTACATTGCCTTGTTCGTCAAGAATTTCGTTGATGAATGCAATAATATTTTTCTCGTAATACAATTCTGCGATTATTTTTTCCAGTGCGGGAAATGCCAATCGTTTTTCTTTATCGAACCAACGGAAAATATTTTCTGCAGCCAATGCCAGTCTTCTTATCGAAACCAATTGCTCGGTGGCTAACATACTTCCGGGAATGCCAAGCAGTTTAATATCATTGGCGATATTTAATGGTTGTTCATCGGGGAAGTGTAAAGCTTGTTCGGTTAGTAATTTAAACTCGTGCGTTTGTTTAAGTTCAAGATCAATAAAATCTTTTCTTGTATGAATACGAAGTTTTTCTGCTTTATGTTTAGCATAAGAAGTCTTGCAATGCGCTGCCAGCAAGGTTTTCACCTTGTCAAATTCCAATTGTGTTTCTGCATTTGCAGGATATAATTTCATTTAAGATTTATAAATTATGATGTATGATTTTCTTAAAATCGGATTATAAAATCTTGTTTCACTTTGTTTTCTTTTCGAAAAAATACGATTCCGATAAAGAATAAATCGATGCTTAATGTTATTCTTTCGTTGAGCAATATTTCTTTCCATGCCCGTTCCATTTCTTCGCTCCAGTGAATATCATCAAAAATTAAAATTGTATTGTCGTTTACAACTTGCAACAAATCGTTGAAATAGCGGACAGTCGGTTCATAACGATGATTGCCATCTATAAAAATAAAGTCAAGTTGTAGATTTTGTTGTTTCAATTGTTGTATGAACGAAGGCAATGTATTGTCGAAATTACCTTCAATTAATTTAATATTATTCAGCCCAAGTTTTTCAAAATTGGTTTTGGCTACTTTAGTGATTTGTTTAGCGCCTTCCATTGTAAACACTTGCGCGGTTTGGTTTCCAAAGGATAAATAAGAAGTTGTGATGCCAAAGCAAGCGCCTAATTCCAATATATTTTTTGGCTGATAATATTGAACTAATCTGAATAAAAGCCTTCCGAATTTTTTTTGTTTCAATGCCGATTTTGCAACTGCCGAAACTTTTCTTTTATTCGTAGCATTCACGCGAGAACCTGCACCGAAATCTTCAATTTCTAAAATGGTTTCATCACTCAATAATTTATTTCGCAGAGACTCGATTTTGTCATAACAAGCGTATTTGTTTTTATCGTTCAATATTTTTGTAATAAAGTCGAATACAAACGGCGAATGAATTCCGTGCCCTTTCCCGTTGGATGAATTGAAATAATACCGGATATATTTTTTTGCTAACTGGGTTTTTGAAAACATGCTGCAAAGATAATCTTTGAAAAAGTGAATAATAAAAAAGCAAGCTGAGGAAATTTCCAGCTTGCTTTTTTTAGATAGAGTTTTTTTATTATCCGCCAATTCCCATGCCGCCGGTATCGTCGCCGCCGCTATTATCTTGTTGCGCGCCTTTCTTTTTGAATATGCCTTTATCGAATCTTCCAAAACGATAGCTTAAAGTAAATCGTACAATACGAGGCTGACGCATTCTATAACTGTTTTGTGTCATGAACTGAGTTACGGAATAACTGGTGGTTTTGTCCGTACCAAAAATATCATTAATAGATGCCGTTAAAGAAAGCGTATTTCCCTTTCCCCACTTCCAGTCTTTTTTCAAAGCGGCATCAAACTGATAATGCGAGCCGATGTATCCTTGCACACTTCCTACACTATTTCCGAATCTCGGACCGCCGCCGCCTTGTTGTTGCTGCTGTGCACCGCCGCCGCTTGTATTGGGCAGTGAAGCTTTTGAATAATATTGCGCATTTAATTCAAAGGTAATTCCTGCAGGCAGCTTTATATTATTATTCCATTTTGCAAACCAGCTCCAGCGTTGGTTTTTGGACGTGTGTAAACTTGAATCTGCATTGATGACAGAATTGAATAAATTGTAGTTTAAATCAACATCCCAGATTTTTGCAACAGTTAAACTGTTGTCCAGTTCCAAACCATAAATTTTGCTGCTGTTTGCATTTTTGTAAGTGTTTACGATAGCGCTATCAATATTCGGATCCTGATATTGATAGGAGGTAATTAAATTACTTGAGTGGCGGTAATACACGCTTGCCAAAAAGTTGTTGCTGTGAGCGTATGTTTTATTATAAGATAATTCATACATACTGGTAAATTCCGGCTTTAAACCCGGATTGCCGGTTTGAATATTATATGGATCAGAATAATTCAGGATTGGGAGAAGTTGAAAGAAATCGGGACGATTTACTTTGCGCGAATAATTTACCTGAAGGTTTTGCCCGTCTGTAATATTGTAAGTAAGGTATGCGCTTGGGAAAAACTCCAACGGATATTTTACTTTAAAATTTGTAGCTACATTTCCCGGAATGGAATAGTTGGTTCCTTTATAATTAGAACTTTCGATTCGTGCACCTAATTCATAAGATAATTTATTGCCGATTTTTGAAGAGAACGTACCATAGGCCGCGAAAACTTCATCTCTCGATTTGTACTTGCTGGATGCTAAAGAATCTAAATAACCTTGTTGGAAAATATTGAAATCAGCCGGAATATTATCTGTTGAATTATTTATATATTGATAAGAAGTTGGTGCATCATTTCCAATTTGCCCGCGTATGCCGGCTTCTATTTTTGAATTTTTGGTAATAGGATTTGAATAATCTGCCTGAAAAATAAAGTTTTTGTTTATGCTATTGATTTGCGTACTTCTTAATTGATCGGAAAGCAATAATGAAGGATCAAATGCAGGATCGCTGTATGTGCCTGTATTAATGTTTGAAATATTATTAAACTTACCGCGGTTGTAATTGACATCTATCAATAAGTTATGATCGCCGTCATCGGAAAAATTATGTTTGTATTTAAATTCTCCCTGAAGGCTTCGGAACATAGCGCTTGATTTTGATAATAAATCCCCGTAACTGTTCGATGTGCTATTATTATTAAATAAAGAATCGATTGCTTGCGGCTGATTATTATTAAATGTGCCTCTTACGTAATTGCCGGATATGGTAAAAATATTTCTTTTATCCATATTATAATCTGTGCCCAAGCTAAAGAAGTTAAAAGAACCTTTATTCAAACTTGAACCTCTTTGATTAATTGTTGAGGTAAGCGCATCATCATTATAATTATTTCTTTCGGTATGATTTGTTTGTTTTTGATTTCTTGAGCGATGATTGGCACGTGCAAAAACATTAAACTTGCCTAAGCGCATATTAATATCGCCTCCCGCATTCCAACCGCCGCGTGTGTCACTGCCGCCATTAATACCGCCGTTGTAGCCTTTGGTATTATTCTTTTTTAAGATAATGTTGATAATACCGCCGCCGCCGGTAGAAGCATCATATTTGGCGGAAGGGTTTGTGATAAGCTCTACTTTATCAATGAGGTCGGAAGGTATTTGATCAAGCGTAAGCATGGTAGGCATGCCATCCACATAAATTTGAGGAGAAGCGCCGCGAACAGTTGCGTTTCCATCAATATCTACACTTACAGAAGGTATGTGAGCCAACACTTCCTGCGCTGTTTGGCCTGTGCTTACAAGGCTTTGAGATACATTAAATATTTTTTTGTCCACACCCATTTGCATGAAAGGTACAGTAGAAGTAACATTTACTGTTTGAAGATTGCCTGCAGTTTGCTTCATCAAAGCATTTCCCATATTGGTTGTGTTATTGCTGCGAGGCGATACGGCAATTATTTTATTGTATATATCATAGCCTATTACAGATATTTGGACTCTTATATGAGACGGCGATGGCAGATTGTCTATTTCAAAACTTCCGTCGTCTTTTGTAATGCCGTTTCCTGCAAGCATTTCTTTCACACTGTTTGTTGCACTGTCTCTCGATTCGTTATATACAAATATGGTGGCGCTCTGAACAGGTTTTTTAGAAACAGAATCTATAACCGTTCCGGTAATTACGCCATTTCTTGTTTGCTTGAAATTGCCGGATTTTTTAAATCCTTCTGCAGGTTGATTGTTTTGAGCATAAGAAATATGGAATAAAAAAATGCCACAAAGAACAGAAAAAAAATATTTAGTCATAAAAAATTTAAATTTATAAAATAATGCGCTTAGTCATCGGTTGTTTAATTTGCGTAATTAGTCAAACAGCAAAGTTGCTGTTCATTGATCATAAAAAAATGCAAAGTTCCATAAACGGTGCGATTTAGACACAAGAAAAATATAAATGTTGAATTAACATTTTCTTTATTCGGCAAGCGGGATAGTTTCTTAGGCGAATACAAAAAGCGATAAAGAAAATAATGCGCCAAATAATAATCCAAATACAAAAGCATAGATTTTCGCTTTCAGCAATGCAGGGCTCAGCGCTTTGCTGATTTTAACATCAGATAATGAATCTGTTGATTCAGCTATTTTTTGTGTGAGAATATCAGGTAATCGTTGATCATCCATTGCAGTACCAATAAATTGCGAAATTACTTTAGGAAACAGGATTCGTAATTCTTTTATAAATACCTCTTTAATTTGATGAGTGGTTTTTTCCCCCAAAAACATTGCTATCATAGGAAGCTGTTCAGGAACTTTCTTTGTTAAAAATTCTTGGATATAAGTATCTATTTCCGGCATTATCTTATCAATACTTTCTTCCGAAGTTACTGTACGAATCACTGTTTCTTTATTATTCGCAAGCGTTTTAGATATAAAATCTGTTATATAAGGAATATTGTTGCCGATAATTTTTTTTAAAGAAACGGAGCGCTGTAGAAAATACGCTGCAATGATGATATATAACCAACACGCTACTGCGCATGCTATCGGAAATAGCCAATAAATTTTAAGGAACAAAACGCTTGAAATTAGCATAGGTGATTTTAGAAAATGAAAGCTCCGGAATGCTATATTTCGGAGCTTTTTAAAAGAGGGGAGAACAATGGGTCTCGAACCCACGACCTTCGGAACCACAATCCGACGCTCTAACCAACTGAGCTATGCTCTCCGTTTAAGGAGTGCAAAGATAATCATTTAATTTTCACTTCAAAAAAACGAATCGTGATTTTTTAGCAACTTCAATTGCATGATTGTTCCCAAAATATCTGTAAAAATTTAGCATAATTTCAAAAAAAATATTCTGATATGTACATTTGTTGACCTTAATTGTTTATGTTTATCCTCGTTATTTTTCTATATAAGCAATGGCAAATAAATTTATAAGTTTTATGATGAGTAAAAAAGCCCGTCCCGTATTTGGAGTCGTTCTTATCGGTGCTATATTGAGTGTATGTGCATGCAAAGCGCACAACAATGATGATACTTTATCGCGCCAGCAGCAATTGTTGGTTGGTATTGGCATGATTTTAAAACAAAGACATTATTCTCCAAAACCTATTGACAACGCTTTTTCAGAGAATGTTTTTAAAAGCTTCCTTTCTCAGCTGGATATTGAAAAAAATCTCTTTTTACAAACGGATATAAATTCTTTAAACATTTATAAAGATAAACTGGATGATGAAATGAATGGCGATGCGCCAATGCTTTTTTATCCGGCGGTAATAAACATATTTAAACAACGGCTGGAAGATGTGAAATCTATTTACACAAGCATATTATCACATTCATTCGATTTTACAAAAGATGAAACATATCAACCTGATGCAGACAGTTTAGACTATCCTAAAGATGCAGAGGCAGCTAAAGAAGCATGGCGGTTACGATTGAAATACAGAACGTTACAATCTTATTACGATTTGCTGAATCAGAAAAAATCTGCAAAATCCACAGACAGCATCAAAAAGAAAACCGATGAGCAATTGCAAGCAGAGGCTAGAGAGCAGGTAAAAACATATTATGACAGATATTTTAAAAGTAGATTTAATCCAAAAACTTTCGATGTTACTGCGCAGTTCAGTTTGTATATGAATACGATTACTCATTTAATGGATCCGCATACAGATTATTTTGCGCCTGTGGACAGAAGATCTTTTAATGAAGAAATGAGCAATAGCTTTTACGGAATTGGTGCGGTATTGGGTTCTAAAAACGGGCTTGTAACGATTGATGAAGTGCGTGCCGGCGGCGCAGCATGGAAAAGCAAAAAAATATCTGTAGGCGATGCTATTTTAAAAGTGGCCAATGGCTCAGATTCTGCTATTGATATTTCTGGCTATGAAACGCTTGATGCTGTAAAACTGATACGCGGCTCCAAAGGCTCAACGGTAACGCTTACAATGAAAAAAGCATCTGACGGCTCTGTTTATGTCATTAAATTAGTTAGAGAAGAAGTAAAAATAGACCAGGCAAGGGCAAAAAGTATCATATTCAATGTTGGCGATAAAAAAATCGGATATATAAACCTTTCTGAATTTTATGCAGATTTTCAAAATGCACAAACTCCGACTTGCTCACAAGACATGGCAGATGAGCTGAAAAAGTTAAATAATGCAAAAATTGACGGACTGATACTTGATTTGCAATATAATCCCGGCGGATCATTGCAAGATGTAAATAAAATAATTGGCTATTTTGTTCCAAAAGGCCCGGCTGTTCAGGTAAGGGACAGAGACGGCAACGAGCAGCAATTAGGCGATAGTGATGGAGATAATTATACAGGAACGTTGTACAACGGCCCGCTAATCGTAATGGTAAATGAATTTAGTGCATCGGCTTCCGAAATATTCGCTGCTGCTATGCAAGATTACCACCGTGCAATCATTGTAGGAAGTACTTCCACCTACGGTAAAGGCACAGTACAAAACCAAATGCCTTTGGGCAAGCCGAATGTCGACGGAGACCCTGAATTTGGAAGCCTGAAAATGACTATTGAAAAATTCTATAGAATAAACGGGGGGTCTACACAACAAAAAGGAGTGGCTTCAGATATTGTGCTTCCGGATCCATACGAAGTATTGAAAGACAGAGAAATTGATGATCCCAATTCATTGCCGTGGGACAAAATAAACCCGGCCAGATATACAATATGGAATAATACTTATAATAAAGATTCTATTGTAAAACGAGCGCAGGAACGTATAAATAAAGATCCCTTGTTTAATTCTATTGTGAAGACAAATGAGTGGCTGGATAAAAACCAAAATGCCTCCATAAGCCTGAATCTAAAAAAATATATAGACCATCAGGAACTGAGCAAAAAATTAATCGGAAAGGAAAATCTTGATTCTTTAAATAAAGATTCGCTAAGCGTAACCGTGCCTCCTGAAAATTATAATAAATATTATAATAATCCGGATGCTTCTACAAGTAAATTATATAAGGATTGGCTGAAAAGCGTATCGAAAGATATTTTTATTAAAGAAAATGTAAGAATTATGCAAGATATGTTGCGCAAGCCGGAAGATAATATCGCCGCTAAATAAAAAATATTATCCTCCCCTAAATAGATTTTGTATTTATAAAAAAACTGCATAGATTTGTTGCACATCAGATTTTTTTTAAATAACTTTTTCTCTACAAGTTTTGTTTAATTAATTTAGATGATTTAATGCGAATGAAAACCTCTTACTCTTAAGAGGTTTTTTATTTAAAATATTCCTTTATATATTCATCTATTACCACAGGAAAATGCAGATGTTCCAGATAATGAATTTTCTCTGCAAGCGATTCAGCCGTATCATTGTCATCCACTTTGCATGTTGCCTGAAACAAATGCCTGCCATGATCATATAATTCATCTACCAAATGTATGGTAATGCCGGATTCTTTATCGTGAGCAGCAATTACGGCATCATGTACAAAATGGCCGTACATGCCTTTTCCGCCATATTTCGGAAGCAGCGCCGGATGAATATTAATGATTCTTTCGGGGAAAGCATGTATCAGATTTTCGGGAATTTTCCATAAAAACCCGGCTAATATTATTAAATCTGTATTTCTGTCTTTCAATAAAGAAATGTAATAGTCCGAACCGAAAAAATCGTTCTTATTGATTATAAGACTTTCTATATGATTTTGGGCAGCAATTTCCAATACGCGCGCACCGGGTTTATTACACAAGACCAGAACAATTTTTATTGAATTCGAATGGCGGAAATATTGAATTATTTTCTCCGCATTGCTGCCTGCCCCTGAAGCAAAAATGGCTATATTGATTGGTTCTTTCATCGATTGCAAATTTGCGGTAAAAGATTAGAATTCATACATTAAGGGGTATATTATTTATTGGGAAAATTGAAAAGGAAAAATATTTATAATTATAATACATTCCTTAGAATACTTATTCTAATTGAGTTTAAAGAACATCTGTTTATACAGCAATAAAATTTTTTTTAATTGATTGTTCGTTTGTCAATTTCGTGTCATATTTTTGCGCATGTCAGGGATATTTCTCCAAGTTCCAACAACTGAATTGTGAATATGATCCAACTAAATAGAATAACCGCAAAGTTTGGTTTTATTGTAAGTTTTTTATTTATATTCTCTTTATTCGTAAATACTGTTTCTGCACAAGGCGATGCAGATCAAGGTAAGGCGCTTTTTCAAACTAACTGTTCCAGTTGTCATAGCCTTTTTAAAGATGCTACAGGTCCGGCATTGACTGGTGTGGAAGACCGTTGGCCGAGCAGGGAGAAAATTCATGCGTGGGTACATAATAGTTCTGCAGTATTAGCCTCAGGCGATCCATATGCCAATGCGCTGTTTGCGAAATATAACAAAACAGCGATGACCAAATTCCAGGGCATTTTATCCGATAAAGATATTGATGCTATTTTGGATTATATCAAATCTGCCAAACAACCGGCAGCTCCCGCAGCAGGTCAAAGCGGTGAATCTTCTCAAAGTTCAGGTAGCGATAATTCTTTATTATACATAATTGTTACCGGTATTTTATTGGTTGCTTCATTTATTTTGTGGCAGGTAAATAATAACCTTAAGAAACTGGCTGATAAAAAAGAAGGGCATGCAGCAATAGGTCATATTCCATGGTACAGAAATAAAAAAATAATTGCTTTTGTAGCTATTTTAATATTTATCTATGTAGGCTTTTGGTTAAGCAGCAATGCAATCAGCATTAATCGCCAGTTTGATTATGAGCCGCGCCAGCCGATATTTTACTCGCACAAAGTACATGCAGGCATTAATCAGATCAACTGTTTATACTGCCATACCAATGCACAATACAGCCGACATGCCACTATTCCTCCGCTAAATGTATGTATGAACTGTCATAAGGCAATTACTTCTTACAGCGGCCCGGCTTTGAAAGATGCCGAAGGAAATGATATAGACGGAACAGCAGAAATACAAAAATTATATTCATACGCAGGCTTTAAACCGGGACCCGGCGCAGTTTATGACCCATCAAAAGCAAAACCCATTCCTTGGATCCGTATTCATAATTTACCCGACCATGTGTATTTCAATCACTCGCAACACGTAATGGTTGGAAAAGTTCAATGTCAAACATGTCACGGAGAAATTACCAAAATGGATGAAGTAAAACAATTTGCTCCTTTAACAATGGGTTGGTGCGTAAACTGTCACAGAACAACAGCAGTACAGTTTAAAGACAACGGATTTTATAGCATATACGAAAAATATCATCAGGAATTAAAAGACGGAAAAATAGATTCAGTGACAGTACAAATGATTGGTGGAACGGATTGTCAGAAATGTCACTATTGATAATTTATTAGCGCGTCTTTTTGAGTTTTATAAATATTTCAAATTTTTCAAATTCCGATAAATGGCGAATAATAAACATTGGCAGAGTTTTGGTGAGCGGAAGCAAACAAAAGGGTTTCAGGACGCAAACAAAAACGAATTTCGGGAAGAACTTTTACCATTTGAAGATGTAAAAGGCGGTTTTTTAAATGCGCCGACTCCTCGCAGGGATTTCTTAAAATATCTAGGATTTAGTACGGCAGCCGCTGCAATAGCCGCAGGCTGTGAAACGCCTGTACGCCGTGTAATGCCTTATGTAAATAAGCCTGAAGATATTATTCCGGGCGTGGCAAATTATTATGCAACTACTTATGTAGAAGATGGAGAAGTAATAAGTGTTTTGGCAAAAGTTCGTGATGGTCGCCCAATAAAAATTGAAGGCAATGATTTAAGTCCCATTACAAAAGGCGGCACATCCGCAAGAGCGCAGGCATCCGTTGTGGAATTATACAATACGGCGCGCCTTCGCTTTCCTACAATTGATACAAAAGAAGTTACTTACGAAGCAATAGACAAGGCGATTCTAAGCGAACTGGCAGGACCTGTCGCTATTCTTACATCATCTGTTACTTCGCCTACTACATTAGAAATCATCAATAGTTTTATAGCTAAATTTCCCGGCAGCCGACATGTAACGTATGATGCTTACTCTTATCAGGGAATATTAGAAGCCAATAGTACTACTTATGGCAAAAGGGTAATTCCTTCTTATAAATTCGAGAATGCCAAAATCATTGTAGGTATCGGCGCCGATTTTTTAGGCACTTGGGTTTCCCCGGTGGAATTTTCTTATCAATATTCCAAGAACAGAAAAATTGATGAGAAGAATCCGGTGATGAGCAAACATTATCAGTTTGAAAGTATTCTTACGCCAACCGGCGCATCTGCTGATGAACGTATTTTACATGCTCCTTCGGAAACAGGCAAAGTTGTTGCCGCTTTGTTGAGTGCGGTAAACGGACAATCAGCATCAGGCATATCAGACAAAAAATTACTCGATGGTATTAATAAGGTTGCAAAAGATTTAATTGCAAATAAGGGACAAGCGCTTGTAGTTTCAGGAAGCAACGATGTGAATGTACAGATTCTGGTAAATGCTTTAAACGAAGCTATCGGTTCTTATGGCAAAACAATTGACTGGTCTTCTGTTTATAACACACGTCAGGGAAATGATGCAGATTTTGCACAATTGGTAAATGATATGAACGCAGGCTCAGTAAAATCTTTACTGGTTTTCGGAGCAAATCCTGCTTATACATGGTACGATAGCAAGAAATTTATTGATGGGTTAAAGAAAGTTCCAACTACAATATCTTTTGCAGATAAGAATGACGAAACGGCTCAGATTTGTAAATATGTGTTACCCAATCATCATTATCTGGAAAGTTGGGGCGATGCTGAACCAAAGACAGGATATTTTTCTTTACTACAACCTACAATTAATCCGTTATTCAAAACACGCCAGTGGCAAGATAGCTTGTTGAAATGGTCCGGTAATGCAACTACATACGAAGACTATTTGATAAATTATTGGACTGCTAAAATCGGCGGTGGAGTTACTGGTTGGGAAAAAGCATTACAATCTGGTGTTATCAACCCCGCCGCAGAAGTTGCTGCTGTAGCTGTACCTTTCAATGGGGCTGCTGTGCAAACTGCATTATCCAAAATATTATCTGCATCGAGCAATATTGAATTGGTATTATACCAAAAAATAGCAATAGGAGAAGGTCAAGGCGCAAGCAATCCTTTCTTACAGGAAATGCCCGATCCTATTTCTCGTGCTACTTGGGACAATTACATAATGATTTCGCCGGCGCTTGCAAAAGAAATGCTGGGTATTGATTTGACCAATGAAGGCCAAACCGATAATTATGAAGTAAATGTAATGAAGGAAGTATTGAAACTCACTGCACCGAACGGTCAATCAATCGAGCTTCCTTATTTAATTATTCCCGGTACACATGCGAAAACTGTTGGTATAGCCGTAGGTTACGGCCGTACAGATAAAATCGGTAAAGCTGCAATCGGTTCAGGTCAGAATGCATATCCGTTGGCAACTTTTGTAAACAACGCATTGCAATTTACACAAGGCGGTATTAAGCTGGAAAAAACCGGTAAAACATATAAAGTTGCACAAACGCAGGTGCATGGAACATACAGTTCCGTAATAGGAGGTAAGCGAGAAGAAGTGATCAAAGAACTTTCTTTGCCTGCTTTTGTAAAAGATCCAAAACAGATTTTAGAAGGAAGAGAAGAAGAGCTGAAAGATTTTGGCGGTATAGATCATTTCGTGAAACAAGGAACTATTTATCCTTATTACGATAAACCCGGCGTTCATTGGGGTATGAGCATAGATATGAATGCTTGTAACGGATGCGGCGCTTGTGTGGTAGCATGTAATATTGAAAATAATGTACCAATCGTAGGTAAGGATGAAGTAGCCCGTTTCCATGATATGCATTGGTTGAGAATCGATCGATATTATTCAGGAGATTTGGAAAATCCAAATGTTACATTTATGCCGATGCTGTGTCAGCATTGTGATAACGCACCTTGCGAGAATGTATGCCCGGTAAATGCTACACAACACAGTCAGGAAGGGTTAAACCAAATGATTTACAACCGTTGTATTGGTACGAGATATTGTGCAAACAATTGCCCGTACAAAGTTCGCCGCTTCAACTGGGCAGATTACACGGGAGCCGACAGTTTCCCGAACAATCAGGATCAGGTTGCTGTTGGAAAATTAGACGCTTCTGTGCATGATATGAATGAAGAATTGTCACGCATGGTATTGAATCCGGATGTAACTGTACGCTCACGTGGTGTTATGGAAAAATGTTCTTTCTGCGCACAAAGATTACAAGACGGTAAATTGAAAGCCAAGAAAGAAAGCAGGCCTTTAAAATCAGGAGAAAATGATGAATGGGATGTAAAAGTGGCATGCCAGCAAGCATGTCCAAGCGATTGCATCACTTTTGGAAATTCTAATGATACAAAGAGTGCAGTTTCCGCGTCTCGTCATGACAATCCATTGCGTTTGTTCCATTCATTAGAACAATTGCATACCTTACCGAATGTAAACTATTTGGCTAAAGTAAGAAACACGGATATTGAAGTTGAAGAAGTTTACAATGCCGGATAATAACGGATATAAATAAAAATTAGTTGAGTTATATAAACGAAACCGAATGTCATCATTAAAATACGAATCGCAATTAAGAGAACCGCTGGTAAAAGGCAGTAAGGATTATCACCAAATCACGGAAGATATCGTTCAGCCGATCGAAATAAAACCGGGCAAGCTGTGGTATATCGGTTTTTATATTGCAGTAACTTTACTGTTGTTTGGTGTATGGAGTATTTATAACGATGTGGTATATGGTATAGGGCAATGGAATTTAAATAAAACTGTAGGTTGGGGATGGGATATTACCAACTTTGTATGGTGGGTAGGTATCGGTCACGCCGGAACGTTGATTTCCGCTATCTTACTATTATTCCGCCAGGGCTGGAGAACAGGTGTAAACCGCGCCGCAGAAGCAATGACCATCTTTGCCGTAATGTGCGCCGGCCAGTTTCCGATCTGGCACATGGGACGTGTGTGGAATGCATTCTTTGTATTGCCATATCCAAATACGCGCGGATCGCTTTGGCCTAATTTTGATTCGCCATTATTGTGGGATGTGTTTGCAATCTCAACATATTTTACGGTTTCTGTTTTATTCTGGTACACAGGTTTGTTGCCGGATTTTGCAACCATTCGCGATAGGGCAAAAACAAAACTGAGAAAATTATTATATGGTATAGCATCTTTTGGCTGGACAGGTTCTACCAAGCATTGGCAAAGGCACGAAGCATTATCTTTAGTATTGGCAGGGTTATCTACTCCGTTGGTACTTTCGGTACACACAATTGTATCGTTCGACTTTGCAACCTCTGTAATTCCGGGCTGGCATACAACCATCTTCCCGCCATACTTTGTTGCCGGCGCCGTATTCTCCGGTTTTGCTATGGTAAATTCGTTATTAATTATTGTACGTAAAATGATGAATTTGCAAGATTATGTTACAATCGGACATATAGAAGCCATGAATAAGGTAATAGTGCTTACGGGTTCCATAGTTGGTATTGCCTATTTGTCTGAATTATTTGTAGCATGGTATAGTGATAACCGTTATGAAGGCTACGAATTTTTCTATAACAGAGCAAACTTGTACAGCTCATTAGGTTGGAGCTACTGGGGTATGATTGCTTGTAATGTATTGAGCCCGCAGATATTTTGGTTTAGAAAAATGAGAAGAAATTTATTTGTAACTTTCTTTATGAGCATCATCGTAAACATAGGTATGTGGTTTGAGCGCTTTGTAATTATCGTGGCATCTATTTACCGTGATTATATTCCGTCTGCATGGTCGGTTTATTATCATCCGACTGTTTGGGAAATTGGTTTCTATTGCGGTACGTTTGGATTGTTCTTTACTTGTTTCTTTTTATTTTCAAAATATTTCCCGGTTATCGCTATTGCAGAAATTAAAAGTATTGCCAAGGTTTCAGGCGATAACTTTAAATGGTCTGATAAAACAACCGAGATAGAGCAATTGGAACCTGAGGCATTTGCACATGAATATGCTCATTAAATAAAAAAGAAACGACAAAATAGGATTTCAATTTTTGACTTTTGATTTAAAATTTATGGCAAAAAAGAAATTTGTAGTAGCAAGCTTTGACGATGAAGAAAATTTATTTCCTGCAGTACACGCTGTACGAAAAGCCGGATATAAAATTCACGACGTATATACGCCATTTCCTATTCATGGATTAGATCATGCATTGGGTTTACGCGAAACAAGTTTGCATACAGCAGGTTTTATTTATGGTATTACAGGAACATCTACTGCACTCGGTTGTATGACATGGATTTTTACCAGCGACTGGCCTCAGATATATGACGGGAAGCCGCATTTTGCACTGCCGGCATTTGTACCTATTACTTTTGAATTAACCGTTTTGTTTGCAGCAGTAGGAATGGTAATGACTTTTTGTTGGCTTTGCCAATTAGCCCCTTTTGTAAAAAAGCATATTTTTCATCCAAGACAAACAGACGATTTGTTTGTAATGGCTGTAGAATGTACGCCGTCCACTAATGTAGAAGAATTGAAAGATTTTTTCAAAGATAAAGGCACCGTTCATCTGGAACAGCAAGAAGCCGAAGCCGGCTGGTGGTGGGGCAGGTTTGACAGGGAACAGCAAATAATAAATGAAAATGCAGTTGAGGTTTTGTAAATAAAAAAACAAGATAGTTAAGGAATGAAAACATTATCCGTCATAGCAACAATTTTTGTAACAGGCATCGTGCTCGTAAGTTGCGATCATGTAAGACGCAGCCCGGGGCATTTATATATGCCTGATATGTTTATTAGCCGCGCTTATGAAACTTACGATCAGAGAGATTCTGCTCAATTCACGACAGATATTTCCAAAGCGGGCGAAAAAATATTTTACAATAATATGCCGGTTGCAGGTACTATTGCAAGAGATGAAGATTTGCCTTTCCCTCTGTCTCAAGACAAACCGGGAGACACTACAAATTATATCGCATCCAAATTGATTGAAAATCCGGAAGCGCCGTTAACCGCTGCAGAAGCTACAGAAATGCATCGCTTGTATCTGATCAACTGCGGTATTTGCCATGGAGCAAAAATGGATGGCAACGGGCCTTTATATAACGGCGGCAACGGGCCTTTTTCTTCAGCGCCTAAAAATCTTCTTGGCGACCCGATAGTTTCGGTAATGCCTGAAGGACAAATGTTTTATTCCATTCAATATGGAAAAAATATGATGGGAAGTTATGCATCACAACTCTCGAGAAAACAACGTTGGCAATTGGTGCATTATATTAAAGCTATACAGAATAAAACGAAAAAATTGCCTGTATCGCCTGCAGATGTTGCGGATTCGACAGTTTTGGATAATATAAAATTATAATAAAGAAGAAGTTTACTTAAAAGATTATTGAATAAATAATATTTACAATGGCATCCACAAAAACTTATTTTGAAATTCCTGCTAAAATGAAGACCTGGTCGTATATACTGATGGCAGTAGGAATCCTAACCTTTATCATAGGCTTTTTTACAAAAGGAATGAGCGCCGACCACGAAGAGCAGAAAGTGTTTTGGGGTACCATCATGTATAATTCCATTTATTTTTTATTGATTACCAATATCTCAATGTTTTGGCTGTGCGCGCTTACTTTAGGAATGGCAGGGTGGCATATTGCTTTACGTAGAATACCCGAAGCAATTTCAGCAGCAGTGCCTGTATTCGGAACCATTGCAGGTATATTATTAATCGCCATTGTATTCAGCAATTTGCATATATACGAATGGACGAATATGGAAGAGGTGCATGCTAATGCTGCTTTGGCACATAAACATGGTTTCTTAAATGTTCCGTTTTTTACTTTATGGACAGTTGCAACCATCGGTTTGTGGATTTTGTTGGGGAAAAGAATGAGGAAACTATCTGAAGAAGCCGATAATGAAAAAATGCCGCTAAACGACGGACAAAGTTTTATATGGCGCAATACGGTAAGTGCTGCTATGTTTGTAGCATGGTTTGCATTAACAGCAGGCTGTGTAACTCCGTGGTTTTGGCAAATGAGCCTGAATGCGCATTGGTACAGCACAATGTATAGTTGGTACACATTCGCAAGCAGCTTTGTAGGGGGCTTAGGCATTATTACTTTGTTTTTCATCTTCTTAAAGAATAAAGGTTATTTAGAACTGGCCACGCAAGAGCATTTGCATGATCTGGGAAAGTTTTTATTCGCATTTTCTATCTTCTGGACGTATATATGGTTTGCACAATACATGCTGATCTGGTACGCAAATATTCCTGAAGAAACATTATATTTTAAACACCGCGTTCAGGGAGAATATAAAGGTGTCTTTTTCCTTAATTTAGTTATTAACTTTGTGTGTCCGATATTGATTTTAATGTCAAGGCCGGCAAAAAGAAACTATACTTTAGTAACTTTCATGGCAATGTTACTGGTATTTGGACATTGGCTGGATTTTTACCAGATGATAATGGGAAGTATTTCTCCTGAAAAAATTACACTAAGCTGGTTAGATTTCGGTATACTTTCTCTCTTTGCAGGCATATTGATTTTTACTGTGGGAAAAACTTTGACAAAAAGACAATTAACGCCAAAGTATCATCCGTTCTTAAAGGAAAGTATTGTTCACCATACCTGATAAATTAAAGAAGCTAAGAAAAAATATTATTATAAGATTAATATAATTAAAGTCTATGTTTATTACTGTTCTCGCCATAATATTGATATTGATAGTAATTTTTCAAATTGCTAAAGCGAGCGAATATGTATCTGTACTGAAAGGCGAAGACAGAGCATTTAAGCAAAATAATAAGATTAATGGCGCATTGATGATTGCATTTTTAATTTTAGGCTTAATCGGAGTGTTTTGGTGCAATCATGAATTATATCCCAAAACATTGTTTCCGCAAGGCTCGTCCAGCGTGGAAGGAGAGAATGTAGATAAATTACTTAAAATTACTATTTTACTTACCGGGATCGTATTTTTCGCTACACAGATATTACTGTTTTGGTTCTCATATAAATATCAATATAAAGAAGAAAAAAAGATTCATTTCTTTTCTCATAGTTCCAAACTTGAATTAATCTGGACAGCAATTCCCACCATTGTATTGGCGATATTGATTGTTTATGGTTTGCGCAGTTGGTTTTTATTTACCGGCGACGCACCGAAAAATGCAATTCAGATAGAAGTTACAGGTCATCAATTTGGCTGGACATTCCGCTATCCGGGAAAAGATGGCGTATTTGGTAAAAAATACTTTAAGGATATTAATGCTACAAATGAGTTGGGATTAATTTGGAAAGACAGCGCTGAATTAAGCCAAAAAGCAGACCCTGCAACATTTGACGATATTATTATGGGCGGTACTGTATATTTGATAAAAGATAAACCTGTAAGATTTATCATCAATTCTCAGGATGTAATTCATGATGTGGGATTGCCTCAATTCAGAATGAAAATGGATGCTGTACCAGGAACGCCGACCACACTTTGGTTTACTCCGAAATACACCACGGAAGAAATGAAAAAGCGTACAGGAAATCCTAATTTTGTATATGAATTATCTTGCGATCAGCTTTGTGGTGTAGGGCACTGGTCTATGAGAGCGGTAATAAATGTAGTAACGCAGGCAGAGTATGATGCTTTTATGGCAAAACAGAAACCGGCTTATTACAGCGCATTTCCTGCTAAAGATCCGGACAATATAAAAGCGGCAGCAGCAGTTTCAGATTCGTCAAAACCTGTAAAGGTTGCCTCGCCCGCCGATACAACGAAAAAGTAAGATAAGCGGAAACGGAAACAGAAATAGCAAGAAGAATTTGTAAAGAATTTATTTAAAGAAAATAATCATGAGTCACGAAGTAGTTTTGCAAGCGGATGTTGCGGGTGTACACGGAACAGCACATCATGAGGAGCATCATCATAAGCAATCATTCATTACTAAATATGTTTTCAGCCAGGATCATAAAATTATCGGAAAGCAATTTTTGATTACCGGTATTATATGGGCCATTTTGGGCGGTTTTATGTCGGTATTATTTCGTTTACAGTTAGGTTTTCCGGATACTACTTTTCCTTGGTTAGAAACTGTATTGGGTAAATGGGGTAAAGGCGGCCATATAGCTCAGGAAGCATATTATTCTTTGACTACCATTCACGGTACGGTTATGGTATTCTTTGTTTTAACAGGAGGCTTGAGCGGTACGTTTGCAAACTTTTTGATTCCTTTGCAGATTGGTGCACGTGACATGGCTTCGCCTCTGATGAACATGTTAAGTTACTGGTTCTTCTTATTGGCAAGCGTTGTATTATTATCTTCTTTCTTTTTAGAAACAGGACCTTTCTCCGGCGGTTGGACGGCATATCCGCCGCTAAGCGCATTGGGTCAGGCTTCTGATGGTTCAAAACAAGGGATGGATATGTGGCTGACGGCATTGGTATTTTTTGTGGTATCGCAGTTATTGGGAGGGTTAAATTATATTTCTACTGTATTGAATATGCGTACGAAAGGGATGAGTATGACACGTATGCCATTAAGTGTTTGGGGCGTGTTTTTACAAGCTGTATTAGGTGTATTGTCATTCCCGGTTTTGTTCGCAGGATTTATATTATTGATATTCGATCGCCATTTTGGTACAAGCTTTTATTTGTCAGATATATTTGTAGCAGGGCAAATTCTGCCTCACGAAGGTGGTAATGCTATTCTTTACCAGCATTTATTCTGGTTCCTTGGTCATCCGGAAGTGTATATCGTAATACTTCCTGCTATGGGCTTGGTTTCCGAAGTAATGTCTACCAATGCACGTAAACCTATATTTGGATATTCGGCCATGGTAATGTCAATGTTTGCAATTGTAATACTTGCATTTTTGGTATGGGCGCATCACATGTTTGTAACCGGCCTTAATCCTTTCCTTGGATCGGTATTTGTGCTGCTTACACTTTTGATCGCCGTTCCGTCTGCAATTAAAGTTTTTAACTGGCTTACTACTTTATGGCGAGGAAATATCCGTTTTACAACTGGAATGTTATTTGCAATTGGCTTTGTAAGTTTATTTATTTCCGGTGGTTTAACCGGCATTTATTTAGGAAACTCCGCTATTGATATTCATATTCACGACACTTATTTTGTAATTGCGCACTTCCATCTGGTTATGGGTGTTGCTGCATTTTTTGGTATGTTTTGCGGTGTATATCATTGGTTTCCCAAAATGTTTGGGAGGTTTATGAACAGTACTTTAGGAAATATTCATTTTTGGGTTACGCTTATCGGCGCTTATCTTATTTTTTGGCCAATGCACTATGAAGGATTCGCGGGAATGCCTCGCCGTTATTACGATTACAGCGGATGGGAAAGTTTCAAACAATTTATCTCGTTGAATAAATTTATTTCTATTGTGGTAATCATCACATTTACCGGACAGTTTTTATTTGTATTTAATTTCTTTTATTCGATATTTAAAGGAAGAAAAGTTACGAATAAAAATCCATGGCAGTCCAATACTTTGGAATGGACTACGCCAATCAAACCGCTGCACGGAAACTGGCCAGGCGAAATTCCTGAAGTTTACAGATGGCCTTATGATTATGGTAAAGACGGAGTAGATTTTATTCCGCAAACTACGCCTGTTGGCGAAGATGAATCGGTACATTGATTTTAGGGTTAATTAAAGACAATACCTTAAAGAATAATATCTTTAAGTAGAAAAATAAAGTTTTTGGATAAGGAAAATTCTTCAACATATCGGGTGTCTGCTTCTATGAAAGATTACGTGGCACTCACGAAATTCACATTGAGTTTCACTGTAGTTTTTTCCTGCGTTATCAGTTATTTATTATCGCCCAATACGCAAGTATCGGATATAATAAAAATAATAGAGCTCTTTGCAGCCGGCATGTTAGTTACGGGATCTGCCAACGCAATTAATCAGGCGGTAGAAAAAGATACTGACGCTTTGATGAAAAGAACGGCCAACCGGCCTGTGGCAAGCGGCAGGATTTCTCAAAACAATGCAATGGCTTTTGCTTTAGTTACCGGCATTGCCGGCGTGCTGATGATGTGGTTTCTCTTTACGTGGGAATCGGCAATACTTTCGGCATTCAGCCTTTTTTTATATGCTTATATATATACGCCATTAAAAAAAGTAAGTTCAATAGCTGTGTTGGTTGGGGCTTTTCCGGGAGCGTTGCCTTGTTTGATTGGTTGGGTTGCCGGTTTTGTTCCTGGAGGAGACAATAGTTGGTTTGGCGGATTGGTTTTGTTTCTTATCCAATTTATATGGCAGTTTCCTCATTTTTGGGCAATTGCATGGGTAGCACATGGAGATTATGCAAAAGCGGGATTTAAATTATTACCATCGGATAAAGGGCCTACGAAATCTACCGCTTTGCAGACAGTTCTTTATTCGGTAATGATGATTCCGGTGGGTATGCTCGCTTATGTAAACTGGGGGAGCAAACCTTTAAATGATATAGAAACGATCGGAGGTAAAATAAGTTTTGTGATATTGCTGCTTTGTAATATCGGAATGGTGATACAATGCGTAAGGTTGTATATTAATTTGGATGTGAAATCAGCAAGAAGAGTGATGTTCAGCAGCTATATTTATTTACCCATCGTTTTGCTGGCTTTATTATTTGCCGTGAATAAAAATTTTTGAATGGTAAGCGCAATTGAAAATAGGGGAAGGATACATCCGCATAAATTTGTTTTGTGGATAGCAATGGCAAGTATTGTGATGCTGTTTGCCGGGCTTACGAGTGCTTATCTTGTAAAGCATTCTTTCGCAAACTGGATGACTTTTCCCTTACCGAAAATATTTTGGGTATCTACTTTCGTAATCTTGTGCAGTAGTGTAACGATGCACCTTTCCGTAATAAGTTTTAAAGCAAGAGAAAGAAAAAGATATAGAATATTGATTACGATTACAGCATTTTTGGGTGTTGCGTTTGCAGTATTACAATTGTTTGGATTTTTTCAACTGGAAGATAAAGGCATTAAAATATTTGGTACGGGAAGCAATCCCTCAGCATCATTTTTAGGAGTCATTACCGGATTGCACGTAGTGCATGTGTTGGGAGGTGTTATGGCATTATTGTTTCAGTTTTTCAGAGCGTATAAAAAGCGAGTAAAAAGATACGATGCCACGCCAATAGAAATCACTGCCATATATTGGCATTTTGTAGATTTGCTTTGGATTTATTTATTTATTTTTTTCAGTTTAACGAGATAAAATATTTTTTAAAACTAAATTATAGATATGTCAGTAGCAGTACGCGAACAGAAGAGGAGCGCATGGGGAGGCGGTTACAGTCCGTTTAAAGTGGAATATGGCAAATTGATGATGTGGTTTTTCCTCTTGAGCGATTCTTTTACTTTTGGGGCATTATTAATTTCTTATTTGACTACCCGTTTTGCCACAATGGGCTGGCCCGATCCAAATAAAGTTTTCAAAAGCTATCCCGGCGCAAGTGAATTTGCAAACGCTCCGCTGGTATTTGTGAGCGTGATGACGTTTATTTTGATTATCAGTTCTGTTACGATGGTACTGGCGGTACAAGCCGGAAAAGAAATGAACAAAAAAGCTGTAATAAAATATACATTATTCACTATTATAGGCGGATTGTTATTTTTAAGTTGTCAGGCATGGGAATGGACACATTTGTATCGCGAAGGAGCTTGGTGGGGAAGAAATCCGTTTCCTAATTTCGACGGATCATTGTCTTCTCCCAATTTTACCAATTTCTTTTTTACGATTACGGGTTTTCACGGATTCCATGTATTTTCCGGAGTGATTATTAATATCGTAATGCTGATAATGGCATTTGTAATGTATTCGAAAAAAGAGGACATTATTTAATGATCGAAAAAGCCGGTTTGTACTGGCACTTTGTAGACTTGGTTTGGGTATTTGTATTTGCATTATTTTATTTAGTATAATTTAATTTTTATTAAAAATATTATTCAATGGCTGACTTACATGAATTGGAAAACGGAGGACATACGCACGCACATGCGTTTGATTCAAAAGCAGTACGTAAAGAAATTTGGAAAGTAACTATCTATCTTACAATTCTGACTATTGTAGAGTTAATTTTAGGTTTTGTAATGATGGGATGGGAAGAAGAAAGTTTCAAAAGACATTTTGTAAAAGGTATCATTTTGATACTAATGTTCTGGAAAGCATTTTACATTATCGGTTATTTTATGCACCTTAGGCATGAAGTGCGTAATATGATTTTGGTAATAGGACTGCCTGCAACTTTCTTTATATGGTTTATAATTGCATTTTTAGCGGATGGAAGTTCATACAAGCACCTTCGTGAAAAATACGATCCGTATAAAACAGAATTATATCAGTTACCTATGCCAAAACACGAAGAGCAAGGAGAAAAGAAAGAAATTAAACCTGAAGAAAAACCTGCACAACCGCAGCAACAATAATTGATAAAAAAGCGCCTCAAGCGCTTTTTTTATTTCTTGATATTTTTCTACAAGTTTATGCAATGAAGTTAATATTCTTTAAAACAGACAGAGAAAACTATTTGCTTTTCTTGCTTTTTTTAGAATGTTTGGAAGGCGTTTCCTGAGAGATCATATCATAGTTGTCATTACCATATTCACTCAATTGCTTACGAATTTCTTCAATGGTTTTTTGCTGATCTTCAGGATCCGGCATTAAATTATTCCAATTGATTTCTCCCGGATTTTCATAATTTGATTTTATGATTTTTCCTTTGAACTGCCCTAAATCAAATAATTCATCAAAAGGAATTTTTGTTCCCGGTTCCTGCATATTATATGCTTTGTATTTTGTAAGTATGGAACGTAGATCGGGGAAATAAAGCCAGAAAACAGCATGTTCGCTGTTTGGAATTATGTCACCGGTAGAAAGTATGAAAGGCATTACAGGCGCAATACCGATAATACGAACCATCATACGGCCATAATTTTTATCGTAAAACCAGTCTTCTTTTAAACGGTAAGTATATATAGAATCCAAATCAATAGTCTTGTTCCTTACTTGGTAGCCGGTAATATTTCCGTCTAAATCCAAAATAGCAGAAGTATCCATCCCGCTGCCTACGGCATCTCTTACCTGCTGCGGTGTGAGCGGTGTCGTAAACCTGTCATCCTGCGCATCGAAAGCGGTTAATTGATTGTTGCGAATGGCTTCCAGCATGATTTGAATCAAAGACTTGCTACCTCTGTCGTCTATGGCATACATCATATTTCGATTGCCGGGTTTGCGGGTATCTACATCTTCCCAAATCCGAATGCTGTATGCAATATCTTCCTGGCGCACATGCGGATAATTTAAAGCATTGCTTTGCTGGTAATACGGCGCTTGCTCATAGGGGAAATCGTTTCGTAAGGATAATTTACCCTGAGAAATTGTATTATCCTGAATGTATTTAATCGGCAAACTATCGGCTTTGCCTTGCGAATAAAAATTGCCGGCCAACTTCGAATTATTAGCAGAATCAGCCCTATGCCGTATTTGGCTATCGGCATAAGAAATACAAACCGTTCCCGCCAGTACCAAATATATTTTTTTATATAAAAACCATTTTTTCATTCGTATAAATTTTGCATTTGCGGCTGTCGCGAATCTTTCGGGCGAATGGAGTACGTATTAGATATTTTCCGTTGTTTTTAAAAATTTGTATTGCGTTTTCCCGGTATTGTATTTCTTATTTTTTAGTTGCCGGTGGAATATCTATCACGCAGCGAAATCCGATATAAGAACGCGCAGAATCCATATATTCAAAATTTCTCGAATTAACACGGATATCTTTCGCAGGATCTTTCCAGCTGCCGCCGCGAACAGTTTTTCTTTTCATATCCAATGCATCTGCATCAGTAGCATTTATAGTGATGTTTGGATTAAAATCATTATCATACGCCTGATAGCCGTTTATAAAATTCGTACCTGTCCATTCCGCAACATTGCCGGACATATTATATAAGCCATAATCATTTGGAAAATAGGAATCTACCCTCGCCGGATATAATGCTTCATCATCGGTATAATTTCCTTTCCCTTCTTTGAAATTAGCCATAATGCAACCCTTATTGTTTTTTAAATAATTTCCCCATGGATAAAGAAAATTATTATGGCCGCCGCGGGCTGCATATTCCCACTCGGCTTCGGTAGGCAATCGGTAAGTATTTCCAATAGCTAATTTTTTCTTACCTAAATATTGGTTCAGATAATTGGTACGCCAATGTGCAAATGCCGATGCCTGCCGCCAGTTAACGCCTATTACAGGATACTGCGCATAAGATGCATTTGAAAAATAATCACGAACCATGGCAATGTTATATGAGTAATCGAAATCTTTTATCCATACCAGCGTATCAGGGTAAACAGGAATGGTGTACTCATAAAAAAAGTTTCTTCTCGGTTGACCTGGATGATGCGCAGCCGCATTAAAATCATAACCTTTTGCCCGGTAAACTAATTTTCTGGGATCAATCTCTGGACGTGACGGGTTTAATAATTCTTCCGCAGGCAGCATTATATTGGTAAGTTTTCCAAGCAATACAGAATCTTTGTAGTTTATTTTACCGGCCTTAGCCCAATCGATTGTAGTGTCGCCGTCTTGTGTAATATGCACAAAACCCAATTGCAATGCCGCTAAGGAATCGCGTACCCAATTTACAAATTGGTGGTATTGTGCATTGGTAACTTCGTATTTGTCCATCCAAAAACCATTTACCGAAACACTGCCGCCGCCGGAAACCGGGCTGATTTCATTAGCTCCCAATTGAAACGAACCGGTAGGTATATAAACCATATTTGACGGCAGATCCATGCCTTTGGGTGCAATGCCATATTTTGCACCGTGTACAATTCCGTCTTCAGAGCCGGAGGCGCCCAATTTTGCTTTACAGCCAATGAACACAATAATTGCCGAACAAAAAATTAAGTGATAAAATCTGAGTTTGATTTTCATATATTATTCTAAACATGTGCATTACAGGCTGTTCTTTCAAAAATGAATTCGGTTCCATTTTAAAACGCTGCAACACTAATGAAAACGAATTGTGAAAACGATTATTGTATGGGATAAGCGTATTGAGAAAAAATACATCCTTTTTTTCAATGATTCAGCGGCCGCTTTTTAATCATACCGCCTTTGGTATCTTTAACCGGACTCATCACAACAAAGGCAAATTCATCTATTTTTTGAATTTCGGTATTGAGTTTATTCAACTCCAAACGCGTGATTACGGTGTATAAAATATCGCTTTCTTCCCGTGCTCCGCGTTTGCCATAGCCTCGTTTGGCGCTGTAAACCGTAATGCCGCGACCCAATTGGTTTACAATCATTTCACTAATTTCTTTACTGTGCGAAGAAATGATGGTTACGCCAATATATTCTTCAATACCTTCCACTACAAAATCCAATGTTTTTGAAGCCGCCAAATATGTAATCATGGAATACAAAGCCGGTTCTATTCCGAGAAAATAGGCGCCGCTGGAAAAAATAATTATGTTGATGATAATAATAATATCGCCAATAGTTGTCCCGAATTTTTTACTTAAATAAAGGGCTAATACTTCTGTTCCGTCAATTACAGCGCCACCGCGGATAGACATTCCTATACCTGCGCCTAAAAAAAATCCGCCAAATACGGCAACCAATAAATTGTCTTTTGTAACGTCCGGAAAATGCACGAGCGCTACACATAAAGCCAAACCTGTAATTGCCAATCCTGTTTTTATGGCGAATTGTTTGCTGACTGTTTTGTATCCCATAAAAACAAAAGGTATATTTATACATATCAGGAAAATGTACAAAGGAGCTTTTGTAATACCCGAAAGAAGTAAAGAAATACCGGTAACTCCGCCGTCAATAAAATGATTGGTAAGTAAAAAACCTTTTAAACCAAAAGAAGCCGAAAAAATTCCGGCAATAATTAATAGTGTGCTTCGAATGTTGTGTTTGATATTTAAAAAAAGAAGGCGGTAACCCTTTGCCATCTTATATTCAGATAGCGTTCCTGCATTTTTCTTTTCAACGGATTTTTTTTCTCCGTAAATAATTCTTCGGATAATATTTTCCAGAAAATTGTGCATTAACGGTATTGTTATTCTTAAAGATAATAATTAACCTGCGATAGTTTTGTAAAAACTGAAAAATTACATAAAAATAAAAGGCTCCCCAACATTGAGAAGCCTTTTATTTTATAGTTCGTCTTGCCCGCTAAGCCTCAGCATAATTTTCAACAGGTTCGCAAGTGCATACTAAATTTCTGTCTCCGTAAGTATTATTAATTCTTGAAACCGATGGCCAGAATTTATTTTCTTTTACATAAGCCATCGGGAAAGCAGCATATTCCCTGCTGTAAGAATGATTCCATTCATCCGCACAAATTACCTGTTGTGTATGCGGCGCATTTTTCAATACGTTGTCATTAGCATCCACTTCGCCGTTTTCTACTGCTTTGATCTCGTGATAAATATTGATCAATGCATCACAGAAACGATCCAATTCCCCTTTATCTTCACTTTCCGTTGGTTCAATCATAATTGTTCCGGCTACAGGAAAACTCATTGTAGGCGCGTGAAAACCGTAATCCATCAGTCTCTTGGCAACATCTTCCGCTTCTATATGTGCGCTTGTTTTAAACGGACGAAGATCAACGATAAATTCATGTCCGCAGGTTCCGTTTTCACCGGCAAATAAAATTGGGAAATACTTCTGTAAGCGCGATTTCATGTAATTAGCATTCAGAATAGCATGTTCCGTTGCCTTTTTCAGTCCATCTAAACCCAACATTTTAATATACGCGTAACTTATTAGCAATATAGATGCAGAGCCATAAGCTGCTGCAGATACTGCATTTTTGGAATCTAAACTGAAATGACCGGGCAAATATGGAATTAAATGTTTTTTCACACAAATCGGACCAACACCCGGACCGCCGCCGCCGTGCGGAATCGCAAATGTTTTGTGCAAATTTAAATGACAAACATCTGCGCCGATAAAGCCCGGAGATGTATGCCCGACCTGTGCATTCATATTCGCGCCATCCATATAAACTTGTCCACCATTGTCGTGAATGATTTTGCAAATTTCTGTTATGCTTTCTTCAAATACGCCGTAAGTAGAAGGATAAGTAATCATCAGCGCGCCGAGCGTATCTTTATATTGTTCAGCTTTGGCTTGTAAATCCGCAACATCCACTTGCCCTTTTTCATCGCTTTTTACAACAATTACTTTCATTCCTGCCATTACCGCAGAAGCAGGATTGGTGCCATGAGCGGAAATAGGAATTAAAACCACGTTTCTATGTGCGTTGCCATTTGCTTTATGATAATTCATTATCGCATTCAAGCCGGCAAATTCGCCTTGCGCGCCACTGTTGGGTTGTAAGCTGCAAGCATCAAAACCTGTAATGATTGATAAATATTTGCTTAATTCATCAATGATAAATTGATAGCCTTGCGTTTGTGAAGCAGGCGCAAATGGATGAATAGCGCTGAATTCTGGCCAGCTTACAGGAATCATTTCGGTAGCTGCATTCAGTTTCATGGTGCAGCTTCCAAGTGTGATCATACTTGTATTTAAAGCAAGGTCTTTATTTTCCAATTTTTTAATATAACGCATCATTTGGCTTTCGCTGTGATGTGAATTAAAAACGGGATGTGTTAAATATTCCGATGTGCGGAGTAATGTTTCCGGTATTACCGTTTCTGTAAATTCTTCTGCGTTAAATTCTATTTCTGCTTCATCTTGTCCTTTGGCTTTTGCAAAAACATATACAATGTCCAAAGCATCTTTTTGCGTGGTTGTTTCATCAATGGAAATACCTATAGTTCCGTCAGGGAAATAATGAAAATTTATTCCTTCAACTTCGGCTATTGGCTGTAGGATTGATTTATCAGCTTTTATTTTTAATGTATCGAAATAAGCCTTATTGATATTTTCATAACCCAATGATTGTAATGCATCGGAAACGGTTTGTGCAATAATATGTATGCGTTGTGCAATTTGTTTTAAACCTTTTGGTCCGTGATAAACGGCATACATTGCAGCCATATTCGCCAACAGCGCTTGCGCCGTACAAATATTGGATGTTGCTTTTTCTCTTTTTATATGTTGCTCGCGCGTTTGCAAAGCCATACGCAGCGCATGATTGTTTTGCGCATCCACACTTATGCCGATAATTCTTCCTGGAATGGCTCGTTTAAATTCATCTTTTGTAGAAAAGAAAGCTGCATGCGGGCCGCCATATCCCAGCGGTACGCCTAATCTTTGTGATGAGCCTACTGCAACGTCTGCATCTAATTCGGCGGGGGAAGTCAATAAAGTCAATGCCAGCAGATCAGTTGCCAATATTATAAATGCACCTATATTATGAACGCTTTGGATAAATGTGCGGTAATCTTCTACCGAGCCGTTGCTGTTCGGATATTGTAACAATGCTCCAAAATATGATTCGTCGATTGAAGCGGTTGTATAATCGCCGTAAACAATTTCTATGCCTGCGGGTACGGCGCGCGTTTCAAGTACGCTTTTCGTTTGTAAGAAAACTGCATTATCCACAAAAAATTTCGAGCGGGTAATTCCACGTGTATTTACATGATGAAAAAGCATCGACATAGCTTCTGCTGCAGAAGTAGCTTCGTCCAATAAAGAGGCATTGGCAATCGGCAAGCCGGTAAGATCGCTGATTACGGTTTGATAATTCAGCAAACTTTCCAGGCGGCCTTGTGAAATTTCTGCCTGATAGGGCGTGTATTGCGTGTACCATCCCGGATTTTCAAATACATTGCGCAATATCACTGAAGGCGTTAATGTATTATAATATCCTTGCCCAATATAAGTTTTGAAGAGCTTGTTTTTCGAAGCGATATTTCTTATTTCGGTAAGATATTCTTGCTCACTGATTGCTCCGGGCAAATCGAGTTTATAATCGAAATGTATGTTGGAAGGTATTGTTTTATCGATCAACTCTTTGATGCTTGAAACACCTATTGTTTCTAACATTTCTTTGCTTCCGGATTCCAATGTACCGATGTGGCGCTGCTGAAATTCATTATGTTGTTCTTGAAAGATATCCATTTTAAATTTTCTTACTGTAAAAAGATGCGCAAAGATAATTTTAATTTAATGAATTATTATTAGCTGAACTAATTGTGGATAAACGTTTGTCTTAAAATATTTATACAAATAGTTAAAAATGATGTAAAGAGAATTGCTTAGTTTTCATATATTAGCTAACTTACGAAATAGTCTTCTCTCATAAATTATAAATACGTATATGAAACAATTCTTTGTATTAGGTATTTCATGGCTTTTTTTATCTTCAGCAGTTGCGCAAAACCGGCCGCATGCAGAAAAACGAGACACTTCTGCCGCCGCGTCGAATGCTTTTTCTAAAAATGATACTGCGGTTTTTGATTTTAAAAAAGAACACCAATCGCATTCAGAAGGATCGGTAACGGTGGAAGGTAAGCTGATTAATTATAACGCAACAGCGGGAAATTTGGTGTTGAAAAATGATGAGGGTATTCCTCGAATAAGCATATTCTATACTGCTTATTTTAAAAAAGGAGTTGATCCTTCAAAACGGCCGGTTACCTTTATCTACAACGGAGGGCCGGGAAGTTCTACAATATGGTTGCACATTGGAGCCTGGGGGCCGCAAAAAGTTTTTATCAACGACACGGGAAGAACAAAAGCGCCTTATAAAACGGTGAATAATGATTACAGCCTTCTTGATGCAAGCGATCTCGTTTTTATTGATGCGCCGGGAACCGGTTTTGGAAAATTGATTACAAAAGAATCAGGAGGTGCCGGTTCTCCTCAGGATTTTTTCGGCATAGATCAGGATGGAGAAGCATTTGCTGATTTTATCAAACAATTTATTTCAACTTTTGACAGATGGAATTCCCCGAAATATTTATTCGGAGAAAGTTATGGCACTTTCAGGTCTGCGGTTGTTGCCAATAATTTGGAACAAGCGGGCATAAGCTTAAACGGAGTAATTTTATTATCACAATTATTAACCTATGGTTTAATGACGGAAACTACCGGACAAAATCCCGGAGACGGTTTACCTTTTCAATTGGTTTTACCATCTTTTACAGCAACAGCTTGGTATCATCATAAGCTTCCAAACCAGACAGCACAATTGGAACCGCTTTTAAGAGAAGTTGAAAATTTTGCATTGACAGATTATGCAACAGCGCTTAATAAAGGTGCGGCAATTGACCCGGCTTCTTTTAATCAGATTGCAGAAAAGCTGCATCAATACACAGGCTTGCCGGTAGCATATATCAAGAAAGGCAATTTGCGTATTAATGGCCCTCAATTTGAGCAAACATTGTTAGGCGACAGCAGCAAAATTACCGGACGCTTAGATTCGCGATTTGCAGGCCCGGCAATGAATCCATTAAGTGAAGGCGCAGAATATGATCCAATGGATTCGTACATTGATGGCGCATTTACTGCCACTTTTAATAGTTATGTACGCAATATTTTGCATTTTGGCAAAGGACTGGAATATAAAACTTTTGGTAATACAGGCCGGTGGGATTTTAAAAGACGCGGTTTTGTAGGTTTTCCAAATGTAATGAATGATCTGGCACAAGCCATGATTTATGATCCTACTTTAAAAGTAATGCTGAATTCAGGTTACTTTGATTTAGGTACACCATATTTTGAAGGAGAATATGAAATGAAGCATTTACCAATGCCTGTGGAATTGCAGAAGAATATTGAATATGACAGATATTTTTCCGGGCACATGGTTTATCTGCATCAGGAGTCTTTGAAACAATTGCATGATAATGTGGCAAAATTTATCAATTCAACATATTCAGCGAATTAATTCAAAAAGCTTTTAAATAATTTCCTGATCTGCAAAACTGAAATATCCGGTATCCGAAACAATGATGTGATCAAGCAATTTTACATCAAGCGTTTCGGATGCCGTTTTTATTTTTTGAGTAATATCAAGATCTGCCTTGCTCGGTGTTAAATTTCCGCTCGGATGATTGTGGCTTATGATAATTCCTGTAGCATTGTGCTGCAGCGCTTTTTTCAAAATTATTCTTACATCTATCAACGTTCCTGTAATGCCGCCTTCACTGATAATTTCAAAACCTATAATTACATTGCCGTTATTTAGAAAAACTACTGCAAAAACCTCTTTGGGTAAATATTGCAATTTGGCTTTTAAAAATTCCGCAATTTCGTTGCTGTTGGTGATGCTCTTTTTATTTTTGGATTCCGCTTCGCGGCGGTTCAATAATTCCAATGCGGCCACAAGCGTAATGGCTTTTACTTCGCCGATGCCTTTTACTTTTAATTGAAGAATTTCTTTTACGGATAATTTAGAAAGCTGGTGAATACTGTTGTTTGATTTGCTTAATATATCTTTTGCCAAATCTACGGCTGACGCTTCTTTCGTACCGTGATTAATGAGTATCGCAAGCAATTCAGCATTGCTCAATGCATGTGCTCCTTTCAATAAAAGTTTCTCTCGCGGACGATCGTCCTCAGCCCAGTTTTTGATAGATAAATTCATTCTCTTACAGCATTTTTTTAAGAACAACTCAAATGTATTTATTTATGTGTGATATCTCTTTTACCGCTTATGTAAATTTTTTGAGACAATCGCTTTAATTACTATATTTATAGTCATATTAATTATTCCATATAAATACACTTCTCTATGAGAAAAATAATTTTCTTATGCGCCTTGGCATCAGTTTCGTATTATTTGAATGCACAAAAGCCATCAAATATTTTTACTACTACACTGCAAAACGGGTTACAGGTAACGGTTGTAGAAGATCACAGCGTGCCGCTTGCGACTGTGGAAATTACTACAAAAAATGGTTCTTATACTGAGCCCCCGGAATATAATGGGTTAAGTCATTTATATGAACATATGTTTTTCAAAGCCAATAAAGACTACCCAAGTCAGGAAGCATTTATGGCAAGGGTAAAAGATTTGGGTATTGAATTTAACGGTACTACTTCAGAAGAAAGGGTCAATTATTTTTTTACATTACCTAAAACTAATCTTGATTCAGGTTTGCTGTTTATGAATTCTGCAATTCGTTACCCACTCTTTTTACAAGATGAAATAAAGAGAGAAAATGTAGTTGTTGATGGAGAATTTCAACGCAACGAGTCCAATCCGTTTTTTGCTTTGTACGATTCTATCAATCACGAAATGTGGGGCGATTTATACAGCAGAAAAAATGTAATAGGCGACCATCACATTATCAATACTGCAACGCCGGAAAAAATGATGACGATAAAAAACAAATATTATTGGCCCAACAACTCTATGCTGATTGTGTCGGGAGATGTAAATCATGATTATGTTTTTAAGAAAGTAAAAGAAATATACGACAGTTGGAAATCATCGGATTTTGATCCGTTTAAAAAATGGCCTATACCGGAATTTAAACCGCTGACATCCGATAAATATTTCGTAGTAAAATCGCCAAATGCACAAGTACCTATGATAATGGTAGAATGGTTTGGACCTGATACAAGAAATGATAAAAAATCAACTTATACTGCTGATGTCTTTTCTTATATATTATCACAAAATAGCAGCCGTTGGCAACAAAACCTGATAGATAGTGGCTATGCTTTACAAGTAGGCATTAATTATCAAACGCAAAAGTATGTGGGACCCATCACTTTACAGATAATTCCAAATCCCTCAAAAATTGCGGAATGTGTAGCAAAGGTTAAAGCAGAAATTGCACAATGGGATTCGCCCGATTATATTACCGATGAACAATTGGAAAATGCAAAACGCGGTTTGGAAATACAGAACTTGAGCGAACAAGATATTACTTCTTCATATTCACACACCATAGCGTTTTGGTGGTGCAGTTCCGATTTGGATTATATGTACAATTATATTTCAAATGTTAAGAAAGTAACCAAAGAAGATATCAAAAATTACGTGGATAAATATATTCTGAACAAACACTATTGCGCCGGTCTGTTATTAAATTCAGATCAAGCGAAAACCATTGATACAAATGCTTTTTGGAAATCATAAAAATCAAATTATTCTGCATATAACGGAAATATTATTTTTAAAAAAATTATTATGAAATGAGCCATAAGAATTTTGCATATCCAAAGCGATGATTATTATGGCAGCCTCCATCTGACAACTTAACTAATAAAAAATAAAAGATGAAAAAATTATCAATATATATTACAATAACCCTCATGTATTGCACATCCACCTTGGCGCAACAGGCAACAGAGTTTAATGTAAACGGATTAAGAGTAATTTTCAAACAAAGCCCTAAACAAGTTGTTAGTGCTATTATGTATTTCAAAGGTGGTACCGGTAATTATGATTCTTCCCAACAAGGCATTGAAGATTTAACGCTGAGTGCTACTGCGGAGTGCGGTACAGAAAAATACAATAAAAATGCTTTTAAAGATTTGGCAGATAAATATGGTGTAAGTGTTTATGGCTATTCGTCTTACGATTATGGTGCTATTAGTTTAAGTTGTGTAAAGCCTTATTTGGATGAAGGATGGGACTTATTCACACAAGCCATTACCAATCCTATTTTTAATGCAACTGAATTAGCACTACTTCAACAAAAAAAAGCTGCAGAAATTCAAAATCAATCTGCCGACCCTGATTCCAAGCTGTCTAAAATGACAATGCAAACTTCTTTTAAAGGTACTCGATATGCATACGAACCGCAAGGAACGGTTGCCGGCATTACATCCTTTAAGCCGGAGCAATTAAAAAATTACTATCAAAAAATATATAATGCAGATAGAATGTTGTTGGTAATTGTTGGCAATTTTTCTGAAGAAAAAATAAAAGAATTGGTACAAAACTCTTTTGCAAAATTACCACATAGTTCAATAAATTCTTTGCCTTCACCCACCGATTTAAAAATTGCTGACCCTAACACAATAGATACGGTAAGCCGTAAATTAGCCACTAATTATATTCAAGGAGTTTTAGGTGCGCCAAGTGCTGCGTCTAAAGATATGATTGCTTATCGTATCGCAGTGAATACTTTCAGTAACAAATTGTTCGAAGAAGTGCGAACAAAACGCAATCTTTCTTATGCGCCTTATGCTTATGTATCAACGGGGTTTATTCCTTATACAATTATGTATGTAACTACTACAAAACCAAAAGAAGCAGTTACCGTAATGACAGATGAGTTGAATAAATTAAGAAATAACGGATTTACCGAACAACAACTCCATGATTCTAAGGCAGGGTTAACAACAAGTTTTTTCATGAGAAATGAATCTACCGGATCAGTTGCATCAGCTTACGGAATTGCGGCATTGCGCGGCGATTGGCATTCTCAAGAGCGTCTTGTTGATGATATTAATTCCGTTACGCTTTCTCAATTACAAAAAGTGTTTAATGAATATACTGCCGGAGGAATTCAATGGAATTACTTAGGCAATGTATCATTGGTGGATGCAGAAGCATTCAATATACCAGTAAAATAAATGGTGTAAATAAAATCGAAAAAAAAGTTGCTTAAAATTTTTCGGTAACCCTCTTATTTTATCCAAATTTCAATTTCAATTTTTATAGCATACTTTATTTTCTATTATATAATTTTGGTTTGATAATGCAAAATTCAGATTCAGTAATATTAGCAATAGATCCCGGCACCATTAAAATGGGCTACGCAACGATAGCCTGTTCGCAAAACAAACTGAGCCTTATTTCTATGGGAACGTTATTATTATCTTCTCATAAAGATGTGTATGTAAGGTTGCAAAAAATCCATGCAACCGTATGTGAATTGATTCAGTTGCATAACCCGAATACATTTGCCATTGAAGCGCCGTTTTTCGGGAAAAATGTACAAAGTATGCTGAAGCTCGGCAGAGCGCAAGGCGTGGCAATTGCAGCCGCAATGCAACACCACGTTCCGGTAACAGAATATTCTCCGAAGAAAGTTAAACAATCCGTTACAGGCAATGGAAATGCTGCAAAGGAACAGGTATGGAAAATGCTTCAGCAATTGTTCTTGATACAAGAAACACCGGCCTATTTAGATGCTTCCGATGCTTTGGCTGTTGCGGTTTGTCATCATTATCAAAACAATTCTCCTTTGGCCGGTTTGTCGGGGAAAGGAAAATCGTGGAATGAATTTATAGTTAAAAATCCCCAAAGATTGATTGTTAAATAGTGCTGTTATATAAATATTTTTATCTTTATCATTCTATCAAAATATTTTAATATGAAATAGCCATAAGAATTTTGCATAACCAAAGCAATAATTATTTTGGCCAATTCCGTCTGACAATTTAAAAAAATAAAAAACAAACAGATGAAAAACAAAATTTTAATGGTATCTGCTGTTACTGGTTTGTCGGCTTTTTTTTATACGGTTTCGTTTGCACAAAAGGGATATGTAGTGCATGGGGATATTCAGGGATTAAATGAACCTTATCTGTATTTGAGCCGTCCGGCAGGAGACAGCGCACATATAGATTCAGCTAAAGTAGTTAATGGTAAGTTTACTTTTACAGGATCCGTGAACGAACCTACGCAAGCCGTTATCATGAATAAAGAGCAAAGCAAGGGATTTCAGCTTTATCTGGAGAATAGCAATATAACTGTTACCGGAAAGGCAGATTCTCTCCGACGTGTAAAAATTACCGGATCTGCAACACAAAAAGACGTGGACGATCTTAAAAGCGCTACTACCAATATTAATAAACAAGAGCAGGAGTTGTATGCAAAATATAAGGAAGCGGAAAGTAATAAAGATACTGCCTCGCAAAAATTATATGAGCAACAATTCGATAGTTTGAATAATGCGAGCACTGCCATTAATAAACAATTTATCAAAGACCATCCGAAAAGTTTTGTGTCTTTAGGATTGTTGCAGCAAATAGCCTATGGTATGAATTACAATGATCTCAACACTTCTTTTAATAGCTTGGATGCATCAGTAAAAAATTCATCAAAAGGTAAAAAATACGCCGAGCATTTAGCACTTATGGGCAAGATAACAGAAGGTAACCCTGCTATTCCTTTTACGCAGAACGATGTAAATGGCAAACCGGTAAGCCTTTCTGATTTTAAAGGTAAATATGTGCTGGTAGATTTCTGGGCAAGCTGGTGCGGGCCTTGCCGTGCAGAAAATCCAAACGTGGTAAAGGCATACAATAAATATAAAGACAAAAACTTTACTGTATTGGGAGTGTCCTTAGATCAAAGCGCAGACAGCTGGAAAGAAGCCATTGCCAAAGATAATCTTACATGGACAGAAGTTTCCGATTTGAAATACTGGAAAAATGAAGCAGCTGCAAAATATGGCATACAGGCAATTCCTGCCAATTTTCTTATCGATCCAAACGGCATTATTATCGGGCATAATCTAAGGGGCGATGATCTTGATAATAAATTAGCCGAAGTATTGAAATAACATAAAATACTTTTAGGCATCCAAAGGCCGGTAACATTATTATCGGTCTTTGTAATTTTTTGCAATGATTTTTGCTTAACAATAAATTATATTTAAAAACCATTTGTATAATTCAAATACTTCTTACTTTTAATATATCTTAAAAAAAGAAAAATTATGAAAAAAATCATATTCAGTGTATTGTTTGTATTCGGATTAGTATTGTTTACGAATTTGTCTCATGCACAAGTGTCTGCTGCAGCAACAAGCATTGCACAAGATACAGCTAAAGCAAAAAAGACTGCGAGAAAAGCAAAGTATACAGCTAAAAAAGCAAAAGCTGCTGCTGCTGCCGCAACTACTTCGGCAAATGCACAAACGGCACAAGCAACAACTGCAATTGCTGCTGCGCCTGCTACTGCTTCTTCAACCGTTAAGGCTGCAAAAGTTGCAAAGACAAAAACCGTAAAAGCTGCAGTAAATAAATCTGCCGACCAGGCAATAGGTACAGATGCTAAAGGCCGTACCATTTATCAAGGACCAAAAGGCGGTAAATACATTCTTACTTCAAGCGGAAACAAAGAATACCTAAAAAAATCATAAGAAGTTATTTTATCGGGAAATGGAAATATGGCGATGCTGTATTTCCATTTTTTATTTAAAGCTGCTTAATTTAAAATAACCGATATTAAGCTCATCGGCAATATGATCATAACCTGATTGGGGAATGATTTGCAAACTATATTTTTCCTTTATATCCAAGGGAAGAATATCTTCTACATCGTAGATGTCATCAACATCCACGCCATATTTATCATCTATATGTGCGGAAATATTTTCTTTAAAAAACAAGGTTTCTTTTGCTTTTTTAATCGCGTCCGATTTGTTCTTGCTTACCAGTAAAATCTTGTAATGGTATTCTTCAAATTTGCCGCGTTTGTATCCGCCGAGATTAATAAAAAATAACTTGTCGGGCGCAATGAATGGTTCTCTTTTTTTCTCGACGATTGAAACAGCGAAATTATCTACAATACTTACTTTTCGCCATGCATCTATATGGATATTATCTTTTGCTTCAGGCCAAAATTTTTCTATATGCGGTATTGCATCTTTCAATGAATTACTGATGGTAAATAAAATATCGTGCTGTTCTGTATGTCTGCCTTGCGGTTTACAGCCTAATAAAAGCATATGAAGATATACGTTTTCCATACGGAAATTATTATTTTTCACTTATTGAAGCATACAAATTATTATACCAGATAGCTGAATAAAATATCGTCCTTATTCAATTCTGTAAAATCTATATTATACTTTTTCATTCTTTCCGTAAGCGGCGTATAATCTTCTTTGGATAAGAGTTCTATTCCAACCAATGCCGGTCCGTTTTCTTTATTGGTTTTATGTACATATTCAAAACGTGAAATATCATCATTTGGTCCTAAAACCATATTGAGGAATTCTCTTAATGCGCCGGGGCGCTGTGCAAAGCGTATAAGAAAATAGTGCTTTAAACCTTCGTATTGTAGTGAAAGCTCTTTAATTTCAGGCATACGATCTATATCATTATTACTGCCGCTAAGAATGCAGACCACATTTTTGCCTTTGATTTCGTCCTTAAAATCGTCCAAAGCCGCGATAGATAATGCGCCGGCGGGCTCTACAACAATTGCATCGTTATTGTATAACTGAAGAATAGTAGAGCAAACTTTGCCTTCATCTACGAGGTGGCATTTGCCGCGACATTGTAAAATGATTTTGAAATTCAAATCTCCAATTCGCTTTACTGCCGCGCCATCTACAAAACGATTGATTTCGTTTAACGTTACAGGATGACCGGCTTTTAAGGCTTCTGTCAGCGAGGGCGCTCCTGACGGCTCTACACCTATTAATTTAGTTTTAGGGGAATGTTGCGTAAAGTATAAACTTACGCCTGATGATAAACCGCCGCCGCCAACAGGAATAAACAGGTAATCTACCTGAGGTAAATCTTCCAATATCTCTATGGCAATTGTTCCCTGACCTTCAATAATTTTTTCATCGTCAAAGGGTGGTATAAAAGTCATATTATACTGAGCGGTATATTCTTTAGCTGCTATTGCACAGTCATCAAAAGTATCGCCTACCAGTTTTATTTCTATACTGTCGCCGCCAAACATTTTTGTCTGGTTTATCTTCTGTTTGGGCGTGATGCTCGGCATAAAAACTACTCCTTTAATATGTAGCATCTTGCAACTGAAAGCGAAGCCCTGCGCATGATTGCCCGCACTGGCGCATACAACGCCATTTGCTGTTTTTTCTTTTGGTAAAGTACTGATCATATTGTACGCACCACGTATTTTATAAGAGCGTACTGTTTGCAAATCTTCACGTTTCAGATAAATATTTGCATTGTATTTTTTAGATAAATTTGTATTTAACTGTAAAGGCGTACGGTTCGAGATGCCTTTTAATCTTTCTGCCGCCTGCTCAAAATTTATATTCATTGGTATATATTGTTTTTTCAAATTGCGGAATGGAACTACGTGCATCAATTCCTCTATGTGAAAAATATTATGCGCTGTTTTATATCTACAATAATTCCATTAATTCGCTTGCAAAGGTAATGCGATTATTATTATAGATTGCTTTGCTAATGAAAGATAAATACTTTATATTCATTGCAAGGCCAATGAAGCAATCTCAATTAAGATGTCTGAATGATATTAGTTGCTGAGAAAATAAAATTTGTAAAAAAAATATCCTGCGCCGCATATTAATAATGCAATCAGCACATACACCCACCAATATTTTTTGGATTCGTTTTTTGCCAAAACTTCGCGCATTTGCGAGCTTGTTTTTTGATGTTCGCCAACAGTAAGCGTATGTTCTGCATCTTGTCTGATAACTTTTTCTACACTGATTGATGGGAAATATTGCTCTGCAGAAAAAGATTGCCGAAAAGAAATTTTATCCTCTTCTTTTGTAAGAATGCCCAATCCATCTATATTCAATTGCTTTTCCTTTTGTAAAGTATAAGCAATTGCTTTATAAAATTTAGTTAGTTCTTCAATCGATTTGTTATAATTATTCTGCGCAAATTTTTCAAATAGTGTTGTAGCTATGCTGTCTTCTTTGGCATAAAAATTAATAACCGGTTTTGCGGGAATAATGGTTTTATTTCCGAAATTATCTTCAGCAGCGGTATTTTCTATTGACAATGTTCCTACTTCGGGAACAGATATTTTTTTATTGACGGAAAAAAATTCGAGCAATATCTTGAACATACTATTTTATTTTTCAAACTGCCCGAAGTTAATAATTATTCCGCCTAAAAATTGAGTGCCGATTACGGGATAACCATTCCAGCGTTGATATTTATTGTTTAACAGATTATTTACCTGCGCCCACAAGCTCACATATTTTATAATACTCCATTCTGCGCCTGCATTCCAATCAGCAGAGCTCTTAAGCTGTTTTGTTTCGCCGGTTATATTTTTGTAATAAATACCATCCATCAAATCAATATCACTTTTTACGAGTACATTTTTAATGATGTTCCAGCGCAAAGAACCTGTAATATCCATCTTTGGCAATCCCCATGCTTTGTCATTGTTTTTTATATTGCTGTAACTGTTTGCCGTAATGCCTGCAAATAGGGAAAAATTATTGGTGTTATATCCAACTTCACCGTGCAGTTTAAAATCGTTCATTGTATCTTTTATGATGTCAAATTCGCTTGAATTAATATCATTATTCAGATATAATAATGCATTTGTATATTTTACGTAAGAAAGTTTTGCATCATAAGTAAAATGATCGCCCGCAGAACCTTTGAAGCTGCCATACACTTCATTTGCGCGTGTATTGTATAAATCGTTTGGCGCAATTACCCAAGGATTAAACGCTGTAATGGAACGATAGGTATTCTTGTTGTAATATCCTTTCCAGCCTGCCTGAAAAATAAATCGTTCGTCTTTGAGTTTTGCTTCTAAACTTAAATCGGGCAATAAATGAAAGTCAGAATTATCAATCGAAGGCGTTACGCCAATATTCAGTTTAAAGTTGGAAATATTATATTGTATAGCCGGACTGATATAAAACAGATTATTGTTTACAGTAGAAAGAGTATCTGTTTTGTAACGCGTTAAATCTGCAGTAATGCCAAGCTTTGCTTTAAATGATTCGTCTAAGTTTTTGGAGAAAGGCGCATCTATAATAAACGATGTTTCTTTTTCTCCTCTGTTCCCGGCAAAAATATCTGCTGCAACAGTGGGATGATAATTTAATTCATCGTCGTCGGTGTTTTTATTTGCCAGCCCAACCTTTATGCCGAAATCGTTGTAACGACGGCGCAGACTGTCTTTGTTATAAGCAACACCCGGTAAAAGATTGGCGTATTGATATTGAATATTATTATTAAAATATACTCTCGCATCTATTTGATTGTTTTGTCCGGCAGCAAAAGTGCCGCTTACATCCACATCGGTTTTTGCAAATTGCTGCAATGGTAAATTTCCTTTTGACTGTGTATGTTTTGCATATAAAGTGACTGCGGAATTAGTACCGTCTCCAAAAGAAAAACCGCCTTCTAAATATGGCGAGGAATAATTACCATAACCCAATTTTACGAAATCACTATTGCGCCAAACTATTGCTGTATCAATATTTGCGGCTAATGGGCTTAATGGGGCAGGCCGATAAGTAAAAGTCAGATTCTGTGCAGGAATTTGGTATGATAACGGGATTTTTTCAACAGCCGGTAATGCAGCGGAATTACTGAAATTTATTTTTGAAGATGCTCTTAATGTAGGTGTAAAAGAAGAAGTAACCGTAAAGTTCTTGCCGTTTATATCTTCCGGCAATGTAGTTGTGTCTTGAATTACACCTGGCTTTTTATTAACTGTAATATTTTTTGTTACAGTTTTTTTAGTCGGCGATTTTTTTGGAGCTGTTTTTTTACTTCTAATTATCTTTTTATGCTTCTGTATTGTATGTTGTACTGTTTTGTGTTTGCGTTTTACTTGCGCATTTACTGTACCGGTTCCAATAAGCAAAATAATAATTATACTTATTTGCAGAATGCGAAAAAACTTGTTTATACGTTCCATAATCTTTTTATTCATCAGCATTTCAAATTATTAATTCGATATTTTTCCGTTCTTTGATTTTGCGGCTTCTACCGCTTCTAATTTCTGCTGCGCTTGCTGTTTTAACACAGCATCACTTGTATTTTCTACAACACTTTTCAAAGTAGCTTCCGCATTGAACAAATCGTTTTCTTTAAAATAAATATCGCCCAGCAAAATATAACTGCTCGTAATCCAGTAATCATAAGAGCCGGCTTTATTAATTGCTTCGAAAGATGCTTTCTCTGCCTGTTTAAATTCACCTTCGTTATACAAAATTTCTGCAACTCTGTAACGCGCTTCTGCTGCATATTCCGAATTGCCTATGGCATACACTTTTTTGTAAGCAATAGTTGCATCGTCATTATTTCCTTTCAATTGCTGGTCTTTTGCAATAATCAAATTTGCAATTTGCCTGTCATCGTCAGCAGCGCCTTTTTGCTGCAAGAGCTCTTGTGCATTTGGAACTGCGGCAGACCATTGCTGCAGTTTATATTGACAGCGAAGCAAGCCGCGCATGCTTTCCAAACGATTATCTGATGAGGAAGCAATCGCTTTTAATTGCTGGTAATAAATTGCAGCAGTATCATAATTATTCAATTGAAAATAATTAATCCGCGCTGCTTGTAAAGTTGCATTCTCTGCGTTTTCGTTCGGCGCTTTTTGTGCTACGGCTTCATAATATTTTACGGCATTTGTATAATCTTTTTGATTGTTATAAATCTCCGCTAAATAATAATTGGCATTAATAATATTTTCTCCTTGCGGAAACTTGCTGATATAATTCTGAAAACCTTGCTGCGCACCGTTTACATCGCTATTGCCATACATTCTGAACGCTGCATAATACGTTAAAGAATCCTGTTCTGAATAGCTTACATTCTTTCCGTTCTGTTGCATAAAAGCAACATATTTATCCGGCTGATTTTCATTTACGAAAATATTTTTTACATAATCTAATGCTTCATTGCTTTGCGGTGAATTCGGATATGCGGAAATGAGCTTTTGGAAATTATTTAGTGAAGCGTCATTATTATTCATATTAAAATAAGAAACGCCCAAATTCAAGTAGGCTGCTGGTTTCAGCGCATTATCATTTGAATTGACAATTTGGGTTAATGGCGCAATGGCTTGTGAAAAATTTTCACTTGCCATGTATGAATTAGCCATTTGCAAATTTGCTTCCTGTGTTAATGAAGAGTTTTGATATTTATTATCAAATGCCTGCAGCAAAGCTACTTTATCGTTCACCCTTCCGTAAGCGCCTGCTATCACTGCTTTTTGATAATATGCATAATCTGCAGACGGCCAGTTATTATTAATTACATCATCATAAATTTTAGATGCCTGTGCATAATTTTTCTGCATAAAATAGCAATCGGCTTCCCGCAGATACGCATCTTTCTCAACATTCATAGCATCGCTGTTAGGATGTATTGTTACATGTTGAAATGCGCTCAAGGCCTTATTGTATGCGGCTGTGCGCAAATAGGCGTAGCCCAGTGTGTAATACGCATCTGTCGAATTAACATCTCCGTACACTTGTGGATTTTGTAAGTAATTATTTAATGAAGCAATCGCGTCGTTATAACGGTTTTGTCGATAAGCAATTTCTCCTTTCCAGAAATATGCGGGCTGTACTTCTTCTTCATTATTTGGCAGCGTAAAGATTTTACTCAACAATTGATTTGCTTCAACAAGGTTTTGATCGTTAATCAATTCAACACTTCTTCCATACAATATGCGTGGATACACGCTTTGAACAGCAGCGCTTTGCGTACCTACAGAATTTATCAGCCTCAATGCCTCCGCATAATTATTTGTATTCGCCAACACATTTACCAATAATTCTTTTGCTTCATTGTTATATGATGAATTGGGGTAAGTATTGATAAACTTTTTTAATTCATTTAAAGCAACATCCTGATAACCTAATTCATAAGACAATTTTGCATAATTGAATGATGAAATTTCTTTCTGTTGTGCATTACTGCTGTTCAGTGAACAGAACAGAAAAGCATTGCGTGCGCTTGTTTTTTGATCTGTTTTCAGATATGCATCCGCCAATAGATACATACTGTTTTGCGCCAGAGAATCTTGTCCGCCACTTAATTCTTTAAAGCCATCAATCGCTTTCTGCCATTGGGCTTGCGCATAATAGCAATAAGAAAGTTCATACAAATCCTCGCGGTTTATCTTCGGGCTTTTTGTGATATAATCTTCCAGATAAAACAACGCTTTTGTATAATTTCCTTTCTCAAAATAAATGTGGCCAAGCAGTTGTTTAAACTCCGTTGCATAATATTGATTCCCTTGTTGCAAAGCATTTTCGCCGTAAGACAGTGCTTGCTCTTTATCGCCTTTGAAGTAATAAATTTCCGCGATGTAATAAGGGACGACATTTTTGTAATGTGCATCAGGTTCTGCAATTTTCAACGCGCTCAATGCTTCGTTATAACTCTTTTTATAAAATTCTATGAAACCATAATAGTAATTTGCATCCACATAATTCGCATCGTCAGGCATCTGCCTTATGGCGTCTAACAAGGGCTCGGCTTGGTCGAATTGCTTCATTGTAAAATAAGCATAGCCTTCGTGGAACTTGAGTTTAGACACTTCTTCATTGGTAAGATTGCCAGTGCCGGCAAGTTCATAATACTTTAATGCGTCGGTAAAATTTTCTTTCCTGAAATAATATTCGCCTAACTGATAACTCAACTTTTGAGCCAACGGCGCACTATGTTCATCATTGATAAAATCTTTTGCTTCCGCAACAGCGGATACATCGTTCAGCATCAAACTGCAAGACAGTTTATAAAATTCAGCTTCGGCAACTTTAGTGTCTGGCGTATTGCTGTGCACATAAGGCTTGGCATAATCCAATGTTTTAAAAATAGGATAAGCCAAACTGTATTGACCTTTCACATACATATCTTTTGCGGTTTTAAACTCCGCATCAGGATCGTTGTTTACAAATGTTGCCTGCGCATGCAGTTGCTGCGAAGCAACCATCAGCAAAGCAATGCCGAAAGTCTTATGTGGGAAATCCATATTAAAATTTTATAACGAAGAAAAACGCGCAAGTTTCTCTTCTTTTACAAAAAGAAAAACTGCCTAAAGTTAAAGTATGATATACAGAGCTTACGTTAAAGCGTGCGTTTGGGGAAAAATAGAGAAATGCACGAAAAGTTATTCACAAATCAATGTATTTTTATCTAAACTTATTGATCTATGATAACTTATACAGCAGCAAATTCTCCAGCCGATTTATACGGTATTCTCGAATTACAAAAAGCTAATCTTTCTTCTAATTTGTCTCCGGAAGAAATTCAGAGTCAGGGTTTTGTAACCGTTATTCATACTTTCGAACAACTTTCAAAATTGAATAATGTAGAGAAACATATCATCGCAAAATCCGGCGATAAAGTAATCGCGTATATTTTAGCGATGACACAAGCAGCAAGTTCAGATATTCCTGTTCTTGTTCCAATGTTTAATGAATTCAATAAAATTAATTATAAAAATAATTTGATAAAAGATTATGATTACATCGTTGTGGGTCAAACCTGTGTGGATAAAGAATTTCGGGGACAAGGCATTTTTGATAAATGCTATGATGCGTACAGAAATACTTATCATAAAAAATATGATTTCGCCATTACTGATATTGTAAAAATAAATGCCCGGTCTCTGCAAGCGCACAAACGAAAAGGATTTAAAGAAATTAAAACCTTTACGGCCGATAATACAGAATGGGTAATTGTATTGTGGGATTGGAAAGAGAATAGCTAGGCATTATCTTATTCCACCTTTAACACAACAGCATATTTCCCGAAAACCGTTTTGGATAATTTTTCGGGGAAAGAAATTTCATTACTCGACTTATTAAATTTCAATTTTTCTTTTGTTCCGATAATTGAAATTCGATTTTGTTTCGATATAAATCCTTCGGGCAAATGCAAGGTTTTCGGTAATACAACATCATCATTTTTTTCATCGGAAAGAATGATGATATATTTTGCTTTTCCGTCTTCAGATTGTGTATAGAGTACATTGTTTTCCTCGTAAGGCGCCAAAGGTTTTGAATCATAAATTACATTGCCATATACTTTCATCCACCCGCCAATGTCTTTTAAACGCTCATAAGCTGTATCGCTCCAATCGCCTTCGGGAGAAGGCCCGATATTCAATAATAAATTACCGCCGCGCGAAACAATTTTTACCAACAAATGCACCACATAATTTGCCGTTTTATAATTATCGTTCGGCGCATAACTCCAGGAATTCCCAAGCGTAATGCAGCTTTCCCACGGATTGTTTAATGGTTTGTCGGGAACTGTTTGTTCCGGCGTTTCATAGTTTTCGTATTCGCCGGGAACGGTTCTGTCCACGATCAGAATTCCCGGTTGATTTTTTCTTGCCATCGTTGCTATACGTGGCATATCAATATCCTGATTATAAGGAATATTTTTTTGCCAGTCAACGCTTTTATCCACACTCGCAAGCGGGCGAACCCAACCGCCGTCCAACCATAAAATATCAACGGAACCGTAACCTGTCGTCAGTTCATTGATTTGATTGTAAACAAAATTCTTAAAATCGTTCCAGCGCTGCGGATATTTCTCAGGGTCGTAATTTACGTTTCTGTCTTTCGGCGGAAAATAATGCCACCAATAATCGTTGCTATGCCAGTCGGGCTTAGAAAAATACGCACCAATCATAAAGCTGTCTTTGCGAAAGCTGTTGAACACTTCTTTCGCGATGTTGCTTTTCGGATTAGAAGAAAAAGGCGTTTCGGAAGATGTAACTTTATAATCGGTTTGATGCGTGTCAAACATACAAAAACCATCGTGATGCTTTGTTGTAAACACCACGTATTTCATGCCCGCATCTTTCGCCGCCGAAGCCCATTTGTCGGGACTGAATTTTACGGGATTAAAGGTCGTTTGCAAATTTTCATAAGCCTTTACATAATCATTATAGCTATTTGCATAAGGCCCTTTACGTTGCGTCCAGCCTTCATCTTCGGGACAAATGCTCCAGCTTTCCACAATGCCCCATTCGCTGTACGTTCCCCAATGCATCATCAATCCGAATTTTTGATTTTGCCAGTGATGCAATTTTTTCAGAACCAACGTATCCGTCGGATATTCATAAGTTTCGGATTTATTGTGCTGCTGTGCAAATGCAGTGCTTATCAGTATTACAGAAAATAAAAAGAGAAAATATTTTTTCATAAAAGTGAACGATGAAGCTTAAAGATAATATTGAATCGCTAAACATTCAAACAATTTTTGAAGGAAAATACAATCAACTATTGAGTATATTTGAGGCATTCATCTGCTGATTAAACCAATCATATGTACAGCTTTAAAAACGATTATTCCGAAGGAGCGCATCCTGCAATACTCAACAAATTAATTGAAACCAATCTCGTTCAACAAGCAGGCTACGGCGAAGATGAATATTCAACAGAAGCTAAAAATATACTGAAACAAAAGCTGAATAATCCTGATGCAAAAATATATTTCGTGTCGGGCGGCACGCAAACTAATTTTCTCGTAATCGCTGCACTGCTACGTCCGCATGAAGCTGTGATAAGTGCAGACACCGGGCATATTTTTACCAATGAAGCGGGTGCAATCGAATCTTCGGGGCATAAAATAATTCCTATTCCTGTGAAAAACGGAAAAATAAAACCCGAAGATATTGCATGTATTCTGAAAGTATACAATTCGCTAAATACCGTAAAACCCAAGCTGGTGTATATTTCCAACGCAACGGAGTTGGGTACGATTTATTCAAAAAGCGAACTATCGGCATTGTTTGAATTTTGCAAATCCAATAATTTATACTTGTTCATGGATGGCGCAAGACTCGGTAATGCTTTAACGGCACACGACAATGACTTAAGGTTTTCGGACATTTCAACATTGACAGACGTGTTCTATATCGGCGGCACAAAAAACGGCGCATTGTTGGGCGAAGCTGTCGTCTTCAATACTTCCGAACTCGCAACGGACTTCGATTACATAGTAAAGCAAAAAGGCGCGTTGCTGTCAAAAGGAAGAATCTTAGGCATTCAGTTTCTCGAATTGTTTAAAGACGATTTGTATTTTTCTTTAGCAAAAAAAGCAAATGATTTGGTCGCGAAAATAATTAATGCAGCAAAAGAAAAAGGTTATTCTTTTTTGGCTGAAACCTCGACCAATCAAGCATTTCCGATATTGCCGAATACGCTGATTGAAAAATTATCGCAACAATATTCGTTCTATGTGTGGGAAAAAATTGACAAAGATTTTTCAGCCGTGAGATTGATTACGTCTTGGGCAACTGATGAAAATATGGTGGATGAATTTGTAGGGGACTTGAAAGAGTTAGGAGTATAATCAAATAACAAAAAATTATAAGTTTGGTACTACTATTTTACAACAGTTTCGGGGTACAGTAATTCAGTGTATTATGAACTTTGTGAACGACAGAACGGCAATTCACACGACTGACATCTACGATTTGAAAAGACAAAGAATAAACGCAGAATATAAATATTTTTAAATATGCTTGCTGACAAAAAACTTAAAGCGTTTGTGCCGACCGTAAAACCGAGTGAAGCCAAATTGTTTTATCAAGACATTTTAGGATTGAAATTATTGTCCGAAGACAACTTTGCTTTGGAATTTGACGCAAACGGCACATTATTGCGTGTTATAATTGTTCAAGACTTGACGCCACAACAGTTTACAGTATTAGGTTGGAACGTTGACGACATTGTTTCTGTAATAAAACAACTCAACGGCAAAAATATATTTTGTGAACGTTACGGATTTTTTGAGCAGGACGACTTGGGAATTTGGACATCACCAAACGGTTCAAAAGTTGCTTGGTTTAAAGACCCGGACGGAAACGTTCTTTCGCTAACCGAACAACCAAACTAACAAGCGACAAAAACGGCAGCCACCAGCAAGTTGTCTGGGAACACGCACCGAGTCGAAATCTCTGCTAATGGTTTTTCTTCATGTAGGAAAAGATTTCATCAAACATTCTCAGCCACCGTCTTCGCTGCAATCCAACCGCTCGACCAAGCATGCTGAAAATTGAAACCGCCTGTAACGCCGTCCACATCAAGTATTTCGCCCGAAAAAAATAAATTTTTATGCAGCCGGCTTTGCATGGTTTGCGCATCAATCTCGCTCAACGAAAGACCGCCGCAGGTTACAAATTCTTCTTTAAAAGTTGTCTTCCCATTGATTTGGTATTCGTCTGCAACTAAGATTTGAATTAATTTGTTTTGCTGCTTGGCAGGAAGTTTAGACCAATACATTTCTTCATCGATTTCTGCTTGGGATAAAAAATATTGCCATAATCTTTTCGGTAAATCAAACGGATTTTTATCGCTCATTTTTTTGGCGGCAATTTTATTACGAATATCGTTCCAATCATTCCGCAAACTTTGTTCGTTGTATTGCGGCAGCCAATTGATGTGAATGGTAAACGAATAATTCTTTTCCGCTAAAACTCTCGCGCCCCAAGCAGATAGACGCAGAATTGCCGGGCCGCTCAAACCCCAATGCGTTATCAGTAACGGGCCATCTTCAATTAGTTTTGTTCCAAGAATTTTTAGTTGCGCAATGGAGCTGATGCCTTGCAACTTGATAATATTACTTTCCGGAATATTGAATGTAAATAATGAAGGAACAGGTTTTTCAATCGTATGGTTCAAATTTTTCAGCCAATTGAATTGTTCCAATTTAGGAAAACCACCGCAGGCAACACAAACAAAATCTGCCGGTAATTTTTCATTTCCCAAATCAATTATCCAGGTTTCATTTTCTCTGAAAAGCTCGTGAACATTGGCGTTCAGTCGAATTTCAACATTATATTTTTTAGCTTCATTCAACAAACAATCAATAATCGTTTGTGAAGAATCGGTTATGGGAAACATTCTTCCATCTGTTTCTGTTTTTAGTTTCACGCCACGCTCTTCAAACCATTCAACGGTATTTTTAGGCGAGAAATTAAAAAATTCTTTTTTGAGAAAATTTTTCCCACGCGGATAATTTTTAATCAACTCATTTACGTCAAAACAATGATGTGTAACGTTGCAACGGCCGCCGCCGCTGACTTTTACTTTGGATAAAACTTTGGAAGATTTTTCAAGAATCACAACTTTCAAATCGCGCGCAATCCGCGCCGCATTTACCGCGCAAAAGAAACCAGCCGCACCTCCGCCTATAACGATTAAAGTTTTCATCAATCAAATGGATACAAAGTATTTTTAAGAGAAAACAATATTGTAATGTAATCTTAAAAAAAGAACGTGCAATAATTTAAAATTATCGCACGTTGCTATTACATCTTTTAAAGGGATTATTAAAGATGCGCTTTAATTTTGTTTTCTAAAATAGAACGAGGAACCGCGCCGATTTGTTTATCAACTACTTCTCCGTTTTTCAAAAATAAAATTGCAGGGATCGAAGTAATGCCGTATTTAACGCTTACATTCGGATTGTTGTCCACATTCAATTTGCCTACTTTTACTTGTCCGTCGTAATCTTTTGCCAGTTCTTCAACAACAGGCCCGATTGCGCGGCAAGGTCCGCACCATTCTGCCCAAAAATCAACAACAGTTAATTTATCGCTTTCCAAAACTTCGGTATCGAAGTTGGTGTCTGTAAATTCTAATGCCATAGTATTTATTTTAAAATTTGAATAATTTATATAAGGTTCTGCAAAGATAAGTCCATTCTTCATTCTACGATATTTTGACTTATCCACGCATGTTATTATAACAATTTGATGACAATGCGGCGTAATTTAACCGATGATTTTAGTTTTTATGATTAATTTTGCAAACTAATTTAAATATATGGCGGTAATAGAATTAATTCGGGCCAACGAACAGTATGCTTTTGATTCTAAAGATGAAAACGGAATCATTACAAAGATGGATACTAAGCCTGAAATGGGCGGGCAAAATTACGGGGCAAGGCCGATGCAACTTTTGCTGAATGCATTGGCCGGTTGCAGCAGTATTGATGTACTGAGTATTTTGGAAAAGAAACGCCAAAACGTTACCAATTACAAAGTACGTGTATCCGGCGAGCGTGAGGCTGATAAAGAACCTTCTTTGTGGAAAGAAATATTCATCACTTTTATTATAGACGGGGAAGTGTCTGATGATGCAGCGCACAAAGCCATTGAATTATCTTTGGACAAATATTGCTCTGTTGCTGCAACGCTCAAAGCCGCCGGAGCCGTGATAAAATATGAATTGGTATTGAACGGGAAATAACCTGCACGATGATTTGGAATGATTTTTTGAGTATCAGGAAAGAATAATCAACAATCAATATCCAATAATCAATATTTAATTGAACAAAAATTTTCGCGCACTTTGCATAATCTTTGTGCCTTTGCGTTGAAACTTAATTCGTAAAAATTCTTTTAATAAATGACTAAACAACTTCATCCGCAAACACTGGCAGTGCGCTCACAAATGCCGCACACTTACCAAATGGAACATTCCACCCCGTTATATTTAACAAGCAGTTTCGTGTTTGAAACCGCCGAGAATATGCGCGCAGCTTTTGCCGATGAAAACGATGATAATATTTATAGCCGTTACAGCAATCCGAGTGTAGATGAATTTGCAAACAAGGTAGCGATCCTCGAAAAAGCCGAAGCAGGTTTTGCTGTGGCAAGTGGTATGGCTGCTGTGTTCAGTACATTTATGGCGTTGATGAAAACAGGCGATCATTTGCTTTGTTGCCGTTCTATTTTTGGCGGTACGGTTACGGTTGTTACAAAATTTTTAGACAAATTCGGTATAGAATATACTTTTGTTCCTGCTGATGATACAAGTGTTTGGGAGAAAGAAATAAAGCCCAATACCAAAATGGTTTATCTTGAAACGCCCACCAATCCGCAATTGGAGCTGGTGGATTTGGGAGAAGTAGGAAAGCTGGCGAAGAAACGTAATTTGATCTACGCTGTAGATAATTGCTTCGCTACACCAGTATTACAAAATCCAATTGATTTTGGAGCAGATTTGGTTATTCATTCCGCTACTAAGTGGATGGACGGACAAGGGCGTGTGTTAGGCGGTGCAGTTGCGGGAAAAAAAGAACTGATTCATGAAATATATTTATTCTGCCGCAATTCCGGGCCTACACTTTCTGCATTCAACGCATGGGTCTTAAGCAAGAGCTTGGAAACGCTTGATGTGCGAATTTGGCGCCATTGCGAAAATGCTTTGAAAGTAGCGGAAGAATTGGAAAAACACCCTAAAATAAAATGGTTGAAATATCCTTTTCTGCCGAGTCACCCGCAATATGCAATTGCTAAAAAACAAATGAAAGGCGGTGGAGGCATCGTATGTTTTGAACTGGAAGGCGGTGTTGAAGCAGGCAGAAAATTCATGGATGCTTTAGAAATACTTTCACTTACGCCAAACCTCGGCGATTCGCGCAGCATTGCTTCTCATCCTGCAAGCACTACGCATTCCAAACTTTCCGAAAAAGAAAGGTTGGCGGTCGGTATTACGCCGGGATTAATACGAGTTTCAGTTGGTCTTGAATATGCAGGAGATGTGATTGATGATATTAAACAAGCGTTGGATAAAAGCTAAATAAAAATGGAGAACTTATTTAGTGTTCTCCATTTTTATTTTAATTATGCTGATAATATTGTTCGTCCGGCACTTTGAATACAGAGGATTTCTGAAACTTAGAAAATTCTTGAATTTCGCCATTATTCATTTGTGCCCATGTTACAAACTGGCTTTGATTATAGCTTGAAAACAGCCATTGATTATACGCTTCAAATACGCCGGCTTTAGATAGTTGTAATAATCTGTCGAATAGTTTATACGGATATGTTTTTGCGTTATCGCTATTAAACCAACTTACCAAAAATTGTCCGCGCAGTGCATATAAACTTTCCGGGTTTACACCTCCAGAAACAATATCTTTAAACTGCTGTAATGTAGAAGCTACGGCTTTTTCGAATGGTTGCCCGTTACTGATATATTGCTGCAATATATTATCGGTTGCAAATAAAGCATTGTATTGCAGAAATAAAGTATCTTTTATTTCTCTTGTTCTTGCAGAAAAAGTTTCTATATTAATAAAAATTTCTCCATACAAAACACTCCACAGAGGATTATGATTTATTGCATAATACTTTGCAAGAAAATAATAATTGCTGCTGATAGATGGATTAATCTGGATTCCTTTTTCCCAGGCATAAGCTGCTTTTCCCGGCTGATTATTGTCCATCAAAGTTGATCCCAATTCTGAATACAACAAACTGCTTTTGGGAAAATGACGTATACCTTGTTGATAAACATGTAAGGCTTCTTGATACTTAGAACTTGCAGTATAAGCCGATCCTAAAATTTGATAAGCTTGTTCATCCGCGTCAGGAAGCGAAACCAATTTTTGTCCGGAAGCTATGGCATTGATGTAATCCTTTTTAAAAGTATTGATTACGGCATCATCTTTTAGTAAAATGGCGTTATCAGGATAATTCGCTTCTGCATTTTTTATGATAGCAAGCGCTTTATCAAAATTGCCATTCTTTGCATTATCCATAGCCTGAGCGTGCGCGTCAGCTACGCCTGCCTGAGAAAATGCTGCCGTAGCAAAAAAGAAAATTGCCGGTATAATTATTAATTTCTTCATGCGGAAATATTTGTTCTTTTTCAAAAATAATTATTAATAATTCAAAACGCTGTGAATGTGAATAATCTGCAAGATTATTACAAACATCCTAACATTTTATTGTTTTAACTATTTTCGCCACTTAAAACAATCATTTTAGTTATGCAAACAGTTTTGGTTTCAGGAAAAAACGGCCAGTTAGGAAGCGAATTATTAAATGCTCATGTTTCATATCCGCAATTTAAATTTATTTTTCTTGACAGGGAAGAGATGGATTTATCGTCACAAACTTCCATTGCACAAGCATTTGATAAATATAATCCCGATTATTTCATCAATTGCGGAGCCTATACTTTGGTAGATAAAGCAGAAACTGAAAAGGATTTGTCTGAAAAAATAAATGGCGAAAATGTAGGTTATATTGCGGAATTATGCAAAGGGTTAAACGCAACGCTCATACATATTTCAACAGACTATGTATTTGACGGCAATAATAAAAGCCCTTATAAAACGGACGATAAAACCAATCCGGTAAACTTTTACGGACAAACAAAACTGCAGGGCGAACAAGCCGCATTAGCAAAGAATGATAAAACAATCATCATCCGTACAGCTTGGGTGTACAGCAGTTTCGGGAAAAACTTTGTAAAAACAATGCTTCGCCTGATGAACGAAAAAGAAGAAATAAGCGTTGTGAATGATCAGGTGGGAACACCAACTTATGCGAGAGATTTAGCGATTGCTATTTGTGAAATTATTTCATCCGATAAAAAAGAATATGGTATTTATCATTTTACCAATTCGGGTATTATTTCATGGTTTGATTTTGCGGTGGAAATAAAAAATCTTGCAAACCTGAATTGTAAAGTTAATGCTATTCCCACATCTAAATTTCCTACGCCCGCAAAACGCCCGCACTATTCCGTATTGGATAAATCAAAAATTGTAGAAGATTATGGCATTCAATTAAGAGACTGGAAAGATAGTTTGAAAGAATGTATGAGTTATTTACAGCCGATTGTTTAATAAAAAATTCCTTCCTTCCTTTTATTACCGCAAAAGCGTACATCTGTATGTTTAAGAATTATTATTTTGTTGTGAAAATTCTCTTAATTTTAGGTCTATTCTAAAATAGCAGAATGCTTAATGTCTCTTTTATTGCAATATACTGATAATCAGCTCTTGGACTTATTAAGAGAAAATGACACCGCATCGTTCAACGAAATTTACAATCGTTACTGGGCGACAATATATCGTAATGCATTTAAGATACTTGGCTCTGCCGACGACGCCGAAGATGTTGTGCAGGAGCTTTTTGCTTCGTTGTGGGAACGCAGAAAATCGATCATGATTAATAGTGCATTGTCTGCTTATTTATATACTTCTGCTAAATATATCAGCTTGCGTATTATCCAAAAAAATATTCAAAAATATTCTTATAAGGAATCGCTTTCCCAAGCATTGGACCCAGTGTTTAATCCAGTGGTTGAATCTCAGTTAGACGCTAATAATTTGGAAATTACTATCGACAATATTGTAAATACACTTCCCGAAAAAATGAAAGAAGTATTTCTTCTAAGCCGGAAAGAACATCTGTCTCACAAAGAAATTGCAGAAAAAATGAATATTTCGGAGGAGACCGTAAAAAAACAAATTTATAATGCCTTAAAAGTTATTCGCCAGACTTTAGGTAGCACTGTTTCTTTGGGTTGCATAGTCAGTTGTATCTATGCTATTACGCTTTAATTTTTTTTGAAAAATCTTTCCTTTTTCTACCACCTCCTTTTTGATTTATACACTCTAATATTAAGAAAGTATTGTTATGCTTAGTGATGAACAGATAAAAAATGTATTGGACCGTTATTTTTCTAATACCTGTAGCAATGAAGAGCGGGAGGCAATAGAGAATTGGTACAATAAGAATGTAGATGATACACAATTAGAAGCGAAAAGCGAAAATGATGAAATCCGTATGAGGATTAAAGCTAAGCTTGATGAGATGTTAGGATTTGATAATATTTCTGTCAAAACTCCGACAAAGATAAAATTTAGATTTAGTGCCGCCGCCGCGATCATCCTATTAATAAGTGCAGGAATTGCGGTTTATTATTGGAAAGAAAAATCTATAAAAAAACAAATCATTGCGGAAACTGCGAATATTTCAAAAGATATTTTACCAGGAGGTAACAAAGCAATATTGACTTTAGCGGATGGAAGTGAAGTTGTATTGGACAGCGTGCAAAAGGGACAAGTCTTTAATCAAGGGCAAAGCAATATTATAAAAAGCGATGATGGATTATTAATCTATCAGAATAATAAAAACGATAATGTTTCTGCCAGATATAATACATTATCCACACCGCGTAGCGGACAATATAGATTGGTATTACCTGACGGAACAAAAGTCTGGCTGAATGCAGCTTCATCTATACGCTATCCGGTTGCGTTTGCCGGAAAGGAAAGAGTAGTGGAAGTGACTGGTGAAGCGTATTTTGAGGTTATTCATATTGAGAATATGCCGTTTCGTGTAAAAACAGGAAGGAATGTTATAGAAGATATAGGAACACACTTTAATATAAATGCTTATGAGGACGAACCGAGTACCAAAGTGTCGCTGCTTGAGGGGAAAGTGAAAATAAATACCGATAAAACAGAAGGTACGGTATTAATCCCGGGGCAACAAGGACAGATTAACAGTACAGGTAATATCAAAATAGAAGTTGATAAAAATATAGGGGCTTCTATAGCTTGGAAAAACGGATATTTTGATTTTGAAGACGGAGAAAATTTACAAGGTATTATGCGCCAGATTAGCAGATGGTACGATGTGAATGTTGAATACGAAGGGGGCATTTCCGATATGCATTTCGGAGGAAAAATTACACGGGATTGTAACTTGTCTGAAGTATTGAAAATATTGTCTTTCAGTAATATCCATTATCGAATCGAAAATAAAAATCTGATTATTATGAAATAAAAATATAGATGGTCGTTCAAAACAAAACCGCCCTGCAGTGAGAGGCAGAGCGGAGAATATGTTTGAATAACTAAAAATACAAACCGTCACGGAATGTTTATTATCATCACTCAAACTTTGCAAAACTATGCAATTAAATGCAACAAAATTCTTTGCCATACGGCGAAGATTACTGCTTAAAAAAATCTTGATATGTACTATGAAAATTATTGCGACTTTATTAATCGTAGGATGCTTGCAGCTAAGTGCTAAAGGGTTGTCGCAAACAATTACTTTATCAGTAAAAAAAACTTTACTGATCGATGTTTTCAAAAAAATAGAAGATCAAAGTGGCTATGTATTTTTTTATAATTATGCTTTATTGAATAAAGCAATGCCGGTAACATTGAATTTGAAAAATGTTTCCCTGCAAAAAGCATTGGATGAATGTTTCAGAGAACAGCCGTTGCAATATAAAATCGTAAATAAGAATATTGTAATACAGTCTAAAGAAGAAAATGTTGCAGCTGCACAATCTGTTGTGGTTCAAAAATCCGATCAAACAAAAATCCATGGTCATGTAACGGATACAGACGGCAATCCATTGCCAAACGTAAGCATTGTGCTTGATAGAAAAGGGCATTTTGAAACCGTTACATATACCATTACCAATGAAAAAGGAGATTTTGAAATTGCTGCACAAAAAGGAGAGAAGCTCATATTCGCTTATGTTGGATATAAGCAAAAAGAAATAACGGTTGGTGATGAAACGGCAATTAATGTGAGACTGGAAGCTCTGGTACATGAATTGGATTCTTTTTCTTTAAACGCTGTAAATACAGGATATCAAAAAATTCGCCCGGAACAAAGCACAGGTGCCGTTTCGCAGATAACGACTAAAGAATATGAGTCAAGAATAAGTACAAATTTTCTGGACGGGTTGGTAAATAAATTGCCCGGATTGATGATTAACCCTAATGTGCAATTTAATTTTCAGGACGCGAATGGGAATCCATCCTCCCACAGCCTTTTCAATATTCGCGGCATTTCTACTATCTCTGCAAATTCGCAACCATTGATTGTGGTGGATGGCTATCCTACGGAACTTACGATGGACATGATTGATCCTAACGAAATCAAATCTGTTACCATATTAAAAGATGCCGCAGCTGCAGCCATTTACGGAGTACGTGCTTCAAATGGTGTGATTGTGATAGAAAGAAAACAAGCGAAGGTTGGAAAACCACTGATTTCGTTTCGTGCTACACTAGGGATTACACCTAAAGAAAATTATACGCGATACCGTTGGGCAGATGACGCTTCCGCCATTGTTACAAATTATCAGAAAAATAATTACGTAGTTAATGCTGACACATGGGGGCAACTTTCTACGAAAACGCTTAGTTCTTCTATTTCTCCTGTATATTATATTTTGGCGCAGCAGATGGCAAATGTGATTACACCTTATCAGGCGCAACAGTCGTATGCGGCGCTTGAAGATTATAACAACATCAAAGATTATGGAAAGTATTTTTTGCGCGCAGCCGTAACGCAAACATACAATGTAGATGTTTCGGGAGGAGGTCCTAATGCGCTTTATTATTTTACTGCAAACTATACAGGCGATAGAGCAGAACAAATTAAGAACAATGATTACAAGCTTTTGCTGACCGGACGAACAACCTTAAAGTTCTCCAAAAAACTTTCGTTGGAACTGACAACCAATTATCAGGAATCATATATCAATGGTGCTCCGGTACCCGATATTACCTCTCTATATCCTTATGAACATTTAAAAGATGTAAACGGAAATCCATTGTCCGTTTCTCAGGGATCAAATGCGAATCCGTTTTATAATAATTACATAATGTCTTTAGGATTGGAAGACGCGCGTTATTATCCATTAAGTGAAATTAACGAAGTAACCGATAGAACACATACTATCAACAATAGCGTTACTGCCAATTTTGATTATATTATTGGCAGCGGTTTTGATTTGTCTTTCGGTGGTATATATGAAAGATCCGTTACAGATATAAAACATTATGCTTCCGGAAATTCATCTGAGGCAAGACAATATATTAATAGTGCAGTTACACAAGATAATACAGGAAACCTTACATTCAATATTCCGGAAGGTGGTTTTCTTAAACAACAGCACGACAATCTTTCAAGTTATACACTCAGGGCTCAATTGAATTATAATAAAGTTATCGGTTCTCAACATTCTTTTAATGCAATATTGGGAACGGAGGTAAGACAGGTGATAGATGAGGGAAATATAGCTTCCTATTTCGGTTACGATGATCAAACATTGTTACAGCAGCCTGTTGATTACGGCAGCCTTTTTAGTGGAAATGTAACAGGTGCGTTTTTTGGTTCCTTATTTAATTCATCCAATTATTCTGATTTTTTCGACCAGTCCTATTCAAAAGACAGATATTTATCTGGCTATACCAATATTGTTTATTCATTTAGAAATACTTATTCCGTTACAGGAAGTATGCGTATAGACCAGTCCAATCTTTTCGGCACAAATCCTAAATATAAATATAAACCTTTGTGGTCGGTTGGTGCAGCATGGAACATTAATAAAGAAAAATTTATGGAAAATGTTTCATGGATAAAAATGCTGAAGCTGCGCATAGCCGATGGCTTCAATGGGAATGTGGCAAAATCATCGCTGCCTGAGGTAATTGCAGAGTCTCAAACAAATTTTTATACCTCTCCATATACTTCTTCCTTAATATTGAAATCCAATGCCAACAGCAGTTTGCGTTGGGAGAAAACGAACAATTTCAATATAGGCTTGGACTATGCTTTGTTTAAACATATTTATGGTAGTATAGATTATTACAATAAAAAAACTACCGATGTTATGAGTAGTGCACAGATTGACCCAACCATTGGCACCAGCCCTTCGTTGATAAACAGTGCAGACATTACCAATAAAGGCATAGAAATAAGTTTACATGCCGATTGGATAAGCAATAAAAAATTCAACTGGAACACAGGATTTATTTTGGCACACAATACCAGTAAAGTGCAGAAAGTATATCAGGATTATTTAATTTCAGGTCTCAACAGAAAGGAGTATTCTCCTATGGAAATCAATAATCTGGGCTTTGTGCAAGGAGCACCTGTCGGAGCATTATTTGCTTACCGTTATGCAGGCTTGGATAGTTTAGGATATCCGACCGTAAAAAATACAAAAGGAACAATATATCATACAGAAGATAATACAACGGGTTCCTCAACTTATTATACATTCAGTAACGATACTTCTAATATTATCCAATACGCAGGGTCTTCAATTCCTACCATTAATGCGGGCATAAGCAATCGATGGGATATAGGCAGCTTTTACATTTATTGCATGTTCAATTATTACGGCGGGTTCAAAGTATTTGTGCCACGTCCGAATCCTGCTGCAACAAGACCGCTGAAAGGAGCCGGCGATTATTGGAAACAAGCCGGTGATGAAACCAAGACAGATGTAATGGCGTTGAGTGCTTACAGCAATTATTATGCAAACGGTGTGTACAACTATGCAGACAAATATATAGTAAACGCGGATTATATAACGCTGGGAGATATAGTTCTTTCTTACAGCATGGATAAGAACAAATTTATCAGGAAACTTGGATTCTCGCATCTTGAGATAAAGTTGCAAGCATCTAATATATGGACAGTCGGGCTGAACAAGTATAATTATAGTGCGGCAACAGGCGGGTATCAAAAATCGTATGTAACACCCACCTATACCTTCGGGATATTTACCAATTTTTAAATTCAAATAACAATGAAATATTCTAAATATATTATAAACGCTTTGGTTATTTGCTGTGTCTCAATTTCCGGATGCGATAAATATCTTAATGTACAGCCAAAAGGATATACCTTACTGAAAACTGCCAATGATTATGATTTGTGGCTGAATGATGTCTCACTGGATTATGGTATCGGTACTGTCGGATCTTATTTGGATATTTTTTCAGATTATACTGATTATCCTACCATAACTGTTCCTCCATCGGCAGTCAGTGAACTTATGTTTACATGGGCACCCCAATTCTCAACCGATTTAAGCATCTCCCCGCCCTTATGGGGACAACATTATGCCAATATAAATAAATACAATACGGTATTATTGGGGATAGACAAAGCAACAAGTGCTACTGATGAACAAAAAAGAAGTCTCAACGCAGAAGCTCTCTTAGGGCGTGCATTTGAATATTTTTATTTGGTAAATGAATACGGAAATGAGTACGATTCATCTACTGCTGATAAAGACCTTGGTGTTCCATTTGTTATATCAAACGATGTAAGTCAAACAACTCCGGCACGAAGTACAATACAAGAAATTTATACTCAAATTATTTCCGATTTAAACGCAGCTATTCCCGATTTACCGGTTGATAACAGCAACAATCGTTTTCGCGGTTCTATTGCAGCAGCGTATAGTGTTTTGGCAAGAATTTATTTTTATGCCGGTGATTACACCGATGCGCGAAAAAATGCAGAGCTGGCTTTAGAAAAAAGCTCGGCAACCATGCTTGATTTTAACGGAGCGCCCCCCGCTACGGCTAACATCAGCATTCAGCCCGATGTTATTTATGGAAGAATGATCATTGGTTACAATACCGTCACCTTAGATTTTATGCGGTCGTTTGCTACAAATGATTTACGTGTCAGTGAGCTTTATTACAGCACCGATGCTTATACCTATGCGATAAGAGGGGCTACATTATACTATCCTGCCGGTAGAACACCTTCTTTGCAATACGTAAACACAGGTACATCCGTACAAGAAATGAAATTAATAATAGCCGAAGCGGCAGCACGTTCCAATGATTTATCTACCGCTTTGCAACAATTAGACGATATACGTAAAGACCGATTTTCGGCAAGCAACTATGAACCCTATCAATCGGATAATAAAGACAGCGTATTGAAAAACGTTTTGATTGAAAGAAAACATGAATTGCCATTTAGCGGATTGCGATGGTTTGATATGCGCAGGCTCAATAAAGAGGGTAGAATGGATACGGTGTATCGATACGACGCACAAGAAAATGTTATCGCTACATTGCCGCCACATAGTACAAAATATACTTTACAAATACCGGTGCAGGTACTACAATTCAATCCGGACATGCAACAAAACCCCTAATGGTAAGCATTTGCTAAAAAAATTCAATCTAAATATTATTAAAATGAAATTACAATATAGGCTTTTATTTTGTTTTCTCATTCTGTTTTCGGCATGTTCTAAAGACAATATAAAATCCGTTTTGCCGGCGGACAATATTTCTATACAAGCAAGTTCGGGAACCGATACACTTGTAACAGCTATGCCGGTTTTGAAAGATTCTGTCATCGTTGTAGGATTGAAGGCTAAATTATCCGGAGGCGCCTCCACCGGAGAGCATTGGGTTACTTTTGCCGTAGATACAACTAAAATCGATGACTACAATTCAGCTTACGGGAACGGTACTCTATTGCCTTCAAATGCATACTTATTTTATAAACCTACGTGTCATATTGTTGCTGGCTCCGATATGTCGGATTCTGTACAAATTAATATAATACAAGAATCGAAGTTAGACGGCTATATCGATTATGTAGTTCCGATAGTAATTCAGTCTATTGACGGCAACGTACAAGATATAGCAAAAGAGCAAGTGTTTTATGTAGTGTTTAAAGCAGGTAAACCTACATTTATTCGTAAAACCAAATGGACTATTGCCGGAGTATCTTCAATTTATAGCTCCTTTGTAGCAACCAATATTTTGGACAACAACACGGCTACCTATTGGGTATCTAATATAACACAATCAATGCCTCAATGGATTGCCATCAATTTCAATCAGGAAATTTCATTTAGCGCTGTTACATATAATTTACCTGCAAATTTACATTATCCAACCTATGGCGGCTATTCTACTTCTATAAAAATTGAAACAAGTATGGACGGAACCAATTGGACAGATAATGGAACGTTTGCAGGAGACATTAGCAATAATATGCAAACACTCAATACAGGAGAGGTTACTGCAAAATATTTGCGCTTTACATCCTTGTCTTGTGTACCATATGTAAGCGCATATAATGCAATATTTATTAGTGAAATTGGATTGGTGCCGTAAAATTTAAATCTGTAAAAAAACAAATTATACGAATTATGAAAACAAAAAATGTAATACTCATTCTTTTGCTCATTCCCTTTAGCGGATTTACCCAAAATGGTTATATTATTCAAGGGAAAATACCGTACGTTTTAAAACAACCGACAAAAATTTTTCTTAATTATATAGACGATACGACTAATGTTTTAGATTCAACAGTTTTGGATAAGGGTAATTTTATATTTAAAGGACATTTATCTTCTCCCGCCGGAGTAACATTAACGGTTCAAAATAATCCGAACGAGCCTTTATATAAACAAAAAGACAGGCTGTATTTTTATTTAGAGAATTCAGATATTAATATTGTATTTCCCGATTCATTGAAAAACGCAATTGTAAAGGGATCTCGAACAAATGATGATGACATAGCGCTTCATAAAATTCAAATGCCATATAGCCGAAGTGCAGATTCTTTAACTAAGGTATATTACTCGCTTACACCCGAACAACGTATAGACAGTTCATTTTTAATTCCTGCAAGGAAAATAATGACATCCACCCAGCATGATTACGACAGCGTTACAAAAAGCTTTATTTATACGCATCTAAATTCCTATGTATCTCTTGAAGCTTTTAAAGAAGTAGAGCTTGCTTATAATTTTAATCCCGACACAGCGCAACCGAAATTCGACAAATTTTCTACTACTCTTAAAGAATCTTCTTTAGGGAAGGAAATTCAGACCTTTATTAATAAGAACAAAGCAACAATGATGGGCAGAATTGCTCCAGATTTTGCAGAAAAAGATACGCTCGGAAATCTTGTAAAGCTCTCCGATTTTCGAGGGCATTATGTGTTACTCGATTTCTGGGCATCGTGGTGCCATCCCTGCCGGGCGGAAAATCCAAATCTTGTAGCGGCTTTTAAAAAATATAAGGGCAACAATTTTACTATACTTAGCGTATCGCTTGATGAGGCTAAAATCCGCTCTGCTTGGGTAAATGCAGTTCGCTATGATGGTTTGCCCTGGATACAAATATCCGAATTGAAAGGCTTCAAAAGCAGTGCCGCCCAATTATATGGCATAGAAGCGATACCTTCTAATTTCTTAATAGATCCGAATGGCAAAATCATCGCCAGAAACCTACGCGGAAATGAATTAGACGAGAAATTAGAAACGCTTTTCGGTAAAAAATAAAAATGTAATCGAAAGAATATTAAAATTATACAAATGAAAAAAACACTCTTAGCTATATTAGGAATAATAATTACGGCAACAATTTTTGCACAGGAAAACGGTTTTGTAATCAAAGGAACTATACAATCGAAAGAATTGCCAATAATATTGTATTTGAGTTACCCCTTGAATGTAAAAGAAATTCAAATAGATTCCATCAAACCTCAAAAACGGGAAATTCGAATTTAAAGGAAAACTTTTTTCGTCTCCATTAAACGCAAGCCTTCGAATGAGACATGAAGGAGATACGGCAATAAGATGGTATTCAGGCGATGAATTAAGTTTCTATATCGAAAATAATAAGCCTGTGCAAATAGCGGTTAAAGATTCAGTTAAGCGTGCAAAAATTTTGAATTCAAAAATAAATGATGATAAGGCGTTGCTTGAATCCCGTCTTAAGCCTTACAATCAAATTCTTAATTTTTATATTGCGAAATACGGTCATTCATCCGACACGACCGACCCCGGATTTCTAAGGGCAAGAGACAGTTGTAAAGCTGCGTATGCCAATGCAATGCAAATAAGGAAATCGTTTATAGATTCTAACAAAGATTCTTATATCGCTTTAGAAGCATTTCAGTTAACGGATTTGGGATATTCATTTAATCCTGATACTGCGCAACAGCATTTTGCTGCATTCTCTCCCGATTTGAAAAATACTCTATTGGGTAAAGCAATTCAGAATAAAATATCTATTGCTCAAAAAAGAAATCCGGGCAGAAAAGTCATGGACTTTACGCAAAACGATACGAGCGGCAATCCAATAAAATTATCGGATTATCGCGGCAAATATGTACTGGTAGATTTTTGGGCAAGCTGGTGCGGTCCTTGCCGTGCAGAGAATCCAAATCTTGTTGCCGCTTATAAAAAACTGAAAAAAAACAATAAAGATCTTCAAATCATCAGTGTGTCTCTTGACGAGAGCAAAGCGGCATGGTTGGGTGCGGTACACCACGATAGTTTGCCTTGGACGCAGGTCAGCGATTTGAAAGGCTTTAAGAACGAGGTGGCTGTACAATACGGAATCGACGCTATTCCGCAAAATGTATTAATCGACCCTGAGGGAATAATAATCGATAATAATTTACGAGGCGCGGATGTGTACGATAAATTAGCTGAATTTATTCATTAATACCCCCCACTATAGCGGTCGGCATAATAACTGCTTGGGTTGTCTTTAAGATAAGCCAAGCAGTTATATTTATTTAACGATTTTAATTTGAATGGATTCCATTCATCCTGTTTATCGTCTTCTTATCAAAATTAGCAGTTACGACAACCGATAATTCCTTTACATTTGCTTTCAATCAATAATTAAACATAGTTATAATGGGTTGGTTATACGTTATTTTGTATTTGATAGGTTGGCCTGTGGGCGTGTACGGAATGTTCAAAAAAGCAGGCATTGCGCCGTGGAAAGCCTTTGTTCCTTTCTATAACACATGGATTATATGCGACCTTTGCGGTATCGGAAAAATTTGGTTCTGGTTGCAATTAATCCCTATTGCCGGACAGTTTATCACTATATGGATTACGATTATTTTCGTAATGCAGTTCGGGCGTTTTTCATTAATCGATCATGCGCTTACAGCCGTTGCGCCTTTTATATTTTTGCCTTATGTGGGCTTTTCAGATAAGATAAAATATCTCGGCCGAGACGCTGTAAAGAAATATAAAAAATCAACAGCCCGCGAATGGATAGATGCATTGGTTTTCGCTACTGTGGCAGCAACAATTATCCGCACTTTTATTTTTGAAGCATACGTAATTCCTACAGGAAGTATGGAAAAAACGCTGTTGATAAACGATTTTCTTTTTGTAAATAAAATGAGTTATGGCCCGCGTATTCCTATGACGCCGATTAGCTTTCCTTTCGTTCACAACACGATGCCATTTTCTACAACTACGCCTTCTTATACCAAATTGGTTCAATGGCCATATAAACGATTACCTGCTTTAGGAGAAATAAAAAGAAACGATGTGGTTGTTTTCAATTTTCCTGCCGGCGATACCATTATCAATGAGCCTGAATATCTTTCCGCAGTTCCGTATTACGACGTGTTGCGAGAAGTATATCATGGCGATCGTGATGCATTAATGGCTGAACATAAAATTTTGGTTCATCCATTGGATAAAACGGATAACTATATTAAACGATGCACAGGCATTTCGGGAGATACCATTCAATTAATAAATTCTTCATTGTATGTAAATGGCAAGCCTGCTTATGTACCTGCCGAATCGCAAATGGAATATTTGGTTACAACAAACGGGCAAGCATTTGACGATGATTATCTATCTAAAAATTTACAAATAAAAATAGATCCCGTAAACGAAACTGATGAACCGGAATTATCTCCTGTCAATGGCAGCAATAATCAATATATTGTAGACATGCGCGCAGAAGATACTGCAGCATTTAAAAAATTGCCGAACATAGTAAAGTTCGAAGTAAACTTCTTGCCGAGCAGCGCATTATTCCCTTATTTTGAAAATACGCCGCATACTTGGACGGCAGATAATTACGGGCCGATATGGATTCCCAAAAAAGGAGTTACCGTAACACTTACACCGGAAAATATTCCATTGTATCAAAGGATTATTCATACATACGAGCATCATTCTTTTGAACAAAAAGGAAATCAATTTATCATAGACGGCAAAACCACCAACCAGTACACATTTGAATATAATTATTACTGGATGATGGGAGATAATCGCCATCGCAGCCAGGATAGCCGCTATTGGGGTTTCGTACCGGAATCGGCGATTGTGGGAAAAGCGTCTTTGATATGGTTCAGCTGGCAAAACGGCCCTCGCTGGAAACGAATATTTAAAGCTATAAAATAATAAAGTTGTATTTTTATAACAATAATAATGTCAAGACAAATGGTTTTGACATTTTTATTTAAATAACTATTAATATGCAAAAAGATTTTTCTTTTAAATATGAAGTTTTTGCAGGTATCAATGAATTAAACAAGGAAGATAAAGATCTTCTGGAAAAGGCAAGGATAAATACAAAAAGCGCTTATGCGCCATATTCGAATTTTCACGTATCTGCTGTAGCTTTATTGGATAATGGAGAAACCGTGTCGGCTACCAATCAGGAGAATGCAAGCTATCCCGTAGCTATCTGCGCGGAAAGAACGTTGCTTGGCGCAGTATCTTCGCTGCAACCGGATAAATTAATTAAAACGATTGCCATAAGTTATGATAATAAAAACGGGGAAAGCATCAAACCGATTACGCCTTGCGGCATTTGCAGGCAATCATTGGTGGAATATGAAAACAGGTTTCAGCAAAATATAAAAATCATTATGAGCGGATTGGAAGGAGAGGTGTTGGTAGTAGAAAATGCGCATCAGTTATTGCCATTCAGTTTTTCTTCCGATGATATGAAAGTGGCTACAATACAGAAATAAACCGAAGATACTTTGCTTTAAATTCAAATTCAATATTTGCCGGATCTTCTGAAAACAATCCGTAAACGCTGCTTCCCGATCCCGTCATAGATGCAAACAAAGCGCCTTTCTTATAAAGCTCTTCTTTAATTTTTTTAATTTCCGGATAAAGTTCAAAAACAGGTTTTTCAAAATCATTTCTTACAAAATCCCGCCAGGTTTCAATCTTTTCCTCTGCAATTTTTTTCAGGGAAAAACCTACAGGTTTTGGTTGCAGCTGTTTGAAAGCCCAGCCTGTGTTGATATGAATTCCTGGGTGAACAACAATGATATAATAGTTGCGCAAATCAACATTTACCGGTTCCATGATTTCGCCGCGACCTTTGGCAATGCAGGCTTTGTTTTGAATAAAAAAAGGGCAGTCGCTTCCCAGCGAAAGCGCATATTGCAATAATTTTTCTTCGGAAATGTTTAATTGAAATTCTTCGTTCAGCAATTTCAGTGTAAAAGAAGCATCTGCGCTGCCTCCGCCTAATCCTGCACCTGTAGGAATGGCTTTATGCAGCCACATTTGCAATTCCGGAATAAACGGATAATCATTTCTGATAAGTTTGTATGCTTTTATACAAAGATTTTCAGATGTATTTTCCACCGGCAATCCGGAGCATGTAAAATTAAATTCATTTTTCTTATTCGGCATTACTTCCAAAGCATCACAAAACGGTATAGGATAAAAAACAGTTTCAAGATCGTGAAAACCGTCATCACGTTTATTTGTGATAAATAATCCTATATTGATTTTTGCATTGGGAAAAACAACCATTATCTTTTTCTGCGATTGATTTCGTCACGGATAGCTGCGGCTTTTATATAGTCTTCGGATTCCAACACCTGATCCAGTAAATTTTGTAATTCTTCAATAGATTTTGCCGAAAGGGCTTCATTGCCAAACCCGGGAATGGGCGCGGAAGGCGTACTTTGTATGTGAGGTTCCGAAGCATTTGCTTCATCCATTACAATGCTTGCACTTTCCAAAATATTTTCGTAAGTATAAATCGGGCAGCCAAATCTTACGGCTAATGCAATAGCATCGCTTGTGCGGCTGTCAATCTCTGCAGTTTGTTTATCATTGATGCATACCAAAGTGGAGTAAAATACACCTTCCTGCAAATCATTGATGATGACTTCCACTAATTCGATATTAAAAGCAGCCGTAAAATTTTTTATCAAATCGTGTGTTAAAGGGCGGGATGGCTTCATCCGTTCCAAAGCCACTGCAATAGCTTGTGCTTCAAAACCGCCAATCACTATCGGTAGCCTTCTTAAGCCGTTTACTTCACCGAGAACTATTGCATAAGATTGTGTTCCCGACATGCTGTGTGACAAGGCTATTATCTCCAATTCAATTTTTTTCATTCTCCTGATTCTGCTTTTGGATTAGCTGCAAAAATAAAAAAATCGTACCGTAAATAAAGAAGTGTATGTTATTTATTTTAAAGGATGCCGCAAGCTTGTTGAAACGCATTCTTAATGCCCTGAAAATCCGCGCCATTGGCCGTTGGGCATTTTCCGGAAGCGTATAATATTGCTCAGTCCGCTTTCGTTATTTTCTTTATCTACACTCGTTACCGCTGCAAAAAACTGATCTGTTCCTTGCGGAATGTTTTGCTGTAAGATGGTAAATGCAAATTTGTTAATGCCATTATCGCCGCCGGTTATTTGTATAGGTTGCCGCCCGAGCGTTGCAGCATCTTGCGAAATGTACAAGACATATTTATTTACAATCTCCGATTGTGAAATTTCGTCCAACGATCCCTGAACCTGTGAGGAACCATTTGATGACAGCCATATTTCAGGAGCTTGCGGAGGATTATTATCAATCCATTTCATAGGGGGAACCAATGCAGGATATTTGAAATAATTGTTTATAAGTGAATCTCTTATGCCGCTTGGATTTAAAAGCAGCGATTTATTATTCCAGAAAACACTTCCTTTGGCTTGAGGATATTGACGAAGCAATTTTATTTCGTCGGGATACTCATTTGGGTTTGAAAAGGCTGTAACATATTCGTCAGTATTTTGCCGAATGCCATAGGCAATTGGATGGCCGATGTACAAATCTTTGCCATAAGTATGTTTAGCCCACCAATCGAGCAATATCCGATAATCCTGGCCTTGTTTACCGATTGGCCAATACAGTTGAGGTGCCACATAGTCTATCCATCCTTTTTTCAGCCATAATAAAATATTAGCATATAAATCGTGATAATTGGTTGTGCCGCGCGTATCGCTTCCTTCAGAGTCTTGATACTTGTTTTGATAAATGCCAAACGGACTTACGCCGAATTTAATCATCGGGTTGATGCGAAGAATGGCATCGTGAACTTTTTTAATGGCAGAATCACAATTGGATCTGCGCCAATCGTCCAAATCCATTCCGCGGCCATATTGCCTGTATGCCGCATCGTCATTAAAATGCCCTGCAGTAGGATAGGGATAAAAATAATCATCGAAATGTATCCCGTCAATATCATACCGCAATGCAATGTCTGACACTACGCCAACCAGATAATCGACAGATTGAGGCAATCCCGGATTAAATATTTTTTTATGGTCGTATGTAACAAACCATTCAGGATGCAATCTTGTAATATTATTTGCTGCTACGGAAGAAGTTGCGGTATTAAAAACCATTCTGTATGGATTGATCCATGCATGAAATTCTATTCCTCTTTTGTGCGCTTCATCGATCATGAATTTTAAAGGATCGTAAAATGGAACGGGCGCTTGCCCTTGCCGTCCGGTTAAATATTCGCTCCAGGGATCGTACTGGGAAGGATAAAATGCATCGCCTGAAGGGCGGATTTGTACAAATACTGCGTTGATGCCTGTTTGTTTATCTTTATTCAATATATCGATAAACTCTTGTTTTTGCTGTGTTACGCTTAATCCCGGCTTGGAAGGCCAATCGAGATTGACAACGGTGGCTATCCAAGCCCCGCGCATTTCGTATTTGGGAGAATAAGATTGAGACTGTGCATTATGAAAAAATATAACCAATAAAATAGACAGAGAAATTTTACAGATCTTCATTCAATTAATATTCTGATTTTTTCGAACTTGTTTTACGCATTTGCAGCAATAATTCTGAAATTTTTTCAGCATCTTCTTCACCAAGGCCTTTTAATGGCTCGTCTAATTGAAATATATGTTCAGATACTTTTTCAATGACTGCTAAGCCCGCTGTGGTAATGGTAATTTCTACTAATCTTTTATCTTCCCAGCATTTTTTCTTGGACAATAATCCTTTTAATTCCAATCGGTTGATCAAACGGCTGGAGTCGCTGAGTTTTTCAAACATTCTGTCGCGGATTTGTAATACATTCATAGGCTTTTCACTGTTGGCTACAATTTTTAAGATGTTATATTGCTGCGGTGTGAGATCGAATTGATGTATAAAATCCCGAACGTATTGGTTTAGCCATATTGCCGTATAGAGAATATTTATTCTTGTACGATGATAGGTACTTCTAAATTTTCCGTCTGCGGTCAATTCTTTCATTTTTTCCATATAGTTTTCGTAAGTTAATCTTCCCAAACCGTTAAGCCTTCGGAGCAGTTGGCGCAAATGTCAATGTTTTGCCGGCTTGTCATTAATTCTTTACGGAATTGCTTGTAATTATCATTGTGCCAAACTTCTTTGAACGATTGTGTTTTAAGATTTCCCAACCTGTGCATGGCATCTTTATCAAAGCAGCAAGGCACTACGAGTCCGTCCCAGGTAATTACATTGGAATGCCATAATTTCCAGCAATGATTTTTCATGCCGCTCTTAACTTGCATTTTCCCGTTTTTATCTTTGCGGTAGCGGCTGTATTTATCAATAGTAGGAATAAGATCGTGCGGATCGTTTTCGTAATCGTAAACCTGCGCTGTTTTGAAACGCACCTGATCCACACCTATTTCCTTTGCCAATTTTTTTATATCTTCTATTTGATGCTCATTGGGCTTTACTACGAGAAACTGGAAAAAAACGAAAGGTGTTTTGCTTTTCAATTCTTTTTTCCATTTTACGATATTGCGTGCTCCCTGCAATACTTTTTCCAGTTTTCCGCCTACGCGATATTGTTCGTAAACATCTTGCGTGGTGCCGTCGATGGAAATAATCAATCTGTCCAATCCGCTTTCTACGGCTTCTTTTGATTTGGCATCTGTCAGATAATGCGCATTGGTAGATGTGGCAGTATAGATTCCTTTGTCATGAGCATACTTTACCATTTTTAAAAAATCGGTATTTAAAAAGGGCTCGCCCTGAAAGTAGAAGATCAGGTAAAGTATGTCTTTATAGATATCATCGATTGTATCGGTAAAAAAATTATTTTTCAGCATCCCTCTCCCGCGCGTGAAAGAACGAAGGCCGCTCGGGCATTCCGGGCAACGAAGATTGCAGGAAGTAGTAGGCTCGAACGATATGGAAATAGGCATTCCCCATTGAATAGGTTTTTTCAATATTTTACTTAGCTGATAACTGCCTACAACTTTAGCTGCATTCCAAAATCGGCGGAATGTAAACTTTCGCAACAGGTTAATGCTGTCATTAAGATTAAAATACATAATTACAAAAGTACTATTTAATGATAATAAGGCAGTTAATTCTGCTCGCTATAATTTTTTCTGTTATATATATATAAAATTGCACCAACTTTTGGATTGGTGCAATATAATTTTTATGCATGCATGCACATTATTGTTTTATAAATTTGAATGTATTAATCTTACGATTATTATCAGAAATCTGGATAAAATAAATGCCTGAAGGAAGCGAGCAGATATTGATTGCTGCGGAATTGTATAAGGTATTTAATACGGATCTTCCGTTTAGATTAATGATTTTTATAATGGAGCCGGCGCTTACATTAGACAGGGATAAATAATTGCTTGCAGGGTTGGGATATACACTTACGGTTTCAGTCAATCCGATTACATTTATTGCAGCAGTCGGGCTTATCTCTGAATTGCCGTCTAAATCGAACTGCACTAAGCGATAAAGATTATTGCCATTTACAGGATTTTGATCGGTAAAAGAATAATTGCTGCCGTTGCCGGAAGTAATATCAGACTTAACTTTTCCGATGGGCACCCATTGATTATTGACAAACTTTTGGATATCAAAATAATTATTATTAATTTCTGAAGTAGTCGTCCATTCTAATTTTATTTGTTTATTGGTATAAGTACAAGACAATTTTTCCCCGTATTTTACCGGTAAAGTTGTGTTAGACGATATATAACCTGTAATGGCAAATACGCCAAATTGCCCCGGGAAATAACCTGTAGCATCAGAAATATTTTTAAAAGTGACGGATTTTATTTTCTTTGCGGCACTGTTGGGAACAATAGCATAGTCAAACATATAAACTTGCCCTCCGTCTGAATTGCTCGACACCCAAACGCGGTGAATCGTTTCTTTTATTTTTGTTGAATTGGCGATTGTCCAGTCTGAAATTGTTTTTGTCACAGCAGCTTCTGATGTGCCGTCTGTGTAATTGATTTGGTAACTAAAGCTTGCGTTATTTCCATTCGCATTTGCATAAGCAGCGAGCACGAATATACTATTATAAGAAACTTGATTGGCTGTGTTAAAAACGAGCGTACTTGTTGCTGTGCCATTTATCCACAAAGCATTATTCGCATTTAATGTAGTAATTAACTGATAATAGCCGTCGGTAGAAGGAAAAGAACTGCTTGTTAATTTTCCCGAAGTTGGCAATCCGTTAGATAAACCCTTATATCCATTATAAAAAAATGAACAAATATTATTATCAAAAAGTGTAGTAGATGCTGCCGATCCCTGGCATATAACATTTTTATTTATTCCGCTGCTAAAGGTTATGGGATAATAATTTTGTGAGAAACTAAAGCCATTGATTAATGATAAAACAAATACAAAGAATGTAAAAATTCTTTTCATGGTTAGGTGTTTTTAGGTGTTAAAAAGTTATTTTTTACTTTGTAATAACAAAGTGTTTATTCGGGGCGAAATTAAGGGGGAATTTTTTTATTAAACATATTTTAGCATTTTTTTATACATTTATACTGTGGATATTGTAAAATCGTTATAGCTAAAAAGCTTACTTATTTTTCTGTTTAAAAAATTCCATTTTGCTTACTGAATTGAAGAAATACATCTTTCTTCTTTATGATTTTTATGAATAAGAATAGTATTTTTATAATATCAGGCTTGCGTTGTCATAATATTTTGCTATCATCAGCGTTTAATTAGGAATAAGGATATTTCGATAAAAAATTACCTTGATTTAACCGGATGAACCGAAACAAATTATTCCTTTTACTCTTCTTCAGCATTAGTTTCTGTCAAAAAATAGAGGCGCAATTTTATACCTATACCAATGAATTTTTAAACATTGGCGCAGGTGCGCGTGCTATGAGTATGGGGAATGCTACGGTTGCATCCGTAAACGATGCAACTGCCGGATATTGGAATCCTGCCGGGCTTGCATTTATAAGAAACGTGCCCACATTTTCCGTCATGCATGCCGATTATTTTTCCGGGATTGCGGGTTATGATTTTTTTGCCGCAGCCATTCCCATGCAGGATGATAAACGCACGATCGGGATTACCGCACTACGTTTTGGTGTGGATAATATTCCGAATACATTGACGTTGGTAGACCCGCAAAGCGGCCAGTTTAACTGGAACAACATTTCATCTTTCAGCGCAAGCGATTATGCTTTTCTTTTGTCATACGGACAAGTATTGAAAAATACTGAAGACATACAAATGTCTTTTGGCGGCAACGTAAAAATTATTTACAGGAGTGTCGGATCTTTTGGCCACGCGTGGGGCTTGGGCATTGACGCCGGTTTTCAGGCTGTAACGCCCACATGGCGCGTAGGTGTTACGGCGAGAGATATTACCACCACATACAATAGCTGGAGTTACAGTTTCTCTGATGATGAAAAAGAAGAATTGCTTTTGGCAGGTAACATTGTGCCATCAAGCCATACGGAAATTACACAGCCGGGACTGATTATCGGCGGTGGATATAATTTTGTTTTTAGTCCAAAATTCAGTTTGCTTGCAGAAAGTAACCTGCACGTAACTTTTGATGGAAAAAGAAATACGCTTATCAGCAGCAAGCCCATAAGCATTGACCCAAATCTCGGTCTTGAAGCAAACATTGCCGATAAAGTATTTATCCGTGGAGGCATTTCCAATTTCCAACAAGGTATTTCGGATGCGGATTCTACCAATCAAAAAAAGAAGTGGATATTTCAGCCGAGTATAGGTGCGGGGTTTCATATAGGAAATGTAATAATAGATTATGCATTCGTAAATCTTGCCAATCAATCAAATTCTTTATATACACATGTATTTTCGCTGCGTTTGGATTTGGAAAAGAAATCTAAAAAACTGTCTTTTATAAAATAATGTATTGAACCGTTTCATGATAAGAAAAATATTCCATACGATTTATCTGATGTTTTTATTATTGACAGCCGCAACATGTGCGTATGCTCAATCGTATAACAACGAATGGATCGTTTATGGTAAGCCTTATTATAAGTTTAAAATATTAAACAACGGCTTGTACAGAATCACTGCACAAACTTTATCTTCCGTTGGAATAAATGCACAAGGTTCGCAATTGCAGCTTTGGCACAACGGGCAACAGGTTCCTGTATATGCAAACAACTTGGGAACCTTAGGCAACGATGATTATATAGAATTTTGGGGACAACAAAATGACGGCTCTCCTGATGCTGAATTATTTCAGAAGCCGGATGACCAGATTAATAAATTGCAAAGCCTTGAGACAGATAGCGCTACTTATTTTCTTACAGTTAATACCAATATGGGCGCGAATGCCATTTATAATAATAATGCTGCGCCAAATATTCCGAACGGATTAGCGCCGGAGCCTTATTTTTTCTATACTATTCAAAATAATTTAGGCAATACTTTTAATATGGGCCCGGCAGATGCGTACAATGGAGCTGAATATGTGTATATGTCCGATTATCAGTATAAAACATATGGTATTACCATTTCTCCCGGCGCAAGTACTTCCACAACATTTAGTAATTTATTTCCTTATACCGCCGCAGGCAATATAAATAGTACAATATCTGTGGGTATTGCCGGCAACGCTAATGTAGGCACTCAAAGACAAATCACGATAAGCCTTAATCCGGGCGGAACTGTTGTCAATAGTCAATCATTAGGAGCGTTTCAAGGATTGGTTTTTAATGCCAATAATTTTAAGGTAACCGGAGATGTGAGTGCGACAATCAGCGAAACGAATGCTCCAAGTTCTGATGACAGAGCTATTGTTTCTTTTGCTTCACTGACTTATCCGAGAACATTTAACTTCGGAGGGCAGAACGCTTTTGCTTTTAATTTAAAATCAAGCGCCATTCAACGGCGCTTGCAGATTACTAATTTTAATGCAAATGGAAGTACGCCTGTGCTTTATGATATTACGCACCGGCAAAGATATATTGCGGCAGTAAATGGCAGTACTTATGAATTTTTACTGCCTTCTCAAGATTCTGCGAGCTTTGTAATGGCCGCACAATCTGTAAATTCATATACTTCTATTAATCCATCGCAAATAACGCAGCGCAACTTCACAAATTATGGAAGCAGTGCCAACCAGGGCGATTTTTTAATTATCTCTCATAAAATTATTATTAACGGCAGCGGCGGATATGTGCAGCAATATCAACAATATCGTAATTCCTCTGCCGGCGGCAGCTACAATGCTAAAATATGCGATATCGAAGATTTGGAAGATCAGTTTGCTTTCGGTATTCGTAATCATCCTCTGAGCATCAAAAACTTTTTACGCTATGCAAGGAATAATTTTTCTGTAAAGCCCAAATTTGCTTTTCTGATAGGGCACGGCCTTACGTTTAATAATACTTTCGGCGCTGCCGGCGCTAATGCAGATTATCAGGCACAGGCACTGATACCCACTTACGGATATCCCGCATCAGATGTGTTGCTGGCATCAAATGATTTTTCTCCTATAATGACAACTCCTATCGGACGATATCCTGCGGTAAATTCCGAACAAGTAGGAACTTATCTGGCTAAGGTAAAAGCTTATGAGCAAGCTCAGAATACAAATGATTATACCATTGACAATAACTTATGGAAAAAGAATATGGTATTTGTATGCGGGGCATCAAATACATCTGAAGACGCTACATTCGGCAGTTTTTTAAACAATTACAAAAAAACAATGAGCGATACTGCCTTTGGTGGCATTGGTTATTATTTTTCAAATACATCATCTTCTTTTAATACGACACCCAATAGTGCTTTAAACGATCTTTTTACAAAAGGGCTTAGCTTTCTCAGTTATTTTGGTCACGGGGCTCCTACCACTATTGGATATACTGTATTAGCCGATCCGGATAATTTTGATAATGGGGGAAAATATCCCGTAATATTTACCAGTGGATGTAACCTGGGAAATTGCTTTGATTATATCCCTTCAGAAACAATTACAGAAAGATATATTTTTAGTGCCGATAAGGGTAGTGTAGCCTTTGTGTCTCAATCAGCTTTAGGCGTTGACGGATATTTAAATTTATATGATGCTCTCTTTTATAAAAAACTTGCAAGTCAATTTTATGGAATGCCAATAACCATCAGTATGGTTCCCAGCCAGCAATTGATGGTTAATTATGGAACATCTTCCTCTACAAATTACATTAGTTACTTAGCAGATGCCGCACAGACATTATATTTTGGGGATCCGTCGTTATCGTTGTATCATTTTGCGAAGGCTGATTTTGCTGTGGAGGCGGCAAAGATCATAGCGCCTCAGTCTGTATCTGCCACGCAAGCCAAATTCTCCGTCAAAGCTTATTTGTATAATATTGGTAAAGCCGTTAAAGATTCGGTACTTGTTCAGGTACAAAGAAAGCTGCCTTCCGGCAATATCGTTACGCTTGTCAGCAAGAATATTGCCGCTATTGCATTTATGGATTCCGTTCAGGTGGATGTACCCATAAATGCCGCTACCGATGCAGGCAACAACGACATTATCGTAACCATTGACGGCAACAACCGCATCGATGAGCTCAGTGAAGTCAATAA
>JAPWKH010000030.1 GCA_028283605.1 Arachidicoccus sp. | reverse complement strand
TTCTTCACTGTCATTTTTTGGAATTAATTCCGGCGTATCAAACCATAGCACACCTACACGGCCGTATTGTGTAAGTAATTCACGAATTTGCGGTAATACTTTCCTATGAAAATATTTCGTAAAATCTTTTTTGTCTTCGTCGGGAAAATCCCACGTATTGCTTCTTCCACCTTTTACCGGCCAGTTGGTAGGCACATTAGGGTCTTGCCAATCGCGCCCGAGCGAATAATAAAAACAAAGTCGAATACCTTCTTTTTTACAAGCTGCCGCAAGCATTTTCATCGGGTCTTTTCCCCAAGGTGTCATCTTTACGATATTGTAATCACTCGACTGAGAATTAAACATTGCAAACCCTTCGTGATGTTTTGCAGTAATAACGACGTATTTCATGCCGGCATTTTTTGCCATTTTTACCCAAGCATCTGCATCAAATTTTACTGGATTGAATTGTGGCGCCAGCGTGCTTCCATAAACTTTCCATGGAATTTTTTCGTATAACATAAAGTGCTCATTCCCTTTGTAAGCATGGCCGTTCCAGTCACCGCCTGCCACAGAATATAAACCCCAATGCAGAAAGAGCCCAAACTTAGCATCTTGCCACCATTGCATGTTGGGATGAGGAATTTTTGGTTGTGTAAAAGCTACATTCCAGGGTAACAGTTTTAAGATTGCGAGTGCCACAGACATTCTTCTCATTCTTATGATTTATTATTTTAAAAACTAATTCAAAATATATTTTATTCCTTATAACTTAGTACTATAATCAAGTTCAAGATTATGCGAATTATTTTCAATTATCAAATGGCATTGGCTTTGACAAATCTCAATTTACCATAATAATCATTGGTTTAATTATGCAAAATCTAATGGCTGATTTCATTATTTTCTAAATATGAAAACGTTTTCATATTTAGAAAATCAAACTTAATTAATTTAATTATTTTTTCTATTCTATTCGCTGCTAAAAGATTGATGCAGATTATTGCACATCATGTTTAGCATAATGATCAATGAATTTTCAACTTACTCAATCGGTTTAATTCGTCTTCTATCATTAAAGATAAAAGCCTTGATTTGGCTTCTTTATTGCGATAAGTAATGCGATGATCGAGTACAGGATGTGCTAATTCCTGAAAATCATCTTCTGTTACGTATTCACGGCCATTAACGAGCGCATATGCTTTTAGACATTTTATAAAAGCAATCCCGCTCCGGGTAGAAGCGCCAAGAACAATTTCATCATTATTGCGTGTAGCCACTACAATATTGCGTACAGCCTTTAAAATTTCAGAATGAATAAAAACCTGCTCTGCCGTATTTTGAAGAAATAATATTTCATCTGTACTCAAAGCTTGCTTTACTTGTATTTGATTTTGCTGAATGGACAGGTAATTCTGGTAGATCAAGAGTTCGGTATCTTCATCAACATATCCGAAATGAATTTTCATAAAGAAGCGATCTAACTGTGCTGCAGGCAAAGGATAAGTACCTTCCAGTTCAATAGGATTTTGCGTAGCAATCGTAAAGAATAATTTTTCCAACGGATATGTTATATCTCCGATCGTGATTTGATTTTCTGCCATACATTCCAGCAACGCAGATTGCACTTTGGGAGAGGCGCGATTAATTTCGTCCGCTAATAATACATTGCAAAACAACGGGCCTTTTTTGAAAATAAATTCTTTATTACGGTCGTCAAAAATGTGAGAGCCAATCAAGTCCATCGGCAATAAATCGGGTGTGAATTGTATTCTTTTAAAATCGGCTGTATTGCCACCCATATTTCCCGAGATGCTTTGGGCAAGCGTTTTTGCCATCACAGTTTTTCCTGTTCCGGGATTATCTTCCATTAAAATATGTCCGCGCGCTATCAGCGCGGTTACGATAAGTTTTATCTGTGAGCGTTTTCCACGAATTACAGTTTCCACATTTTCTATTAAACGCTGAATATCATTGATGCTTTGGGCTAAATTTTCATTAAAGTTTTCTTCCATAAAAAATGTTTAATGCTTCATAAAGAAAAACAAAGTATTCGAAAGATGAAAAAATTGTTTCCATCTTTCTTTCCAATAGATTTTGCTTTTTAACTGCCGGATAAATGTTTTATAAAAGTTTGTTGCAAATTGCTGTTCGTCATCAGACAAAGGCAGCTTACTGTATTTGTCTTTTTGGTATATGCTGTTAAACCTGTTAAAATCTGTCATGAATTTTTTATCAATATTTTCCGCAAAAGCTTGCGGGGAAAGGTTTCTGCGCGCATATCCCAATTGATTCAAATAAAACAATACTGCTGTATTGGTGGTTTGTATTTTTCTGCCTGCACGAATATTAAAATACTGCCAGATTATAAATGGCGCAAATATTATAAGCAACATAAAAATGATAAGTGCAAAAAGTATTACCCATAAAATTTTGCTCCAGTTGAGGGCCTGTATATTTAAAAATCTTCTTTCGCTTTTCTTTCCGTTGCCGGCTTGCTCTATTACTTTTATTTCATCGATTGAAATCGGTTTCTTTAAGTAGTTTAAAATATATGCGGCAGTATCGGCTGTTTTTATAAATGCTGCTTTATCTAACGAAGCATCATAAGAAGCGGCTGAAATATGCATGTCTTTTGTAAGATCAGATATTTTTAAAAGTCCTGTATCTGAAGTGCATCTTGCAAAAGCAATATCGGTGTTAATGGAGACCGTTTCTTTTGCTGAAAAACTTTTTTCTTTATAAAGAATTTTATTGACGGATAACTGCATTAATTTTTTACTTGTATCAATATTCTCAATCGTTCCGTCTGCTACAAAATAAACTTTTTGTGTGCCCAAAGGCGGCGTGCCATCCGGCTGCGGCGCTTGTTGTGTGTTTATATCAGGTATTGTCGTGTCAAAATCAATCCATCCGTATCCGGGAAAAAATGCTTGTACCCATGCATGCGCCTGATCTTCGTAAAACCAATACCAGCCCGGATTTTTACTGCTTCTATCCACGGTCAAAAATCCCGTTGCAATACGTGAAGGTATATGCAATGCGCGTAACATAAATAAAGTTGCCCCTGCAAAATAGGCACAATATCCTTTTCTGTTTTCAAACAAAAAGTAACTTAATTTATTTGCATTCGGCAAACCCGGTTCGCCTGGATTGTCCGTATATTGAAACAAGGGTTGGCCAAATTCGTCCTTACTCAAAAAATAATTTCTAATGGCTATGATTTTATCTATCGTTGATTGTGCAGAATCTTTTCTGACAATATCATAGGCAAGTTCTTCAATTTTCTTATATGTACTTCCCTGCGGGATTTTGGTATAATAATGAATAAAACTGCTGTCGATACCTGTATAAATTGTGTCGGGGCGGAGCAAAGCAAACCGCTGTTCCTGAAATTTTTCCAGCGAAGAATCGCCTGCAGGATTGTACACAAAGTATGCACTGTTCAAATCGCTTACCCACATTTTTGCATTGTATGCAGATGAATATTGTCCTTCATATTCATTAGGTACAGGAATCGGCTGCATTGCAAAAGCGGTATTTGGCGCTATGAAATCTTTCGCCGATAATGCTACCTTGTACACTTGCGTTTCTACTACTTTACGGCTCAATATTGCCTGTGAATTTTTGATTACACTGCTGTCTGTCTGCGTAAAGAACAAAGGATATTCTGACGGATCGGGCGCAAACAAATCGTTATACGGCATTAAACTGTCTGTTTCAAAAGCTTGTGTTGCCGAGTCAAACTTTGTGTAATAGTTAGCTGTAAAATACAACGGATTTTGTATATCACTTTCCGGCAATGGATTATCAAGATGTGCTACAAAAACCAGTTGCTTTGTTTTGTTGAGCGAGCCGCCCAGCGGCATTTGCCCGTTATTACTCAAAGTACCGTCACGATTGGTTTTCGTAAGGCTTTGGCTGTTGTTGTTTTTTCCGGAATAATCCGGCTGTACATTTTTCCATGCGCGTTCCAGTGTGAATAATTCTTTTCTGAACAAAAGAAAAATAATCGCAATAACTACGAGAACAACCGCCATAAATCCAAACATGCGCCTTGCTATGTACCAGCCGAAAGAAGTTTGCCGTTCATTTAATTTCCTTACCAGTTCGGCAGTATAAATGATATAAAAGCCATAGAGTAAAACAGGAGCAAAAGAAAATACAATTACCGATGCAGAAACAACAGCAACTTTACTAATCAAAATTATTTCTATACAAAACAAAATCAATACCCAGCTTATCGTAAAGATATGGCGCCGGCTGAATCCTGAACCAACGAGCCATCCAATAATAAATATGAATACAAAAACGCCGTATTGGACGGAAAAGAAAAACATATCAAATTCGCCGACAGATATTTTTCGTAATAATTTATACCCGATATAAAACAATAAACATAAAAGTATTGTAGTGCTTACAAACCTGAATCGCTTTCCATAAAAAACAATAGAAAGTAAAACGCCCAAAGCAAAATAAATGCCCTGATAAATCCATTGATTTTTGAGTATAGGATAAGCTTCATTCAACCGATGTAAAATCAAAAAAGCAAATAATATAGTTGGCAATGCAAGCAATAAGCATTGCATGGCTACTTTTCTAATATTATTTGATTTTTCTAATATCATTTGGGATAATTTACAAACAAGCTTTATGAAATATCATCTTCATTCTACAATTTTTAAAAACTTTTTCAATGCCTTTTCATTTTGCATAATTAGTCTTTTAACTCTCAATGTTTCCCAAAAATATTTTAGCGAAATCTGTTGATAATTATCTTCCTTAATAAAAAGAAGTTTTATTTTTTTTATTAAAGAAGATCTGCTGAAACTCTTTGACAACGGGACAAACAAAAAAGAAATATCGTGAGAAAATTTTTCCTGCAACTGCTGTATTTGCTTTACATCTGTAAGGGAAGATACCAAAACGACAGAAGCATTTTTTGTTTGTACAAAATTAAGAATGTCTTTCTGTGTTTGCCAGTTGCTCAAAGCAATCAGATGTTTAATATTTCTTTCTTCGGAAGGATGCGGCGAAAAAGAAACAGATTTCTCCGATTGGTCTGAAACCCAGCGTACATCAACATTTTGAGAAGAAAGGCTCTGATATACATTCCATGCTTTGTTTTTATAAAAATTCAGCAAAGTATGTTCAAGCAATTCATTGCCCTCGCTATTTATGATAGTATAAAACGAAACATATAAATAAAGATGCGAGGCATAAGGCTCCAGTGTTTCCGGAGAACGGATCATTAAGTCTTTATTTTTCGCATATATTTTCCAGACGATTCGCCTTACATCATCATTGGCATCAAATTTTTTATAATTAAACAATTCGCCTTCTACTTTCCGCATTTCGTCTATGCGTTCTTTTCTGTTCTCGGTATTTCTTATATGAGCAGAAGTTTTTTTAACCTTAATATTTTGCGGTGGCGTATAAAAACGTTCCGATGTTTTTATAGGATATACAAAAGAAAAAAACTGTAGAAAATCTTCGAAATAAACCATGACGGAAGAAATGCGGAACTCTTTGATATCTTCAATTTTCCAATCGTAAAAACCTTCGAGCGTTTTATTGTACCAATCACTGTAATGTTTTTCTACCAATTGAATTTTCTCTGAAGAATTTCCGTCATCATATATAAATCTTAATTTGATATAACCCAAGATGGGGCGCAGAATGGGATACAAGACAATTTCTACCGGCTGGTAAGGCGAGTCAAAATCTTTTGCAGCAATATGAAAATGTACGCTCCGTTTTTTTATTTTATAGATAAAAAAAAGCAACGCCGTCAATACACTCAAGAAGCCAAACAATAATAAAGTGTATGCTGCATACAAAGTAATCTTAAGTAGTAATACAAATATATCATGGAAAGGTGTTCCCGGATGTTTCGGTACTTGTTTTAACCAGAAATAACAAAATGTGGCGCCGATGAAAAACAACAGAAAATATAAAGTGACAGGCGTAAAGAAGAATGCATGCTTAAATGTTTTTCGTATGTGAACTTTTCCCGGCATATTTATTCCGTGAAGTTAGCAGATTAATAGAAAAAGGCTTTTAAGCGATGCGTAGAAATTTTTGTTTACTTAATATTCTAATTTATATGAGCATTCATTAAGTAAAAAAAGTTTTATAAGCATATTTATATTTCACCTTTTTTGGCACCGTTTTGCAGCCATTTTTTTACGGCATCAGTCGTAATGGATTTTGGCCTTTCCAGCGGAAAACTCAATGCGCGGCTCCAGCAAAGATTTGCCATTACGCCCAATGCACGCGATACGCCAAACAGCACAGTATAAAATTCATATTCTTTCATGCCATAATGTACGAGCAATGCGCCGCTGTGCGCATCTACATTGGGCCATGGGTTTTTTATTTTTCCTGTAGCCTGTAAAATATCGGGAATTGTTTCATAAATATTCCATACAGTTTGTACCAATTTATCCTCAGGCATATTTTCTTTGCCAAATTCCATTTGAGCAATAAATCGCGGATCAGTAACGCGCAGCACGCCATGTCCATAGCCTGGTATTACCTTACCGGACTCTAATGTATTTTTGGCATACTCAGCAATCTGTTCTTTCGTGGGTGCATCAGTTTTTAATTTTTCCAACATTTCAAAAATCCACTTTATTACTTCCTGATTGGCTAAGCCATGCAAAGGGCCGGCAAGCCCGTTCATACCGGCAGCAAAACTCAGATATGGATCGCTCAACGCAGAGCCGACCAAATGTGTAGTATGTGCGGATACATTGCCCGCTTCATGGTCTGCATGGATCGTCATGTACAATCTCATCAGCTTTAAAAATCCTTTATTTTCAAAGCCGAGCATGTGTGCGAAATTAGCAGCCCAATCTAATTTTTGATCATCAGTAATGGTTGTTTTGTTTTTGTACTTTCTGTTATAAATATAAGCCGCAACATAAGGAACGCGGGCAATTAAGTTTATTGCATCTTCAAAAATCGGATCCCAGTAATCCTTTTTATTAATGCCTTCGTTGTACTTTTTAGCAAAAATACTTTCGGTTTGCAAAGCCATTATTCCGGTAACAAATTGCGTCATCGGATGGGCCTGCAAGGGAAGCGCATCAATGGTTTTATATACGTGTTCGGGAATCGTACTTCGTTCTGAAAATAGTTGTGACAAAGCTTTGACTTCATCTTCCGTAGGCAGTTCTCCTATTAGCATTAAATAAAAAAGCCCTTCTGGCAAAGGCTCCGTACCTCCTTCGGCTTTCGGAAGTTTTTCTCGTAATTCAGGAATAGAATAGCCGCGAAACCTGATTCCTTCCTGCGCATCAAGCAGGCTTACTTCACTTACAATACTTGTAATGCCACGCATTCCCTGATAAATCTGCGCTACGGTTACTTCTTCAATCGGTGTGCTACCGTGTTGCTTGATTAGATCTTTTATCTCTAAATTTAACTGGTCGGCTTTTTCTCTAAATTTTTTCTTGATATCGTCCATGTCTTTTCTTTTAAATCAAATCTTTGCCACTATAAAATATTATTTTTCTTTTGTTTAAGCCTACTCGTGTCATACGTTTTGTATCAATAACGCAGCACATAAAATACATTTTTAAGAAGTTCCGTAAAGATAATTATAACTAAGATTTGTCTGCTAAAAATATATAAAACTTTATTGTAAAATAAGTTATTACACATTTTATTATTTTGGTGCTTTGCGATATAAATAATAAGCGACCAATGCAAAAACTATATTCGGAATCCAGGCAGCAAGTAAAGGCGGGAAGTTTCCTTTCGTAGAAAAAATGGTTGAGAACCTGTCCATCAAAATAAAAGCTGCAGCTAATACAAATCCTGTTGCAAGATGCGCGCCACTGCCGCCGCGAACTTTTCTTGAAGAAATTGCTGCGCCAATAACAGTAAGAATTAAAACAGAGACCGGTGTTGCAAAACGATGATAAAATTCTATTCTGAACGTGTTTACGTTTTCACTGCCGCGCAGTTCTTCGGTCTTTATTTTTTTCTCCAGTTCAGGAGTTGTCAATTTTACTTCTGCATACTGATCGTTCTTGAGGTCGGCAGGATCAAATTTAAAAAAAACTTTTTTATTGGGGTAATACGTTGCCTTTTCTATTCCTTTTATAAAGGTACGTTCTACAACGTTTTGTAAATTCCAGTGCGGACCGCCAACCGTATCCCAACGAATCGTGGTAGACCGGAGATTGTATGTTATTTGATGATTCTTTATTTTAAACATAAAGAAAGGGCCGCCAGTTTTATTGAATGCATCAAAATTCCTGATACCGTTATAAGTTACAGGATCTGTTTTGAAATACAGAATTGGCGCATGCTCGGTAAGTTTATCATAGCTTGAATTGCCATGCACGTACACATCTTCGAAATATGTACGTTTGATTTCTGCCTGCGGTACAATAAATGAAGATGCGATACCCAATAATAATGACAGTGCAATTCCTGTAATAAAATAAGGACGAAGAAATCTATTGAAACTGGTGCCGCTTGCAAGAATCGCCACTATTTCGCTGCGCCCGGCCATTTTGGATGTAAAAAAAATTACGGCAATAAATACAAATAAAGGAAATAGAAGCGCTGCAATATGTGGAATGAAGGATATATAATAATCTTTAAAGATTCTGTATCCCGACCAGCCGCTTTTTACAAAATCATCGGTTTTTTCGCCAATATCTATTACCACCGATATAATGGTAAAAAGAAAAATAGCGAAGAAAAATGTGGTCAGGAATTTTTTGGTAATATACCAGTCTATTTTCTTCATAAAGTATTACAAAGTAAAAAGAATTAATCTTATGAATAACATAAAAACGCATCAAACATTTGATGCGTTTTTATAATAATTATAGAAATATTATTTCAATTTACTTTTCCGGCAATCCTAACAGCACTTTCCAAATCCCTGCTTGTTTTATTAAAGAAACGGTTTCGGTTTTTTCCTTTGTTCCTTGCAGTTCTTTTTCAAAGGTTGTAGTTAAACTTACTGTGGCGCTGTCATTGTTTATTTTTTCGTTGCTTGCAGTGATTTTTGCATTGCTTAAAATATTTCTTATAGAATCCGGTACTGCTGTTTTTTGAGATTCAATTGCAGGTGCAGCTTGTTCTAACAAGGCTACGGCATTGGAATCTGCATATTTTTCTGCGTCTTTTACATCAAGTCGTAATAGCGCTTTTGTGAATTTTGAAGCAACATCAGAAGGTGATCCTTCTGCTATTTGTCCTTTTGATCTGATGCTGAATAACAAAGAGGCTGCAATCATACATACAAAAAAATAATTTTTCATTTTTAAAATTTAATAGTAAAAAATAAAACAATCTTTCAGATTGTATTGAAAATCAATTTTACAACAATCAAGCCGAAAATAGAATTCAGCAATTTATTCATCCTATTCGTTTGTTTTAATTTTATTTTATCATTTTTGCAAAATTCAGGTATTGAATTAATACAAATTGATAACAGGAAAAATTGATAAACAAAATATATAATGGCGCAACCTTTATACAATTCATTACAACAGAAAAAACAACAGCAACGAAAATCTTTTGCCGTTTTAATAGATCCGGACAAAATATTTCCGGAAGAAGTCAAGAAAGTAGTAACGCTGTCTATAGCTGCAAAAGTAGATTTTTTCTTTTTGGGTGGTAGCCTTGTAGTGATTAATAAAATAGATGAGATTATCCAACAAATCAAATCAATCTGTGACATACCTGTTGTATTATTTCCAGGTTCGCCATCGCAGGTTTCCAAATATGCCGATGCATTACTTTTTTTATCTTTAATATCCGGACGCAATCCTGAATTGCTGATAGGCCAGCATGTCATCAGCGCACCTATGATCAGACAATCTGGATTGGAAGTAATTCCTACCGGCTATATGGTAATTGACGGTGGAGCGCCGACTTCGGTTTCTTATATGGCTAATACCTCTCCTATTCCGAATGACAAAAATGATATTGCCATGTGTACGGCAATGGCCGGAGAAATGCTCGGTTTACAATTAATTTATATGGACGCGGGCAGCGGTGCAAAAAATGCCGTAAGTGAAAAAATGATTAAAAGAGTGGCTGACAATATTTCCGTTCCTTTAATAGTCGGCGGCGGTATCAGCACTCCGGAAAAGGCATTGGCAAATTGCAATGCGGGAGCAGATGTGATTGTTGTAGGCAACGCTATTGAGAAAGATGTAAATTTGATTAAGGAAATCAGCGAAGCTGTACATTCCTGAAAATTATTAATAAATATATTTTGGAACATCATCATCACGATCATTCGCACAACGTTACCAACATAAATACAGCATTTATTATCGGTATTGTTTTAAACTTATTATTCGTAATTGTACAGGTGATTTACGGACTTCGGATCCATTCGTTATCACTGCTTTCTGATGCAGGGCACAACTTTGCCGATGTAGGCTCTCTTGCCATTTCTTTACTCGCGTTTCGGTTGATGAAAGTAAAATCTAATAAGCAATATACTTATGGCTATAAAAAAGCTTCTGTACTTACGGCATTGCTAAACGCTGTTATTTTGCTTATTTCTTTGGGTGCGATATTATATGAAGCAATTTTCAGGTTGATTTATCCGCAACCGGTAGCCGGTATTACCATTTCAATTGTTTCCGGTATAGGTATTATTATCAATGCGGTTTCTGCATTTTTTTTCTTCCGAGAAAAAGAAAGCGATATAAATATAAAAAGCGCATACCTGCATTTACTGAGTGATGCGCTGGTTTCATTTGCATTGGTAATTGGCGGCATTCTTATCTATTACACGCATTGGTACCGCATTGATGGCATATTGAGTATTTTGGTAGCAATTGTCATTATTATTGCTACATGGAAACTTTTAAAAAACAGTTTACGTTTAAGCCTTGACGGCGTTCCGGAAGACATCGACATTGACAAAATAAGAAACGCAACATTAAAAATAGATGGGGTAAAAGATTTTCATCATATACATATTTGGGCAATGAGCACTACACAAAATGCTTTGACAGCACATTTAGTGGTGGCAACAAACACATCGGCCAAAGAACTACAAACAATTAAATCGCAGATAAAACATAGCTTGGAGCATTTAAATATTCAGCATGCGACCATTGAATCGGAAATGGAAAATACACCATGCGATACAGATACCTGCGACACTGTGGAATAATACAAAATATAAAAATAGCCGCACCTTCTTGTAAGTGCGGCTATTGTAATTTTTGTACGAAAAAACCCTATTTAATCACTACGGATTCTGCCAAATCTTCATCAGTTAAAATACGTCCGCAGTTTTCACATACGATTACTTTTTTGCGTTGACGGATTTCACTTTGTTTTTGTGGAGGAATAGCATTGTAGCAACCGCCGCAAGCATCTCTTTCCACAGCTACAACAGCAAGCCCATTGCGATAGTTGTTACGAATACGATCGTAAGAAAATAATAAACGCTCATCAATATCTTCGCGCGCTTTATCTATTTGCTTTTTTACGGCTGTTTCTTCTTTTTCAGTTTCTGCGATGATCTTTCCTAATTCTTCTTTTTTAGTATCTAATACAGCAGTTTTATCATCAATTTTTTTCTTTGCAGCATCCAGTGCTTTTACTTTTTCGGCAAGTTCTATATTAGCATCTCGAATGTGCTTTTCGGCTAATTTACCTTCGAGCTGTTGCATCTCAATTTCTTTATTGATAGCTTCAAACTCGCGGTTGTTTTTTACGTTTTCGCTTTGCTTCTCATACTTTTTTACCAGTGCTTCTGATTCGCTGATAATGTTTTTTCTTTCATTGATATAATCGGAAATACCGTTTATTTCTTCTTCTATACGGTTTTTGCGGCTATTCAATCCTGCCAGTTCATCTTCCAGATCGCTTACTTCCATGGGAAGCTCGCCTTTTAATATTTGAATTTGATCGAGTTTACTGTCTAATTTTTGAAGCCTGATCAGAGAAACCAATTTTTCTTCAACAGAGAAATCTTTTACGATTGCCATTTTGCTTTTAATGAATTTTAAGAAAAATATTGAACCGGATTGGTGCTCAATGCCGATTTTAAGACGGCAAAGGTAGGAAATTTTGCAACCAAAATATCAAATAATAAATCTATTGTAAATTGCTCGCTTTCCCAATGGCCAATATCCGCTATAACTATTTGATTATCTGCATCAAAAAACTCATGGTATTTTATATCGGATGTAATGTAAAAATCTGCGCCGGCAGCAATTGCATTCCTGATGAGGAAACTGCCGGCACCTCCGCAAACGGCAATTTTTTTTATTTTTTTATTCAACAAACCTGTGTGCCGGATAACCGATAATCCGAATGTTTGCTTTATTATTTTCAAAAAAACGGTTTCTTCGGTTTCTTCGTTCAGTTCGCCGATTATTCCGCTTCCTACATTTTCATGAATGTTGCCAAGCGGCAGAATGTCGTATGCAACTTCTTCGTACGGGTGCGCTGCTTTCATAGCCGCAACAATTTTATGCTGCAAATAATTCGGGAAAATCACTTCTATTTTTTCTTCACGCACCGTTTCTCTTTTGCCGAATTCTCCAATGAACGGTTTGGCATTTTCTTGCGGATTAAATGTGCCGTTGCCTTCGGAAGAAAAAGAACATTCATTGTAATTTCCTATCTCGCCCGCACCGGCTTTGAAAATTGCATTACGCACGTCTTCAGCATTTGGCAAAGGAGCATATACAACAAGCTTTCTCAGTATTTCTTTTTTGGGAAAAATAATTTGTATGTTTCTCAAGCCGATTTTATCGGCAAACCTTTTGTTTACGCCTGATATTACATTATCCAAACTGGTATGAATCGCGTAGATAGCAATATCATTCTTTATTGCTTTTATAACCGTTCTTTCTACATAATTTTTGCCATTCAGTTTTTTAATACCGGAAAAAATAACCGGATGATGAGCAACGATGAGATTGCATTTCTTCCCAATGGCTTCGTCCACAATATTTTCCAACGTGTCCAATGTGCAGAGCATGCCCCTGCATTCCCAATCTGCGCTGCCGGTAAGCAATCCGCAATTGTCATAGCTTTCCTGATAAGAAGGCGGAGCAACGGTTTCAAGAAATTGTATTACAGTTTTGATTTGCATGTATCAATAAATCTTACTTGCAAAAATTTCCTGCTCGCTTAGTGCTGTTTCAGGATGAAGATTATAATATACTTTCAGCATTTCGCGTACGGCATCCCTGCCGGCTTTGCCCAATTTAAAGCTAAAACTATTTACATATAAATGGATATGCTGACGCATCACATCTTCGCTCAATTCTTGTGAATGCTGCTTGATATAATGAGTTAAATGCTCGCGATAATTATTTTCATAAGCATATTCGACACTTTTGCGAATAAGGCTGTCTACTTTTTTTATAAGCCATACCGGCAAGCTTCTTTTTGCAACTATGCCGCCAAGCGGAATGGGCGAACCGGTTGTTTTTTCCCAATAATCTCCCAAATCCAGCACTTTCATCAACCCTTTATTCTGGTAAGTAAAACGCCCTTCATGAATAATCACACCGAGTCCTTCTCCGTTTTTTACGAAATCTTCAATCTCGTTAAATACTTTGAAGACTTTCTTTTTTGCATTCGGATAAGCGAGGGAAAACAGCATGTGTGCAGTAGTATTTTCTCCGGGTATTGCAATTGTGCTGTCATTAATTTCTTCCTGAGATACTTCTTTGTTGCTTATCAATAAAGGGCCAACACCTTGACCTAAAGCGCCGCCGCTTGCCATCACTACATAATCTTTGACCAACAGCGGCAGTACGCCATAACTTATTTTGGATAAATCGAGCTTGCCTTCACGCGCCAGATTGTTAAGCGTTTGTACATCTTCCAAACGTACATCAAAATCCAAGCCTTCTGTATCGAATTTATTATTTACCAATGCATCGAAAATGAAGGTATCGTTCGGGCAGGGGCTAAAACCTAAAGTCAGTTTCATTCTTATATATTCTATTGTTTGTTAATTATCTGATCAAATGCCTTTATATATTACCAACAATTTTGTACTTTAATTTTTGTGTTCGTAATTTTCGATTCACCGCTTTGAAAATGTTCGGGCATTTCATGCTTGTCTTTTAAAAATAAAAACCAATCCGGTTTACAAATTGGCATGAGCGATTAAAGGTATATTTTTTTCGTTATATTTTTCTTGGTGATAAAGATATTCTTGAGCAGGATCATATTTACATACTTCATTTTATTCTATCTTTTTATCAGAAATTTAATTTTAAAAACAGATGTATATATTTAGATTTGTAAATATATACATCAAATTACAAGAGAAGTAATCATTTGATGATTAAAAATATTAAAAAATTAAAAGATGAAAAATTACAAACTTGATCCTGCGCACTCCGATATTTCATTTAAGGTAAGACATCTGCTTATCTCTAATGTGTCGGGAAAATTTAAAGCATTTGAAGGAGAACTGGATCGCGTGAACGACGATTTCTCCGAATCGAAAGTAAGTTTCCTGGCAAGAGTAGAAAGTATCGATACAGGCAATGAACAGCGTGATGCACATTTAAAAAGCGCCGATTTTTTTGATGCAGAAAAATATCCTGAAATAAAATTTTCGTCTACAAGCTTTGAGAAAGATGGCGACAGTTATAAAGTAGTCGGCGACCTTACCATTCATGATGTTACAAACAGTATAATACTGGATGTAGTATTTAACGGGGCTAGCGCCGATGATTACGGCAATAAACGAATCGGCTTTGAAGGCAAAGGAAAAATCAACCGGAAAGATTTCGGGTTAGGATTTACCATGACAACACAAGCCGGAACGGTCGTAATCGGTGACGACATCAAGCTGGAATTTGATGTACAATTTATAGAAATTTAAACCTCATTATCCCAATTAAGTGAATATAGAAATAGTTTCTGGCAGCCAGCGAGAAAACAGCGTATCAATTCGGGTAGCTATATTTCTTCAGCGGTATTTAGCAGAAAAATATCCGCAGCATAATATCGGTTTGATCGATTTACGCCAACATATATTGCCGCACATAGACAAAGTACATTCTGCACCGGATCAGGCGCCTGAAGAATTGCAGCCGCTTGCACACAGAGTGTTTGATGCCCATGCCTTTATTTTGGTAACGCCGGAGTACAACGGAACATTTTCCCCGGCATTAGCAAACTTCTTTGATTTGTTTCCAAAGCAGGTTCGCAAAGTTTTCGGCCTGTCAACGGTATCTCCCGGAGCAATGGGCGGAATAAGGGCAGCGCTGGCTTTGCAACATTTTTCAATAGCGCTGTTCGGCATACCTTTATCACAAATGCTGGTAGTAGGAAATGTGGAAAATAGATTTGACCCTCACGGTAATTTACTCGAAGAAAAATTCCAAAACAGTATCGACAATTTTGTAACGGAGTTTATGTGGCTTACAGAAAAAATACATGGTTGATTATTGCTGCAATAATTAAAGATTACACCGCCTTTATACAAGGCGGTTTTTATAATAACGTGAGTTCGACTTAAGCAGCGATTAATTTAGATTCATCAATGAAATCTGGTTTAAGATTAATAGAAGGTTTCTTATCGAAGAAACAATCAGCAGCAAGAGCTGACAGCATATCAACAATAAAGTTCCCGAAAATTCTGTGTCGTGTATGCTCAAACTGGCAAATGTTTTTCAGTTCGTAGTTGGCCGATTCAATCAAAGCCCTCTTGCGGAGCATGATTTTATCGTTAAGGACATTAAAGCATTCTTCATGTTCTTCTTTATTTTGGTAACCAAATGATCATTTGGCCATCCCAAATACCAAGGCTCCAGTAAAGATTTTTCTTCATCAGTAGCGTCGCCAGCAATATAACTCAAAAACAGATTTTTTACTTCTTCCTTCTTCATTGAGAGGACATATAATATTAGACAGATAAGGTAATCGGATGGGGATAAAAGCCGAAAAAATTATATAAATAAAAAAATGAACAAATCGGCAAGCCGTCCTCTCAGAATTTTAAGTTAAGAGAATGAGTGAGTTCAATTTTATTCCTTTGATTCCATAAATCAATAAATATATCTTGCACAACTTCCTCTGCATCTGAAACCATTATTCAGTTTCTTTTCAGCCAATGCAAACATTGTTTTCCAATAACGATTATATATTACATTAAACGCTTTGGCATCTCCATCCTTCAAAAGTTGGAATAGTTCATCATCGGTATGTTTGTTATACAAGAACATTCAAAAGAATAGAATATGAAGATAACAACTACTTAAATATTTTTGAAAATATTTTAACACACACATAATACAAATTTTTTGGAGATTGATTTTAGATCGGTTTGTAACGTGGATGGATTCTGTTTAAACAATAATTAATCTAAGTTTCTTATAAATCGTTTATAATAAAATTTTTATTAAGCCACAACAAACGATATAGCTTTTGCAAGAAATACAAACAGCAAAGAAAATAATTATTTATGTCCATTGTCCATCTCTCTGATAAACAAGACAGAAGTTGCTTTAAAAACAAGCTACAGGAGTTCAATACTAACAATATGGCAGACCTTGTAATGGCGGCAACTCAAAACAAACTATTGAGTATTTTATAACAGTAAGATTACAAAAGAGTAAAAATCTGTGATATACATTTTTTACATAGCATCAAAAGATTATTCACTTTCATTTTTATATATAGTCGTATTTTACCGGCGTTTCTGTTTTATAAAATAGCAATTTAAACATCCCGGCACTTAAATAACCGCATCAATTATTTTGCTCAACAATTCGAATATTTCTTCGACAGAACCCTCGCCCTGTACTGATTTTACTTTATCAAATTGTTGATAATAGTCCGCTACTACAGCAGTTTTTTTGCGGTATTCTTCAATGCGGCTGCGGATAACTGTTTCATTGGCATCATCGCTTCTGCCACTGATTTTACCGCGACCGAGCAAGCGCGTTACCAATTCTTCTTCGCTTACTTCCAAAGCAATTACTACGTTGATTTCCGCATTACTTTTTTTCAGCAATTCATCCAATGCTTCGGCTTGTGCAATCGTGCGCGGAAAGCCGTCAAATAAAAATCCTTTCGCATCTTTATTCTTATCTATCAAATTACCAATCATACCGATTACCACTTCATCAGGAACGAGCTTGCCATCGTCCATAAACTTTTTCGCTTCGAGGCCGAGCGTTGTGCCGCCTGCAATTTCGCTGCGCAGTAAATCGCCTGTGCTAATATGTTTTAATTGATATTTCTCAACAATCTTTTGGCTTTGTGTGCCCTTGCCGCTTCCCGGAGCACCGAATAAAATAACATTGAACATTTGCAGATAAAATAATTTGAGTTGCGAAAGTAATAATAAAAATGTAAAGAAAGGCTTGCTGTTGCTCTGTTTTAGCAAACGACTATTAGCTTAGTTGTCCAATTTCTTTTGCAGTAATTCCGTCACTTTTTTTGGATCTGCTTTTCCTTTGCTTAGTTTTTTTACTTCGCCGACAAATAATCCAATCAATCCTTTTTTTCCTTTTTGATATTCTTTTACCTTATCGGGCATTTTGTTGATGGCTTGATCGATCCATGTTTGCAGTTCATCATCATTGCTTGTTTGCAGCAAATTTTTGTTTGTAGCAATATCAAAAGCAGACGCATTTTTATCTTTTAATAATTCAGGGAAAATATGTGATGAAGCTACAGAAAAATTTATCTTTCCTTCATCAATCAACTGAATCAAATCTGCCAATTGATTTGGCGAAAGAGAAAGCTCTTTAAATGAAATTTTATTGTCGTTGATATAAGAACGCACAGGCCCGTTGATCCAGTTGGCAACTGCTTTATAATTTTTTGAATAAGACAAAACACTTTCAAAATAATCAGCAATTTCTTTTTCCGCGCAAAGCTGTTCCGCATCGTATTCGCTGAGTGAAAAATCCTTTTGATATTTTTCAATCAATTCGCTGGGAAGAGCCGGCAATGCGGCTTTCAGCGCATCAATATATTCGTCTGACAAATGCAATGGCGCTAAATCGGGTTCAGGAAAATACCGATAATCGTTTGCTTCTTCTTTATCGCGAATTGAAAATGTTGTATCTGTCGAAGCGTCAAAACTGCGCGTTTGTTGCTGCACTTTGCCGCCGCTTTCCACCAGTTTTATCATTCGTTCTATTTCGTAATCAATTGCTTTTTTAATATTACGGGTAGAGTTTAAATTTTTTACTTCAACGCGTGTTCCCAATTTTATTTCGCCTTTCAAACGAATGGAAACATTTGCATCGCAACGCAGACTTCCTTCTTCCATATTGCCATCGGAAACATCAATCCAGCGAACAAGTTTTCGGATTTCATTTACGTATTGCCATGCTTCATCAGCGGAATGCATGTCGGGTTCGGAAACGATTTCCACCAAGGGCGTTCCCGCGCGGTTCAGATCAACACAACTGTAATCATCGTAAATATCATGGATACTTTTTCCGGCATCTTCTTCGAGATGAATGTGGTGCATTTGCACATCACGCTTTCCATTTTCTGTTTTTATAGGAATAATGCCACCGAGACAAATAGGGTGTGTATGTTGCGAAGTTTGCCAGCCTTTCGGCAAATCGGGATAGAAATAATTTTTCCTTGCAAAAAAATTGTATTGATTGATCTTGCAATTGCAAGCTAATCCAAGTTTAATAGCGTATTCCACCGCTTTCTTATTCAGCTTTGGTAAAGTGCCCGGGTGCGCCAATGTTATCGCGCTTACATGTGTGTTGGGATCTCCGCCAAAACCGGCATCATCTCCGCAAAAGAGTTTGCTTTTTGTTGAAAGCTGTACATGAATTTCCAAACCGATAACGGCTTCGTATTTACCTGAAATTTCTTTGGTCATTATTTGTCAAAAACTATAATACTAAAAAATTTTTTTCTCTGTAAAATCAATCAGTTTTTATTGAATCTTTATTCTATTGTGAAAAACATTATTTTGTTATATATACAGTCAATAAAAATGAAAACATTTTCAGAGATGCAAGATAATATATTACGTACCAAAAAACATTTTTTCGCATTAGACGGATTGCGTGGCGTAGCAGCAATTTGTGTAGTTATATTTCATTTTTCGGAATTCATTTATCCAACGCATGCGGAATGTGTGATTGGCCACGGATATTTGGCTGTAGATTTTTTCTTTTGTTTATCCGGTTTTGTAATCGGCTATGCTTATGACAACCGAATGCAAAAATTAGGCATAAAAGAATTCTTCATCTCGCGAATAATTCGTTTACATCCTTTGGTTGTTATCGGTTCCGTTCTTGGGTTTCTGTTTTTTATTTTCGAGCCGTCTAAGGCAGCAAATGTTTACAGTATCGGACAATTGGTGTTTTTTCTTTTATGTTCAATATTTCTTATGCCATATGCCGGAATGGATAACCGGTATAATAATAACTTCGGATTAAACTGCCCTGCTTGGTCATTGTTTTGGGAATATGTTGCAAATATTTTCTATGCAATTATTTTGAAAAAAATCAGCAAATTTTGGTTGACATTATTGGTTATTGCAGGAGCAATTGCATTGTTATTCGTCGGGCATCGAGCAGGCGATATAGGCGGCGGCTGGGCAGGCAGTAATTTCTGGGATGGGCTTGCCCGCATCGCATTTTCTTTTCCGATGGGATTGTTACTTTATCGTATGCAATGGAAGTCTCAATCGCGCTTGGGATTTATCGTCTTAGCGGTTTTACTTATTGCCGTATTATGCATTCCTTTTATTACCAATTGGAATTGGCTGATTGAATGCCTTGTTACCATTCTTATATTTCCTGTAATTATTGTCTTTGGTGCTAATATCAGAGAAAATATTATTGCAGAAAGAGTATGTAAATTTTTAGGCGATATTTCTTATCCATTGTATATGACACATTATTCTTTGATATGGTATTTTGGTTATTATCATGAAAAAAATAAATGGTCTGTAACTCAATCATGGTGGATAACAATTGTTGGCGTTATATGCATTATTATTTTTGCTTATGCTATAGAAGTTTTATTAGACACTCCTATAAGAAAGTATTTTTCCAACAAAAGAAAAATGAAAATTTCTTTTAAACATTAGACACTATTTATTCCAAACATTATCCTGCGGTGTATAATCCATAAAAATACCGCCGTCAAGTTGAATGGATTGAATATTTTTTGTGGCAGTTAATTTTACAAATTGCCATACCTGATTATTTCTCCAAATTGACGGAGATTCATGAAAGGAATGGAAAGTTCCATCATCGTAAGTTACTTTAATATCGAAAGGAACAACAAAACCTCCTATATTTTTAATTAATACATTATAAACATCGCCTTGTTTTTTTACCGTATCAATTTTCAAATCAATATAATTATTGGTATAGAACCAGTTTTGGAAAAACCAATTCAAATCCTGTCCGGCACCTGTGCTCATGGCATTGAAATAATCCCAGGGAATCGGATGTTTGCCGTGCCACACATCCATGTAATGATGCAATGCTTTTTTGAATAAATCATCTCCCAACAAATCTTTCAAAGCCAGATAACTTAACGATGCTTTTCCGTAAGAATTATTGCCGTATCCTGCACCGCTTACTTGAGTGGACATAGAAATTATTGGCTGGTCTTCTTCCGTCGAAGGATCATTGATGTATCTTCTTATCCTGAAATTTTTATATACTTTATCGGCTTGTTCTTTACCCACTTCTTCCTGACCGATCAAGTATTCAAATGTAGTTGCCCAGCCTTCGTCCATATACGCATAGCGCGTTTCATTGATGCCCATATAAAACGGGAAATAGGTGTGCGCCATTTCATGATCCTGCACCATTTGCGCAAACGGCAATTCATTCGTGTGCGAATCATTTACCATCATCGGATATTCCATATCGGCATAGCCCTGGAAAGAAGTCATTTTGGTAAACGGATAAGGAACGCCCGGCCATTGCGTGGAAAAATATTTTAAAGCGTGTACGCCCCATTCCGCATAATGATGAAAATCCAGCGCCGTATCGTTATAAGCCGCCTGCATACTTGCCCTGCGATTTGCCTTAGCATCAACAATAGCGCTTGCCGCATCCCAAACATAATTTTTGCTAAGTCCGTAACAAACATCGGTAATATCATTTGCTTTAAATTTCCATGTATTGAAATCGTTTTGAGCGGTTACTTTATGCTGCAACATTTCATCAAGATTTGCAATATGTATTACTGCATCGGAAGTATAAGAGGCTTTTAATCTTTTAGCAATTTCTGGTTGTAACACTTCATCGGCATTCAACAAATCGCCGGTAGCCCAAACCACATAATCTTTAGGGGCTTTGACGGACAAAGTATAATCATTGAAATCATTATAAAATTCTTGCCTGTCGGAATGCGGCAAAAAGTCCCAGCCATTATAATCGTCATATACCGAAACGCGTGGATAAGAATACGCGCAATAAAAAGTAGTAGAATCAATCTGCCCTTCACGGCCGCTTTCTTTTGACAAAGGATAATGCCAGTCAATATTCAGCGTAACAGTGCTGTGTGGCATTACCGGCGCTTGTAATCTTACTGCTCCGACAGTTCCCCAACTTCTTGCGTTTTCATTATAAGTAATTCCGTTGATCACAAGTTTGGTAATCGTTAATCCTGAATCTAAAAAGTCCTGCGAAGTTAATCCGCTGCGCGGCGCTTCAGGTTTATGTAAATTATTTACGAAACGAATGGCGATGCCTTTCAATGTATCGGAACTATTGTTGGAATACAAAATCGTTTCTGTTCCTGAGATGGATTTGTCAGCCGTATTTACTTCTTCTTTAATGTCATACACACCTTTGTTTTGCCAATAGTTTTTTCCCGGATTTCCATCTATGCTGCGTGTTCCTTTCTCATACGCTTTTTTAATATTGCGGGGCATATACAATTGCTGCGCTTTGGACACTTGTGTGCAAGTAATTGTAATCAATGAGAACAAACAATATATTTTTCGCATAATAATTTTTTTATCAGATTGTGGCTAAAATTAATAAAACGTATATTTAATTCGTTAGAATAAAGAAACTATTTAAAAAAAATGAACCAAAAGCCTTTGATAATTATTTCTGCCGTCAGATTTTTTCAAGGTGGTTCTATTGTGATAGTGAATGATTGTCTTACTTTTTTATCAGAAAATTTATCGGATAAATATAGGATTATCGCTTTGGTTTATAAGAAAGATTTGTATTCTGCTTTAGCAAATATAGAATTCATAGAATTTCCCAAAGCCAGGAAAAATATTTTCTACAGGCTTTACTACGAATATTTTTATTTTAATACTTTTTCAAAGAAGCAACAGCCTTTGCTTTGGCTTTCCATGCAGGACAGCACGCCGCGCGTAAAAGCATCCATCAGAGCATTGTATTATCACAATCCATTGCTATATTACAAACATCCGTTGCAGCTTTTTTTAATTCAATGGCGGCTTGGTTTTATGTGGTGGTTATATAAAACAGTTTATACAAAAAACATAAAGCAAAATAATTTTATAATAGTTCAGCAAGAAAATATGCGCGCGATGCTTGCAGAAAAATTCCATTTGCCTAAAGAAAAAATATGGATATTTCCTCCTGAAATAAACGATTATAAAATTTCTGTTTTGCCCAAGAATGAAAAATATTCTTTCCTATTCCCCGCTACTGCTTTGGCTTTCAAAAATTATAAAGTAATTTTCAAAGCGTGCAATATTCTCAATAAAACTAATAGCAATTACAAATTTTTTTTGACCGTTAAAGGCAATGAAAACAGATACCTGCGATCTTTAAAAAGAAAATATTCTCTTCCTCAAATTGAGTTCATTGGATTTCTTGAGAGAAGTGAATTGTTCTCTTTGTATAATAATACGGATTGCATGATTTTTCCGTCTTTCATGGAAACCTGGGGCTTACCGCTAAGCGAATTTTCATTGCAAGATAAGCCTATAATTTGTGCGGATTTATCCTATGCAAGAGAAACGTTGCATGATTATGATAAAGTAAAATTTTTTGATCCGAATGATGCTGAAACGCTTGCTGCATATATGCTTCAGGCGATGAACGAAGAACTGTTATTTGATAAAACTTCGTTTCAATACAGCGAACCAAACATTCAAAACTGGAAAGATTTGTTCGACAAAATTTTATCGAAAACATTATAGTTTTGAATAAAATTCAATCAGCTTTTTTTCTTCATTTTGCCAATTATATATTTGCCTTGCCTGGAAACAATTTTGTTGTAACCTCGCATGCAAATCTTTATCCGTGAGCAGTTTTATGATAGCGCTTTGTACAGCTTCTACAGTAATCTCATCCACCAAAATTGCGATTTCATATTGATCGTTTATCAATTTATTTTGCGGATTGTTATTGGCAATTTGTGGAATGCCCGCATGCATGTAATCAAAAAAACGATTGGTCAAAGAATAATAAAAGCTTGCTCCGAAACCATCGTTTACGTTCATGCCAATGTATGCTTCATGGTTATATTCAGGGAGTTTTTCAGGAACAATGTATCCTGCAAAAATAATTTTATGCAATACATTTTCGTTTATCGCCAGTTGCTTTAATTCGTCCATGTACTTTCCATCTCCGCATACGAGCAATTGAACATTCATATTTTTTATAGCAGGAATCAATTGTTCAAAGCCTCTTCCCCGTTCTACTGCACCTTGATACAATAATAAATTTTCTTTCTTTTTATTAAAAATATCCGTATCAACCAATCTCGGACAATTCACTATCGTGAAATAATTTACACCATACATTTTTTTATATTGCGCGGCATAATCTGCATTCGCAGAATAACCGACCGGAAATTTCGGCTGAACGAATCGTTCAATCTTTTTCCATATAATTCTTATTCTTGGCCTTGTGACCACATCGTGCATGTCGCAAAACAATTCATGCGCATCGAAAACGCGTTTTTTATTCCGCAATGCTGAAGCAAACAAAACAGGAAGTGCCGTATCCAAATCATCGGCGCAGATAATATCGCTTTTGGAAAATAATAGAAAAAAGAATAAGCGCGCAGTGGCTTCAATAAAAAACAACGGCCCTCTTTCAAAAAATAAAGAGAGCCTTTTTTGCCGATATATTTTTTTCGATAACGATACGGAAGATTTCTTTTTAAATCCTACAAGCAACACATCAAAACCATTTTGCGCAAGCGAATTGCATATTTTGCTCATTCGCTGGTCATACGTTAAATCGTTGGTTAATGTAAAAATGATGCGTTTCAATGGAGTAATTATAAACAGAATTTTTTGCTTAAGGCTTTTTGTATTTCAATTTTACCGGAACTACGCCGTCATCAAGCATATCTAATTTTTTTGCCGCTCTCCAACTCAGATCTATAATCCTACCTTTTACAAAAGGCCCGCGATCATTGATTTTTACTTTTACCGATTTTCCGTTTTTAAGATTTATAACTTTTACCTGCGTGCCAAACGGCAAGGTTTTGCTGGCAGCCGTCAATCTTCTTTTTTTAAATTTATCTCCGTTGGCCGTCCTTTTTCCTTCCGTATAATAAGACGCTTTTCCGGTTTCCGTAAGATAATGCGTGCAGGAAAAACTTATTATGGATAAAAAAATACACAGTAAAAAGAAGAAAGACTTGTCCATGCTTCTTATTTTATTCAAACGGAATTTTTACAACTACCGCTTTGACGTTTTTATCTCTTATTTTGATAAATATTTCTGAATCGGTAGCTGCATTTTCGATAGATACGTATCCTAATCCAATGGCTTTGTTTAATGACGGCGCTTGTGTGCCGCTTGTAACTTTACCAATATTGCTGCCATTCGCGTCTACAATTTCATAATCGTGACGAGGAATTCCTCTTTCTTTCATTTCAAAGCCAATCAGCTTTTTTGTGATCCCGGATTCTTTTAAATGAATCATTTTTTCTATTGCTGTAAAAGGTATTGTTTTTTTCAGCTTTGTAATCCATCCAAGCCCTGCTTCTAACGGAGAAGTAGTATCATCAATATCATTGCCGTATAAACAATATCCCATTTCCAGCCGAAGCGTATCACGCGCGCCTAATCCACAAGGCTTGATTCCTGCAACTTTTCCTGCATCGAATATCGCATCCCAAATTTTGGAAGCATTTTCGTCTTTATCTTCAAAATAAATTTCTATTCCTCCGGCTCCTGTATAGCCGGTTGCGCTAATAATTACATTTTCTACACCGGCAAAATTTCCTTTTTCAAAAGTATAGTATTTTAAATTTTGCAAGTTGGTAGATGTAAGTGGTTCCAGTATTTTGCAGGCATTTGGTCCTTGAATTGCTAGCAGACAAGTCTTGTTGCTTATATTTTCTAACTCTACATTTTCGGTATTATGGTCAACTACCCAGTTCCAGTCTTTTTCTATATTGGCCGCATTTACTACCAACATATATGTATTATTTTCTTCCAAACAATATACCAATAAATCATCTACAATTCCCCCATTGTCATTTGTAAAGCAGCTGTATTGTGCATGCCCATTTTTGAGTTTTGAAGCATCATTGGTTGTAATTCTTTGAATAAGATCAAGCGCTTTATTACCTTTCAAAATAAATTCACCCATGTGGCTTACATCAAATACACCGGCATTGTTGCGTACGGCAAAGTGTTCATCATTAATTCCGGAATAGCTGATGGGCATATTGTATCCTGCAAATTCAGCCATTTTTGCCCCAAGCGCCAGGTGCTTTTCGATAAAAGGAGTGTTATTCATTTTTTATATTATAATATGTTTTTCTTTATTTGTTATTTTCAAAACATTAATAGATACATTAACGGCGACAAATGTAATTATTGTATGATAAAGCTCAAGATAATTATAATAATTTTCATTTGTTTATTTGTTTGTTGTTTTTAATTCTCGGATGAAATTGGCTTCGCTGAACTAAGTTTCGCTAAAATATTACTCACGTTTTTATTCTATTTCCTATGTTCATGATTGCATCGCAATTGCATTGGATATGCAAAATTCTTATTTCTTATTTCATTGTAACATTATCCCCACAAAAAAGCAATCCCTTTTGACTGGAATTGCTTTTATAAGTGAATATGCTTTTGGAAAGCGGAAAATGAATTATTTTACTTCAACTTCAGCGCCTGCTTCTTTCAATTTAGCTGCAACTTCATCAGCTTCTGCTTTTGAAATTCCTTCTTTAACAGCTTTAGGTGCGCCGTCAACGATTTCTTTAGCTTCTTTCAATCCTAAGCCGGTTAAATCTTTTACGATTTTAACTACACCCAATTTGCTTGCGCCGCCGCTAACGAGAATAACATCAAACGCTGTTTTTTCTGCTGCTGCAGGAGCATCGCCGCCTGCGCCGCCACTTACAACAACTGCTGCTGCTGCCGGTTCAATGCCGTATTCGCTTTTTAAGAAGTCTGCTAATTCTTGTACTTCTTTTACTGTAAGGCCTACTAATTGTTCAGCCAATGCTTTTACTTCTGCCATTTTGTTTTCAATTTTTTCCGACTTCATTGCTCTGTTTTAAAGCGCTCCGCCGGATGGTTTAAAAAAATTATTAACCCCTTATATTCCCAAAAGGGAACATTGTAAAAGTCATTCGGGGTATAATGACCTTTTTTATTTTAAAAGTTCTTTGTCTCAAATAATTTGAACTTACTATTTATTCTGCTACCGCAACCGCTTCTTCAGCTTTTGCTTCGCGATTTTGCAACGCTGCAACTACGCGACTGATAGGAGATTGCAATAATCCGATAACTTCACCGATAAGCTCATCTTTCGTTTTAATGTTGGTCAATACCGACAATTGATTATCGCCGCTGTAAACATCTCCGTTGATAAACGCAGCTTTCAGTTCAGGCTTATCGCCGCTTTTGCGAAAAGTGCTAATAATCACTGCAGGATTTTTCGGATTTTCCGAAAACAATAAAGCAGTTACATTATTCAAAGAATCATAAACACCTGAATATTTTTCGGCATCGATAGATTCAAGCGCTTTTTTTATTAGCGTGTTTTTAGCAACCTTCATTTCTACTTCTTTGTCAAAACAAGCGCGGCGTAATTGACCTACTTGTTCTACAGTCAGTGATTCTGTATTGGTAACGTAGAAATTGTTATATTGATTAAACTTTTCTTTTAAAAGTTCTATTACTTCGTTTTTTTGTTCTTTTGTCATTTCAAAAATTTTTAGCCTTATCACCAATCTATTAAGACAGAGATAAGATGATTTAGTTCTGAACAGATTTAGTATCTATTGCAATGCCAGGACTCATAGTTGCTGCAAGGCTTACACCTTTTACATATACGCCTTTCGCTGCAGTCGGTTTTAGTTTGATTAACGCATTAATCAATTCCTGACCATTTTCTGCAATTTTTTCCGGCGTGAATGATACACGACCGATAGATGCGTGTACGATGCCGGCTTTATCTACTTTAAACGCTATTTTACCACCTTTTACTTCTGTAACTGCGGCAGCAACATCGTTGGTAACTGTTCCTGTTTTAGGATTAGGCATTAAGTTACGAGGGCCTAATACTTTACCTAAGCGTCCTATTTTAGGCATTACGGATGGCGTTGCTATGATTACATCAACATCTGTCCAGCCACCGTCAATTTTTGTAATGAATTCGTCCAGACCTACAAAATCTGCACCCGCTTCTTTAGCAGCGGCTTCTTTGTCGGGCGTACATAATACCAAAACTCGTTTTGTTTTACCGGTTCCGTGAGGAAGCGTTACTGTACCGCGAACTTGCTGATCTGCTTTTTTGGGATCAACGCCTAAACGTATATGCAAATCGACAGAACTGTCGAATTTTGTTGTGTTTATTTCTTTAACCAATGCAGATGCTTCTGTAAGCGTATATGCTTTGTTAGCATCAACTTTTGCATTAGCTGCTTTTCTTTTTTTAGTGATTTGTGCCATTTTCCAATAAGTTTAAGGATAAGAATTAATTTTCCCAAGGTGCTGAGCCATCAACTGTTAAGCCCAAGCTACGTGCTGTACCGGCTACCATTTTCATGGCGCTTTCAATTGTAAAGCAGTTTAAATCGGGTAACTTGTCTTTAGCAATTTCTTCAATCTGCGACCAGGAAACTTTTCCTGTTTTCACACGATTGCTTTCCTTAGAACCTTTTTGGATTTTTGCGGCTTCCATCAACTGAACTGCTGCGGGAGCTGTTTTGATAACGAAGTCGAAAGACTTGTCGGAGTAAACGGTAATAACTACGGGAACAACCTTGCCCATTTTGTCCTGCGTACGTGCGTTGAATTGCTTGCAGAACTCCATAATATTTACGCCTTTGGAACCCAGTGCAGGGCCTACCGGCGGTGCAGGATTGGCTTGGCCGCCTTTTACCTGCAACTTTACGAAACCTGAGATTTCTTTTGCCATTGTAAAAAATTTTTGGTGATAACGTCCTCGCAATATGCTCAGACTCCCAATACAATATTTCTATAAAATAACTATTTGGGGTTGCAAAGGTAAGGGATATAAATAAAGCTGCCAAGAAAATTTTCTTGGCAGCTTTAGTTCGATTAATCAGAAGCCCAAATTTGATTGGACTAGATTGCTTGATAAGCAATAGAGAGTCTTTTTTGGAAGAAACAATAAGCTATTAGAGCTGCTACTATATTCGAAATAAAATTACCTCCAACAATTTACTGATTCAATAGTTGTAATAGCTAACCCTTTAATAAAAAAGCGATCGGTCATGTAATCCGATCGCAAAGAAAAATATAAAGAAATTTAGTATTTCTATTTTGTACAGAATTCAAAAGGATTTTGTCGAAATTACATTATTTTATTTATCGTATTCTGGATTTTGTTGATCAGCTATATTTTGATTCGCTTGTATTTCTGCTAAAGGTATGGGCGCTATCCGTCTATAATCAGAATAAGGAACAGATAACGGACCCGGAATTGAACCACTTGAAAGACTTCCTCTGTTCATTTCTAATTTAAGCCTGTTTAAATCATAAATACGATCTCCTTCAAAAGCTAATTCTTTTCTCCTCTCATTTACAATATCTATTAGCAGTTGGCTCCCCGTAGAAGTATATCGCGTAATAGATGGGTCACGAACAGTAGCTAAGTCATTTAAATAAGTTTGCGCATCACTAACACTATTTTCTCCGAATGAGGCTTCTGCTGCAATCAAATAAACTTCTGAGAGCCTGATTACCTTTGGATTATCCTTATCAGAACTACCGGCATTTATATATTTGTCAACAATATAAGCCGAAGCACCAGATTTTGTGCTGCTATCTATTAATAATTTTTTCCTGATATCGGTCTCACTGTATAGAGAATCTATTTCTTTTGTTGCATAAATATCGGAATACCCGTTGTAAAACATGGCTCCCAAATCATCAGAACTATTATTATTTACAGAATTTTCATCAACTTCAAACATCACCTCAACTTTGTCTGTCTGGACAGCCGGATTATGCCAAAAATCCAAATACGTATTTCCATTTGTCAATTTGAACCCGCTGTTTTTTATTACATCTTCGGCATGTGTTTTAGCATTTGCATAATCTCCCATATATAAATACGTCTTTGCCAATAACCCTTCTATTGAATATTTACTTAAAGTAACCGAATTCGTATAATCAGGTGCTGTATTAAAAGCCGTGGTTAAATCAGAAATTATTTGATTATAAACTTTACTTATTGAATCTCTTGTAGGCAAAAGAGATGGGTCATAATGTAAAATTAACGGCACACCGTAACCCGATGGAGCATCAGTATATGGTCGTGAATAAATATTCAATAATTTTAAATATAATAATGCTCTAAGCGCATAAGCTTGGGATTTGATTTGATCAATCCCCGTAACATCCGCATCGATTAATCGATTCGCACGCATTATTGCTGTATATGCTGCATTCCATATTTCTCCAAAAACACCATCAGAATTTGTAATTGTATAATTAAATTCTGGCAAATATCTACCCGAATTTCTTGTCTCTACAAAAGTATTATCTGCCAAGAGGTCTCCAATTACGATTAAATCTCTTCCATACAAAGATGGTACTGTTAATTCTTGATATACTCCATTTAAAGCAGCTTGAGCTGAAGCCTCATCTGTAATCGCTAAATTAGCTGAAATAGATCCATTAGGATTTTGTGTAATAAAACTTTTAGAACAAGATGTTGTACTAAGAATTACCAACACTAAAAAAAATATCGAATTTTTATTATTTATATTCATATCTATATTTTTATTACAATAATTTATAAACCAACCTTTAATCCAAATGTTATACTTTTTGGAATGAAAACCTGAAAATCTTGAATACTACTTGCCCCTAATTCAGGATCATTTGGAAGATATTTATCAGTATCAAACGTAAATAAATTTGTTCCTCTAACATAAACAGAAAGGTTTGATAATTTTATTTTATTTAATACAATTTTAGGTAAGGCATAGCTAAGCTGTATATTTCGTAGTCTGATATAATTACCACTATACAAATATCTTGTTGATGGTCTATTGGAATTTTTATTACCACCATAAATTATTTGCGGCGTGTTAGTTCTATCTCCTGGTTTTTGCCAAGCATTTAATTCAGTTGACATTTGATTCATGCTGCCCAAATACAGACCATCACTTGATAAATAATTTTCCCACGTATTATAAATGTAATTTCCAAAATTGTAATAAAAATCAATATCTAATGAAATAGATTTGTATTGAAAAATATTACTAAATCCGCCAAAATATTTTGGAGAAGCTGATTTGCCAGTAAGAGATAATTGCGCTAAACTTGAATTACTGGTTGTATCTGCTCTTGTTGCATCTGTATACCATAATGGACTTCCATTATCAGGATTAACTCCAGCCCAAAGTCTTGTATAAAATTCGTGTATATCATGTCCTTCAGTAATCTCAAATCTTGTTTGTTGGGAGATAGGGCTATGATTATACAGTTTGGTAACTCTATTCGTATTATGTGAAATATTAAAATTAATTGTCCATGAAAAATCTTTACTAACAACAGGCTTACCATTTAATGTAAATTCTAATCCTCGGTTGTACATACTTCCTACATTTTCATTCTGTCCACCAGAAAATCCAGATGTTGGAGACAACGGGACTGCAACAATTAAATCTGAGGAAACTCTTTTATAATATTCAATCGTACCTCCGAGCCTGTCATTTACAAAACTAAAATCTACCCCAACATTAAATTGTTTGTTTTTCTCCCAAGTGAGATTTGAATTTCCTACATTATTCGGAGCGCTTCCCGGATTTCCATTGTATGGATATCCATAACTATAAGTTGATAATGCTGAATAATATCCAAAACCATTGGTATTTCCTGTTTCTCCGTAAGAACCGCGGAGTTTTAGTAAATTTATCCATTTTACATATTTCATGAATGACTCTTCGTTAATATTCCATGATGCCCCTGCTGAATAAAAATTTCCCCACTTATGGCCTTGGCTAAATACAGAAGATCCATCTCGTCTGAAACTTCCAGAAATAATATATCTATCTTTAAAATTAAAGATAGCATTTGAAAAATATGAATTCATTGACTGGGCAGAAGGAAGGTTGTATGCAGTTGTTGGCGTAGATGCAGAAGCTAAATAGAACAATTGACTCGTCATAGGGAAATTTTTTGCACCAGCTTCTAATATGTTATTAGTAATTCTATATGCTTCTGTTCCCCCCAACAAATCGACATATATGTCTTTTTCATGGGTAATATTTAATCTATAATTGAGTTGATTTGTCCATGTCCAATCAAACAATCTTGTATAGACAGCAAACCCATCTCCTTGATCGTTAAAACCATCACCGTAAAATGGACTCCAATATTGATATTCATTAATATCAAAATATTCCGCGCCATATTTACTTGTAAATTTTAATTCGGGCAATATTTGATATTCTCCCGAAACGTATCCCCGGAATTCTGTTTGGATGGCATTCTGTTTTTCAAAATTTGCAATAGCAACCGGATTAAACTGCGCACCATTAGGAAACTCAGCATCGCCATATCTTAATGAACCATCTGAATTATATGGGGAAAACCAAGGTTGTAAGAAAAATGAGCCTGAAACAGGGCTACCATAAGCTGCCGAACCCAATGGAGATAATTGAGTACTTGTGCTTCCATTTACCCCTAATTTAAATGTTATTTTATCATTCACTTTTGAATTTAAAGAAAAACTACCATTATATCTTTTAAAAGTTGTTGCTATCGTTGTGCCGTCTTGATCAAAATAACCTGCCGATGCATAATATTGCGTTTTTTCGGTTCCTCCACTTACGCTAGCATTATATTGACGTTGTTTTCCTGTTCTTGTAACTGCATCTAACCAATTGGTATTTGTTTGAGTCCAATTTGAGTCAAAACCTAATCCATTTTCAGGATCGATTATTAACTCATCAGCTTCAGAATTATTTGAAGCATACCCGGCATTTATTAATGATTCCCTTAAAACGGTTTGATTTTCAAGAGTAGTCATCGGCCTGTTGTTCTTATTAGTATGAGCAATCTTATTATAACCAATTTCTGCTGTTGCATTTAATCTTATTCCTCCTGATTTGCCTTTTTTTGTAACTACTATCATTACTCCATTTGCAGCTCTTGAGCCATAAAGAGCGGTTGCTGCAGCATCTTTTAAAGGCGTTATACTCTCAATATCATCTGGATTTAACCCACTAAGAGCATTTGACGTTGTTGTATTAGACGTTAAATCCCCGGTCGTTGCAGCTACTCCATCTATTACCCATAATGGAGATGTGCCAGCCGTAATTGAACCAATACCCCGCATTATCACATCAGTAGATGAGCCGGGTATACCATTAGCAGATGAAACTTGTACACCCGCAACAGCACCTTGAAGAGCTTTATCGACAGATGTAAAAGGCTTATCTTCAATTTGTTTTGAGTCAATAGTTACCATTGAACCCGTTACATTTACTTTTCTTTGAGTTCCGTATGCAACGACAACCACATCACTTAATTCAGAGCTTTTTATTTTAAGGCTTATGTTAATTACATTTTGCTCCCCAATATTAATTTCTTGTGGTTCATAATTTATTGCTGCAAAAGTCAGAATATCTCCCGTATTTGCTTGAAGAGAAAAAAACCCTTTTATATTTGTCATTGTACCGCGAGCGCGCCCCCTAACTTTAACTGAAACTCCAGATATTCCATTTCCCAAAGAATCAGCAACTGTACCGGTTATTGTTTTAGATTGTGATAAAGCTGTTATGCTTAATAAAATAAAAAAGCTAATACCACATAGAAATAGCAGTTTTTGTTTCATGTAAATCTATTTATGTTTAAATTTTAACAATCATTAAAAAAAATAAGGAATATTTTAAAAAATAATTAATGTAAATATAAAAACATTTTTTGTTATAATTAACTTTTTTAAAAAATATTTTATAAAATAATTAATTTTTAATGGGCTAAATAGTGGTACAAAATCTTTTATGAATCTTAAATTTCATTAAACTGGAAATATGAGCACTGTATGTGCCTTGCAAATTCTTTTATTACAGAGATTTCAAATACACATAACAATGACATTTCTGAAGTTCCGAACTTCAGGATGTTCGGACAGATCAATTTGTTACTTGCTTCGCCTATTATTTCAATGCTGCATTGCAGTCTTGAAACTTATGCTTAATTTTGTACTTGAATGAGGATTTTTGCATATATATTCAGTATTTACCTTTTGGCGTTGTCGGCAGTGCCTTGTAGAGATATATATAAAATATGTCCAAATAATACCATTATAAAAGAACTTTCGCAAAGTCAAAATCACGAAGCCAATCGCGATGATGCTTGTAGTCCTTTTTGTACTTGCAGTTGTTGTAATCTTTCTGCAAATCCCAAATTCACATTCTTAAAAATAGAAATTACAAAACTTATTGTAGTTTCAAAAATTACATTTCCTATTCAGGATTTTTCTTTTGTTTCCAATTACTACGGAAATATTTGGCAGCCGCCAAAGATGAATGCTTAATACTTATTAGCTAATGTACTAACCGTGCAGGTATAACGCTATGCGTTAGCTACCTTTTGTTTTGTGTTTGTACATTTTCACCCGCCTTTTGTGCCATACAAAAAGCGTTTTAATCCATTCGTATTCATCATTAATCAAATGAATTGTGTTAGACAATATTATAAAGTTCAGCATAAAAAATAAATTGGTCATTGGAATAATGACCTTATTGCTTATCATTTGGGGCGCGTGGAGCATTACCAAAATACCCATTGATGCCCTGCCTGATATTACTAATAATCAGGTACAAATTATTACCCAAGCCCCAACATTGGCAGCACAGGAAGTAGAACAGTTTGTAACCTTTCCTGTTGAAAAAGCAATGGCAAACTTGCCCGATGTAACGGAAATGCGTTCCTTTTCTCGCTTCGGATTGAGTGTTATTACCATTGTTTTTAAAGACAAAGTGAATATCTATTTTGCTCGTCAGTTGATTGGAGAAAAGCTAAACGAAGCCGAAAAAGATATACCTGCATCATTGGGAAAACCCGAATTAGCGCCTATTACTACAGGGCTTGGCGAAATCTATCAGTATGTCATTCATCCTAAAAAAGGCAGTGAGCAAAAATATTCAGCTATGGATTTGCGTACTATGCAAGATTGGATAGTGGCAAGGCAGCTCTACGGCATAGAGGGTGTAGCTGAAGTTACAGGCTTTGGCGGCATTACAAAACAATATGAAGTTGCCGTGAATCCCAATCAATTAAAGGCAATGGGTGTAAGCATTTCCGAAATTTTTGATGCGCTTTCAAAAAATAATGAAAATACAGGCGGAGCATATATTGATAAAAAGCCGAATGCTTACTTTATCAGAGGTATCGGTTTAGTGAAGACCTTTTCGGATATTGAAAATATCATTGTAAAAAAACAACCCAACGGCATTCCTATATTGATAAAAGATATAGCGAAAGTCCAATACGGCACACCGCCTCGTTACGGTGCTATGACCTACAACGGAGAAAAAGAAGTCGTAGGCGGTATTGTACTGATGCTTAAAGGAGCAAACAGCAGTGAGGTAATAAAAAGAGTAAAAGAAAGAATACCAACCATACAAGCCTCTTTGCCCAACGATGTTGTAATAGAGCCGTTTTTAGACAGAACCGATTTAGTAAACAGAGCTATCGATACAGTTGAAAAGAGCTTGATTGAGGGCGCATTGATAGTCATTTTCGTATTGGTATTATTTTTAGGAAATCTACGAGCAGGTTTAATTGTAGCTTCCGCCATTCCCTTGTCATTGCTGTTTGCTTTGGGGTTGATGAATATTTTTGGAGTAAGTGCCAACTTGATGAGTTTGGGCGCAATAGATTTCGGCCTAATCGTGGACGGTGCAGTTATTATTGTAGAAGCCACGTTACACCATTTGGGTTTGCGAAAATCCATAAACCGATTAACGCAGCAGGAAATGGACGATGAAGTTTTTACTTCCGCTTCCAAAATCAGAAATAGTGCAGCGTTTGGGGAAATCATTATTTTAATCGTTTATATTCCGATACTCACATTGACGAGTGTTGAGGGAAAAATGTTTACGCCAATGGCTAAAACCGTTGGCTTTGCCATTATTGGAGCATTTATTTTATCATTGACCTACATACCGATGATGAGTGCATTGTTCTTGTCCAAAAATGTTTCACACAAAGAAACCTTTTCAGACAAAATGATGAAGTTCCTGCAAAATATTTATCAACCGCTTTTACGAAAAGCTGTGAAATTCAAATATCAGATTGCAGGTATTACCGTTTTATTTTTTATCATCTGCCTTTTCATTTTTAAAAATTTGGGCGGCGAATTTATACCGCAATTGCAAGAGGGCGATTATGCAATAGAATTTGTGTTACCGCAAGGAGCATCTCTTAGCCAAACTACCGAAACGGTAATGCAGGCTGAAAAAATTATCAGAAAATTTCCCGAAGTAAAAATGGTAATCGGTAAAACAGGTGCTGCCGATGTTGCAACCGACCCGATGCCTATGCAAGCAAGTGATTTAATAGTTATACTGAAAGACAAAAGCGAATGGACAACTACTGATGATTTTTTTAAATTGGCTAATATGATAAAAGAAAAATTAGAAGTTATTCCGGGCGTTATTGTAGAACCCAATCAGCCCATTCAAATGCGTTTTAATGAGTTAATGACAGGCATACGCCAAGATGTAGCCATTAAAATATTTGGCGAAGATTTAGATACGTTGTACAACTATGCTAATAAAGTAAGCGCCGTTATCGCACCTATTAAAGGAATTACAGAACCGCAAGTTGAACGGGTACAGGGGCTGCCGCAAATAACTATTGAGTACGAGAGGGCAAGGCTTGCCAATTACGGTATCAATGTAGAAGATGTAAATGATGTGGTAAGTACAGCATTTGCAGGAAAAACGGCGGGGCAGGTTTTTGAAAACGAACGGCGTTTTGATTTGGTTGTTCGGTTAGACAGCACATTCAGGACAGGAATAGACGATGTCAGCAATTTAATGATACCTACCAACACAGGCAATCAAATCCCATTGTCGCAGGTCGCCAATATCAGCTACAAATTAGGACCTGCACAAATAAGCCGCGAAAATGGGAAACGCAGAATTTATGTTTCGTTCAATGTTTCGGGTAGAGATGTGCAAAGTGTGATTGGCGAAATCCAACAGAAATTAAACAAGCAGATACAATTGCCGACAGGATATTACTTTACTTATGGCGGACAGTTTGAGAATTTGCAGCAAGCAAGTAAACGTCTGATGATTGCCGTACCTGTATCGTTGTTGTTGATTTTTACCTTGTTGTATTTCACGTTCCGATCTCTCAAACAGGCAAGTTTAATTTTTACGGCAATCCCGATGAGCGCCATAGGCGGCGTACTTGCGCTGTTGCTGCGTGGTATGCCTTTCAGCATCAGCGCAGGTATCGGTTTCATTGCGTTGTTTGGTGTGGCAGTATTAAACGGCATTGTTCTAATCGGGACTTTCAATCAATTGGAAAAAGACGGTATTAAAGATATTTTCAAGCGAGTGTTTGACGGCACAAAAGAACGATTACGACCCGTACTAATGACGGCCACCGTAGCAAGTTTAGGTTTTTTGCCTATGGCATTAAGCACAGGCGCGGGTGCCGAAGTTCAAAAACCATTGGCAACGGTAGTTATTGGCGGATTAGTTACAGCTACATTCCTTACCCTGTTTGTATTGCCTTTGCTTTACATCATTTTCAATTCAAAAATCAACTTCAGAAAAAAAAGAAAAATGAAATCAGTTACAATCTTAATCATTTTGTCGCTTTTCGTTTTCAGTTTCAATGCCAATGCTCAAACAAAAAAAATAATTGGTGTAGATGAAGCTATAAATATTTCGCTGCAAAATAATGGCAACGTCAAAGCGAAAAATCTTGAAATAGAATCTTTACAAAGCCTTAAAAGGACATCGAACGAATTACCAAAATTGGATTTTAACACACAGTTGGGGCAGTATAACAGTACCAAGTTTGACCAATCTTTTCAAATAGCACAAACGATACCTTTCCCAACATTGTTTGGCGCTAAAAAGGGATTAATCAATGCGCAGGTAAAAAGCAAAGAATTACAAAGTCAAATATCGGCGCTTGAATTAAAAAATCAAGTGCGGACTTATTTCTACCAAATTCAATATCTGCAACACAATCAAAAACAGTTGTCGCACTTAGACAGTTTGTATAATGATTTTGTCAAAGTCGCAGCACTTCGTTATAAAACTGGCGATACTAAAAAATTAGACATCAGTACGGCACAAGCCAAGCAAGGCGAAATTCATTTATTAATGACACAAAATGATGTGTATTTACAAAATGCATATCAAAATCTGCAAGCCTTGATGAATATCGATGAGCCATTTGAAGTAAATAACGATGTTGAATTTCAGCCCTTACAAATAAGTACTTTGTTGGACAGCACAGTCATTGCCAACCATCCGACAATTAAAGCACTTTATCAGGATGCTTTAATTGCAGAACAAAGCAAGCAAGTAGAAAAAGCACAAGGCTTGCCAGATTTTACCATTGGTTATACCAATCAATCTTTGATAGGTTTTCAAAATATAAACGGACAGGAACAGTATCTTAATGCAGGCAGGCGGTTCAGCTACGCAAATATCGGCATCTCTATCCCTTTGACTTTCGGGGCTACCAAAGCTCGAATAAAATCGTTGGACTATCAAAAACAAGCGGCGCAAGCCAGTACTCAGCAAAAAGAAAGTGTATTGCAAGCACAATTGCTAAATGCGGTACAGCAATATCAGCAGGATTTGCAACAGTTCAATTATTACAAACAGCAAGCTCTGCCTAACTCAAATGATATTGTTTCTGCAGCACAGTTGGGTTATCGAACAGGCGACATAAGTTATGTTGAGTATTTGTATGCTTTACAAACAGCAATGGATATACATTTGAATTACTTAAAAAGTATTCAGCAAATAAATCAATCGGTCATCAATATTTATTCAATCATCAATCAATAATTCGATATGAATTTCAATATAAAAAAAACAATCATTTTTTCGTTGTCGCTTACTATTTTGTTTTTGCTGAACAGTTGCGGCAACAAGAACAGTAATCCACAAAATGAAAAAAGTCCCAAAGACACGGCAACTTCTGGAAAGCATCAGCAAGCAATAGTAATGCCAACAATTAGCACACTTACACAAGAGCAAATAAAAGCGGTGGGCATTCAGTTCGGCAGTGTAGAAAGCAAAGAACTAACAGCTACCATAAAAGCAAACGGTATGTTGCGCGTTCCCAACAATAACAAAGGAAATGCAACTTCCCTGTACGGCGGAGTTGTCAAAACCTTGAATGTGCAAATCGGCGATGATGTAAAGAAAGGACAAGTAATAGCTACGATTACTAATCCGCAGTTTATTCAATTGCAGGAAGAATATTTGGCCATTGACAGTAAAATAACTTTTGCGCAGCAGGAAGCACAACGCCAACAAGAACTCAATGCAGGCAATGCAGGCGCTTTGAAAAATTTGCAAAATGCAACGGCAGAGCTTAACACGCTTCGCACTCGAAAAGCGTCATTGCAACAGCAACTTCAGTTAATGGGCATTAATCCCAATTCGGTATCAAACAGCAATTTAAAATCGGCATTAGTGGTTACAAGCCCGTTGAATGGAACGATAAGTAATTTGTTTGCCAAAATCGGCAGTTATGTAGATGTTTCTTCTCCTGTTGCCGAAATCGTAGATAACAGTTCGTTGCACTTGGATTTACAGGTTTTTGAAAAAGATTTGCCGATGTTCAAGGTTGGGCAAATTGTACACTTCTCTTTAACCAACAATCCAACTAATGAATACGATGCAAAAGTTTTTAATATCGGTTCGTCATTTGAAAACGACAGCAAAACCATTGCCGTTCATTGTGCTGTAACAGGAAATAAAACAGGATTGATTGACGGAATGAATGTTACAGGTATCGTAAGCCTGAACAATGTTACCGCGCCTGCCGTACCAACAGATGCTATTGTAAGTGCAGATGGAAAAGACTACATTTTTATTATTACCGATAAAAAAGCGAAACAGCATCAAGACGAAGCCAAAGATAACGTAAATTTTGAAAAAATTGAAGTAGTGAAAGGTATTTCCGATATAGGTTTCACTGCAATAACTTTTCTACAGGACATTCCGAGTAATGCAAAAATTGTAACCAAAGGCGCATTCTTCATTAATGCTAAATTATCTAACGCAGGCGAACAAGAAGATTAAAAGTAATTTGTTTAGCATTTTTTTCAAGCTTCCTTTTTTGTTTTAATTTTAATGATTATTTTCCGAAACTAAAAATAAGATCATCTTATATTCTTCCTAATCCTACTCAGCGAAGTTGCGGTAATGCCTAAATAGGAGGCAATATACACCAGCGGAATCCTGTTGGCTAAGTTGGGAAAGTTTTTTAGGAAATCCAGTATCGTGTTTTGGCATCTGTACCTAGTTTTGGCTGCGCCAGGTTCACTTTGTCCAGCAAGGTTTTTACCGTGATTTTATGGATGATTTTATCCCAGTCAATAATGGTTTCCGAAAGTGTTTTGAAACTATCATACGAAAATGAAATTAGTTGGCAATCCGTAACTGCTCGTATGTAAACCGTCGATGCAATCTTGTGGTTGAAACTATCCAGGTCCACCGTAAAATGATTTTCATCCACGAAATGATGGACGATTTCTTCGCCTTTGTTGTTGTAATAGCAAATCATCAACACACCTTCCTGCACGAAGGCAATTTGTTTGGCAATTTTTCCGGCTTCCGAAAAAGACTCGCCTTTCGGCAAGAATTTTTCTTCCGCTTTTGTTTTAACCAACTCTATCTGCTGGGGATTGAGTTGCCCGAATTGCAATAAATAGCTAATCAGTTCTTCCATATTTCATTCACCCAAAAAGAGTTTTTTTCTCGTGTCTAAAATTATCTATTTTCTAAAAAAGGAATCAATTGATCCAAAAGTTTTTGTGGCTGTTCTTCCTGAATAAAATGCCCGCAATTTTCAATTGAACCTCCCTTAATGTTTGTTGCTAATTGTTGAAAGGAATACAATGTATTCATCCCGAAACTCTTGTCTCCACCTAATGCCAATACGGGCATTAATAATTTTTTCTTGGTATTTTCTTTATTCAGCTTGATGTTTTGGAGGAATGCCCGATAATATTCCATTGCTGCATGAAAAATACCTGGTTTGGCATATGATTTAGCATAAACTTCAACATTATTTTTACTGAAAGGTTCTCTGTTATATGTATCGTGCTGAAAAAACCAATTAAGGTAAATATATTCTTTTCCCTTTACTAAATCTTCCGGTAAATCCTTCACGTTGTGAAAAGCAAACCACCAGAATACATGTTGGTCTTCTGATAATATCGGCAGTTTTTCCATTTGTTCTGTTGCAATAGGTACATCCAGAAATACAACCTTAGTTACGCTTTCCGAATAGGCAGAAGCATATCCATAGGCCATTTCAACACCCAGATCATGAGCCAAAATTGCCGTTTGTTCGTATCCCAATTTAACCATGAAATTATGTAATAATGATGCAATAGTTTTCTGGTCATAACCTGCTTGGGAAGGCCCTGATTGTCCTATTCCGGGTAAATCGATTGCAATTACGGTATGTTTTTTAGAAAGCTCGGGAATTATATAACGCCAGGTATAAATCGTTTCCGGAAAACCATGCAATAATAAAATCGGACTCCCGGTTCCCGCTTTCACATAATGTATGCGTACATTCTCCACAGTCGCATATTGGCTTCTATAATTCCAGTTTTCCTTCTTTTGAGCGTTTAAAGCATTATTGCTTAAACAAAAAATACTTATGAACCATATCAGGTTTGTTTTTATTAAAGCTAAATTCATTTCTATATATTTTATTTGTGTAAAAGTAAGAACATACTTACCTTTAAACAAGTACTTACATATAAGTAAGTATATTACCAAACGGTAAAAAATACTGTAACATAATCATATAGGCATGGAAAAAAATAGTATAAAATATGAAATTGGAGCAAAACAATTTGATTGTCCGGTAGCATTGTCAAGCTATGTAATTAATGGGAAATGGAAACTGCAGATCATCAATCAATTGTCGTTTAACAAAAAAATGAGGTATAGTGCTTTAAAATCGGAAATTGAAAATGTCTCGGAAAAAATGCTGATCCAGCATCTACGTGAGTTGGAAAGCGACGGTTTGATTCACAGAAAAGTTTATCCTGTGGTTCCACCAATGGTAGAATATTCACTGACCAAAGCAGGACAGGATTTTATTCCGGTTATTATAGCATTAAGAGCGTGGGGAGAACAATTTCAAAAATAAATCTTTTACCTTCTGTGGTTGTATGCACCAGGGGAATCCTGTTGGTTATATTCGGAAAGTTTTTCAGGAAATCCAGGTATCAAGTATCGGCATTTGCACTGAGTTTCGGCTGCGCCAGCTTCACTTTGTTCAGTAAAGCTTTTACAATGATTTATGCATGATTTTGCCCCAATTAATAAAGGTTTATGAAAACATTTTGAAACTGTCATACGACAACGCTATCAACCGGTAATTCGTTTGACAATTTTTCCGGCTTCCGAAAAAGACTCGCCTTTCGGCAAGAATTTTTCTTCCGCTTTTGTTTTAACCAACGCTATCTGCTGGGGATTGAGTTGCCTGAATTGCAATAAATAGCTATTCAGCTCTTCCATATTTCATTCACCCAAAAAGAGTTTTCTTCTTGTGTCTAAAATTGAATCTATGCCTTCCAACTTTAGTTCTTTATACCTCGTGATAGCATCATTTCCTGCAAAATAATGGATTTGACTTTTACCATCTGTTGCGGCTTCATATACTACAGCCGCAATATCGGCTGGATTGTCCGCTTCAGACGCAGGGCCGGAATTAGAATAAGCCGCCAAGACTTTCATCATCTCTTCCTCATAGACAGGGTGTAAAGTCATCTGTGCATTATTGGCAAAGTTGGTTTGCATAAATCCCGGTACGATTGATTTAATAGTGATCCCTAATCTGTCCAACTCATATGTCATTCCCGCAGTCCAGATTTCTAAAGCGGCTTTCGTTGCCGGATATAAAGACATAAACGGGTCGGGAATATACGCACCCAAAGAGGTCGTAGTGATGATGGTTCCCGCTTTCCTCTCTCTGAAATAAGGAAGAAAAGCTCTCGTTAGTCGAATCGTTCCGAAAACGTTGGTATTGAACTGCTGCTCCATCTGTTCATCGGAAATTCCTTCTAAAGCTCCCGCCAACACATATCCGGCATTGTTGAACAATACATCGACCGGACTTATTTGTTCTGCTTTTGCTACCACTTCCATAATTTGTTTGGGATTGCTGACATCCAGTTGTAGAAGATGCACGGTTGGCAATTGGGAAAGTTCCGTTTCTTTTTCGGTGTTTCGCATTGTGGCAATTACCGTCCAGCCTTTTTCTGCAAATAGTTTGGCCGTTATTTTTCCTAAACCTGATGACGCGCCTGTAATAAAAATAGTCTTGTTCATTTTTTTGTTTTTAATTTCTATCACAAAGGACAAACATTAAAAATTTTCAAGACTTGCCATTTGGCAAGAAATGGGCGAGAGGTTGTTTTGATTTGCTCAATTACAGTTGGCGGATTGAACTACAACCGAGGTTGTTAGCAACTTTTATAGTCTTTGTAATTTTATCAATAGTTCGTCAAGTTTTTCAAGTGTCATTGCTATTCCCTGTTCCATTTCCATTTGAATCACGGTTTCCAAGTCAGCGAGTGTGATATTGAATAATGGTTTCAATAATTGTGTTTTCTTCTTTTTTACTAAAATTCACTTTCCATTTTGCAAGAGGAAGCTCCTTCTTTATTTTCTAATTTTATTTTGTTTTAGTGTCCAGATTATTTTAAAATTCTGGATAATTATTTATTGGGTAATGTCTGTCAATTTAGGTGTTATTTTATTTAAACATTCACCACCACTTTGCCGACCACGTGGTTAGATTCCACTTCCTGATGTGCTTTTGCCATTTCATCAAAAGAGAAAATCTTATGGATATGAGGCAGGATTGTTTTGTTTTCCAACATTTTAGCAATTTCGGAAATCGTTTCTTTCTTGGATTGCACCATTAAGAATTGAAGTGAAATATTTTTTTGTATAGCTTTTAATTTCTGTTCATCTGAAAACTCATGAGATGGCAAAGTAACAATGGTTCCCTGATTTTTAGTGACCTGAATGGATTTTGAAAGTGTTTCCCCGCCGATGGTATCGATGACGATGTCTATATCCTTTATTTTTTCTTCAAATTTTTCCTGGGTATAATCAATATGTTCATCTGAACCGAGCGATAATACAAACGCTTTATTTTTCCCAGAAGAAGTCCCAATGACGTAAGCTCCAAAACTTTTGGCGATTTGAACTGCAAAATGACCAACACCACCAGAAGCAGCGTGAATAAGCACACGGTCACCTTTTTTGATTTTCGCTACATCCACCAAGGCTTGATAAGCTGTGATTGCCGTGAGTGTGGATGCTGCTGCCGCTTCGTGGGAAATATTTTTGGGTTTGAGTGCCAAATGTTCTTGAGGCGATGCAATATATTCCGCATAGGCTTTCCCATTTCCAAGAAAATTGACCATCCCGAAAACTTCATCTCCAATATTGAAATCTGTAACCTCTTTGCCAAGTTCTGTCACAATTCCTGAGACATCCCAACCCAAAATAACAGGACGTTCTTTTCCAAAAAGCCAATCCAATATGTCTTCATTTGCTCTGGATTTTACATCTACGGGATTGATGCTTAGAGAAATATTTTTCACAAGCACTTCTGTTGCTTTCAATATTGGTTTCTCTGTATCAATGATTTCAAGGTTTTCGGCTGCGCCTGCTTTGTTTAAAATAATTGCTTTCATTATAAATGATTTTTTGATTAGAGAACAAAGCTATCTTATTAGTATATTTGTGGCAAGTATGCACTTTTTTGTATTCTACATACCAAAAACATACTAATATTGAAAATCAATACATTAAATTTTGAAAAAAGTCAATAATAAATATACCATCGAGGAAACTTGTCCTGTGGATTACGCTTTTAAACGAATTGGAGGAAAATACAAGGGAAGAATTATATGGTATCTTCACCTCAATACTATAATGCGCTACGGAGAGTTGAGAAAAACCTTGCACGACATCACGCCAAAGATGTTGACGCAGACATTGCGGGAATTGGAAGACGATAAACTTGTAAATAGAAAAGTGTATCACGAAATCCCGCCAAAAGTAGAATATTCACTTACTGAAATCGGGTTGGAATTAATTCCGTTTATAGGATATCTAAAAAATTGGGGTGATAAAGAGATTGCTAAACTAAAGCAAAATTGACACTGCTTGTTGATTATGAATTGACCGTTATAGCAAAAGGATTAATAACAATTTGGGCACAACTAAGCAATTGGGGAGCAAGACATAAAGTTTTGACAAAGTAATATGGCTTGACGTTGGATTGGTCAATGGTTTGGGATGAACAATATAACTCACACTTTTTTACCTATCCAACCTAAATGTGTGTTCTTAAAATTATCATCTAATTTCAGTCCGTAACCCAACATTCTTCGTGAAAATAGGATTGAATTATGGCCAACTCCTGATTTGTAAGTTGTCTAATGTTCTTGTAATAATCTATTGAAATCTTTCACAATTTGATGTTAAGAAATATATCTATCAAAGGTTTTTGGCTTAGCAACAGTCGTTATAAAATTAATGCCCTGCAATGCAATTCAAATGTACAAAAACTGTTGTTGATCATAGTAAGCTAATACGCTTCATAATAACCAAATCCTTATTTCTCAACAGTTTTATTTCGTTTCCAGTTTAATAATCCCAATACCAATGCTACAATTACAAAAAGTCCGCCTATCCAAGGAGTGGCTTTTAGAGTGAGTGTACTGTCCGCAATCAAACCACCTATAAACGAACCTGATGCGGCTCCGATGTTGAATGCAGATACATTTAACGCAGAAGCGATGCCTCCGCTTCCGGGGATTTTTTTTTCGGAAAGTTTGACCACCAATAATTGCAATGCAGGAACATTGCTGTAAGCGAAAAATCCAAACAATAGCAGGGCAATGATGACCAATGGCTTACTCGTTAATACAAACGATAAAATAAACAACATAACAGCGTGGCAAAGAAACAGGTAAACCAATGTTTTTGAAGGTTTTCGGTTGGATATTTTTCCGCCGACAATATTTCCCAAAGCTACACCCATGCCAAAAGTCAACAGTATAAAATTAATGGTGTCCAAAGAAAATCTGGTGATATTTTCCAATACAGGTGACAGATACGTAAACAAAACAAAAGTGCCTGTGTATGCAAAAATATTGGACAACAGCACCACTAAGACAGATTGGTTATGTAATACTTTGGGCAAGTCTTTCAATTGGAGTGTTTCTATAGGCTTCGGTTGCTTCGGAATTGAAAAATTTAAAATAATCAAACCAATGATTCCCCAGATGACAACGGCTAAAAATGTCATTTTCCAACCATGGTGTGAACCAATATAAGTACCTAATGGCACACCGATAACCGTAGAAATCATTAAACCAGCAAAAACCAACGAAATGGCGGACGCTCGCTTGTTTTCAGCAGACATATTAGTTGCGATGATGACTGCATAGGCAAAAAATACGCCGTGGGTTGTTCCCGTGATAAGCCTGCTCAATTGCAAAAGTTTCACATTGTTGGCAAAAAAAGCGATACTGTTCCCGACTATAAAAACTGCCATCGTAAGCAGCAATAGTTTTTTATGTTCTATCTTCCCTGTCAATGCGGTAAATATCGGTCCGCCGATGGCGACGCCCAATGCATATAGCGTTACCAGCAAGCCAGCCTGTGAAATGGGAATGGATAGATCTTTTGCGATGGTAGGCAATAGACCCACGATTACAAATTCTGTAGTTCCGATACCAAAAGCACAAAAAGTTAATGCCCAAATAGCGAAAGGAATTTTTGCTGATGTTGTTTGTCCTGTCATTGTTCTGAATTTTATCTGCAAAATTCCTCCAATAAAAAAGCAAGACAAAGGACAATTGTCACATAATGAGCGTGATAAAAATCACGGACGTTGTGAAGTCAGCCTGCTCAATGTTTCCCTGCTGATACCTAAATAAGATGCTATCAGGCTTTTAGGCACGCGTTGCAGTAAGCCAGGATATTGCTGTATCAGATATTCATATCGTTGTTTTGCATTATAGCTGATGAGGGATAAAATCCGTTTTTGAGAAGCTACATAGCCAGCAGTTGTTTTCTTACGGAAAAAGTATTCCATCTTCCGCATTTCAGCACAAAGCTTTTCCCTGTTTTCCAAAGAAATACTGAGCGTTTCGCTGTCTTCCAGACAATCTACATTTAAGATAGCATTTGATTGATTGTGATATGCCTGCGGGTCAGAAATCCACCAATTTTCTGTGGCAAAAAGTACAATATGTGATTTTCCTTTTTCATCAATCTGCCAGGATTTCAATAAACCGTTTAATACAAAATAATCATATTTCGCATAGTCGCCATTCTGAATAACATATTGGTTTTTCAGGAATCTTCTGTACGTAAAATGCGATAAGACATATTCAAACTCCTCGTCTGTCAGCTTGATGATTTCTTCTATATGTTGTCTCAATTTTTCGCTCATTTCTTTGTTCAGCGGTGTTTTATAGGATTGATTAAAACAATTTAACCTCTGTTTTTAATATTACTAAAATTAAGTAAAATATTTAGGGTAAAACGTTCCACAATGAAAGCCGATGTAAAATGTGTAATTATACTTGATTAACAATATGAGCGATAATATATTCACTACTACCACTTTCTGATCCGCTTACTATTGCGTCAGATACAATATCAGCTTGTTGGTTCCTATGATTCCTCGGACGGTTCGTTTTCTGAATGTACAATTGTCCTGAATGTCAGGTTGATTCTTGGTGTCGTTATTTTTTTGTTGGGGGAAGTCGGTGTAGCCAATGTGTTTGTGTGGTGCCTTTCATTACCAGCAAACTGCCGTGCTCCAATATTAATTCTACTTTTTCCTTGGTTTGTTTGTGCTTGAATGCAAATTTTCGTTCCGCTCCGAAACTTAACGAACCGATTGCGCCGTTCTTCTCCAAATCTTTTTCTCCGTCACTGTGCCACGCCATTCCTTCGTCTCCGTTGTGGTATAAATTGAGCAAACAGGAATTAAATGTTTCGCCTGTTTCTTTTTCTATCAATATTTTCAACTCTAATAATTCTTTTGTCCATGGCAACGCCTTTTTTGTTGTGTTGGAATAGGTGTATTCAAAAGGTTTTTCGCCATACCAAGCTACTTTGCGTTTGGTGATGATTTTCTTTCCGAAGATAATGGATTGGTCATTTCGCCATTCGATGGTTTCTAACAGTTTGTGCAGATAAAAATCTGATTGTTCGCTCGTCAAAAGTTTTCCATAATAATTGACCGTTCCGTCTTGCGGTAACCAATTTTTATATTGGTCAGCGATGTTCTCAAATAAATGCATTCTTCCACTTTTTATATTGGTCTTTCATACAATGCCCGCAAGGACGAAAACCATTTGCAATAGCTTCTTTTTCCGTTGAAAAGAAAACTCGGTTTTCGCGTTTCATTTTCCTGCCCGAAGAACACGACAAAGTTCCGTAAATTTTCAATTTTAGATTTCCGCCAAAACAGATTTCGCGATGTCTGAGTTTATCGCGCAAATCGCTGTCAGGTATTTCGCTGTGTTTTATCATTGCTAACTGATGGCATCGTGAAAAATAATTCCCAAAGTGTAACGTTCGCCACTGTGAATTTCGCTTACTCCATGTTTCATATTTACCCGATAATAACCTTTTGTTCCTTTTTCCGGTTTGAAATTGGTAGTAAAAATCAACATATCACCTTTATTAGGTCTTAGTACAATGGCTTTGGATTGTGCTCTTGGGATTTGTTGCGTCAATACAAATTCTCCGCCTGTAAAATCCTTATCGGGTTCGTTCAAAAACAATACGGTTTGAATGGGGAAATAAATATCTCCATATAAATCCTGATGTAGCGTATTGAAACCGCCTTTGCCATATTTCAAAATTAAAACAGTTGCCTTTTGTTGATTTTTGGCATGGCATTGTTGCAATAATGCTGCGTGTTCCAAAGGAAATTGGGTATCAATTTTCAATGATTGAAACCACATATTGGCGATAGGGGCAAGTTTCGGATAGATGTTTGTTCTAATGGTCTGGACAATGTCTGGCAATGGATAGTTGAAATATTTGTATTCGCCCAAGCCAAAACGATAGCGTTCCATAACTACTGTTTTTCTATAAGCAGTTGGGTTGTTATAGGCTGCCATCAACGTTTCGCATTGTTGTTTTGATAACAGATTTGAAATAATGGCGTAACCGTTTTGGTGCATAGATTCTGTGATGTTTTGCCAATCTGTATTATCTATTCTTTGGATAAGGTCTTGCATAATTTTGTCTTAGATTTCTGAATTTGTTCTTGCGCCTTCCCAACCTATGATGGCGGTTTTACGCGTTTCGCCCCACATATAGCCACCTACATTTCCTGAAGATTGTATCACGCGATGACAAGGAATAAGAAATGCCACGGGATTGCTTCCTAAAGCAGTACCTACTGCTCTTGAAGCATTTGGATTTCCGATCTTTTCCGCAATGTTTCCATAAGTAGAAAGTTGCCCCATGGGTATTTTCAGAAGTGTTTCCCACACTTTTACCTGAAAATCCGTACCCTTTAAATGCAATTTAATTTGGGGTAATTTGCTCCAATCATTTTGAAAAATGAACAACGCACTTTGTTGTATTAAATCTAATTTTCGCTGAAAGGTTGCGTTGGGAAATTTTTTCGTAAGGTTGTTAACGGCTTCTGCTTCATCGTCTTCAAAAGCCATATAGCAAACGCCTTTCGGTGTGGAAGCTACAATTAGATTGCCAAATGGACTTTCGGCAAAGCTGTAATTGACGGAGAGATTTTTGCCGCCATTTTTGTATTCGGCTGGCGTCATTCCCTCAATGTTGACGAAAAGGTCGTGGAGCCGTCCTGTGCCTGAAAGCCCCGTTTCAAAAGCAGTGTCAAAAAGTGTGGCTTGTTTGTCCGACAATAATTTTTTTGCGTGTTCAATGCTGATGTATTGCAAAAATTTTTTGGGTGTTGTGCCTGCCCATTCGCTAAACAAACGCTGGAAATGAAAAGGACTTAAATGCACTTTTTCAGCGATTTCGTCAAGATTGGGTTGTTCTTTGAAGTTGATTTTTATATATTCAATCGCTTCGGCAATTCGGTCGTAATTTATATGTTCTTGCTCGTTCATCGTTTCTTGAATTTTATAGTGCAAATATCGACACTATATTGCTGGCATAAAATCCGAAACTTGCTGAATTTTGTCTTTCGGCGGATATACTACGGTAGTTGGTTGGCATTGCTTCAATGGGTCTCGAGGCTTGGCGTTTTGGCGGGAATAGTGTTAATTCAGTTCAAATTTAGTACAAAAGTTCAATATAGTTGTAAAATTTTTTTGAATGAGCTTTGCGATTTTTGACGGTCGGTAGCCATACTATTCTTTTTATCTATTCGTTTCTAAAGAGCTGACTTTTCTAATTCTTTGTGAAATTCATCTGCACCTAACTTGATACGTTTCGCATAATTTTTATTTGCAATGTCCCCTGCTAAATAGCGTAGTTGATTTTTACCGTCTGTGGCTGCTTCATAAATTACTTCTGCAGCAATTTCAACTGGTTACAATTTATTAACCATTTCTTCCGCATTAATCATTTCCTGTATTTGTCGGTCCCGGTAAACGTTTTAATTTTCAAGATTTAGTGTCGGTCGAAAATGAAACGTCTTTCCATCTTTCTATTTCGGTTGACAGTTGTTCTATTTTATTTTTTGCACGTTGGTACGCATCACTGCCCAGGAAGAGGGAAATGGCAATCAATCCTGGCTTCGGTTGACCAACGGTAAAGAAGACACCCTCTTTTTTTTTTCTCTGAAATGTGGAAGAAACTCCTCTGTTGTACGAAATACGCCTAAAATGTTGGTATCTAAAATGCGTTGGATTTCGTTGTCTGCAGTTCCTTCCAATGGCCCTCAATTCGAATGCTGCGTTGTTTACAACTACATCAACTTGTCCAAATGAAATTGCTTTTTCTACGATGGATTTTATTGTTCGGGATTTGTAACGTCCAATGGTAGAACAGTTACATTTTCGAGTTCTGTTAATTCCGTTTCCTTTGCAGGATTTCGCATTGTCGCGATGACATTCCATCCTTTTGCCTGAAATAATTTTGCTGTAGCCTTTCCCATTCCTGAAGAAGCTCCTGTAATAAAAATTGTTTTTGCCATTATTCTAAACTTTTTGTTGATGCAAAATTAGAACGCTGGAAAAGCGTGGAATAAATTAATCAATTCTGCCAAAACTTTAACTACGGGTATTTCCCATATATAAACGGCTAATTTTCTAATTATTTATAAGGAGTTAGCCGTGGAAGCCAACGCGGTACATGCTTTTTGTAAAGGGCGTACGATTCGCCAAACCTTGCAAGCATATCCGGCTCTTCTTTGAAAATGAAGAAAAAAGTATTCATCACAAAAAAGATACAGCCCCAAATAAGTATGGCAAGCGCATTGAAGAAAACACCCTCGCCAAAAAGCATAAACAGTACACCCGTGATCATGGGGTTTCTGCAATAGAGATATGGCCCTCGGATAACCAGTTTTTGTGTAGGCTGCCAGGGAGCAAGTGTTCCTTGTGCATATTTAAAAAACAAGATAGTAGTGTATAACTGCATAGACAAGCCAAGCAGATATAATACTGCACCGACAATACGCATCCATAAAGGCTGCGCATGCACTATATGAATGCCTATCCTGTATAGCAAATAAGGTATAATAACGGTAACTACAAAAGGCAATGCCAGCCAATCGCGGATATGAAGCAGCAAAGATGGTGATTTTGTTTTCATGCACCAAAATTAATACAAAGCACCAATACATATTAGCTATAATTATTTCCCATAAACAGCCTCCTCGATTTTATAAATCGATCAACCATTTTTCATATAAAAAAATTCAATCTCAATTACTCTATTCATCGCGGATTCTGCGTGAAACATTTCCTGCGCAAACGCTGCTTCTCAAAAGCAACATTGCTATAGCTGTGTTTTGTATTTGTTTATTTTGAAATACGTGATTACAAATTCCGAATAGCGAGTATCATACAATTTTCTCTAATAACTCAATCGTAATAGGCAGATAGTGTTCTATTATTTGCCATACAATGGAAAAATCAATACCGCAATAATCATGTACAATCCTATTATTGAAAATCTCTTATCCTATGCCAATCTATATTGGTATGTTTCTCTTTAAACGGTTCTGAAAGCCTGTTTGCCGCTTCCCCGATAATTTCAAAATTTTGGATAACGGCATCCACGGTTTTATCGTCTTTGATAAAATCTTCAAACGAAAGGCTCTCTGTATAAGTAAGTATTTTTCCCGCACTTTGGAAAATATCTTCCGCCAATAAAATATCGGAGCGTTTAGACATATACAATCTCGGGCTCTATTTGTAAGACATTTCAGCAATATCTATGAATTCGATACCCACAGTCTCGGTGAAATCAATGAGAATAAAAGGTACATAATTTATTGAAGAAGATTCATGCCGAATAATTTTTATCCATTATAGTGTCAATGTGTCTGTCAGTTGAACGAATGTCTGAATTGTAAAGGTGAAAGTTGTGTCTTGGTTTTAAAAAGTTTGCTGAATGATTGCAGGTGTTCAAAGCCCAACTCGTAAGCAATTTCGCTAACTGTCAAATTGGTTGTAGATAATTTCTCTTTTGCTTTTTCTATTAGTTTGTCGTGGATGTGTTGCTGTGTCGTTTGTCCTGTTAAAACTTTTAGCAAACTGCCTAAATAATTAGGCGAAACATTTAATTCTTCTGCAATGTGTTGAACAGTAGGTAATCCTTGTGATATTAAATCATTACTGTTAAAATAACCGGAAAGCAACTTTTCTAAACGTTCCAAAATTTTATGATTGGCTTTCTCACGTGTAATAAATTGACGATTGTAAAATCTATCTGAATAGCTAAGCAAATTTTCAAGATGTGTGATAATAATTTTCTTGCTGAATTTGTCAATGTTAGCATGGTATTCTTGCTGAATGTTCGCGATAATTCCGTCAATTGTTGCTTCTTCTTTTTCTGAAAGAAACAAGGCTTCATTGGCAGAATAATCAAAGAACTCATATTGTTTAATCGTTTTCGCAAGTGATGTATTCCAAAAAAAATCAGGATGAATAAGCAAAAGCCATTTCCACCCTAATTGTTTTGCTGTTTCATTCGGATTGTGCTCGATTCTGAAAACCTGATTGGGGGCCATAAAAAACATGGTGCCTTCGTTAAAGTCATATTCCTGCTGCCCGTATTTGAATGTGCCTGTAAAATTTTCTTTAAATGAAACAGAATAAAAGTCAAGCACCAAACTTGAAATATTTTCAGGAAATTTCGGTACATCTTCCAGATTTATCACGCTAATTAGAGGATGTTCCGGTTTCGGCAAATTTCGCAATTGATGAAATTCGTAGATAGATTTTACACGAAATGGTTGTTTAGCTTGCATTTGTTTAGTTTTTCAAATTAAGCACTATCAAACTTTTTGATTGCTTCTTGGGTTGCAGGCGTGAAGAAATTGACAAGATTTTCATCAGGGTCACGAAACAAAAGCGACTTATTTCCCCAAGGCATTAGTGTAGGTTTTTGCACTATATATGGCTGAATAAATTCTGCCAATTTATTATATTCTTCATCAACGTCTTTCACTCTAAACTCTATTATGGCAGTACGATTTTGTGCTGCTTGTGCAACTTTATCACCACCAAAGAATTGCAAAGTATTTGTACTCCCGATTGCCAAAGTTGTTGATTGCATTTTCAGTTCGGCAAAATCGGGCGTGTATTGAATTGCAGATAAACCTGTGATGTGCTCGTAAAACGTTACTAAGTTTTTAACGTTAGCCGTAATTATTCTGATTGAAACGAGATTCATAATACCTTTTTTAATTTCTACAAAAGTCCGCAATAATTTCAAAATATATTTAGCCGAATCAACGTTTAGTTTAGCCAAAAATGAAAGCTACCGGTTGCAAGCCTGAATGATTGTCTGTCGGCATAATTTTTTCTAAAAGTCAGTGAACGACTTTCATGAATGAAGTGGGCAGTCATTCATTGACTTTTTCTAATATCGGGCTGAGCAACGGTTGGGGGATTGCCGAAGGGTGTATTTTTAGTCCAAATGTTCAATTGAAATACAAATGTTTAACCTTGCACAAATGCCCAATAGACGCCGTTCAGCCCTTCTTTTGACGATACAATGGTTGGGTGTAGAAATAGAGCCATTTTCATGTATCTTTCGGATTTGCATAGAAATGCAGTTCTTGTTTTACATTCACCTCATCCAACACTCAAACACTAAGATCCAAAACAATTGGTAATCCAAATGTTCACGTAAATATTTCAAAGCTTTGGATATATGCGCTTCAACAGTTTTAACTGAGATGCCGAGGCGTTCCGCTATTTCCTTATAGGTCAATTCATCCTTGCGGCTCATCAGGAATACCTTTCTGCATTGTTCGGGCAGCTGGTTAATGGCATTAGTAATATTTGCCTCCGCTTCGGATAACTCCAATGCTGTAAGTTCATCTGCACTATAGGGAGTCATTTGCTGAAACAAGCTTTCTTCTACCCTCCCCTTAACCAGTTGGTGCCGCCAATAATCGTATATCCTGTTCCTTAATGCTTTAAAAAGATATGCCTCCGGATTTGTTTGAATATCCCTGTGTTCATGCAAGTAGATAAATACATCGTGTACAAGATCTTCCGCTATGGAAAAGATATTTATCTTGCGCCGCGCATGATTTACCATACGAACATAGTATAACGCATATAATGAAGCAAATGCATTTTCATCCCCTGCTCTGAATGAATGCATTAGCGACTCGGAAACATCGGTATCTAAATCGAAAGTCTGGATTGTTAATAAATTTATATGATTACAAACGTACATGAAATTTTTTATCCATAAAATATGAGAAAGCCGTGAATGAAAAATTTTATGGCAATTCCTCTTTGCGTAAATCAATAAAAATTAACCAAGAGATTTTTCCAAAATTGTTCCTGAAAATAATTCTGATTTTTTTTTGCTTCCGGCTAAGGGTAATGAGAATACCAAACGCCTATATGTAATAGCAATCATTCTCGCCATGCAATTTGACAAGGAAAGGATTATTTATTTATTGAATAAAGCTGCAGATAAAAGCGCTGCTCCGGAAGAAGAAGCGGAATTGTTGCAATGGTACAATTCCGTCGATTTTCTTGACGCGGAATTATTGGACGAGGCAGCAGATAATACAATGCTTATTGAGGAAAGTTTCAGGAAGTTGTTAGAAAAACAGATGCGAAATAAGGCTGTTATTAATGCTCCTAAAAAGAAAAGCCGTATATACCACTTTTGGATACCGGCAGCTGCGGCCGTATTGTTTGCTTTTGTAATATCAGTTTACTTTATTTCCCACCGGCAACCGGCAAACACGATCACTTTGGAACAGGTAATGCCCGGGCATGACGGCGCCGTGCTTACGTTGGCTGACGGAAGCTCTGTTGCGTTGGATAGCGCCGGAAAAGGGATTGTTGCCCGGCAGGGAAATGCACAAATCAATAACACGAACGGGCAATTATCTTATCTGCAGGCAACCGGCAATAATGCAAGTACAACCTATAACACGCTTTCCACACCGAGAGGAAGACAATACAGGCTCGTACTGCCCGACGGTTCGAAGGCGTGGCTGAACGCGGCTTCTTCCATTCGTTATCCTGTTGCATTTTCCGGCAAACAAAGAAAAGTGGAAATAACCGGTGAAGTTTATTTTGAAATAGTGCATAAAGCGGAAACATCTTTTATCGTGTCGGCGGGCAATGCGGAAATAACAGATTTAGGTACGCATTTTAATGTTTCCGCTTACGAAGATGAACCTTTGATAAAAGCTACTTTACTGGAAGGCAGCATAGCCGTAAATCACAGTAAGATTACGCCGGGCGAGCAGGCACAGGTAAATAAACGCAGGGAAATGAAGATCGTTACCCTTTCCGATGCAGAAGATGCCGTGGCATGGCAAAAAGGGGATTGATTCGTCTGAACAGCGAGGATATTACATCATTAATGAAACAGATAGCACGTTGGTATAATATTGATGTACAAATTAAAGGCGAGATACACAACGAAAGCCTTTCGGGTACTATTCCGAGAAGCCTTAATTTATCCGATGTGGTGAAGTTGCTGGAATCTTACGGGTTGCAATTTGAATTCAACGACGGCACTTTAATTGTGTCGGATAAGCAAAAATAATAAAGGAGAATGCGAATGATTGGATTGTAAAATATAAGCATACGCCGATTAAAAAACCGGAATCCTGTAGCGAGGAATTCCGGCATAAAGTCCGGGTTTGCTTTTAATATAGCCGGATTACCGGCAATGAGATAGATATACTAATTGTTCACCCAAAACCTGAAGCAAATTTATGCAATTTATGCTGAGAATTTGCAGGGCAGATTGCTGTGCCCTGCAAAAAACAAAACTATTCACACCAAAAGTATGGCGAATGATCAGATGGACGGCAATACTTGTGTTCCTCGGTTGTTTACACGTAAGCGCAACGGGCTTTTCGCAGATGGTCAATATCCGGGCAAAAAACATGCGTTTAACGGTTCTATTCAAAAAGATAGAGCAACAAACCGGGTATTACTTTATTTATCCGGACAACGGAATTCAACAAGCACATCCGGTAGATGCGACTATCCGCAATATGCCGATACAACAGGCATTGGATATCTGTTTGAAAAACCAGCCGTTCACTTACTGTATCGTTAAAAACACGGTAGCGTTAAAACCAAAAAGATATCCCTCATCGCACAATATGCCACTTGTGGATTCATCGATCAGTTTGCCACCCCTACAAATAATCCCCGGAAAAATTACAGACTCATTGGGGCAAGCCGTTAGCGGGTGTATCCGTAATGATAAAAGGTACAAAAAGAGGCACTATAACTGATGAAAGCGGAAAGTTTTCTCTAAATGTTACGGATTCAAATTCTGTATTAGTTATCAGCCTCATCGGTTATAGAACCAAAGAGGTAATGATCAATGATGAACAATTTATTACTGTACATCTTACCCAAGAAATTCATGAATTGGATCAGACAGATATAGTTGTCAATACGGGTTATCAATCTATACCGAAGGAACGGGCAACGGGGAGCTTTACCGTTGTTGACAATAAGTTGTTTAACCGTGCAGTCGGTTCAGACATACTGACGCACTTGCAGGGCGTGACCAACGGTTTATTGTTTGATCCCAAGGCAGGTAATGCCAACGGTATCACGGTACGTGGAAAGAGCACGATATACTCCGGTACGTCGCCGCTGATAGTGGTGGACAATTTCCCCTACGTGGGCGAACTGTCCAGCCTCAATCCCAATGATGTGGAAAGCGTCACGGTATTGAAAGACGCAGCGGCAGCGAGCATCTGGGGTTCCTCGGCGGGCAACGGCGTGATCGTCATCACCACCAAGAAAGGAAAGCTTAACCGGAAGCCAAAACTGTCCCTGACCTCCAACCTGACATTTGGCAGCAAGCCCGACCTGTATTACCAGCCGCAGCTGAGCTCGGCGGAATACCTGGAGGTAGATCAGTACCTGTTCAACAAAGGCTATTACAACAGCAATATCTCTACGGGCTACACGACCATTTCCCCGGCAGTGCAGATTATGCTGGACAGGCGCAACGGGGTAATTTCCACAGAGGATTCCGCCAGCCGTATGGCAACACTGGCAGGGCAGGACGTACGTAAGGATCTCAACAAATATTTTTACCGAAACAGTGTGATACAGCAATACAACCTCAATGTCAGCGGTGGCGGGCCCACACAGTCTTATTACCTTTCCGCCGGATACGACAAGAATATTTCCAGTACAGTAGGCTCGTCCAATGACCGCATTACCCTCAATGCTAACAACAGTTATAACCTGTTGGACAGTAAACTGAAAATCGATGCCAATATCGCTTTCAACAAGTCCAATACCAAGGATTACAAAAGCCTGATGCCTTTCAGTGTGGATTATCCTTATGAGCAGTTTGCGGATACCCATGGCAATGCGCTTTATGTAGCATCACGGCAGGGATTGAATCCGGCTTACACCGATACGGCCGGAAGAGGATTACTACAGCCTTGGGGATTCAGCCCTTTGGATGAGCTCCGGAAAAAATACAATAGGCTGACGCAATCCACCACGGACATCCGTGTCAATACGGGTATCACGTATAAGCTGTTCCCGTTCCTGTATGCGGCGGTCAACTACCAGTATTACCAGACGCTGTACGACCAGCTCAATGACTATGACCAAAATTCCTTTTACACCCGCAACCGTATCAACAGCCTCGCGCAGATCAACTGGTCAACAGGGACGGTTACGCGCCCCATTCCCTTGGGTGACATACTGAACCGTTCCCATTCGCAAACGAAATCACATTACGGACGGGCACAGCTTAATTTTGACAAGACATTCCTTGGCAAACATTCCTTTACTGCCATCGCGGGTTTTGAAGTAAGGCAGGATAAAACCGATTATTATGCCAACAATGTGTACGGTTATGACCCCAATTCCGCCACGGGTACAGATGTGGACTACCTGACCTATTTCCCGTATTACTATGGATATAATATGGGTCGTATATCCAGTGGCATCAGCCAAAGTTATAGCGAGAACCGCAACCGTTCCTATTATGGCAATATCGCCTATGCCTATGATGGTCGTTACCTGCTGACGGGCAGTCTGCGCCGGGACGAGTCCAATCTCTTCGGCGTCTCCGCCAACCAGAAAGGCGTCCCGCTGGGAAGCATCGGCATCGGTTGGAATGCAGACAGGGAAAGATTTTACCACGTAGACTGGCTGTCACATTTAAAATTGACCGCCACTTATGGATTCAATGGGTTGGTTAATAACAGCCTGTCGGCATTGCTGACAAGTTCGTATTATGGATTAAATGCATGGGGAAGCCAAGCTTATTCCATTGTAAATCCCCCTAATCCATCCCTACGGTGGGAAAAAGTAAAAAATATTAATCTCGGCGTGGAATTTTCACTGAAGGATAATGTTCTCTCCGGTACGATTGAGTATTACATTAAAAATGGGGAAGATCTGATCGGAACAAGTCCCATTGCGCCCCAAACAGGAATAACCAGTTTTACAGGTAATTCTGCCAATACAAAGGCGCATGGATGGGATTTTCAGTTAACCTCCAACAATATCAGACACAAAAACTTTAGTTGGTCTTCGATTTTTATACTTAACGCCAACAAAAATAAAGTGATGGACTATAAGGTTGCGGCAGGTTCCAACTATAATATTGTGAGTTCCCTAATATCTCCGATTGTCGGTTATCCCATTAATTCCTTATGGGCATTTAGATGGGCGGCATTGGATGGTGAGGGAAATCCACAAGGATATTCAAATGGCGCGTTGAGTAAAGACTATAGCGGTATGGTAAACAATAATGATTCAACTGCAATTGTATTTAAAGGAAGTGCCACTCCAACCGTTTTCGGAAGTATAAGAAATACTTTTCGTTATCGTTTTATTGAACTGTCATTCAATCTTCTTTACAAATTCGGGTATTATTTTAAAAGATCATCTATTAGCTATTCTGCATTGTTTTCGGGAAATTATCAACAGTCGGACTATGCTTTGAGATGGCAGAAGACCGATGATGAGCGTATCACAAATGTTCCTTCTTTAGTGTATCCCTCCAATAGCAATCGAGACATTTTTTACAACCAGTCTGAGTCCGTCGTGATGAAAGGCGATCATATTCGTTTACAGGATATAAGGTTGGCTTTCGATTTGGATAGAAGAATTCTCCCAAAAACGCCTTTTTCCGATGCCAGCATTTATCTATATGCCAATAATCTCGGCATTCTGTGGCGTTCCAATAGATACCGCCTTGATCCTGACGTCACATCGGGAATTCCCTCGCCAAGAACCTTTGCAATCGGCCTAAGAGTCAATTTTTAACCTAAAACTAATCAGAAGTGAAAGCAACAATATTACTTATCGTTATGATGGCCTTGATTATGGCTTGTAACAAAGATTTTTTGGATAAAAAATCCAGTTCTTCCATTGTAATTCCCCAAACAGTCAGTGACTTTAGGGCTATGTTGGAAAATGTAATAGTATACCAGTCTACTGGTGCCTTGGGACAACTTGCCAGTGATGAGTATTATTATCTCAACAAAAGTGGGTGGCAGGCTGCAACTACAGCTACGGAACGCCAATCCTATATCTGGGGTAAGGATGTTTTTGGTGGAGACGTTGCAGTAAAAGACTGGAATGATCCTTATTCTGCTATTTTTTATGCGAATAATGTTTTGGATGGTTTGGCCACACTCAAGGATTCTATTGGAAATACAGAGTTTAATTTTGTAAAGGGATGGGCCTACTTTGTTCGGGCGTATGAATACTATGACCTTGTCAGGAATTTCTCCCCAGCCTATGACAGTGCAACATATTCCTCTGATTTGGGAGTGCCTTTAAAACTCCATTCAGGCATTGATAACAATGAAGCGAGGTCTAGTGTCAAAGATTGTTTTGATCGTATCTTGGAAGATGTAGGTGCGTCTATTCGTTTACTGCCGGCTCAATATCCGAGCGGGCATCCTAACCAACCTTCTAAAAGTGCAGCGTATGGTCTGTTGGCAAGAATTTTCCTATATATGAGAGTTTATGATAAGGCTTACTCTTATGCAGACAGTGCTCTTTCTCTCCATGATACGCTTATAGATTACAACACTTTAAATGCCAACTCAAATTACCCGTTTGCAAATGACAATGTGGAATCGATTTATACGACCAGTCAAGTTCTTAAATATACCGCAACTGTCGTAGGAAACAATAGTCGTATGATTGCCGTGGATTCCAATCTCCTTAGAGCCTATGAAAGTAATGACCTACGTCTAAATGTTTATTTCCGGACGAGGACTTACAATAATGTGACTATGAGAGGCGGCTATTATGGCACTGGGCTTTATCCTTATACTGGTTTGAGTGTTGATGAGATGTTCCTTATCCGAGCGGAAGGTGCTGCTCGGTTGGGTTACATGAACATTGCTGTTGATGATCTCAACAAACTGTTGTATAAAAGATACCGTACCGGAACTTATGGTCCAAGAATCTTTGCGGACAAGGATAGTCTTTTGTCTGCAATTTTAATGGAAAGACGAAAGGAATTGATATGGAGGGGGCTGAGATGGTCTGATCTAAAAAGGCTTAATAGAGAAGGCGCCAACATAACGCTCACCAGAAATCTGGATGGAGAAATGTATCGATTAGAAGCGAACAGTCCGAACTATGTATTCAATATTCCTTCCGATGAAATCGCATTGAGTGGAATAACTCAAAATGTCAGAAATTAAAATATCATATGAAAAAAGTAATAATATATTTACTGTTTACTTTATTGTTATGGGTAAGCATTAAAAATCAGGTCTGTGCAAAATATAAATCTGAAAATCAGAATGATTCAATATCAATAACGGCAATCCTTTCACCAGGTCTGCAGGAATTGACAGATTCTGCTGCATTTATTCGGATAATGGTGTCTGAACATCCTTTTAATTCCCTCCATATGGCTAGGCTTCCTTCCGTGAAATACATAAAAGAGCGGCTGTTGGGGTGTGGTAATATAAATATCCGGTTTTCTGCGACAAGGCATTTTTATTACATGAACATAGCACTGGCAGTACCGGGAAAGATTGGAAATATCATATACACGTATTACAACGTATATGTTTTGGAAAAGGGAACAAGTGTTAAAATGTATGTTGATGAGAACAATACATATTTCAAGGGAGAGGGTGCGGTCAAGCTGAATCTACAGTTTGATTTATTTAATAAGAAAGGAGTTGCGGATGATGCGCAAACAATAGGATTAATGAGGGAAGGTAAATATCAAGCTGCTTTTGAAAGATGGGATTCGCTGGACAAGGAAATGTGCCTCAAAAAAATGAATATCGTAAAATCTCATAAATTTTTATTGGGGAATGATATATATAATATACTTTCTGCATCATGCCTTTCACAGCATTTCAGCGCCATATTCTCAAACATGAGGGGAATTCTTATGGCTCAGTGGAAATCCGGTCGAGTGGATTCTCTTTTTGAATATTATCTCAGGAAATATTTTCGAACCGATGCAGACAGCTTATTTGCCGACATTCCGAAAAAATACCTGTTATACACACCATTATATACGGAATACCTATATGAAAAATCCTATATGAATTCACAAATTCTGTTGAATTTGAGGAAGTCATCTTATGTTGAAATGAATCTTGAATTGTTGCTGTCTAATGAGAAGCAACTATTTGAGTCCCAAGATATAAAAAGACAATTGTATTTACTGACGTTTCTTGTCTTTAAAGATATTCGCCCGGAAATAAAAACAATTATGGATGCTGACAGCCGCACAATCTTCGGAAGCTCTATTTACGGAAAATTATATAAGAATATCAACCTACAAAACAGGCCGGGAAAGCCATTCTATGACTTTCAATTGATGGATTCCTCTGGACGGATTTATCACAAGGGCGATTTTGATGGTAAATTGGTCATAATGGATTTCTGGTTTACCGGCTGTGAAAATTGTATAGTCATGCAACCTGCCATGGAGCGTATCATTAACGCTTATAAGGATAACCCACTGGTAGTTTTCGTAACGATCTCTATCGATTCAGATTTTAATGTATGGAAAAAGAGTATAAAACAGGGACTATACACGCATACAGGTGAGCTGAATCTATATACAGAAGGAAAAGGAAATATGCATTCCCTGATCAAAAGGTATATGATATCCGCCTATCCTCGCATCATGATTATGCTCAATGGAAAACTATACAAATCCAGTGTGCCTGCACCTAGAGCGGGAGTCTCGGATTCGTCTGTAAATTTAGCAAACAGTATCCAAAATGGATTAAAGGATCTTTTGATGACGAAGGATAAATAATATTATTAAAAAAACAAAAGTGATAGAAAGATTTCATCATTTCCATCGCCTTGGAAGCTATCCCTTGAGTTAGTTGCCATTGTATATACCACTTTCGGTTCCGATCTTTTCTACCCATCCATTTGCCAGAAATGTAGCCATGTCAGTTGAAGAATAGGCACTCGCGGTGATATGTGATGCGCCCTCATCTGTCACTTGGTAAGTGCATGGTGTGCGTGCTTCATTGTCACACAGGGTGTTGTTATATGAACTTGACAGCTTATTATACTGGCAAGATGAACCAGAATTCCCGTTATCACCAAATTGGTCTCCGGCAGCCTTGTTTTTAATAACTGTAAATGCGCTTGCGGCGATGGCCATTATCACACCCATGCAGCCAATGAAATACTTTTTCATTTTTATAAATTTAAAATTTAATCTTGATCATATGTACTTAAATTGTTGGGCGAAATTATACGTTCAATCCAGCTATTGGCAAGATATGTATCTCGCTGTGACTCGCGTTGCTAACTTAGAGAGGCGGCGGCTGTGATTAATTAATCAATTAAATTAGTCTTACAATAGAAAGCGTATTTGAAGAATCATTTAAAAAAAGGCAGTAGAGTTGCTTATGTAAAAGTGTAAGTTATGTAGCCAATGAATTAAATATAGGCGCAGACTTGTTGAATAAATGGCGCAGGGATTCGCGAATAAACGGAGGTGCATTGGTACCAAGAAAGGAAACCTTGTTTCATTCTCGTCGAAGACATACAATATGGTTGTGAACTTTTCAGGGAGAAACTTGCCGATTTGAATATTACTCAGAGTATGAGCCGAAAGGGAAACTGTTGGGATAATGCACCTTCTCAATTGCGTAGCAATCACGAATACCTTTGAAAATAAAGATTAACAATGGGTAATGTTTCTTCAAGATACTAAAAACAGAACTTGTGTACCATAAAACTTTCCGCACAAAAAAAGAGGCAGAAGCGGCTATCTTTGACATTAATGAGATTTGGTATAACAGGAAAATAAAGGCGCTCTTCTCTTAATTATCAAACACCTTTTGAAAAGGAAATGAAATATATTGAACAATATGCATAGATTTATGCCAGTTCATAAATCTATGTCTCCAACTTATTGAGGTAAGTCTATTTGACGTTTTAGTTGTTAAAGACAAGCAATAAAAAATAAAATCTAATATGCATCCTGGAAGTCATGTTCACGCGAGCCGTTTCTGATTTTGAAACCAATCCGTTGTAATTCTTATTTCCGCTATCTTTGTTAACATGCCTTTTACAGCATCCGTTAACAATATTAATGAGTTATTGTCGCGAATCTCCCTTGGAGATGAGCAAGCATTTACAGCCATCTTTCATCAATATTATCCATCGGTTTATCGGGCAACATTATTCATTACCGCTTCCGGTTATCTGGCGGAAGAGACGGTACAGGATGTCTTTCTCAAGCTATGGTTAAGCAAAGAGAAACTTACTGCCATTGAAAATTTTGAATCTTACCTTTTTATTGTGGCTAGAAATCAGGCGTATAAAGCATTGCAGAAAAAAGTGCGCATGGAAATGTTGCAGAATACTACCAATGCTGAAGACAGTTTCGACCCGATGGATAACCATGATCTGGAAATGCAAAAAGACAGGATACGAGGTGTTTATGAAGCGGCAGTGGATTCTTTGCCGGAACAGCAAAAACGTGTTTATCAGCTAAGCAAACAGTCTGATCTTTCCAGGAAACATATTGCTGCACTAATGCAATTGAGTCCCGAAAGCGTTAAGAAATATCTCGCCTTGGCTAATCTGCATATCCGGGCTTATTGCCAGAAAAATGCGCCGGAATTGCTGCCGGCTTTAGTGATTCTCCTGATTATGCAACAACTGCCGAAATAATTCTTTTAAATTTTTCCGGTTTGCATATACCCATTTTCATCCTTACCGGCTCTTTAAATTATACTATATGAATAAAGAACGGCTGAAATATTTATTTGAAAATCGTTTTAAAGGCAAACTTTCCCAAAATGAACGGGAAGAATTCCTATTATTTGTAACCGATGAAAGGAATAAAACATTGCTTGACGAAATAATTGAAGAATATTTACAAAACCCGCCCTTATTGGACTTGCCGGATAGTGAACATATATCGGCTGTCATTGAACGAATTCTGCATCCGGTTGATAATGAAAACACATTTGTTCATTTAGATGGAGAACAACAATTTATACAAAAACGAATAACGCTTCGTGCTGTATGGTCTGCGGCATCAGTTATCCTATTCCTCGCTATTAGTTTATTTATTTACCGGCAGTTAAATTATACTAAGCAAAGCATTGTCCGTACAACAGATATTCCGCCTGGTCATAACGGCGCCATACTTACATTATCCGACGGATCCAAAGTAGTATTGGACAGCGCAGGCAACGGGATTATCGCACAACAAGGCGGCGCCGAAGTGGTGATGAATGGCAGACAACTAAGCTATAAAGCTTCTAACGTAAATAAAGATTCTGCGGTTTTCAATACTGTTTCTACTACGCGTGGAAGACAGTTCACGCTGGTGTTGCCGGATGGATCTCATGTATGGATCAACTCTGAAAGTGCTGTTACTTATCCTACTTTATTCAAGGGCAAAGAACGACGGGTCTCCGTTACAGGAGAAGCTTATTTTGAAGTTGCAAAAAATGCAGCAATGCCGTTTAAGGTAAATGCCGCTAATAAAGCCGAGATAGAGGTATTGGGCACTCATTTTAATATTAAAGCTTACAGCAATGAAAACAGCCTGACAACTTCTTTGTTTGAAGGTTCCATCAAGTTCAGGACGACCCGGCAACAATCGGCAAATTTACTGAAACCGGGGGAGCAGGCGGAACTCGAACAGAACGGAGCAGTACAGGTGAATAAAAATATTGACGAAGACAAGATACTGGCATGGAAGAACGGCTTGTTTGATTTTGACGGATTATCCCTGGAAGAAGCCATGCGGCAATTGGAAAGATGGTATGATATTGATGTAGTATATGAACAAAACCGTATTCCAGATATTCATTTTTACGGACAGATCAATAAAAATATTTCCCTGAACGGATTATTAAAAGCATTGCAATTGACGGATGTGAAGTACAGATTGGAAGACAGAAAACTAATTATTTCACAATAAAACTAAAATAAACCATATTATGAGAAAATCTTAAATAATTACAATAAACTGTACCAATAAAAAACCGGCAGCGTTGGAGGCGCTCCCGGTCAACGATTTGCAGGTACAAACGCAAGGTTAATCACATTTTACACAACTAAATCTTTTGCAATTTATGAAATTAACAACCAAAAAGATACTGTTAGTCATGAAACTTACTTTTTTTCTGCTCACTACTTTTTTCATGCAGGTACATGCTACCGGATTCGGACAATTTGTGACACTCAAGGGAAAGAATTTATCGATTCAGGAAGTGTTCAAAACCATCCGAAGGCAAACGGGGTATGTGGTATTTGCGAATGAAAAGATTCTGCAATATGCCAAGCCCGTAACTATCCATGCCGAGCAGGAACCGCTTACTGAATTTTTGGATAAGTTAATAAAAGGGCAACCGTTTAATTATCAAATAGACGCTCAAACGATTATCCTCTCATTAAAACAGAAGCCATTAGCTTCTGCTCAACTGAAAAAACAACCGTATATATCTGACTCTATCATCTTTATGCCTATAAAAACAGTGCAGGGAAAAGTTACAGACTCCTCAGGTAACCCTTTGGCGGGTGTATCCTTATTGATAAAGGGGACAAAAAGAGGTACAATAACTGATGAAGACGGAAATTTTTCTCTAAATGTTACAGATTCAAATTCTGTATTAGTCATCAGTCTCATCGGTTATAGAACCAAAGAGGTAATGATCAATGACGATAAATTTATTACTGTACATCTTACCCAAGAAATTCATGAATTGGATCAGACAGATATAGTTGTCTCCACGGGCTACCAACA
>JAPWKH010000029.1 GCA_028283605.1 Arachidicoccus sp. | reverse complement strand
CCTCCGCAAAGATACGGCGAGAATATGAATTTTGTGCAATAAATTTTATATAATAATGTAGTAAATTATTGGTTTAATACACTTGTCAGCATGCCAAATGCCGCAATTGTGGTTGCTTCTATATTTCTTTCGCGTGTATAATTTAATTGCAATTTTTTTGTAATTACATCATTTTCTGAAGCAACGGCGATCCATATTGTACCTACAGGAATCTCTTCCGTACCGCCGTCGGGGCCTGCGATACCTGTTGTTGCAATAGCAAAATCGGTCTTCATTTTTTCGCGTACATTTTTCGCCATCACGGTAACCACTTCTTCGCTTACAACATTAAATTTTTCAATAGTTTCTTTAGGAATGTTTAAAATATTTTCTTTAACAGACACGTCATAACTCACTACCGAACCCCAAAAATATTTTGATGAACCCGAAACAGAAGTAAATTGTTGCGCAATATATCCGCCTGTACAGCTTTCTGCTGTGGAGACGGTTTTGTTTTTTTGTAATAATAATTTTCCTATCGCTGCCGGAACCGAAATGTCCTCATCGGCGATCATTACATCTTGCACCAATTGTTTTAATTCCAAAAATTTAGTTTCTATATTTGATAATTCGTTTGTCAATAAATTTTCCGTCAATCTTAAACGAACCATTCTTGTCGCAGGCAAATATGCCAGCTTGATATGCGTACCGAGATTTGCTTCAAACTCTTTCAACCGTTCTGCTAAAAAAGATTCGCCGATATTGATTGTGATAATGGTTCTATGCTCAACAGCAAACAGCTTGAATTTTTCTTTTATTGCAGGAAGTACATATTCCTCGGTCATGAATTTCATCTCATGCGGTACGCCGGGCATACTAAAGAATAACTTATTATTCTTCTCAAAAATCATTCCCGGCGCTGTTCCTCGTTTGTTCAACATAGCTATGCACACATCGGGAATCATAGCCTGATTATAATTTACTTCCAGCAACGGACGATTGTATTGCTGAAAAATTTTTTCTACATTCTTCAGCGCATCTTCGTTTAATACAAGTTTACCACCGAAATATTCGTTCAAAACATTTTTGGTAATGTCATCATTCGTCGGGCCTAATCCGCCGGTAAGAATGACAATGTCAGAAGATTGTTCCGCATCTTCCAATGCTTTCCAAATATCTTCAAACTCATCCCCTACGGCAATTCTTTTGTGAATCCACACGCCAATAACATTCAGGTGCTGCGCAATCCATGCGCTGTTGGTATCAACGACCTGACCTATCAATAATTCATCTCCGATGGTGATAATTGTGGCTGTTGTGTGTTGCATATTTTTTTAAAATAAAGTTTCGCGCAATGCTAACTAAGCATATAAAGATACAAAGCTGCAATTTTTGCTACTGCTTTCTTTATTTCGTTGCGTGAAAAATTATTTAATGTTTATCACTCATATAAAAAATCAACTCCCCTCCATTCACAATATCGTTTTGTGTAATAAAAAGCTTGTCTAATTTTTTACCATTCAGTTCAACTTTTTTTACATATACGTTTTTGTCGCTTTGGTTAACGGCTTTTATAATAAAATACTTGCCGTCTTTTACTTCCACATCCGCTTCTTTTACCAATGGGCTTCCGAGCGCATATTCATCTGAACCCGGCGTAACAGGATAAAATCCGAGCGAACTGAAAATATACCACGCACTCATTTGTCCGGTATCATCATTGCCTCCCAAACCATCTGCGCCATTGTGGTATTGCGATTTCAAAATCATACGTACAGTCTTTTGTGTTTTGTAAGGTTCGCTCGTCCAGTTGTATAAATAAACAATGTGGTGCGAAGGTTCGTTGCCGTGAACATAATTGCCAATCAGCCCATCGCGCGTGATGTCTTCCGTATGTTCAAAATATTTATCGGGAAGATAAGTCGTATATAAGTCGTCTAATCGTTTAATGAATTTTTTATCTCCTCCTTCCATTTTTATCAAGCCCGGAACATCTTGCGGCACGTACAAAGAATAATTCCATGAGTTGCCTTCGATAAATCCTTCGCCGAAAGTTTCTAACGGATCAAAGTTTTTACGGAATACGCCATCTTTATTTTTCGGGCGCATATAGTTGATGGTTGAGTCAAATACATTCTTATAATTTTGCGAACGTTTGATGAATTCGTCATATACTTTTTGGTCTCCTACTTTTTTGGCAAGTTGCGCAATCGTCCAGTCATCATACGCATATTCTAACGTTGTAGAAACGGAATTATCGCTGTTTTCATCGGGAATAAATCCGTATTGACGATAAGCGGGAATATTGTCGTAGAGCGGATTATCGGCGGTTGCAACGCACGCCGCGAGCGCTTCTTTCGCGTTAAATGTATTGATGCCTTTTATTACTGCATCGGCAATCACAGGAGTTGCGTGATAACCCGTCATGCACCAGTTTTCATTTGCGTAAGATGACCATACAGGCAACATACCAATCGGGTTTTGTTGATAATGCGCGAGCATGGATTTCACCATATCATCATCTCTCTTAGGCTCTAAGATTGTAAATAAAGGATGCAATGCGCGATGCGTGTCCCACAAAGAAAAAGTTGTATAGTTGATAAATCCGTCAGCTTTGTGAACTTTTTGATCAAGCCCTTTGTAATTTCCATCAACATCCATATAAATTGTAGGATTGATAAACGCATGATACATGGCTGTATAAAAATTAACTTTATCACTATCGCTTAGCGTTTCGATTTTTACTTTTTTCAATTCTTTATCCCACGCCTCTTGCCCTGCAACTTTTGCTGCATCGAAGTTTTGGGCAGTAGCTTCTGCTTGCATATTATTTAATGCGCCATCAATGCTTACAGGAGAAAGCGCAAATTTGATTTGGATCTTTTCATTTTCTTGCGTTGAAAAATCAAAATACGCACGCAAATCATGTCCTTCCATTAATGGGAAATTTGTTCTCATATCAAATCTTCTCCAAAAGCCTGCATAGGGTTCATTTGCAGAAAAGCTTTTATATCCATAACTCTTGAATGGTTTAGAAAATACCATCGCAAAATATTCCGTTCTGTTTCTTGCCCAGCCGCGCGTTTGCCTGTAACCCACAACAGTCGTGTCGTTCAGCACATGCACATACGTCCACACATCCTTGCCGGGATAATTATAAATGCCGTACATCAAATCTAAAATGACATGCGCGCTGTCGCTTTTAGGAAAAGTATATTGATGAAAACCCACATGCGTAGTTGTGGTTAATTCAGCAGTTATGTTATAATCATCCAACTTCACTTTGTAATAATTTGCTTCCGCAACTTCTGTTGCGTGCGAAAATTTAGAACGGAAACCATTTTCGGGATTGTCCGCCGTTCCGGGATTCAATTGCAAATTTCCGATAGTCGGCATAATTAAAAAATCGCCCAAATCGGAATGTCCCGTACCGTTGTAATGCGTGTGTGCAAAACCGACAATTGTTTTATCGGTGTATTGATAGCCCGCGCAATATTTGTAAACATCAGGCACATATTTGCCGTTTACTTCGTAAGGAATCGTATCCGTTTCGGGACTTAACTGTACCGCACCGAAAGGAACTGTTGCGCCCGGAAATGTATGTCCCATGCGCTCTGTACCAATAATCGGCTTTACGTACTGAACTAGATTTTGTTGCTGCGCCGTTGCGAATTTAAAAATGCAAATGCTAAAGACGAAGATGAAAGTTTTTTTCATTTTTTTACTTAATGATTGTAATATAATTTGTTTAAAAAATTATCATGCCTATACAAACCGATAACGATTGCCGTCATGCCGAACTCGTTTCGGCATCTCATATTTCAGACTTAACTGTGTTTCGCTAAGAGAATCCCACTTATGTGGGAATGACGTGTAAGCGTGTTTATTAATATCTGTCATTTACTTACCAATAAATTCTTCGTTACTTCATTACTCAACATCAGCGTTTGTCTGCGCTGATTGATTTTTACCGTCATGGATTTATCAAATTCCTGAATGTCTTTCACTTCAATCGTATCGTTGATTTCCAATTTTATTTTATCCAGATATTGTAAAAATGCAGGAGAATGATTGGCAACACCAATCAATCGAAACATGCTTGGTATCATCGTTTCAGACAAAGGAAAAGTAATATCTTCAGGAAGAATTCCTTCCTTGTCTGGAATAGGATCGCCATGCGGATCGTATTTTGGAAAATCAAGAAAACGATCCAGTTCCATAATCAATTTTTCCGATTGAATATGTTCCAGTTGTTCGGCAATTTCATGCACTTCATCCCAAGAGAAATCTAATTTTTTTACCAAAAAAGTTTCCCATAACCTATGTTTTCGAATAACCTTTAAAGCCACTTTATTTCCCATTGAAGAAAGCGATGCGCCGTCGATACGATTGTATTCAATCAATTTTTTTTCATTCAGTTTTTTCAACATTTCCGTAACGGTAGCCGAATTGATCGACAACTTTTCCGCAATGGAAAGATTAGCTATTTTACCTTTCTCATTTAAGGATAAAATATAGATCGTTTTTAAATAATTTTCTTCGGTAAGAGATAATTGTGCCTCCATAAATCATATTGATTCGGAAATTCATTTAAGGCGTTAAAGTTATTGTTTAAATAGCAAAAAGATAAAGACTTATAATAAATCGTTAATGCAAATTATTTGCTCATTTCTTCACTTGCGTATTACTCATTACCTTTGCGCGCATTTATTACAATATGGCATACGAAAAGGAAATCATTAAAAGAAAAAGTTTTGCAATTATCTCTCACCCGGATGCGGGTAAAACTACCTTAACTGAAAAGTTGCTGCTCTTCGGCGGCGCTATTCAAACTGCCGGCGCTGTGAAGAGTAATAAAATAAAAAAACATGCTACTTCCGACTTCATGGAAATTGAACGGCAGCGCGGTATCTCGGTCGCTACTTCCGTGATGACGTTTGAATATAAAGATCATTTAATAAATTTATTAGATACACCCGGGCACAAAGATTTTGCTGAAGATACTTATCGCACTTTAACGGCTGTAGACAGCGTTGTTTTAGTCGTGGACAGCGTGAATGGCGTAGAAGCACAAACGCGCCGCCTGATGGAAGTTTGCCGCATGCGCGATACACCGGTGATTGTGTTCATTAATAAAATGGATCGTGACGGAAAGAATCGCTATGATTTACTAGAAGAGATCGAGAATGAACTGAAAATAAATCTTCATCCGATGACCTTGCCCATTAACAGCGGTAAAGATTTTAAAGGCGTATATAATTTGCACGATAAAAATTTACTTTTATTTACGGCAAATACAAAAGCGGATGAAGACAGCATTGTGATTGAAGATTTAAACGACGAAATTCTTAATAAAAAAATAGGAGAATACGATGCGGAGACGCTTCGCGAGGATGTAGAATTGGTAGATGGCGTTTATGGCGAATTGAATGTTGGCGATTATTTAAAAGGAAAGATTGCGCCTGTGTTCTTTGGCAGCGCAGTTAATAATTTCGGGGTAAAAGAAATGTTGGACACATTTGTACGCATTGCGCCCCCACCTCAGGACAGGGAAACAACCGAAAGAATCATAAAGCCGGATGAAGAAAAATTCAGCGGATTTATTTTTAAAATACACGCCAATCTCGATCCGAAGCACAGAGACAGAATTGCATTTTTGCGTGTTTGCAGCGGCAGGTTTGAGCGAAGCAAATATTACAAGCATGTACGTTTAGATAAAGATATTCGGTTTAATAATCCATACAGCTTTTTAGCACGCAGCAAAGATATTATTGAAGATGCTTATCCCGGCGATGTAATCGGTTTATTCGATACAGGCAATTTTAAAATAGGAGACACGCTTACGGAAGGAGAGAAATTTTATTTTACAGGAATTCCATCTTTTTCACCAGAAATTTTTAAAGAGCTGGTAAATAAAGATCCGATGAAAACGAAGCAAATGGAAAAAGGTGTTTCGCAACTGACGGACGAAGGCGTTGCCCAATTGTTCACACAGTTTGGCGGCAATAAAAAAATCATTGGTTGCGTAGGGGAATTGCAATTCGAAGTAATTCAATATCGTCTCTTACAAGAATACGGAGCGGCTGTTGAATTCAGGACTTTGCCGTTTTATAAAGCCTGTTGGCTGACTTCGGATAACCAAAAAACGCTGGAGGATTTTCTTCGCTTTAAACAGCAGAATGCGGCGGAAGATAAAGACGGAAACCCGGTTTATTTAGCTCAAAGCGAATGGTTTTTAAATACGGAGATTACCAATAATCCCGATATAAAATTTCACTTTACAAGCGAAATACATAAGTAAAATATAATCAAAAAAGATTTTCATATCATCGAAACCAAATGACACGGGTATTATTTTTTACAAACAAGATTTATTATCACAAAATCTTTATTCTCCGGCTTCGAAATATTTATGGAATAAATATTTGATAAATTGTCGTAGCCAAGGTTTCCAACATCTAAGGATAATTTATTTTTAGAACAAGCCAACAACGTTATTTCTTTTTCATTTTTAGCAAAAAGAATTTTTATACGAAGCCCGCCATTTGTTTGTTCAATATCTTCAATTCGTTTTTTTCCTGTTGCTGCAATTTTATTTTTATCTCCTAAGAATGCAATTCCATTTATTATTGGCGCAATAATATAATAAGCATATTTATCATCCGGCAACTTATCATTATAAACATCATTCGGCTGTAACTCTTTCACAATCTGTGTTTCAGGATTATAAACAATAACATTGTTGTGAATATTTAATTCTTTAGGCACAAAACTAAAATTCAAATTAATATTTTTCTTTTCACAAAAAGCGAATAAATAATTGGTAATAATATTTCCATGTTTTGTATAAGTGCTTGCAAGAATCGGCTTATCTTCTTTCTTTGCCAATTGAATATAATCTTTATCTAAAGGCAAAATCGGCGCATCGGGTTTTACAATTACTCTGTCTGGTCTGCAAGCTTTATAAATATTTTCTTTATTCTCTTTTCCAATCGCATCGCCCGTTCCAACTGGCCCGGAAGATAAAACAGAGAGAATCATATTGCCTGTTTCGTGGCTTTTAAAAACATCGCACCAAGGCCACGCGCCAATTTCATAACCTAATTGCGAAGTGAATAAAAAGTATTTCCACTTACTTGGTTCAAAACGGTCTTCACTTGTTCGGATATTTGTAAGATTATTATATTTTAATCCTTGCAAAAAAAATCGAGGCATCGCCATGCAATATTGCAACGTCATGTTTAAATCCTTTGCCGCATTTGCCATTCCGTCTGTGAATGCATTTCCAACACTCAAATCGCTTGCCATCGCAGGACTTTTATCATAGATAACATTTAACCAATCTTGTTCATAACAGATCACATTTGCACTGTGGATGTAAGACATAATTTCTTTCCAATAATTTGGATCAATGCCCGCAAAGCCAGATATAGCGTACTTTTCGTGATAGGGACTTGCAGCATCAATCCAACGATTGTGCGTAACCATTGGCAAACCAAGCTGCTCATCAAAACTTTTGAATCCATTCGGAAATAGATAAGTATTCGCTTTGTATTGCATCAATCCACCATATTGATTCCAGTTGCCTTTTGGAAGTTTCGGATTCTTGGAAGGAATAGGATTTCCATTTTCATCGAACGCAGATTTTTCATACCACCAACTGTCCATTTGCATATAACCAAGCGGAATATTCTCCTGTTTGTAATAATCGCGCAAAGCCAATAAAGTATTTGCATAACCTTTTGTAGAATCGTAATTATAATAATAATCTGCACCATTATCTGTCCAATAACCATAATATTTTAAAACAGGTTCAGCATCATTTGCAGGGAGTTGACGTTTGTATATTTTGCGCAAAGCGATCCCCCATTCATTCCACGTTTTTTGAATGCTATTGTCAATAACCATTATTGTTGTATGAGAAAATTGTGCAGGAAGATTTTTTACATCTTCATTCAGACTGCTTGCAATTTCATTCATGCCATCGCCATACATTTTTGCAACAATAAAATTTGAAGCAGGAGAAATTACGCAACTGTTTTTATTGTCATCAAACAAAAGCCAAGGCGTAGAAGTTTGCTGTAATGAAAAAGACGGTGGAGCAAAACATGTATTTCTATAACTAAAAGTATTAGGTAATGGCGGAACATTCTTGAAGTCTGGAAATTTGGGTAACACATCATTTTCTGTTTTACCTTTTGGAAGTGATAAAGTGAAAATTATTATTGGATAATTTTTATAATTCCGAATAGATGCAACATATTTTCCATGATTCCATGAAAAAATATTTTCTTCATAAACGCCGATTGCATCAGCATTTGATCGATGTTGTACATTATCCAAAACACTTGCGATATTTCCTGTAAAACTTTTGCTGAACAAAGAAGAAATTATAGAATATTTTCCTGAATTTTTATCAACAGAAACTTTTAAAGCTTGGGCAACTGAAATAGATTCTATCGAAACAAATAGAATGATAAGGAGAAAATTTTTCATCATGTAGAGATTTATCATTTCAAATTTAATTTTTTTTTAGAAAATAGATTTGTCAATAAACTCCTAATGAGATTTCTCTATTATTGAAATGATAGATTATTATCTTACAAAAAATAAGAGAGCATTTATAAATTAAATGTTCTCTTACAATATAATATTGATTAATCTTTAATTTTCCTTACGCTGCCAATACTGTAATCAAACCTTTGATAATAGCGCCCAATTTTACAGCTTCAAATATTTTATTTTCGGAAGTACCGTCGCCGATAAGCTTTGCTTCATGCGATTTTACACACATTTCGCAACCGTTAATAGAAGATACTACAAGGCTTATCAATTCAAATAATTCTCTGCCCAAAACAGGATTCATCATGATGGACATTTTAATGCCTGCCGGCTGATTGTTATAAAATTCTTTGTCCATAAAATGCCTGAAACGGTAAAATACATTATTTACATTCATCAACGAAGTTGCGCTTACAACTTCTGCCAGTTCTTCTTCAGTTGCTCCCCCTTCAGAGGCAAGCGCAGCAAGGCTTTCGCGCAGCAAAGGAAACTTCTCATTTACCGCAACGGAATATGCCAAAAGCAATGCTTCTTTCTTGGTCAGGTTTTGAGAATTGTTCAATACATTGCTTACGTTTATTTTTAAATCTTTAATGTATCGTGCATTCGTATTCAACAATGTCAGCGCTGCGGGAGAAGGCTTGTAGTTTTCTATTTTGAGTAAACCCAATAAATTATTAAAGGTTTCGTTTTCGATAATTGTATCTGCCATGGTTATTAAAAATTAAGCTTAAGAAAAAGGCACGATGAAAATTCGTGCCTATAAAGAAGGTTGTTTTTTAAAATATTAATTTGCTTGTTCAACAGATAATTTTGCTGTTATAGTTTCTTCGCCTTTGTTCCAATTACAAGGGCACATTTCATCTGTTTGTAAAGCATCCAAAACACGTATAACTTCTTGTACATTGCGGCCTACATTTAGATCGTTTACACTTACCCAGCGAATTGTTCCTTCGTTGTCTATGATAAATGTAGCGCGGTAAGCAACTTTTTCGTTTGCTTCCAAAATGCCCAATTCTTCAGCCAAAGTTTTGGACGTGTCAGCCAACATTGGGAATTTCAATTCTTTCAAATCTTTATGATCTCTGCGCCATGCAGCGTGTACAAATTCTGAATCTGTTGAAGCGCCGATCAACAATGTATCACGATCCTGAAATTCTTCAAAATTTTTGTTGAATTCAGCAATTTCTGTTGGGCATACGAATGTGAAATCTTTAGGCCACCAAAACAAAACGGTCCATTTGTCTTTTAAATCAGCATTACTTAAGTCAATGAATTCTTTTCCTTTCGCGATAGATACTACTGCTTTTTTGTTGAATGCAGGAAATTTTTCTCCGATTGCTAATATTCTGTTACTCATAATTGATAAGGTATTTTAAATATTTAAATGATTAATTTTCTCCTGCAAAAGTATTTGAATCAATCATTGATGAAAATTGTATATTTCTATTCATTTATAAAAACATTTTATAACTTAATAACGTTTGTTTTAAAGAGATTAAAACGAATATATCGATTATAAATTCGGAACTTTGCTTTTGAAAAATGATTTTTGATATGGAAGATGTAATTATCAACAAGATAGCGGCAAGCGGCATTATCACGATAGATCTGGAAGAATATTATCCTAAGGAAGAAATTGTTTCATTCGATTTAAAGCCTTTTCTTTTTATGGAAATGATTTTGAAAGAGAAAGATTTTCGTCAACAATTGAAAGAAGTGAATTGGGAACAATATCGCGACAAATATGTTGCCGTTTTTTGTTCGTCAGATGCTATTATTCCACGCTGGGCTTTTATGTTAATTGCAAGCTATCTACAACCAATTGCCAAAGATTTAATTGCAGGATCAAAAGATGAACTGATAAACCGGTTAATGATTAAAAATCTTGAAACTATTGATTTTGCTGCATTTCAAGGTAAGCGCGTAGTTATTAAAGGTTGCGGCAATATTGATATTTCCGCATCGGCGTATCTTGAAATTACGAAACGATTATTGCCTTACGCACAAAGCATTATGTACGGCGAACCTTGCAGCACCGTTCCAGTATTTAAAAAGAAAAATATGTAATTGCTTCTTTATTTTTGCCGTATTATGTACACATCTACCACGCAGATAAGAGTCCGTTATGCCGAAACCGATCAGATGAATGTAGTGTATTATGGCAATTATGCCCAATACTTTGAAGTAGGCAGAGTAGAAGCTATACGCCAGCTCGGGTACAGCTATAAAGAAATGGAAAACGATGGGATTATTTTGCCTGTTGTTGAAATGAATGTTAAATACTTAAGATCCGCAGCCTATGACGATTTACTCGCTGTCGTTACTACAATAAAGGAGTTACCTCTTGCACATGAAATAATTTTCCACTCAGAAATTTTTAATGAAAATAATAAGCTGCTTACAGTCGGCGATGTTCATCTTTTTTTTCTGAATAAAGAAACAAAAAAGCGTACTAAAATGCCGGAGAAAATGTTAAGGCTAATGGAGCCTTTTTTCAAAAGCAATGATTAAAAACAGCGTTGTAACAACATTTATATATTTCGGTTTTATATCTTTTGCAAACATTATTATTTATAAATATACCTTTCTCACACATTAAATATTATTTTTGTTGTAATCAACATCGGCACTACGTCTGAAAACATTTTTAAAAATAATCGGCAGGATAATATTGATACTGATAGCGCTTCTGTTATTAGTATGGATACTTATTCAAACCGAGCCTGTTCAGAATTTCATCATAAAAAAAGTTACTGCGCAGCTCTCCAAAGATTTGCATACTGAAGTTAAAGTAAATCATGTAAGCCTTACATTATTCAACAGAATGAATTTGGATGGCACGCTCATACGCGACCAAAAGAAAGATACATTGCTATATGCAGGTGCATTAAAAGTGCGTATTACCGATTGGTTTTTTCTGAAAGATAATATTGAGCTGAGCTACATTGGTTTGGAAAATGCCGTGATTAATATCAACCGGAAAGATTCTGTTTGGAATTATCAGTTTATAATAGATCATTTTGCTTCGGACAAAAAAGACACAACAACAAGCAAGACAAAACTTAATTTGAAAAAAATAGATATTCAGAAATTAAGATTTGTGCAAAACGATTTATGGACAGGGCAAAAAATGAGCCTCTCACTTGGAAGTTTGCTGCTTGATGCAGATAAGATTAATTTCAATACACTTGATTTTAAAATCAAAATGCTGGAAATGGATAAGCCGTTTTTCAGTATGATGAACTTTAAAGGATTGCAGCCGCAAAAGAAAATCATTCATTCAAAACAAGAAAAGAAAGATACCGGCCTGTATTTCAACAGCGCAGGAATGCATGTATCTTTGGATAGCCTGCAAATCATCAACGGCGATTTTGTAATGATGCAGCACGACAGCAGCTATAAACCTTTTCCTGGTTTTGATGCGGAGGATCTGCAATTTCATCATCTTAATTTATCTGCCGGGAAATTCTTGTTTAATCAGGATACAATTACTGCAAAACTGGCCTTAAGCACAGTGGAACGAAGCGGCTTGGATATTAAGAATTTATCGGCCGACTTCAGGCTTACGCCGAAAATAATGGAATTTAATCATTTGGATTTACGTACTGCAAACAGTCATTTGCACGACTATTATGCAATGAAGTTCAGCGATTTTTCCAAAGACATGAGCAACTTTACGGAGAAAGTAATATTGGATGCGCACTTCAATGATGCACAGGTAAACAGTGATGATATCGCTTACTTCGCGCCCGATTTAAAAACATGGAAAAAGAGATGGAATGTTTCAGGAAAAATGTTGGGAACCATTGCAGATTTTAAAGTGGCCAATATGTCGGTAAAAGATCAGGATGGTATGATTGCTTCAGGAGAATTGACAATGCGCGGTTTGCCGGAAATTGATACTACGCTGATAGATGTTGAAAGCCTGAATGCAAATGTAACGTACAGGCAATTGTTGCCGATCGTTCCGCAATTGAAAGAAGTTACCAATCCAAACCTTTCCGCTTTAGGCAATATAAATTTCAAAGGTTATTTTAAAGGAACAATTCACAGCTTTGCACTCGGCGGAAATATGCATACGGCTTTGGGCGCAGACTCGCTGCAATTAACTATGACGATGCCGGAAAAAGGAAATCCTACATACAAAGGAAGAATCTGCTACCAATCAGTTTAATCTCGGCAAATTTATCGGCAATGACAGTACGCTCGGCAACATTGCTTTCAAAGGAAAATTTGATGGCGAAGGGTTTGATATGAATTCAATGAAAGCCTCTGTAACCGGCCATTTCGATCGGTTTGAAGCCATGGGATATGGATATTCTAATATTGATGTGGACGGCGTAATACAGAAAAAATTATTCAGCGGAGATCTTAAAATAGACGATTCAAGCGCAAGCCTTATTTCAAATGTTGCGATTGATTTCAATGGCGATGTTCCTCATTTCAATGTGTTGGGCGATTTGCAAAACCTTGACATGCAACGTGTAAAACTTGTAAAAGGGAGAATGGTTTTAACCGCGTTATTCGACCTGAATTTTTATGGAGATAATATTGATAATTTTATCGGTACTGCGAAGATATTGAATGTATCTTTAGTCAAAGATTCTTCAAAAATCAGCTTTGATTCTTTAACTGTAAGCGCTTCGGTAGATTCTAGCAATTTAAAGATTTTGTCTGTCATCAACAATCAGTTTGATGCAACCATAAAAGGGCAATATTCGATATTAGACCTGCCTACAACGTTTCAAATTTTTTTAAGCAATTACTATCCGGCAGTATTTAAGAAGCCTTCTCAAACGCCGAAAGACCAGCACTTCACGCTCGAACTGCATACAAAGGATTTTGATAATTATGCAAATATTATCGATTCAAATCTTCATGGCTTGGACAGCGTTACGGTAATGGGCGCGATCAATACGCAAGACTCGGGTATCTTCTATCTGGATGCATCGGTTCCGTATGTGAAATATAAAAATTACAAACTTCAGAATACGCTGATTGAAGGAAAAGGCAACCTTTCAAAAATTGATTTTACAGGTAAGGTAGAGAAGTTTTATTTGAGCGACAGTTCCTATTTTCCTAATACTACTTTGAGCATCAGTTCCAATAATAACATATCTTCCATTCAATTAAATACAGGTTCGAATAATGCCATAAACGAAATTAGCCTCGCTGCAAACGTGTATAATCTGGACGATGGTGTGAAAATAAATTTTCTTCCGTCGTATTTTATTCTGAATGATAAGAAATGGAATCTGGAGAAAGAGGGCGAATTGGTAATAAGAAAAAATTTCACCTCTGCTAAAAATGTAAAATTTTCGCAAGGCTTTCAGGAAATTACGGTAGAAACTTCGAAGGGTATCCGCGATACTACCATGAATAATCTGATCGTAAAATTAAACAAAGTAAACATCGGCGATTTCACTTCGGTTTTCGTTCCGTCGTTACATGTCGAAGGCCTGGTAAGCGGAAGAGTTACGATGATCAATTTCTACGGCGATTTCAGTATTGCGGATAGTATGAATTTCGAGCAGCTTCGTTATAACGGAGATTCTATCGGCAATGTAAATCTGAAAGGTTTTTATTCCGGTAAAACGAAAAATATACGCTTCACTGCTGCTTCCGAAAATGATAAATATAATTTTGATGTAAAAGGGAATTATTCGCTGAGCGATTCATTGGAAAACCCGATGGACATTGTTATCAACATGAAGCAAATGCGCATCAATATTCTTAACCAGTTTTTGAATACCATTTTTGGAAATATTGACGGCTACGGAACAGGGAAGATTGAAATCGTTGGCAAACCGAAAAGTTTCCGCTTATTGGGAAATGCTGCATTATCGCACGCAGCAATGGATGTGCTTTATACAAAAGTGCGCTACTACATAGATACCGCAAACTTTACATTTACCGATAGCAGTATCGAATTTGGAACGTTTACGCTTAAAGATAAATACGGCAATACGGGAAAACTTCTCAGAGGCACTTTATATCATCGTAGCTTTAATGACATGAGCTTTGATTTTGATGTAAAATCAGATAAGATATTAGCGGTAGATACGAAACCGGCAGACAATCCATTATTTTATGGTTATGCAGTTGCGAAAGCTGAGTTTATTTTGAAAGGAACGCAAACCAATATGCAAATGACCATTTCTGCTGCACCCGCAGATAAATCAATTGTGAATATAGTTACTCCTAATACGACTGCTACCGATGGAACAGCAAATTTTATTGTATTTAAAAAATACGGAAAGCCCGTTAAGGATAGCTTGGCGCGCTGCAAAATGCAAATATAGATTTGCAACTAAAACCTTACGGCAAATAACAAAGCAACCATTAATGTAATTCTTGATCCTTTAACAGGAGATGCAATTAGCGCTACCGGAAACGGAAGTCTTAAAATTCATGTGCCGCCTACGGGCGATATTACCATGAAAGGAAAATATAATATTGAAAGTGGTAAATACGATTTTAGTTTTCAAAGCCTTATTAAAAAGCCTTTTTATTTTCAGGATGGGGATGATAATTACATTGAATGGACCGGAGACGCAGCCTAATGCAAATCTTCATATAGATGCACGTTATACAGCGCAGCAAGTAAGTTTAAGCTCTTTATTAAGGGCTTTCCAGTCAAGCATTTCTTCCGCAACAGGAATGAACGATGTAAGAGGCTATCGCGGCGATGTGTATGTAATTGTACAATTGCGCGGCAAACTTCTAAAGCCGGATATCGGATTTAAGTTTGATTTTCCCGTTGGAAGTTCCGTAGAAACCAATCCGGATTTTAGAGTGTTGCTCCAGAAAATGACAAGCGATGAAAATGAAATGCTGAAACAAGTTGCGTATCTGATAGCCTTTAATTCTTTCGCACCTTTGGACAATCCGGGGGCGTGGGCAAGGTGGAACGCATCGCGGTCGAGGAGATCGCCGGCCATACGCTGGAGCTGATCCATATCACCTTCGACGAAAACCGCATGACCTAGATACCATTTTATTGTGTGTGTGTGTGTGTGTGTATTATTATTATTATTATTATTATTATTATTATTATTATTATTATTATTATTATTATTATTATTATTATTATTATTATTATTATTATTATTATTATTATTATTATTATTATTATTATTATTATTATTATTATTATTATTATTGTGTGTGTGTGTGTGTGTGGGGGGGGGGGGGGGGGGGGGGGGGGGGGGGGGGGGGGGGGAAGTGATGATGATGATGATGATGATGATGATGATGATGATGATGATGATGATGATGATGATGATGATGATGATGATGATGATGATGATGATGATGATGATGATGATGATGATGATGGGGGGGGGGGGGGGGGGGGGGGGGGGGGGGGGGGGGTTCGCTGGTGCAAACCTCGAAGCGGTTCGACGATGTGCTCGCCGTGCTCGAGGGCCGCGCGCGCGTCCGGCACACCATGTGGTCGCGCCGTGCGCGGGAATACGAGGCGAGAGATCAGTTCCGGCGACCCGGCGGCCATCGCCGAGGTGGTGCGTGATTTGCACCGCAATGCCGGCCAGCCGGACCAGAGCTTCTCCGAGCAGCAGATCTGAATCAGCCCTGGATGCGTCTGGCGGCGGAATACGCGGCGCTCGAACAGATCGACAAGCCGACCGTGCATCGAGCGCCTGATCGCGCATCCGTCCGAGTAAGCGTCAGAACTCGCCCAATCTCATCCGCCCCAACAGGCCGCCAAGGCCCGCGCCTTCGGTGCCGGGAGCGAGATGCGTTGACAACCGGCTTGGCCACGGCGGCACGCCGCCGTATCTGAGGGCATGCGCAACCTCGGCTCCCCACACGGAACGCGGCGGGTCGTTAACCAGCCACGTACCTTTTTAGTTAGAGCCCAATGTTCAAACCAAAGTGGCTCCTCAGTGCTTACGAGGTTTATCAGCAGTTCACTTACGTTAACCCTATCAGCCAGCCCTGGCTCCTCAACCCCCTTGCTGCTGGGAGTATCGAAATCGCTCCTCGCGGAATCAATCTGCCCGAAACATCCGGGGGCTACATTATCAGAAGAGCTTCACACCCCACCGTTACCAGTGACGCATGTCTTCCTAGGCTACTGCTGGTCGTACAGCAGGTTCACTATCCTCGCCGTACAACTGACGAGGCCAAACAATGACACACCGAGCTTTCGCTCGTATCGGTTCGCGAATCCATTGCCGCTGACGGCGCAGGAATTACATACATCACTCCACCCTGTCGGCGGAGATGAAGCCGCTGACTGGGCGGGACCTGACGGTAATCAGATCAATACAATGCGATTCTCCGGCGAGACAAGGCCTGGTCACGCTTCACAAAATATTGGGTGTAGTCCAGAAGGACCACAGACTCAGCTACTAGTTATTGCCCCCGAAGGGACCTAAAGCACATCTACCGCAATTGATGCTCGTAACGTGAGCTAACGGACACGAGCGTGCGTGTC
>JAPWKH010000028.1 GCA_028283605.1 Arachidicoccus sp. | reverse complement strand
TGCTTAATAAACTTTGGAATATTAATGCTTGTAGGGCAACTTTTAGTACAAGGCGCATCGTAACAAAACAAACAACGATTGGCTTCAACCAACGCTGCATCCCGCGTTTCAAACGGCGGATGAATGTCGGCGAAGTTTGCTTCATATTGCTCTTGCGTTAATCTGTTTGATGTAATCATTCGATACTTATTTTAAATTTTGAATGATAAATTTTAAATGATTGAAAGCGTTTAATTCAAAATATAAAATTTAAAATTCAAAATAATTTATAACTCCGTAAGTTTTCCATAAGTTTCAGGTCTTCTATCTCTAAAGAATTGCCATGTTGAACGCACTTTATCAATTTCGTCCAAATCAAAATCTGCAATCAATAATTCATCATTGTCTTCGCTTGCAGTTGCAAAAATTTGTCCGCGTGGATCAACGAAATAAGATGAACCATAAAACTTGCCCAAGTTCCAAGGTTTTTCTTCGCCCACACGATTAATGCAACCCATAAAATATCCGTTGGCGGCAGCGTGTGCAGGCTGTTCCAAATTCCATAAATATTGCGATAACCCTGCAACTGTTGCTGAAGGATTATAAACAATTTCCGCTCCGTTTAAGCCCAAAATTCTTGCACCGTCAGGGAAGTGGCGGTCGTAACAAATATACACGCCAATCTTTGCGTACTTCGTCTGAAACACAGGATAGCCAAGGTTTCCAGGCTTGAAGAAAAACTTTTCCCAAAAGCCGTTGGTATGTGGAATATGATTTTTTCTATACTTGCCTAAATATGTTCCATCTGCATCAATTACCGCAGCCGTGTTGTATAAAACGCCTGCCTGTTCTTTTTCATAAACAGGCACAATCATTACCATGTTATATTTTTTTGCATAAGCCTGCATGCGCTCAATCGTTGGCCCCGGCACAGTTTCAGCCGATGCGTACCAACTTGCATCTTGCCCCGGACAGAAATACGGCGTATTAAAAATTTCCTGAAAGCACAAAATCTGCACGCCTTTTTCGCCAGCTTCTTCAATCAGCGGAATATGCTTTTGCACCATTGCTTCTTTAATTTCTTCAATCGTTCCTTCGCCTTCCGTTTTAGGCAAACTCATTTGAATTAAACCCGATTTAATTATTCTTGGCATGTTTGTAAATTTTGAATTGGTAATTATGAATTTTGAATGTTTTTAAAATATCTATCTTTATTTATTAGAATTATACTGTTTAATATTTTGAGTAATTCATTACAATTATTATTTAGAATATTGAATTGTTCAAATGGAATAAAGCTGCTACCCTTTCATAATCTCAGCCAATAAAAGGTCTCTGTTGCTTCTTTAACTGCAATTCCTAATTTATGAACGAAATCTTTTTTTGATTCACTTGCAACCGCTTCATGAACATTTGCACCAATAGACGTTCCGCTTCTCAATACTTGCTTTGAAATAACAAATTCTTTTTGTTCGATTAATTGCTTGTAAATATTTATTACTTGCAATGCAAATGAATAAGATTTTTGCACGATAATATTTTCTTTGTCGTCATTCATAATTTCCAATTCATAATTCTAAATCATCTGGCTAACTTTATTCCGCTTCACAAATTTCCCATACCCTTTCCCCGCTAAACATTTATTATCGTCAATCACAACTTTACCTCTTAATAAAACTGTTTTTATTTTTCCTGTTACATCCCAGCCTTCATAACCGCTGTAATCAGCATTCATGTGATGCGTAGATGCAGAGATGACGTGCTTTTCAGCCGCATCAATCAACACAATATCTGCATCGCTGCCAACAGCAATCGTTCCTTTCTTTGGGAACATACCGAATATCTTTGCAGCGTTGGTGCTTGTTACTTCAACATATTTATTCAATGTGATTTTATTTTTTATAACACCTTCACTAAACAATAATTCCATTCTGTTTTCTATCGCTGGATGTCCGTTTGGTATTTTTGAAAAATCATCTTTGCCTAATAATTTTTGTTCCCACATAAACGGACAATGGTCTGTTGCCACAACCTGCACTAATCCTTGATTGATGCCTGCCCATAATGTTTGCTGGTCTTTCTTTTCACGTAGCGGCGGACTCATTACCCATTTTGCACCTTCAAAATTTTTTTCGTACAACGAAGCATCGAGAATTAAATATTGAATGCAGGTTTCCACAAAAACATTTTGGTTTCTTCTCGTTGCATTACGAACAGCATTCAACGCACCTTCGCAGGTTAGATGAACAATATAACCCGGACAACCTGTATAACTTGCCATATCAATAAAACGTTCGCTGGCTTCGGCTTCTGTAATTTCGGGTTGAGATAAATAATGATACAGCGGAGATAATTTTCCTTCGGATTTATGTTTGGCAATTAAATAATCAATCATGTCGCCGTTGGTTGCATGAACGTTGATTAAGCCGCCATGTTTCTTCACTTCTTCCATTAAGCCAATCATCTGCCTATCATCAATCATCAAAGCGCCTTTGTACGCCATAAAAGTTTTGAAAGATGTGATGCCTTCTTCTTCAATAAAATGTTTTATTTCTTTTTTTGTATCATCATTAAAATCTGTAACTGCAATATGAAAACTATAATCGCCAACACAATTATTATCGCTTCGGCTTTTCCATTCATCTAAAGCAGCTTGCAAACTGTTGCCTTGCTTTTGCAAAACAAAATCAATAATAGTTGTTGTGCCGCCGTACAATGCAGCACGCGTGCCAGATTCATAATCATCGCTTGAATATGTTCCCATAAAAGGCATAGATAAATGAACATGCGGGTCAATGCCGCCGGGAATTATTAATTTGTTTGTTGCATCAATAATTGTATCTGCATGAACAGATAAATTTTTTCCGATAGAAGAAATAGTTTCTCCTTCAATAAAAATATCTGCAACATAATTGTCTGTCGCTGTGATGATGTTTCCGTTTTTTATTAATACACTCATATTATTTTTATTTAACCGCAAAGAGCACAAAGTTTTTCGCAAAGAATCGCTGAGATTTATAAGCCATTTACAACTCGTTTAATACCATCTTTTAATTTAACTACATTAAAATTTATCAACAAGCCTAATTTATAGTTTCCCAATTTCATGTATGTAAGTGTTTGTGCAAAATGAACATCGTTCAACGCTTCCACACTTTTTATTTCAATCACTAATTTATTTTCAACTAGTAAATCAATTCTATAACCGCAATCCAATTTAACTTCTTCAAAAATCAAAGGCATTAGTTTTTCTTTTTCAACAAATAAATTGTTCTGCACTAACTTATAATATAAACATTCTTTATATGCACTTTCCAACAACCCTGCTCCTAATATATTGTGCACTTCAATTGCAACTCCAATAACTTTATATGAGATTTCATCTTCAGTCATCTTAGTTTACTTAGCGTTTCACTTAGCGAACTTTGCGGTTAAGAATTAAATAAATAATTCCACTTACAAAAAAACCAACGAACCATGCATAATTGTATAAGTCTGAAATCCAAACAGGGAAAGCATTTGCCGAGATAGCTTTTATCTGCAATAAAAATCCCGGCACGTTTGGCAAAATGCCAACCAATAAAGCAATGATTGCATATTTGTTGAAACCATTTTTAAAAGTATATCTGCCGGACGTACTATATAAATCATCTACATTCAATTGTTGTTTTCGAATGAAAAAGTAATCTGCAATCATAATACCGCCAACCGGTCCCAATAGACTTGAGTATGCAATCAACCATGTAAAAATATATCCGTTCGGATCTGCAATTAGCTTCCATGGAAAAATAAATATGCCGATAATTCCTGTAATATAGCCGCCTGTTCTGAAGTTTATTTTTTGTGGAAATAAGTTGGCGAAATCATTTGCAGGGCTTACAATATTTGCAGCAATATTTGTTGCCAAAGTTGAAATAGCAATTGCAATCATTATAAAGCTTATCAATACTTTACTGTGAAAATTCGCAGCCAATGTCATAGGATCCCAAATAGTTGTTTTGTATATGATTGTTGTTGCCAAGGTAACCGTAATGGCGATGAAAGAAAACAATGTCATCGAAGGCGGCAGCCCGATTATCTGTCCGTTGATTTGCGCTTTTTGGCTTTTTGCGTAACGTGTAAAATCTGTAATGTTTAATGATACTGTTGCCCAAAAACCGACGACGCCTGTAAGCGCAGGAAAAAAGAAAGTAAAGAAATCAGATGATGACGCAAATGAAGATGATTGCTGCAAGATAGTTCCTAAACTTCCTGCATTGGAAATTGCCCAAAACAATAATGCCAATGCCGCTATCGGAAGAAAAAAAGCTTTAAATACCAATAATTTTTTTATGCTGTCAACACCAAGATAAACCACCAACATATTTAATAACCAAAATAAAAAAAAGCAAATTGCAGGTCCTGTTTGTAATCCAAATGAATCGGGAAAAATCTGCGGCAAAGTGCCTAACGAAGGAAACCACAACACCAACATTTTATAAATGGAATCGCCGCCAATCCATGTTTGAATACCAAACCATCCGCAAGCTACAATGGCACGAAGCATCGCAGGAATATTTGCGCCTTTCGTTCCAAAACTTGCTCGTGCAAAAACCGGAAATGGAATTCCATATTTTGCGCCGGCTCGTCCGTTTAAAATCATTGGAATCAATACAACTATATTTCCAAGCAATATGGTAATGATTGCCTGCCACCAATTCATTCCGCTTTTTATCAACGACCCTGCCAGCAAATAAGTAGGTATGCATAAACACATGCTAATCCACAAAGCGGAGTAATTCCACGTTCCCCATGTGCGATTATTTTGTGCAATGGGCGCAAGGTCTTCGTTGAAAAGAGATGAGGCTGTTTGGTTTGCTGTCATTATTTTGAATTTTATATTTTGAATGAGAAATAATTCAACATTTAAATTTATCATTCAACATAATAAGTGTCTGCAATCGTTAATGCTTCGCTTATTATTCCTAATCCTTCATCAATTTGTTCTTTGGTAATAATCAACGGCGGAGCAATGAAAATAAAATTCCATCTTACAAAAGTGTACATGCCCAACTCTTTAATCTTTGCAGCTACTTTATTCATCACAGCCATTTCATTAGCTGTTGAATTGAAAGGCGCTAACGGTTCTTTGGTTGTTCTGCTCTTTACCAATTCAATACAACCCAATAAACCCGTATTCCTGAAATCGCCGATAGATGGATGTTTTTCCTTTAATAATTCAATTTGTTCTTCAACATATTTTCCCATTGTTGCTGCATTCTCAATCAAATTATCTTCTTCATAAACTTTCAACACTTCAACACCTGCAGCACAACAGGTTGCATGAGCGGAATACGTTAATCCCAGCCACAACATATTATCATCGTATTGTTTGGCGATTTTATCGCTGACAATTAATGCACCTAATGGCAGATAACCTGCCGTAATTCCTTTGGCGGTAGCAATCATATCCGGAATAATATCGTGATGCTCAAAGCCAAACCATTTGCCTGTTCTGCCAAAACCACTCATCACTTCATCGGCAATAAAAAGTATTCCATGTTTTTCGCATATTGCTTTTATTTGTTTCAAATAACCGGCAGGATATTTAAAACAACCCGATGTTCCCGATTCGCCTTCTAATATAACAGCAGCAATATTTTGCGGACCTTCAAAGGCAACAATTTTTTCAAAAATGCTCACGGCTTCTTTCAATAAATTTTCTTCGCCATAATCAAATCGATATGCATGAGGAATATCGAAGTGAATAAAATTCGGAGCTTGCTGTGCATCCACTGGAAGTTTGCGTGGATCACCGCTTGCACTCATTGCAGCTGATGATGCACCATGATAAGATTGATAACGTGTTAATATTTTATGACGACCTGTATAAAGCCTTGCCAATTTAATGGCATTCTCAATAGCTTCCGCACCACCAACGGTAAATAATGTTTTATTTAAATTGCCGGGAGTAATGCTTGCTAATTTTTTGCCTAATTCCCCACGCGCTTTGGTCACGCAACTTGGCGTAACATAGCTTACTTCCTGCATTTGTTTTACAACTGCGTCGGTTATTCGTTGATTGCCATGACCGATATTTACGTTCATCAATCCAGAAGAAAAATCAATATATCGCTTGCCTTCATAATCGTACAAATAAACACCTTCTGCATATTTGACAGCGATTGGATTTATCCCTTTTTGTTTACTCCAACTGAACAAAGTATAGTCAAGATTGTCTTGGACAATTTCTTTTGTTTCGGATAATGTTTCTGCTTCCATAATTAGTAAATGTCATTTTTTATAAATATAAATTTTACAAAAATTAATACATAAAGTGAAAATAATGCATTTTTTAATAATTAAAATAAAATATTTGTATTTTTATGCCATATTAAGTGAAAAAACATTATTCACAATTATTATTTATTCATATTTATTTATATCTTATTTCTGTAAATCGTAATTATGGAATCTGAAAAAGAACGCTCATCTTTAGATAAAATTGATTTAGAAATTCTATCTTATTTGCAGAAAGACGGCCGCACATCCTTTACTGTAATGGCAGAAAAAATGAATGTATCTGTCGGCACTATCAGAGCAAGGTTTAATAAATTATTACAAGAAGGCACTATTACAATTATTGGAAGAGTAAATCCGGAAAAGGTTGGATTTAGATGCTATGCACATATTGCTATTTATATTCGCCCTGCAGCGCTTAAAGAAAAAGTGGTTCAAAAAATTATGAAAAAATCCGAAGTAAGTTTTCTCGCCGGCACATCGGGAGATTATGATTTGGAAGTAGATGTAATGTGCAGAGACAATGATCATTTAACCGATTTTATAAATGATATTTCTAAAATCGAAGGAATATATCAAACTAAAACAACTTTATATTTTAAAGTGTATAAGTATGCTCAGCCGGTGCTGAATTTGTAGTGCAGCAAAGTCAAGAATGTTCGAAGATACTTATGTAAGAAATGCTGATAAAATTCCTGCCGCAAATAATTATGCTTCGGAGCGCCGCTATTTGCGTATAATTATCCTTGGAAAATCCTTAATATCCAACTTTATTTTATCCAAATTATAGAATGATATTATCGACAAAAAAATAATCACACCTTAAAAAGTAAAGAGACGTTGGTTTAAAAAATCTACAACTTTCTACGTCTTATACTTGCAAATAATCTTGCCTTCATAATTTAAAAACAGGTAATTATAATAAATTTTTTCTTTCTCATTGGGTGCAAGTATAATTCTGAAACGTTATATTAAAGATTTTAAAAAAATAATTAAATATTAATAAAGAAAGAATAAAGGTACTTGTTGAAAAAACCTTAAAGATATCTTGATTGGAGAAAGAAGTAAACGACATATGTTGCAAAATAATTTGTCAGAAACAAGGCTATTTCCAGCGTTCAGAAAAATAGTCAATATAAATAATTTCAATCGATGCTCACAAATGTATTATCAGAATATAATATAGATTACGATCGTTGTTTGATATCGTCAATCGGTAACGGATTGATCAATCATACATGGAAAATATCGTTTCAAAATAAGGAATTTATTTTACAAAGAGTAAATAATGACGTGTTCAAAAACCCGAAGGATATTGACTCGAACATCAATCTTTTATCAGATTATTTCCATCATAAATTTCCTGAATACGCTTTTGTTTCTCCAATAAGGACAGTTAAAGGAGAGACATTAATATATATAAACAACTACGGCTATTACAGGCTTTATCCGTTTGTAAAAAATTCTTATACGCATATTGTGACAAAGAATATAAAGCAAGCATATGAGGCAGCGAAACAGTTTGGCAAATTTACGCGTCTTTCAGCAGGATTCCCACAAGAGAAACTAAAGGTGGTCATAGCCGATTTTCATAATCTCTCACTGCGGTGTGTCTCTTTGCAAGAATCAATTAAGAATGCCAACATCAATCGTTTGCATAAAGCCGAAGCTGTTATTGATTATTTACTAAAACATACGGAAATTACAGCCGTATATGAACAGCTGTTGCAAAACAACGAATTTAAAATAAGGGTAACTCATTATGATACCAAGATCAGTAATATATTGTTTAACATTCATGACGAAGGATTATGTGTAATCGATTTAGACACGGTAATGCCCGGCTATTTCATCAGTGATTTCGGCGATATGATAAGGACATATATTTCTCCTGTATCCGAAGAGGAAGTAAACGTTAATAAAATTGAGTTTCGAGAAGATTATTTCAAAGCGATCGTTGGCGGCTATTTGAGCGAGATGAAAGATGAGTTAAGCAAAGCAGAATTGGAACACATCGTTTATTCTGGCAAATTCATGTTATATATGCAAGCAGTGCGATTCCTTACCGATTATTTAAACAATGATATTTATTATACAACACACTATGAAACACACAATCTTGTAAGGGCTATTAATCAAATCACGTTATTGGAAATTCTTCTTAAAAAAGAAAATATTTTAAACAATATCGTAAAGGAACTTCTTAAAAAATGTTCAGCAATTTCTTGTCGTTCTTACTAAACCTTTTTGAGCAATGCGATTTTCTATAAGTCTGTCAATAGCGTTTGCACTAATAAGTAATATAAGCGAACTATGTGCGCAGGTTTTTTATGCCGGTGAAAAACCGGCTGTTGCTTTCACAAAAACGAAAAAAGATAAAGTTGGTTTGTATAATAATATTTTATCTGTCGATTGGGTAATCAAAAACAAAAAAATAGACAATATTTTATTTAAGGATAAAATTTTAAATCAGTCTGAAACTATTAAAGGAAAGAATTTATTTGCTGCTTTTATGCAAAGAGGCAATCCCGTTGCCTTTAATGAATTTGAATTAGTCGGTTCGATTAAAAAATCGAAGATTAAAGGAAATCCGAATTCCTTAAAATATGCCGACAGGCTGGATGGAAGTGAATTGAATGCAACATTCGTAAATGCCGAGCGAAGACTTGCAATAACTTGGACAGCAATATTGCATGACAGTTGTAATTACGTAGAGCAATCTTTCCAATTAAATTCAACGGATAAAAATATTTTGAAAAAAGCGGTTCTGGTAAAATTACCGTTAAATGAAAATGCGCAAAAATACGGAGATGTTGACGGTTCTCCTGTCATACGTAATAATATGTTTTTTGTTTCTGAGCAACCTTTAAGTAAATGTGATACCGCAGACAACTGTATAGAATCATTTTCGGATGAAGAAAAAGAAATTGATTTTTCCCGCTCGTTTGATGCAAAAATAGCATGGGGCGTTACACCGAAAGGTCAGTTGCGCAGAGGTTTCCTTTATTATATCGAACGTATAAGAGCCGTGCCTTACAGGCAGTTTTTGCACTATAATTCTTGGTTTGATATTTCCTGGTCGGACAGAAAGCTAAACGATTCCGTTTGCTCGGATAGAATACAAATGTATGCGGACAGTCTTATCGTAAAGCGCAAAACAGCGATGAATGCATTTTTGTTTGACGATGGTTGGGACGATGAAAAAACGCTTTGGGGTTTTAACCGGGGATTTCCCAACGGGTTTAAACATATCCGATTACTTGCGAATAAATATAACGCACAATTAGGCGTTTGGATTTCGCCTTGGGGCGGATACGATCAAGCAAAAGAAGAAAGGCTTAAATATGGCATGCGCCAACAACCTGCATTTGAAACAAACCAAAACGGTTTTTCCTTATCAGGTACACATTACTATGAACGATTTAAAAGCGTTGCAGAAAATTTTATAAACCAATATGGAATAGCCATTTTTAAATTTGACGGAATCGGCAATATGGACGACGCCATCAAGATCGAAAAAGACCGGGATACTTTAAAACGCAAGCTTGCTTTTCGGGATTTTGAAGCACTGTTGAAATTGACAAAAGAATTAAGGCAAACGAAGCCAGATATTTATTTAAGCTTAACTGTCGGAACCTGGCCGTCACCGTTTTGGTTAAGCTATGCCGATAATATATGGCGTTCAGGGGAAGATAACGGACAATCCGGTTTAGGTAACCAAAGACAGCGATGGCTCAATTACAGAGATAAGGAAATTTATGAAAATATTGTAACTCATGCGCCGTTGTATCCTTTAAATGCATTGATGCACCATGGGATTTGCATTGCAAACAACGGACTGCCCGGCAAATACGAAAAAGACAATAAGAATATAGCCGATGAAATTTGGTCCTTTTTCGGAACAGGAACTAGTCTGCAGGAAATGTATATAAATCCTCATCTGCTTTCATCAAACGATTGGGACTGCTTGTCAAAAGCTATTGCATGGTCAAGGGAAAATGCAACCGTTTTTCCAGATGTTCATTGGGCGGGCGGCGATCCAGCAAAAAATGAAGTATATGGCTATGCAGCATGGAAATTAGGCAAAGGCGTGCTGACATTGAGAAACCCGTCTGATGAAATTCGAAAATTCGTTTTGGACACAAGGGAAATCTTTGACATACCCGAAGGTTATAATGCCGATTATCAATATACTTTAATAAATAAAAAACCCGATGGGCATTTTAATAATACCGGAAAGGTTATAACAGTTACCATGCAGCCCTATGAGGTTTTGGCAATGGATGCTGTAGAAAAAAAATAAAACCTATGCATTAAAATATTTATCAATCAAAACGTTTGAGCCAGTTCCGATGAAAAGAATTATATCATTCAGCATCCTGTTACTTATTTACTTATCCGCCTCTTCTCAAAAGGTAAAAATTATACACATAGGAAAAGAGGAATATTGGTATGGACTAAGTGTAAGCGATGGTGATAAAGCACCGTTTAAAGAAGGGTATCATCTCAACTTAAATGCAAATGTAGAACAAAATCAGGCCGCGCCTTTGATGTTGTCTACCAAAGGAAGATATATCTGGAATGACAATCCTTTTTCCTGTACTTTCAGGAACGATTCGATTATTCTGTCAAACTATACAACCGATTTTATAACAGACAGTGCGGGCAATTCGTTGAAAGATGCTTATCTTCTTGCTTCAAAAAAATATTTTCCAACGGAAGGTAAAATGCCGGATGAATTATTGTTTTCACAACCGCAATACAATACTTGGATTGAGCTGATTTACAACCAGAATCAGTCGGATATTTTGAAGTATGCACATGCAATCATCGATAACGGTTTTCCGTCCGGTGTGCTGATGATAGATGATAACTGGGCGCCATATTACGGTCGCTTCGAATTCAGAAAGGATCGTTTCCCCGATGCAAAAGCAATGATAAACGAATTGCACCATTTAGGTTTTAAAGTAATGATTTGGGTATCTCCGTTTATCCGACCGGATTGTGAAGAGTCAAGGTTTCTGGCGGAAAAAAAATGGGTAATGATGGACGGCGAAGAAAAATCGCTTTCGTGGGATTCAGCACATAAACCTTTTATCGCTTCCTGGTGGAACGGCTACAGTATGGTAATGGATTTAAGCCAAAAAGATGCGGTTGACTGGTATGTGTCACAGTTGAATAAAATGAAAGATAACTATGGTGTGGATGGATTTAAGTTTGATGCAGGCGATCCTGAGTTTTATATAGGCTGTGTTGCTAAAAATAATATTTCTTCAAATCTTAATACTCAAACCGAACTGTGGGGAAATATTGGTTTGCAATATACGTTAAACGAATATAGGGCAACCTGGAAACATGGTGGAGAGCCTTTGGCTGAAAGGCTTAAAGATAAGCGCCACAGTTGGGACGATTTAAAAAAATTGATTCCCGACATCACTACCGCCGCTCTGTTAGGCTATCCTTTCGCTTGTCCCGATATGATCGGCGGCGGAGAGTTTGGCTCTTTTTTGAATCTTAAAAATTATGATCAGGATCTTGTGGTTCGATCCGCACAATGCAGTGCGTTAATGCCAATGATGCAATTTTCCGTAGCGCCGTGGCGTATTTTGGATGGCACTCATTTAAATGCTATAAAGAAAGCGGTAGTATTGCGTAAGCAGTTTACACCTTTGATTTTGAAACTGGCAAATAAATCGGCGAAAACAGGAGAACCAATTGTCAGCAATATGGAATATGTATTTCCGAATCAGGGCTTTGAAAAGTGTAACGATCAGTTTATGCTTGGCGAGAATATGATGATTGCACCTGTAGTTACAAAAAATAATCAACGCAAAGTAATCTTCCCCGAAGGTTTGTGGGAAGATAATAAAGGCACAAAAATAAAAGGTCCGGTAAAAATGAATTACACAGTCGCATTAGACGAATTATTATGGTTTAAAAAATTGAAGTGAAAAAGTCATTGAAATTAGTTAATAATATTAATTAATTGTTATCTTCAATCCGCAATCAATAAACCTTCTTGATTTTATAACATAGAAACTGATTCATCTATGACTGTTGAATTAAAAGCCGATGATGAAAATGCATTAAAAAAGGTATTTGATAAATATTATAATGCGTTGTATCATTATGTTTTAGATAAAACAGGTTCCCCCGATATATCTAAAGATGTAGTGCAGCTTACCTTTATTAAACTTTGGAAATACAGACATTCTTTAAATATCGATATTGAATTGTCTTCTCAATTATTCAGAATAGCAAGAACAACTTTGATAGATGAGGTAAGAAGAATGAATGCATTACGAAAAACCGAAAGTAAAAAATATAGTGGGTTGATTTGCGAGAATACTAATGAATCGATAGTTTACAATGATACCTTTAGAAGGCTTGATATACTGATCGCGCAAATGCCGCCAGTGCGTCAAAAAGTATTTAGGCTCAGCAGAATAAATAATTACAGTAATAAGGAAATTGCAGAGATGCTTTCCATCTCGCCGAAAACAGTAGAAAATCATATCAGTTTAGCGTTAAAATTCCTTAAAGTATTTTTTTCTCTTCTGTTTTTTTTAATATGCTTAATGAAACAGCAATGATTGAAAAAAGACAATTAGAAAATTTTTTAAAAGGAAATATGTCTGAAGTCGAGGAAAAGTTGTTTACGCAATATCTAAAACAACATCCTGAAACTTTAGAAGAACTGTTGCCAGAACAGGAATGGGAACATTTTAAAGAAATCTATAACAATTCAGAAGTAGATGAAACGCTTTTTAAGCATATACACTTTTCAATCAATCGTCAGAAAAACCATATAAAAAAAATATTTATCTGTGCATCGGCTGTCGCGGCAGTTTTTCTACTAATTTTCGGCATAAGTCGTTTCTTGAATATAAATAAAAATAAACTCGATTACTATAGCAAAGATTCGTATGCCTCGGAAACCACTTATGCAAACAATACTATATCAATCATTAACTATACTCTGCCTGATCTTACGGTAGTTGCACTTTTGCCCGGAAGCTCAATTAAATATTTATCTGATTATAATGTTCGTAAGAGAGATATCTATTTAAAGGGCAAAGCAACATTTACCGTCACTAAGAATAAGAAGAAACCTTTTACGGTATTTTGCCGAAATATTTCAACAACCGCCCTCGGAACTTGTTTTACTGTTGATGGTAACGCCAAAAATACATCAGTAATTTTATACGAAGGAAAGGTTGTAGTTAAAAAAATAAACGATGAGTTGCTCTCTACATATCTTTTACCCGGTGATGGAGTAGCATTTAACAGCAATAAAAATAAGTTTGAAGAATTACCAAAGAACAATATTCCCTTCCCTCTTGTAAGTACGAAAATTTCTAACAGAAGTTCTGTAAATAAAATTAATAGCGAAAGTAAACCTAATCCTGTAAACAATATTGTTCCGCCAAAAGCTAAATCTGCTTACATCAATATGCAAAACGAAAATCTGAGAACTGTGTTAAGCAAACTAGCCGATATATACCATGTTCAAATAAACTATCCTACCGAAATAATATTTTCTTCCAACATTTCAATCTCGATAGATACTTCGCAGCCCATTGAAAATATATTAAGAAATATTGCTGCTCTCAATAATTTAGAATTGAAAAAAGATTCTTCTGCCAAATTTTATTTCTCAAAATAATTTTTAGCAATTAGGGGGAAGCTGTTTTGTCATACGTATAACTAATAAAAATATTGTTATTGTTTTGCTAATACTTAACTATGCAACAAAAATTAGTAAGGACGGCTTGCCTTTTGGCATGTATATTATTATCCCGGATTGTTTTGGCTCAACAGCCTTTAATATCAAAAGTAACCGGCATTATAACGAGTAGTAACGGAGAGCCGATTGCATTTGCCACCGTTAGTACAAAAGGCTCTTTTGACGAAAAAACACATACTGCAATAGCTGATTCCGCAGGGAAGTTTTCTTTAGATTCCTTGCCCGTAAAAGGCTCTTACAGTTTTGATTTTTCAGCAGTCGGCTACCAAAGCAGGACTATCTCGGGTTACATTTTGAAAGCTGACGGAAACAACTCTATAATTGTGAGCTTAAAACCCTACGCCGATATGCTGAAAGATTTGGTAGTGGTAGGATATGGAACAAAACAGCGAAAAGATCTTACCAGTTCCGTATCAAGCGTATCGGGCGATATCCTTAGAAAATCTCCCGTTGCAACATTGGATCAAGCACTACAGGGACGTGCAGCAGGTGTACAAGTTACCTCCAGCACCGGAGATCCAGGCGGACAAATCAGTGTACGCATTCGTGGTATATCCACTGCAAGCCCTGCAGGAAGCAGCAGCCCTTTGTATATTGTGGATGATATTGTTCAGCCCAATGGCATTTCTTTTTTAAATCCGAATGATATTGAAAGTATTGATATCTTAAAAGATGCAGCTGCATTGGCAATATACGGTATTCGTTCTGCCAACGGTGTTGTATTAATCAGAACAAAAAAAGGAAGCAATTCCGGAAAAGCAAAGGTAACCTTTGACGGATTCAGCGGCATGTCGCAGGTGTGGCGAAAATTAGATGTATTATCCATACAAGAAAAAGCTACCTTAAACACATCTATTATTAATGCTTTTAATGAAGAGCATAAAGATATCAGTTCTTTTGTTCCCATTACTGTAAATCCGGAATGGTCAACGCCGGAACGCATTGCTAACTTACCTCAAAAAGGTACTGATTGGCAAAACGAAGTATTCAGAACAGGAAAATTTTATGATGGAACATTGGGCGTCTCAGGCGGAGGTGATAAAACGACTTATTATTTTTCCGTAGGCCATAGAAAGGAAGACGGAACCATGATTCACAGCGGCTTTTTGCGTACATCGTTACGCGCGAATGTAGAGACGGAGGCTAATAAATGGCTGAAAGTAGGTATTACATTAGGATATGCAACGTCTGACAGAAAAGTAGTAAATGGTACTAATGACGACCGCACCGGCTTTATGCAATCAGCAGTATTTTACCCTCCGGAAATTCCTGTTTACAATGCTCAAGGCGGCTATGGAGTAGCTCCTGTAAGTAATATTAATTGGTATGGTAATATTTATAATCCTGTAAATATTATTAACAGCAGGAATCCAAAATACACTGACAATAACCTTTCCGGAAGCGTATTTGCTCAAATTAAATTGCCTTTCAATATAATATTCCGTTCCACTTTTGCTGCCGGTCAATATTCCGGAAGTTATTCAACATTTAACGGAAGCATTCAGGGAAGTGCCGCAGCAACCGATGCTTCCAGTACTTTATATGCCGGACAATATGAAGGTTATAATTGGAATTGGGATAACTATGTAAATTGGTCTAAGTGGATAAAAGGGCATACTATTGAAGCTACAGCTGGTTATGTGGCACAATACGTGTATAATAAGGCAATTAATTATACCGAGAGCAATTTCTCCAATCAAAGTTCTGATTTTCAGTATATAGGACTTGGCGATCCGAGCACAATCAGTTTCCCTTTCACTGCTCCCTCTGAGTTGGCATATTATTCTATATTCGGCAGAATAGGTTACAACTATAAAGAGCGTTATTATTTTCAAGTAACCGGAAGACAGGATGCAGGTTCTCCTGCTTATGTAACACAAAATCCAAAAGGCTTTTTTCCGGCCGCATCTCTGCGATGGAGAGTTGCGAAAGAGAAGTTTATGCAGAAGCAAAATATTTTTAATGAGTTAAGTTTTCGTGCCAGTTACGGAGAGATGGGGAATATCGGAAATACTGCATACCCAGGATATTCTTTGGTTAAAATAAATTCCAATTATGGTTTAGGAGGTTCTTCACAAAGCGGAATTTCTTTAGGACAATATGCAAGTGTTACCGGCACAGGATGGGAGCGTTTAAAACAACTGGACATCGGCCTTGATATTACTGCATTATCAAATCGCTTGAATATAACTACCGATTGGTATAATCGCATCACAAACGGCATGCTTGTTACACCAAAAGTACGCGACATTTTTGGTGCAACTACGAATCCGCCGTTGATAAATTTAGATGGAAACAATGTTCGAAATTCCGGATTTGAACTATCGGTGTCATATACCAATAATATAAATAAATTGAACTATTCGGTAAGTGCAAATGGAAGTGTGAATAATAATAAAGTAATCAATCTTGGCGATATTGATTTTATCGTTCCTCCCGATGGTACATTAGCAGGTTCTTACCAACCTTCACGTACACAGGTAGGTTCACCAATTTCCGCTTTCTACGGGTTTGTTTATGACGGTATTTATAAAAGTGAAGATGAAATTGCCAAAGCCCCCAAAGATTTGATCGGCTCAGAGCTCCGTCCTGGCGATATGCGTTATAAAGATATTAATCATGATGGTCAAATCGATCAGGATGACAGAACTATTATTGGTAATCCTACACCAAAATATATATATGGATTGAATATCAGTTTAGGTTATCGGGATTTTGATTTCAGCTTATTTTTTCAAGGTGTAGCAGGCAATAAAATATACAACTATTTTTATCAGCAAGGTACTGTTGGCGACTCACGTTACAGTGATGGTATTAATCGACTTGCCGATGTCAGGAATCAATGGACACCGGAAAATCCTAATGCAAATTTTCCGAAAATTTCATTTCGTGATTATGACTACGCAAAGAACAATCGTTTTTCATCCTTTTGGCTGCAAGATGGTTCATACTTAAGAATGAAAACCGTTCAGATCGGGTATTCGCTCCCTGCCGCTTTTGTCAAGAAGTTACAGGTAGAAAAAATAAGGTTGTACGTTAGTGCAAATAATTTACTGACTATTACCAAATACAAAGGTTTCGATCCGGAAATCGGTATTAATTCTACGGGATATTCCGATGTATTTTCCACTAATCGTGATTTACAAATAGGCATCGACCGTGGCGTATATCCTCAATCGAGAATGATTTTATTTGGCTTGAACGTTATCTTCTAATTTGAAATATTTATGATGATGAAAATATATAAAAAAGTTGTATTCATAATTTTATCTTTTGCAATAATCATAACGATATTATGGGGTTGCAAAAAAAGTTTTCTCGATAGAAAACCGATTGGTCAATATACAATTGAAACCTACTTTACAAGTGACACTAATGCTTTCAGTGCGGTTGTCGGTGTATACGATGCTTCAGGTTGGGACAGAACTTTTGATCGTATGTTCTGGACACTTGGAGACGGTGCTTCAGATGACAGTAATTTCGGAATGAATCGTGATGATGGCAGTGCTCCTTATGTAGATATTAATCCTATTACCGATTACACCAATGTGGCAGAAGCAAAGTTAAGCAGCGCATTTGAAACCATGTATAAAGGTTTTTATGAGGGTATCGACAGAGCCAATGTTGCTATTAATGGTATTGAAAATTCGACTGCTGTATCATCTGAAAAAAAGAAACGTTTTTTGGCTGAAGTAAAAACATTAAGGGCAATCTATTACTTCATGTTGGTTAATTATTACGGAGGAGTGCCTCTATTTACTAAGCCCATCAATCCGGGCAATTCTGATGATGTAACCATTCCTCGTGCAACTGCCGAGGAGGTATACGACCAAATAGAAAAAGATTTAACGGAAGCAATTCCCGATTTACCTTCTAAACAGACTACGGTGGATGAAGGAATGGTAGGACGCGTGACCAAAGGCGCCGCCGGAACACTGCTGGCCAAAACATATTTGTTTGAAAAAAAGTATGCTGAAGCAGCAAGTGCGGCACAAACAGTCATCAATTCCGGGGAATATGATTTAAATCCTGATTATTATGCAAACTTTATTCAGTCAACATCTAACGGAATAGAATCGGTTTGGGAAATTCAACGTGTTGAAAACTTTACAGATAATGGTGGCGGGTGGGGACCGGATTCATTTGACGGAACTTTGACTCCCATACGTGTGGGATGCGGTGGCTGGGGGCAGAATGCACCATCAGGAGATTTATACAATCAATTTGTTGCCGGTGATATTCGTCGTAAATACACGGCTCCTACGTCTTCTGATATATTGCAAGGCGTTCAAATGTGTGGCACGCCTGGTGCGCCCTCCATGGGAAAGCATGTTACACCCGGTAAAATGCAGGATGCTTATAAACGCTATGATATTATACCCCTAAACTGGCCGCTGTTCCGTTATTCGGATGTTTTGCTTATGCGATCCGAGGCATTAATGTCTTCTGCCTCACCTTCTGCTGCCGATAAATCCGAAGCGATTGATTTATTATTAAAAATAAGAAAAAGAGCGGGTTTAACTTCACCTACAGAAAGCGATTTTGCAGCATATTCCGACCTTAATTTATTAAGGAGTATCAGAAATGAAAGACGACTTGAATTAGGCATGGAAGCATGGCGATTATTTGATTTACGCCGGTGGGGAGCAGATTCTTTGAAAACGGCACTGATTCGCACAGGAAAAATAAATACAACTACACGCCCGTGGAAGGATGCTTATATGCTTTATCCCATTCCACAATCGGAAATTGATTTAAGCAAAGGTTCTGTTACACAAACACCCGGTTATTAATAAAAAAATAAAAGTATGAATTTCAGAAAATATCAATACCAAATAGCATATTTTTCTGCAGCGGTTTTTTTGCTGATTGCAGCTGTTATTATCGGATGTAATAAAAATAATAACACAAATCCGCCTTATGCAATTAAGAATTTCCTTACCCTATTTAAGAGTGACAGCACTGATATTTTGCCAACAGACACAATTATCAGCACATCAAATATAGAAGGCAAATACATTGCTATCAGCGGTAATACCGGCGCTACAGAAGGACTCGGAAGGATTTCCTTTCAATTGTTTACCCTGCAGGATTCATTGCTCACTTCACAAGAAGTTATGGATTTTTTCCGTCCGGATTACCATGTATTTGCTGTTCAACTTGCAATACCTAAACAGGCAAGAGGAGAAGTATATAAGATTGCAGTAACATCTTTTGATAAAGATAGTAATGAGATCGGAAAGGAAACATTTTACGGAATGGATGTACTTACCTGTGATCCGATACCCGAGTGTATTGTAACGAACCAAATAGTAATATCTCTGGAAACACCTGAAAACACGCCGGATGAACCTATTTATATCTCAGGAAGTATAAACGGATGGGGAGCATATAATGAAGAGCAATATATGTTCCATAAAAACCCAGATGTAACGAATTGCTATTGTTTATCTATTCCCTATGCACCCGGATATTCCGATTGGCAGCTTACGCAAATTTTTGTAAGCAGAGGTTCATGGGATACGCAAGCAGTGACCGAAAGCAATGATGACATTCATTGGGATTACACAAGCACAGACCGGGGACAAATATGGAAAATCAAAGTTTTGAAGTGGCGCGATAAATAATAATAGCTACTGTTATCAAAATTAGGATGCACCACTGCGTTCACAATTACGCTAACCTTTTACTTATAAGTGAGAGAAATGAAGCAATTCCTAAATAATACTTAATATGATTTGGGTAAACGAAAATGAATATAACTAACAAATCTGATTGGGAGTAATATTTTCTGTATTCCTGCATATTTGAATAGAACTTATGATTTGCAATATGAGCATAAAACAAGATAAGCCCAGGCACAAAAAATTTAGAATTTGATACATGCATTCTATAAGATAGATTATTAAATCTTTTTTGTTATGATATTTAGAATAATATGGATATCCGGCATACTATTGTTTTTTGTAAATATGCGCTCATGGGCTGTCGATAGGCATGTTTATCCCGGCAATTCCATTCAGAGTCAAATTGATATTTCATCAGCGGGCGATCAAGTGATTATACATGCCGGAACATATTCGCAATCTATCAGTATAATCAATAAATCGAGTTTAACAATTATAAGCGCCGGTGACGGAGAAGTTGTTTTGATGGGTAGCGGCAGTGATACACATACTATCTATATTGAAAACGGAACAGATATAACTGTTTCAGGCTTTACTGTCAAGAACAGTCTTAAAGCTGCATGGTCGACTGGTATTACCATACAAGGATATGGTTCGGGCTTTACTATAAGCGAGAATAAGATCACGGATATTTCGTATATAAACGAATCGTGGAATTCAAACGATAACCCCAGCTCAATCGTAGGTGCTAATGGTATTGCAATTATCGGGAACTCCGAGAATACACCTTTAAGTAATATCAATATTCTCAATAACGAAGTATCGTATTGCATGACAGGTTGGAACGAAGGAATTTCATTAAAAGGAAATATCAGCAACTTCAATATTCAGGGCAATGCAGTTCATCACATTACCAATATAGGCATTGATGTGCTGGGTTTATCAACATATCCGAATCTGTATACTAATAATCAACCAAATAACGGTACCATAAAAAATAATATAGTATATAACTGTATTTGTAATTATACCGACAATGGTGCTATATATTTGGATGGAGCCATAAATACTATGATTAGCAATAACAAAGTGTATAACAACAAATATGGCATAACACTGGGATGTGAAAATCAGATTAATCAATCGAACGCAAGCTCAACGGGATTGCATATAAGAAATAATCTTATTTATAATAACTCTCTGGCAGGCATTATGTGTGGTTCTAACGGAGTAAATAACGGAAGTGCGGAGGGTGTTGTGTCATACAGTACGATAGACGGAAATACATTGATTAAAAATTCTTCTTCTACACAATGGGGAAGCGAGCTCGTGATTCAAAACGCAAATAATATTGATTGTTTCAGTAATGTCATATATGGGCAATATACACAGATGATAACAATAGGGGCAAATGTGCATACGCTTAGCTTTCGGGCAAATTGTTATTATAACATTGCCTCGCCTACAGAGTTTTGGGCAAGCCGGCAAACTTCAACAAACACATGGACATCAATTGATTTAGCAACATTTAAAACCCTGACGAATGACACTGGAAGTGATCAGTCAATAATGGCTAATCCCCTATTAATGAATCCTGATATAAATAATCCTGACCCGCATTTAACGGCAATTTCTCCTTGTATAGATGAAGGCAAAATAGACTTCGCTACATTCTCCGGAGAAAATGATTATGATGGTCAAGAAAGGATTCTTAACGGAAGAGTAGACATAGGAGTGGATGAATATGGAAATAGCACTTTAAGTTCAAGTTGTCCGGCTATAACTGTTGACGGTTCGCTAAGTGATTGGGGCAGCATCACTCCTATTGCGACTGCTGCTTCGCAGAGTTCATTAAGCTTAAAAATTGCTAATAATGCGCAAGCGCTTTATTTTGCCGTATCAGGCAATGGCATGGACAGCACACAATATCAAATATTTCTCAATACGGATAATGATGTTTCTACGGGCTATACAGATAATACATATGATTCATCTGGTGCCGACTATCTTATTGAAAGTGGTTTACTATATAAGTATGACGGAGGAAGCGGTTGGTCATGGACAGCCGTAAACGCATCGGTTCAAGTAAATAAAAATTCAGACCTCACAGAACTCGGGATAAACCGTTCGGAGTTTAGTTCTTTAAGCTCTGTAATAACAGTAGCATATAAAGACATGACCAATTATGTTATTCAATCAAAATTACCTTCTGATAAAACGTACGCTACCTACGATATTATAAATTGTCAATAAACAAAGTACAAAAACCATGAGGAATACACTTATTATAGGAATGGTTTTATTTTTTATTCTCAGTTGTAAAAAACTTCCTTATATCAAAGCCACAACTAATGAGACTATAGCATCAGATAAATGGGAGGCAAAGTATCTTAAAAGCAAGATTACTATTGAATTGAAAAAAGATTCTTTATATGAAATGTTTCTTCCTTATATATTAAAAAAGGGCGCAAACAATCCTGCTATTCAAGGATGTGTTCATATTATTGGGCATTATCATAATGCTTATAAAAGAAGAGTATTAGATATCAACTCATTATTACTCTTAAAAACCACACCCGATTCTTCTTCCATTACAGGTCAGGAAGTACGAAAATTATTAAAAAACTTAGCTACAGTTTTGTATAAAACAAACGAAGTCCACGCAACGGATTCTTTAGAAATTAAATGGTATAATAATCAACTGATCTTTTGAAGTTATTAGCCGGAATGATTTGCCGGAAGAAAGCAAAAATTATGTGGCACAGACTATTAATGCCACGCTTACGTTTTTGTACTGAAAAATAGGAAGACGAATTAAAGTTGATGTATTTAAAAACAAAAGAGCCGAATACGGCAAACAAATTGTCGAATGTAACTGGCTACGCACAAACACATAATTCACCCCAGCCATAAATCATTTAGCCACTATTCATTAAAACAGATAACTGCTGATTTATAAAATCTGTACATTTACTGTGATGAGTTATAAAGTTACGCGTCGATCATTTTTGACGCATATTTTTTTCTTTTTCTTTTTTTTGGTAATTCCTACACTTGTTTTTGAAAGGATGCCGGACGAAAGTGTCTTCACGGTTACAAACATGATCGTACAAGATACTGTTGCCAATCTCTTTTTGCTTTGTTTCTTTTACCTAAACTACTATATTTTTTTGCCGAAATATTTTTTTGAGAAAAGATATTTTATGTATGTACTATGTGTAATTCTTTTTTTAGGTATCACGCTTCCTCTTCCGCATTTGATCGTGGGCTGGACACAATTTGGTAAAAACGGTAATTTCCCACCACCACCTTTTCTTAATCATGATAATCACTTACCGTTTTCGCATAATAATCATCCTTTTCCGGATCATGCAGCTTTACAACCGCCTGGCAAAAATATCTCACCCTATTTCTTTTCCTTAGATGAATTTCGGAGACATCTTTATTTATATTTTACCGCATTTTTCTTTTCCTTTCTTTTAAAAACGAGAGAACACTTGTCTAAACTTAAAGAAGATAAACTCAATGCAGAACTCTCATCACTTAAAGCCCAGATAAACCCTCACTTCTTATTCAATACACTGAATACCATTTATGCATTGGCAATTAAGAAAGCCGATAATGTGAGTGATGCTATCGTGCATCTTTCGGGGCTGATGCGATATGTAACTAAAGATGTAAACGAGCACAGTATCCCGCTTCAAAAAGAAGTCGAATATATTACTAACTATATTGAGTTGCAAAGGGCAAGGCTCGGGAACACAGTAAAAGTTTATTTCGATGTTTTCGGGGAAACACTAGACAAAAGAATTACGCCACTTATACTTATTACATATATTGAAAATGCATTCAAATACGGTGTTAATCCCAATGTTGCCGATTGTATTATTAGTATTAAACTTGATATAACAGATATAGGAATCGTATTGCATACATTCAATAAAAAAGTACCGAATCTAAACCGCGCGGAATCCACCGGCATTGGGATGATAAACACAAGTGAAAGACTGAAGTATTTGTATCCGAAAAAACATTTCCTGAAAATCACTGAAACTGAAAAAAAATATTCGGTAATACTGTCAATTGAATTGGTATGATTAAAGCTGTAGCAATAGATGATGAGCCACTTGCACTCGAAGTAGTAGACACTTTTTGTAAACGCTTTGATTTTCTGTTGTTGGAAAAAATGTTTACCGACAGCGCAAGCGCATTGAAATATCTTGAGAAGAATCCGATTGATTTATTGTTTCTTGATATTAATATGCCGGCAGTGTCCGGTGTGGATTTTTATAAATCCCTGCTTCATAAACCTATGTTGATATTTACCACCTCTCATAGCGAATATGCCCTGGAAAGCTATGACCTTAATACTGTTGATTATTTACTAAAGCCCTTTAGCTTCGGTCGTTTTGAAAAAGCGCTTGCTAAAGCACGCAGCATTTACGACCTTGTTCATACCGCTACAATTGCAGAAGCATCCAAATACCTGATGTTGAAAGCTGATTACGGCATTGTGAAAGTTGTGTTATCCGATGTTTTATTTATTGAAGGATTAGACAATTACCTGAAAATACATTTGCAAGATCGCCCCCCGCTTGTCGTACGCATGACGATGAAAGCGTTATCGGAAAAATTAAATGAAAATGAATTTATAAGAGTACATCGTTCGTATATCGTAGCGGTCAATCATATAGATTCTCTGAAGCACAAGATTATTAACATCGGCAATGAAGAGATACCAGTAGGAAAGATCTATGAAGAACAACTGAAGACCATTCTGAATAAGAGAAGTTGAATGTATTTAAATGTAACCATTGTTAAATACAATCCTACCTACCTACCTACCTACCTACCTACCTACCTACCTACCTACATAAGTTTACGAATATAATTTCATCTGTTTATTTTTATTTTTTAAATTGTCAGATGGAATTAGCTTCGCTGAACTCCGTTTCGCCAAAATAGTCGTTGCTTTGGTATGCAAAATTCATATGGTTCATTTCATACAAAGTAAACAACAACAAAGATAGCAGCGTTGTTTTTACTTTCCGGATTATACGTGTATGAAAAAAATAAAATGTACATTTTCATCATTAGCAGAATATAAAGGTTTTTTTCTTTTACCACAAATAACCGAACGTTCACCACAAACAACATTTCCCTCATATGATGTATATATAGTTTTACGTTATTAATATAATAGTAATAAAAAAAGATACTTGAAATTTCTATTACTGAAAATTATCATCAATGAAAAAATCTTTTTATTTGCTTCGTTTAAATACCATCGTTATTGGTACAATATTATGCGGTGTAATTGCATGTTCAAAAAACGATGTATCAGACGCTTCCGATTCTTCTGGCGATGACAGTTCCTCATCATCTACAACAAGTGGAACAGTGCAAATAGATAGCAGTTTTACTACCGGCACAGCTGAAGGTTCTACCAAAACGGGCTACAATATAGACGATGTTTTAGACAGTAGCTTTACCTTAACCAATACAGTAACGATTACTTTCGGAAATTCTGTAACTATTAATAATCCACTTAATGGGAACGGAGTTATTGTAACCACAAGCGGCAACAACGTAATTGTTAATGCTACTGTTGCAGGTGTAGCCTACAAGCTTTCGGGAAGCACATCCAGTGGATCGTTTAAAATATACAGCGATAAAAAATATGAACTAATTCTTGACGGTGTTTCCATTACCAATTCTTCAGGCCCTGCTATAAACATTCAGTCAAAAAAAACAAGCTTTATTGTATTGAGCGATAACTCAACCAACACACTTACGGATGGTGCAACTTACGTTTCTACTGTAGATAGCGAAGACATTAAAGGAACAATTTTCAGTGAAGGCCAATTAGTATTTAGCGGAAGTGGCAATCTTGCCGTTACTGGAAATTACAAACATGCAATTTGTAGCGATGACTATATACATATTCATAGTGGAAACATTACTGCGACCTCTGCTGTAAAAGATGCTATACATACCAATGATGCATTTATCATGGACAACGGCACTGTAAAACTCACCTCTGCAGATGATGGCATACAAGTGGATGCCGGATATGCAATTGTCAACGATGGCACGCTGACGATTTCTTCCGTTGGAAAAGGAATAACAGCCGATAATGAAGACAAAGATGCATCCGTAACACCTTATGTGGTCATCAATGGAGGCGCAATTAATGTTACATCTTCTGCCAACGAGGGCATCGAAAGCAAAGGAGACCTTACTATAAACAACGGCAATATAACTGTAAAAACATCGGATGACGGCATTAATGCAGAAGACAATATTTATATTAACGGCGGACATATTTATAGCTATGCAACTAACAACGACGGCATAGATGCGAACGGATTAATGACTATTACCGGCGGTATCGTTGTAGCAGTCGGCACAAAACAACCTGAAGCAAGTTTTGATTGCGACGCCAGAACATTTAAAATAACCGGAGGAATGATTGTAGGCGTTGCGGGAGCAACCAGCGGACCGACAGCGAACGTAAGTACCGTACATTCCGTTGTAATGGGAAGCGGCACAAGCGGGCAAATTATTCACATAGAAGACGGCAATAGCAATGAAGTGATGACATTTAAAGCCCCGGAGTCTTTCAGCACATTGATATATGCAAGTTCCAAGCTGAAAGCAAGTACTACATATAAAGTTTACACCGGAGGAAGCGTTTCTAATGGTACGGATTTTAACGGATTGTATTTAAGTGGGAGCTATTCCGGCGGCACAAGTTCGACATCTTTTACAACTACAAGTATGGTAACACAGATCGGAGGAAGTATCAGCAGAGGATAAAAAATTGTCGCGTTAATACGCATAATTCAAATTGTTTAATACAAAAATTTATAAATCATGGAAAGGAAAAATTTTTTAAAGTCATTATCGTTGTTTGCAGCATCCCCCTTGATTCTGTCATCTTGTTCAAAATCGAACAGTAGCCTGGCTTCCGATAATTCAAGTGATGGTACTACTTCAGATACAAGTTGTACCGCTACTCCCTCTGAAACCGAAGGGCCTTTCCCTACAAAAACTCCTTCTTCTTATGTACGAAGTGACATTCGCAAAGGAGATGGTGTTGGCGCCGCCATGACAGTAGTAATAACTATTTCTAATTTGAATGACAATTGTAATACTTTGTCTGGCGCTATCGTCGATATATGGCATTGCGATGTAAACGGCGATTACTCGCAATACGGCGGAACTAACATGCAATCCAATAATTACACTACATTGAATTGGCTGCGCGGCAGACAAACTACAGATTCCAAGGGTGCAGTTACCTTTACTACCATATTTCCGGGTTGGTATGAGAGCAGAGCAACACACATTCACGCTCATATTTATAATACAGCAGGAACATCTTTATTAGTAACACAAATAGCATTTGATGATGACCTTTGTATCAGTGTTAATACTAACGGTTCAAAATACGGTTATACAAAAGGGACAAGCGGATATACATACAATAAAAATGATAATGTATTCAGTGATGGTTACAGCAAAGAACTGGCAACAGTAACGGGTAGCTTATCGGAAGGTTTTAATCTTGCAATTACAATAAATGTAAAAGCATAAAATGAATCAAATCAGGTTCAGATATAGAAAAATAATTACACACCACAATACAGGCAATTGGGATAGAATGGCGTGGGAAGATTCTTTCAACGAATTTAAAATGCAGTTCCAACGATTTAATACGCAAAAGAAACATCACACTTACGGTACGCTCTTGGCAGAAAACCCACAGGCGGCGCAGCTTCACTTTTTGGTCGGCGGTTCTGTTTTAGGATACCTGCAACAATTAAATGGAATTATACCGGATATTGTTAATAATCTGGGATTACGATTTATGCCTGCTGCAGATTGTCAATTTGAAATTATTAATTCCGATGTGAGGGATATAAACAAGCATGAAGTGGCTTTTAATTTTTATTCCGAACCGTTTTTGTGGCATGCTACAATCGGCAGTTCCTTACTTGTTTCTCTTATAAATAAAGAAAAAGAAACTATAGGCAATTATGATACGCATTTGTTCTCAATACGGCCTTATGTTTCTATTGATAAACTAAACGATACTTTTTAAAATGCTGAAGCAAATACCGGGTAAGATATATATAGAATCTCAAAGAGGAAAAGTGTCGGAAGATAGTGGTGAAACTTATTGTTTGTTCAATTACAAAACGTTTATAAATGAACATAAAAAGCCAATCCTTCCTTTACAATATTTCAACGAAACAATTTTAAATCCGGGAGGAAAAATATCTCTGAATATTGCCGGCGCTACATGTTTTATACTACCCTTATATAACATGGTTGAAATTCTTGCCGGAAGCCATCTTATTCGGCTTTATCCCGGCGAAGCAATTTGCTTTGAGAATCATGCGGAGATCTTATGCTACAATCCACATTCAAATGAAAGCGTATCATTTATATGGTTCGTCCTCCACAATGAAAATGTTCCGGTTAATTCTTTATACCAAAAAATAATACTTCCGATTAATAAAATAAAAAATCAATGGATTAATTTATTTAGTGGTCATTTAAATGCAAAAATAACCTGTATGGATGCCCGTGCCGAATTGGAATATTGTTCTGTATCATTTGAAAAAAGCACATCTTTCTTTTTTTATAGCCGGCACTTTTGAAGTGTGTGCGGACGTTTGCTCAATCAAAACGACGGATTGGTTCTATATGATTATAACAAAGCTGATATAGAAGCTTTAAGCCCTGATTCCATTATGCTTTTGTTGGAATTATAAATTCATGAGTGTGTTATAAGGTTCTTGTTGCTTTTTATTTCTGGGAAGACACTATGCCAACATATTCAGCGAAACAATACTGCCTGAATTGTTATAATAAAGAAAATTTTACCTCTAATAATCTCATGACTTAATCTTTTTCATTAAAAACGTAATAAGCACATGGAACACTATTATAATTTTAAAAATAAAATCTACAGCATTGGTACGTAAAAATATGTACCGAAATTATAATTCATGAGACACGACACGACGAAAACATTGTGTCTGCCAATCATCTGTAATGCAGTGCCGATAAGCCCTTTGCCGAGAATCATGTTTTAGATTTATTTTTCTTTCAGCCACTTCAATGCAGCTATTACTTTGCTATCTTTTTCAAGATTATCAAAATTATCGCCGCCTGTAATTTCAACTTCGGGAGTTATTCCGTCTTTATAAATATTTCCGTTTCTGTCCGAAACATAAGCGCTTGATAAAACAAAAATCAAATTTTTGCCCAACAGATTTTCATCGTTTAAAATTGTATATCCTTTACTTTTTTCTCCGAAAATTTTTATATTCTTTTTTCCGCGAAAAGCGATAACAGTCTGCTCTCCCGCGCTTGCAGTAATCGGACTTATCAATATGGCAATTTTAATTTTTTTAAAATTACATTCCGCATCGGTTTTTGATGCAAATGTGCTGTCTTCAAAAAATGCTCCGTTTTTCAGATACAAATTTTCTGATTTTCCATTTCCATATTGATAACTCAAAACTTTTCCATCTCCGATAATTGATGCTAAACCGTCAACCATAAGATAAATAGAACCGCCAATCCTTAAACGAAAGTCAAAGGAATAATTCCTTCGAGATTTTTTGTATTCAATTTGCACAGAGAATCCTTAATAGTTTTGCGCCATTTCGGAAGTAATTTTCAATACTTTTTCTTTATCGCTTAAAATAGAATCTTCCAACGGAACGGTTGCCGAAGGGATAGAAAAATAGCCGTAATTATTGTCTAATATTTTTGTGCGAAAAGCATAATTTATATCTTGTGCATATTTAGTTAAGTTAGAATCAATATGCCGATTATTATTAAATTTCGCACCTTTGAATCCTTGATTTTTATAAATCAACACGCCATGCTTATCGCCAAGCGCAGTATATAATTTTTCGACAGCGGGAATAACGGCTTCAACGGAGTCGGACTTTGTTGTATCAATACTTTCATAAAGTTGTGGTATTAAATTATTCCAATTAACATTCTTTGTAAAAATTGATTTTCTTTCTGCAATATGAATAATTGAATCCAACAATGATTTTTGCGCATTACAGTTTGAAGCAATTGCTAAAACAATGAGTAAGAAAAATAATTTAATGAGTTTCATG
>JAPWKH010000027.1 GCA_028283605.1 Arachidicoccus sp. | reverse complement strand
TACAACGGTACGCTAACACCTAAATTCAATATCATTTCATAAGTGCCAAAAGTTTGCTTTGCTTCGCCTCTGTACACACGAAGATGGCTGTATTCGGCTACATCCAATTTATTGCAATATTCCAAAAATACATGATTGAAAAATGTGGCTCGTACTGTGGCTTCAAAGCCTTGATTGAATCCGCCGAATTGAAAATGTTTGTCGTTTGGAGTTCCCTCGGGATAATTATCATTCCCGTCAATCGTATTTTGTACATGCGGAAAAACGAAGCCTAACCCTGCTTTGAAGAATGCCGACGCATCGAACCAATCGGTATGAAAATCGGTTATGTGTTTGCGATGGACAATGTTGAATAATAAAAAATTTGCGCCGTTGTTCAACTGCCATTTCAAAAACCCATTACGATTATTGATAAAAGTATCCACAGGCTGATGATTCATTGTACCGACTGCATGCAACAATTGATTGGTAGCCACTACATATTTAGTATGGTCAAAATTTATTTCGATTGCCCAATTATCTTTAAAGAAATATCCCAAACGATAATTATATTGAGGTATCGACAATGCCTTATTGAACAATCCTGTATTCCAGCCCGGTTTGTCTGCAGCAATCACGTTTTTCAACGTATAATTATTGCCTAAAGAAGGCTGATTGATGTGAATATTACTCGGCGTGTACCATTCTTTATTATATCCCCAAGAACCATAAAGCGTACCTTTTGTGCCTGGATTTTTTTTCTTTTTCTTAATAATGATTTGCGAAGGATCCTGAAAATTATTATCCTGACTGTAAACGATATTGACAAATAAAGAAACCATGCACAGGATGAAGACTGACTTATATATTGCTCTCATGATAATCTGATAAATAAAAAATGATTGGCAAAATTATAGCAGATGAGAGAGCAATAAAAATTTATTATCTCATTCAATTTACCTGCCGAATTTTTTCTTTAATAAACCCAATGCATCATTCATATTCATGGAAGATAAATCTTTCTGTTTTTGTGATGATTGAGAGTTATTTTTCCTCTGTGCATTTGCGGGTTTTTCCTGTGCTTGTTTAATGGATAATGCAATACGCTTGCGGTTCGCATCTACTTCCAAAACTTTTACCTGCACTTTATCGTTCAGCTTCAATGCTTCGTTCGGATCTGTAATATATTGATGTGAAATTTCCGATACATGCACCAAGCCGTCCTGCTTCACGCCAATGTCCACAAAAGCACCGAAACGTGTGATGTTCGTAACAATTCCCGGCACAATCATCCCTACATTTACATCTTCTATTTTATAAATATCAGCATATTCAAACTGTTCTATTTCACTACGCGGATCGAGCCCCGGTTTTTTCAATTCGTTCAAAATGTCTTTTACGGTTAATTCGCCGATGGTTTCGGAGATATAGTTTTTTACCGGAATTGTTTTAATCAACGATTCATTGCCGATTAATTCGCCAACGTTTACCGATAAATCTTCTGCCATTTTTTGAACAACAGAATAGGCTTCCGGATGTACTGCACTTGCATCTAAAAGATTATTTCCGTTTTTAATTCTTAAAAAACCTGCACATTGTTCAAATGCTTTTCCACCAAGGCGCGGTACTTTTAATAATTGTTCACGGCTTTCGAATTTGCCTGCTTCATTCCTGAATTTAATAATATTTTCCGCCAGCGAAGGTCCGATACCGCTTACATAACTCAATAAATGTTTACTTGCGGTATTCAGGTTTACGCCTACCGCATTTACGCAACTTTCTACAGTTTGATCCAATCTTTCTTTTAATCGGAATTGATTTACATCGTGCTGATATTGTCCTACACCAATACTTTTAGGATCTATCTTTACCAATTCTGCTAAAGGATCCATCAATCTTCTCCCGATGCTTACTGCACCTCGAACAGTAATATCATAATCAGGAAATTCTTCGCGCGCAGTTTCCGATGCCGAATAAACAGAAGCGCCATCTTCATTCACTAAAAATATAGGTATGTTTAATTTTAATGACTTAATAAACTGTTCCGTTTCCCGGCCTGCCGTACCATCTCCGATTGCAAAAGTTTGTATTTGATAATGCTGAACCAAATGCCTGATGATGTTTTCCGCTTCAACAATTTTATGATTTTTTTCATGAACAAAAATCAAATCGGTTTTCAACAATTCTCCTTTCTCATCCAGTATTACAACTTTACAACCTGTTCGATAACCGGGATCGATTGCTAAAATTCTTTTGCCGCCCAATGGCGACGAAAGCAAGAGCTGGCGCAGGTTTTCGGCAAATACATCAATGGCTTCCTCATCTGCTTTCTGTTTCAGAAGTGTACGAAACTCTGTTTCCAAACTGGGTTGCAGCAATCTTCTGTACGATTCTTTAATTGCTTTTTTCATTTGTTCTACGGAAGCGTTCAAAGAATTTTTTATGTATGATTTTTCTATTTTTTCCAAAGCTTTTTCTTCTTCAGGTGCAATAGACATGCGCAAAATGCCTTCCATAAAACCACGCAGCACAGCCAAAATTCTGTGCGAAGGAATGGTTGCAATACGCTCCGAGAAATCGAAATAATCTTTATACTTCGCGCCATCTGTTTCTTTATCGGTTAATACAGCGCTTTGCAATGTTGCTCCCTCTTCAAAGAGTTTACGCATTCCGGCGCGTATTTGTGCATCTTCATTAATTGTTTCTGAAATGATGTCACGCGCACCTTGCAATGCTTCATCAATTGTTTTTATTTTTTCATTAAAATATTTCTCTGCTTCTGCATTAATATCTGCATTCGTTTGTTCAAGGATTAATAAAGCCAAAGGTTCCAACCCATTTTCGCGCGCAGTCTGCGCCTTGGTTTTACGCTTAGGTTTGTAAGGCAAATAAATATCTTCCAGTTCCGCAATCGTTGTTGCTTTGTTGAGTTTATCCTGCAAAGCATCAGTCATTTTATTTTGCTCAGTAATCGTTTTTTCAATGAATGCTTTTCGCTCATTAAATTCTTTTAAAAATTTTGCCTGTTCCTGTATTTGCTGTATTTGCACTTCGTCCAACGCACCTGTTCTGTCTTTGCGGTAACGCGCTATAAAAGGTATCGTACTTCCTTCCGCTAATAAATCAAGTACAGCATGCACTTGCTGCGTTTGCAGATGCAAAGTTGCAGCAATAGTATTTGAATATTCCGTCATTTATTCCATGTTTTTAGGACGGCGAATGTAGTATAAAATGTACTGAAAAGGGCAGGATGTTGAAAAGTAACCTGAATATTTACTACTAAGTATTTAAGAAAAAATAGTACTTAAAAAACAATTATTAATCTGTCAGTTATTCTTTGTCTTGACTTTTAGATTGTAGATTTTTTAAAGTATCGCGGCTTTGTTTGAGCTGTTCTTCCAGGTTTTTTATTTCTGAGCATCCCTGATATAAAATTATGACGCCCTGGTTGCCGTCATAATTATTAAAGTGGTTTGTAAAAGACGATTTGTCCTGGTAATTGAGTATATAATCAGGTGAAACACCAAAAATATCGGAAAGCTCATATAATCTTGTCAGCGTAATATCAGACGAGTTGCTTTCTATATTGCTGTAAGCTTTTGTACTGATTCCTAATGCCTTAGCAACATCTTCTTTTTTCAGACCTTTTTCTTTTTCTCTGATTTCCTTAATATTGTCTCCGATTTTCATTTTTTTGCAAGTTTTTAAATTATTAATATTTCATGGCAGAGAAACTGGTATAGTGTTTAACTATACTGAATTTAAAATTCGATGTTATTGACCCTTAGCAAAGCTTCCAGCAAATTTATTCGTTTTCTTTCGCACTGTAATAATTCTCTTAAAAGTAATTCTACTCTTGGTGTCGCTTCATCTCCGCTTCTATAGTTAAATTGTGTTACATTATTGCTTTTAATATTAGCGGAATAAAATGTTTTAATTCTTTTGTAATTTAAAATATATTGAGCAGTACATTCCAGTATGCCTGCAATTTCTTCCAAGCGATTCAACGTTATGTCAGATATATTGTTTTCAATATTGCCATAAGCGCGTGTAGAAATGCCGAGCCTTTGTGCAACATATTTACGTTTAAAGTTTTTTTCCACTTCCCTTATTTCGCGTATGGAATCTCCTAATTTCAATACTCTTAAATTTTATTTCATTTTTTTGCATGCTTTCTTGAACGCAACTTCCGTACCAAAACAGCATTTTTTATTCGGCTGCTATCTGACCATTTCTCGTTTTTGTATTTATAAACACTTTTGCAAATATATTAAAACTTCCAATCAGGAATTAAAACTTCTATTTAAGAAGTTTAATATTTTTTTGCCTAATAGCATCGTTTTTCCTTTGCACAGTAAATAAAGGCTGCAATTCCGCAATTAATCACATGATTAATAAAGGTTATTCCATTTTTTACAATTTAAATTCTATTAATGAAAAAAAAATTTACTTTAACTGTAACAGGTATTTTATTATTTATAAACACTTTCTCGCAGTGTTGGGTAAAACCGCTTTGCGATAATGAAGTAACTATTAGTGGATCATTGAGCAATAAACAATACACGGGAAGTACTTGCTTTAATGGGAATGGAACTATAGAAAATTCAGTCAATATAAACAACTGGGATTTTATTTCATTTAAAGGGAATATTACACACGAGCAAGTTCCAAATATGAACAACCAAAACTTTTATATTGATGGAAATATCAATTTGGAAAACAACAATATAAGCCTGACTGGCGTAGATACTATCTTTGTTAATGGAAATCTTACGATGCAAAGCAATTCTTTTAATCTGAACGGAAAAGTTATTGTTATATTGAAGGACAAAGGCTCCACTGTGAAAATACAAGGAAAGACTTATAACGCAGGTGATACGTTGAAAGGCCCGAATTATCCGGATTCAGGTGAATACATAGCAGTTGCCCCATGTCAGGATGTTCATTTGTTACCAATTAATCTTGCCCAGTTTACTGGAATGCAGAATAGCAATAACATTCTACTCGTTTGGAATACGAGTAGCGAAACCAACAGTAAAGGCTTTGATATAGAAAGGAGCACTGATAATAAAGTATTTAATAATATCGGATACGTTACTACTAAAGCAGTCAATGGCAATAGCAGCCGGGAACTTAGCTATAATTATACTGATGCTTACCCAATAGAAAGAGCTGTGAATTATTACAGGCTGAAATTAATAGATATTGACGGAAGTTTTATTTATTCTAAAATTATATCTGTTCGTGCCGGAAATAATTCCTCTCCTATAGTCCATCCTAATCCTGTTAGCAATAGTCTGAAGATTGCTAATGCATATGTGGGGAGTGTTTATACCATTTTGAATATTTACGGAGAAAAAATACAATCAGGGATAGTTCCGTCATCAGACGTCTCATTGGATGTATCTGGCTTATCTGCGGGCGTATATATAATTCGGATAGAACAGAAAAATAATTCCGCCGAATCAGTGAAATTTATTAAAAAGTAATAATGCAAAGCGCTTAGAACAACTATACTTATGGGCTTTAATTGTCTGTTACATTAAATTTATAGGGGTTTAAGGATAGATAGTTAGCCACGCACGATGATTTCTATTATCGTGCTTTTTTATGTAAGGCACGAACGATCTTCATACATTAATTCTCATGTCCCGGTTTGCATTCTGTTTTTTATGCACCTGAATATTCGTTACTGTTTCATTATTTATATCGGCGCTGTCTTATCTTAGGTCGTTTCTCATACTCTTCCAGTTCTTTGATGGCTTCCGGCGAAGGATTTTGAATGATAGCTTTGGACATTTGGAATAAGATAATATATCCGATAATGCATCCTAATAGTTCTTTCCAGGTAATCCAATATCCCCACCAACTGTATATTGCAGAAAGTTTAGGATTGGAATTGTCATAGATAACCGTTACTTTTTGATTCTCTTTGAGACTGCGAAAAAGATAGGCTGCATCGGCATAATACACATCTTTTTCATTGAGAGTAAAAACTGCCTGCGGAACAATTTTATTTGTACTGTCTTTTAAAAAATGAATGGTTGCTTCTGTTTTTTCTCCGTCAAAAAAATCCGGCCTTCGGCTGAATAAAACATATAATCCAAAAACGACGATAAAAAAGATAAAGAGAAATTTGGTCATAATTAAGTTTTGAATTCATGCGCGTGCGGAAGGCTGCAATATTTTATCAATAAAAACCCAATTCCAGTTTAGCTTCTTCACTCATCATATCTTTATTCCATTGCGGATCAAAAGTCAGTTGCACGTGCGCATCTTTAACACCTTCAATATCTTTTATTTTTTGTTCCACTTCCAAAACAATATCTCCCGCAACAGGACATGCAGGCGCCGTTAAAGTCATCGTTATAAAAACTGTATTATCATCTTTGACTTCGGTCTTGTATATTAACCCTAATTCTACAATATTGCAGGGTATTTCCGGATCGTAAACGGTACGCAATGCTTCATCGATCTTATCTCTTAAAGGTATATCGTTACTCATTTTCATTTTCTTTTAGTTCCAATACATGATAAGCAATCGCGTAATTTTTTATTTGTTTTACCATCGAAAGCAAACCATTGGATCGTGTTGGCGACAAATGGCTTCTTAAGCCAATATCATCTATAAAATGCAAGTCTGCATGCATGATTTCTGTAGGTGTGTGGCCGGATAATACTTTAATCACCAATGCCACCAAACCCTTTGTAATCAAGGCATCGCTATCAGCCGTAAAATGCAACAATCCATCATGATAATCAACATGCAGCCATACTTGCGACTGGCAGCCTTTTATCAGATTTTCAGGAATTTTATATTGCTCGTCAATCAGTGGAAGATCTTTGCCGATTTGAATAATCATTTCGTATTTATCCATCCAATCGGTAAGAAATTCAAATTCTTCGATTATCTCTTTTTGCGATTCTTCAATAGTCATTATGCAAAATTAAATTATTTCACACAGAGAATTATGCCTATTCTTGCAACTGCCTTTTATACATCTGAATTGTATTTTCAAAACCCAAATAAATCGCATCTGCGATCAATGCATGACCGATGGAAACCTCATCAAGATAAGGAATGTTTTGTTTGAAAAATTTTAAGTTATGCAAATCCAAATCATGTCCCGCATTTAAGCCCAAACCCAATGATTGCGCACGATGTGCTGCTTTTATATATTTTTCGATTGCCTTTTTTTTACCAACTAAAAAATTAGTCGCATAGCTTTCTGTATATAATTCAATCCTGTCCGTGCCTGTTGTTTTTGCTGCTTCCACCATTTCAATAATCGGGTCAACAAAAATGCTTACGCGTATATTTTCTTTTTGAAAAACAGCTACCATTTCTTTTAAATAATCCTGATTTGCAATCGTGTCCCAACCGTGATTACTTGTAATTTGCCCGACAGCATCAGGAACTAACGTAACCTGATCGGGCTTTACTTCCAGCACTAAATCAACAAATTTTTGCTCGCGGCAATTGCCTTCGATATTAAATTCTGTTGTAATAATTTTCTTTATCTCGCGTACATCGCTGTAACGGATATGCCTTTCGTCCGGACGCGGATGCACGGTAATTCCATCAGCGCCAAAACGCTGCGCATCAATGGCAGCCTGCGTTACATCCGGATTGTTACCACCGCGGCTGTTTCTTAACACAGCAATTTTATTAATGTTCACGCTTAGTTTAGTTTGTTTAGGCTTCCAGACATATACGTTAATTATTTGTTTTTCATTTTCCATCTTTATTCTATTTATCTATTGCTTTAAAAAGTTCAAAACATAAAACGTCAATCATATCATTTTTCGGATGAAGTCCTGAAACATTGCTCAATATAATGATTGCATTCTTCTTTTCAATATCCATTATCAAACAGGAACGATAACCCTCAACACCGCCATTATGCCAATAATAGGTATGACTCGGAATTACGTTTTTATTCCAACCTAAAGCAACAGAATTAACCGAATTAATTTGAAATGTGGGTTGATGCAATAAAGTATTTATTTTGTTTTGATTAAAATTATCTATCACAAATTTCGATAAATCACTTACCGAAGAATAAATGGAACCGCATCCTTTGTAAATTTCAGAAAAGTCCCAAAGCTTTGCTGTATCGCCGTTTGCGTTTAATCCTTCAATCAAAATATTTTTTATTTTATTTCTATTGGTTGTAGAATGCCTCATCTTTAAAGGCTCAAAAATTTGCTGCTGCAACATTTCTTCATATGGTTTCTTTTCAACTTTTGACAATGAATAAGCCAACAAACCTGCGCCGAAATTTGAATAAGCATATTTTGTTCCCGGAGCTGATTGCAATTGCAAACTATCTGTCAAATCAGTTTTTAAATCTTGTTCCGAAAAATTTGCATAAGGTTCATCGCTCCCTCTTACTACAATTGACCAAATTTTACTTGATAATCTCGGCAAGCCGGAAGTGTGATTAGATAATTCTTTCAGCGTTATCTGTGTATTATCTTTTAAAGAATAACCTAAAATTTTATCAACCGTTTCATCCAAACTTACCTGATGATTTATAACAGAACGAGCTAACAAAGTTGAGGTAAAAACTTTTGTAATCGAACCGATACCAAAAACGAAATCTTTATTCACAACATCTTTCAATGTATCGTTTTGCTTGAGAATGCCGCGAAAAAATTTGACCTTTCCGTTTTCAATTAAAGTAATCGCAAGCTGCGTTCCGTTCGGATAAAAGTTCGTGTATTTATAAATTGTATCTTCCAAATTCATATTTGGATAATCAAATTTTACCTGACCTAAATTATTAATGCCTTTTTTCTGTGCATTCACGTTGGTAATAAACAATATCAAAATAAATAAATAGACATTTTTACCCATACATTTTTCTATTTTAATCCAAAGTTAATCAAATATTAGTCGTATCGGTTTCGTAACATTGCAGGCAGAACAGTAAATTATGTTGCAAAAAACTTTTGAAATTCATCAGGGAAAAGTGGCAGCTAATCAGCTTCATATCGAAGTTGGGAGAAAATTTTTGGCCCTTACCGCATTTGATGAAAAGGGCAAAGCATCGCGCAATTTTGAATTGTATGATTTTAATGAAGAAGATGATTTTGAAAATATTTTGTCTGAAATAGAAAGGCAGTCAGTTTTTCTAAAACAACAATATAAAGAAGTAAAAATAATTTGGGAAAATGCGGATGCGCAATATATACCTGCAGCTTTTTTTAATGACGAATTAAAAAATGTCTATTACGAAATCATAGAAAAAAAAATTAATCCGCAGGAGAAAAAATATATACGAAACAATGATTTTGTAATTGCTTATACGGCAGATAAAAAGCAGTACGAATTGTTGCACAAAAGATTTTCTCAAGCAAAAGATTCGCATAAATATTTTGAAATTGTAGACAAAGTTTCTCTTCCAGAGAATACATTTTCAGTGAACATATTGGCGATTTTTTATCAAAAACATTTTGTTATTGCAGCTTATAAAAATAATGTTTTGCAGTTCATTAATTCCGTGCAATTCTCTTCCGGGACAGATGTTGCATATTATCTCTTAAATGCTGTAAAGCAGCTCGGCACAAGCATTTCAGATACTTTGATAAGCTTATCCGGGTTGATTGACGGAGATTCATCTTTGTTTAACGAGATTAATAAATATGTTACAAACATTGATGTAGATACAACGCCTAAAGCAACTTTTTTAAAAGAAAATTTCAGTGAATATCCGTCGCATTTTTTTGTACCGTTTTTTAAATATTCATAATGAGAATCATATCGGGAAAATACGGCGGCAGAAAAATTAATCCGCCTGCTAAAATGCCTTACACGCGCCCCACAACTGATATTGCGAAAGAAGGCTTGTTTAATATTTTACAAAACAGAATGAGCTTTGAAAATATTAAAACATTGGATTTATTCGGAGGCACAGGCGCTATAAGTTATGAGCTTGCATCACGCGGCGCAAGCGATTTAACGATTATAGAAAAAGATGCAACTATGTCTGAGTTTATCAAACAAAATATCGCTTTATTGAAAATCGAAAATGCGCGTGTGCTTCGCCTGGATGTGTTTCAATTTCTAAATACCTGCAATGATTCATTTGATTTTATTTTCGCGGGGCCGCCTTATGCGCTTGGAACAATTGATGAACTTCCTAAAATAATTGTTGATAAAAATCTGATTGCAGAAGACGGATATTTTGTGCTGGAACACACGCCACGCAACGATTATAAGAATTTTAAAGGTTACGTTTTTCAGAGAAATTACGGTACCACTATTTTTTCTTTTTTTGAAAGAAGTGAGTAAGTCACAGAGACCGCAAAGAATTCCTCCATAAATGCTTTGAATGCTCTGTGGTAAAAAATCAACCAATGACAAAGCAAGAACTTCGCAAAATATATCTTGAAAAAAGGTTAAGCATTTCATCCAAAGAAAAATTAAAGCTGGATGATTTGTTATTGATTCAGTTCCAGCGTTTGTCGTTTGATGATGTGCGTATATTGATGAATTATTTTCCGTTGGAAAATAAAAACGAACCGAATACTTTATTGTTTTCAAATTATATTAGGCACGCAATTCCGGATATTCAATTTGCTTTTCCAAAATCCGATTTTACTACCCATGAAATGCAAGCTGTTTTGATAAATGAAGAAACCGTTTATCAAGAAAATAATTATCAAATTGTTGAGCCGAGTGATGGAGAAACGATTGATGAACAAAGTATAGATTTAATCTTCGTTCCGCTTGTAATCTACGATAGCAAAGGATTTCGTGTAGGTTACGGCAAAGGATTTTACGATAAATTTTTAAGTAAATGCAGAGAAGATATTCTGAAAATAGGTTTCAGCTATTTTGATCCGGTTGATAAAATTGATGATGTTCAGCAATTTGACATATCTTTAGATTATTGCATTACGCCCGATTCTATTTATGAATTTTAAAAAAACTATCGTTCCGGTTTTAAGAATTTTTCTACTTCCTGTTTCCGTTATTTACGGCTTGATTATTTATATCAGAAATTTCTTGTTCGATAAAAAAATATTACACTCTAAGAGTTTTAATTTGCCCGTCATTTGTGTAGGAAATATTTCCGTTGGCGGTACAGGCAAAACACCGATGGTGGAATATCTAATAAAAATATTTCAGCATCAAAATTTTTCAACAGCCACTATCAGTCGAGGTTACAGAAGAAAAACAAAAGGATTTTTATTGGCTGATGATAAAACAAATGTAACTGATATAGGCGATGAACCCATGCAGTTTCATAGTAAATATCCCGGTGTTGCGGTTTGCGTTGGCGAAGACAGAGTGAATGCTATTGAGCAATTATTGCAATCAAAACCGGAAACAGAAATCATTATTTTAGACGATGCTTTTCAACATAGAAAAATAAAAGCGGGATTAAATATTTTATTGACTGATTATAACAATCTTTTTTACAAAGATTGTTTTTTACCTGTGGGAAATTTGCGCGATCAAAGAAGCGCGGCCAAGCGCGCTGATATAATTGTGGTTACAAAATGCCCTCAAAGTATTTCCTTTAAAGAACAACAATTCATCAATAAAAAAATTGATCGAAAAAACATTTTTTTTACAGCTATCAATTATGGAAATCCTTACCACATCAGCAATTCAGAAGAAATAATTTTAAATAAAGAAATGCATTATGTTTTAATACATGGTATTGCCAATGCAAATTCATTAAGGCATTATTTAGCATCCTTCGATAAAAATTTTGAAGAAATTCAATTCAACGATCATCACGATTATTCAAAAAATGATATTCAAAAAATAATTGCACATTACAATAATCAAGTGCGCAAAAGCATTATCATTACAACAGAAAAAGATGCAGTAAAGCTGAAAGGTTTCAACAATCAATTATCTGCATTACCTTTATATATATTACCTGTTGAGGTATTTTTTCTTTTCAACGAAAAAGAAAAATTTGACAACATGATAAACAACTTTGTTCTATCATTCAATTAAAAAAACAATGAGCCAAAAGCATCAGCCGAAGCATAAAAACAAAAAGCATATAACAACAAAAAATACCGGTTCCATAGAACTGAAAGGCAAGCTGGATCTTACACGCAGCGGAATGGGCTATATAGTAATTGACGGCTCTAAAGATAAAGACATCCTTGTTCGCCAGCAAGATTTGGGTGTTGCCTTGGATGGCGACATCGTGCGCGTAAAGGTTATCAAACAAAGCGCAAGCGGCAGAAGAGAAGGACGCGTTCTTGAAGTGGTTGAACGCAAGAGGACAGAATTTATCGGCAGATTAAGCGTTCGGGAGCATTTTGCTTTTTTCATAGCAGCAAGCGATAAACCGATGCCCGATATTTATATTCCGAAGAATAAGATCAAAAATACACCTGATAATTCTAAAGTAATCGTGCGATTAACCGAATGGGAAAATAATAAAAAGAAACCCGTAGGCGAAGTAGTTTCGGTTGTAAGCCCTGAAGATGAAAATGATTTCGCAATGAAAGGGTTAATCGCTGAAAATGGATTTACCATTGAGTTTCCGAAGGAAGTTATGAAAGAAGCGGAAGCTTTAAACGATAAAATTGATGATAAAGAAATTGCTAAAAGAAAAGATTTCAGAAATACATTAACCTTTACGATTGACCCTGTTGATGCTAAAGATTTTGACGATGCTATTTCTATAAAAAAACTGGATCATGACTGGTACGAAATCGGCGTACATATTGCGGATGTGAGCCATTATGTAAAACCCGATACCGAATTGGACAAAGAGGCTTATAGCCGCGCTACGTCTGTATATCTGCCGGACAGAGTTGTGCCGATGTTGCCGGAACATATTTCGAATGTATTATGCTCGCTTCGTCCCGATGAAGACAAACTCACATTTTCCGCAGTTTTCATTATCAATAAAAAAGGAAAAATTAAAGAGCACTGGATAGGCAAAACTGCCATTCATTCCGACAAAAGATTCACTTATGAAGATGTGCAGCAAACCATTGAAACAAAAGAAGGATTTTATAAGGACGAAATTTTATTGCTGAATGAAATCGCCCAAAAGCTGCGCAGTGAGCGGTTTTCCAATGGCGCTATTAATTTTTCCTCTCAGGAAGTACGCTTTAAATTAGATGAAAAAGGCAAACCTATCGGCATAGAAATTAAGGAAAGCAAAGCTTCACATCAACTTATTGAAGAACTGATGTTGTTGGCAAACAGATATGTGGCAACTTATGCAGCAGGTATTAAAATAAATGATAAATCTATTCCTTTCCCTTATCGTATTCACGACCAGCCGGACGAAGCCAAGCTCGGCAATTTTATTCCGTTTGCAAAAAAATACGGTTATCATTTTGATTTATCTACACCGGAAGGCATTGCAAAAAGTTTCAATGAAATGTTGGAGAAAGCGCAAGGAAAGCCTGAACAGCATGTATTGGAACAGCTCGGCATCCGCACGATGGCAAAGGCAATTTATACTTCGGAAAACATCGGACATTATGGATTGGGCTTTGAAAATTATTGTCATTTCACTTCTCCGATTCGCCGCTATCCCGATGTGATGGTACATAGAATTATAGAAGATTGTTTGCATAATCATCCGACAGCAGATAAAAAACTCGATGAAAAATGCAAGCATTGCAGTGACAAAGAACGCGCCGCAATGGACACTGAACGCGCTGCAAATAAATACAAGCAGGTAGAATATATGCAGCAATTTTTAGGTGAAGAATTTGAAGCTCTTATCACAGGTATTGCAGAATTTGGATTTTGGGCTGAAACAATCGAGCAAAAATGCGAAGGTCTGGTAAGCGTTCAGCAACTCAATTATTACGATGATTTTAAATTAATCGAATCCGACTATATGCTTGTGGGAATGCACTCCGGGCGCAGGTTTCAAATGGGTGACACCGTGCGTATAAAGGTTGTTGCGGCAAATCTTGATAAGCGCCAGCTGGATTATGAATGGGTTTTAAAATCTGACGAGGCCAAGAAAAATGAAAAAAAATCCGGTGACACAAAAACGAAGAGAAAAAGCAAAGTAGGACAAAAGAAAGAGAAGTAAGAATGCAATCCTCTTCTCTTTCAATATGTATTTATGGTTATCGCATTAAGTACATTTTACCATAGCCTTTATTAAAATATTTACCGGTATTTACAGAGTTCCCATATTGATCGGTTACATTGAATTTATCCAGGCTTTTACCATTTTCATTAGTAATTACTCTGTACAAATAAACGCCATTTGCAAGTTTTTGACCGTACATATCTGTGCCATCCCATTTATAATCTGTAATGTTTCTCCCAACGTGTAAATTACCCAGTTCTGCGCGCGTGATTTCTTTTACAATTTTTCCAGTAACGGTCAATATTTCTATGCGTATATTTTGAGGTACTTCGCTTCCTGTAATCGTAAAAACAAAAGCCGTAGAAGATGTAAATGGATTTGGATAATTAAACATATCTGAAATCATCGGTTTATTATACACCTGAAACGCTACACTGTAACTTGTTGCCACATTGCTTGTTCCGTTTTTTGCTTGTCCGTTTACAATTAGTTCGTAAGTGCCGTCTTGAGTCAGATAAGGTTTAAAATCTACAATAGCTTCGTTGTTACTGCTATCTTTTGCAGGAATAAAAATAAGCGTATCATTGGTATACGAAAAAGCCTTTATTGTGCCATCGGGATATTTCAGCGATATTCTTGCAGATGAAGTATCGGTCAACAAAATATATTTTGAGTTGCTTATAAGATGAATCAATATATCGGGTTTAGCAGCTACAATATCGTTATTCAAAATATGTACGCCATCAAATGTTACATCCAGATTTGTGTTGGCTGTACTTGACTTTACATAGAAAGATTTGAATAATTGATTGTTTTCCAAAGTCTCTTCCGGCTGTGCAAAATTAGGATTTACATAGATCGATAAATTATTTATCCCTGTCAAGCTTGTTGTTGGTACTGCTGCTTTTAAAAGAGGATTTTTTACGGACTCATTATAAATTGATGTATCGCCCGGAATCGTTACATGTATGATAGAAGTATCGCCGGGTTGTAATTTTTTAAGATTGGGAATTGCAATTGTATAATTATTATTACTTGCTGTATTTACATTTACATTAGCTATAATAGAATCTCTGAAAGATTGGTTGCTGATATTTTTAAAAGCGATGGTAAAGTTATAATCCTGCCCTGCATTAATGGTATCCGGAGAAGCTTCCAGTTTCACATTGCCGGCCAGTGCGCCTTCGGGAACAGGCGTGTACAGCAAATGCCAGTAGCGCAGCTGGTAAGGTGTATTGTGCACACTGTCTGCATTTCCCTCAGCATCATCTGCAAATAAGGATATTTCTTCACATCGATATTTGAAATATTCACATTCTGCTGGGCGGTAGTATAAGTCCCTAACGTATCGGCTGTATTGCCGGTAGAATCAAACCCGATCAGTGTCACGGTCGCGTTATCATTATTATCAGTTCCGGCTTCCTGCTGTAGCCATTCCATTGCAGCGATTTCCACGCAAGCGAAGGTCCGAACCTGGGAGAAGTAACATAGCCCAAAGTGTCTTTGCCATACAAGTCCTGTATTACCGAAAGGTTATCATGATCGTTACTGGTCATTTGCTGTACAGGCACAAAGGATTGGTCATTTTTCTTATAAATAAATACAGCGGTAACAGGCGTGGTAAAGTTATCGATCAAATCCAGATGTTGCGCTTTAAAAGCATCATACAGGGAATTGTCCCCGTCTGTTTTCCAGGTATCCACCAAAGGGATATTGGTTTCCGGGTCTACGATGAGCAGCCTCG
>JAPWKH010000026.1 GCA_028283605.1 Arachidicoccus sp. | reverse complement strand
AGCAATACGCTGCTGTTGCCGTGGTTCATAGTTATGTCCTCCCTTTTTTGGTGATTGCTATATTTGAACACCTTCACAACAAAGCATCTTTCTTTTTCAACAGCCATATTTTATAAAGAAATCAAATAACATTTACCAATTCGGTTTCAATTTTTTCTTTCTCTTGTGCTCATAAAAATCATTAATAGGAGCTTGATATAAATGTTCATCGGAAAAAAGTATATCCATAAATGCTTTTATTTGTTGCACAAAAACATTTTGTTCATGACGTAAGTTGTTTGAGTTGTTATTGTCTTCCGTAAATGACTTTGAAAAATGAATATGCTTCGGTTTAAGTTGTTTTAGTATAGGCTTCAACTTTTCAGCATCATAGTTGTTGTTCAGTATGATATAATCTGTAGGCTTTTCTTGACTATTGCTTTGTACATGGTGCAGATAATCAAATATATCTTCACAAATGGTCATATCCTCGACAGATTGCGGATTTAGGATAATTGATACATCTTCCTTTCCGATATGGTCGTTTACAGTATAAAGTTAAGATTTTGGTTCTTAATTTTTACTTGTAGTCAACATGTATCAAATCATGTATCAAATAAAAAAAGCAGCCATGAAATAACTTCATAACTGCTTGATTTTCAGTGTTCCCGCAGAGACTCGAACTCTGGACCCGCTGATTAAGAGTCAGCTGCTCTACCAACTGAGCTACGGAAACTTTTTAGGAGTGCAAATGTAAGATAATTTCTTAAAGATTCATTATTACGGAACGGCTTTTATATCGTTATGAATCTTTGTATGGTAGTTTGTATGTATTGCTACCTTCGGCATTGCTCAACTTTGTTTCGACAAGAAAAAAATAGAAATATAGGATTGATATCATTTGTCAATAATGTACCTTTATTGTTCAAAAAAAGTGAATATGCAGCCCGGCAAAATGAATACACTTACCGAAGTTTTAAATAATCTAAAGCAGAAAAAAGCCGATACAGAATTTGAATGGAAAGAAAATTTATTGCAGGCACAAGGGAAAAAATATCCCGTTGATTCTTTACAAATTATAAAAACCTACCGTTTTGAGGGCGAATCGGATCCTGATGATTCCGCTATTCTTTACATTATCAAAACAAATGATGGATTAGTCGGTTACACTTTAGACGCTTATGGCGCAGAATCCAATTATGACGAGGCTTATGACAATTTCATTCGTCAGATTCCAATCGCTGGGCACGATGAACAATTGGAATTTGAATTGTAATTAAATTCAACAACAGACAGTTCTAATACATTCTACAATTGTTTCACATACTTTTTTTAATTCATCTTCCGAGATGATGAGAGGAGGAGCTATCCGCATGCTTGCAGGCTTAAACAAAAACCAATCTGCAATTAATCCTTGCTCTATACATTTGTCAATTATTTTTTTATTAGTTTCAAAAGAATCAAATTCAACAGATGCCCATAAGCCCGCAACATGTAAAGATTTAATTGCCGTATGTTGAAGCATGGACTGTAAAATCTTTTCTTTACGCTTTACTTGCTCTGTATAATTATTCTCAACCAATATCTCCAATGCTGCCATACCGGCTGCACAACTTACCGGATGCCCGGCGAAAGTGCTGATGTGCCCGAGAACGGGATTATAAGTAAGCGTGTTCATTATTTTAATATCAGAAATAAAAGCGCCTAAAGGCATTCCTCCGCCGAGCGCCTTGCCTAATAATAAAATATCCGGTTCTATGCCGAACTGCTGAAATGCCCATAAAGAGCCTGTTCTGCCAAAACCTGCCTGTATTTCATCGAGAATTAAAAGGGTATTTGTAACAGTACATTTTTCCCGGATTTTTATTATCCAATCTTTTCTTGGGGAAATAATTCCTGCTTCTGCCTGTATAGTTTCCATGATTACGCAAGCTGTATTTTCGTCAATCATATCAATTACATGATCATCGTTATAATTACAATGATAAATATCCGGTAATAATGGACGATAAGCATTTCTAAAATATTCATCGCCCATTATGCTGAGCGCGCCTTGTGTAGAACCATGATAACTTTTATTAAAGGAGATAATTTTGCTGCGTCTCGTATATCTTTTAGCAAGTTTCATTGCGCCTTCAGTAGCTTCCGTTCCGCTATTGGTAAAATAAACGCAATTGAGATTTTGTGGCAATAAGCCGGTTAGCATTTTTGCATATTGAACCTGCGGCGCTTCGATAAATTCACCGTAAACAATTACGTGCATATATTTATCAATTTGCTTACGAATTGCTTCAATGACTTTAGGATGTGAATGGCCGATGTTGCAAACGCTGAAACCGGAAATTAAATCGATATATTTTTTCCCGTTTACATCATATATATAAATCCCTTCTGCGCGGTCAGGCTCCAAACCGATTGGCGATGGGGATGTCTGCGCAACATGTTGTAAAAATAGTTCGCGGTTGTTCATTATTCTTTTCAATCATTTTTTATTTCCAGATACGACAGTGTAGTGCGATAAGGGCGATGCGGCGTATATTTATCATTTATAATAAAGAACCCGCTATTATATGCCGCCAATCCTTCCCAGTTGTAACCCCAATATAAATCGGGCAGCGTTATGAATGGCTTAGAGAAAAATATTTTTCCGTTAAAAGTAATTTTTATTAATCTGCAATAGCTTCTAAATCCTGTTGCACCTTGCGTCAGAGGAAAGTTTGCCGTATCGCCGGTAGGTACACGATATATTTCATCCTTACCTTCTCCATTGTAGAAAAAATTAATTCCTATCATATAATTTTTATGAGGAACATTTGACACATCTGTTATACGAAACGGCCATTTATTGATTGGTTTGGTTTCCGCTGCTTTGCTCAAAGAAGTATCAATACAAATTACATTGTTATGTGCCGGGAAATAATTGTACTCAAAAAATGCATATAATTTATCTTTTATAATTTCCAGCGCTTCGTAGCCGGCATTATAGATATGCTGCCCTGCGTTGTCCATTGGTTTTGCTAATTTGAACAGTTTGGAAGTATCGATATTTATCTTATTATTTTCCAAATGCCCTTTTATTAAATAGCAATAATCGCTGGGCGTGGCTGTTTCTATGGACAAGTAAACTGTATTATTTTTTATAACCATCGCTTCCAAACCTTCATAGGATTGGCCTTCGGAATTCATTTTAGTTCTTACAATATCCAAATTATAAATTGGTATTTTTATAAATGGCGTATGATACATGCTATCATCAACGGCCTTTTTTAAATCGTTTAATGAAGCAGATGAAAGGAAGGCTTCGGCATTATCTTCCAGCCTGCTTTCGCTCATTAAATACAGGCTGTCATGAGCAATGTATAAGCTTGAATACTGATTGTCATAATAGGCTATATCTTCCGGTAGTTGTATGGGATGGATGGCAAGATGAGGTTGCGCGGAAAGCCTTATAACAATTAATAAAAAAGAGAGGCAGCATAAAAAATGTTTCATTCTGTTTATTTTTTACAATACACATTTCAAAGATATTATTTCCTTTTGAGTAAATGTAAACACCATGATTCTCTAATAAAATTATCCACAATTAACGGCATCGTTTTTATATTAAATTTTAATAATGATTTATTTGTAGTTCGTTGATTTTAATTCTAATAATAAAAATACATTGTATTTGAATGCATCCGGCAAGAGCTTGCGTGTATCATAGCACAAAGAGTGGAAAATTATTAGTAAATATTTTAGGCTTTTTATTTTATCTTTATTACGATAGTTGTTTTCTACTAAATAATTTCTCTCGTTCTACATATCATTTCTTCTTATTTCAAAAAATTTCTGTTATGGACATCAACAAAATTCAAGACAAAATTATTCAGGAGTTTAATCTGCTTGCAGACAGAGTTGGGAGATTTAAATATTTCCGCTATATCGCACATGTTGGCTCACAGTTGCCTACGATTCATTCAGACGATAAAACGGACGACAATGTAGTGAAAGGATGTAAGAGTAAAATATGGCTAAAGGCGCGCTGTGAAGAAGGAAAAATTTTCTTTGAAACTGATAGCGAAAACAAGATTACCAAAGGAATTGCGGGGCTTCTTACAAAAGTATTTTCCGGTCAATCGCCACAGGCAATAATCAATTCCAATTTGTATTTTCTGAATGAAATTAATCTGTATGACAGGCTGAATGCTACGTGGACAAGAGAAGTACAAACAATAATGCAAAGAATGAAATCTTTGGCTATACGTTTTAGAACTACTTCTCTCGCCGTGTAGTTTTCATTCATAGATTAGCACAACCGGATTTATTTATTACAAATACTGTTCCGATTATTTATAAAGAGTTTTTTCTAGTAAAAATTACTCTAAAGCTATCTCTGCAATTACAGGGTTTTTTCCGTCGATAGTATGCAGCATTTCAAATTTTATATAACGCGCGTACGTTTGAGCGGGCAATGCTATTTGCTGTAATATCGGATTCGCTTGTATATTGGCGAATTCTCCTTCGATAATCTTTTTCCAGGATTTATTATCATTGCTGGTGTATACTGCATACTTATCAATCATACCTGAAGTTTTTCCGTCTTGCTCGGGAAGATAAGAGATGGAATTTATTTCCCGGATTTTCTTTACGTCCAGCACCAGCGATTGCGGAAAATTATTATCCGGACTTTTCCAGAACGAAGAAGAATTGTTATCAATTGCTTTATCGGCATTTTTAATATTTATGACAGAGGAATGAATCGATAACCGTTTTGTTTTTGAAACATCATCTGAAACTGCAGAAAAAGATTTTGGTAATTTGAATAATCCAAAATCGCTCAAAGCCACGCACACAGGAGATTGTATGATATTTATCCGTAGTCTTCGCGCAGTAATTATATTATCCAGTTTGATTAATCTGTTACTTCCAATGCTGCTTGCGCCACAGATATATTGCCAGCCATTATTCAACCATGCTTCTATTGTAAGCGAATCTATTCTCTGACCTAATTTGGTATTTTCTTTTAAGCGAATAATATCAAAGCTCCTCTCTTCGGGCAAAGTAATTATAAGTTGCGGGGTATGAATATTGTCATCGGTAGACCAATAAGAAAACTGATCATCATCCAGCAAATGTTTTGTTCCATAATCCTTGTCATCATTTCCCCGAACATTAGAAGCTTTAATTACAGCGCCTTTGGCGAGATTTTTTCCGAAGGTTGCCTTTATTAATTCTCCGAATTTTTTAAGATTGATTGAATCTGTTGGATAAATTAAGCCATCCTTATCCGGCGGTACATTCAGAATCATAGCAGCCCCTCTTCCTACGGATAAAAAATAATGTTTTAATAAATCTTCTGCAGTTCTTACCTTATCGTTTTCAGACGCATGCCAAAACCATCCAGGACGAATGGAAAAATCTACTTCTGCCGGCATCCAATATTTCCCGTTGCGTGTACCTGTTATGGATGAATCGGATATAACCTGTCCGTAAGCAGGATCTTTTCCAGGCACATCAGAAATGGGTGTAAACGTTTGCCAGCAAGGATTTCCGGCATATCCTTTTTCATTTCCAACCCAGCGTAAATCGGGGCCGATATCTCCAAAGCGGAGTGCAGACGGTTGCAATCTTGCTTCCATTTTCCATACGCTGTCCCATCCGTAATAGGTTGCTCTGTCTATCTTTCGCTGCTCGCGTGCGCCGCCGTAAAAGCCGTCGCCGCCATTAGCGCCATCGTGCCAGATTTCGAATATTGGCCCGTATCGGGTCAGTAATTCGGTCAATTGTTTGCGATAAATATTATTGATATAATCTTGTGTTCCATAGCTTGCCGCATTTCTATCCCAGGGAGAAAGATAAACACCGAAACGCATTCCGTATTTTTTGCAGGCTTGTTCTACTTCTTTTACCAAATCTCCTTTACCGTTTCTGAAAGGGCTTTTTGTAATGTTGTGTTCCGTAGTTTTTGTAGGCCATAAACAAAACCCGTCGTGATGCTTGCAAGTAAGAATAATGCCTGTAAATCCGCCTTGTTTTATGGTGCGCACAATTTTATCAGCATCGAATTTCTGAGGATCGAAAAGTTTTGGATCTTCATCGCCATATCCCCATTCTTTATTCGTAAATGTATTCAATCCGATGTGTATAAAGGCATACAGATTATTTTCCTGCCAGCTCAATTGGTTTTGATTTGGCAATACGCCGTACGGCTTTGGCGGTGCAACTTTTTGTGCATTCGGTTTTTGCAAAAAAATGAGAACAGAGAGAAGGGAAATACATTTTTTTAATGAGAACATAATTTAAAATGAGTACAATAAAGAATGATCAAAATAATAAAAAAGCCCGATTAAAATAATTTCAACCGGGCTTATGTGTTATGTTATAAATTTATTTTTTCATACCGCTTATCAAAATCAGAATCATGTTTTCTTCCAATTCATTCGGCGGAATTTTAGTTTTAGATCTGTGCCATGATTCTATACCATTTACAGCATGCAATATCAACCATATTGTAGAAGGTACATTAATCTCAGATTTAATCTCCCCATCCTGAATACCTTTAGTAATGATATGGTTCATACGTTTGCGATAATTATGCTTCATGTTTTGGTAACTTGTGATGTATGCTTCATCCAAGTGAACCCATTCACGGTCGGCAACAATCACGAAGTCGGAATTGTCAATCATTTGCTTTATCTGAAAGCGCAATATCTCTTCTATTTTTTTAAGGCTGGAACTTTTAGAGTTTTCTACCGACTCTAAATGTTCATTATACAATGCCGCCATGCTGAAACATATATCATACAGCAATTCGGATTTGGAACGAATATGGTTATATAAGCTTGCTGCTTCAATGCCTATTTTTTCTGCCAGATCGCGCATGCTCGATGCTTTGTAACCACGCTGGCGAAAAAGGCCTGCAGCTGTATTTAAGATAACTTCTTTTTTAGTAACGTCTTTATCAGTTTTTATTCTCGCCATGGCAACAAAATTATAATTAGTTTTTCAAAATCGTAAACAACCGGTTACAAATTTATTTTATTTGTGAGCAAAATACTTTTTGTTATGGAACAACAGTGTTAAAGTTGAATTAATATATTATTATAACGAAAAATATATTTACTTAATAAATCTTTTCATGAAGATAATAAGGGGATATAAATAATATCAGTGATAAGAATATAATTTAATTAAAGAAATTATTAGTAGCTAAAAAAGTTTATATATTAGCACAAATAAAATATATAAAACAGTCAGCAGAAAAATTCCTTTAGCAGTTTTATCCAACCTTTTATTGATATAAAAAGTAAAGACGGCAACATTAATGAGTAAAGATATACTTGAGACGGCCGTTAATACAACTTTATTCTGAAAAAGCATTTGTATAAATTCTACAAGCGTAAACGCCTTTATAAATTTAATTATATAGAAAAATAATGCACCAATAATAGGCGCAATCAATCCGATAAGCATACCGAATTTGAGATTATCTTGTTTTAAAGCTTTTGGTATCAAGGTGGAGTGAATTTTCTAAATGATCCTTGAGCGTATAATTGGTCAGGTCGAATTGAACCGGTACGATACTCACATAATTGTTTGCCAATGCCCAAACATCTGTATCTTTTTTCTTGTCGAAATTAACAAATTCTCCGGTAAGCCAATAATAATTTTTGCCTGCAGGGTCCTTTCTTTCTTCGAAATCTTCTTCATATTTAGCATATGCCTGACGACAAATTTTCATCCCTTTGATAATAGCATCCGGAACAGCGGGAATGTTTACATTAAGGCAAAAATGTTTATCTAATTTTTCCCCTAATAACTGCTCTATCAGCAGCCGCGCATATTTCTTGGCAGGCTCAAAATCCGCTTCTACAGAAGTATCCAACAAACTGAAACCTACGCTTGGAATGCTCTCGATACTTGCTTCCAGTGCAGCAGACATAGTGCCGGAGTAAATGATATTAATGGAATGATTGGCGCCATGATTGATACCGCTTACACAAATATCCGGCTTCTTATGAAGTACTTTGTCTACTGCAAGTTTTACGCAATCTACGGGGGTTCCGGAACATTGGTAGCTTTCAACATCCTCCATCAATTCAACTTTGGTCAACCTTAAAGGATGGGCGATGGTAATTGCATGCCCCATTCCGCTTTGCGGTTTATCAGGCGCTACAACTACTACTTTTCCCAAACCTTTCATAGCTTCCGCTAATGCCCGGATGCCGGGAGCATAAATTCCATCATCGTTGGTAACCAGAATGGTATAACGTTTCATGATTAATTCTGCTTTCCTCCGAAAATCTGATCAACGGCATTGCCAAGCATCGGGAATTTTTCTATAACGAAATCTTTTACTATTTGAACAGATTGCGCTGCTTGCTCAGGAGAAAGTTTTGCTTCGGATATTAAGCGGTTTATAAGTTCTTGCATAGCTCAGTAATTGAAGATCGAATATAGGCAAATTAAAAAGCAGTTCTGTTTTTGAACTGCTTTTTAATATTAATTTATTGTTCTTTAGACCGCGCAAGCCCCATTTTTGCCTCAAGGCTTAGTGTTGCATGCGGCACAGCACGCAGTCGTGCTTTGTCTATAAGTTTGCCGGTAACACGGCAAATGCCGTACGTTTTATTTTCAATGCGGATTAATGCTTTTTTCAGATTGTCAATAAAAGTAATTTGACGGCTTACCATTTGGCTCATTTGCTCGCGTTCCATACTTACTGTGCCATCTTCCATCGTCATATACCGGCCTTCGCTGTCGCTGCCCATTTCATCCTTGCGGGTAATGATGCCTTGCAGATAAGTTACTTCCTGCGTTGCATCGGCTAATTTTTTATTTATAATCTCTCTGAACTCTTCTAACTCTGCATCGGAGTATCTGTTTATTGGCATATTATCTTTATCTGAATTATTTATCCTCTCTTCTAAGGACTTATAATCTGGTTTATATGGTTTACTTGTTTTTGTCGTTGTTTTAGGAATTTTCACTTCTTTGACCGGCTGTTCTTTTTTCTTCTCTGGTTTTTTGATTGCCACAATTTCTTCTTTAATATTCTTTGCTAATTTTTTTTCTACACTTTTCACGACAACCTTATGTTCAATCTTTATTTGTGATTGTTTTTTTTCAGGTGGTGCTACTTGTTTTACAGGTGTTTTAGAAACAGGTTTTGCAACTTTTTTTATGGTATTTAAAACGGTCTTTTTTGCAGGAGATGCTTTCTTTGTTTGCGGTGCAGTCTTCTTCTGAGTAGTTGCTTTTTTAGCAACCACTTTTTTTGCTTCAGCTTTTTTGGGCTTTACTTTTTTTACAGGTACAGCTGCTTTTTTGGGTGTTTTTTTAGCAGGCGCTGCTTTTTTGGCAACAACTTTTTTTACAGCGGGTTTTACTGTTTTTTTTACTACAGCTTTTTTTGCCGGTTTCTTCGTGGCAATTTTTTTATTTGTAGCCATACGCTAACTTGTTTTTTTGACATGCACCTTTAATATGATGCCGTTTATTTCAATTTCTGTACCATTTAGTAATTCGGAAACAAGAGACAATTTATCTGCCAAAATCTCGGCACGAATGTAATCACCGAAATTTTCTAAGATGGGGACAAATGTACCATTATCCAAAATATCTACAAATATACGGTCGGTAAGATCAAATTTATATTCTTTTCTTATATTTTGTACACGATTTACAAACATTCGCGCGGTACCTTCGTTCTTTAATGTATCTGTCAGTGTAATATCTAAAGCAACGGTTAAATTCCCGTTTGAAGTTACTGACCATCCGGGAATATCTTCTGCCGTAATTATTACATCTGCCGGCGTTATTTCAATAATTTCCTGATCTATGTCTAATTTAAATACGCCGTTTTTTTCTAATGCCGAAATGTCATCTTGTGAAAACTGACCGATTAAATCCGCTGCTTTTTTCATTTTTCCGCCCAATCTCTTACCCAACGATTTAAAATCGGCTTTTATTTTTTTATGAATAATACCGTGCGCATCGGTTATATATTCCACTTCCTTGATATTTGTTTCCGATTTAATCAAATCTTCTACTTTCTCAAATTGTGCCTGCATTTCGGGATTTAGAACCGGAATCAACACTTTTTGCAACGGCTGGCGAACGATGATGTTTTCTTTTTTTCTTAATGAAAGAATTAAAGAAGAAGTGTCTTGTGCAAGCTTCATTCTTTCTTCCAAGGATAAATCTATATACGATTCGTTCGCTACCGGAAAATCGGAATGATGTACGCTTTCCACTTCAAATCTTTTGGTAACGGCATTTAGATTTCTGAAAATAGCATCACTGAAAAATGGCGAAAGTGGCGCCATCAACCTAACCAAAGTTTCCAGACATTCATAGAGCGTTTGATAAGCCGTGATTTTATCCTGCTCATATTCGCCTTTCCAAAAACGTCGACGATTTAAACGAACGTACCAATTGCTTAAATATTCATCTAAAAATTCTTCCACTGAACGAAACGCCAAAGTCGGTTCATAATTATCAAGATTCTCCGTTACATTTTTGATTAATGAATGCAAGGCAGATAAAATCCAGCGGTCTATTTCCGGTCGTTCATTTACAGGTATGTATGTTTCTGAAAATGAAAATCCGTCAACATTGGCATATAACGCGAAAAACTGATATGTATTATATAATGTGCCAAAGAATTTGCGCTGCACTTCTTTGATGCCGTCGAGGTCGAATTTTAAATTGTCCCAAGGCGAAGCATTCGTCATTAAATACCAGCGAGGTTGCGTCTGCGCTGTATTTATCAATGGTTTCAAAAGGATCGATTGTATTTCCTAAACGTTTGGACATTTTATTGCCGTATTTGTCCAAAACAAGTCCATTAGAAACAACCGTTTTGTAAGCACGGCCATCAACATTGTTGGTTGGGAGATTTGAATTTTTTAATTCCTCAACAATATCTTCCTTAACTAATGAACTGATAGCGTGCAAAGTATAAAACCAGCCGCGCGTTTGGTCAACACCTTCGCATATAAAATCTGCAGGATAATTATCGGCGAAAATTTCTTTATTCTCAAAAGGGAAATGCCATTGCGCAAAAGGCATGGCACCGCTATCAAACCAAACATCAACGAGGTCAGAGACGCGCTTCATCGGTTTGCCGGAAGGTGAAACGAGTGTAATATCGTCCACAAAAGGCTTATGTAAATCAAATTCGTGTGTCGTGAATTTTGAGTTGTCGAAACCTGCGGCATTTGCTTTTTCAATTTCTTTTTTCAACTCTTCCACACTTCCGATACAGATTTCTTCGCTTTTATCTTCAGTCCTCCAAACGGGCAACGGCGTTCCCCAAAAACGCGAGCGTGACAAATTCCAATCTACCATATTTTCCAGCCAGTTGCCGAAACGTCCTTCTCCAGTGGATTTGGGTTTCCAGTTGATCGTTTTATTTAACTCAACCATTCTATCTTTCAGCGCGGTGGTTTTGATGAACCATGCATCTAAAGGATAATATAAAATCGGTTTATCGGTACGCCAGCAATGCGGATAGCTGTGTTCATATTTTTCAACTTTGAAAGCCTTGTTTTCTTTTTTCAGCTTTACGCAGATGTCCACATTTACATCCTCATAATTTGGATCATCTTTATAATTTTTTACATAACGCCCGCTGAACTCGCCAAGACCATCAATGAACTTGCCTTCTTTGTCTACCATAATCAAAATACCGATACCGTATTTCTGCCCGACTTTATAGTCATCCGCACCAAATGCAGGCGCAGTATGAACAATACCTGTTCCGTCTTCGGTGGTTACGAAATCACCTAACAATACTTTGAACGCATTAGGATTATCGGTTTGGTTGGCTTCGTAAGGCATCAATTGATGATACATAATGCCTTCAAGGTCTTTGCCTTTAAAAGTATTTAATATTTTCCAGCCGAAATGCTTTTTCTTGCCATCGCTGTTTTCAAATATTTCCGCGTCTCCTTCTTCCAGAGAAAGATTCAACGGATTTTCAAAATATTTGTGGAATAATGCTTTTGCGATTACAACATTCTGATCTATTTCCGTATAAGGATTTTTAGTCTGCACCAATACATAATCAATATTCGGACCGACCGTCAAACCAAGATTCGAAGGCAGTGTCCAAGGCGTTGTCGTCCAAGCCATTAGTCCAATGTCTTCGCCATTGGTTTTATCAAATAGAAATTGTGCCTTTTCGTTATTTACAACGTTAAAAACAACGGTTGCGCTCGTATCTTTTACGTCTTTGTAAGTTCCGGGTTGGTTCAATTCGTGCGAACTCAAGCCTGTTCCGGCCGCCGGCGAATAGGGTTGTATATTGATGCTTTCGTACAATAAATCTTTGTCGTACAATTTTTTCAGCAACCACCAAAGCGTTTCGATATAATTATTTTCAAACGTGATATACGGATTTTTCAAATCAACCCAATAACCCATTTTCGTAGTGAGTTCGTCCCATTTGTTTTTGTAACGGAGAACTGCTTCGCGGCATTTTCGGTTGTATTCTTCAACAGATATTTTTACACCAATGTCTTTTTTTGTGATGCCCAACTCTTTTTCCACACCTATTTCCACAGGCAAACCGTGCGTGTCCCAACCACCTTTGCGCTGCACTTTAAAACCTTTCATGGTTTTGTAGCGGCATACCATATCTTTAATGGTGCGGGAAATTACATGGTGAATGCCGGGCATTCCATTGGCGCTCGGCGGACCTTCATAAAATACAAAGGTTTCTGCTCCTTCGCGTAAAGAAATGCTCTTTTCAAAAGCCTGCTGTTGCTGCCATTGAGCCAATATTTCTTTCTCTATATCAGGTAAACTAAGTGATGTAAATTCTTTATATTTATTAGCCATAAAAAGTAATCCGCGTGATATATTATATAAAATGAGCGCAAAGGTAGGAATTATTTAAATGTAAAATCAGGTAAGAGTTCTGTCAGAGATATGTCGTTGTATTATTAAAATCTGTTGCAGAAAACAAAGGGACTACATTGAAATGAAGCCCCTTTATCGTGCATGAAAAATAATCGCCTATGGAATTTTTTCTGAAAACAAACTGCTCTACGGACCGACTTTCCCGTTTTTATTTACACAACGACCAAAACCGAAGCAAGTTTGTCCTCTCTGAATAGTCTGAAATACGATTGGTTCGTGTGATCGTGTAGCATTATTGACATTGTGGAGATCTGTAAGCGCCTGGCTTAAGGCGTCCTGCGAGACATCTCTTGCGGCGGTAGCCGAAGGGCTTCGTGTGGCGAGGTTTGCAGCTGTGCTGTATGCCGTAGCATAATTGGTTTGCAGCGCGGCAATCGCCGCCATCGTATCAGCCGGAATATTCCATGCTGTAGCACTGGCGGCGCAAAGCTCTATGGCATTTACATGAAAATGATAGAACGCCGTAGGCGTTTGCGGAATGTGATAGATTTCCTGGCTTATTTTGATTGTTTTATAGTGATAAAATTATTACATACACTTTTTGAATGACAGAACACGCTATTGTGATGATGCAGCAAGTATATGATGTAACTATATATGTGTTTTGCGTTGCAGAACACGCCATAAACAAAACAGTATGCCTGGTGAATGCTACGGTAAACGCTATTTGCCAAAAAGCCTCTGCTTGCAGGATTTTGCGGCATATAATTTTTGTGCAACTACGGTTTATCATCTTCGATCACGATGCAATCCAACAGGCGCTTTTCGACGGAGACATACAGGCCATAGGGTTTTAATTCTTCGTTTAGTAGCGGGATATTGTTCCAGTGCTTTCGGTTGAACTTGAAATCCACTTTCATCTGCCGATCGATCCCGCTTTCGTCCAGCAACTGGTGCGGGGCATAAAGTGCATAGCTGATTTCGCTCCATACCCACATCCAACGAACATTAGTGGCATTATAGGTTCCCAATTTGGAATCCTCATCGCCATTGGGTCGTTGGGTCGTATCCTTTGCATGAAGATGGACATCAGAACCCGGCAATTTTTTCAACACATAACAGGTCAGTTCCTTTTTTTGCAGCGAACTCCTGGCATTGCAGAACAGGTCGAGCTCTGACTGCATTTGTCTGTACACTTTAGCGGTGGGAGCATTATTGTTGGAAATCAATTCATAAACAAAACGTTGGTCATTTCCAGTCGTATCCTTAGGGGCAAACAAAGCGCTGTCCTTGATGTGTAAGATAACCCTTTCGGAAGATGCCCACATAGATTTCATTTGGTAGGCTGTTTTGTACAAATCTTTCATGAATGCACCATCATCCCGGATATGCCATATATTTCCCTGCTGATTGGTTCCCCTTGCGCTACCACCCGCACTACTATATTCCGCACGGGGCGCCAGGTAAGAATAAATGCCAATTTTTTGTGTATAAGGATACCAGGCCACCAATGCGGGATCATTATCATCGATCCAAATATCTTTCTTTTCCTTTACAAGTAACCTTTCCCCCGATACAAATGCATGTACATTGGAATCCGTGACCGCTTCCCCGCCCGTGATGTAACGGATTATGCCGTTGGGGTCTATCCATACATAAGTGGGCAACCAACGATAGTCAAACAGCCCGGCAAATGCGGAATCGCCCATCACGGACGGCAACCTGTCATTGCGTACATTTTCGGAATGCTGCGCCAGTTTGACCACTTCCGCTTTGGTATTTTTGGTGACCATTATTACTTGCAACTTGTTTTTATATTGCGCTTGCAAGCGTTGCACATAGGGCATCATTTCTATGCATCCGCCACAGTGGACGCCCCACAGGTCAAGGAGGATATATTTGCCCCGGAAGTCTTCGATACTGGCTTTAGGGAATGGATAGTGGCTGACCTCAAAAGATACGGATGGGACGAGTTCGCCGATCTTTACGTACCTATGCTGGGCATAAGTGCTTGTCTTACTGAGGCAAATTAACAAAAACAAAAAAATGATTCTTTTCATTATTAGATTTTGAGGTAATTTAAAATTGAAATGATTTTTAGTTCGGGATTGATTCACTTCGTTCGCAATGACGTCGCTATTTTCAACTCATTGAAAATGAGGCGTCATTGTGATGAGGGAGGTACGACCGAGGAAGCAATCTCGGCGTCACCTCGAGCGCAGCCGAGAGGTCTGCTGCTTTTTTGCGCTCCCGACCGGAGACCACTCCGCTCGGGATGACAACCGTTATCCTTATTGCGTATATCCCGGATTTTGCGTCACGTTCGGATCCGCCAAAAGAATATCAGATCCGATTGGATACAATTGATCCGTTGTTTGCCAGGTCGCCGGCTTTAATGCTCCTAATACGGCATCCGCTTTTCCCAGGCGTTTCAGGTCCAACCATCGGTGGCCACATTCCGCAAAGAACTCAATGCGGTTTTCGTGGTCTATGGTGTCCAGCAAAGCTTGTTTGTTAATACTGGGAGCGGTCGTTCCGATTAAGGATAATCCCGCCCTGTTGCGGATCACATCCAGATCCTTAATGGCATTCACCAAATCGTTTTGTTGCGCCAAGGCTTCCGCCCGGATTAAATACAGCTCTGCTAATCGAAGCAAAACTGTGCCTTCCGGCATGGAAGATCCTGTAGTAACACTATATATTTTATACTTATAAGGATAAGAATAGGTTTTGCCACTAATTGTACTTGATTTTATCCAATTGCTCCTTCTTTGGTCACCCGATTCAAAAGCTCCTAACAATCCATCCCGAATAAGAAAAGTAGGATATGTAGTGGAAGAATAGGGAACAAATGAAGATGCGTCTGAAGTAACGGACGACTGATTTGTAGGAGCGGTAAACTGAAAAATAGCTTCAGAACTATTAAAAAGAAAAACATTGCTTAAGTTACTTAGCGAGTAAGTACCCGTATTGATTATTTCGGACGCTTCCTTTGCTGCATTGGTATAATCCTTTCGGTACAAATACACCCTCGCCAATAAGGCCGTAGCCGCACATTTATTGGCTCTTGTTTTGTCCGAACCAACATAGGTCGTACTTAATTTACTTTTTGCGTCCTGTAAATCCGAGACGATCTGATTATAGATGATAGTAGTATCTGCCCTTGGTAGTAATCTGTTTATCTTATAATCATCCGTCACCGCCAAAGGTACACCGCCAAATAAATTGACCAGATAAAAGTAATTCAACGCCCGCATAAACTTACATTCCCCTATCAAACGATTTTTTTGAGTTTCAGTAATCGAGCTATTGCTAAGGCTTTGTATGACTGTATTACAAGAGTATATAACATTGTAAGGGTAATACCAATAAAAAATATTTTGGGAGGTTAATTCATTATTGGCATAAACATCATACTCTGAATTCGGAGTATAGTTTACAAATTCATCTGCACTAAGACCAGAATATAAAGTTATATTTTTAGCAAGGAATCCATATAAAGATCCCGCATTTGAATATATGCCGACAACAGTACCTTCTGTAGAAGTAGAGTCAGAAAACACGAAATCCTTTGTAAGTTGGTCTATGGGATCTGCTACCTCTACAAATTTACTGCAAGAGACAATGATGCTTGTATAAAGGATCATCAGACCAAGTTGTAATTTTTTAAAATTAAATATTTTTTTCATGTTCATTTATTATTTTATTAAAATAAAATTTGAATTCCCGCAATAAAAGTTCTCAAAGGAGGTGTCCTTTTCCAATTCTGTGTTTCCGGATCCCCTATTTTGTAACCGGTAATGGTAAATAAATTTTGACCTTGTACGTAAATGCGAGCATTGGAAATATGCCATCGGGACATTGCTATATTATAGGATAATGCCGCATTACGCAGGCGGACAAATGAAGCATCGCTATATATCCCATTGGAAACCTGAAATAATGACAATGCCTGATATGCGTTTCCTGATGTAGCTCTACTTACCCGCTGTAACTTTGATTGATCTCCCGGAGAAGTCCAAAATTTACCTATAAGATCCGCTGGAAGATTATTAAATACAGTTCCGTAATTAGATGCAATTTGACTTAAATAATTGAGGCCGATTTGTTTACGAAAGGAAAAAGCAAAATCCAGTTGCCAACCTTTATAGTTGAAAGTATTTTGCAAGCCACCAAAGGACTTAGGGTCAGTCGTACCAAAATACGAATAGTCCAACCAAGTATATTGACCGTCCTTATTTTTATCCAATACCGTATATAAACCGGTAGTAGGATCTACCCCGGTATAAGTGTAACGGTTGATGATATTCAATGGTTTTCCTATAATATACTGGGCATAATAAGAGGATGTTGCTAGATCTGGAAAGGACAATAATTTATTCCTGGGTATGCTGATATTGGCAGAAGTCGTCCATTTAAAATCCGTCGTTTTGATATTGCTCGTGTTGAGCGTCAATTCCCAACCGGAATTTTCTACCAGCGCAGGCATATTCATCGCGATACTGGCAAACCCTGTCGTGATGGGAAGATTGTAACTTACCAATTGGTTGCTGCTCCGATTGTTGTAATAACTCGTCGTGACTAAAATCTTGTCTTGCAGGAAACCCAGTTCCAACCCTACTTCCGCTTTTTTGTTCTTCTCCCAATGGTAATCCGGATTGTACAATTTACCCGGTCTCAAACCGTAAGTACTTCCATAAGGACTGGAAGATGAAGCCCAAGTATCCAGATACTGGTAATCCGTGATCTTGTCATTGCCCGTAACGCCATAACTGGCACGTAACTTACCAAAGCTTAACCAGGAAACATTTTCCTTAAATAAAGATTCATTGCTGAAAATCCAGCCGGCACCGATAGCCCCGAAATTGGCAAATCTGTTTTGTGGCGCAAACCGGCTGCTGCCGTCCCTGCGAGTCGTCAGATTGATAAGGTACTTGTCCTCCCAGTTATAATTGACACGGCCAAAAAACGCACTGTATTTATAGGGTGTATTCCAACGGCTACCGGATATACTGGAAGCACCACTCAAGGATTCCATCAACGCATCGCTGCCATAACCTGTGGCATTAATATATTCGCCGTTCTGGTTATTGGACTGCCACGTGCCGCCTATCAGCACATTCAATTTTCCTTTTGCTATCTGTTTTTTATATTCCGCCTGTGGTTCGATGATCCAGCTCTCAAAATTGTTGGTGGAAAATGTCGAATACCGATAGGGGGCATTTGCCGGATTTTGGGCCGTCATTGGATATAGTTGTATTTCATCTGTTTTATACGTATTATATCCGAAGCTGCTACGGATAATTAGTCCTTTCAGGATTTCATAACTCAACAATAAGTTACCTAATAAAGTATTTGTTTTGGCGTTGTAAGTATTATTTAAGAAATAAGCAAGCGGATTCCTTGCTGCAGCTACAACATACCCTCCTTCATTCCATGCTATATTTCCCAAACTATCATAAAGTCTTAGATTAGGGGCATAACTGGTATATCTGGAAATGTCATATGCTATAATCTTATTGACATCACTGGAATAACTGGACGAGAACTGCATCTTGAACCGCTGGTCATTGGAACTATGGTTGATATTCACATGCATCGAGCCGCGGTTGTCCGCAAAATTGCCGGGGAAAATGGTTGTTTCCCGGTGATAGCCGCCACCTACGAAAAATTGCGTATTGGTCGTCCCGCCGGATATGGTCAGCTCCGCATCATTGCTGTGTGCCGTATTGCCCGCCAATAGCTTAGCAAAATCCGTATAACGCGTCGTGTCCCACACCAAAAAATCATACGCAGTACTTTTAGTAGGCGTCACACCGTCATTGACGAAAGCCTGCTTGCGCATCGCAATGTATTGTTGCGTATTCATCATTTTCACCCGTGAGGAAGGTCTGCTGAATCCGGCGTAGGTATTGAAATCAATTTTCGTCTTGCCAACTTTCCCTTTTTTGGTCGTGATCAAAACCACGCCATTGGCACCACGGGAGCCGTAGATAGCTGTGGCATCGGCATCTTTCAATACTTCAATGCTTTCTATGTCTTTTGGATTGATACTATTGAATGGGCTGATACCGCCCGGTTGGTTAGCACTGGAACCAGGGGTTCCGATAGCAGATCCAATCACACTTAGCGTTCCGTTATTGGTACTCAAAGGCACACCATCCACCACAAACAAAGGCTGGTCGTCGCTTAAGGATTGGTCAATGGCCGTGCGGCCTCTTAGTTGCACTTTAAAAGCACCACCGGACAATCCGGTCGTTTGTGTTACCACCAAACCGGGCACCAGACCATCCAAAGCTGCCAAAGGATTCATGACAGGTTGCCTATCAATATCTTTCGAATCAACTTTGACAATATTGCCGGTATTGAGTCTTCTAGAAGTCGTACCGTAAGCCTGCATAATCGTTTCGTTGAGATAATTGTCCATGGCCGTCATTCTCACCGTGAAAAACCTTTCATTTCCCACAGTAATACTGGCCGTGGCATAGCCGACAAAGCTGACCTCGATCACCGCATTGCCGTCTGGCACGGACAGGTTGAAATTGCCTTTGCTGTCCGTGAGGGCGCCGTTATTGGTACCACGTACCTTGACGGCCGCACCTACCAATGGGGTACCCGTGCTGTCAGTTACACGCCCTTGTATTATCTTAACGGGGAGAATTAGCAGGGAATCTGTTGCAGAAGCAGTTAGCAAGGTTAGCGGCTTTCGTTTTATTACAATCATTTCTTCCTCTAGCGTATAAGTGTATGGCAAGCCGCGAAGGCATTGTTGCAAAGCTTCGGGTAATGAAGCATTATCCAGATTAAGATCTAAAGGCGGCGTATTCTTTAGCAGCGCTCTGTCGGCTATATATGAATAGCCCGTTTGCTTTTTTATTTCATCTAGCGCATGATGTACCGAAATATTGCTTTGGTGAATGGTTATACGCTGAGAATAAGTTTTTGCGCATACATGGAGTACAGTAATGAATAAGAAGAATACAGTCAGCCGCATAATTTTCCATAATAAATTAAATGAACTGCCTCTCGGTAAAAGAGCGTTGCGGGAAACAATAAGTTTCATACTTTTGCTTAGTTTGGGTTTTAAACGTGAATAACTTGATTTCTTAACCGGTATCGGGTTTTCCGGGCAATCCATTGTTTTGGCCGGTAACAAGTCGCATTTGTTTCCGGCTTTTATTTTGTTGCCTGCGTTTTTGATTTACGGGCTCATGCTACTGGAGTTTGAATTATAAATTACAAATTATAATGCCTTATATTCTTTACATTTTTCGCAAAGGCAGGATGTATAACTAAGCAAACAAACTGGCTAGCTTCACATTCTTTGCTCTGTTGAAACCTGTTATTTTGCAGAAACAATTACTGTGTTGCCTTGCTGCCGGGCATTAACGCCGTAAGCAGCCAATGCTTTCAATACCTGAGATAAATATACATTTCTGCTTACCGAGCCAAATAAAGCTGTGTTGGGAAGGCTGCCATCATACTTAATATCTACATTATACCAACGACCTATCCGGCGTAGCAGGGTTTGGATATTATCGCACTCAAGCGACAGTTGCCCATTAACCCATGCAATGGCATCATCGGTATCAGCTTTGCTTACAGCTATAGCGCCCGATTGTTTACTGATACTTGCTTCTTCTCCCGGATGCAATAATGTTCCGTTTACTTTAACAGCACCTTGAAGTAATGTAGTTTTGGTATTTGATTCGTCTTCATAAGCGTTTATATCAAACTCCGTACCTATATCTTCAATAGTATTGCCGGCGGTTATTACTTTAAAAGGTATTGCAGCATTGTGCATTACTTCAAAATATGCTTCGCCTGTTATCTCCACTATTCTTTCCTTCCCGGAAAATGCCACAGGATAATGAATGCTGCTGGCAGAATTGAGCCAAACTTTAGTGCCATCGGGCAACACTAACTTGTATTGCCTTGCTTTAGGTGTAGTTAAAGTGTTGTAGGTAATTTGCGTTGTTGCAGCAGTACTATTTTCGTTATATACTAATTGACCTTTTGCATTAATAACCTGTACACCTGCCTGCTGTGCAACCGCGCCGCTTGCAGTGCTGTCCAACATAACTTCACTGCCATCTGCAAGCGTTAGTACAGCGCCATCATGGCCCGGAGCAGCATCGTTTCGGACTACTGTAATAGTTTGCTTACTTCTGCTCACACGGTATAATTTCCAAAAAATACCTGTTCCAATGCCCAGAATAATGATAGCGGCTACAGCCACTTTGAAATATAGATTAATCCTTTTGGTTTTCTGTATTTTATTTTTAGCCTTCAATGATAGAAAATCTTGCAGCATCTTTATGCTATATTCTGATTCATTACCAAAATATTCATCCGGAATATTTTCTTTGGAATATTCGTCTAAGGTTTTGTACCACTGTTCAAATACTTGTAGTTCTTCTTCTGAACAAGTACCCTCAATATATTTATCTAATATTATTTTTAATTGTTGTTTGTCCATAATATGATGTGTTAAGCACATTGTCCTCTATATACACGAAAAAATAATGTATTGCCGTTAGTGAAGAAAAATATTTTTTATAATAATTTTATATTATTTAATTGCTATAATTTAGTATTTCTAAATCCAAAATTATCAATCATACCAGGAACATATCAAGCAGCGATAAGCAACTTTTAGAGCTTTGGCAATCAGGGAATGAGCAGGGATTTACAGAATTGTATCTTAAGTATATAAAGAAAATGGTACAACGGGCTTATCAAAAAACGGGCAGTATAGAAATTGCGGAGGAGATTGCCCAAAATACTTTTCTCAAATTTTATGAGAAAGGAATTCATATAGAAGGTGAGCCGCTTGGGTATTTGCATGTAATCCTAAAAAATGAAATCGTTAATTATTTTAGAAGTCATATTGAATTGCTGTCACTTCAATCGTTGCATGACCATTTGGCTTATGCTGATGATAATGTTGGAAATTATATTCGTCATAAAGAGCTGCTAAAACAATATGAAATAGGAATAGAAAAATTGCCGGAACAATGCAGAAAAGTTTTTTTGTTGCGTAAGGATAGCAATTTGAGCAATAAAGAAGTCTCTGCATTATTAGGAATTTCAATTAATACAGTAGAACAACATATGAGAAAGGCGTTAAAAATTTTAAGACAACAAATGAGCTGCGAGGCTTTATGGCTGTTGATTTTACTATCACAATTGAGATAAAATATTTCATTTTTTGAGAGCCTGTGCTATTTAAACTGCTACAGAAAATCATTAATCAGCTGCTATCCCTGAATCATTAATAATTCTATATTTTCAGATATTAAATTCACGTTAATTATAAAATATCTTACTTTTATCGCTCATATTCCGATTAAATATTATCTTTCGGTTGTGAACAGTAATTTTTTAATTAAAAAAATGTATGATGGACACTTCAAAATTTATTAAAGCCTATTGTTTAAAGACTAAAGAAAAAGATGTTCCGATGCACAATGCTGTAGTATCCAAAACAGCACGTGGCGGATATATTGCAAAAGGAGATGATGGAAAAGGGAATAAGATGAGTGCAATATTGAGCGAAACCAAAGCCTTGAAAGCTATAGCCGACGGAGTTGCTAAAAAAGATTTTTAATTTTTTACATTTCTGCCGAAATAATTTGAAACCCTTCTCAATTCAGAAGGGTTTTTTATTTAATTTTTTTATTATGGCATTTTGCTTATAGTTGAATCATTGAATATAGTTTATTTTTGCGCCCATGAAAATTTTAATGGTTTGTCTGGGTAATATTTGCAGAAGCCCTTTGGCAGAAGGAATATTACAATCAAAAGCAGATGAAAAAAAATTAAACTGGACGGTCGATAGTGCGGGCACCGGCGGCTGGCATACAGGCGAAGCGCCACACAGGCTCTCTCAAAAAATTGCAAGAAATCACGGAATAGATATTTCGCATTTGCGCGCGAGGCAGTTTGTCAAAGAAGATATGGTTCGCTTCGATAAAATTTATGTGATGGATAATGAAAATTACAATGATGTGCGCAGAATAAGCGGCAGTTTGTTTGACGAAAGTAAGGTTAAACTAATATTGAACGAATGGCATCCGGATAAAAATGAAGAGGTGCCAGATCCCTGGTATGCCAATACAGATGCAGCTTTTGAAGAAGTATATCAAATGCTGAATAAAGCGTGCGATAGAATAATTTTGAATTATGAATGATGGGTTATGAATTAACTTATAACTTATCACTTACAACTTAACATTTAAATGAAACCATCTTTACCACAAGGCACAAGAGATTTTTCGGCGGCGGTAGTTCGAAAAAGGCAATATATTTTTAATACGATCAAACATGTCTTTGAGCTATACGGATTTGAACCGCTGGAAACACCGGCTATGGAAAATATTGAAACTCTTTTAGGAAAATATGGAGAGGAAGGAGATAAACTTATTTTTAAAATACTCAACAACGGATTGGATAATCCTTCTAAAGAAGAAAAAATTAAAGCAGGTTTTGAACAAGTGCTGAGCGGAAAAACAAGCAAGGATATTACAGAACGTGCATTGCGTTATGACCTTACTATTCCGTTTGCGCGATATGTGGCTATGAATCACGGGCAATTGACTTTTCCTTTTAAACGATATCAGATTCAGCCGGTTTGGCGTGCCGATCGTCCGCAGCGCGGCCGTTACAGAGAATTTTACCAGTGCGATTGCGATGTTGTCGGCAGCAAGTCTTTGATGAATGAAGTAGAATTGGCTCAAATATATTCCACCGTATTCAAACAATTGGGCGTACAAATTGAAATAAGAATCAATAACAGAAAAATATTGGCTGCTCTTGCAGAAATATGTGGTGGCGCGGATAAGCTGACTGATATTACCATCGCTATTGACAAACTTGATAAAATAGGTTTAGATAAAGTAAAGGAAGAATTATTGCAAAGAGGACTGAATGAAAATCAAGTCAGTTCAATCGAAAAATATTTAAACATCAATGGAAATAATGAAGAAAAAATTGATCAGATAAAAAACGTTTTCAACGACAACGAAACGGGTAAAAAAGGGATCGAAGAAATCGAATATGTTTTGAATCATGCCTCAGGGATTATCGTTGATTTTACTTTGGCGCGCGGATTAAATTATTATACCGGAATTATTTTTGAAATAAAAGCAAAAGATGTGCAAATGGGCAGCATCGGAGGCGGCGGAAGATATGATGATCTCACAGGATTATTCGGTGTGCAAGATATTGCCGGCGTAGGAATCAGTTTTGGTGTGGACAGAATTTATGATGTAATGGATGAGCTTGATTTATTTCCCAAAGAAATCCACATCAGTACACAGGTTTTGTTTTTTAATTTAGGAGAAAAAGAATCGGAAGCTGCCTATAAAACAATACAGCAATTGCGGGATGCAAATATCTCCTGCGAGCTGTATCACGAAACGGCAAAAATGGACAAACAGTTTAAATATGCCGATAAAAAGAATATTCCTTTTGTGATAATAATAGGAAGCAGTGAAATAGAAAAAAATATTTGTACGATAAAAAATCTTACAACCGGAAATCAGCAAGCAATTCCATTGACAAGTGCAGATGTTTTGGTAGATTTGATAAACAACAGTAAGTAATACGCATGAAGAAATTAGCATATCTCTCGTTTGGTTTTATATTAATATTGGGCTCTTGCGGAAGAAAAAATGTTCCTCAACAAACAGCAACACCAGTTCATCCTAAGGTTGCGCCGGATAGAATTAACCAGCAACAATATATAAAGAAAGCAGTTATTATTAATGGTAATAGCGGACAAGGAATTAATGATACTTATACAAATCCTAATAATAATGCGAACACTGCAACAACTGCTAACAATTTAGCTGAACCTGTTGTGGTAATTGATAGTCACGGCATGCTTAAAGTAGATTCTCTGATTTTACCGCCGGATGTTTCGCACAATTTAGATTCATTGAATCAGGCAACAAGAGCATTTACGCCGGATCAGGCTAAAAATCTGGCGCATCGTTTTAACCAGATTCCTCCAAGAGTTTTGCTGGTGCCAAACAATCTTGCTAAAAAAGGCGTGAAAGGATATTATTATAAATACCAGAACAAATTTTGGTACTGGAAAAAAGATGACGGGTATTTTTATTTGGACGAAAATTATTATCAATAATTATTATTCCGAAACATAAATAAGAAAATCATTTTGCAACACTTCAAAAGTCTCATCGTTTGAAAGATTATGGGAAATATTTGAAAATAGGTTGTAATATTTTCCTGAAAGATTGTTATCCGAAAAATTTATTTTTATTCTTTGAGAAAAAGATAGATTGAAAACAGCAACGATTTTACTGTCTTTATTTCTGAGAAAGAAAGCGATATATGGCTGATTGGAATTATCGTCTATCCAAATAAATTCAGCATCTTGCGCGTAAGCATTATTATTTTTTCTTAGTGAAAGAAGCGTTTTGTAAAAGCTTTCAAGCTGCGTATGAACAGGATCGCTGCCCCACTCTATTTCATCTTTATCAAAAAATTTCAATCGTTTATAATTTGGTAATTCCTGCCCGCTGTATATCAGTGGCATTTGATTAAATATGCAGGAAAAAACAGCCAGATTTTTTGCCAATGGCATGCCATACTTTTCATACTCAGTCCCGTTCCAACTATTTTCATCGTGATTGGATGTAAAATATAGTTTTCTTGATTCTTTTGGTAGCAAATAATATTGCAGCAATACATTTTTTATATCCTGCCACTTGCTTCCATCTTGTACAAATGCTTCTGTGGCATGCATCCAGCGCCATGCATACGTAACATCAAACACTTCGCTGTACTCATCTGTATCGCATTCGCCAAGCCAGAACAAAGGCTTGATTTCCTCACATAATTTTCTTGCTTTGTGCCAAAAATCGAGACGAACCAAATGTGCCATATCGCAACGGAAACCGTCAATATCAAACTCACCAATCCAATAGCGCATGGCTTCAATCATTGCAGTTTGCATTCTTTCATTATCATAGTTCAGATCAATCACATCATCCCATCCATGCACTTCCGTAAAATTTCCTGTAGAATCCTGCACATACCAATCTTTATTCACTGTCCATTCATGTTGCCAGCCGGTATGGTTTGCAACCCAATCGATAATCAGTTTAAAACCCAGCCGATGCGCTTCATCTACCAAATTTTTAAAATCATTTTTATCGCCAAATTCGGGATTGATTGCTGTGTAACTGCTACATGCATAATAACTGCCTAAACTGCCTTTCTTTTTTATTTGGCTGATAGGCGTAACCGGCATCAGCCAAAGAATTTCAACGCCCATTTTCTTTAACCTCGGAAGATGCTGCTGAAATGCTTTAAAAGTACCTTCCGGCGTGTATTGACGAATGTTTACTTCATAAACATTACTGTGATAAGACCATTCGACAGCCGGATATTTGACAGCCATATATTTTTCAGTTGATTATATTAATGGCAAAATTATCGATTGAAGGCGTAGTGAGGAAATAAAAAGTGTTTATGAATAGATTTTAGTTGAACAGCATATTTATTTTAGAACAATATATATTCTGAATTTGTTTTGGTAATAAAATTTTGCAGAGAGATTATCGCCTGCGCAACAATGATGAATAGAGTTTCTGTTTCACTAAAACAATTCTTCCATCCGCTTTACGTTATTTATTTCCCTGATAATACGTTAATGCTTCCGGCATCAATTGCCGGATTGCTGCGATGCGCTGTTCATCGCTTGGATGGTCGCTCAGCATAGCCGGCGGTTTTTGTCCGTTTGCGCCCAATGCCGCCATTCTTTGCCAAAAAGGAATTGCCACTCGCGGGTCATAACCGGCCATTGCCGCAAAGATTAATCCGTAATGGTCGGCTTCCAGTTCCTGCTTTCTCGAATTAGGCAACAATACTCCGACTTGTGCGCTCGGCGCGTACACAGAGTTAAAAATAGAAACTGCTTTAGGATTTGAACCTAATGCTGCACCGCCAACAGATTCTATGCCTTGCGCCAGTAATTGCTGGCTGTATCTTTCTTTTCCATGTCCGGCAACGGCATGTGTAATCTCGTGGCCCAGCACTATGGCCAATGAGGCTTCATCTTTAGTTACCGGCAATAAGCCTGTATATACTACTACTTTTCCGCCCGGCATACACCAGGCATTAACTTCGCTGCTCTGCACCAAATTGAATTCCCAATTATATCCATTCAGTGCGGCGCTTTGCCCTTTGGACGCATAATATTTTGTGATAGCTGCCGCAATGCGCTGCCCCACACGTTTTACCATTGCAGCATTGTCTGTGCTTGCAGGAACAACTTTATTTCCATTCAAAAAATCTTTGTATTGTGTAAGCGCCATAGATTGCATTTCGCCGTCCGAAACAAGACTTAATTGCTTGCGTCCGGTAATGGCATTGGTGGCGCAACCTGAGTAAATTAATATGGCAACTAAAAATGATATTGATTGTATATTTTTAAATAGATTTTTCATAAGGTGTATTTTATCATTGAACCATCTTAATTAAAGATAAAATAATAAAACTAAAGAAATTTTATGCTAATGAAGTTCGTTCACATTTGGCCAAGAAACACTATTGATCAAAATGCTGCTTTTGGAAAATCAATAGATTCCGTTATAACTAATGTGCTTTCATTTTTGTAGTCAATTAAGAATTGCTTTTTAATTGAAGCATAGGCTAATTTGAAATCCTTTTTTATAATGACAATCGCTCATCAATAAAATTATTTCGTGCAGGATTTTTTACTTATACTTTATAAGAATAGTTATTCCGCCGTTAAAGTCGCCCACAAATATTCTTTATTGAGTCTTGCAATATTGGTAATGGAAATTCCTTTCGGACAAGTTGCTTCGCACGCGCCTGTAGAAGTGCATGCACCAAAACCTTCTTTTTCCATTTGTGCAACCATATCGACAACGCGGGTTTTGCGTTCAGGAGCACCTTGCGGAAGCAAAGACAACTGAGCCACTTTTGCACTGGTGAATAATAATGCGGAACTGTTTTTACAGGCTGCAACACATGCACCGCAACCGATACAAGCCGCTGCCGCAAAAGCTTCGTCTGCTGCTTTTTTCTCGATGGGTAAATTGTTTGCATCTTGCGCATTGCCTGTATTTACGGAAATATAACCGCCCGCCTGAATGATTCTGTCGAATGAAGTTCTGTCTACAACCAGATCTTTAATTACAGGAAAAGCCTTTGCCCGCCAAGGTTCTACAACAATGGTATCGCCGTCTTTGAAGGCGCGCATGTGCAACTGGCAAGTTGTGTTTTGTGCCCAAGGGCCATGCGGTTTTCCATCGATAACCATTGAGCACATACCGCAAATACCTTCGCGGCAATCGTGGTCGAAAGCAATAGGTTCTTTGCCTTCTTCGATTAAACGCTCATTCAACACATCAAACATTTCGAGGAAAGACATTTCCGAAGATATATTTTCTACATTATATGTTTGAAAATCTCCCGGTGTATTTGCATTTTTCTGACGCCAAACTTTTAATGTCAGATTCATTGTGTAGTGTTGCATGCTTCTTCAATTTGAAGATTTGGAAATTTGAAAATGATAGATTCGATACTTCTTCCAAATCAATTAAACACATTTATTTTAAAATCTATTGTTTCTCTTTGCTTGTTGAAATTATTTTTGAAACGACTCTGTTAATAGCAGATAATCTTTCTAATAATTCATCGCACATTTTTAATTCATAACAATCTTTACAAAGCAATAACCAATATTCTGTTTCATCAATTTCTTTAGCTGCAATTTTAAATTTATGTATAAAATCTATCTTGCTTTCTGCATTCTGTGCCTCTCGAATATTTGCCCCAATTGACGTTCCCGATTTTATAAGCTGATTTGCAATTACAAACTTTTTGCTTTCTTGTAGTTTTTCTGTGAAAAAAATTATTTCTTTAGCGAATTCAAAACTTAATTTGACTATCAAATTTTCCTTATCACTACGCATCAAAAACCATTTTCAAATTTTCAAATAATCAAATTATTTATAATTCCTCTGCGATGGTTTTATTACTTCATAATTCAATTCTTCTTTGTGCAATTCCCATTCTATATTGTTCCCGTTGTGTCCTTTATATTCCCATGCGGAAACAAACATAAATTCTTCATCATTGCGCAAAGCTTCTCCATCAGGAGTTTGGGATTCTTCACGGAAATGCCCGCCACAACTTTCTTTGCGATTTAAAGCATCTATGCACATTAATTCGCCAAGCTCGATAAAGTCTGCAACGCGGCCTGCTTTGTCCAGTTCGGGATTAAATTCTTTGATGCCACCCGGTATTTTTACATTATTCCAAAACTCGTTTCTTAATGTACGAATCTCTTCGATTGCTTCTTTCAATCCTTGCTCGTTTCGCGCCATGCCGCATTTTTCCCACATGATTTTTCCTAAACGTTTGTGCAGGCTTTCAACTGTTTCCGTCCCTTTAATATTCATTAAATTTTCCAATCTGTCTGCAACTTTTTTCTCTGCTTCAGCAAAAGCTTCATGCGTTGTAGGAATTGCTTTGCTGTATATTTCATCGGCCAGATAATTTCCCAAAGTATATGGAATAACAAAATATCCATCTGACAAGCCTTGCATCAAAGCCGAAGCGCCTAAACGATTTGCGCCGTGGTCGCTGAAGTTGGCTTCACCCAGGCAATATAAGCCTTTCACATTCGTCATCAATTCATAGTCTACCCAAAGGCCGCCCATTGTGTAGTGTACGGCGGGATAAATACGCATCGGCACTTCATAAGGATCTTCACCCGTAATCTTTGCGTACATGTCGAAAAGATTACCATATTTTTCTTTCACAACATCCAACCCGTGATGACGAATAACTTCTTTTGAAGGATTTTCAATACCATGCTTGCCGCACTCAATTTTTCCGTAGCGCATAATTGCATCTGCAAAATCAAGATAAACAGCCTTTTTGGTAGTACCTACGCCATAACCCGCATCGCATCTCTCTTTCGCTGCGCGTGAAGCCACATCGCGCGGTACAAGATTACCAAATGCAGGATATCTTCTTTCCAGATAATAATCTCTTTCATCTTCAGGTATTTCACTCGCTTTCCGGTTATCGTCTTTTTGTTTCGGCACCCAAATTCGTCCGTCATTTCTCAAAGATTCAGACATCAATGTCAATTTGGATTGATGATCGCCTGTAACGGGGATACAAGTGGGATGAATTTGCGTGAAACAAGGATTGCCAAAATACGCGCCTTGCTTGTGCGCTTTCCATGCGGCTGTAACATTGCTGCCCATCGCGTTTGTAGAAAGATAAAATACATTTCCATAACCACCGCTGCAAATTAAAACTGCATGGCCGAAATGTCTTTCCAATTCTCCTGTAATTAAATTACGGGCAATGATGCCGCGCGCTTTACCATCTATCTTTACAACTTCGAGCATTTCGTGACGGTCATAAACTTTTACCGTTCCTAAAGCAACTTGCCTTTCCAACGCACTGTATGCGCCGAGCAATAATTGTTGCCCTGTTTGTCCCGCTGCATAGAACGTGCGTTGTACCTGCGTTCCGCCGAATGAACGATTACTCAGTAAGCCACCGTATTCACGTGCGAAAGGCACACCTTGTGCTACGCATTGGTCAATAATATTAGTACTTACCTCTGCTAAACGATGCACGTTTGCTTCGCGTGCACGGTAGTCGCCACCTTTAATTGTATCATAAAACAGACGAAAAACAGAGTCGCCGTCGTTCTGATAATTTTTTGCTGCATTGATACCTCCCTGCGCTGCAATCGAGTGCGCGCGACGAGGAGAATCCTGAAAACAAAATGCTTTTACGCTGTAACCCAATTCGCCCAAAGCCGCAGCAGCGCTGGCTCCCGCAAGTCCTGTACCAATAACGATTACTTCGATTTTGCGCTTGTTGGCAGGGTTTACGAGCTTGCAATGACCTTTGTATTCGGTCCATTTATCTTCCAGTTTTCCTGCAGGTATTTTTGAATCTAACATATATCAATAAATCAATTTGAAGATTTGAAAATGCAAAGCCAAGAAACCAGAGAAAATTTTTAATTCCCGTTTTTGATGAAGCAATGATTTTAGAAAGAATTCTTAGATTTCCTCTAAATTATTTTTAAGTTGCTTCTCAAATTTGTATGACTCGCTTCTTTCGCACAAAATCAACCAATAGAATGTTTCGCTTGTTTCTTTCGACGCAATTTTCATTTTGTGAATAAAGTTTCTGCATTTTGTGCTTCAAAAACATTCGCGCCGATGGAAGTTGCGGTACGTAAAAGCTGTTTTGCAATTACATATTTTCTGTCTTGTTCAAGAACTTCACAATATTGAATGATTGAAAGAGAAAAATTAATAGTTTTCTCAATAATCACATTTTCTTTATCGTTTCTCATAATCTAAAAATTTGATAGTTAATTAATGAAAAATCATTTTCAAATTAACACATTTTCAAATTTTCAAATTACTTTGATTAAACCCATCCAAAATAAAAACTCACAGGCATGGATATAAACAGCAACGGCACAATAATAGAAAATCCTATACCGATACAATTTAATAATGCCAGCCATGTTTTATTATAAACACCCAAAGAACGGAATGCGCTTTGGAAACCATGTAATAAATGATATGCCAACGCAATGCATCCGATAATATAAACGATTACTACCCAAAGATGACTGAAGGTATCCTGCATTTTTTCAAACAGATTAATTTCTTCTCCTAAAACAAAATGCTGATGTGAGCGGTTGGGAAACCAAAAATCTGATAAATGCAAAATCAGAAACAATAGTATTAAAATGCCCAAAAACCACATGCTACGGCTGTTCCATTTGCTTCCGCGGTTTCCGTAACTTACCTGGTAACCGATACCGCGTTTGGAGCGATTATCCATTTCCAGTATTGTTCCTTGTACGATGTGTATAATTAGCATTGCAAACAAGCCGATTTCCAAAACGCGCGGCACCCAGAAACCACCCATAAAATGCGCTGCAGAATTGAACATGTCTTCTCCGCCGAAAACACATAAATTCAATCCGACATGCACAATTAAAAATAAAATTAAAAATATTCCGGTAAGACCCATAGTTATTTTCCTCCCTACAGGAGAGATGAAGACTTGCTTGAAACTCATATCACATTATAGTTATTCGTAAAAAGGAATGACTATGCAAAGGTAAGGAACGAACGGCAGTTTTGTATAAGAAAATTTTATTTTATCTGCATAAATTGTCTCCAAAGAGACTTGATTATATTAATAAGAATTTTTCAGTAGCTCAGTTGCCGCTTCATCTACAAACCAATGCAATTCGCCGGGATTGGGTTTAATGATTTGCGAAGGATATTCATTCGGATTGTATTCGCCTTCCAATACTTCTTTCAATGCTTCTTGTTTATTTTCGCCTGCTGCAAGGAAACATACTTGCGCTGCATGGTTTGCAACAGGGTGCGTCATGGTAATGCGATACATATTTTGCTCATCAAGCCAAAAGCTATCCACCCATTTCTTTTCTTCAAATATGATTGCTTCATGCGGGAATAAAGAAAGTGTATGTGCATTATCGCCCATACCGAGAATGATAACGTCTAATCCTGTCTTTTTCCCATCGAAATATTGGCGTAATATTTTTTCATATTCTATGGAACTTTCTTGCGGCGTAATGTTTTCTGTTTGATAAAAATGAATCTGCTCTTCTTTCACAGGCACATGATTGAGCAACGTTTCGTAGCACATTTTGGCATTGCTCCTATCGTCTGTTACCGGAACAAAACGTTCGTCGCCCATGAAGAAATGCCATTTGCCCCAATCAATTTTATTTTTATACGCATCGCTTGCAAGCAGCTTGTGGAGCAGCTTTGGCGTGCTGCCGCCGGAAAGCGCAATAGTAAATATATCTTGCTTTTGCAGAGTTTCTTTTGCGTAATCTACTAACCAATCTGCAAAATTTTTACTGAGTTCGTTAATGTCTTTTGAAATGTGCAATTGCATTGTTATTTATGAATTTTGATTTATGATTTATGATTGTAAAGTTATTGGTCTTTGGTAAATAAATACGTTTTACCATTTTGTGTATATACCAATTCTCCTTTTTCGGGAAAGAATTCCATTGAAGCATGAATATCGTCAATGGTAAATTTATTTTTTGCAATCGATTTTGTTTCTAATTCATGCTGACCTGTTGCCTGTAAAAATAATTTTTCACATAGTTTGGTAAATGTAAATTTTAATGGCAGTTGTTTAGATGAATAAACTCCAAGATATTGATTCAATTCTTCAGATTGCTTGATATATTCTCTTGACGTATTAGGAAAATCAAACGGAATATTTCGGGATACGCAAAATAGATAATCAGCTATATCATTGCTTGCTAAAAAGTTGCTATTGCCATTAATAGTGTAAGCAATTATCAAATTATATTTTTGAAAATACACAAGCATTGAATGTTCACCATAAGTATCTCCTGCATGTCCTAATCCAACATCTTCTCCAAAGGGAATAGTCATAATTCCCATTCCAAAATGATTCATAATTGAAGAATCAGTCATGTCAATAAATGATGTCATTTTCGAAAGCGATTCTTTGCTTATCAACTTAGAAGCGAACAAAGATTGTATAAACTTTACTAAGTCAGTTGGTGTAGATAGTATTGCGCCAGCCGCCGAAGCGTTCGGTAAATAAATGTCATCTATTTTATTCCATTCGCCACAGTAAAAATATGATTCGGCCTGCTTTTTACTCTTATTCTTATCATACTGTTTACCAACATAAGTGTTTTTCAAATTGATTTTTCCTACAATCCTTTTCTTTACATTTTTTGTAAAAGATTCATGAGTAATATTTTCTATAATACGGCCTAATAACCAATAGCCCGAATTGCAATATTGAACTTTAGTATTTGGCTGAAAATGAACTTCGCCATTCTTAATAATATTTAAAATAGAATCTTTGCTCAAAGGATTGGTTAACCAACCCAAATTATTCATCAACAAATAGTCATCATAATTATAATTCTTTTTATCGACTGTGTCTGTCGAAACAAAATCATCAACATAATTATACAATCCACTCCTATGCCTCAACAGCATTTCAATCGTAATCTTATCCGCATTCGGAATTTGCGGATAAAACTTTGCGAGCTTTGTATCTAACGATAATTTTCCTTCTTCAATCAGCCGAAAAATAATAACTGCCGTAAACATTTTAGTTATCGAACCGATGCGGTATTTTGTATCTGCATTTGCAGCAATCTTTTTATTATCGTCAATATATGAATAACCGATTTGCCGTTGATAAACAATCTTTCCGTCTTTCGCAATTGCCACGCTTCCCATTGCAAGATGATTGGAATCGAGAATGTCGAATAAGCTGTCGAGTTTTTTGGTATTTATAGTTTGAGAAAATGTGGTTATCGATAAAAATATACAAATAAATAACAAAAATATTTTTTGCATGCCTAATATTTATTGAACAAATATCATACATATTCTTTCGATTTGCAAGAACCAAATTATTTTTACTTTCGTTTTTATAACTATTTATTTTAGAGAAAGTATAATACAAGATTATTATTCAATAATTCAATATCCTACCTGTACATTTTTTAATCTCTGCCTAAGAATACTTGTATTAAAATTCAATGCGAATGAAGCTAAATTATGGCGGCAGCCAAAATAGGAAAGTTAAGTTTTGATCATAAAAAATCCGGCTAATTTGCATTCCGGATCTTTTTTTGTTGTTCTTCACATTTTTATCCTATCCTTCGATATCATATTCCTTTAACTTACGGTATAATGTTCTTTCGCTGATGCCTAAATCCAGCGCAGCATCTTTTCTTTTGCCGCGATGTTTTTTCAATGCTTTAATGATAAGTTCTTTTTCTTTATCCATAATATTCAATGTTTCTTCCACTTCTTCGTGTGGTTGAATATTAGTATCCTGATTTGGCGCTAAAATAATAGGCTGTGGCTCCGTAGATGTGGATTGCGGTAAATTATTAAAGTACGGCTGAAGCGTTTTAACCGACTCTTGAGAAACAGTGCCGCTGTTGATATTATTCAGCAATTTTTCTTTTGTATAATCATTCATCGATGCAGCAACAGAAGGATTTTGCAGCAATTCCACAAACATCTTTTTTAATTCTGTTACATCTTTTTTCATATCAAAAAAAAGCTTGTATAAAATTTCTCTTTCATTGGCAAAATCGCCGCCGGTGTATTTCTGATTGGATAAAACAGGTAAACGGCTTTCATTATATTCCGGTAAAAATCTCTGCAAATCCGCAACATCTATATTCACGGAAGTGCTGAGTATAGACATTTGTTCAGCAATATTTTTTAATTCGCGAACATTCCCCGGCCAGCGGTAATTGACCAACAATTGCCTTGCAGCATCATTTAAAACAATGGGTGGTTTTCTGTATTTCTCAGAAATATCCGTTACAAATTTCCTGAACAAAAGCGGAATGTCTTCTTTTCTGTCGCGCAACGATGGAACTCTTATGGGAACCGTGCTTAAACGATAATATAAATCTTCTCTGAATCTTCCGGATTGTGTAAATTCATAAAGATCTCTGTTGGTCGCAGCAATTACGCGCACATCTGTCTTCTGCACTTTGGACGAACCTACACGAATATATTCTCCGGCTTCTAATACACGTAATAATCGGGCTTGTGTGCCCAAAGGCATTTCACCAATTTCATCCAGAAAAATTGTACCGCCATTTACGGTTTCGAAATATCCTTTGCGGCTATCTACTGCGCCGGTAAATGATCCTTTCTCATGTCCGAATAATTCGCTGTCTATTGTTCCTTCGGGAATAGCGCCACAGTTTACGGCAATAAACTGGTTATGTTTTCTGGCAGATAAAGTATGGATGATTTGTGAGAATGCTTCTTTACCAACGCCGCTTTCGCCGACAATCAATACACTCAAATCGGTATTGGACACTTGCATGGCAACGTTCAAAGCATGGTTCAATGCAGGCGCGTTGCCGATAATATTAAAACGATTTTTTACGCTTTGTAAATCCATTCGTATTTATTGAATTAAAATAATTCGCTCTTATTAAAGACCGCAAATGCAAAATTAATGAATAAAAATTGCTTGGATTCATAAGCTTCTTTCCGGCAGGTATTCACGATTGCCTAACCAAAGAATGAAGAATATATTTAATTTTCCATCTCTACAATTTTCTCGAACAGCATTTCGTATTCTTTTTCTATGCCCGATAATCTAGCTGAAAGTTGCTTATGTTTATCTTCCAGCTCTTTAAATTTATGCGGAATGGCGTAACTATCTGGCAAGGACATTTGCGTTTCAAGTTCTGTTTTTTCTTTGTTTAATTGATTGATCTGTTCTTCTGTTTTTTCTAATTGCTTTTGCAATTTTTGTAATTCTTTTTTCTGATCGCGCTCAAGATTATTTATCGGGACGTATTTTTTTTCTTCCGTTTTTTTAACTGTAATATTTTCTGTTACAGTTTTATTTTTCTGTTGAGATAATTCTTTTTCGCGCTTGGCCATTAATTCTTTCCACTCAATATATTCGGCATACGAGCCTTTGAATTCTTTTATTTCATAGTCGATTATTTCCCAAATTTTATTAGCAGCTTTTGAAATAAAATACCGGTCGTGGCTTACAAAAATCAAACTTCCTTCATATTTGTTTAATGCTTGTGCGAGCAAATCAACCGAATGCATATCCAAATGGTTTGTAGGTTCATCAAGCATTAAGAAATTAGATTTGCTTGCAATTACTTTTGCCAACGCTACGCGTGCTTTTTCGCCGCCGCTCAGTATTTTTATTTTCTTATCAATATCATCTCCGCCAAACATGAAACCTCCGAGCAAACTGCGCAATTCCAAATCGGTTTTTCCGCTGCCGCACAGTTGCATTTCTTCGAGAATTGTATGGTTCAAATTTAGGCTTTCCAATTGATGCTGGGCATAAAAACTCTCTGCCACATTGTGTCCCCAAATGCGCTCTCCATCAAAGTTTTCGGCTTCTGCGATAATTCTTAATAAAGTAGATTTTCCTTTTCCGTTCGCGCCGATCAAAGCGATTTTATCGCCGCGATCAATTTCTGCGGAAGCATTTTTTACGATAATATTTTCGCCGAATGATTTAGAAATATTTTTTAAGGAAGCGATAATTTTTCCTGGTTGTTTATCTATCTGAAAATTAATTCTGAGATTAGGGCGTTCAAGTTCAGTGTTTTCAATCCGGTCAAGTTTATCCAGTTTTTTCATAATGCTTTGCGCCATTGCCGCTTTGCTGGCCTTGGCACGGAAACGCTCTACCAATCGCTCATTCTGCCGAATATAATCTTGTTGATTTTCATAAGCCTTTTGCTGCATTTCTATACGAATTGCTTTTTCCGTTTCGTAATATTCGTAATTGCCGGGATAAATATGCAACTCTTGCTGATAAAGCTCTACAATTTTATTGACCATTCTATTAAGGAAAAATTTATCGTGCGAAACTATGACCACACTTCCTTTATAATTGGACAAATATTTTTCCAGCCATTCAATAGAGGGCAAATCTAAGTGGTTTGTTGGTTCGTCAAGTAGCAGAACATCCGGCTGTTGTAGAATCATCTTTGCAAGCAACACACGCATACGCCAACCACCGCTGAATGTTTTATAAGGGCGGTTTAATTGTTCATTGCTGAAGCCTAAACCATGCAGCACTTCCTCAGTTTTGTATTGGATATTATAGCCGTCCAATACATCCATTTCATGTAAATAATCGGTATATTTTTCCAAGAGAATTTCATCGGACGAATGTTCTAATTCATTGCCCAAACGTTCAATTTCTTTTTCCAAAAAACGTACGCGTTCAAAAGCGCCCATTGCTACTTCGAGAATAGATTCGTTGGTATCAAAGCTCAATAAATCCTGATGGAGATAACCTATGGTAGTATCGCGGCTGCGCTCAACGGTTCCGCTGCTTGGCAAATATTCTCCAACTATTACTTTTAATAAAGTTGATTTTCCTGTACCGTTATAACCGATTAAACCGATTCTGTCGCCGGGTTGTATATGCCACGTTGCATCCGCAACGATAGTACGCGCACCAAATTCAAAAGTTACATTGTTTAATCCTACTAACATCTATTGCATTTTTGGAATGCAAAGATAGACAGGATGTATGATTTATGATTCTTGATTTTGGGTTGATTATTTTTTCAGCGTAATAATTTGTTATTGTGTAGTAAGATAACAAGCTCCATTTGTAGCGTTTGTAGTTCCGTTTTGTAAATCTATCCATGCAAAAATGCAATAGTTTTCTTTATTGGCATATTGAGCGTTCGCCGAAAGTATTAAATGACCTTTTTCTCCTACTGAAAGCGTTGCGTTACATAATTTATTAACGCCTGTTTTTTTAATAAGTGTATCTAAAGCTTCTTTCGTTGAGTCATACAGCAATATATCGGAATTGGCTATTGTATCTAATTTAGCAGAAAAAACTTTGTGTTGTATAACTGTATCAATTTGCGCTTCAGTCAGATACTGACCGCGCGGTAAATTCAATGCAGGATAAAATCCATTGCCCGAAGCAATTTTAATAATAAATTGGTCATAAATAGTTGCTGATGCCCAACCTATGCTAAACTTATAGTAAATACCAAATGACTCGCCGTCATTCCAATCATCGATACCGCTTCCGTGCAATGTAATATGTTTTTCGAAAAAATTTTCATCTATATTATTTTGTTTCATAAATAAATCTTTCCAAACAGCTAAGTATTGATTACATAAATCAGTGGTGCACATAGCTCTTCGTATGGTATCAAGTTCAGGTGTATATTCTATACAATCAACCTCATTATTTTTGATAGTACTTTGCTTTCTACAAGCAATAAAAGGCAAAAATGTAATCGCAACTAATCCGGTTTGCAAGATTTTTTTTCTCATGGTCGAATATTTTTATTAAAACGAGAGTGCTCAACTTCTTGTTACATTAATTTTAAAAAACATTCTCCACTAATCTTTCTTCATTATTCCCAAAGGCAATATTACTTTTCCATAAACTTCATTTAATACTTGCGCCAATCCTGTGTATATTGCAGATAAGCCGCAAATGATTCCTTCATAACCTGCAATCGTCGCAACAGATTCTTTGGCTGAAAATTCTCCGTAACTTAATAAGAAGAACAGAACAAAAAGCGAACCAAATACAAATTGCAGCGCATGGTTAAGTTTAAAAGTTCCGATAAAGATAATCAATGGAAACAATCCCCACATAAACAGGAAAGCGCCCATTGTATTTGCGTTTCCGTCTGTTTTATCCCACCAACCGATTTTAGGAATTACTAACAATGCTACGAGTGTAAGCCAGAAAAATCCATAAGAAATAAATGCGGTGGAAGCAAACGTGTTGCCTTTTCTCCATTCCATAATACCGGCAATTACTTGTGCAATGCCGCCGTAAAAAATACCCATGGCAAGTATCATGCTGCTCAATGGTAAAAACCTGTATTATGTACATTTAAAAGTACGGTTGTCATTCCAAAGCCGAGAAGTCCGAGTGGCGCAGGGTTTCCGCTAATATCTTGTTTGATGATTTCGTTTTGCATAACAATCTATTTTTAATAAAAATAAGAATGCTTCACAAATGTTTGTTTTCGATTCTAAGATAATTACAATGAATTAAAAATGTTCATGATAATTTTATGAAAGAGATTTTCGCTTAAATACATAGTTTCGCAATATGAGCAAATCCTCAGTTGCAGTAGTAATTTTAAATTATAACGGAAGAAATTATCTGAAAAAATTTCTTCCTTTTGTATTGGCATCGGCATATTCCAACTCTGAAACAATTGTTGCGGATAATGCTTCAACAGACGATTCGGTTACTTATCTTCAACAAAATTTTCCTTCGGTACGAATAATTTCTTTAGAAAAAAATTTCGGTTTTGCCGAAGGATATAATCAGGCTTTAAAGCAAGTAAATGCCGATTATTTTGTGTTGCTGAATTCGGATGTTGAAGTAACGCCGAACTGGATAGAACCTGTGATTGATTTAATGCAGAAAGATAAATCCGTCGCTTTTGCGCAGCCTAAAATTCTTTCGTACAACAATAAAGAAATATTTGAGTATGCCGGTGCGGCTGGTGGTTTCATGGATTTTCTCGGTTATCCTTTTGCGCGCGGTAGAATTTTTGATACAATAGAAAAAGATAATAATCAATATAAAACATCAACGGAAATATTTTGGGCAAGCGGGGCAGCTTTATTTGCAAAGGCAAAAGTATTTAATGAGCTTGACGGATTTTACGGTTTTTTATTTGCCCATCAGGAAGAGATAGATTTATGCTGGCGTGCTCAAAGAGCCGGCTATAAAATTGCTTGTTGTGCAGAAAGCGTGGTTTATCACGTAGGTGGCGGCACATTGCCGAAAGGTCATTTCAGAAAAACATTTTTAAACTTTCGGAATAATCTTATTATGCTATCGCGCAATCTGCCATTTAGCGAAAAACTTTGGAAAATTCCATTAAGGCTGATATTGGACGGAGTATTTGCCTTTAAATCTTTTTTCAGCGGTGATTTTGTTACGGTAAAGGGAATTTTACTTGCGCATTTCGCTTTTTATAAATGGCGCTTAACAAATAGGTCTAAAAATGTTTTGCATATAACTGCAATTACTAAACTAAAAGGCGTATATAAGAGAGCAATTATTATTGATTATTTTCTTAAAAGAAAAAAATATTTTTCCGATCTATAAGGGTAAAAAATACTTTCATAATTAGTCTTCAATACTTACATTTGCAAATATAAAACACGTTAGTTATGTCTTATACAGATTCAAATTATAATGTAGAGTTGGAAAAATTAAAGAATACCGATTTTGCATACAACAAAGTATCTTCATCCAGATTTTTATTTTATCTACAGTTATTTGGAACCTTGATATTGTTATTTACTACATTCTATGTTTTATGGACACACAGGTATACGGGCAAGCCCGATGTAGAAATACAATCAAGCACATTATATACACCCGAGTATAAATAATATTGGTTAAAAAATTTGGATGTGTGAAATAACTTTTTATTTTTGCACTCCTTTTACGGGAAAACAGTTCTTTACAAATATTGCGGAAGTAGCTCATTTGGTAGAGCACGACCTTGCCAAGGTCGGGGTGGCCGGTTCGAGCCCGGTCTTCCGCTCAGAAATCCCGCGAATTATTGCGGGATTTTTTTTCTAAATTTTGCCCTGGTGGTGGAATTGGTAGACACGCAGGACTTAAAATCCTGTGATCAGCAACGGTCGTGCGGGTTCAAGTCCCGCCTGGGGCACTCAAAATCAAGCAGTTATGACTCAAATTCATAGCTGCTTTTTTGTTTGAAAAAAAATTTGATACATAATTTGATACATGTTAACTGCGAACAAATTTTAACAATCAAAATCTTACCTTTATACAGTATCAAAATGTTTGTTTTGAAAAATGAGACCTTTCGGGAGAAAAATCCCACTGGCCTACAAAACTTCTTTCCAACAAAAATTATATTAGTGAGGTATCTATTGACGGGAAGAAAACGAACAGGCTTAACTTCTGGTTGGGTTATTATGAATTGTACGCTTCCCAAATAATGCGAGCGGGGAACTCTTTAACTCTGTTAAGTTCTCCTATTAGTTTTTCTTTAGAACATTGCAAAACCTGACATAACCACACAAAGGAATATGCGGCTGATCGTCCCCAGGAAATTTAAGTTTCTCATTATAGAAAACCTATCTCTTTAAAATCTATGGGCTGGCAGATATGCAGGCCAAACATATGGAGCAATATGATATTTTTGTATGAGTTTGTCCAGTCAGTTACAAATAAAAAAAATAAAATTTGAAAAATAAAATATCTTTATCATCTTCTTCTATTGGTATATTATTAGAATTTAATTTCCACTTCCAAATATTTTTTTTACAGCATCAAGATAGCCGTAACCATATTTATCATCCGGTTCAAGATAGCTGCTTTCCGTCCATTCATTCCAACTATTAATGGTAATCAAAGGAGCCTGATTCGGATGTAAATCTGCATAATGCTTTGCTGCTATTAAAGCTTTTTCAAAATTTTCCGGTGTATTGTTCTTAACTATTCCCGGACGAAACATTTTAAATCTCGGATTATTATCCCAACCGATGGATACATGGGGATAGTAAGGAATCTGATATTTTTTTCCGACGGTATCCCATTCATTTTTTACGCTTTCCATTATATCATTGTAATCTCTGTCGATATTGGTAAAATGTGCAAATTGATAATGTGTTACGCCGTCAAATCCTAATTGTTTAACGATATCCTCTTGCGTTCCGATATTATCACTGTTTAGTCCGGTAATATTACTGCCGCTATGCCGGATAGCAAGCTGAAGATATAATCCTTTTAAACCTGCTTTTTTAGTTTCTTCCCTGAACCAGTCTAATGCTTCTTTGGTTTTTGTGACACTCCCCAATCCTCTGATCAGTACGTCTAAGTCATAAACCATAAAGCAAGGTTTTCCGTCAATTTTATAGTAAGAAGGTTGTGAAAAATATTTATCAATAACGCTGCGGCATATTTTTTCAAATTGTACCCTATCAACAGCTCCTTGCCAAATAAGTGCATCATTCTTTTCCCCGGCATTTCGCTTATCCCAGGTAAGATTGACATCATGATTTGCCCACATTAAATAAAACTTTACGCGGCTATTGTTTCTTGCTTTTAGGTAGCCATTATCCAGTTGACCTTCTAAAAATGGCATTCCGTCAAACCAATACCAGTCAAAAATAAATACATTAACGCCATGATCTGCTGCCGCGTTGATTTCCATTTCAGAAACATAGGGATCAGCTTCGTTAATATATCCCCATAGCGGTTTACGTGGAGAATGCTCTCCTTTAACTTGATCATGCATAACGGATTGCCATTCACCGATTCCTTCAGGCCAAAAAATCTTCGCTCTGTCGTCCGGCTGAAAAGAAGGCCATACATAAGCTGCAACATCGTATTTACGATTCTCTGTCGTCTGTGCATTACATAAAAGAGAAATTAGCAAAATCGGCGTCAGTAATAATTTATTAAAGGTCTTAATTTTATATATTTTCATGAACTCTTATTTAATTGTTTATTATTCGTTTAATTAATTGATTTAATACCCGGGATTTTCGACTAAGTTTTTATTATTTGCAGTTCTTGCAATTGTAATAGGCAGGTAATAATTTTCCTGTTTAAATTGTGGAATATTAGAGGTGCCATCTACATTATTTATAATCTGGATTTGATATTTTCCCGTAGAGGCATCAAGAATATACCTGATACCTGACCATCGCACGGACAAATCGGTAACCGCAGTACGCCATCTTCTGACATCCCAGTAGCGCTGTCCTTCAAAAGCCAATTCCACCCTACGCTCGTGACGTATTGTATCACGTGTTATAGCAGTCAATGGGGCAATTCCAGCCCTACTCCTGATTTGGTTAATATCAATTAGTGCCTGCGCGGTATTTCCCGTCTCAAAAGCAGCCTCGGCATCGTTTAATAAAATTTCTGCATACCTAAAAATGAGCCAGTCTTGAGCTGAAGTCGCCCAACCTGAATTAGTTCCCGCCATGTTATCATGGCTTTCATTAAGATATTTTAATATACCAAAACCTGTCCCTTGAAAATCCTGATCGCCGGTCGCAGCAGTACCATTGTAAGCACCGGATGTTTGAATAGTTCCATCTGGCAACCGGATTCCTGCATGAAAGTCAAGCGTGCTGCCTTTCCATTCACTCCCTTGTGTATAAAAAGTTGCATAAAAACGCGGATCTCTGTTTCCCCAAAGCTGATCAATCGTCATCAGGTTTTGCTGTACTGCAGTCCTATCCAGTTTGCCGGACGAGCCATCAATATGTTCAAAAGCTTCGGCTAACTCTAAATAAGCCTGATCATATAGACCGCGTCCCCATCCCTGTGGTCTTGGGCAATTAAAAAAATCTACACACCAGCCGTTTCCGCCGGACATTTCATTATTGGCATCGTGCTTTTTGCAGAAAATAACTTCACTATTATTTTTAACCAGAAAAATATTTCTGAAGTTAGTTGTTTTGTCCGCATCTAAGTTATAGAGTGCATATTTGGCACTCTTTATAATAGCTTGCGAAGCATTATAGGATTTCTGGTAATAGTCATTAGCAAGGTTAGCCGGTATTCCTACCACGCCATTCAATTGAACCGTTCCAAATTGGGCTATGCTTCCTGCATATAACGCCGCACGGCTTTCTAAAGCAAGAGCAGCATATTTAGAGGGATGCCCAAGGCTGTCTGCATTTACCGTTTCCGGTAAATCAACTGAACATCCATCTGCCTCAGAAATGATAAAATCATAAACACTTTGTTCGGTAGCTCTTGCAGGATATAAGGAATCTTGTGGGTCAGATTCGCTTTGCACGCTTGTAATTAACGGAACTCCACCATAACGTTTAACCAAAGCAAAATAACAGAATGCTCTTAAAAACCTTCCTTCAGCAAGCATCGATTTTTTTACATTATCATTAAGAGCCGAATTCGGAATATTTTGTATGAATTGATTTATTTCCCTGATGGTTCCATATCCCCACCAATCCAATAATCCTCCATTTATATTTAAGTTCCCATATTTATATTTGAATGCGCTACTTGGATTCCAGTCTCTCCACTGTGGGAAGGATTCATCCGAAACATCATTAATATCAGAAAAATTCCAAGCAGCATCTCCACCTAGGCCATTCCCGCTACAGTCATTACCAAGCCAAGGCATGTCATAGTATATTTGTGTAAGATAGGCATTTACCAATGCTGGATCTTTCCAGACATCGTTATCCGATATTATATTTAGAGGTTTTTTGTTTAAGACTTCTTTATTGCATGCAAGAAAAATTCCTATTCCTAAAATTATAAATAGCAATGTGTATTTTTTCATGACTTTTAGATTAGAATGATAGATTTAATCCTATTGATATAGTCCTTTGTTGAGGATAATAATAACCAGCTTCACCAGATGGTTCTTCAGGGTCTATATCATATTTTGCCAAAGGATTTATTGTTAATAAGTTGGTTCCGGCAAGATAAAATCGCAAATTTTTTATACCTGCCTTTGATAAAATGCTTCGTGGAATATTATACCCTAATGCAAAATTTTTTAACCTTAGATAACCTGCCTTTCTATAATAAAAATCTGAAAAAAGATTGTTTGAAGAGGCCCCACCTAAAAGAGGTACGCTGGCTGAGGCTTTATTATTCTGGGGTGTCCACCTTTCATCGTAGATTACCTGTGAAAAGTTCATACCCCCCTGTTGCAGATTCACATTTGTATAGTATCCAAATGATCCCTGAAGTAAAAATTGCAAATCAAAATTTTTATATCCCAGATTTACTGATGCACCGGTCATCCATTCAGGAATAGTGCCCTTACCAATTTTAATTTGGTCTTTCCAGTCAAGCGTTCCATCATTATTGACATCTATATATTTTATATCTCCTGGACGTAGCTGAGTGTTGCCTCCTGGATATTCAAACTTTAAAGCATCTATTTCCTGCTGATTTGTAAATAATCCATCGGATTTGTATCCAAACACATTATCAGTCCACTGTCCGGATAATTGATAGATTCTTTTCTGATCAGGGTCTGTATAAACAGGCTCTTCATAATGCCCCCATTTTGCGCGGGACCAGGAAATATTACCAGTTATAGAATAACTTAGTTTCCTAAAATTACCACTCGTACCCAAACTTAATTCGAAGCCCCTGTTATTTTGACTATTAAGGTTTACTTGCGGAAGCGTAGCGCCAAATGTACTTGGCAATGTAGTTATCTGTGTAGCCGGGATACCCGAAAGGGTTCTATAAAACGCTTCGATAGTGCCAAACAGCTTGTTTTTGAAAAACGAAAAATCTGTACCAAGATTATAAATGTTCACTTTTTCCCAAGTTAAATTAGGGTTGGCAAGTCCTGTAGAGGCTATACCTAATGATGTATTTGTTCCAAAAAGCCAATAACCACCAAAACCATAGCCTGTTAAGTACTGAAAATTACCAACATTATCTATTCCCGAACTTCCGTAACTTGCTCGCAACTTTAATTGGTCAACAAAACTTGCATTTTTCATAAAATTTTCCTTTTCAATACGCCATCCGGCCAATACACTTGGAAAATACCCCCATCGATGATCTGAAGGAAAGTCGGCAGATGCATCCGCCCGAAAGATGGTTTCTACAAGGTATTTTTCCTTATAAGAATAATTTATTCGTCCTACATAGCTTGCCCTCCCCATTTGAGTTGCTGAGCTGTTTGCCGTTGCTGTTTGTGTTGCTCCTGCAAATAATTCCTCGATTTCGTCAGTTAAAAAATTAGTTCGCCCTGCAGTCAAATAAGTTGTGTTATAATCGATTGCCTCGTAAAGTGCTAATGCAGTAAGATGATGATATTGCCCAAAAGTATGGTCATAGTTTAACGAAAATTGACGATCAATATTTTCGGATGTATTAATATTATAAGCCAACTGTGCTTGTGTACCCAATGCTCCCTGAAGTGTGTATTGCTTAGTAGCATAGTCATAAGTATAAAACTTATAAGGCTTGGTAAAATTTTTATCCGTTGAAGAATTTTTAGAATAATTAATAAAAGCTTTTACACTCAAACCATCAATAGAACTTATTTTGTAATTGGCAACAAATGTGCCTTTTAGCTTCTGGATGTTGACCCTGTCATAACCGGCAATGTTTTCATTTGAAATAAGAGCAATGCTGCCAACTCCCTGACCGTTCGCATATGAATAATAGTTTGGATCAGGCAAGGTTGCAGGATATATCGGCAATGAATTCCATAAATCTTGCCATAAGGTGTTTATTCCCGCGCCTTCGCCTCTTGCAGGTTGGGATTTGAGTTCACTTACATCAGAAATATCCAGTTGAATAGAAAGATCTTTAGTTATGTTTGCATCCACATTAGACTGCAGATTATATCTTTTATACCCTCCTCCGTTTTTCCGCCACATTGGATTCTGATCTAAATAACTAAAAAACCCAAAATATTTAATATTCTCAGATCCGCCACGTACTGATAGGTTTTGATTGGTTTGTGATGCAAAAGGTTTGGTTGCCACTTTCTTCCAGTTTGTATTCGGATACGCAGTATCGTTACCCTCTCTGTATTTATCAATTTCATCTTGTGTATACGGGGCTTGCTTTCCTTGATTGGTGTATAATTCGTTTTCTAACTCTGCATACTCCGCAGAATTTACAGGCTCTGCCATATATGTATTATTCTGTATCGTATACGAAGAATTGAAGTTAATATCAGGTTTGCCCATTTTGCCACGTTTGGTCGTTACTAAAATGACCCCATTTCCGGCGCGGGCACCATATATAGAAGCAGCACCATCTTTAAGTATACTGATTGATTCAATCTCGTTAGGGTCAATATTATTGAAATCGGATTCTACGCCGTCTACGATCCAAATTGCCTGTCCATATCCGCGTATGCTGATCGAGGCCTGGTCAGCACCGGGTTGCCCGCTTGTTTGCTGAGATATTAGTCCCGGCAGTTTACCCGCCAAAGAATTGATGGTACTGGCCACAGGTGCAACAGTTATATCCTCCGACTTAACGATGGAAATTGAACCCGTTATAGTGCTTTTTTTTTGAGTGCCGTAACCAACAACTACAATGTCGTTTAAACTCGCTTCATGGGCAACTAATATAATTTCAATATTCGTGCGATTCTTTATTGGTACGGTTTGCGATTGATATCCGGTGTACGCTATTATAAGAGAATCATCAGGAGAGGTTTCTATTACAAATTTCCCATTTTTATCAGAAAATGTCCCTTTATTTTTACCTGCAATTTTTATAGAAGCTCCGGTCAATGGATTTCCGGTCGCGTCAGTCACCATTCCCGTAACAGAAATATTTTGTGTTTGTGTAATATTAAATTTCTGTTCGGACTGATTTAATCCATTCTCTTTTTTACTTATAATGATTGTGTGATTATCAATTTCATATTTTAGTTGTTTATTGTTTAGACATTCTTTCATAGCTGTATGTATGTCTGCATTTTTAAGAGTAATTGTTATTCTCCCTTTTTTCTCCAATAAATCCGGATTAAACAAAATATCATATCCGCTTTGAGATCCTATTTGTTTAAATAATTTGGTAAGTGTTTCATGTTTTACTGCAAGCGTAATCTGTGCGTTTATTTCTGCGAAAGCTTGCGTTATGAGAATAATTGACAGAACCAGCGTTAGCTTTATTCTCATATTAATTCTATTTTTAAAAGCAGATTTTAAAACATAAACAATTGTTTTATTATCGCAATCAGTATAATAAAATCTTTTTTTAATTTCTTTCATTACAAACGTCCAAAAAGTAATTTTTTTTCTTTGTTTTTTAATATCAAGAAACTTCCATATGGTAGATAAATGCATAACTTTGGAATAATTTAAGTAATTAATATGAACTAATTTTCGATCGGTTTTGTAGTTGCTTAAACACTTTTCGCTCCGGTTTCCTACCTCCGGAGCGTTTTTATTTAAGCTTTTATTTTTATGGTGACATAACACTAATTTTTTTATTCTTAACAATAAAGTGAACGCTTCCTGTTTTCTCCAGCATTTTCAATATATCCATCCCATCCACATTGCTTGATATTCTTCCACCAACGTGGGCTTGGAAGTCTTTTTGATAATCTACATTGAAATCATACCATCTTGCCAATTGATTCATTACAACGTGGATATCGGAACTTTCCCCAAAATCAAACTTTCCGTTTTTCCATGCTGTTACCTTATCTGTATTTATATTTTTTTCTACAGTTAATTTGCCGATTTCATTCATTCTTATTTGCTCGCCTGGTTTAATGAAAACACACTGTTGTGCTTTGGTTGCACAAATCGAGCCTTCCAGTAATGTTGCCTGTACATTTCCCTCGTCCATATAGCTATTAATGTTGAAGTGAGTGCCCAGTACACGGATATCCATTCCGTTTACCATTACATGAAAAGGTTTCTGTGGATTATGAGATACTTCAAAATATGCCTCTCCGGTCATAGTTACTATTCTTGTTTTTCCTGAAAAGTCTGTAGGGTAGGTGAGGCTTGATGCAGCGTTTAGCCATTACTTTGGTTCCATCTGACAATGTTATTTGGAATCGCCCGCCTACAGTTGTTGTCAATGTATTTGACGAAGAATTTATTTTTTTATTAGCCAATGTTTTATATACAATCATTCCGTTAGAAGCCTTTTTAATATTGGCGCTTCCATCCTGTGCTATATCTCCTTTTCCTGCACTGTCCAGATTAATTTGTTTTCCGGTTGAAAGATATAGTATAGCCTTATTAGATCCTGGTAATAAAACGGCACATATGTGGCTTCGTCTTTATGTGAAGTTGCCAATAAGGATTTATTATTGCTATTTTTATGATATATAAAAAATCCAATCAGAATCATGGCTGCCGCCGCCATGGAGGACCATTCCCATAAACCTTTATTTTTATTTGACCCCGATATATGTTGTTTTATTTTTTTATAAATACGTTTTTCATGCAATTCTCTGTCTTTAGCAATTTTAGCGGGAATTTCAATAGGTTGTTCGTCATCTTCGTCAAGCCATTTCATTAACTCATCTGAATCCTTTTTCGGAAGGTTGCCTTCCAATTTCTTGCGGGCATATTCCTGATATTTTCCATAGTTTTCTGATGACATTGAGAATTTCGCTTTCCTAATATGTCAATTGAAAAGCAAATTCCCCCTAACTAATGTTTGATTTTTTTTAAAAAAAAATCAAACAGACAAAATGTGAGAGGCCTGCTTTAATAATTTTAAGGGCGCGGGTAATATGGTTCTCAACCGTTTTTTCGGAGATGTGCATTTTATATGCAATTTCTTTTCGTGTATATCCTTCCTCCCTTAATTGATATACAAGCCGGCACTTCTCCGGAAGAGCAGCAACCGTTTGCTGAAGCCAATTTTGGAGTTCGTCAAAGTTCAGCCATTCTTCTGTTGCTTTATCTGTTTCATGTTCATTGACTAAAAGGTAGGATTGATATGCAATATTCCTGTCTTGCTTGGCCATATAATTGATGATGCGATATTTTATTGCTGCACATAAATAGGCACTGAGTATTTGTATGTTGCATGATTTTCTTCTGTTCCACAGGTCCATAAAAACTTCTTGAACCAGATTTTCTCCGTCCTGAAACTGGTTTATTTTTTTAACTGCTATATAATATAATTTGTCCCAATACCTCTTGTATATCTCTACAAAAGCATTCTCGTTTCCGGACTGCATCAAACGATATAATTCCTCATCTGAATATGTATTCAAAGTATTAGACATATTTTCAAATTTCTTTTCAATATTTTTGAATCGATACTATTGAGTTTTAGCAGAAAAGTTAGTTATCTAAAACTTATAAGATTAAACAAATGTAAACTAATGTTCGTTTTATCCATCATGTACTGTGCTGCTCCTTTCCGCTATATATCAGTGGAAATTCCAAAGATGTTGAACCCTGATATTATAAGTTATTCGGGAAGCCCCCCATTTTAAATTGATCTACGTTCACCAGAGCAAATTGATCCCGTGAATAAGAAGCGAGAATAGTTGTTATTAATGGAAAAACAGATATTAAAAATATCTGTAAAGGATTACGTCCAACAAAATAATTAGTATACATCAGTTAAGACAAGCATTACGCTTACAACTTTAATTAGTCTCACATCTGTTACAATTGAAAAAAAAGAATGCCTTTCAAATTATTTGTTAACTATTTAAATTTACTTAACCTTTGTAGAATTATCAATGATAAAAATATTTATGGGATATGGCAGCATATTTTTTAAAAAACGGATGTTTGTTAACAAATATTGCCAATGATAATGAACGAGCTTTTGAAGTACTTTTTAATACTTATAAAGACCGCATTTATTCTATTGCTATGTTGTTGACACAAAATAAGGCTTATTCTGAAGAAATAGTACAAGATGTATTTACGAGAATTTGGAAATTTAGAAAAAAATTGACGGAAATTGAAAATTTCGATGCATGGATTACCACTGTTGCACGACACCGCTCTTTAACGGTATTAAAACAAATAGCTACAGAAAACATAAATAAAAGAGCATTTTTACAATCATTAAAGCAAATATGCGGAACTGATACTGAACATAATATTCAACAGAAAGAACTACAGATTTTGCTCTGTGATGCATTAAATAGATTAACCCCACAGCAAAGAAGAATATTTGAGCTTTCCCGATTGCAGGGAGAAGACAGGCATACAATTTCCCGTACTTTAGGATTATCTCCAGCAACAGTCAGCGTTCATTTAACCATAGCGCTGCGTACAGTTAGGTCTTTTTTACACAAACATCAATACGAAACACTTTTACTCTGCATATTTATTTCTGTTTTATAGTTTTTTTGAAAAAACTAATAATGTCCGCTCATATTGAAGTCTATATATTCTGACGAACAAATATTAGTATGGACGAAAGGGCATTTAAAATACTGTTTAAAAAATATATAGATAAAACTATTTCCGATACTGATCGGGAAGAATTTTACCGATTTGTAACGATGGTCGGTTCCATTAAATTGCTTCGTCGATTTGCAGAAGAATATAATTTACCCGAAAATTTCCATGTTGAATTACCAAATGATATTGCTCAAAGAATATTAAAGAATATTTTACCGGAAAATACTCAAAAGTCTGCAAGATATTTTTCATTTACAAATGTCAAGTACAAACAGTATTTATTTAAATATGCTTCTGTTGCAGCTTTGATTTTGCTGCTGGTCATCTCGTGTTGTTTATTTCTTTTGAATAAAAAAAACAATTCTGCGCTTAATGCGGTTGGTAACAGAATAATCAAAGATGCCATGCCCGGACATTTCGGCGCCGTACTTACATTATCAAACGGAAAACGTTATATACTTGATACTGCGCATAACGGTTTGCTCACTACAGGAATTAGAAAATTAGGGAAAGATCTAAACATATTAGATGGCGGAGAAAAAACTTATGCAACATTAGCGACAGCTTATGGCCAAGAACAAAAATTAATATTGAACGATGGCACAACGGTTTGGCTAAATGCGGGTTCTTCTATCCGTTTTCCAACAATATTTGTAGGAAATAAACGTAAAGTTGAAATTACGGGAGAAGCTTATTTTGAAGTGGCGCATGATAGCTACCGTCCGTTTATTGTTGAGGCGAGAGGTAATGAAATACAAGATTTGGGAACGCATTTTAATGTGAATGCGTATAATGATGAACCTTCCGTAAAAACAACACTTTTGGAAGGCAGCGTACAAATACGAGGACATGTGTTGAAGCCAGGACAGCAATATGAAAATGGCAGCATTAAAAACATAGATCCGGATATAGCTGTTGCATGGGTTTCAGGTTTTTTTCAATTTGACGGAACTGATATAAAAACCGTTATGCGGCAATTGTCACGCTGGTACAATGTGCGTGTTGAATATGAACAGGCTATGATACCGAATCAAAAATTCGAAGGAGAAATACAAAGAAGTTTGAAGCTGTCGCAAGTATTGGAATTAATCGCAGCTACGGGTATTCATTACACTTTGGATGAAGGTGTTTTAACCATTCGTTCTTAAAATAAAACCGGGTCGCAACTGAAGATCGGGACCCGGAATAGTTTGAATTAAAGTATTTCTCTTTTAAGAGAAACGTATATTTTATTATTGAATCCAAACATTGCAAAAGTATGCAAAAAAACTTATCGCCTTCTCGGCGAAGGCAAATCGTCCTATCTATGAAATTCGTCTTTTTCTTGCTCTTCCTTTTTGAGCTACAAGTAAGCGGAAATGTTCTCTCGCAAAATATCAATTGTTCTTTTAAGAATACGCCTTTGAAACAAGTGTTCAAGGACATTAGAAAACAAAGTGGGTATGTATTTTTTTATACTGCAGGCACATTAGATAAGACAATGCCCATAACAGTAAATATAAAAAATGCCGATATAGGTCAGGTACTTGATATATGTCTTAAAGATCAACCGCTGACTTATAAAATAGAGGATAAGACCGTATTGATTGTTCCTAAAATGGAGCAAAAAGCAGCTCAACAACAAGAAACATTATCAGGAAACCTGTACCTGCAACAAAAAACTATTCACGGTACAGTTATCGATTCATCCGGAAAAGCTTTAGGTGGCGTATCCATAATAATTAAAGGAACGAAAAAAGGAACGATCTCTACAGCAGAAGGCAAATATCAAATTGAAGCCAATAAAGGCGATATTTTGCAATTTCAGTTTGTCGGTTATGAATCAAAAGAGGTAACTATAGGAGAAGAAGAAATTGTAAATATATCATTACATCCCAAAAGTGTGGATTTAGGTGATGTGGTTATCATCGGTTATGGAACGACTACCAAGAAACAACTTATCGGAGCAGTTGATCAAGTCACTTCGAAAAATATTGAAAATCGTCCTGTCGGAAATCTTACACAAGCCTTACAGGGAGCTGCACCCGGTCTTCTTATCCAGCAGAAGAGTATGGATCCTAATAACAATAGTATGAATATTAATATCCGAGGTATAAATACACTTACCAGCTCAGCGCCTTTAGTTGTTATTGACGGGATGATCTCGGATGTTGATAATATGAATAGATTAAATCCAAACGACGTTGATAAAATATCTATTTTAAAAGATGCCGGAACCGCCGCTATCTATGGTTCCCGGGCAGCTAGTGGGGTAATAATGATTACAACGAGGCAAGGAGCTAAAAATTCAGAACCGAAATTTCGTTTGGGAGCAGCGTCAGGTGCTCAGACTCCGGATATTTTGTACAGACCTTTAAAAGGTTGGCAAAATGCTACTGAATTAAATATTGCATTAGTAAATGGTGGTGATAATCCGGCTTATACACCTCAGCAAATACAAGACCTGAAAGATCATAAAGATGCTCCCTGGATAATGGATTATATCTTTAAAAATGCTTTGCAACAACAATATGATGGTAGCGTATCCGGAGGCTCTGCCAATAGCACATATAATGTCTCTGCCGGTTATTTTAGCCAACAAAGCAATTTTATAGGACCCGGATATGGTACTAAAAGATATAATCTACGCACAAATTATACTACAGAATATAAACGCCTGAAATTAAACGTAATCTTAGGATATGTTCATAGTGATTCTAAAGGGGATCAGGCTAATGCAGGATTTAAAATAGCAGATGCAAGCCGTACGCCAAATTATTACTACAATCAGCCTCGCACATCCGATGGAAGATACTTAATCAGTTCGGTAGGCACAAATGCTGCTGCAGCGCTTGAATTGTCAGGTTATAATAAACCTTCGAATGATTGGGTAAGTATTGGTACATCTTTGGATTATAAAATTACCAATGATTTGAAAGCAAGAGCCGTATTCGGCTATGACTTGAACTCCGGCTGGAACTTCGTAAGAGATATGGAATACACTTTATATAGCAGCGCAGAAGATGCAGTAGGAACATTGGAAAACACAGACCGGAACACAGAAAATTATTCTAATAAAAATACACTTATCAATTCTCAGTTTTTGTTAGACTACAATAAAAGCTTTGGAAAACATTCAATTTCTGCAATGGCAGGTATATCTCAGGAAGTTTACAATACAAAAGGTATGAAAGTAATACAGAAATATACTGATTCGACTCTTGGCATTCCCATATCAGGTACTACTGTATTCGACCAAAGCCAGACGGAAATTGATAACACTGTCAAACGTGTAATTCAATCTATGTTTGGCCGTGTCGACTATAATTATGATAATAAGTATTCTGCTGAATTTACGATCCGCAGAGATGCTTCCACCCGATTTTCTAAGACGGACCAATGGGCAACTTTCCCATCAGTTTCTTTAGGCTGGACATTATCCGAAGAACCATTTATGAAATCATATAAAGAGAAAGTGGGAGATATCAAGCTGCGTGGATCATGGGGAGTATTGGGGAATCAAGAAATAGGAGATTATCAATATTTTACAACGTATACGGTCTATAGTAACGAAGCCGGATTTAATAATACCATAGCTTCAGGAACAGGATTTAAAGATGGAGATCCCAATTTAAAGTGGGAAAAGGTTATTTCAAGGAATATTGGAGCCGATCTAAGTTTTCTCAATAATGCTTTTACAGTTAATCTTGACTATTTTCTCAACAAAACAAGTGGTATACTCTTGGCACCTGTAACTCCAAGTGTATATGGTACTACTTTAGGCGACGTAAATATTGGTTCTATGGAAAATCGTGGATGGGAAATAACACTGCATTATAACTTTAAAACCGGTGCTGTTGTACATGGCATATCGTTTAATATCGGAAACACTCAGAATAAAGCGCTTAACTTAGGAAATCCTTCAATAACAACTACAGATGGGGTGGGCTTCATAAGGCAAAACGGGCTTCCTTTAGGTGGATACTATGGATTGAAAACCGATGGTCTTTTCCAATCTTATGCAGAGGTTGCTTCTTCAGCCGTTCCTACGGGATTATCTCCTCAACCGGGCGATGTTAAATATAAAGACCTCAACAAAGACTGGGTAATTGACGATAATGACCGTACTTATCTGGGAGATGGATTCCCGCATTACAATTTTGGATTTACTTATAATTTAAGTTACAAAGGGTTTGATTTAGCAATCCTTATACAGGGCGTAGCGAAAAGATTGCAGTCTTTACGTGGTGATATTGTAACGCCGTTTAGCAATGGAGGATGGTATCCGGTTATTTTTCAACATGAGTTAGATACATGGACTCCTACGAATACCGATGCAAAATTTCCGAGATTAACTACAAGCAGCGCCTCTTCTTATTCAAATAACTGGGGACGCGGCGCTTCGGATATATACATATTTAATGCTAAATACATAAGAGTCAAAAACATTCAAATTGGCTATAGTCTTCCGTCCAAACTATTAACAAAGTGGGGACTAAAAGGTGTGCGGGCATATGTAAATATCCAGAATCCTTTCACGTTTTCGCCAAATTCCTTTATAGATCCAGAATCGACTGAATTTGGAGGAACCGCAAGCGAAACCAGCCCGAATAGTGGTAGAAACTATCCGACACTTAAGTTTTATGGCGGCGGAATAAATATTGATTTATAAAAATAAAAACATGAATTGAGCCATAAGAATTTCGAACATCCCAAGGTCGATATTCATTTTGGCAAAATTCCATCTGATAACTAAAAAATACTAAAAATAAACAGATGAAAAAGCCATTTATATATTTAATTATCATACCTGTATTATTCCAGATTCTTGCTTGCCAGAAATTAACAGTAAGCCCTTTGAATAAATATACTGATGCCAATTATTGGACAACAGAAAGTAATGCACAGTTAGTTTTGAACATGGCATATAATCAAATGTACTCTGCCGGTTTAATGTGGCAGGATGAGTTTTTAAGCGATAACTTGGTACATACTTATGGTACAAGTGATGAACTAACCATCAGAAAAGGAGAAGCCACTTCGGCATTGAATCTATTTAAAAATGAATGGTCAGGTGATTATGGCGGAATAAAAACCTGCCTGGTATTTTTAGAGAATGTCAATAGAGTACCTGGCATGTCTGCGGATATCAAAAACAGAATGATTGATGAAATTCGTTTTATCAGAGCCTTTATCTATTTCCGCTTAGTTAATTATTATGGTGATGTTCCTTTTTTTACCAGCCAAATAAGTTTAGGTGATTCTTATACAATATCAAGAACATCCAAGGATTCTGTTCTTAATTTTATTCATTCAGAATTGGATACTATAATTAACGATGGATACCTTCCGACTTCAGACAATTTAGCGACATCAGAAAGGGGTCGCATTACTTTAGGCGCTGCCGTTGCGTTTCAGGCAAGGGCCTATTTGTACGAAAACAATTATCAGAAAGTAAAAGAGCTAACTGGACATTTAATAAACAATCAATCTCAATATGGCCACTACAGTTTATTTACATATTCTGCGAATTCGAATTTAAGTTACTTCATGCTTTTTACCCCAGAAAACGAATACAACAGCGAAGTTATACTAGACATGACCTATGTGCCGAATTTAAAGACGTGGACAAACATGAGTTCAATGGCGCCAATTTCAAAATATGCGCAAATATCGGCTGACAATCCAACCCAAGAATTAGTAGATTGTTACATGACGATGAACGGATTGCCTGTTAAGGGGACGGGTGCTGATCCGTCTTATGATGAAAATAATCCGTATGTAAACAGAGACCCGCGTCTTACAGCCTCTATCGTGTATGATAACTATGGATGGTTAAATCAAGATGGTACAACAGATATTATCAGAACCAAACCCAATACAGGCACAAAGGATTCCTATGCAGGTACAGTAGCGGTAGCAACAAAAACAGGTTATTATGTACATAAATATTATGACTGGACTATGACCTCTAATATGGCATCAGGATTGAATATAATTATGTTTCGTTATGCGGACATATTACTTATGTACGCAGAAGCGTGTAACGAATTAGGAAATATATCCGAACAGGATTGGGATGCGACGATAAAGCCTATACGGGAAAGAGCAGGATTTACCGCGCAAGCTGCACTAGATTATCCGTCAACAAAATCTCAGACTGAATTAAGAGATATTATAAGAAATGAACGCCGCGTGGAATTGGCTTTCGAGGGTCTGCGATGGTATGATATTAAAAGATGGAAAATCGGTCAAGACGTGTTGAACACATATATGCACGGCTTTAAATTTGCAGGAACTTCATCCAGTACTGATGACGGATATGTTCGAGCTGCTCAATATCAATTTAGCGATACCCGGGACTATTTGTGGTCTGTTCCATTAGATCAAATGGATCTCAACAAGAATTTAAAACCTAATAACCCGGGATATTAATTTCTCGCACTGCACAAAATTTAATAATAATATCTAATAAAATAATATGAAAAAAAATAATCAATTAATTCTTATTATATTTTTTCTCCTTGTATTAATTACAGGATGCCAGAAAAGTGATATGGTGTATAAAGATGCCAAAGTGAGCGCGGTAGACCAACTATATGCTCCTTTGAACAATGTGCAACTTACTTTAAGCTCAACGGCGGGTGCTGTAACATTGTTCCAATGGTCTTCTGCACATGCACAAGATGATCAAGTAGTATCTTATGAAGTCGTTTTCTATAAAGAATCCGATACTACAACGCCTATTTATAGGGTAGCATCCGATGATGTAGGAAAAGATCTGTATGCCAATATTTCGCATTCGGATATTAATAGCGCTTGCGCTGCGGCAGGAATCGCGGCAGGAGATACTGGTACTATTTATTGGTCTGTAGTTTCGTGGCGCGGGCTTAATTCTGCGGTTTGTTCGCAAAAAAACAAACTGATTGTTACCCGTTTGGAAGGTTTTGCAGTAATTCCAAGCAATGTGTATCTGACGGGCGCAGCATCTGAAAACGGTGATGATATTTCCAAAGCTATCTTAATGCAGACAACAGCTAGTGGAAAGTTTGAAATATACACTAAACTGAATGCCGGGTCCGGATACAATTTCGTGGACAGAACTTCAGGAACTCCGGTTTCATATTATATCAATGCTTCCGGAAAATTAGCAGAAGCAGATAATGGCGAGACTACTAATGTAACAGATGCCGGAATTTACAGGATTACTTTAGACTTCAACAATACAGGGGTTACTATCACAAAAATTAATTCTATGGGATTATTCTTCTGCAATAGTAACGCGGTTATTTTAGACATGACTTATCAAGGCTTGGGCGTTTGGTCTGGTAAAACCGTAATTAATCTACCAACTGTAAGTTACGGTTTAGAAGAGCGATATAAATTTCAAATGGAGACATCTGACGGAACAGAACAATTAGGTGCAGCTAATGATACCGATAGTCCGCCTACATCTAGTTCACCAGATTCCTATTATTATGTAAAATTATTATCAAGTGTTTCTCAATGGGACAATAAATGGAAATTCGATCATGCATTGAATGGAGTGAGTACCACTATTACGATCTCATTAAAAGGTGGCACTACATACACACATACTGTAAAGGCTAATTAGGCAAGTTGTGTAAATAAATCATATGAAATATACTTCTTATAAAAGGAAAACCATCTGATTTATAAAAGTTGTATAATAAGTATTGGTTATTGAAAATCGTCTGCCAATTTTAGCAGACAATAAAAATTGAACGATGAAAAAAACAGCTATTTTATATACGCTCATTTTGTCAATATTGATGTCGTGCGAAAAATATAATTACAGTTATACCAGCGATGAAAGTTCCGCTCCTGATTTTTACACGGCAGATTGGACGACTGCTGTTGATAGTAGTACTAATTCATTTGTTGCCAGATACTGGAATACAACTTATCATGTATTCAACAATACTTATGATGGAGTAATACAATGGAATGATTATTGGCCAGAAGCACATGGTCTGGATGTATTGGTAGATGCCTATTTAAGGACTAAATCTGATACTTTTAAGCAGGCGATATACGATTGGTACGAAGGAGTTCGCAAAAAGAACTGGTATAGTGATGATTGGGAAAACGATTATTACGATGATATGGGTTGGCATTGTCTCGCACACATGCGAGCTTTGGAAGCAACAGGCGATCAACGATACGCAGCATCATCAAAAGCTTTGTGGACGTGGATTACACAAGGTTGGTCGGATTATGATGGAGGAGGAATCAAGTGGCGCAAAGAATCCGATAGTCTTGGCGATGCTAAAGGCATTCCCGCTAATGGTCCCGCAGCTATAATTGCGGCAAGAAGATATCAAATGTATCCGGATGAAATGAATGGTGGGCTTAATAATCTTGAATGGGCTGAAAGAATTTATAACTGGATGAAGTATAATCAAACCATTCTCTCCTCAGGCAGAGTTTTTGAAAATATTGATAATACCAATAGCGATTATTCTTATGATGTTGGCACCTATATGGGAGCTGCTATTGAACTGTATAATATTACAAAAGACACAACTTATTTTAATGACGCAATCAGAGTTACGGATTATGCAATATCACATAATATCAATAAAACGTATGGTGTATTGAAGGATTACGGAGAGCAAAACGGTAACGGTGCGGGTAATGATGTTAATCTTTTCAAAGGAATATTTATTCGCTACTTTACTATATTGATACAGCATCCTGATTTAAATCAGGAGCATAGAGACCGGTATGTTGCTTTCTTAAAGAATAATGCAGAATATTTGTGGGAAGAAGGAACGCAAAAATCTCCTGATATAAAATTCAGTTATGAATGGTGGAAAATTCCTGATGATTCAGAAGTTTGGGGTGACTTAAGATCTGCAATTAGTGGAGCAACAACCGTTGAAGCAATGGCTCTTTTACAAACGAAAGGGTATTTTAAATGACGTAAATTGATAAAGAAGCAATATCCGAGAATAGTGTTTTTTCAGTATGTATCTTTATAATCTTACCCATTTTGTAGCAATGAAATGTTTGAGAAATTTTTAATGCACTTAATCCAATCATGTTTTAATCTGATTATTTATGACTTTCAGTAAACATCTTGAGAATTGAAAAAGTTCATTAAAGATAAGAACTTATATATCTAAAACATTATCTGAATATGAATACATGTTCTTAAAGGAAATAAGTACATCCGTTGTTGTTTTTATTGCATCTTGTTCAAAGCCTGCTAGATAATTTTTTGTTGTTGATAAAGAACTATGCCCCAGAGCTTCACTGATAAATTCGGTTGAAACGCCGCTGTTTTTAAGTATCCCCCCCCCCACCCATCCCCCCCCCCCCCACACCCCCCCCCCCCCCTTTTCCCACCCCCTCTCACCCCCCTATCTTGAATACGACATAATACAAAAATACAAATAATATGACAAATTATTATGATTTAACTATATTGTAGCAAAACTGTGGCGGGCATAATAGGTAGTTATCGGCTTTTGACTATTTAATTTTTTAGCAATTTTCCTTGACATGATTATTTATCAGATGAGTGACCGATTGAATAGTGACTCGCTGTTTTAGAAGTGTCATATCTTTTGATAAACAAGGTTGTCCCCATTTTTTAATAATATGTTTAGCATCTTCTTTCAGTGCAATACATAAATGCTGGAAGCCGAAGGAGAGTGCATTTGAAAATCAGCAGAAAATCCAACAGCAAAAGAAAGGATGAGCCATGGCAACGTTTTTTGAAAGAATACAGCAGAAAAAGAATTGAAACAACATTCAGTGAAATCAAAAATCTCTTTCTCAGAAAAATTCACGCCGTAACTTTTAAAGGATTCTTATTGAAAATATGGATGTTTATTTTCGCTTACACCTTTAATAAACTTACAAGCTAAATGACAACTTGGATTAATTAAGTAATTTCTTAAGAATATAATTAATTTTATATTGGTTCAAAGTCAGCAATTAAAACCTTTATTTTCAATTGCCGCTTCGCTCCAGCCATTCTTTAAATAAGGATACTTTAAGGCGGCTTACAATCGGTTTTTCTTTTGGAGAAATCTTCAAATTTAAAATCACTTTTCTGTTAAAGAAGGGCTCCATAGAGATAATATTTTCTCTGTTTATAATCATTTGTCTGCTGATGCGGAAAAATTTGTTAGGAGGCAATGATGTTTCAATATAATCCATATTTTTAAACAACGGAAATCTTTCATTTTTTGCTGTGTACAAATAAACCGTTTCGTGCTCAACACAAAAAACAGCTGTTTGCGATGTTTCGATCACAAGCGTTTTTTCTTTCAACTGTACCAGAAAACTTTCCTGATAACTAGTCGGTTCAGGTGCTTGAAAAGTTACAGGCAAATTACTTTTTTTACCCAAAACCTCTGCAAGCCGACGGTATTTTTCAAGCGCCTTGTGCACTTCTTTCTCATCGAAGGGTTTTAGTATATAATCAATTCCGTTATTCTTGATTGCCTGTAAAGTATATTGGTCATAAGCTGTGCAAAACACAATAGGAATATGTATATCTACATTTTTGAAAATGTCAAAACTTATTCCGTCCGAGAGTTGAATGTCGAGAAAAATCAAATCGATTTGTTGTTGAAACTTTGATAAATATTTTACGGCGTCCGATACAGAATCCAGTGTATTGACAACGCCAAATTCTTCCCGTTCTTCAATTATTTCTTTCAAAAGATCGGAAGTATGTGCCTCATCCTCGACAATCAAAACATTCATGGCGCTATCAATTTCAATTTTACTTCAAATGAATCTTCCGTTTTGCATACCGACAAACCATTTTCTATGTTCAGCAATTCGTAAGAGCTTTCTATATTCTTCAGACCGTAACCTGATTTTTCTGCAACAGAAATTTTGGGCAAAAGATTATTTTGAATAGCTATATAACCATCTTCCTTCGATAAGATGGAAATAAACAAAGGCTCGGCAGAAGATATCCTGTTATGTTTTATGCAATTCTCAACGACAATCTGCAAACATAAAGTCGGAATTTTATAATGCAACCATTTTTCCGCAATGTCCGTCTTTACATAAATAGCGCCTTCGCTGCGTGTTTGCATAAGATATATATATGAATTGAACACTTCACACTCTTCTTCCAAAAAGATTGTCGAAGAAGAATTTGATTTTAAAGTCTGCCGATAAAATGCGGAAAGGTTCATTACAAATTTTTCTGAATCGGGATGATTTTTCCGTATCATCGATCGAAGCGTATTCAGTGTATTGAAAAGAAAATGCGGATCAGCCTTATTGCGCAATTCCTGTAATTGTACTTTGTATTTTTCTAGAACCAATCGATTTCTTTCCAATTGCAATCGATTAATGCTCGCATTGGCTTCCAACGAATACTGAATAATCAATATAAGTATGGATGCGGAAAAAAGTTTTAATAAAACCTGCCATTTTAAATGTCTTCCATAAATCGAAAAAGGATTATCGAAAATACAGTATATAAGACCAATATACAATATTACAATCAATACGATGTAAAGCCATACATGTGTGTTAATTTTCTTTTTTGCATATAGTAAAACATACCAAAGAAAGTATAATGAAAGCGATGCAAACAGCCACCTTTTAAGTAATTCCGTTAATCCGAAAGAAAGTTCCGTATTGCTGAAAAAATTAAGCCCTGGAAAAATAGCCGCTACGGCAATCGGTAATATGTAATTAATTTTCGATTTCATTTCTATCACAATACAAAATCATATCCTATGGAAAAAGTTACGCCATGCATTTTTAACAACTCTATCGGCTTGTTTTTTTGCGATATATTGAAGGTAAATATTTTCCAGTTATTCACATCTTCATCATTATAATATCCTTGTGTTTGTGCGAGATATCCGATGCCTGCCGTAAACATGTGATGCTTGCCTGCAAGAAATTGCGCCGAGCTTACATATTTCCATCCGATGATTTGTACAAAAGAATTATCGTAATCGGTTTGCGATAATCTGAAAGTTTGAACGTTTCCGTCTATCTCATTTACCCATGAAAAGCGGTTGGATATTTTATAAGTCAATACAGGACGAACAGGCAGAATTCCACTCAGGTTCAACTTCGGCGTTATGTCGTAATCAATGGCGATGTACGGATTGATTTGATTGCCGAAGAACTGTCTTCCATAAATCAGTCCGAAACCCGTTGAAAGTCTGTCGGAGTTTTTTGTGATATAACCAGAACCTATAAGAAAGCGAATGTCTTTGCCTGAAATATCTTTATAATCGGAATAAATTCCCCCTTTTGCAAAAACATATAGTTTGTGCTTTTCATTCAATTTGCTTTGCCAAAAAACATTCAAATCAGTTCCAGTGAAATGACGGTCAAAGTAACTGTTTACTTCGTTTGTATGAATGCTTTCATAATTTATTCGTGCTCCTATAAATTGTTTATCATTACGATAAACAGGAAAATTAAGATACGCATTCACATCATTGGATGTGCCATTTATTGAATCGTTTTTAATTTTTGAGGGAGAATAATTAATCCCGAAAAACGAGGGAGTTTGAAACTGTCCGAAACTTCTTGCAGCAATAAAAACTACAAATAAAATAGTATAAAAAATTTGTTTACGCATTGTGAAATGAATCTTTGTCGAATAAAAAGTGTTGTATTAATTTTCTTGTGTGCCAATGATTTCGCCATCGCGCAATTCGATAATTCTATCGCTGTTGGCGGCAAATTCTTCGTCGTGTGTAACGGTTATGATTGTTTGCCCTTTTTCCCTTGCCAAGTCTTTAAAAATATCAAATACTATTTTGGTATTTTGGGAATCCAGATTTCCTGTAGGTTCATCGCCCATAATAATTGCCGGATCGTTAATTAAGGCGCGTGCAATGGCAACGCGTTGTTGTTGACCGCCGGAAAGATTCGAAGCTCTTTTATGCTCGTAGCCTTTCAGCCCAAGCATATCGAGGAGCTCCATTGATCTGTTTTGGATTTCTTCTTTTGATTTACTGTTCAACTTCAACGCGGGCAGCATTACATTATCCAACAAAGTAAATTCAGGTAGCAGATAATGAAATTGAAAAACAAAACCTATATGTTCATTGCGGAAAGCCGCCAGCTCGTTTTGCTTTTTGCCTGTCACAAGCGTTCCGTTGATATTGATTGAGCCTTCATAATCCGTATCCATTGTGGATAACAGATATAGCAAAGTTGATTTTCCCGAACCTGATTTCCCTACGATGGAGACAAATTCTCCTTTGTCCACTTCGAAGGAAACGTTTTTTAGAACTTTAAACGGTTCAGGTGTGCGAAAATATTTTACGACATTCGTTGCTTTTAAAGCATTCATGGTGTATGGTTAAAAATATAATGAATTTAAAAACATTATCCCCTTATAATGTCCACGGGATCTACTTTTGAGGCTTTGTACGCAGGAAGATATCCCGCCCAAAAAGTGATGAAAATGCCGAATACAAAAGCGAGAATATAATCTTTCGGGTTGAAGTTGATAGGTAACGTATCTAACGTTGCGATTTTAAAAGGAATTTTACTTACTATTTTTGAAATGGTAAAACCCAAAATCAAGCCTATAATTCCGCCGATAAAACCGATGACGACCGATTGTGTAAGAAATATTTTTACAATATCTTTCCCATTATATCCCATTGCTTTTAAAATAGCGATTTCTTTAATTTTTTCATTAACCGTCATGTTCATGATATTGTAAATACCAAAGCCGGCGACAATTAAAATTGTGAGTGAAACTGCCATTGCGGTTATGTTGCGAAGTACATTCGCAGAATCTAACTGGCTGTTCCCTTCCTGCCATGCTTCAATTTTGTAAGAAGTAATACCTTTCATCTCTACCGCAACTGCACGAGCTTCGTTATAGTCATTAATGTTAATTTGAATATCGGTTGCATAGCTTTTATTTTTGGAATAAAGTTGTCGCGCCGCGTAAATAGAAATCATGGCTTTTGTTTGGTCGGTTCCTTTTGATCCCGTTTCAAACAATCCGACGATTTTGTAATTTTTTGTGACGCCGTCTGAAGTAGTTAAGGTAACATTATCTCCATTGCTCAAGCCCAAGCTGCTCGCAAGTCCCGTTCCCAATACGATTGCATCCGTTCTTTTGTCAAGTTCTTTCAAGTCTCCACTTACCATATAATGCGAAGTATTGAAAACCTTATTTTCATTAGGCACATCAATTCCCGAAAGCGATGCGCTTACTTTGCTTACGCCGTTTTGAAGGAATACGTTTTCATTCATCTGTACGGTTACGGCCTGAACATCGGAAATTTTGCTGACTGCCGTTACAATGGGATCAGTGTTTTTCATTCCTTCGGTATAAAGAATATGTCGCGCATTGTCAACCATCAATATCGTATTTTTCTCCATAGGTTCTTTCATTATCGGAATCGGTGTTCCTGTAGGCAAATCGTTATAAATACGAATATGTGCCATAGAGGTGAATGTAATCTCGGTTTGCGTATCGTTGACGCCGGACATAAAACTGTTCATGAAAATATACATGGATATCCCGAACGTAACACTGAGCGTAGCAACCAACAACTGCCGAATTCTTGAAGTAAGATGAACCCATGCTATTTTATAATCGGTATTCATACAACATTAATTTTTTGGTGTTTTGATAACATCGTTTTCCGAAATACCTGAAAGAATTTCTACCCATTGGTCATCTTTATACCCTGTAACTATTTTTTTTGAAGAGCCGTTTTTCAATTGTATGGTTCCGTCTTTTTGCAAATAATTTGCAGGTATTACCAACGCATTTTTTTTGTATCCTACGGAAATGTCTGCCTGTAATTGTGTTCCGGAATATAAGTTTTTTGGCAATTCGTCAAAATGTGCTTCCACAGTATATGATTGCTGGTCGTCGTTAAACCCGGGATATATTTTTGTAACGGTCGCGGTAAAAGCACTGTCGGAGTGTGTGTTGAGATGGACAGCTATTTTTTGCCCTAAGCTTACCTTTATGATATCATCTTCGGAAACCCATAAAATTATTTTATAAGTGCCACTGCCTATCAAAGCAATATTGTCTCCGTTTTTTAATATCTCTCCATTTTTCTTATAGGTTTCAATCACGATTCCCGCGCTATCTGCCTGTACATTATAGTCGTTAAGCAACGATTGTTGCTGCTTTAAGGCTGCATTGCCTGAATTTGCACTATACGATAAATCGGTTTTTGTTTGTGCGTATTTCTTTTCTGCAATTTCAAGATTGTGAAGAGAGTTGGTGTATTGAAGTTCAACATTATTGTAATCGGATTTCGATACAGAATTGGTTGCCATCAAATCTTTGTAACGCGAATAGTTTAATTTGTCGTGCGCCAGTTGCGCTTGAGCCTGCACAACTTGTTGTTGCAACTGTATCAATTGATCAGAGTTTTCGGCGGCATCCGTAACTGCATTTGCATATGCCAATTGAGCCTGAATTACTTGGTTCTTTTGCGCTTCATTGTTAATATAACCAACAATTTGCTTATAGTGAATGCTGTCTCCTTCTTTTAAATTAAATCCGTACAAAGTGCCCGCTGCATTGGCGGATATGTCGTATTCGTCTTCTCGCTTTAGATAACCGTTTGCAAAAACGGCTTCCACAATATTCTTTCTTACAGGCGATGTGGTATCGTATTTTTTGCAGGATGCTAAATGTATAAACACAACAAAAAATGATACAATCCATAACACATTCGTTTTTCCGAAGGATAAAAAACGGTTATTCATTTTATTTATAATTTAAATTTCTTATGTAGATTTTATATTGTGCCAATGTGTAATCGGAAAGGCTTTGAAGAAAATCGTTTTGTGCCGACAATAAATCCTTGTACCTGTCCATACGGTTGTAAAGACTTAAAAGCCCTGCTTTGTATTGATTGGCTGTGTGGAAATCGTTTCTTTCCTGCAATGTGAGAATCGATTTGTTTTTTTCCAATTCGTCTTTTGATTGGTTATATTGTATGATCATTATTTCGTCCTGCTTGGCTTCTGATATTTTTGTATCCTGCAGTTTGAATTGTTGCTGTTGCAATACCATTTGCGATTGTTTAATTTTTTCTTTGTTGGAAAAACCGCTGAAAATGGGAATGTTTAGTTTCAATCCTACAAATTGTTGAGGAAGTTTGTTTGCAGATGAAAAATCAACAGGTTTGCTCATGACCCAATTGTAATTGTATTGATAATTTATGCTGAGCGAAGGGTAGAGCAACGCTTTGTTTTCTTTTAATGCAGATTGTGCCAAGGCAACCTGTGCTTCCTGTAACGTTATATCGGGATGCGTAATCCATAAAGATGTATCCAAAATATTGGAAGAATTATTTTGTCTCACATCTTTGTTTTCGACATGAACAGGTTCGGTTGTATTCAAATCAATTTGCAGTTGACTGTATGCTTGAGCAAGATTTTGTTCCGCAGCATTTACATTTTTTTGATTCTTCAAATTCTGGATTGCAACTTCGTTATTGTCACTTTCACTGATGATTCCTTTTTGGAATTGCAGGTTTGAACTTGCAAGCATTGTCTGTGTCGTGATTAAATCTTTGCGATAAATATCAAGCGCATATTGTGACATCACAATACTGTAATAATCCGAAGCCAGTTGATTGTATGTGTTGTATCTTGTAACCTGTGTTTGGGCTAAATCAGATTTGTTTTGAAGGTGTGCTGTTTTCGAGGCGAACATTTTTTGAAAGTCGAGAATGTTCCATTGCGCCTGAACACCTGCCAAATAATTGTATTGCCTTCCAAATTGGAATGCTTTATAAGAATCTGCAGGTGCGGATGCATCGAATAATTGTTCGGGTACCAGCGTTTTTTGAATCGTGAGATTGTCGTTAAATCCCCCGCTTGCATTTACATTCGGATACAGATAAGACTTTGAAGCCCTTGCTTCGGATTTTGAAATGTTTTGCTGTATCAGGGATGTTTTAATCGAGATGGAATGACTGTCGGCATAGGACAATAAATCTTTCAGCGAATTGATTTGTACTTGCGCGTGCAACGACACAAATATCTGAAGCAACAAAACAATTAAGATAAATTTTTTCATTACAGATTGCTTATGAAAATGAAATTTTAACTGTCTGAATCTTTAATCTACTCTTGTCCATTTTTGCGATTTGGAAAACATTCCCATTTTCCCTGTAATTACTAGTTCGTTATTGCTGTCCGCTTCCACAGAACATTTTGCCGTTTTGTTTTTTGTAATTATGTACAAAGTGCCGTTAATATAATGTGTTGCATCTTTCTTTTGCAGATGTGAGATTTGTATTTTTCCGACCAAAGATGCATCTTCGGCTGTGCGGATGATTGCATTGTAACCTGCATCTGTTTTTACAAATTCGATAGTTCTGTCACCTGCGTCATCTTTCCATTTTCCGATGATTATGTCATTTTGCGATTGAGCGAATGATACGGTACTAATCAATATCATTGCTGCGAATAAAATTTTTCTGTACATAGTCTTTATTTTTTGTTTAGGCAAAGTTCAATATGCTTTTCAAGACCGAAAATGAGAAGTAAAGTGAATTGAACATATTCACGACCGAATTGAACAATTGTTAAATAATTTTTTTTTAGAATAAATATTTTAACTATTATAAAAATGATTTGTTGTAGAGAAGCCAATAGAAGATTCTAACATAATTTTTATGCGTATGCGATTATATAGTATCACTTTTTTGATATTATATACCAAATAACCTCCGATACCCGAAGGCTTTTATCAACGTTTATTATTAATTATTTTCGGACACGCACGCGCGTTCTTTCTACATGTACACCATTATTTATTTTTCGAACAGACGTTTTATTGTAACTTTTATATTCTGTATTGTCATTTGTTACAACCGTAGTTGGCGGAACACCATGATTGTTCGAATAATATTGGGTTTTGTTGGAACCCGCAACAGAAACATAATGCGTTTGTACAGAAGTCGCATGGATATGCGCTTCGTTTGAATATATTGTTTCTGTATGAGTGGCTTGCCTCGTTACGCCGCCTATTCCGTTATAACTGTAACAAGTCGCCGGTGTATGTACAACAACTGTTTTATTGATATATGTATTATGTACTACGACAGTATTTACATGAACTACAGCCGTGTTATAACAAAATACACTTCCTTTCCAAATGCCTCCGACAAATCCTGTTCCATAATAACCAAATCCATAATTTATACCACCGTAATATCCTACATGAACACCCCAATAACCGGGCGTCCATTTATAAAATCCCTCTACAAAAGTCCAATAGCCGGGCGTCCACAGATAACCAATTTTCGGAGGGGTCGTCCAATAACCGGGAATCCAATAATAACCATAAGTCCCATAACCCCAATAACCGGGAATCCATAAATATCCTTCTGTAGGGCATACCGGCTGCTGATAAACAGGGATAACAGGTGGTGCAATACGAATAGAAACTCTCACACTAACCTGAGCATTGATATTACTTACATATGTGAATGAAAGTAACATTGGTATGAATAGCTTTGTTATATTTTTCATCTTGCATTTTTTAAACGTTTTTTATAACATGATTAATAGGAATGAATATTAATCATCTACCCTTGTCCATTTTTGCGATTTGGAAAACATTCCCATTTTCCCTGTAATTACTAGTTCGTTATTGCTGTCCGCTTCCACAGAACATTTTGCCATTTTGTTTTTTGTAATTATGTACAAAGTGCCGTTAATATAATGTGTTGCATCTTTCTTTTGCAGATGTGAGATTTGTATTTTCCCGACCAAAGACGCATCTTCGGCTGTGCGGATGATTGCATTGTAACCTGCATCTGTTTTTACAAATTCGATAGTTCTGTCACCTGCGTCATCTTTCCATTTTCCGATGATTATGTCATTTTGTGATTGAGCGAATGATACGGTACTAATCAATATCATTGCTGCGAATAAAATTTTTCTGTACATAGTTTTTATTTTTTGTTTAGGCAAAGTTCAATATGCTATTCAAGACCGAAAATGAGAAGTAAAGTGAATTGAACATATTCACGACCGAATTGAACACTCATAGGAGATGTATTTTTTCTATAGAATGATAGACTATATATTCATTATTTTCCCCTTTTACCTACTCACAACTTAATCCACAAAAATATTTTTTAACCTCATTGACATTCAATGATATAGTCATAGGAAGAAGATAACCTTAAATCGTCCGCCATGTCCAAAGAACATTACCAAAGGCTGGAAACATACCTATCAGAAAATTTCTTCTTTCGCCTGAATGTCGTTACGGGTGCTATCCTGTATTACATATTACGTTGAGTTTTGTGGAAAATGAAAATTTACCAAAACATCAATTACAAAGCATTAAAGTCAAAGTGAAAGGAAGCAATATAGGCTTTTCGCTTGCTAAGATTGAAAAATTATTAGCACAAAATCAAAACCTTTCCAACAACCATTCTACAAAAGTGGAACATAAAAATTTGAGCAATCAAATGAACAAGCAACAACAAATACAACCGAATTTATCAATATAAAAATTCCTCAAAAACAATTAAAACTAAAATTATAGCCGATGTGGAACAAGAAATATTACAAGAAGTTTTGGTAGAAATGTCCAAAATTAATCAAAAGCAAGACGATGATGGTTTGCTTATGCTTGCTATTGAAAAATAGTATGATAAAATGGATGAATTAAGTGTTCAGTCCATGCAAGTAAAAACGGATGTGGAAGTAATCAAAAATGATACAACTCAAATGAATGGCAAAATTGTAAAAAGTGTGGATGATAATTACAAATCTGTAAAATCATTGACAGATAAAGTTACTATTCCTGTTATGCATGAATGGAAACTTTATCTTTTTTCGCATTGGTCGCAAAGTGATATTTATAAATCAATATACAAAAATCTTTTTAAATGGCTAACCATTTTAGTCATTAGTTTGACTTTAATCTTTATTATCAACTATTATATTAAGGAAGATTTTCAGCCTTGTAAACAAGCTTGGCAAGAACTTTATAATGGACAGGATAAAAAACATCAAGAATTTCTAGAAAAATTATTTAATTCGGAAAAATAAAAAAATAAAACTTTCGGGTTTTCTCCGAATGTATGGGTAAATAAAATATTTCTTACTTAGAAGAAATTATTTTGGAAATAATAAATAACTGTCATTAATTTGGTGTTGCGATTTGAAAAAACAATTGGAATAGAAAACGATAGAAAACTCTTCTATGCACCCAATTCGAACCTTAAAAGACCTTCTTTCTCCTTATGGAAATCCTGAGAGTGTAACTTTTATGCTTTGTCAGAAATTAGAGATTCTCGTTACCAAAACAACCATTCAAAAACAATTAGAAGAACATCCTGATTATACGAGTTTGTTATCTGTAAGCGATGTTTTAAAAAACATAGGAATAGAAAATATTGCCCTTAAATCCGATATAAATTCTTTGAATGAATTTCCAACACCATTTATTGCACAAATAAAAGTAGGGTACGAAAGTTTATTTTGTGTTGTATCAAATGTTGAAAACGATTCAATAAAATTTTACCATCCTTTGGAAAAGAAAGAAACAACTTTTTCAAAAGCTGAATTCGATAAAATATTTACAGGTATTGTATTGCTTGCAGAGAAATCAGACACCGCAGGCGAGAAGGATTATACCACGCACTTACAAGAAGAAAAGCGATTGCAATTAACCAAGATACTTTCAGTTGCTGTCGTTCCCATTTTAACGATAATTGCTTGTGGTATTTGTTTTGCAAAAAATGGAATAGATTCTGTTTGGTCTATATTGTACGCAATACTCACACTTGCAGGAACAATCGTTGGTACATTATTGCTTTGGTACGAAGTAGATAAATATAATGCAGCATTGCAACAAATATGTACAGGCGGAAGCAAAACTAATTGTAATGCTATACTTAGTTCTACTGCTTCTAAGATTTTCGGTATTAGTTGGAGTGCGATTGGTTTTACTTATTTCGCAGGCAGTTTAATAAGTCTTTTAGTTTCGGGAATTTATAATACTTCCATATTATTTATTCTTTTTTGGTTAAATGTACTGGCTTTTCCCTATATTCTATTCTCTATATATTATCAATCAAGAATTGCCAAGCAATGGTGTGTATTATGTTTAACTGTACAAGTAATTCTTGCATTGCAATTTATCACGGCTTTATTTGGAGAATTTCATATTGTTGACAATTTATCAAACATTCAAATATCGAGTGTTGCTACAATTCTTGTTTTCTTTTCCATTCCTTTTTTAGTAGTAAGCCTTTTGTTGCCTGCTTTGCGCCAAGCCAAAGAAAACAAACAAAACAAGAATGAACTCCAACGCTTAAAACACAATCCGCAAATATTTGAAGCGCTGCTTGTAAAACAAAAAACTATTACTGAACCAACAGATGGTTTGGGAATAAGTTTGGGCAATCCGAATGCAAAATACAAACTCGTAAAAGTATGTAACCCATATTGCGGTCCATGTGCTAGGGCACATCCTGCAATTGAAGAATTATTGGAAAATAATACTGAAGTGCAAGTTCAAATTCTTTTCACAGCGACGGACGATGAAAAAGACTTCAAAACTCCACCAGTAAAGCACTTACTTGCCATAAATGAAAAAAACAATGAACAACAAACGAAACAAGCATTAGATGATTGGTATTTGGCAGATAAAAAAGACTATGAAGCATTTGCAGCGAAATATCCAATGAATGGCGAATTGAAGCGTCAAGATGATAAGATAAATGCGATGGCTGAATGGTGCAGCAAAACGGAAATTGCTTTTACGCCTACATTTTTTGTAAATGGTTATCAGTTGCCGGAAATATACACGGTAGCCGATTTAAAATATTTTCTTTCTGTTTAAAAAAACTTAAAAAAAGAAAAAGGAGGTAATGAAAAATTAAAGTCAATAAATACCTTTTCAAACATTGCCACAATTGTCGCAATATTTGAGGCGATACCTGCCAAAGTGGTAAAAGAATAAATTTCATTTTTTACAAATTAAATTTCATTAAAATGCAAAACAAAAAATTTAGCCTGCACGATTTTACGGGCGGTAGAAGGCTCTCAAGAGAAGAAATGAAAAATGTTACCGGTGGAAATCCGGAGCCGGGTGGTACTTGTGCCAATTTGAATGGAGCATGTGATGAGGTTTCTGGAAAGGCTTGCTGTCCTGGCTTGGTTTGTAATGGGTATTCATTGTCCAATGACAATATAGTTTACAGGTGTGACGAAGCTGTTTAGCAAGAAGCAAAGCAAGGTAGGATTTTTCTTTATATTTTAGCTTATTTATAAATAGCTGTAATAGAGAGAAATCCTGCCTAATATTCTAATGTGTTAATTATCTTGATATGAGGAAAAAGATTTTCAGTTTAAGTTATTCTTTATGTTTTTTGTCTATTATAAACGCTCAAACAATAGATAAAACTCTGAATGATTATTTCAGCGGGCATCCTTTTGAGCGAGTGTATCTTCATTTAGACAACAATTTATATTCGGCTGATGACACGGTGTGGTTTAAAGGCTATTTAACTGCTAATGGTTTTGTATCTTCTTATAGTAAGAACCTTTATGTAGATTGGTTCGATGCCACAGGTAAGCTGTTGCAGCACCAGGCTTACCCGATTGTACAGGGAGCAACTTACGGACAGTTTGCCATTCCTCAAACAATCGAGGGTAATCAGATAGAAGTGCTTGCCTATACAAGATGGATGCTCAATGATGATACGGCATATCTGTTTCATAAAACAATTCCTGTTCTTTCTGCCAAAGCAAGTTTGCCTATACAAAAAACAGAACCACAAAAAATACTTTTACAATTCTTCCCCGAAGGCGGTAATTTAGTTGCAGGCGTACAGAATAAAGTCGCATTTAAGGCAACCGACCAGTTTGGTAACCCGATAGAACTCAACGGAACCATCAAGGATAACCATAACGATTCTGTTACAAGTTTCATAACCATACATGACGGCATGGGCACTTTTTATCTTACACCGAAAGCAACAACAACTTATGTTGCCGAATATGATTCAACTAAACCAACAGTTAATCTACCCGAAGCTCAATCATGGGGAGTTAATATGCAGGTTCTCTTAGAACAAGACAAGAGAAAAATCATTATCCAAAAACACAACACAGAACAACTCAGTCAGGTTTATTTGCTTGCTACGATGAACGGCATAGTGGACTATCTTGCCAAAATAGACCTCAGCACAAGAGACAGCGCAGTATCCATCATTCCGACCAATGACCTGCCTTCTGGCATTATTACTTTTACTGTTTTAGACAAAGACTGGCATCCTTTGACAGAACGCATTTCTTTTGTAAGAGGTAATGATATTGACAGTCATTTACCAAATCTCTCCATAGAAAAAACAAGCACAGAAAAAAAAGGATTGAACAGCATTACGTTAAATTATGATGACAGCATAGCCACCGATTTATCCATAGCTGTAACAGATGCCGATATTCCAAACGATTCAACCGAAAATATTATTACCTACCTGCTTTTGACAGGACAATTAAAAGGCAAAATCATTAATCCTGCTTATTATTTTGAAGACACAACATCTACAAGACAACAACAACTTGATTTGGTAATGCTGACGAATGGCTGGAGAAAATACAATTGGCATGAAATAGCTCAGGGAACTCAACCAGCAATAAAATATCCGAGAGACAGTAATTATTTTTTTCTGAGAGGAAATATTGCAGATAAAAAGAAACATTATCCTGATAGTCTTTCTTTTATCCTCAACGACAGAATCGGTTTTGGAAAGTATAATGTAAAAACAAACAAAGACGGCAGTTTTGCAGATAGTACCATGATAATTGCAGACACTACGAAGCTGGCTTATCATCCTGGCAAGCAAAGTCATCTTACTTTAAATTTTGAACAATTACCCCAAGCAGCATTTAATGAATATCCGTTTGAATTGTTTAAGGCAAATGGACACGCTACCATTCGTGTATCTCAATGGTTGAATCATTATTATGGAGATACATCGGGCAAAATGCTGACCACAGTTACGGTTACTGCTACAAGAAAAACAACAATGGATAGTATTGAAGATATATATGCAAGTTCTGTTTTTAAAAATGCTCCAGGGTACAGAGTAGTCTTAGAAAATAACCCGATATTGTATAGTTATGGTGGGCCTAGAAGTTCCATTATAGATTTATTACGGGGAAGAGTACCACGATTAAATGACAGCAAGGTTTCTCCTCCATATGTTTTTGTAGATGAATCCCTCATACCAATTGATGTTGTGAATAATACAATATCTTATCCAGACATAGCATTTATAAAATATTTTCCAGATTACTTTGTTTTAGCGCCGGGAGGCGGAGGTGTAACAACAGATACGAAATTACCAAGAGGTGTGATTGCTATTTATACCAAAAAGTTTTCTCAGGCAGAAAAAGGCGAAAACGATACAAAACAAAGAAACATAATAATTGGTTATACTATATCCAAAAAGTTTTACGAGCCTGCTTATAACACAGAAAACGATAGTATTACAGATAAGCGCAAAACTTTGTACTGGAATCCGCAAATGGGGATGGATGATAAAGATAATAAAAAAGTGAAAATATCCTTTTATAACAATGACTATTCAAAGAAGTTCAGGGTAATAATAGAAGGGTTAAAAGCGGACGGAACGCCTGTATATGTCGAAAAGATAATAGAATAAAAATTACTCAAATTATAAATGCGAGTTAATGCCTTTCCCTACTACAAACAGTTGAATGCCATGGATTGCGGGCCAACTTGCTTGCGCATGGTGGCCAAGCATTATGGAAGGCATTATAACGCAGATACGCTTCGCCAAAAAGCAGGGTTCAGTAAGCAAGGCGTTACGCTACTCGGTATCAGTGAAACAGCCGAGAAGATAGGATTCAGAACGAGAGGTGTAAAGATTGATTATTTTCAACTTTCAGACATAACGCTTCCCTGCATTCTTCATTGGGATCAAAATCACTTTGTAGTTTTGATTGATATTTCAAAAAAGAAAGATTACGCTGCTTTTGCCGCTAAATATCCGATAAACGGAGAATTAAAGCAGCAGGGCAGTAAGATAAAAGCGATGAGTGATTGGTGTTATAAAACGGAAATAGCTTTTACGCCTACATTTTTTGTAAATTCGTATCAGTTACCGGAGCAATATTCGGTAGCTGATTTAAAATATTTTTTTTCTGTTTAATGTCGACTATAAATAGAAAGAAAGTCGGTCTTATTAAAATAATAAGGCTGTTATTTATTAAATTTTAAATTTAAAAAATGCACAAAAGAAAATTTGACCTGCACAATTTTGCAGGCGGTACAGTTCTCTCAAGAGAACAAATGAAAAACGTTTTGGGTGGAATAGCGCCATCAGGAGGATCGACCTCTTGCTCTTGTACTTTAAAAAGTTCAGGAGGGGTAAAGTTATCTTTACCTGATAACGTTACAAGCCAGTGGACAACAGATGCTGACTGTAAAAGTGGCTGTAACACATATTGTCAAGGCGCAAATCAAGCAGGTGGGGATTGTGCAAATTATAGCTATACATTTACTCAAAGTACCATTGCAGATTAATTGATTAGGGTATAAGTTTATAAGGGTTACTTATACCCTTTTTCTTTGCTTAATTTTGTAGAATAAACATAATATATGAAACGAATATTATTCATTTTAATATTAAATTATTTTTTTACCCTAAGTACGTTTGCTCAATATAATTTTGACATTAAGGGATATATTAACAACAAAATAGAACCATTAGGCAAATCGAATTTAAAAGACAATGATACAGTTATTTTGCGTTTTTTAAATATTTCGAAAATCGATACAGCATATATAAAAAACGATTCGTTTGAAATTAAAGGTCAAGTGCCTTATCCATCTATTGCAATGCTTGAGTATAAATATGGCGGTTTTTCTTTCGATATAGATAATAGTAGATATGAATTTTATTTATCCCTTGTTGAAGATGATAGTGCAAATAGAGAATATAGAGGAGAAATTAAAACAAAATCGGTTTTCTATAATAAATTTGACAATCTTAGAAAGATACGAGTTCCATTGAATGAACGTAAAAGTTTACTACAAGATTCTTTACAGCACACCCAAAGTAGAGATAGTATGTTTTTTTATGCCACTAAAATAAAGGAGATTGATGATAGCCTTATAATAATATATGATAAATTCGCCAAAGAAAACCCAGGAAGTTATCTTGTAGCTTATGCTTTTCCTAATATTCCCGATTTTTCGTACAAGAAATATTATCTAATGTATCTATCCCTTCCAGATAGCGTAAAAAATTCTTTCTATGGAAGAAATTTTTACAGTCGTCTTATGGCTACAAAAAACGTAGAAGCCAATGAAAAGAATAATGAAAAAGAAGCTGAATTACCAACTATTATAGGAATTGATACAGCTTTTAACAACTATACTTTAAATAAGAATTTTTATAAACGACATAGATATTCACTAATAGAATTTTGGGCAAGTTGGTGTGGGCCCTGTAGGAGAATCAATCAAGATTTAATAAAAAAGGAGCTTTTACTTAAAGAAAAAGGCGTTTTTTTGGTGGGAGTTTCTTTGGATAATTCTGGCGAGTCCTGGAAAATAGCAATTAATGAAGATAAAACCAATTGGTTGCAAATTAGCGATTTAAAAGCAATGGAATCTCCCGTTGTAAAGTATTTGAGATTGGAATCTATTCCTTTCAATGTTGTCGTAGATGCCAATGGTAAGATAATAAAACAAAACATTTATGGACAAGAGTTAGATAATTTTTTAAACTCACTTCATTAAATTTCTCTTCGATCTATTTTTGATGAATTAATTCGATTTTACAATGCAGCCCTTCCCTTACTACAAACAATTAAACGCAATGGACTGTGGGCCAACCTGTTTAAGGATGGTGGCTAAATACTATGGGAGGCATTATAATGCAGATACATTAAGACAAAGAACAGGATTCAGTAAAGAAGGAGTTTCGCTACTTGGCATAAGCGAGACTGCAGAAAATATCGGTTTCAGAACAAGAGGTGTAAAAATTGATTATTTCCAATTATCCCAAATAGCACTTCCTTGTATTCTGCATTGGGATCAAAATCATTTTGTGGTGTTGACAGATATTTCCAAAAACAAAGCAAAGATTGCTGACCCGGGAAAGGGTGTAATTACTTTATCTAAAAATGATTTTTTGCACCATTGGATTTCTTCGGAAACCGAAGGAGAACAAGTGGGTGTTGCTTTGCTTTTAGAAACCACGCCCGTTTTCTTTGATGCAGACGGAGAGAAAGAACACAAACTAAGTTGGAGATTGGTGTTTCAATATTTAGCACAAAGTCGTTTTCAAATCACCCAAGTTTTTATCGCGTTGATTATTACTTCGCTACTTCAATTAGTTGTTCCGTTTCTTACACAAAGCATCGTGGATACCGGCATTAATACACAGAACCTGCAATTTGTTGTGATTGTATTGATAGCACAACTCATGCTTACATTCAGTCAAACCATTGTTGATTTTATTCGCAGTCGATTGTTATTACGAATATCCAATATTCTGAATATTCAGATTCTTTCGGATTTTTGGATAAAGCTCACAAGATTACCCCTTTCTTATTTTGATGTATATCATACAGGCGATACTTTACAAAGAATCGGTGACCATAAAACTATTCAAAACTTTCTTGACAGGAACGGCATTAAACACGATGTTTTCTGTTTTTACTTTTGTGGTATATGCTATTGTATTGATGATGTACAATGTAGAATTATTCTTTGTCTTTATGATTGGCAGTCTTATCTATTTTGCTTGGGTGCAAATATTCTTGCGCATTCGTAGAAAGATAAATTATCAAACTTTTCATCTTTCTTCCAAAGAAAACAATGCCACTTTGCAATTAGTACAAGGAATGCAGGAAATAAGATTAAACAACGCAGAAAAACAAAAACGTTGGGATTGGGAGAATATACAGGCTTCTGTTTTTAAACTGAATTTCAAAACACTCAATTACAGTCAATGGCAATCAGCAGGCGCAACACTCATTAATCAAATACAGAATATTGCGATCAGTTTTATCGTTGCCAAATTAGTAATTGACGGGCAATTAACACTTGGATCTATGCTTGCCGTGCAATACATCATCGGGCAGTTAAGCGGGCCAATCGGGCAATGGGTTGGTTTTGTACAAAGTGCGCAGGATGCAAAAATAAGTATGGAGCGTTTAAATGAAATTCATCAATTGCCCGATGAAGAAGATGCTAAAAAAATGTATGTCCAACAATTATCGGATAACAAAAGTATTGCGTTCAACAATCTTTCTTTTACTTATCCCGGAGTCAGTAACGACCCTGTTTTAGAAAATATTAATTTATACATTCCTCAAGGAAAAGTGACAGCGATTGTAGGTATTAGCGGAAGCGGCAAAACAACTTTATTAAAAATTCTTTTGAAAGTATATGAACAATATGATGGAGAAATAAGAATCGGAGCAATTGATAATGAGCAATTGAAAATGGATACCGGAAAACAAATAACAAATAACAGTTTCGAGGGTGGCACTCGTTTTGATTATATAAGTCATAGTTATTGGCGACAAATTTGCGGAGCGGTAATGCAAGACGGTTATATTTTCAATGACACGATTGCAAGAAACATCGCAGTTGGTCAAGAAGAAATCGAATATGAAAAACTAATTCAATCTTGTAGAATTGCCAATATTTATTCTTTTATAGAATCTTTGCCTAATGGTTTTTATACACAGCTTGGAAGTGAAGGAACGGGATTAAGTCAAGGACAAAAACAACGCTTGCTTATTGCGAGAGCTGTTTATAAAAATCCCGAATATTTGTTTTTCGATGAAGCCACTAATTCTTTAGATGCCAACAATGAAAAAGAAATTGTTGAAAATCTTGAAAAGTTCTTTACTGGTAAAACCGTTGTTGTAGTTGCACACAGACTAAGCACAGTAAAGAATGCGGATAAAATTGTGGTTTTGGATAAAGGCAAAATTGTAGAAGAAGGTACACATGAATATCTGACTTCCGTTAAAGGGAAATATTATGAATTGGTGAAAAATCAATTGGAGTTGGGAAATTAAAATTTGCTTTGATTTTATAAAGTGTTTTGCAGCTTGAAGTCGCATTGTACGTCTTCAAGTTAATAGAAAAACAAAAACAATATGCCAAAAACAGACACAAAAATTTATATAAATGATGATTTTAAAACCATCGCTGTTGGAAATTTCCAAAATCGTTCTGACTCTGCACAAGAAATTATCAGCCGCAAGCCTGATTTTGTAGAAAAGTGGGCTCTATTTATTTTCTTAGGTGTTTTGCTTGCCTTGCTTGCAGGAACATGGTTTATCCGATATCCCGATATTGTACAAACAAGAGCAACCCTTTCGGCGTATAATGGACCAAAAGAAATCATGCCTTTACAAACAGGAAGGTTGATAAGATTATTTGTCCAAAACGGACATCCGGTAAAACAAGACGATATGATTGGTTGGATAGAAAGTACTGCCAATCCAGAAGAAGCTTTAAAGTTATCTAAACAGTTGGATAGCAGTACTCACCTGCTTGCGCTTGGCAAAGTTGATAAAATTGCTGCATTATTTAACGAACATTTTCAAAATCTCGGAAGCCTTCAATCATCCTATCAAACTTATTCAACTGCTTTGCAGCAATTCAACGATTATTTAGTTAATGGGTTCTATGCCCGTCAAAAAAATATGATATTGAATGACATGTCTGCCATTAATCAGATGAATAGTTCTTTAAAGCAACAAAAACAATTAACCGAGCAGGACAATGAACTTTCTCAACAAACTTATGCTATGAATAAGAAACTTGTTTGATGAGAAAGTAATTTCTGCCGAAGAATACCGACAAGAGCAAAGCAAATTGGTCAATAAGCAAATGTCGATACCGCAAATTAATTCCAGTATTCTTTCTAATCAAAATCAACAAAGAGATAAGCTAAAAGAATTAGAACAATTGAATCATGATGTTGCTCAACAAAAAATAACTTTTGAGCAAGCATTACAAACTTTAAAGAGTAATGTAGATGATTGGAAACATCAATACATTATTACTGCACCATTGAATGGTACAATCTTTTTTAATCAACCATTGCAGCAAAATCAATTCATCGAACAAGGAAAATTATTGGGTTATGTAAATCCATCGGATAGTAAATTCTATGCTCAGGTTTATTTACCGCAAAATAATCTTGGTAAGATTGATTCGGGAATGCAGGTGCAGCTTCGTTTCGATGCTTACCCTTATCAGGAAGTCGGTTTTGTAAAAGGTAATCTCAATTATATATCTAAAGTTGCTTCTGATAGTGGCTACCTTGCTATTGTTCAACTTAGTGATGGCTTACAAACAAATCAACATAAAACTATTCAATACAAGAATGGTCTTAAAGCTGATGCACTTGTGATTACAAAGAATATGCGCTTACTTCAGCGTTTTTATTACAATATCGTGAAGGGTACGAGTGTAGGGAAGTGAGTTTCCAAAAAATAGTATCTCTCGACTAAATTATCTCGAAAAAATCAACCTTTAATATATAAACAACAAAACGACTCAATAAAACTAATTCAAAAAGGTTACCCTCAATAAAAAAATCTTACGAAATAATTTGTAAGATATTGATTTTCATCGTGGAGAATACCGGATTCGAACCGGTGGCCTCTTGCATGCCATGCAAGCGCTCTAGCCAACTGAGCTAATCCCCCGAGTGCGCAAAAGTAGCAAAGAATTAAAACAGAACAATATATTAATCCAAAATATTAATGGCAAAAAAGTATTCCATTAAGTATTCTTCCGTGTGGGAAAAATTATCATGTTCCGTTTCAACTTCTCATTATCTTGCGTTTGATTATGGCCAAACGAAACTACGAAGACAGTTATTTGCACAAAGGATTAAGAAAACAATTGGTGGATTATTTAAGAGAAACGCGCATGATTAAAGATGAATCTGTATTGCGTGCTATAAATAATGTGCCGAGGCATTTTTTCCTCGATTCCGCATTTGATAGAATTGCTTACGAGGATCGCGCTTTTCCTATTGAGAGCGGGCAAACGATTTCCCAGCCTTATACGGTTGCTTACCAAACGCAATTATTACAAATAAAAAATACCGATTCCGTTTTGGAGATTGGTACCGGAAGCATATACCAGGCTTCTGTTTTGGCCGAAATGGGAGCGGATGTTTTTACAATCGAACGGCAAAAGAAATTGTTCGATGCGCAGAAGGAATTTCCTTTGAAAGAAAAATATCCGAATATACATTTTTTTTACGGCGATGGCTATCAGGGCTTGCCGGATTATGCGCCTTTTGATAAAATATTGATTACTGCCGCAGCACCTTATATACCGGAAAAATTGATGGCTCAACTAAAAGTCGGAGGGAAAATGGTAATTCCTATACAAGATTTTGACGATGCCCAAACCATGATGCGTATTACAAAAAATGATGATGGAACATGGGAGGAGGAAGTGTTTGATAAATTTTCTTTTGTGCCCATGTTGAAAGGAGAACAATAAGAAATTTTCATTGAGGATTAATACAAGAAATCCGAAACATAATTGCTTCGGATTTCTTTTCTATAAAAGCTACAATGAAATTTATTTGATATGAAATGCTGCTTTTACAGCATTGTAATCTTTTGTATTAATATTTGAACTTGTCAAATCCTGCGGCTGTATAAATATTATATTAAAATAAAAATCAGATGTAGGTTTGTTTGCACTCGTAGCGCTGCTGCCATCTGAAGGAAGGAGTTCGATGATTACTTTGTTATCTTGCAGATAAAAATCTATATAGAAATTATTAATAGTTGCTGTTGTTAATGGCAAAGGAGAATAAGTAATTTTATCTCCGCTTGCAAAAATTAAAACACCATCTGTATTAAAAACAAATCCATTAGGAACAGAAGATGCGTCGTATGTAATTTGAAAACTGGTTCCGTCCTGGCTGATTTGCCAATCCTGCGGAGTAGCATCTATAAAATCTGAATAAGAATTATTTACAACATTGGTAATTGTTTTATCTTTTGTACAGCTTGTAAACAAAATTCCGAAGCTGAAAATGGCAATAAAAACCAAACTGATCTTTTTCATAGTTTTTTTTATAGTTAAAATTAAAATATAAATTCCTTTCTGAGAAATTATTGAATGCATGTTGCAATTCATTCTTTCAGATGAAAAGCTCTTTCCACATCTTGATAATCTTGCGGATTGTAATTAATCGTTTTATATGCAATATTAGATGGGATGGAAATTATTTTTATAGTAGCCAGAAATGTCGGGTAAGAAGTATCGGGACTCGGATAAGCAAATACAGTTACTTCTCCATCTCCTGCGCTCGCTTTAAAATTATGCCCGTTGTTATAATCGGATGGAAGTAATTCGTATGTTTTACCGGTATCCGATGAAAGATATATTAATACCGCGCCGGAATCGATTATACTTGAATTTGTATCGTTGGATCGAAGATTGGCTATATTGGAATCGGTGTATTGAAAATGATCATCAACCTTTACCCATTGAGAAGAATCTATAGAGAATGTATCGGTTAATGCTTGTAATACTTGCGTGTCTGTTGTAGAATAATATTTCTTACAACTTGTCATGATAGAAAGAATACAGATGAAAGATAAAACAACCGGTACACAAACTCTTTTCATTAAAACTTGTTTTGTAGTATGTGAAAGAACGAAGATAATTAATAATAAACACAGATACTTATATTGCAGCAACCTTTATAATTTATCCAACATATCTGTTACTTTTTCTCTCCGCAAAATTAAATATCCTAATCTGTCGTTGCTGATTCCTTCTTTCAATTGATAACTGAAAATGAGGTTATCGTCTTTTACTTCCGTTTCGAAATATCGAAATTGTATGTTCGAATATTTTTTCAGATTTTCCCCTATCTCATACAAATGAGTTGATAATATAAACAAAGAGGATTTTACTTTTCGTAATCCTTCAATTACTGTTGTGCTGCACTTCATTGCGTCCTGAATATTTGTGCCTTTAAATAATTCGTCTATCAGTATAAGCCATTTTTTTCCGTTCTGAATTTTTGCTACGGTAGTTTTTATTCTTTGTACTTCGTTGAAGAAGTAGCTTTCGCCTTTCATTGTATTATCAGAAATATCAATGTTGCTAAGTAATCCGTCGAAACAGCTCATCTGCATTGCGTTTGCAGGTACGCCCATGCCAAGAGAAGCCATATAAACCGATATGCCTACAGCACGAATAAATGTACTTTTACCTGCCATATTTGCGCCTGTAAGAAAAAGAAAATTATTTTTTTCATCTAAAGAAAAATTATAACTGACGGCATTTTCAACTAAGGGATGATATAAATTTCCAGCAATAATCAAAGGCGTTTCACTTGCAACTATTTCCGGAAAATGGAAGTTGTGCTCAACAGTTGCTTTTGCAAGAGAATACCATGCATCTATTGTATAAAAAAGATCTTGCAGCGCTTGAACGTTTAGTTTATTATGATTAAAAAATGCTGCCAATGAAAGATTTTCCGAAGGCGAAGGTTTATATCCTTTTGAAAATTGATCAATCTTTTGATAGGTGGGTTTGTTTAATAATTTTTTTATTTCATTCAATACAGATTGCAAAGGTTTTGCATATTGTTCATCAGGAAGCAATCGTAATAATTCAAACATGCCTTTTATGAAATCAATGAAATGCTTCATCGAATAGCGTATAATTGTATAATCTGTCCTACTGAATATTTTATATATAAAACTGTTTACGGCTCCAGTGCCTTGCGGGATAGTGCTTACGGGCGCTGTATAATATTTATCCAAAACCATTGCTGTTCCGTTGGTAATCGTTTCGGGAAATTGCGGTAATATTTTAATAAACGCTTTAATAACCTCTTGCGATTCGATAATTTCTTCCATCGTTCCAAAAGGTTCGGAAAACTTTTTTTTAAGTGTCTCTTTTCCGTCTATCGTTCGTGTAAAATCCAGCAGATGGAGAATAGTTTCATTCTCATTTCTGCCGAAAATATCGAGGTCGTGGAGTGTGGCATTATCGATGTCCATATATGAAATATTTTTTCACACAACGATATGAGGAAATAAAAAATAGTTTCTTTTTTCTCATTGTTTACTTTGTACGATTCGCGTGAACTGATTAGTCTCTTTCAAACTTCAATCTTTCTCCTTTTATAGATTCATCAAAGCCATGATTTCCATAAACCAGATGCCCGTTTACAAAAGTTTTTTCTATCGTTGCGGGAAAAACAAAATCTTCCAACGGCGACCATCCGCATTTGTATAAAATATTTTTCTGAGAAACTTTGTATGCTTTGTTTAAATCAACCAAAACCAGATCCGCAAAATATCCTTCACGGACAAATCCTCTTTCTTTTATTTGAAAACATTTCGCCACAGCATGAGACATTTTGTCTACAACTTTTTCAATAGAAATTTTTCCTTCTTTTACATAATGCAACATGAGTTGCAGAGAATGTTGTATCAAAGGCAAGCCTGCATGGGCATGTTCATAAGATGCATCATTCAATTGAATTAATTTGCCTGCATCATTTCTTATAAATCCTTTTTCGGATAATAAATGCGGTGCATGGTCTGTGGCAATTATATCCAATCTGTCATCTAACAAAGCATTCCAAATCGCATCACGATTGTTTGAGGCTTTTATGGCAGGATTGCATTTTATAAGATAACTCTTTTTGGCATAATCATCTGCTGTAAAGTGCAAGTGATGTACGCATACTTCGCATGTTATTCTTTTATCTTCCAATGGTAACATATTACCGAAGAGCTGCAATTCTTTACCGCTTGAAATGTGCAAAATATGCAAACGACTATTGTGTTTTTTCGCAAACTGTATAGCTTTAAAAGAAGACTCGAAACATTCTTCTTCATCGCGAATAATCGGATGGTCGCTCGCTGCAAGATTTGGTTTTACGGATTTCAATTTTTCATAATTCTCTCTGATCATGCTTTCTTCCTCGCAATGCGTGGCTATCAGCATTTCGCTGCCTTCAAACACTTTATCTAAAACCAAAGGATCGTTTACCAATAAATTTCCTGTTGAAGAACCCATGAATATTTTTACGCCGCACAGGTCATTTTTCCTTTTATTCGCCTGTAGTATTTCTTCTATATTATCGTTAGAAGTTCCGATGTAGAAAGAATAATTTGCCAAAGAAGTTTGGGCGGCCCGTGCATACTTCTGTTCCAGCAAATCCAAGGTAAACGCGGGCGGATTTGTATTGGGCATTTCCATAAAAGACGTAACCCCGCCGGCAATGGCTGCCCTCGATTCAGAATATATATCTGCTTTGTGTGTGAGGCCCGGTTCGCGGAAATGTACCTGGTCATCAATAACGCCGGGCAATAAATGCATGCCTTCTGCGTTTATTTCAGTAATTAAAAAATCAACTTGAATATTTTTATCAATGCGTTCAATTCTATTGTTACGAAGCAATACATCAGCCTCAAAAACATTACCTTCGTTTACAATTTTGGCATTCTTAATTAAATAATTATTCATTTGTAATTAGCTAAAATTTATCTATGCAAAGAAAAAACATCTGTATTTTATCTATTGTGCTGTTTTTAATAGCGTTTAAAGTTAAGGCGCAATCTGATAATATCGAACTGAGTGATAAACAAAATATATTGCTGAACAGGCTGGATATAAAATTTCGTGGCGATTCCGCATTGCAATGGACAACTATGAAGCCTTACAGCCGCAAGCGAATAACCCAAGCTGCCGAAAGCATCTATAGCTTGGATTTTATTAATGATCAGCAACTGACCGATGTAGATAAATACAATTTGCAAAGCCTGTTGATGAATAACCGTGACTGGACAGATGGATTCCAGGATGAGTTTGATGCTAAACATCCCATTTTCAAAGTTTTTTTTACTAATCCCGCGCATTTATATGAACAAAACAGTGGTGATTACAGTATTATCGTAGATCCATTATTGAACTTTCAGTTTGGCCATTCAAGCGACGGCACAAATACTTATGTAAATAGCCGCGGAATACGCGTGCGCGGTCAGGTAGATAACCGTGTAGGCTATTATTTATTCCTTACGGACAATCAGGAAAGAGATCCATTATATGTTAGGCAATATCAAAATGATCGCAATGCTTTACCCGGAGAAGCTTACATAAAACCTTACGGGAAAAATGGCTATGATTATTTCGATATTCGTGGCGGCGTTACTTTTCACGGAGGAAAATATCTGGATTTCCAAATCGGGTACGATAAATTTTTTATCGGCGATGGCTATCGCAGTTTGTTCCTCAGCGATTTTAGCGCACCTTTCTATTTTTTAAAATTTCAGGTACATGCGGGACGCGTGCAATACACAGCTGTCGGTTCGCAGACCATTGCCCCTTTCCCTTCGTTTTATACAGCAGACTCTACGCGGCCGAGAAATTATATGATGTTTCATTATTTGAACTGGCAGGCAACAGATTGGCTGAAGATTGGATTTTATGAAAACACCATGTTTAATTCCAAAATCAACGGCGGTTTGCAAGTAACATATTTGAATCCTGCTATATTCAATAAAGACATGTCGCAAGCTACGGGCAACAGTGCTAAATCAAGTATAGGCTTGGATTTTAAAGCCAATTTTGCTAAACATTTTGTGGCTTATGGCCAATGGCTGATAAACGAATTTCATGCTGATCAGGTTTTTAAATTTGGTAATGGAAGTTGGGTAAATAAATTCGGTTTCCAACTCGGCGGAAAATATATAGACGCCTTTACTGTTAAGAATCTGGACTTGCAATTGGAAGGGAATTTCGTTCGTCCGTTTACTTATACGGATAAATGGGCGCAAAACAATTTTACGCATTATAACCAGCCGTTAGCAGATCCGTTAGGCGCTAATTTTAAAGAAGTGGATGCAATTGCCAATTACCAGCCTTTGCCAAAATTAAATATTAATGCTAAACTAATTTTCTTCCATAAAGGATTGGATACAACTGCAGAGTTTGCACATGCCGTAGATGCGGCAAATCACGGAGGAGATATTTTCAGAAACTACAACGACCAGCGTTTATCGGAAGATGGATATAGTTATGCAAACGGAATTTTAAACAAAGTGAGTTTAGCTTCCATAACTGCTTCCTGGGAACTGGTGCAAAACTTATATATAGATGCCAATTTTACTTACAGGAAAAGCGCTATTGAAAGCATACTGACTACATCTGCAAAAATGTTTATGATAGGATTGCGATGGAATATGGCACGGAGAGAGTTTAATTTTTAATGCTATTTCGCGCAAAGACCTGCACGAATATAAAGTTTGCAAAGGCTTTGTTTCTTCATAATCTTTGTTTTCTTTGCGTGAAATGTCCTTATTCAATGAAAAAATACAATCATCTTTTTTTCGATCTCGATCATACGATTTGGGATTTTGAAACAAATGCGAAAGAAGCGATGTGTCAAAGTTTCAGAGAGAATAATCTGTTTAACAAAGGCATTCCCGATTATGAATTGTTTTATGAAAAATACAGCGAACATAATCATCGTTTATGGGACAGATATTCCAAAGGTTTTATTAAGCAAGATGAATTGAAATGGAAAAGAATATGGCTGGCTTTGCTTGATTTTAAAATCGCCGATGAGCATTTAGCAAAAAAAATGAGCGGAGAATTTCTTAGCATTCTTCCTCAGCAAAAAAAAGTTTTTCCATATACTTATGAAATTTTGAATTACCTGAAAAATAAAAAATACCGGCTTCATCTTATCACAAACGGTTTCAACGAAATACAATACAATAAGCTTCGAAATGCCGATTTGACTGACTTCTTTGAAGAAGTAATTACCTCAGAAGTAAGTGGAAGTTTGAAACCTGATAAAGAAATATTTTCTTTTGCTTTAAAGAAAACCAATGCTTCTGTTGAGGAAAGCATCATGATTGGCGACAACATAGAAGCAGATATTAAAGGCGCTCAAAATTTTGGAATGGATACCATTTTTGTCAATCATATTCACATGGATGCAAGTAATATAACTCCCACATTTGAAATCAGGCATTTGAAAGAATTGGAAAATATTTTTTAAATTATTATACCGGCTTATTGAATATTGCTCTTTAACCAAAATATTTATTCGCGGGAAAATTCTTATACAAATTAAACATAGAAACAATATCATTTATGCCGAATTCGTTTCGGCATCTCATCTCATGGCAAAATTATATTTTGCACGACAGGAGATTCCCGCCTTCGCGGGAATGACGGCGGAGATATTACAATACAATTTTAATGTCTAAATGGTATTATATAAAACTGATGTAAAAAAGAATGTCCACAAATCATAAAGAGATGTGGACATTCTTTTTGTATATTTTAATCTAACTTAAAAGTATAATGCTATTTAAATTGGGCAATAATACCTTTTGCTAAATCAACCATTTGTTTTATTCCGTCTTCGGGTAAATTTCCTTTCTTGAATTCAGCCAAAACATTGGGCAATTTGTTTTTCATTTCCAGAAGGAATTGCTCTTCAAATGCTTTTACATTTTTTACTGCCAGATCCCGCAACAATCCGTTAGTACCTAAATAGATCATAGCTACTTGTTGCTCAACCGATAAAGGAGAAAATTGCGGTTGTTTCAAAATTTCCACGTTGCGTGCACCTTTGTCCAACACGTTTTTGGTAGCTGCATCCAAGTCGCCACCGAATTTCGAGAATGCTTCCATTTCGCGGTACAAAGCCTGATCGAGTTTCAATGTGCCGGCAACTTTTTTCATGGATTTAATTTGCGCATTACCACCTACACGGCTTACGGAAATACCCACGTTAATGGCAGGGCGAATACCTGCATTAAACAAATTACTTTCCAAAAATATTTGACCGTCAGTAATGGAAATTACGTTCGTAGGAATATAGGCAGATACATCTCCGGCCTGAGTTTCAATGATCGGCAATGCCGTTAATGAACCGCCGCCTTTCACAAGATGTTTGATAGAATCCGGTAAATCATTCATTTCTTTTGCCACATTCTGATTGCTGATGACCTTTGCTGCGCGCTCTAATAAGCGGCTGTGCAAATAGAATACATCTCCGGGATAGGCTTCTCGACCCGGCGGGCGGCGAAGCAATAAAGATACTTCACGATAAGCTACGGCTTGTTTAGAAAGATCATCGTAAATAATCAATGCCGGACGGCCTGTATCGCGGAAAAATTCCCCGATCGCAGCGCCTGCAAAAGGAGCGTAGAATTGTTGCGGTGCAGGATCGGCCGCTGAAGCAGATACAATAGTTGTATAAGCCATAGCTCCGTTATCCTCCAACGTTTTCATTACACCAGCAATAGTAGATGCTTTTTGACCGATAGCAACATATATGCAGTAAACAGGATTGCCTGCTTCGTAAAATTCTTTTTGATTAATAATGGTATCGATACAAATTGCCGTCTTGCCGGTTTGTCTGTCACCGATAACCAATTCACGTTGTCCGCGACCTATAGGAATCATGGCATCAATAGCTTTAATTCCTGTTTGCAATGGTTCTTTTACAGGTTCACGAAAGATAACGCCGGGCGCTTTACGTTCCAGCGGCATTTCGTATAACTCGCCGGTAATTGGGCCTTTGCCGTCAATTGGTTCGCCAAGCATATTGATTACACGGCCAATCAAGCCTTCACCTACTTTTATGGAAGCAATCTCACCGGTGCGTCGTACTTTGGAGCCTTCTCTTATTTCTTTACTCTCGCCCATTAATACCACACCTACATTATCTTCTTCCAGGTTTAGCGCTATAGCTTTTACACCATCTTCAAATTCTACAAGTTCGCCGGAGCGGACATTGTTGAGTCCATACACACGTGCAATACCATCGCCCACCTGTAATACAGTCCCTACTTCTTCCAGTTCAGCTGTTCCATTGAAATTACTGAGTTGTTGTCTCAGTATTGCTGATATTTCATCCGGATTAATTTCTGCCATATTCTATTTATAGTTTATATAGTATTTGAAAATATTTTATCGAATGCTTTGGATATAAAAATTTTGTTGAAACTGCTTTTTAATATCTTTCAGGTCGCGTGCTATGCTTGCATCGATAAGATTATTATTATATTCTAAAACAAAGCCACCTATCAGTTTTTCTTTTACAAAAGTTTCCAGTTCTATTTTATCAAAAACCAGCTTCCGTTTTTAATTTTTGGAGAAGTTGCTGTCTTGCTTCTTCGCTTAAAGGTTCAGCAGTAGTTACTTTTACCGAATTGATACCATTTCGTTTGTTGTATTCCGTAATGAATGCATCGGCGATTTCGGGCAAATATTTTTCTCTTCCTTTTTTTATTAATAAAGAAACAAATTTTGCGGTTAATTCCTGAATGTTGCCTTTGGTGATTTTCGTGAATATTTGTTGCTTTTTGTCTGCAAATACTACCGGGCTTTTCATCAGCAATACAAAGTCACTGCTTGCTTTACATACATTTTTAATGTAAAGCATATCGTTATATACTTTGTCAAACTGATTTGTTTCTACTGCAACATCGGCAAGGCTTTTTGCGTAAGTGCCGGATAAACGTGGGTTTTGCATTTAGTATTATAATTTGCAAATGTGCAAATATGCGAATAGCTTTTTGATGAGCTATTTGGCACATTGGCATATTAATTCAATTTTACATCATTGATCAATCCAGAAATATATTTTTCCTGCTCTGCCTTATCTGATAATTGTTTGCGTAAAACTTTTTCCGCAACTTCAACTACCAATGTGCCAACCTGGCTTTTTACTTCAGCAAGCACAGCATTTTTTTGGCGTTCGATTGCAAGTTGTGCATCAGCTACAATTTTTTCATATTCGGCTTTAGCTTTTGACTGTGCATCGGCTATCGTTTTATCTGCCTGTTCTTTGGCTTCTTTAATCATCAATGATCTTTCTTCACGGGCTTTTTGTAAAAGCGTTTCGTTTTCACTTTTTAGCGCAGCCATTTCGCTGCGTGCTTTCTCAGCTGTAGCCAAACTGTCTGCGATGGATTTTTCACGATCGTTCAATGAGCTAAGAATAGGCTTCCACGCGAATTTTTTCAAAATGAAAAATACAATCAAAAATGCTATCAGTGTATAAACAAATAAACCAAGTCCGGGAGTAAGTAATTCCATTCTATATGTAAATTATATGATTCTGAATAATTCTGTTATAAGAAACCGCGCCTTTTGCCCTGTGCATCAAACGCGGTTTTTACTTTTTTAAAGTACTACTGCAAGGATACCTGCAATTACGCCCAAGAAAGCAACACCTTCTACGAACGCAGCTGTAAGCACCATGTTTGAACGGATGTCACCGGCAGCTTCCGGTTGGCGGGAGATTGCTTCTACAGCGCCTTTACCGATCTGACCGATACCTACGCCGGCTGCTAATGCTGCGATGCCTGCGCCTACAGCGCCAAGACCTTTGGCTAAACCGTCAGCTTGCAATAATACAGTGTTCAATAATGACATACTATATGGTTTTAAAAAATGAAAAAACTATTTACTAAAAATTTTCTTATGCCGAAATTTCATTCGCGCTATGTACATGATCCATTCCATCGTGTGAATGATGATCTTCGATCATTTGTCCGATAAACACTGAAACCAGATTTGCGAAAATATATGCTTGAATGGCTGTTACTAATACTTCTATCAATGTAGAAAATACAGATAATCCAATTGATATAGGCGCAAATCCGATACCTACAAATTTGTTTAATCCCGCGAAAATAAATATAAGCAAGATAAAACAAACAACCACAATATGGCCTGCAAGCATGTTGGCAAATAAACGTATTGTCAATGCTATTGGCTTAATGATCAGAGAGATTAATTCAATTGGTACAAGTACTACTTTTACAAAGAAAGGCATTCCCGGCGGATTGAATAAATGGCTCCAGAAATCTTTTTTGCTCGTAAACAACATTACCAAAAACGAAACAGCAGCAAGGCAACAAGTAAATGCAATATTTCCGGTTAAATTTGCTCCGCCCGGAATAAGGCCTAATAAATTACCGAGCCATATAAAGAAAAATAAAGAAAGAAGGAAAGGCATATATTTTTTATAAGCATCTCCCAAATTTGGCTTGGCAACTTCGTCTCTTACAAAAACCACACAAGCTTCTACCGCATTCTGAAATCCTGAAGGAGCTTTGTCGGAACCATTTTTTGTATATGTTTTGCCAACTCTTATAAATACAACGAGCAGGATAATAACGGCAATAAACATGGCTACAACATTCTTCGTTAAAGAAAAATCGTAAAACTTACTTCCGTCTATTGCTTCGATTTTGCCCTTTTCATTTATTTTATAACCGTTATATGCTTCTTCTCCATGATGAAATTTTGCGGCAGAAAAAGCAGATAGCCCTTTTGAGGGACTGTATAAAATTACAGGCAGAGGAATGGACGCTTCAAAATCACCCACAGAAAAAAAATGCCATTCATAAGCATCTTCAATATGTCCGAATATTTCGTGTGAAATATTCAGTTTACCTTCATTTTCCCCTTTTTCTGCTGCATTTGCAGGAAAAGAAAACAATGATAAAAACAAGCTGAAAGTCAATATGGGTAATAGTTTGGCGAATTTCGAAGCCATGCCTTTTTAAAATTTTCGGCAAAGATAAGCGTTGGATGCCTAAAAATTATGTTTATCCGAAAAAATATTTATCCGGTAATGTATAACAAATATCTTAATTCGTAATATTTAAAATATCAGTATTATCCGCCAAATCCGCTAAGTATGCTTAGGGTAATTATAAATAAAACAATTGCGGTAATAATTACATACAATCCGTCTCTTTCAAAAGCAAAAGCGATAAGGGAAAGTATAACGCGTACCAATGGCGTAACAATGAGCAAAAGCACGCCTAATTGTATAATATAGTATCCGCGGCCTTGTTTAATACCGTTGAAAGTATCATGCAGCAAACCGGCAATATTTTCGTCCCGTTCCACAAATTTCTGGCCAATGAAAATATTTTTCTCGTGTCCATGACGAGATAAATAAATAATACTGCCGATCAGCGCTACGGTTAATGATAAATACACACCGGCGCGGAGCGCATTTCCCAGAAGTATGGTAATATCTTTATCCTTAATTTTTTCCATTAGCAATATACTATACGTTTCCTGCAATGCCTTTGTAAATCATATTTATGGCTACTGCAAAAATAATTACGGCAAAAACTTTCCTTAATTTTGACGTATCTGATTTCAATAAAATCTTAGAACCTATCATTGCGCCAAGCAAAACGCCAACCACCACAGGAAAGCAAAGTTGCGGAGTAATAAATCCTTTTTGCAAATAAATAAATGCGCCGGCTGCCGCTGTAACGCCGATCATAAAATTGCTTGTTGTGGTAGATACTTTAAATGGAATCTTCATTACATTATCCATAGCGATTACCTTCATGGCGCCGCTGCCGATTCCTAATAAACCCGATAAAATGCCTGCAAGCAGCATCATGAAAAAACCACCGATAATATTCGTAACACCATATTTTATTTCTCCATGCCCGGAAGGGTAAGAGCCGTTCAGCTTGAGCCTGATAGCTTGTTGGCTGGATGTTGAAAGTATTATTTCATTCTTTTTTCTGATAGAATTAATAGCAGAAAAAATCAATATCAATCCAAAAATAATAGCTACAATATTTAAAGGAACAATTCTGGAAGCTACCAAAAATGCGCCAACAACAGCGCCAATAGTGGTTGCAATTTCCAAAAACATACCAATACGCATATTTGTAACACCTTCTTTTACATACGCTGCGGCGGAACCGGATGAAGTGGCGATGACAGCCACTAATGCCGTACCGATGGCATAATGGAAATCTATGCCCATATAACTGAGCAACGGAATTATAATAACGCCGCCGCCCAAACCGGTAAGTGAACCAATCAGGCCTGCCGCGCAGGCGCCAATAAATATAATCAAAGTGAATAAATAGACTGACACGCTTAGATCATTGGAACAATTGTAAAATTAAAAATCAGTAGTGTACTAATTTGGCATAGTAATTTTCGAATTTGAATTTTAGATTTTTAATTTGATGATAAAACCCGAAGTTTGTTGTTCAATTTTTTTCTGCGAAAAATATACCCATGCAAAAAACGCTTTGCTTTGATTTCGGTAATACACGCTACAAATGTGGTGTGATGCAAGATGGCAGTTTTATAAAAGAAATTATTCTGAATAATGATATCAGCCAAATACAACAATTACTGCAACAGGAAAAGCCCGACAATGCCATTCTTGCTTCCGTTGTAAACCACGACGAAGCTATAGAAAACGTAATCAAAGAATATGGGCATTTTGTGAAAGTTTCTTCCGAATGCAAACTCAATATTACCGTGCCTTCCGGGCAGGAAAAAACCGTAGGAGCCGACAGATGGGCGATGCTTTCCGGCGCCATTGCACAATTTCCCCAAAAACATAATCTTATTGTGGGGCTTGGGACATGTATTACTTTTAATTTTATCAATAAATTCAATGAATTTCTGGGCGGCGCTATTTCTCCCGGATTGTATTTGCGGTTAAAATCCCTGAACGATTATACGGCCTTATTGCCCATGGTAGAACCGAATTGGAATTTCCCTTTGATAGGTTATGATACAAAAACCAATATTCAAAGTGGCGTGATACTTGGAATGAGTAAAGAAATCGACGGCGTGATAGAAGAATATAAAGAACGATACAATAACTTAAACGTACTGATTACAGGCGGCGATTTGCCGTTTTTCCATAATCATATACGCAGCAAAATTATATCCGATCCATATTTGATTTATAAAGGGCTTTATTATATCAGTAAGAATAATGCACAGTAAATGATTATCAGTTGTACAACTCATCATTATAAATTCCGGTCGCTGTTTTTTTGCGTTATCGGTTCGTTGATATTGTTTTCCTGCGAAAATGATATTAACGAAGTAAATGCGCTGAATAGCAAAGGCATAAATACGGAAGAAGCCGTGAATATAGAAAGTTATTTAAGCGTAGGAGGCAAAACCAAAGCGCGGCTTACTGCGCCGCTAATGGTAAGTACAGAAAAAGATACGATGAAAATGATTTTTCCAAAAACTTTGCATGTGATTTTTTACGACGATTCTACCGGCGCGCCAACTACTTTCTTATTTGCCAAATACGGCATTTATTATAAATCATTAAAAAAAGTTTATCTTAAAGACAGTATTATCGGTACAAATATAAATGGCGATACCTTGCGCACAACCGAGCTTTGGTGGGATCAAAACACCGAAATGATTTACGGCTCTAAGCCAACCATCTTAAAGCAATCCAATCCTTATGGAATAACGCCAAGCCAAAATGGATTTAGCGCCAGACAAGATTTTACGGAATTTATTTTTAATAATGTAAACAACGGAATCATGCAACAGGACAGCTCGGCAACGGGTTTGTAAAAAAATAAATCATATACGATTTAAATTGTTTAAATTCTCTTAATTTAGCCAATATTACTTAATTAAAGCATGAGCCAATTTGTAGCGCTTACCGGAATTATTATCACGCTTTTGTTTATCCTGTTTTTTGCGGGTATGGAAACTGCGTTTCTCACCGCGAGCCGTTTAAATATTGAATTAAAGAAAAAACAAGGTATCAGCGAAGGCATACTTTCTTCGCGCTTTGCAGAAAACCCCACTTCCTTTATCGGCACAAGTGTATTCGGCACTATACTAAGCTTGGTATTTTACGGTTTGTTTTTTAACACTTATATGAATAAGATATTATGGAGCCAGTTTGGTATTCATAATGAACTCTTATTGCTGTTTATAAATTCCGTTGTCTCTACCATATTTGTCGTTTTTTCCGGAAGATTTCTGGCCAAATTATTTTTCAACCGCAGTGAAAAATTGTTTTATGCATTTCTTTCTTTCTTTAATGTATTTTACAGTTTATTTCACGGCATCATCAAATTATTCATTACGTTTTCGGGAGGAATTTTAAAGTATCTTTTTAATGTAAAAATAAAGGCAGACAGACAGCCTTTTGACCGGATGAAACTGGAACATTTATTTCAGCAGGCAAAAGACGCACAAGGCAACTCTACACAGGATATTAATACGTATTTGTTCGAAAAAGCCCTTACGTTGCCCAACATAAAAATACGTCAATGTCTTGTGCCGCGTACGGAAATCATTGGCGTTTCCATCAACACGCCGGTAAGTGAGTTGCAGCAGCAATTTCTACAGCAAAGCAAATTACTGGTTTACGAAGATTCTATTGATAATATTTTAGGGTATGTAGATGAGCGCAATCTATTCGACAATCCATCGTTCATAAATGATATGCTGTTGCCGGTATTTGCAGTTCCCGAAAGTATGAATATTGTAGATTTGCTGACAAGATTTTCCAAAGAGAAAAAAAGCCTCGCGTGGGTAATTGATGAATTTGGCGGCACAGCCGGCATCATAACCATTCAGGATGTTTTGACACAATTATTTGGCGAAGCACTCAATGAATTTGATAAAGAACACTTAATAGAACAAAAAATTTCTGATACGGAATATATATTTTCCGGTCGTCTGGAACTGGAATACCTGAATGATGAATACGATTTGGAATTTCCTGAAGACGAATCCGAAACCTTATCCGGCTATATCGTAAATGCTAATAAAGCAATACCTACAGAAAATGAGCGTATAATTATTGATAATTACGAGTTCGAAATCCTTTCGGTAACAGATACAAGAGTAGACCGCGCGAAGATGAAAATTTTGCGCTAAACCTACTTTATTGTAATTATTATTCAATTTTAAGACATAATTAGTTAATATTCGTTAAAAAAAGCTCCTCTTGGTAAGCTATGTTGAAAAAAATGATATATTTTTCATACTTTTGCACATGATTTTTTGTTAACCTTAAAATAGCTTTAAGGAATGTCAAACCAAGATTTGTTTGAAAAGCTTCATTACGAAAACGAAAAAAATATTTTAATTCAGGGGTTGCCTTCATCTTTAGAAAAGCAGTTTTTAAAGATTGCATTTTGCAAGAGCATCACACCTCTTTTGAAGATCCGTAAAATTGATTTTGCTTTGATATTTGCAATCAATCACAATCAGCTTTGTTCTATTTTAAAAGATGTATTTCCGGCTTTGCATTCCAACACAAAAGTATGGATTGCTTACCCGAAATCTACCAGCAAAATAGTAAGCGACCTGAACAGAAATTGCTCGTGGGAGATTTTTATAAAAAACAGTTTTCAAAACCAGGAAGAAATAGAGTTGGATTCTGTATGGGCTGCTGTTAGCTTTAAAAAAGCCAATATCGGTTCAGAAATCTGCCCGGAAAAAGCAGCTGAATTTCAACCAAAAACCAGAGCAAAAAGCTTTGACAAAAAATTATCTGTAATTCCTGACGAATTGGATTCGTTGTTTATAAAGAATAAAAAAGCAAGAGAATTTTTCAGCTCTCTTCCTTCATCCAATCAAAAAGAATACGTTACCTGGATTCAAGGAGCAAAACGTGCAGATACAAAGCAAAAGCGCGTGGAGTCTACGCTCGAAAAGCTGTTGGCCGGCAAGATGAATCCAAATGAAAAATAATTATCACGTAAAATTTTATTACTCTCGTTTTTATGCTTGAATGGCATATAAATAAATATTCTTGCGGTTATAAAATAATTTGCTTGTTATATTTTCTTAATTACTAAGCAAATAATGTCTGTAAAAAGATTGTTTTCCAAAGAAAAGACAGATAGAAAACATAACAAATATTACGATGCTCTCTGTAATTTTCAACAGCTAAACTGAATTATAAATCATTACATTCGTACTATAAACTTTATATGGAATATAATACCCAACGCTCGCATCTGAGCATGAAAGAATATGGCAGGCATATTCAAAAAATGGTCGATTATTTATTAAATATTTCAGACAAACCAAAACGCCAGGAACAAGCTGCAATACTGATTGAGCTGATGGGATTTTTAAATCCACATTTAAAAAATGTTGAAGATTTTCGCCACAAGCTTTGGGATCATTTGTACTATATGAGCGATTTTAAATTAGAAGTAGACAGCCCATATCCCATTCCGACGAAAGAAACATACAAGGTAAAACCGGATCCTTTACCCTATCCTAAAAGATATCCCAACCACAGGCATCTCGGGAAAAATGTTGAGGAAATCATTGGCAAGGCTTTAAAGGAAACAAACGAAGATAAAAAACAAGGACTGGCAAATGCCATTGCTTATTACATGAAACTTTCGTACAGCAACTGGCATAAAGAATCGGTTTCCGACCAGGCCATTCAAAATGAACTGGATTCTATATCCGGCGGGCAGCTCGTGTTTAATAATACGCCAACTATTCGCAAAGACAGAGAAGATGCCAAACCAGCAAACGGGAGAAAAATATTTACTGTACGCAATAATTCAAACGGTAAAAATAATAATGGCAATAACCGTAACGGTAAAAATAATAATGGCAATAACCGCAACTCGAATAACCGCAATAATTTCAAAAAACGTTATTAGCGGAAATTCTTTATTAATTATTTTAAAAACGGCTGAAATTATACTTTGGCCGTTTTTTTCTTTTTTAAGGTAGATTCTGTAGATAAGTAAATATCAAGTGCAACTGCCATATTGGGAGTATTTTTGGAAGGAGCCACTATTTTGGGTTTAATCCCGGCTTCTTCGCAAGCCCGTTCAGTACCACTTCCGAATGTTCCGCAAATAACCTTGGATTTTGGAAAATCGGGATATGTGTCCAGCAAGCATTTTAATCCGCTTGGTGTGAAAAAACATATTATGTCGTAATGATGGCGTTCCATAATACTTTTCACATCATTACTTACTGTACGATACATGAAAGCAAGTTCAAATTCGCATTGGTTATTTTTCAGCCAGTTTACTATTTCATTATCCTGCTGGTTTTCGCTGCACACATATAAAAACTTTTCTCCTTCCTTATGTTTATTAAAAACATCAAAAAGGCTTTTGTTTGTTCCATCTGCGCCGAAAAATACTTTTCTTTTTCTGTATAAAATAAATTTCTGGAGATACAGCGCCACAGCTTCCGTGATACAAAAATATTTTGTATCCTGCCCAACGGATATCTTCATTTCGTCGCACATTCTGAAAAAATGATCTATGGCATTGCGGCTTGTAAATATTACAGCAGAAAAAGCAGAAATATCTATTTTTTGCTTACGAAATTCCTTTGCAGTAAGTCCTTCCAATTTGATAAACGGCTGAAAAATCAATAATGCATTGTGCTTGCGCGCCAAGTCATAATAAGGCGATTTTTCTGATGTGGGTGCCGGCTGTGTAATTAAAATTGTAAGATCTGTTTTGGGAGGTACCAAACTATTTCCAATGCTATTTATCATATTTTTCTTAAACTCAGTATGGATAAAATGATACTGCCAATTAAATGATTTTACCGAATTTCATCAATAAAATCTTATAAATAATCAGCAAAGGTAAAATTTCAATCGCGCAAAGGTAAAGAAAAAAGTACAATATGCTTACTTTTAAATCTCCCCGAATTAATATAAAAGAAGCAATGTAACGGTATAGTAACAATCCTACTATTATAAAGCCTGTACATATATATAAATTATCACTTAAAGAGCTGTTGCTGTAAGCCATTATAATGATAATGGGAATTAGAATAATACCGATAATTTTATTCACGGAAAAAACTACGTAATTATAAATATTCGCCGCTGTCTGAGCATTAAATATCCATCCGGAAAGCTTTACTACAAAAAATTTAACTACATACACGCATGCCAATATCAAGGCACAAAGTATCCAGTACATTCTTCCTTCATCTGTAGTGAAATTTTTGTTTCCGGAGATGATTAAATATAAACTTCCTGTAACGATGAATACAAGATTGAATAAAAATGAAGGAACTATGTTTGTAGCGCCAAAGCCATCTTTCGCATTTTTTTTTCGCAAGCCGGGCTGAAGAATAAACTGAAAAATATGCCTGAAATATTTTGGGAAGGAAACTTTTATGATGCCTAAAAAAAATAAAATTACTGCTAAGCTATAGAAAAGGATATCATCATTATCAGAAGAATTGTGAAAATTTAAAAGCGATGCATCGTAATAAACGCCTTTGTCATAAAAACGTGCCGGTAAATAAAAGGCATATTTTTCTTTTAAACTTACCGGTTTGCGGATTTGTTGTTTTAGTACTGTATTTTCTGCACTTGTTATGCGGGAAGTATCAGAGTTTGAGACAGATGAAATAAATGCTTTTGAAGTATCAGTTCTATTTTCTTTTAGTGTATCCTTTGTATTATTTGAAGTGTTTTTCTTTAATGAATCGTGCTTATTGCTTATTTGCGGATTAATATTTTTTTGCTCATTATTGCCGGTTACTTGTGCGTAAGATCCTGTACAAAAAAGCATGACAAGAATAGTGATGAGCAAATGATATTTCGTAAGCATATTTTTCATTACATGCAAAGGTCTTTATTTTTTTATACAGAACGAAATGTCAGGCGGGTTTAGTTCATTAAAACAAATTAATTCTTTCCTTCCACTATGATTACAATTTCGCCCTTAATATTTTTTTGACTGAAATAATTAATCACTTCCTGTAATGTGCCTCGCTTGGTTTCTTCAAACATCTTAGTCAATTCGCGGCTCACGCTGCATTGGCGGGTTTCGCCAAAATACTGCATCATTTCCTGCAAGGTTTTAATAAGGCGCAACGGGCTTTCATAAAAAATCATAGTACGCTCTTCTTCGGCCAGCTTTTTAAATAAAGTTTGCCTGCCTTTTTTAATTGGAAGAAAGCCTTCGAATGAAAAACGGTTGCACGGAATGCCGCTGTTCACAAGCGCCGGAACAAAAGCCGTAGCGCCCGGTAAGCTGATTACTTCGATATTATTTTTTACACATTCTCTTACCAGTAAAAATGCCGGATCGGAAATGCCCGGCGTGCCTGCATCTGTAATTAGCGCCATATTCCGACCGCTCAGTAATTCGGCTGTTAAGTTTTGAACTACTTTGTGCTCGTTGTGCAGATGATAGGGGAGAAGCGGTTTTTGAATTTGGTAATGCTGTAATAATTTCCCGGAAGTTCTGGTGTCCTCACACAGAATAACATCTACCGATTGCAATACTTCAATGGAACGAATCGTGATGTCTTTAAGATTGCCGATAGGTGTGGGAACGATGTAGAGCATCCGCGTTATGAATTAGCAATCACGTTGATTTCGTAATATTCCATTACAGGATTTGCCAATAGTTTTGATGCTGCAATATCGGCGACGTTTTTTGCTTCAGCCTCATCACCGGCTTCGATTTGCAGAGATATATGCTTGCCTATACGGATGTCTTTAACGTTATTTATCTGCAGGTTTTTCAAACCGCCGAGAACGGCTTTTCCCTGCGGGTCTAACAAGTCTTTAAGCGGCATTACATTAATCAGTACAGTATAAAGCATCGTAAAATATTTTAGGTCGTAAAATTAGAAGAAAATTTCGAATATAATTTTTTATACATTAAACAAGAAGTGCATAATATCGCCGTCTTCCACAATATACGTTTTTCCTTGTACGGATAATTTGCCTGCTTCCCTGCAAGCTGCTTCCGATTTATATTTCAAAAAGTCTTCGTATTTGATTACTTCCGCACGAATAAATCCTTTTTCAAAATCGGTATGAATAACGCCTGCGGCTTGAGGGGCTGTATCGCCTTTTGTAATCGTCCAGGCACGAACTTCTTGCACGCCCGCCGTAAAGTATGTGGCAAGATTTAATAGTTTATAAGTAGCTTTAATTAAACGTGCCACGCCGCTTTCGCTTAAGCCCATTTCTTCCAAAAACATTTGCCTGTCTTCATAGCTTTCCATTACTGCAATCTCGCTCTCTATTGCCGCACTGATGAATAATATTTCGGCTTTTTCATCTTTCACAATATCAGTCAATGCTTTGGTATATTCATTTCCGGAGATAACGGATTGCTCATCTACATTACATACATAAATAACCGGCTTTATGGTAAGTAAAGAAAGTTCATTTAAAAACTTTTCTTTTTCTTCTTTGGAAATATCGAAAGAGCGGGCGTTCTTGCCGCTTTCCAGATGTTGTTTTAATTCTTTTAAAATTTCTACCCCGCGCTGTGCATCTTTGTCGCCGCCGCTTTTGGCTTGTTTCTCGGAGCGTGAAATTTTTTTATCTACTGTGTCTAAATCTTTCAACTGCAATTCCGTATCAATAATTTCTTTATCACGAACAGGATTCACACTTCCATCTACATGAATCACATTATCATCCGCAAAGCAGCGTACAACGTGAATAATAGCATCGGTTGCGCGGATATTTCCCAAAAACTGATTGCCCAAACCTTCGCCTTTGCTCGCGCCTTTTACCAAACCGGCAATATCTACAATTTCAACAGTCGTTGGAACAACGCGTTGCGGATTTACTAATTTTTCCAATTCCACCAAACGTTGATCGGGAACAGTAATAACGCCGACATTCGGTTCGATTGTACAAAACGGGAAGTTTGCAGCCTGTGCTTTGGCGCTGCTGAGCGCGTTGAAGAGTGTTGATTTTCCAACATTCGGAAGTCCTACGATGCCTGCTTGTAAAGCCATTCTTATTATAATTTTGCGGCTGCAAAAGTAAGGTAAATAGTTGAGGTTAATATGCCGATTTAAAAGGCGTTAATATAGGAATGAATTATTTCATAAAAAATCCAATCAATCTTTTTGGTACTTAGATATTTCCAAATCAAGAAAATTAGCGCCTCTTTTTTTTGTGATGTTTTTGTTTTTGACTAAAGAAGGAATTAAAGAAAAGAATTTAAATAAATATACAATCGGCATGAAAGATTTAAACTTATAGATATAATATGGTGTCTGAAAAATATAATTAAGAAACGAGTATATATTTTTAAAAAAGTTTGTTTTTCTTGTGATGATGCTAAAAGCATTTATGCGTCTTGCCAGCAATGTGGAATACATAACTTTTTGAGAATTAATTTCTCGGGTTTCCCGATCATGTATTGCAACAGAATGAGGGCAAAGACCTACCTTGAAACCATGATAATGAACTCTGTCTACATAATTCCCATCTTCGTCATAGTGATAAAATGACGGAGAAAACCCTCCAACAGCCGAGATACATTCTCTTGTAATCAGCCAGTGTGCAGCATTTACAAATCGGGTTTCATATAATTCATGTAATCTGTTGAAATATAAATCAGGTAACATGTCAGGACATAAAGGAGGGCTGCAATAACTTTGGAAATAATGATCAAACTTATCTTCTTTTGCCGTTACATGCATGGGGCTTACAATGCCGAATTCTTCATGTTTTTTTTGAACTTTTATAAGAGTTGATATGGTGTCACGTTTTATCCACGCATCCTGATTTATTAAATAAACGTATTCCGCGCCTTGATTTATTGCATATTGGATTCCAATATTATTTGCTTTTCCAAAACCGTAATTTTTCTTCAACAAAAATATTTTTACATCGTTGAAAGTATGTTTGATAATTTTTATTGAATCATCTTTTGAATTATTATCAACAATTACAATGTGGATATATAAATCTGAATTTCGGAGACTTTCAATACATTTTTTTATCCAGTGGGATGAATTATAATTGACAATGATTGCAAAGACTAAATGCTTCTGAACATTTGAAATATTTGATTCAGCCATCAACGATTTTTTCGTTAAATATCCTATATAAAAATTAATATTTGTATAGTGCAGGCTTAAATCTTTTTGCCAAAAATCCTGTTGCTTTTTCTATATCTATGTCTGCAATCAAAACGCCTGCTTTGCCGTAAGGCTGATGATTGATGCAATTGCCATTGGGATCGATGATTGCGCCAGTTGCTTCCTGAAAACGAAATGCATAATTCGAAGTAGCTACATAAACCGTATTTTCCAAAGCCCGAGACATTTGTGCTTTTTCATAATAAGGCGCCTCTTTCTGCGCCCATTCTTTCAATAATGTTCCGTTGTCATCGTTGCCCGCGCAGAATGGATGAAAGACAATTTGCGCGCCATTGTATGCCGCCCATCTTACCGTTTCCGGATAACGAAAGCCTTCATGACAAATGCTGATACCGAATTTTAATCCTTTTATTTCAAACAAATGCCTTTCCGTTCCCGCGCTCCACCAATCGTCTTCTGAAGGATCCAATTGATTTTTTGTTTGAAAACCGAGATGCTCTCCTTGGTTGGAAATTACGTGCGCCACGTTATATATTTTTCCTAAAATGTACCAGTCTGACGGAAGAATAATGCCGATATTATTTTCTTTTGCAACGGCGCAGGCTTTGTCCAATGCATTTTGTAATTCTTCATGTGTATATTTCTTTTCGTGAATCCCATTTAGCGGATAACCGGGAAGATATGTTTCGGGAAAACAAATAATGTCAGCTTGCCGATTTGCAGCTTCTATTACCAAAGTATTTAATTGCTCCAATCCGTTTTCTAAGTTTGCCGGATAAGACGGCGTGGCTACGGCAATTTTCATTTTTTAATATTTTGTATGACGAATTGTTTACATGTTGTATTTCTTTCGAAAACTTGCTTAGTATTTTTATTTTTTCCTGCTATATTCCGAAGGCGATACACCAAATTGTTTTTTAAATTCTTTTCCGAAATATTTAGGATCGTTAAAGCCGGTTTTGTATCAGTTATAAAAATTGGCATACAAATAGGAGAAATTAAAGTATTTCCAAATTCGGTAACTGAAGGAAATAATATTACAATAGGTCTAAATATACTAAATAATTACAGTGTAAAATTAATAGATGAAGCAGGTAAAGTGGTTCTGTCAGAAACTTATCCTTCCACTCAAAACATATCTCTTTCTACAGGTGGAATTTCCAAAGGGATATATTTTGTGATAGTTTATTCTTCATCAGGAAAACAAGTAGCGAAATCATCTGTAATAATCGAATAATAATTTGTTTGTTTGTTTCTTTCTTTCTTTCTTTCTTTACTTTTACTACTTATCCCCAAGTTGCTTTTTATAAAGATAAAAAAGAGAAGAGCATAAAAGATATTTTTGAGTTACGAAGCTTAAAAGCGATCTACAATGCTAAATAATGACAAAGTTACAAGAATATTTTGTTTGATGATTTATTACGAGGAATTTTCAACTCGGGTAATATCTGAAAGACATCAGCAGAGACAGCAGTTATGTGATAGGTTCGTTTCCGGTGTCGGTGTGTGATAGTATTAGGATATCGTGCAACAGGATACTGAAAGGTATGTAATGGTGAGGTAAACAAAGCAGTATGCGCAGATATTTTTACGGAGTAAAAGTACAGATATTAACAAGGGCGTCACTGTTGAGTTTGGCTTTATTCTGGTTTGCGAGAGCTATGTGTAGCTTGTCCATTCAATATGGACCACATTTTAAACAGCAACTTAAATTAATTATCTTTGAAAGAATTTCACAGCAATTCTTTTTAACATAAAAATTTATGTCGAAAAATATATGGGCAATATTTTATTGTGTATCAATATTTTTATCTTGTACTGCACAGAGTCGCAACGCAGTCAAATTTGAAGACGAAATTTTATTTTATACAAATCATTTCAGAGAGAAAAATAATTTGCCGCCTCTAAAACTTGTATCTGCTATAAGTTATGAAGCCGCTAATCATAGTCAAAATATGGCGAGCGGAAGAGTGCCTTTTGGACATATCGGTTTTCAACAAAGAACAAATTATTTACATAATAAATTGAGCGCAGTTGCAACGGGAGAAAATGTTGCTTACGGAAATTTAAGCGCTAAAGAAGTCGTAGATATATGGATTAAAAGCCCGCCGCACAGAAAAAATTTATTGGGAAACTTTACAATGGTAGGCATTGGCATTGCACGAAACGATCAAGGCTTATTGTTTTTCACACAACTATTTGCAAGATGAAAAATAAAAAAATCCGCTCCTCATTCGAAGCGGATTTTCATCAAGAATTAAACATCAGATTAAATTACCATATCCTGATTCTGTCTTTTTCTTCACGATACATTTTATCTCCTGGCTGCACATTGAATGCTTTATAGAATGGGTCAAAATTCATCAAAGGCCCAAGTACCCTCCATTGCGCGGGAGAATGCGGATCTAAATTTATCAGCTGCCGTGTACGTTCATCAGTCTGTTTTCCTCTCCATATCTGAGCAAGTGAAATGAAGAATCGCTGATCGGGTGTAAATCCATCGATCTTCGTAGTATCATTACCTTGCTTAGTCATTTTGAACGCATCGTAAGCAATGGCAACGCCGCCAAAATCTGCCATATTTTCTCCGGTAGTTAATTGGCCGTTTACATGCAAACTGTCAAGCATAGTGAAAGTACTGTAAAGGCTTTGTATTTGATTCACCTTTGCATCAAATTTTTCTTTATCATCTTTAGTCCACCAATTATGGATATTGCCATCTTTGTCATATTGAGATCCTTGATCATCAAAACCATGTGTCATTTCGTGGCCGATTACCATTCCTATACCTCCGTAATTTACGGCATCATCAGCATCTTTATCAAAGAAAGGGTATTGTAAAATACCTGCCGGGAATACGATTACATTCATCGTCGGGTCATAGTAAGCATTAATTGTAGGCGGTGTCATATACCACAATGTTTTATCTACCGGCTTGCCTAAATGAGACAACTGGAAATCAAAATCATTTTTATTGGCAGATACCACATTTTCAAAATATGTAGCCTTATCCACATTTACTTTACTATAATCGCGCCATTTGGACGGGTAGCCGATATTGCGCACAATTGCTTTCAGTTTATCCTGAGCAATGGCTTTGGTAGAATCGCTCATCCAATCAAGCTTTTGAATGCGGTTTGAGAATGCTTTAGTAAGATTTGAGACTAATTCATCTATCCTTTTTTTGGCTTCAGGAGGGAAGTATTTTTCTATATACAGCTGACCAAGCGCTTCGCCGAGATGACCGTTTACGCTGCCTGCCATTTGTTCCCAGCGTTGTTTCTGCACTTTTTGCCCGGATAAAATTTTTCCGTAATCAAAAGCCGCATCTCGAAAAGGCTTGCTGAGCAGGCCGGCGTAGTTACTCAAAACATTTGCCTTTAGATATATTTTCCAATCATTAAGAGGAACTGAAACAAGAAGTTGATTTAATTTGTCATAATAAGCGGGTTGTCCCATATCTACAGAATCTACCTTTGCGTCAATTGCATTAAAGTAAGCTGCCCAACCGATATTTGGTTGTTTTTTGATGATAGATTCTACAGAAACTTTATTGTAATTGCCGCTTACATCGCGCATTTGTACACGTGTTTTGTGCGATGAAGCAATTTGTTTTTCGATATTATAAATTATGTCCGTATTCTTCGCTGCAGTTGCGGAATCTATTCCTGAAAGTGTGAACAAGGTGGAAAGATATTTTTTATAGGCGTTTTGTATAGCCACTGTAGCAGGATCGTTTTTAAAATAATAATCTCTATCCGGCAATCCAATACCTGTTTGTCCCAACCCGGCAATATTTATAGAGCTGTTCTTTTGGTCCGGGCCTACGCCAAAACCAATGATTGAACGGTCGCCGTTTTTATCTTCCTCTGCTACATAATGTAATAAAGAAGGCAAATCTTTTATGGCATCTGCCTTTGCTAAAATGGGTTTAACTGGATCATACCCGCGCTTATCAATTGTTGCGGTATCCATACCTGAAGCATAGAAATCGCCAACTTTTTGTGCAATACTGCCGGTTTTCCCTGAATTTTTTTCTGCATTTTCAAGCAAATCTTTCAGCTTTAATTGCGTGTCGTCATGAAGCTGGTTAAAGCCACCGATAGCCGTTTTGTCCGGTGGAATTTTTGCAGTATCTAACCACTTGCCGTTTACATAACGATAAAAATCATCGGATGGCTTTATAGAACTGTCTATAAATTTTGTCTCAATAAAATTTATACGGGCTGTATCTTTTTCCGTATTGCTTGTTCCATTACAGGCAGATAATCCGCAAGCTATTGATCCAATAGCTATTGAAGCTAAAATATTATTATTCATAAAAAATTGTTTATTGATGTGTACAAGATAATTAATAAAGAATATTATGTCTACCAAATTATGATAAGAGGAAAAAATCTCGGATAATTGTAACGAATAATGTTTCCTGCTATTCAATCAATGGCTTTACCTGCTGATTTGGATTCTGAGTTTTTGGAATTGCTTCTTGCTTTTTATCTTTACTACCTCCACCAAAAATCTTTTTAAGAAGTCCTTTTTTCTTTTCAGGTTGAGCCGTTTGCTGCGATGGTTCCTGATTTGTTTTTGGAGTATTTTTAGCCTGATTTTGTTTTTGCGTATTCACGCTGCCGCCTACTGCCGGCTGGTCGTCATTATTATTATCTCCGGAATCGCTTTCGGGGCCAATATCCTGCGGCAATGCATTTTTGGGAATTACCGGTAAAATATTTTGCGTGCTATCAGCAGAGTCTTTATTGTTTGCCCAATCATAAATCAATGACTGACTTTGATCATAATTATTATTAAACCGCTGATTTACATTGATGCCGGTTGATTCATCATCTTCAGCCGCGTTCAAGAAGTATGCCCAAATAGGCAAAGCCACAGCCGCTCCCTGACCTTCTGATTCGCTGTGAATATGTATAAACCTGTCATCACAGCCTGTCCATATTCCTACCAATAACTGTGGTGTGTAGCCAATAAACCATGCATCGGCATTATCATTTGTTGTACCCGTTTTTCCGGCTATATCGCCGCGAACATCATAATTATTCAACCTTCTTCCTGTTCCATAATTAATTACATCCTGCATCATAGAAACCATCGAAGAGGCAGTAATATCACTGACAATTTCTTTTCTCTTCGGGGTATTGGTGTACAAAACGGTTCCGTGAGCATCTTCTATACGCGTAATCATCATTGGTTGAACATTGAATCCTTTTCCGGGAAACATGGAAAACGCTTGCATCATTTCATACAAAGAAATTTCTTCCGATCCAAGAACGATGGAAGGATAGGGTTCTAATTTTGAAGTGACACCGCACTCTTTCAGAAAATCCACAAATTTTACAGCGCCTCCGTTTGACTTCGGATCTATTTGTTTTTCTATATATGCCGTAGCGCAGTTTCTCGATTCGGCTAATGCTTCGGACATCGGCATAGTTCTTCCCGTGCAGCTTGCACCTGTAGCGGGCACATAGCCATATCCGTCAAAATATTGCCTTTCATCATTGACAGGCGTATTGGGAGTGAACCCGGATTTTTCAATTGCCAGGCTGTAAAGTAAAGGTTTGATTGTGGACCCAACCTGCCTTTTAGTATTGATATTTACGTGATCGTATTTAAACATTTTAAAACCGATGCCACCTACCCAAGCTTTCACTTCGCCGGTAATAGGATCCATCGCCATAAAACCGGTTTGCAATAATTTTTTATGGTATTTTATAGAATCCATCGGGGTCATGATTGTGTCTTTATGCCGGAATTTATTCCATGCAAACACTGTCATTTTTGTTTTGACGTTGAAAGTTTTTACAATTTCATCATCAGAAAGGCCTGCATCTTTTTCATTTTGCCATCTTACAGAATGCCGCATAGCCCAATCCAATGTACGTTCGTGCCCCTTCCAGACACTTCCGCTTTTTATATCATCTTGCTCATCCAATACTTCTTGCATATAGCTGAGATGTTTTGCAACACTTTCTTCAGCATATTTTTGCAATTGCGGATTAATGGTTGTATAGATTTTGAGGCCGTCTTTGTAAAGATCGTAAGGTGTGCCATCCGGCTTTTTGAGGCGCGTATTGCACAATTCGTTCAGTTGCTGAATCAGTATCATTCTGAAATAAGGCGCTATGCCATTAGCCTCATTTAATCTATGATAATTTAGAACTAAAGGTGTAAGTTTAATTTTTTCTGCTTCGGCCGGTGGCACAAAACCATTCTTTACCATTTGACCGATCACCACATTTCTTCGCATCAACGCTCTGTCCGGATTGATGCGCGGATTATAAGCCGTTGATGCTTTGAGCATACCGACCAATACAGCCGCCTGCGCTACTGTAAGCTGCGATGGTTCTACCTGAAAAAAAGTTTTTGCAGCATTTCTTATGCCATATACATTATCTCCAAATGGAACTGTATTTAAATATAATGTGATGATTTCATCTTTGGTAAAGTTGCGTTCGAGCTTTACAGCTATGATAGATTCTTTTATTTTTTGAATGGAACGAATGAATATATTTCTTTTATAATCCGTAAAAAGATTTTTGGCAGTTTGCATTGTGATGGTACTTCCACCGCCTTCGCCGCCAAGAGAAAATACTGCTCGTAAAAATGAGCGTGGGTCAATACCATTGTGTTTATAAAAGCGCTCGTCTTCCGTTGCAATAAGTGCGTGTATTACATTTGGGCTTATCTGGTCATAAGATACATTTACCCTGTCTGTTTTAAAGACCTTTCCCATGAGAGAACCATCATCTGCATAAATTTGGCTGGCTTCCGATGCGCTCGGGTTTTGTAATTGTTCTATAGACGGCATATCGCCAAGCCAACCCCAATCAGCCATCAGCAAGATTAATATAACAGCAATCACCCCGCTAAAAAATAAAATCCAGATAATGCGAATTGCTTTATTTCCGCGAGATCTAACCTTTACAGCGTCTGTACTCATTTAATTGTTTATTCTGTTTATCTATCGTAAATATATTCCTTTTATCAAAAATAAAAAGTTAAGGACAGAATATGCAGAAAAACCGGAAAATCATTCCGAATAAAATTTATGTTCTTATTTCTTTGCGCATAAAAAGATAGTAGGATAATGCAAAGCATAGCAATGTGGCAGCAATCAGCCCGGTTACTTGCGGCCATACAACCATCAGGCTGTCGCGCAAAGACAGTGGAGCAGGAATAGCGCCCGACATTTGCTCCATCGTTAATGGACCAAGGCTTCGTACCGAAGGCATCAGCAAAGTAATTACTGCATCGGAATATATCTGGCTTGGGGAGAAGCGCAAAAAAGTCAGAATTAAATGATTGTAAGATAAAATTTCATCTTGCGAAAGCAATGCCGGATCGGGCAAAAAAGCTTTTACGACAAGGTTGATGATTAACTGATAAAATATCGTAAAGAACATCCAGATGCCAATAGCTGTTAATGCAGAAGCGGCTGCCTGTTTGAATTTGATAGAAAATAAAATGGAAAGGCTGATCCAGAAACCTACATAAATAGTACTGACAATTACAAAACCAATTATTCGTAAAAACTCTGAAGGTTCCATGCGCACTCCTGTAATAATTAATCCGCCGCCAATCATTAATAATGATAATGACAATAACAAACTGAATATGACGAACAGCGATGCAGAAAATTTTGCCAGCAGTACATTATCTCTGTAAATGGGTTGTGCCATTAAGCGTATTAAAGTGCCGCTGTTTTGTTCGGAATTAATCGCATCGAAACCTAAACTAATACCTAATAAAGGCCCTAAAAAACTGATGAATACATGAAATGCAGGAAGTGTATTATCGGTCGTTGTAAGCAATTTCAGATACATAAATAAATGATCGGGATCTTGCCTGTTGCCCATTGCTTTGGATATATTGCTGAGCGATACATACATGGAACCGAAAAACGTAAGCCCTATTAATATAATCAAAACAATAAATCGCCAACTATGCACGATGCCTGCCACTTCTTTCCGGAACATAACGGAAAACGGGCTTGCAGCTGTGGGATTATTGCTTCTTGTTCCGCTTGATAAAAGACTTTTGAAAGAAACCGCCTGATTTTTCATTTTGCACGTTCTCCTTTAAGTTATTTTCAAAATATTTTTGATAAATCTCATCTAATCCGTAAACTTTTTTCTGCACACCAGTTATATCCAATCCTTGCTGCACGCAAGCGCGGACAAGATCGGGCGTAACATCTTCTTCACAGTAAAAATTATAACTGTCTGCTTCATCCGGCATTATCTTTTTTACAGAAGGTAATTGCAATAAAACATTCTTTGTTTCTCCCGATAATACAGAACCTTTTTTCAGACTGATGTTTATCGCGTAAGGTTCGCCGGTAAATAGATTGCCCGATAAAGAATCTATATCTCCTTGTGCCAATAATTTTCCTCCCACAAAAATGCCCACTCTGTCGCAAACCTGCTGTACCTGATGCAAATGATGAGAAGATAATAAAACCGTCAATCCTTGCTGGCGGCTCATTTGCCGTATGAGCGATAAAAAATCTTTCACACCGCTTGGATCAAGGCCCAATGTAGGTTCGTCAAGGATAATAATTTCCGGTTGCTTAATTAATACATCAGCTAATCCGAGCCGCTGCTTCATACCACGTGAGTAAGCCGATGCTTTTTTGTGCTTATCATTACCCAAGCCAACATCTTCCAACATTTCTTCGGCGCGCTGCTTTATCTCGGATTCGGGAATACCGTTGAGTTTACCTATATATATAAGATTTTCGAGTGCGGTAAGATTATCGTAAAAGCCTACGCTGTCGGGCATATAACCGACAATTTTTTTTACAGCGATCGGATTTTTATCTGCCTGATGGCCTGCAATAACGGCTTTGCCCGAATCGGGCTCCGTTAAACCAAGCATCATTAAAATCGTAGTAGATTTTCCGGCGCCGTTCGGCCCAAGCAATCCGAATATTTCACCTTTCCTAACGGAAAGATTCAGATTATCCACAGCCTTTAAAGAACCGTAGGATTTAGACAATCCGTTCAGCTCAATGATCGGATTTTCCATAAGCCTTTATCTTCTTCCGTATTTGCGAATTAAATAATAAATAATACCGATTGCAATAAGTATAATCAAAATGCCTATCCAACCGGAAAGTAATGAAGTCTTTACCGTCATGCGGAAAGCAGCATCAGCATTGGCATTGGAAGTTTTGGCTGAAAATGTAGTTACATAATCGCCTGTGATGGTTTTACCAGGCACTTTTAACGTAGCAGTTACATTTACAGTTTTACCTGCTTCCAAATGATCTATTTTCGCCGGTTCAAAAGTGGCTTGCCATTCCGCAGGAGTTTGCGCTGAAAGTTGCACATCATTTAAATCAATTGTACCGGAATTGGTTACGGTTAAAATAATTTCTTTATCGGAGCCTTCCGTGATCTCATCGCTTAATCGCCCGGTCGGGGTAGAAAGTTCAAGTTTATAAGCGCCGGTAACTACAGCTTCCAGATTTAAACTTACTGAATCTGCCGCAGAGAATGCGGTTACGGGAATTTCATATTTGCCGGGCTTTGCATTGGGTGCCGGCGTGATTTGTATTGCTACTTCTTCGGTTTTATTAGAATCTAATTTAAAAGCCGCAACCTGACTGCCTTCTACACGGAAAACCGCAGTCCATCCATCAGGCACTTTTGCACTAAAATTATAGTACTGTGAAGAGGCTGTTCCGTTTTTCAGACTAGCATTATAAGAAAATGAGGCATTTGCAGCAGCCTCAATATTGATGAGCCTAGCTGAAAAAGTAGATCTACCGGATTGTGCCGGCGAAAAAACAGGATAACAAATCAGTGCCAATAAAAAGGAAAAGAAAACTGTACGCTTAAGATTTGGTAAGTATAAATTATAAGCTACCATACGCAATTAAATAAATTTTAATTCATTAAAAAAAATAATTAGAAAACAATTATCGATAAGAAGCTTCTCAAAAACGGGAGCTAAACTAATAAACCATTTTTTAATAAAAAATTAAAATTGATATTTCTGCTAATTTTATTTTGCGTAATAAAACAATGAATAATTAATGTTTGAAATGTCGTTGCCCTGTAATTATCATTACTAAATTATTTTCCACGCAATAAGCGATGCTGTCTTTGTCGCGAATGGAACCGCCTGGCTGAATGAATGCATCAATACCTTCTGCGTGCGCCAATTTTACACAGTCATCGAAAGGGAAAAAAGCATCGGAAGCTAATACTGCACCTTTTAAATCGAAGTTAAATTGTTTTGCTTTTTCAATTGCATGGCGCAAAGCATCTACACGGCTTGTTTGCCCGCAGCCTTTGCCTACAAGCTGAAAATCTTTTACCAAAGCAATTGCATTGCTTTTTAAATGTTTTACAACAATGTTTGCAAAAGTCAATTCCTCTTTTTGCTTTTCATCGGAAGGCTTGCCGCCTGTTTCTTTCCATTCTATATAATTTCCTTCATCATTATCTTGCACCAAAGTCCCGTTCAATACCGACTTAAATTGTTTATCTGATGCTTTGTAATTTTTCAATTGAAGAATTATTCTGTTCTTTTTGGATTTTAAAATATTCAAAGCTGCATCATCAAATGTCGGCGCTATCAAAACTTCAAAGAATATTTCGCTGATGGCGTTGGCTGTTTCTTCATCAACTTTTTTATTTGTAATAATCACACCGCCAAATGCACTTTCCGGGTCGCCGGCCAAAGCTGCGTCCCAAGCGGATTTCAGCGTATCGCGTACAGCAATGCCGCACACATTGGTATGCTTGAAGATGGCAAAAACAGCTTTTTGTTCTTTATCAAATTCTTTAACTAACTGAACGGCTCCGTCTGCATCCACCAGATTATTATAAGACAATTCTTTTCCGTTCAATTGCTCAAACACTTCATTCAAATCTCCATAAAAACTTCCTTGCTGATGCGGATTTTCTCCATAACGCAAAACGGTTTTATTTTTCAACGGTTTAATAATTGTCCCGTTAAAATAATTATTAATAGCAATATCATAATTCATCGCCACTTCAAAAGCCTTTGCAGCAAAGGATTTGCGCTGTTCAATCGTTGTAGCGCCATCCTGTGTTTTCAATATTTCGTTCAATACTTCATAATCATTTTTGTCTGCAATAACTGTAAGGTCTTTAAAGTTTTTTGCAGCTGCGCGAATCATCGAAGGACCGCCAATGTCTATTTTTTCAATAATTAATTTTTCTTCATTTGTTTGTTGCAAGGTTTCTTCGAAAGGATATAAATCTACTATTACCAAATCTATTTCAGGAATGTTATATTCTTTCATTTCTTTCAAATCCTGTTCATTATCTCTTCTTCCCAAAATGCCACCAAACATAGACGGGTGCAGTGTTTTAACGCGGCCACCGAGAATGGAAGGATAAGTGGTTACTTCTTCCACACCAATACATTTAATGTTTAAATCTTCAATAAATTTTTGTGTGCCGCCTGTTGAATATATGGTAACATTTTGTTCGGATAAAGTTTTTACTAAGGCTTCCAACCCGGTTTTATAAAAAACGGAAATAAGCGCTGAATTGATTTTCTTTTGCATAATATTTTTAGAGAATTAATTTACATATTCATCACAAACGCACCCTTGTCGGGTATCGAATGAAAGTGCAAATGTAAGCCTATGCAGCTTTTTTTCCATTGTTCAATTTTCCACAAACTGTTCGCATTTGTAAAGACAAAAAAAGCCTTTGGAAATCTGTTGTGAACTTCTTGTATATTCAAGTATTTAATAGCTTCTACAATAATAATATCTGGGTTGGAAGAAGTATTCAAAATATCTATGGAATTTTCATTAAGTACATAAAGATGTTTTTTACGGTAAATAATTTCAGGAAAATCTGCATAAATTTCTTTGGAGGCATTTTTAGAATAAACATGAAATTTTTCTCTTGTTAATTTTAAAGTATAAGCATATTCGTCGGATTTTTTATCCAATAATGTATCGCTGTAAGAAGCATAAGAATGCCCATTAAAAATATCCGTTACAGCATGTTTTGGAATATTATAAACAATAAGTTTATGTTGATGCGATTGCCGAATAAACTGCGCAGATCCGATAATGATACAACTCAATAAACAGCAAACAAAAACTGTTATACCATTTTTCGTTTTAAAAGCAATGAAAAAATATAACCCGAAAACACAACAAATCAACAGTAGCATTTGCACAATATTTATATCGGCAAAATCAATGACGGCAAACTTTAAGTTTCCGAAGTATTGCATCATTATATCGAAAAATGAAATAAGGCTTGCGACAATTTTTCCTGCAAACAATGCTGCCGGATGAACAAAAGAGACTGCAAGCAGAATGATTTCCATATAAAGAATAATCGTTGAAAGCGGCACGGCGACTATGTTTGCGAATAAAAAAAGTACCGGAAACCGATGAAAATAATAGAGCACGAATGGCAGCGTTAATATTTGTGCTGCAATTGACATGGTTATTAATTCCCATAAAGTTTTCAGTACTTTATTATCAAAGCTTTTGGCTGAATGAATATATTTATAAAACAGCACGATGCTCAATACTGCCGCATATGACAACACAAATCCTGCATCCCATAAATTATACGGATTGATTAATAATAACAGCAAAGCCGAAAAAGCCAGTGAATTATAAATCGCATATTGCCTTCCGAATAAAACGGCACAAATAAAAACAGAAAACATGATGGCTGCGCGCGTGATAGAGGGAACGCCACCTGCAATAAATGTAAAAAACCAAACAATCGACAATACCAAAAGGACTTGTATCAATTTGCCATTTTTCCATCTTTTCAACGGAGAAAAAATCCAAAGGAAAATACCGCCGATTAAAATTAAATGCATTCCACTGATGGCTATGATATGTATCACGCCAGCGTTTGCGAAAGCCTGTAATACATCTTTATCCAAATCGTTGCGATAACCAATTAGCAACGCTTTAGCAACAGCTTGTTCTTCTTTGCCGGCAATATTTTCATCAATAGTCTGAATAATTTTTTCGCGTGTATTGTTTAGTAATACTTCAAAAAAAGAAGTATTGTTTTGCGGTAAAGAAACATATTCTTTATCACTCAAAAATTCTTGAAAATAAATGCCTTTTCTATGACAATAAGTTGCATAATCAAATTCGCCCGGATTGCCGGCATTCTTTATCAGCTGTGGTTTTCTATTGAAAATGATTTGAGATCCTATACTGATATTGCTTTTAAAATTATTAACTCGAAAATATATAAACAAATTACCTGTTGCTTTATGCCAGTTGCCATTTGCAAATATTTTTTCTAAGCTTGCTGTAGTTTTATAAGATTTTGGTTTTCGTTGCAAAGGCTCATTTATTCTGACTAAGTAAGACTGTGCAGAAGAATAGTTCGCTGCAAAGTGTTTATCATTCTTCACATCAATCATATATATTCTTAAACTTCCAAGAAGCGAAATCATTACAAGTAATGAAGAAGTTATAAAATATTTATATCTTAATTTGAATAGAGGAGAGGTAAGTGAAAATAAAAAGTAAAAAAGAAAAATACATATTAAAGTAATAGCTAAATATATAATTCGTATATTAAAATAACTTTCGAACCATATACCTATAATGTATGCAGTTAAATTTGGAAGCAATGGGATTTTTTTAACAACAATATTTTTCATGTTGAAGCAATTAATTACATCTCAATTTACAAAAAAAGAGAATGCTGTACAACACTCTCTTTTTTGTATTTTAATTGTATTAGCTATTTCTAAATCATTGTACAAATGTAGCATCCAAGGTAATTTCCAAATTCAATCCCTGGCTTACCGGACAAGTTTCTTCTGCTCCTTTTGCAAATTTCAGAAATTCTTCTTCGCTAATTCCGGGTACTTTCCCTTTCAATACCAATTCTGATTTTGTAAGTTTGCCATTATCTAAAGTTACTGTAGCTGTAGTTTGCAATTCTTCCGGTGTATAACCTGCTTGCGACAAATCTGCGCTAAGTTTCATGGTAAAACATCCCGCGTGAGCTGCTGCTATCAATTCTTCAGGGTTAGTTCCTACTCCGTCGGCAAAACGGCTGTTGAAAGAATATTGCGTTTTATTTAGAGTCGTGCTGCCCGTAGTTAAATTTCCGCTTCCTTCTTTTATGGTGCCGTTCCATACGGCTGTTGCATTGCGTTTCATTATATGATTTTTTTAATGAATAATTAATATCCCAAATTTACATCATCGCAACCGGTATTCTATTAAATTAATGCTAAGGAATTTTTATTGTAAGGGTTTTGTAAAAAATCATCTGCTTGCAACCTTGTTAAAATAAACGATACAGCCGATTTCCTTTTGAGAAGATAATAGCTTGTAACTTTGTATTTCAAAGAACGAACATGCAGGAAAATATTCAATGGAAAGTAGAAGGAATGTCTTGTACCAACTGTGCATTATCGATTGAAAAATTGTTGAAGAAAATTGGCGCTAAAAATGTTGCCGTTGATTTCCTTGGCGGTGAAGTATCTTTTGTGAAGCCGCCAACACAAGAACTGCAAACTATTCAGAATGAGATTGATGATTTGGGTTATCATGTTGTAAATGGACTAACTTCCGATAAGGCAAATACTGCAAAGAATAAATTATTATCCGACCATTTCGAACGTTTTATTTTTTGTTTAATCTTTACTGTTCCGCTTTGGCTGCACATGTTTTTGCCGAATGTGCATTGGCTCATGAATCCTTTATTTCAAATTGCATTAACGCTTCCTGTATTTATCGAAGGAATGATTTTTTTCGGAAAAAGCGGTTTCCGCAGTTTACGAAAAGGCACACCAAATATGAATGTCTTAGTAGCCGTTGGCGCTATTGCTTCATTTGCTTATAGTTTATATGGAACGCTTTCCGGCAATCCGATGAACTATATGTTTTACGAAACTACAGCCACTATTATCACATTGGTATTTCTTGGCAATTGGCTGGAAGACCGTTCCGTACAAAAAACGCAGGAAGCCCTGAACAGTTTGGCTGTATCACAAAAGAGCGAAGCGAATATGATTGTTTATGATGAGCAGCACAATGAACACATAATGCCGGTAGCGAGCGAACATCTTAAAACGGGAGATTTAGTATTAATCAAAAGCGGAGAATTTGTTCCTGCGGATTGTAAAATATTATCCGGCGCAGCAAGCGTGGACGAATCCATTCTTACGGGAGAAAGTTCGCCTGCGGAAAGAAAGAAGAACGATGCATTAATCGGCGGCAGCATGTTATCAGAAGGAACTGTAAAAGCCTATGTAACGGCAACAGGAAAAGACACCGTGCTGAACAGAATACTTCAATTGGTGAAAGATGCACAAGCCGATAAGCCACCAATGCAGCAACTGGCAGATAAGATAAGCGCCATATTCGTCCCGGCGGTTTTAATTATTTCTTTGATATGTTTTCTGATAAACTATTTTATTGGTTCGCAAACATTCGAAGAAAGTTTATTGAGAAGCGTTGCCGTATTAGTAATTTCTTGTCCGTGCGCGATGGGGCTTGCAACGCCAGCTGCAATTGCCGTAGGTTTGGGGCGTGCAGCCAAGCACGGTATTTTATTTAGAAATGCACGCAGCCTGGAAGTGTTTAAAAACATAAAGCAGATTGTTTTCGACAAAACGGGAACGCTTACTACAGGCGAATTTGCCATCAAAAATTATTTTGTATCCGGAAATATGGAGGAAGATGATTTTAAGAAAATAATTGTTTCGATGGAAAAATTTTCTAATCATCCGATAGCCAAAGCCATCATTAAAAATTGGAAAACTTTAGGTACAATTGTTTGGAAAAATATCAAAGAAGTAAAAGGTATAGGTGTAACGGCAGAAGATAAAGATGGGAATATCTTTTGGTTTGCCTCTTACAAAAAAGCAACGGGCATTACGGAAGATTTATCGCATAATTTATACTTAATTAAAAACAATGAATTGCTCGGGTGGGTAGATGTTCAAGATGCCATTCGCCCGGAAGCCAAAAAAATCATAGGGCAATTACACGCCAAAGGTTTGAAAACAGTTTTACTCAGTGGAGATAGCAAGACAAAATGCGATACGGTTGCAAAAGAACTTGGCATAGATGAAGTATATGCAGAACAAACGCCCGAACAAAAATTAAATATAATAGATTCTCTCAATAAACAAAATGCAACTGCTATGGTTGGCGATGGCATCAATGATGCGCCGGCATTGGCTAAAGCTACGATTGGCGTAAGTTTGAGTGATTCTTCGCAAATTGCCATACAAACGGCACAGGTAGTTTTAATGAATCACGGATTGGTTCATCTGCCTTTAGCGCTTGGTTTGGGAAAGGCAACTTTTACAACCATTAAGCAAAATTTATTTTGGGCGTTTGCTTATAATATTGTTGCTATTCCAATTGCCTGTTTCGGATTGTTAAGTCCGTCTTTTGCCGCGCTGGCTATGGGCTTCAGCGATATTGCACTCGGAATCAATTCTGTAAGGCTAAGTTGGAAAGCGGTTGATTGAAAGGCACATAATATTTTGGAATGGTAAATCCCAAACTATAAGACTGCGGGTCGTAGTCGCGTAGGGCGAACTCGTTCCAACCCGTCACATCGTTAAACCACTTGCATCGCCCTACTTACTAGTAAAGATTTAGTCTTTATTATATCAAAGAAACTTTATCGGTCCGTGGTGGAAAAGAGTTATTTATTTAAGGCTGTTAGTTTTATCTGGTTCACACCTATGTAAGTTAATTTCATTAGGTAGCCAATGTTTGTTATTGTCATAAGGTTCTTTTATTTTCCATTTCAATACGTCATTGTTTCTGTCATATTCAAACTTTAAATGTAAAGTAGTATAATCATATGCGTTTTCAAAAGGAAAAAAAGTGGAACTGTCTAAAATTATTTCCTTTCTTATTTTAAATGACCAACCATCTGACGAATTTAGATGTCTGCCATTAGCAAAAACATAATTATATTCCCCAAATAAACTATCTCCTTTCTCTACTAGCGTTAATGAAAAGTCCTTGAGAATTATAGTAGAATCAGAAGTGTCTTTTTCGACATAACACCATCCACCAGTTATTTTGGAAATAATTGAAGTGTCTATCGAAGTGATTGATGTTTGGGTTTGATGGGAAGTGTCGGATTTCTCTAATGTATCATGGATTTGCATCGAATCACTGCCTTGTTTAAGGGATGTAGAATTTTGACAACTAATCATAGATAATATTAATGCAGTTTGAATAATTATCATGTCTAGGAAAAAATAGTTTTTCATTATTTGTTTTTTTTAACTGGTAAATTATATTTGGGATTAATTAACTCGTTTAGACGGTTTATCCATCCATTAATGTATTGTTTATTTCGAATAGGATTTTTATCATATTTCCCCATATAATAATTATATTGAAGACCTCCAAAAGTGTTTATGTACTGGACTGTATTGTTACCTAGACCATTTATTGCTCTAGCTTGAGAATTTGTAAATGCTTTGGTATTCACGTCAAATCCTCCTCCTAAAACTTTATTCAATGCTTTTTTTGCATTAACCTGCACTCCGTATTGACCTAAAGGAGCTTGAGATAATAAAGCATTTAAAATGGGGAAATTAGTTAATTTTTCGTAACCAAATGGCAATATATATACATTCATATAAAACTTATCTGCTTGTACTTGTGTTAAATGCTTCAGATTTGTAACTGATGGGGTTAATCCTAAAGCGTTTTCTGCATTATCATCAAAAATATCGAAATCTATTCCAAATTTTGTAGGCTGGTCAGTTGGTGGCTTTGAATGTGTATCCTCATACGCTCTTCCTTCCTTGTCGTAAATATAATCCAAGACCTTTCGAATCGAAGGTGTTATTCCTCTTTCATCATCATTACTAGCAAAAGAAACATTGTTATTTGTAGCCGAAGAAATGCTAGGGGGCGTGTATGGTTTAACCATTGTCACAGCAACCCCCGGTCCACCAGACAATACCGTAGGTGTTAAATAACTGGCAGGAGATTTGGTTGCTACCAAAGCCAAAGTTATATCTGCTGCCTTTACCCCCAGTGAAGTAAAGCTGGCTACTTTGCTATTCATGGCACTTAATCCATTGCTGCCGATTCCGCTCCCAAAATTAATATTACCAATATCACCCGCAAAACCACCGATAACTGCGCCTGCAAGAGTGCCGATTAATACATCTTTGAATTGGTCTCTGCCCGAGAAAACCGTATATGCTAAACCACCAAAATAGCCTGCGCCTGCACCTATCAACGCACCCGGCACAGAGAATCCCCCACTTGGGTCGGCATTGTTTATCGGGTCGTTGCCATTGCCAACATACCCGCTCGCAAACTGGTCAAAAGGGTCGCTCTGTATAAAACGCCCAATTTGCGGGTCGTAGTCGCGTAAAGCATATTCATTCCAGCCCGTTACATCGTTAAACTCACTGCCGCTACCGTACTGGTAAAGATTAGATTTTTATTATGTGAAAGTACTTTTACCGGTTTGTTCAGACACAAATCATAGTGATGACCTATTCCAATATTTTATACATAGACGGATTTATTGAACTTAATTTCATTCCTTGATCTGCTATAAGAGGAAGCGTAACATATATTTCCGGAGTTACTGAATGGTTAAAATACAGATTCAAATAGCGCCCTAACTCAAAAATTGAACTATCCGGATAAAGTATGGTAGGTTCATAATAAGGATTAAATGTTCCATATTTTTTTATAAGCAACCACCGTCCTTTATATGTTCTTCTGACGTACTCACCTAATAATAATGTAGCATAAAACTGCTCCTGAGTGGTAAGTTTTTTCCATTTTTTCTTTGTAAGATCGAGTAATTTTGATAAAGAAGAGATATTGTTTACATCCAAAATTTCTTTAGGACTTAATTTCGAACTTAACTCATAAAACATCTTATCTGTTTGTGTGTTGATTGTTTTTATTTCGTCCTGATAGCGTTGTTGCATTCCTTTCCCTTCATTTTCAATTGGGAAAGAGTCGTTTTCTACACACTCATCAAAGTATTTTTTTTCTGAAAACAAAATTCCTTTAGAAGTATCAGCCCTTTCATTTGGTAGTAGCACCACTTCTCCTGATTTTAAACAATATACAAAGCACAAATTGGTAGATAAATAAAAATCAAATCTCGTTTTGTCGTTTTTATTCAAATATTTTTTTAACTCAAAAACTGACAATATTTGATAATTTGACTGCATCATACACATACTTAAGATTAAAAAAATGAATTTCATAATGAATGCCCAAATGCTTGTTTAAATGACCACCATAATTTCCTTATTAAATTATTAACAAATCGAAACTCCCACCTCCCTTTTATAATTCGATATTGTCCTACGTCATGATAGTAATTAATCTTTAGATTTGACGCATATGAGCCTATATTAGTAGAATACGGAACATCAGCAGTTGTAACAAGTGTAAAGCTAGGGTTGAATCTCTCTGCAATTAGTTCTTTGAATCTTACTGCCAAATTATCCAAGTGTCCTAAAATTTGCTTATCATTAGATGATAAATAAATTCCATTTTTTCCAGATTTTATTTCAAAAATAGCACCATTTTTTATTGGTTCGATGGTTTCAATATGGCTTCCTGGAGTAATATTTTCAAAACGATGAAAATTTTTGGTTGCGGTCATGTCAGGAACAGTATTCCTATCATTAGCATCTTCCCATGGGTCTTTATTCATTTTAAAATTATGTCCCTTTGCTTCAGGTTGTGAATTCTCCCAATTATAATAAATTTTTTCATATTCGTCGCCCAATTGTTTTGCTGTCGGATCTGTGTGAAAAGTGGACTTAAAATAATTCGTCAAATCAGATTTAGAAAGGTCATTCCATTCTACGTTATCGGCATATTGACCTTTAAAATTATCAAAAGATTGTTGATTATAAGCATTGTCCACTCCAAAATTACCGGTCATTTGTGCCGCACCGTTTGCAGCATTTACAGCAATAGGAGCTATGTTGGCGGCCTTACTACTTACTGCATTCAATACATTACTCATACTTGCATTGCCCGCTCCGCCTGCACCACCAAACAAATCACCGCTAAATCCTCCTGCAGCCGCACCGATAGCCGCACCTATGAGACCATCTTTTAGCATGGCGCCACCATCATTGTTATGGAAAAATCCATAAGCCATGCCCAATACAAAGCCGGTTCCCGAGCCTATCAACGCACCCGGCACAGAGAATCCCCCGCTTGGGTCAGCGTTGTTTATCGGGTCGTTGCCCATGCCTAAATATGGGCTGGCAAACTGGTCAAAAGGATCGGCTTGTACAAAACGCCCTATCTGCGGGTCGTAGTCGCGTAAAGCATATTCATTCCAGCCCGTTACATCGTTGAACTCGCTGCCGTTGCCGTACTGGTAAGGGTTAAATTTTTATTATGTGAAAGAACTTGTATTGTTGGTGTGCTGCGCAACACGAACTATGGTTATAATTTCTTATTTTTTTTGCACGAGTGAAAAACACTCGCGCTAATTGGGGTACCAAGACGGAAAACTGGAACTCATTACACATTCCGCATACTTGCAGTTAGTTTTTTTATTTCTTCCATCGTATGGGAAAAATGTTTTTTGTTAGAAAAGTTTACAAATTTAAGTCCAATGCAAGCAGTTATATCACCATCAGCTACGTCGGTTCCGACAAAAATGAAAGACTTCAATGCTTTCATGTTCTTAATAAATTTTATTGAGGATAATGCACCGTGTTTGTAGTCCAAGTTTCTCAAATTATAAAATTGAGTTACATATTCAATATTTTTTATCCCCTTACAATGGTCTAAGAACAAGGTAACTAAAGACTCTTTACTATTTTCAATACAGCATAGTGTTTCCAATTTGCTGCAATAAGCCAATTCCAATTCCTTAAGTTGGTTAAAATGCTCTAACCCATTTAAAGTATTTATTGGAGAATGCACAATTTTTAATTTTTCAATCCATGGAATATTTGATATGCTTGAGCAATCTTTTGTTTTTGGATTATAACCGTAAAGAGACAGATTTTTTAGAGATTTACATTTATCCATATTTAAAAAATGAGGACTCCAATCAGCAATTAATTGTTTGAGTTTCGGAAACCAAGCATAATCTACTTTTCTGTTTTTGCCTGATATCATCAAGGACTCCAAGTCATGTAGGGTATTAATTGCACTTATATCTTCAATCCCATCCGATATGGACAATTGTTTTATGTTTGGATAATTGGCAAGGAAGTCTACATTTTGAAGTTTATAATCATGCGAAGTGGTAATAGCAACACCATCCAGATTATTTTCAATGTAGATTCGCATACATTCCTCTATTTGATCCGAATTAACAATAATGGATTTCGTGCCGTCTAAACCTAAGTAAGCCTTAAATTTATCAATTTCAATTATCGCCATATTTGTACTTTTATTTAACTCTTGCTCTTCTACATTTGCAATATAAAAGTCCTATCGGCGAATTTTTAATTCGCATATAATGTGCATTAAAAATGAACAGATTATAATTCGCGATTTAAAATAACTAACAGCAAGCTAAATGCACCAATGAATGAATCGCTTTATTCAATATTCTTTATACCAACTTCCGTGTTCCAGCCTTTAATTTGTATACTTGTTGGTAATTTATTTTTGATCTCAGCAGCCGGTATGCTTACCGCTGCAATTTTTTCTTCGCCCGGCAATAAAGAAAAATAATTATCGCTCCAGAAGCTTGGAAATACTTCTTCTCCGTTTTGTATCAATTGCAAATGGTTGAAGAAAGCAATTTGATTTCCTGTATTTTTTACTTTCAGGTTAATTATTTTTTCTGTTCCTACAATTGATGATTTTATAATTGTTGCCTGCAATTTTGTAGAAGATAAATTGTTCAAAGCCTTGTAATTATTATCTTTCGCAGTCCAATAGATATTTTTGGAATATATTTTACCGTTATTTTCTTCTTCTGCACCTTCTAAAGAAAGAACAATGAAATTGAACTCGGGATGCTGTTTTAAAATTTCTTTTAACGAAAATGCAAAAGTTGAATTCATGGCATGAGGATGGTCTATAACTAATGATTTTCTAAAAATGCAGTCCCCTTTAATATTATATACTTTTACATTTGGCTCAACTGCATTGTAGTCAAACCTTGAGCGGTTAATAACCGCTACGCTCGAATCATCCTGATTAAATTGAATGTGCAAAGGCTCGCAGGCTTTTTTCATAAAATAATATCCTGCATTTGGATTTAAGTACCAATCATAAATTTGCCACACTACACTTGGAAATGCTGCATTCAGCTTCCACAACATTACACCGCCGGTTGTATTTATTTTTGAATTCGCTGCTTCAAATATTGACTGATAGCCTGTGGCATTCATCAACTGCATTTTGTTTACAAAACTGTCTAAATCTGTCGGTGTTGCGTAGCGTTGAATCATGTCATCATAATACTTATCATACATTGCAGCACCGGTACACGCATCATGATAGCCCCAGGAATTATTGAACGGGAAAGGCAAAGTTTTATCCCACGAATGGTCGGGAATTATTTTCTCTAATGTATTTAATGGCGGCAAAGACGGAATGCCCGTTTCATCTTTAAAGCCCCAATCTTTGGCGGAATCGGCTAAGCCGTAATATACTTTCGGATCTTTCCATGCATACGGGCCGCCGCTGTAAACGCCGGGCAATTGATTGTCGGGATAAGATAAATCCCAGCCTGCGGGCATTTTTGCAAAACCTGATGAGCTTGGAATGTAGGGCCTTGTTCCATCTAAATCGATCACGGCTTTGCGCATGGCATCATACAATTCTTTACGCGCATGGCCTTCGTTGCCGCCGGTCCAAACCAATAAACTCGGATGATTACGAACACGTAAAATAGAACTCTTTACATTATCAATATAGACATTTGTTTGATAAGGATAATCAGGAGAGCCTTTGAATTCGCCTTGCGTATCTCCTGTTACCCAAAAGTCGTTCCACACAAGCAATCCATATCTGTCACAGGCTTCCCAGAAAGGTTCTTCCGGAGTAACGCCGCCTCCCCAGATTCTTATCAGATTCAAATTTGCATTCTGACAAAGATGCAATTCATAATCGTTGCGCAGGGAATCTCTGTTAAGCATAAAATCAGGAACCCAAGCGCCGCCTACAAGATGAATCTTTTTTCCGTTTACATAAAACTCTCTTCTGAATCTATTGTTTTCCGTGAATGTTTTTGTGCTGACGGTGCGAATGCCAAAGAGAAAACTTGTGTCATCGGAAACGGTATTATTAGCCAGCAATTGAATTTTTATTTTGTATAAATTCGGATCGCCATAGCCATTGGGCCACCAAAGTTTTGGATGATTAATAATAAATTCTTTGACGGATGAAGCATCCAATTGTATGGTTTTATTTTCCAGTGCTTTAATATCAACAGATTGTGTAACCGTAAAAGGCTGAATAGTATTATCCGAAAAATTTTCCGGCGCAATAGTGATTTTTATTTTTTCATTTATGGCAGTAGTCGTATGGTTGTTAATTGATAACAATAAATTTAGTTTGGCTGTATTGGTGTCAGGAAGATTCGGTAAATCCGTTGTTAATTTAATATCACTTACTGTTGTTCCTCCTGTTTTACGAATATAAACCGGCTGCCAGATTCCGATATTCCTGTCGCGTGCAGGTGGAACCCAATCCCAGCCTACGCTGCACAGCATGGTTACATTTTTTCCTATATCGCCTGTTGGTCCGCCGTTTAAGAAAAATGGTCCGAAAGCTTTCAGCTGTTCATTGTCCGGCTCGCCTGCAAAATCCAACGGATATATTTTTACTGCGAGATAATTTTTCTTTCCGTAAGCCACAAACTTGCTTATATCAAAATTATAGCCACGAAACATGCCAACCATTTGTGAAGAATCGGCAATGCGGTTTCCGTTCAGCCACACTTCCGCGCGGTAATTGATCCCATCGAAAATCAATTGAATGGTTTTGCCTTTATCTTCACTTGTTGCATCAAAACTTGTACGATACCAATAAGCATCTTTCCACGGATTTTTTATGCCGGGCAGATAAGAATATTTTTCCAAATCATATTTTGCATTGAATGTATCTGAAGCATCGGGAATCAACATATTGTTTAGTCCTGTATAAGGATCGGGATAAATGTTATTTTTTACAAGTGACGTTAAAACAGTTGACGGGACTTCCGCTTTGTACCACGAAATATTCGGACGATAATCGGATGAAGAAAGTATTTTACCGTCATTAGGCACTTGCGTAGATGACTGCAGTTGAAAATGTTTTAGTCGAATTTGCTCAACTTGTGCGAGCGAATATTTATTTAAGAATAATAAAACAATTAGTGTTAAAAGTGCTAAACTTCTTTTCTTCATGATTTAGGATTGAATCCCAAAAATAAAGCTTTCGTTTAAAGAATGATAATACTTATTTAGCCAAAAATTTGCAATATATTCACTTGGAGATAAGGAGTTTAAAGATTATTCCCCACATTTATTTGTAGGATTTTAAAATGGATTATTAAAGCAATATTTTTAACTGAACAAGTATTCTATATCTTCTTTGGTAAGGTTCTTAACAAAGCCGCCATCGTCAGAGATGAGATCGTTGGCAAGTGCGCGCTTCTTTTCCTGCAATTGCAAAATTTTATCTTCAACCGTGTCTTTACAAATCATCCGGTAAGCAAAAATATTTTTTGTCTGTCCAATACGATGTGTACGGTCAATAGCTTGTTGCTCAACCGCAGGATTCCACCATGGATCTACGATATACACATAATCTGCAGCGGTAAGATTTAAACCTACGCCACCGGCTTTCAAAGAAATAAGAAATACGCGGCATTCTTCATCCGTCTGGAAATTCTGAATGGCTTTTTCGCGGTCGTTGATGGATGTGCTGCCATCGAAATATTGATACTTGATTCCAAGTTCTTGCAGCTTGGCTTTTATCAATGCAAGCATACCGAGAAACTGTGAAAAAATCAATGCTTTATGATTGCTGAGATTTTCAGTTAATTCATTTGCCAGTTCATCTATCTTAACGGAATGATTAGGATAATCATCATCTTTCAAAATCGCAGGGCTGTCGCATATCTGGCGCAATTTCATCAGTCCTTGGAGGATAGATAATTGAGAACGTTGCACACCCTGATCTTCTATCAGCCCGAGAATTTTGTCGCGTACATCATTTCTATATGCATCATAAATTCTTCTTTGCTGTGTACCCATCTCACAAAATAAAACTTGCTCTGTTTTTTCAGGCAAATCTTTTGCTACCTGCTCTTTGGTTCTTCTAAGAATGAAAGGGAACAATATTTTACGGAGATGATCTTTCTGCTGTTGCTCACCAAATTTATCTATCGGCACAGCAAATTGTTGTTTGAACCAATCTATGCTCCCCAGCAAACCGGGATTGAGAAAATTCATCTGTGCATAAATATCAAACGTATTATTTTGCAAAGGTGTTCCGCTCAAACACAGGCGGTTGTCGGCATTGAGTAAATTTACCGCTTTGGATATTTTACTTAAAGGATTTTTAATAGCCTGGCTTTCATCAAGTATCACATAAGAAAAACGAATGGAGGCAAACTCTTTTATATCGCTTCTCAATGTGCCGTAAGTAGTGATGATAATGTCTGTATTTTCATCATTTAAATGGGAAGCAATACGCGAACCACCGTGATAGATAGAATAAGACAGCGATGGCGTGAATTTTTTTATTTCATTTTCCCAATTGTACAACAATGAAGTGGGGCATACAACCAAGGCTTTTAAATATTCTTTATTCGTTTTGTAATGCGAAAGAAAAGTAAGCGCCTGAATGGTTTTACCCAAACCCATATCATCCGCCAAAATTCCTCCCCAGCGAATATCGCTTAAGTAATTCAACCATTGAAAACCGGACAATTGATAAGGCCGTAAAATGTGCCTTAAATGTTGTGGCGCTTCAATATTTTCGATGGAATATTTTTCCTTTATCGTTTCGTATTTTTCTTCCAGCTGGAAAGTAAGTTCAGACTCATCGCGCTGCAAATACAATTCATCCACGACGCTGAAATGATATTTGCTCAATTGAAGCGTGTCGCCGTTTTGCGCACTGCCTACCTGAAAAAGCAATGAATATTTTTTCAGCCATTCTTCGGGCAATACACCCAGCGAGCCATCTTGCAATTCTACAAATTGTTGCTTTTGGCTGAGTGCGCTTTGTATATCCGTAAGCGAAACTTTTTGTCCGCCAAAATTGATATTTACTTTTGCATCGAACCAATCGGTATTGCTTTGTAAAGAAATTAACGTGGTAGGCTTTGATGTATTAAACCTGTATTTCTTTAAAGTTTCAAATCCGTAAAGTGGCACATTCATGTCGCGCAACGCATCTGTAAAAAGAAAAAACCAATTGTTTTTTAAAACTTCTGTAGCACGTAAAGCAAGTGAATGCTGGTTTACTACGGCAAATCCGGAATGAAGGTTCTTTATTTTTTGGAAGAAAATATTTTCCGCTTCTTTATTGCGATGAATGATTAAAATCCTGTCGATTTGCGGCAGAACTATTTTATCATTATCTTCTTTTTTAATAATATGGTTGAGATAAACAAATACCGGCTCAATAATGAGGTATTCGCCTTTTTCGGATAAATTAATTCTTACTTCCGGTTCTATATCTTTGAGTACATCTTGGGCAATGCCTGTAAAATTTACTTTATAATTTTTTGATAATGGCAATACGAAATCGTACAATTCATTTTCCTTTCCTTTTTCAAAAACTATTTTTCCTGATGATGAAAATTTATCTGCAAGCAATGCATCTTCCGCATTTTGCCATAAATAAAACTGGTTCTCAATCTGGAAAATGAACGTTCCCGACATTTCATTGTCATCAATTCTTTTATTACCCAAAAGCGTTTCGGCATAGCATTCCACATCATAACCGTCTTGTGTAGATTTTACTTCAAATACAAGCGCTGCATAGTTCAGTGAATAATTTGCCAGTGCAATATTATCTGTGCGGAATATTTTTCCCTGCGGAAGATAATACGTAAAATAATTTTCAGCTGTAGACTTAAACAGCGCTTTAAATTTCGGGTATAAATATTCGATGATTAATTTCCGTGTATCTTCCGTTAATGGTTCATCTTCCTGATGTATAATATTTTCCCATATTCCGGAAAATGGTGAATTTCGATTTACGAATTTTGATATTTCCGATGGTGATATTTTACGTATTTGATGAAGCAATTGCTTGTCGGCTTCATCAAACAGTTCAGGGCTAACGAATTTGTTTATATCAATTTCTTCCACTGATCCGATAAAAGAATTTCCCTCTTCATTTGTTTCTCCTTTTATGGGAATAAGTTTTATAAAAGGATAATTATTTTCATCGGCTTGCAATACAACGCCCACTTTATATTTCGTGCGGTTATCTTCGAGAAGATCAATTTCTTGTCGCTCGGGTTGCTTTGATATAGCTG
>JAPWKH010000025.1 GCA_028283605.1 Arachidicoccus sp. | reverse complement strand
AGCCGCGCCTACCGCAACGCCTGAAAAACCGAGTTCAGAAATGGGCGTATCAATAATACGTTTCGGTCCGAATTCTGCCAACATGCCCTGACTTACTTTGTAGGCTCCGTTATATTCTGCTACTTCTTCTCCCATTAAAAATACACGCTCATCTCTTCTCATTTCCTCAGTCATTGCTTCACGAAGAGCTTCGCGAAATGCTATTTGTCGCATAAGAAATTATAATATTTTGATGAATAAAATTATTTTTCAGACCGCGCAAAAATATAAGTTTTTTGCTACAATCGAGCATTTTTAAATGTGAAATCAAGCCGAAGAATTTCTTTTTCAGGAAAGAAAACCTAAATAAGCAGGCAGTTCTTGCTCAAATTTTTATATTTTATAAGCAGGTTCTGAGAAATACCGTTTGATAAATTGAAGAGAAAGATTATTTGCTTTAATAATATATATTCTTGCCGGAAGGATATTCACATCTATTGCAGTCTCTGCAAAAGCGGCGGTAACAGTTTTTACCAATCTTCCGGAAACATCGTAAACTTTGATGCCGCCTGTTGCGCCTCCAATTGTTATCTTATCGGTTACAGGATTTGGCCATATACTTAATTCATTCGATTTTACATTGATATTTACCGTATTTAAAATCGTGGACTTTCCATCTGCATCAATTTCTTTTATCTAATAATAATTCGTACCAGGCAAAGGCGCATTATAGCAAAATTTTTGTTGGTTAAATAATAAAGGAGTTGCAATAAACAGTAACATACAAGTATAACTATTTTCACTTATTATTAAATAATCATAAAATCATCTGTTGATTTGCTTATCAAAATGCACTCGCAAAAGCATTGATATCTTTCGGTAAAAGTTCGCCGGAAGCGTGCAAATTTACACCAACTCTCAGCGCCTTCAAGCCGCTGACACCTTGCAGTTCTTCCAATTCGAGAAATTCTAAATCATCATTCAGTATATCCTGTTTTTGCAGATAATTGATATATGATAAATAGTCCTCAATATCTTTAGGCTGAAAATATACAAATGCAATTTTATCCGGCTGCGTAAGCCGTTCGGAAGAATTTTTGAGATGTACTTTATCTATTCTTTTCTTTACAATTTCGTACCGTATATTATAAGCGCCTTCTACATCGAAATGCCGCTCATCGTACCGGAAACTGATGTCGATAGGATTGGTATGAATAAATATTAATTGAGTAGTCTGCAATGGTTTTGGCAATTGCGCCATTAATGAATGAGACAGCTTGGCAATGATTGCCATGGAAGTAATTTGCCACAGCCTCAGATTTTTGAGATACATCGGATGAAATTCTTTGTTCGGCGTAATGGACTGGCCAATATAGATGTCGTATTCAACTCCGTCAGACCGGAATTTTTCAAAGAAAAAAGGATAAGCATTTTGCAACTCAGCATTCATCTGGTCGAGCAGGTTTGAAATGGCTGTATTTATAGTTTGCAAAGAATTTTCCAAAGCATTTCTGTTGGCAAAACCAATGCCTTTCGGATTAGATGATAAATAATAATCGCTTATAAGATCGTGAGACTTAGGATAGGTTTGCTGGAAATGTACAAGGAAAGAAATAATTTCTTCCTGGAAGAAACGATCAATTCCATATTCTTCATCGCCGGAGAAATTTTGCGTAATATTATCCAAAAATTCATTTGCCTTAAACTTCATTTCATCAATCAAATCAAGATGATGAATTATATCAAGTTTGCTCAATAATTTTATCAGTAAATTCAATTGTGTCTTCAAATCATTTTGCAAAGCAATATTCCTTTCCACCGTTGAATTGCGAATGTCCACAGCGCCATATAAAGGATATACTTCATGAAACAAAATAGGCTCCATGTATGCTTGTTTATTATTACGCTTATTTTCCAGATAATGCCATGCCGCTTCGTTAAACTTCCATTCTACAGAAGATTGCAAAGAAGTGAACTTATCTTTGATAATGTCATCCAGCATTATTTCAAAATCATCAATATTAGTTTGCAAAAGCTGCTCCAGCAAAGGGATTGCCGGCTCTAATGCAGTGATGGTTGTTTCATTTATTGCATTTTTTGTTTTGGAAAACATTTCAATAATTCCTACTAATTTTTTCTGATAAATTATTGGAACCACGGCCATGCTCATAATACCCATTTTGTAAAACATTTGGTAGATATTATTTTTCTTATCGGCATATTTGTCCATATCTTTTTTCAAAAGCAAGCGGGGATTTTTTGAAAACTCCTCCATTTCATGCATATAAAATTGTTCACCGATATTATATTTTGAGCATACTTCTTTTATTTTAAAATTTAAGTTTTCAAAGCTGTTTACAACAAGCTTATCATTCACCTTCAGCATGGGAACAATGCGCATATACACACCCGGAACACCAATCAAATTTTTTAAGGATTCAATTACTTCATCATAAACCATTTGCTGTGGCTGAAGATTTACAATAATATTTTTTATGTTTTCAATCGCCTGGCTTGCAGTAATGTCTGTAAAGTTTACAATAGAAAAACCTTCAATATACAAATCCTTTAAGGGTAATATTTCCTGCAGTTTATTTAATGCTTCTTTGTCAAAAGTATTATTAGGAATGTGTAAATCATTTAAGGGAATATCCGGCAACTTTTCTCCATTATACTTTAATTCCAGATAGCGCGTATCAAACTGAATTTTAAAAGCTTTTTTCAGTTCCGTTTTTTCTTCGGGAACAATTTGAATAATTTCATTATTAATGGGAAGCTGGTAATTATATAAATACCGGAGCGCAAAAGAATAAATCAGAGACAACCGTTGCTGTTCTTTTTCTTCATGATTATCCTGTTGTTTGATGATACCGCGTACTGCCCCTGCGTCATTTAATATAAAATCATAAAATGCATTCGTTCCGTAAAACATTACCGGAGATAAAGGCACGGCCAAAGCCCAAAAAATTTTAGTTTCATCAATTGCAGGAGGCAATAAAGTAAGATAAATATATTCAAAAGGTTCAATGTATTTATCTATTTCTTCCAGATCAATCGGCTTATCCAAATCGGGTAATCGATGAATTCTTTCAGCGATGTATTTAAAAAATCCGGCTTTGATATTATCACTTGTTTTGGTCACCTGCTCATCAATATATTTTAAAAAAGGCTTCAGTGATAATGCTGTATTTACCTGCACATCGTGCGTGAAACCTGAAACTATTTCGATAACTTTTGTTTTCATGTGTAGATATTTATTTTCTTCAATTGGAGGACTTACAATTTAAATAAGATAATTAAAATCTCATACCCATAGAAAAATAAGGATACCAACCTTCGGTAGAATAACCCATATTAAATCTAATTACGAACATGCTTGCAGGAGCCAAGTAAATGCCGCCACCAATTCCACTGTGCCATTTATCAGAACTTTCATTCTTTGCCCAAACGCGGCCGATGTCGTAAAAACCTGACAGACCGAATTCTCCTTTCAAAATATAATTGCCGAAATCCGATAGGGCGATTCTTAATTCCATATTATTATAAAAAGCCTGATCCCCTGCGAACCTATATTGCTTAAATCCGAGTAAATTATTTTGTCCGCCGAGATAAATTGCCTGATAAAATGCCGGCTTCCCAAAAGTTACTCCACCTCCTACTCTATCGGCAAAAATAATCGTCTGTGCGTTGTTCAATGTTTTATAAATTGCAAATTGAGGCAATAGTTGTGTAAATGTTTTGGAATAATCATTCATGCCAAACATTGTTTCAAAATTTATTCCTGCATACGTTCCCCATTTGGGCAATATCGGATTATTTCTATGATCATAAACATAGCTTGCATTGATGCCTAAATGATTTTTATCTTTTTCTATAAGTGAACTGTCATAGTTATGAATCGACGAAACATTATTTATGAAACGCCCCGTATTATAGTCAATATTGAAATGATAATGCTGATAAGCAGGCCCAACACTTAACGATGATTTATTATCATCAAACCGCCAACGCAACGCAGGCAAAACATTTACCACATTAAAACGTGTGCGGTAATATCTTTTATAATCGCCGGTTTTATCAAAAGGTGTTTCGTTACCGAAGCCAAAAAAGTTTTGAGTGTTATCCGGCGCTCTTACATCGGCAGATAAAGTAAAATCGGCATTTCCCAGTACATCTATCCACTCTCCGTTGTATTTGATATTATACGCACTCGTTGCAAAAGAATGCGATACCATTATTTGCTGCAAAGATGTGTAGGGCGATTTCCTAAAACCTCTTTGCTGCGTAAGCCTCACGCCTAAGCCAAGAAATACGCCATCGTCCACATTATAAGAACCTGTAATTAAAGGCAGTGAAGTATTGTATAAATTGGTAGGGACAAAACGTGTATTCATCGTATCCCGCGATATTGTTTTGCTGAGTTTATTTACATCTCCGAGATAAGTTTCTTCTTTATGGTCATACACTTTTATATTTTGTTTGCTGTTGATAATGTTGTACACCTTACTTCCCTTATCTCCAATGATTCTTAATTTAACGGAAGAGGATTTATTGTCGATTGCAATGCTGTCATCGCCTTTGCTGAGATATAAACGAATTTCTTTAGTGATGCTGTGCGGATAAAGTTTATTCATCAGCGTATCTTTTAAATTGCCTTTCTTATTGATTTTTAGAACGGTAATTTGCAAAGCATTGCTGTCTCTCGTATTATTAATTTGCACATATTCATTTTTATCGCTAAGTTGAATATCAACAATACGATTTGAGAAGCGATAATATCTCTCCATCGCTCCGGAAAGCTTATCGCGCCTGATTTCCAGCGTTTTCAATAATGCCTTGCCACGGTAATCATATACTTCTTTCGGCATCGACTGCAAGGATTTTTGCAACAAATCATTTGTAAACTTCGATTGCACACCTGCCACTGTTTTTGTCCATACATCATGTGGTATTTGGCTCGAAGGATATTGGTTTAAAAAAGAAGATTTGAATTCATAATATTTTGCACCGTCCAATACATTGCTGTTATTAAAGCCGTATATACGAGGCATCAAGAGCAATCTTTTTAGCAAAGTCGGTATCAATCCTTCCGTTACATTAAACACCATATCCCGGTCTCTCGGAATACCGATATAATATTTTTCATCATCGTTTTTTTTATTCTTATTATAAAAGCGCCATTGGTCGCCGTGCCTGTCCCAATCGGCAAGCATCAGATCCATCGTTCTTGCTTTAAGAAAATTGATGGCATCATAACTATTGTCATTATCCTTATGCAAATTCTTTTCGAGCTTTTCAAAATTGTCTGATTTACCCAAAGGATTTCTTTCTTCCAGTAAGACTGTTTTCCCTTCGAATAATTTATTGTATTGCCCTAAATTTTTATCAGGCGCCGCTACACCAATAACAGGGTGAGAATGCGGAACGCCAATAGCATCGGCCAGTATAGGCACAACCAATGAAGAATAAGGGTGTTGCGAACTTGTAGCATCTTCTAACCATTCTTTTACAAACGTTCCCTGAAAAGCAACAGGTACAATTAAATCCGGTGATTTTTCTACACTGCGCAAAGCATATTCGTTACCATTTGCATCGATCATACGCAAGGATGTAGATTGATAGCCGCCGCCTAATTGCTCAGGTTTCAATCCGCCGTTGATTGCCGAAACCCTTATTACAGGCAGTTTTGCAGGCATAGACCATTCTTCGCGATAATTTTTTCCGAATAAAAATTTATGTATGCCGCTGACATTTTTATATGCGCCATGCGCAACGGCAGTAATGCTATCGCCGTTTATCGACTGATAAGATGAATCTTCCACATACTTGTATGGCTGCGGGTCCCAATAGTAAACATACGATGGATTGAACGTATCATTCACATACGAATAATAAGTAAATTTCAATTGATTGTTTTGCATTACATCTGCGATAACAAAACCTTCATCTTCTTTGGCAAATAAAGAATTTTTACCCTTAAAAGTATAATTCTCTTTTGCTCCTCCGCCACTCACGACTTGTGTAATTTTTTTAGAAGAATCTTCGATCAATTGCAAGCCGTGCTCATGCCCGGAAACATGTATTACATTTAGAAAGCCTTTGAACACATCATCTATCGAAGATGTCATTTGTTTATATAAAGGATGCCTTATATCTTCCGCATTCGGAAAAGCTTTTCTGCTCAAAGGATATAACGAACCAACAATGGGCAAAGGAATATATAAGAACGGCGCAATATGCGTTAATGGGAAAAGATGATCTTTCCATGTGAAATAACCGCCGTGTGTGCCGTAGCTTTCAAATGGATGATGCGTTGCAAACAAGATGGTTTTATATCTGTTTTGATACAGCATTTCTCGAAGTGTAGTAAGAACGTCCCTTGCTGAATTACAGTTGCAATCGCCATCCTCATTTTTTTTATTGTAAGGATATAGCCACCATTCGCTGTCCATCGCAATTATCACAACACTATCCGAAACATTGATGAGATACGGATCCGGGCATCCATTCTCTGGAACGAATTTCAATAATGAATCTTCTTGCTCTTCTACAAACTGCCATTGCTGTTTTATTTTATCCAAGCCATGCGGTCCGGAATTGTCCCAGTCATGGTTGCCGGGAATAAAATATACAGCAGCTCCTTTGGCGCGCATCGGTGCATATTGCGAAAGCAAAATAGCCCTCGTTTTTTGTACATCTTTTGTATCAGGCAATGCCATTCCGTTGGGATATATATTATCGCCTAAAAACATGACCGTAGTTTTACCATGTAATATTTTTTCCGAAACTGCATGCATTATCTTTCTTTGTACATCGCTTATTTCTCCTGCATCGCCGATAAAGATCATTCTTGATTTAACTGAATCCTGGGCATGAACAAAGGATGAAAAAATAAACAGAAAAAAGAGTAAGTAAAAATACTTCATGTAACAAACAGTATTGATTCAAAAATGAATTAACGAAGTTCCGAAAAAAATGTTTCGTAATTAACAGAATCTTGATATATAGCAAATATGGACTATTCATTAAAAATAATAAAACTTACATCAGCCCAAGGAAATTAAAAATCGGCCGGCTTCATTTCCCAAATTTATTTTATTACAAATAAAAAAAGGGCAATGAGTAAAAACCCACTGCCGATTCTTTTAAACTAACTCTAAAACCCCTATTTTCTTATCACTTTAATCGTTCCGATAGTTGTGTTGTTTCTAATTACTTTAATGAAGTATATGTCTGGTGCATTTTTACTTAAGTCTATTTTTGATTTCGAACTTGTTGCTGTTTGTATTGCTATTGCCTGCCCGACACTGTTATAAATTTTTAACATATCTCTTGATTGTATACCAATTATTGTTGAATACCCAGCTGTAGGATTTGGATAAACAGCGAGCTGATTTGTCGTGCAGCCGACATTTATCGATACTATTCCATAATCTTTTACAGAACCGTCTTTATCTGTTCCGGACAATTTGTAATAGTTGGTACCATTTGCTGGATCGGTTTGGGTAAAGCTGTAAAAACCTCCTTCCTCTTTGGCAGTTTCATTGTCTATTACTTTACCAAAATCCTTGCCATCGGTAGATGCATATAAAGTAAAATGGTCGAAATTAGTTTCTGTACCAGTAGCCCAAGTAAGTGTAACATTGCAATCTTGCAGTATTGCTTTTAAGGGTTGTACAAGTGTTACAGGAAGAGAACTATTTTGATTGTTTGTAATAGAATACCATGCATTACCTGGATTTGATAAAATATGTACGCTTGATTTTGTATTGACACTCGTGCTACCGTCGTCACTTATATAATCTGTTGCTCCATTTATTGACCAATTACCTGCGGTATAGTCAGTAATATACGATTGCTCTTCCTGATAGGATGTGCCGTTTGTTATATCATTGTGTTGCAAAGTCAGTGTTGACATAGCAGACATATCGGCATAGATATTCCATGTACGATTCATCCCTGCACCAATATTAGCAATAGGCGGCACCGGCGGTGTGTAGTCTTGTACAGATATATGAATAGTAGCACTTTCAACAGGTATTACAGTTGCAGGTGTATAATCGCCTTTTGCAATACCAATAGGAAATACAAATGAACCCGATAAACTTTGTTTCACCAAATGCCCTGCAACGCTGTTATCTGTAATTATTAATCTTTGTGCGTCGTAATTGCTAATTGTAGCTGTAGAATTTAATATTAAATCATTTCCGTTTAGATCTACATTTGCGCCGTCTATTGCAAGGCTTAAATCTTTTCCTGCGTACAGATTGTTTATAGTACTATTAGTAAAACCAGAGATTGTAAGATCATTTGAGAAATTTATATTGGTTAACTGAGCACCTGCGGCATTTTGCAATACAATGTTTACTGCAATTGCATTCTCGCTCCCATTACCGTCTATAAGTGTAGCGTTTGATGCGCCGCCTGCTATTGAAGGATTATAGAATACGATAGACCCTTCTCCGTTAATAATTGCGTTTGGATCAACAACTACATTCTTACTATATATTTCCCAAATACCATCTATCCGGTAAGTTCCTGGACCTATATTAACAGTTTCAGCTAATGTAGCGCTACTACCTCCGCTTGTGATAGAGAGTCCTTCATATGTTTCTATGGAGCCTGGCGCTTGTGCCTGCGCACTGCCTGCAAACAACATGAAACTGAATGCAATCGCACAATGCGCACGCTTTATAATTGCTTTCATCTGTATATTTTTAATGTTTTTCAATTGTCAGATTGAATACTTTTAAATAATGATACCCTGGAAATAACAAAGCATTGCGACATTTCATTATTATACTTTAGCTTATTAAAATTATTTAAGTGATATGTTGCGAAACCCATTTCCTTTAAATTTTTATCTAAAGAAAATCACAGAAACATAAGCAGCATTATAGGCAAGTCCTCCATAAGAACTGGTTACGTAACAATAGTTTTTTGTCTTAGTTATATAATGAGTATAAGGCGTGGTGTATTGTGGTTCATTTTCTTGAGTACATGAAGTACCTAAACTGCCTCCCGTAGCTGCTTCGTAAGGAACGCTGGCAGTTTGCCAAGCATCATCGCCTGCATTTTCCACTCCATCGCTGCTGTTTACGCTTGCATTGTAGTTATTGTCAGGAAATGTACCTGGATGAAAGAATATTTTGTATACACCGGTACCCACTTTTTTTATAGAGTCAATATTCCTGGAGGCTGTTGCCGGAGATATATAACTACCGATAGCGACTCCTGTGGTAGAAGAGTATGCTGTGCCATTTGGCGATGTACCATTTCCGTAGACTGTGACGCCTGTTGTATCATCATAAAAAACTACTGCGGCTTTTGGCATCACCAACTGAGCAGCAGCAGTTGTAACATACGACCACTTGGTGCCATCGTTTATATACAATCCGCTATCAACATCGTTTACTTCTGCAGTATTATATACAACCATACCTCTTACATGTGCAGACAATGGGCTTGGAGAAGTAGTTGAAATTAGTTGCAATCTTGGAATTAACATCCCTTTGCTGGAACTTTCTAAATCTAAAATAGCATTTGAGTTAGGCAAAGATGAACTCCCGGGTACAGTTCCATCTTTAATTTTTGATTGGCTGAATGCTGAGGCAAATGCGAAAAGGTGCATAACCAACACAATGAAAAACTTTTTCATGAGACTTACATTTTAAATTTAAGGTTTAATAAAAGTAAAATGTAATTTATCTTGGTTAATTAGAAAGATTGAATCTACTGATTTAAATCAATTATGATATTTAATTATTGATATATATCAATAATTAAATATCATATAAAGATTCTTATATGGGATTTTAAACACTATTCGCAATTTCTTTTCGTATTCTGCTGAGTGTTTCCGGAGCTATATCCAAAAAAATAGCAATTTCTTTCAAAGGCAGATAATTGCTGTATTTTCCATACAATTCAATAAACTTCAAATATCTTTCTTTGGCATCGTTTCTGAGCATAATTCTCAGCCTTTTTTCTTGAGATACAATGGTTGCTGCCAAATATTTAAAAGATATGAATTGTATTTCAGGATGCTTTTGAGCTTGTTTTAATAAAAACTCCTTACTAAATATAATGATAGAGGATGGCGCTATTGTTTCAAAATGCAATTCTCCCGGAGAGTTCAAAAACATAAATTCCACATTCGCGAAAATGTCGTCTTTAATAAAATAAAATGTATTTACCTGACTTCCTTTATATTTATAATATCCTCTAACAGCACCATTTAAAATATAATAAAAATTATCGTCTGCCATACTCATATCACTCACAATTTTATTGGATTTGAAAGATTTGATTTTGCAGTGCGTTAAAAATTCGGATAAAATGTTTACAGGCAAATCTTTTAAAAGAGGATTCTCAAATAATAATGGTATATATTTTATCATAAAAGTCTTTTTGTGAGAAATAATAAAGTCATAATCGAAATCATGTATCTTTTTCTTATTAATCAATAAAAGCAACAGAGCAGGTAATGAGATAATTTAACAAGAACAAAAAAGCATTCGTTTCCTGTTAAATAAAAAGTTTGGAGAAAATTGCAATACAAATTTATAAAAAATGAGTCTAAAGTAAAGCAGTATGTACTTAGATAAAAAAGAAGATTGAAAATCTAATACGTTAAATAAATTCCCAATCTTGGTCTATTTCTTATTATTGTTTTATTATTTTTCCTACATAAGTAACATGATTATTGTCTATTATTGCCTGAACAAAATAAATTCCATTAGCTAATTCGGAAATGTTTGCCGTATTGCCTTTAAAAGAATAAACGACTTGCCCATTGGTATTTATTATTTTGAAAACAGTAGATGTGTTGGAAACTCCGCTAATAGATAAATTATCTTTTACGGGAATTGGATAGAGAACATAGCTTCCGGCATTATTGCCTATTAAAGCAGACACAGTAGCGCTATATTTGCTATTGCCACCATTATCATTCATTTTAATGCGGTAGTAGATTTTTCCGTTCAGCCCTTCAGAATTATCTGTATAATGATAATTTAATAAACCGGAGCTATTACCCGCTGCTGCAATTGTTGAAACAGGTGTCCATGTTTTATTATCCGTGCTGCGTTCTACCACAAAATCTTTACTGTTTATTTCACTTTCTGTAACCCAATATAGGGTAGGAATATTTACGGATACTGTTACATATACATTTTTTAAGACAATTGGTAAAGTATTAGCCACAGTCAGAGGGCAGCCCGAAGGAATAGTTATGGTTGAATAATCATTGTAATAATTTCCGGAATTTAAGGTAATACTCTCTCCTGTATAATCTGAAGTTGTAGGATCCTGCAGATAAGAAGAACCTATACTGAAACTTGTTGCCGATGGATACGGTGTCAGCAACGCAATATCTGCATATTGGTCTGTAGTTGTTCCACCAACAGTATTGCCGGCGAATAGTGTAGAAGTAATAGTTGCGCCTGCAGTAGTTGCGTAAATTGCGCCACCTTGTGTGCCTCCTGTATTATTAAGAAAATTACATCCTGAAAGGATATTGTAAAATGAAGTAGTCATATAGATTGCTCCGCCTTGATAGTTCGATACGGATTTATTACTGCAAAAAGTGGTATTGGTAATTGTCCAGCCATGAGAAGTCGTGAGATAGATTGCGCCTCCGCTATATACCGAACTGTTCCCTACAAAGGCACAGTTATTAATTATAAAATTACCCGTATTACTGGTTGTGCTATTATAAACAGTTGTTAAATAAAGGCAGCCGCCATCTGCGGCACTATTATTATAAAAATAATCATTTTGAAAATTAATAACAGAACTGCCTCCTATAGCGGCACTTGCAAAGTAAAAAACGCCACCATCAACACTTGTTGAGTTTCCTTTAAAAGTACAATTGTTAATAAAATAAGAAATATTTGTAGTGCCCGGGCCATTTATTAGCATGACTGCACCGCCCACTGTGGCAGTAAAATTATTTATTTGTAACCCGGTCAGAGAAAAATTTTCGGTGGTAACTCCATTATTTATGGTTGATTCTTCAAACAAATGCAGTGTGGCATTTGTACCATCTATAGTAGTGATATTGGTAGTTGAATTAAAGCCCGACGTATCTGTTCCTGTTGCAGAAACAGGATAGCCACCTTTAATATGGTAATTTTTACCTGGAGTTACAATAAGTGGATTACCTGCCGTAACATTATAAGTGCCTGCCGCAAGATATACCGGATTACCATTCATGGATGCTGTCGCTACAGCAGATTGAAGACCCGCATAACCACCCAACGCATTATCCCAACTACTACCATCTCCGGAACCGGAAGCTGAAGATTTTACAAAAAGAGGAGATTGAGCATTTGCAAATAGAGCGCATAAACAAAAAATACTTATTAAAAAACACAATGAACACAATCTCTTAAGGTTAAATAAAATTTCTTGCATGTTTTTAAATTGAGGGTTAAAAATGAATATCCCCCCCAAAATTAACATGGCTTACACCGAAATAATTACCAAACTTTAAAATGATTGATCTATGTCAACTACCTAATAAAAATTCTTTACACAGCTTACAGAAGACCGTTTAAAAACGTAAACTATTTGACTGGCTCTTTGGTATTCTTCACTCAAAAATGAGGATAATTTGTATCATAATAAAAACCGAATAAGTGATTTAAAAAGTCGATTATCCGGTAAGGTAAATGGTGATAAATCTTACAGGCAATATTTCTTATCAAAAAATAAATTAATGATCATTCAGCGACAATCCTCTTCTTTGAAATTCTTTCCAGTTAATATATTCATCCCCTTTTCGTTGCTCATTCATGGTAATGCACTCGTCAACGGGACAAACAATTTTACATAAATTACAACCTACACATTCCTCTTCTTTTATAGTATACGTGTTGTAAGGTTTGCCCCACGCAAGGTTTATCGCCTGATGCGATGTGTCTTCGCAAGTAATATGGCACAAACCGCAATGAATACATTTGTCCTGATTAATATTGGCAACAATATGAAAGTTAATGTCGAGCGTTTCCCAATTCGTAAGCGTGTTTACAGACTTACCAATAAAATCGTTTGTAGTGGTAAAACCTTTTTCATCCATCCAGTCATTCAATCCTTCGCATAAATCTTCGATAATCCTGAATCCGTATTTCATGGCAGCGGTGCATACTTGCAAAGTTGATGCACCCAACAGCATAAACTCAACCGCATCTTTCCATGTTTCTATGCCACCTATGCCGGAAATTGGCACAGTTGAAGTAACCGGATTTTGGCTGATAGTGGTAAGCATTTTAAGCGCGATTGGTTTCACGGCAGGTCCGCAATAACCGCCAAAGGTTGACTTCCCGCCGACATTTGGGTTGGGAACGAATGTATCTAAGTCAATGCCAGTAACCGATTGAATAGTGTTGATTAATGAAAGCGCATTCGTGCCTGCCTCTACAACTGCTTTGCCTGTCGGTACTACGGAATGCACATTGGGCGTGAGTTTAGTGATAACGGGAATTGTAGCCGCTTCCATTACCCACTCAACCACCATCCTTGCTATTTCAGGGTCTTGCCCTACGGACGCGCCCATGCCGCGTTCCGTCATACCATGCGGACAACCGAAATTAAGTTCAAAACCATGTGCGCCGGTATCTTCTACTTTCTTAATCATTTCGTGCCAAGCATTACGGTTGTTATCTGCCATTAACGATACAATCATGGCACGGTCGGGAAATAATTTAACGCATTCAGCTATTTCTTTCAGGTTAATTGCTAATGGCCTGTCAGAAATTAATTCAATATTGTTGAAGCCCATTACGCGACCGCCATTATAATCTACTGCCGAATAGCGCGATGAAACATTCTTTACCTGCGAGCCTAACGTTTTCCATACCACGCCGCCCCAACCGGCTTCAAAAGCACGCAGTACATTTATCTTTTTATCCGTAGGTGGCGCACTCGCCAACCAAAAAGGATTTGGCGATTTTATGCCGAGAAAGCTTGAAGATATATTTGCCATTCTTTTTTATTTTGAATGTTAAATGCTAAATGTTGAATTATTTAATTAGTGATTCCTGAGATGTTTTTACAATTTTGGTTACAATATTGATAATGTGTTCGATTATTTTTAAATATTTAGAATAATCATGTTTTACCACCTGGCTTTTATCTAATAATCGTAACCAATATTTAGTTTCTCTTGCTTCTTTTGAAGCGATTGACATTTTCGTTATAAAATCTTTTTTTGTTTGTGCGGCATTGGCTTCCTCAACGTTTGCTCCAACACTTGTTGCACTTCGTAATAATTTTTTTGAAATAACAAATTCGTTATGCTGAATGAGTGTTTAATACAAATGAATAATTCGGATAGAAATTTTAAGGTCAAACTCAATATTTTGTTATCCTCTTTCATACAACATTTAGCATTTAACATTCAAAATAAAATTCAAAATCGCTGCTGCTGCATCTTTCCCTGCCTGCACGGCATCAACAACTTCTTTGCCACCGTTTACACAATCGCCGCCTGCAAATACGCCTGCAATGTTTGTCGCAGTATTATTTGTCTTAACCTTTCCGTCAGTGTTTTGTAATTCATACTTCGTAGTCAAATCTGTATAGGGGATTTGCCCTGCTGCTTTTATTACCATATCAACATCCAAAGAGATTGTTTCACCTGTATCGATGGGGCTTCTTCTACCAGATGCATCAGATTCTCCTAATTGCATCACGCTACAAATTAATTGTGAAACTTTGCCATTGGCAGAGATGATTTCTTTTGGCGACGCGAGCCAGATAACCTTGCATCCGTCTAATTTTGCAATGTTTAATTCCACTTCGGTACAAGGCATTTCGGCTTCAGTTCTTCTATAAACTATGGTTACTTCTTTTGCACCCAAACGTTTTGCCTGCGTGGCTGCATCAATCGCTGTCATTCCCATTCCGATTACGGCAACTTTATCACCGACTGCAATGTTTTTATAATCGTTGCTTCTTAATTCATAAATAAATTTTATGGCATCAACAACGCCTTCTAAATCTTCTCCTTTAATATTTAATTTATTCGCCAAACCCACGCCGAATGCAAGATACACGGCATCGTAATTTTTTTGCAGTTCATCTAAAGAAATATTTTTTCCTAATTCCTGATTATATTTTATTTCAATTCCTCCAATACTTAAAATATAATTTACTTCATCTTCGCAAAACTTCGGCGTTACTTTATACGCAGCAATTCCGTAAGTCATTAATCCGCCGCCTTTGCTTTCTTTTTCATAAATGGTTACATCAATTCCTTCACGTGATAAAACATGACCGCAACTCAATCCTGCAGGACCCGCACCAACAATAGCAACCTTTTTACCGGTTGATTTTTTTCTTTCAAATAATTTCCAATTATTTGTAATAGCTTTTTCTGTGGCATAACGTTGCAACTTTGCAATAGGAATAGGAGCTTCGTCCATTAAATTATACACACAACTTCCTTCACATAATTTTTCAACGGGGCAAACCTTGCTGCATCCTGCACCCATAATGTTGGATTGAAAAATAGTGTGTGCAGAA
>JAPWKH010000024.1 GCA_028283605.1 Arachidicoccus sp. | reverse complement strand
TTGTTTTATCACACAATTTATTGTCCATATCCAATACAGGCAAGCCGATTGATATTACTCCAAAAGAAATATTTCTGCGTTTCAAAAAAGGAAACCAATGTAGTGATGGTACCGGTCTTGGACTTGCAATCGTAAAACAGATTTGTGATAAAAGCGATTTCAAAATCGTATATGAGTATATGAATGATAAACATACCTTCAAAGTATTCTTCGACCAAAACAATACACAACATTCACTTATCAGAGAAAATGCTGTACAAGAAATTTCAGCATAATATTTTCAGGCAAGTAAGTTGTTTAAAATTCTCTTCGCACAATAAGAAATTGGCTTCATTGAACTTGTTTTACATAGCAGTCTCTACATTCTTTTAAAGAAGAATATAATTATTCAAACAATATATAGCGAACGTTTGTAAGAAAAATAAGACCCGAAAATTTTATTAACTTCAAAATTACTTCAAAAAGCTGCGGTTATTTTGCCTCAGAATTTTCCTACCTGTCTTATAAAATCGTAATGATGATTGTAAAGAAATTTTTTCTGTCTTCTTTATTTTTTGTTTTTATCTCTCATATAAATGCTCAGGATGTTCTCACGTTGCGTAGCGCTATTGACGTTGCTATAAAAAATTATCCTGCAATAAAAGCGAAAAACGCTTATGCCAAATCATCTCAGTCTTTGGTAAAAGAAGCCAAAAGCGAATACTTACCGAATCTTGAATTGAGTGCGCAAAATTTTTACGGAACCATTAATTCTGTTTACGGACCTTCCTACGGTTTCGGCGGATTGGGCGCAGCTTCTGCAGGCCCTACTTTCAGTAAACAAAATTGGAATGCAGCTTTTGGATCGTTGTATTTGGCAAATGTAAATTGGGATTTCTTTTCTTTCGGCAAAGCCAAAGAAAAAACAAAAGTTGCACAAAGCGTTGCAGTAAGAGATTTGAAAGATTATGACCAGGAAATATTTCAACACAAAATAAGAGTTGCAGGTGCATACCTCACCTTGGTTGCAGATCGCCAGTTAAGATATTCTTTCGAGAAAAATTTAGCAAGAACAGATTCAGTGAGGCAGCTCGTTATTCGCCGTTCAGTAAGCGGATTAGTTGCAGGCGTAGATTCTTCTCAGGCAAATGCGCAATACTCGAGCGCAAAAATTTCTTTAATTCAATCTATCGATAAAGAACAGGAAGACAAACATAATTTGAGTTTACTTTTAGGCGTAGATACGAATGCTTTTGAAATTGATACATCTTTTATTTCTTCCTTGCCTAAATTGCAGGAAGATTATGCTTACGACTCCGTCAATCATCCTGTTTTACAATACTACAAAAGCCTTGTGGACATAAGCAAGGAGAAAACAAGATATTTAAGAACGCAATACTGGCCTACGTTTACCTTAGTCGGTTTAGGACAAACAAAGGGTTCCGGATTCGGCAGTAATTATGCAACAAATACATCGGATTTTACTCGTAATTACTGGGATGGTATAAAACCTTCGGTTGGAAATTATCTATTTGGTTTAGGTATTACATGGAATCTTACCCAACCGTTGCGTTTATCAAAATCCGTAACCGCGCAACAATGGGAAAGCGAGGCATTAACGCAAGAATATAACTTGGCTAGCCAGCAAATTAAAACGCAAATAAAAATATCCGACGATAAAATGGCAAACGCCTTGACGATTTATAATGAAGCGCCAAATCAGGTAAAAGCCGCAACTGACGAATACAACCAACAATCGGTTAAATATAAAAACGGATTAACGAATATGGTAAATGTAACACAGGCTTCTTTTGATTTGATTCGCGCGGAAACAGACAGGGATATTGCCAACAGCAATATATGGCAAGCGCTGTTATTAAAATCTGCTGCATTAGGCAATTTCGGATTGTTTGAAGATCAGCTTCAATAAACTACAACATTCGCCTAAAACAATTTATAATAAATAATTTTTCTTTTCATAGCTACAATATTTTAAAATGGGATTGATAAGATTTGCATTAAGAAAACCAATTACGATTTTAGTATTAGTTGCAGCCCTTTTTTTCTTCGGAATTAAAGCCGTTACATCCATTAAGATTGACATTTTCCCAAAACTGGATTTACCGGTTATTTATCTGTCACACCCTTTCGGAGGATATACGGCTAATCAAATGGAGTCTTTTTTTGCTAAAAACTATATCAACATATTACTGTATGTAAATGGCGTAAAAAGTATTGAAACCAAAAACATAAGCGGTCTTACTCTAATCAAAATAAATTTTTATCCCGGAACGGATATGGCGCAGGCAGCGGCCGAAGTAAGTGCTTATTCAAACCGTATTCAGGCCGTATTCCCGCCTGGCTCCAATCCGCCGTTCATCGTACGTTTTGACGTATCCACATTACCGGTAGGTCAATTGGTTTTAAGCAGTGACAAGCGATCCGGAAACGAATTGATGGATTTGGCAAACGTATATGTACGAGCGTCTTTCACAGCAATTCCGGGTTTAGTAAGTTCTCCTCCATTTGGGGGTAATATCAGAACGGTTGTCATCAAAGCCGATCCGAATTTATTGCGCCAACATAATCTCACACCACAACAATTGGTAGATGCATTAAGTGCTAATAATGTGACTGCACCTGCCGGTAATGTGAGAATCGGAAATATAAATTATGTAACTCCTGCAAATACAACAATAAAAACAATTCCGGATTTCGGCAATATTCCTTTATATAAAGGTACGGTCGGTAACGTTTATTTGAAAGATGTCGCTAAAGTCGAAGACGGATCGGACATTGCCAGCAGCGTGGCGTTGATAAACGGACGCCGTTCTGTTTATATTGATGTTGCTAAAGCGGCTTCGTCATCAACATGGGAAGTTGTTCAAAATCTGAAAAATTATATTCCTAAAATACAGGCACAATTACCGGAAGATGTAAAACTGAGTTACGAGTTTGATCAATCGGTATATGTTATCAATTCCGTAAAAAGTTTGCTAAAAGAAGGTGCAATGGGTGCGGCATTAACGGGATTAATGGTATTAATGTTCTTGGGAGACTGGCGAGGTGCGGTTATTGTAATTACGACAATTCCTACGGCGATCATTTCCGCCGTATTATTCCTTAATCTATTCGGTCAGACATTAAATATTATGACTTTGAGCGGCCTTGCTTTGGCCATAGGCATTCTGGTTGATGAAAGCACCGTAACTATTGAGAATATACATCAACATTTCGATATGGGCAAGCCCAAAGCTTTAGCAATTTGGGATGCGTGTAAGGAAATTGCCTTTCCTAAATTATTAATACTTTTTTGTATTCTCGCCGTATTCGCACCGGCATTTACAATGGGTGGTATCCCGGGGTCTTTATTCCTTCCGCTAGCATTAGCAATCGGTTTCAGTATGATTATTTCATACTTCCTTGCGCAAACATTTGTACCCGTAATGGCAAACTGGTTGATGAAAATTAAACATCACCACAAAAAGGATGGAACGGAACTTTCCGATACGGAACAATTCGAAAAAGCACATATCAAAAAAGGGGAAGATGATACTTGGGCACAGAAAGAAAGTATTATCAAGAAAAACGAAAAGCGCGAAAAGAAAGGTAAAAAAGTGGGTGGTTTCGAAAAGTTCAGGCTTCGATACTTGCGGTTTATAGATCGATTGATGCCTTTCAGAAAAATCATTGTTTCGCTGTATCTCATACTCATATTGGGTGCAGTTGTTTTACTTATCAATACTATTGGTCGTGATGTTTTACCTAAAGTAAACGGAACACAATTTCAATTACGATTGAGAGAACCTGACGGTACGCGTTTTGAACAAACAGAAATTAAAACCTTAGATGTATTGAAAGCAGTTAATGATATTGTGGGTAAAGAAAATGTTTCCATTACTTCTGCCTTTGCCGGTACACACCCACAATTATTTTCAACTTCACCAATATTCCTTTGGATGGCAGGACCTAATGAAGCCGTAATTCAAGTAGCTTTAAAAGAAGGTTATGAAACAGATTTGGAAGAGCTCAAAGATAAGATACGGGAAAAAATGAAAGTTAAGGATCCTGAAATGCGCTTGTCTTTTGAACCGATCGAATTGACGGATAAAATTTTATCTCAAGGCTCGCCTACGCCTATTGAAATACGTTTTTCCGGACGTGATAAGAAATTGAATGAAAAATATGCTAATCTCTTAATAAATAAGTTAAATAAAATTTCGTATTTAAGAGATGTGCAAATAGGTCAATCAACTCATTATCCCTCATTCAATATAAATATTGATCGGATTAAAGCAGCTCAATTAGGTTTGGATGTTAATCAAGTTTCAAATACAATTACAGCAGCAACTTCATCTTCTCGCTTAACAAGTAAAAACATTTGGATTGACCAAAAGGCAAATCTAAGTTACAATGTTCAAATAGAAGTGCCGGAAAACCAAATGAACAGTATCCAAAGCGTAGCTGAAATTCCTTTGTTGCCCAATCAAAATCGACCCATACTTAGTGACATTGCAACTATTGTTCCTGATACAACATACGGAGAAACTGATAACTTAGGAGCAATGCCGATGCTAACCGTAACGGCTAATTTAAATAATAAAGACTTAGGTCATGCATCAGATGATGTAAAAAAAGCAATCTCTCAATTAGGTAAATTGCCACGCGGTTTAAATGTAGATTTAATAGGCTTAAGTGAAACACTGGGTGATACGTTAAGCAGTTTACAAAGCGGATTAATCGTGGCGATATTGGTAATATTCCTCATGTTAGCTGCCAATTTCCAATCCTTTAAAGTTTCTCTCGTCGTATTGGCAACAGCACCTGCGGTTATGTTCGGTTCATTGGCGATGCTGATACTTTGCGGTTCTACTTTAAATTTGCAATCTTATATGGGAATGATAATGTCTGTTGGTGTATCCATCTCCAATGCGGTACTTTTGATAACAAATGCAGAACAGATTCGAAAACATAACGGAGATGCGATCAAGTCGGCAAAAGAGGCAGCAGCTCTTCGTTTAAGACCTATTATGATGACGGCTTTGGCAATGGTTGTAGGAATGATTCCGATGGCAAGTGAGGGCGACCAATCCTCTCCTATCGGTCGTGCAGTCATAGGCGGTCTGATTGCCTCTACCTTTGCCGCTTTGTTTATCCTTCCTTTAGCATTTGCTTGGGGACAAGGAAAAGCAACAACAAACAGCGTATCCTTAGATCCAGAAGATAAAGAAAGTTTGCATTATATTCCAAATCTTCATCCTGCAACACATTAAATTATTATATTAAAAAAATTCCGAAACAAGATATAAATCATCAACTAATGAAGCGTATTCATAAAATTTATTTTCCTGTTGTAATAGCAATTGTATCCGGCATGGTATTACAAAGTTGCGGCAATTCAAAGTCTGAAGAAAAAGAAGCAGGAAGCAGCGACAGCTCATCAAGCGCACCGGTGTCAGTAAATGCCTTTTTATTAAATGAAGGAAATTTATCTACAACTCTAACCATTCCGGGAGAATTGATTGCATTTCAAAATGTTGATTTATACGCCAAGGTTAGCAGTTTTATTAAGAAATTGTATGTAGATGTCGGCAGCCAGGTTTCCCGCGGACAATTATTGGCAGTGATGGAAGCGCCTGAAATCAATGCACAGGAAGACGCTGCTAATTCACAAGTACAATCTCTAAAAGCCTTGTATCTTTCCGATAAAGCAACCTATGACCGCTTATTTGAGACAAGTAAAACGCCGGGTACAGTCTCTCCTAATGAATTGGAGATTGCCGATGCCAAACAAAAATCGGATTATGCGCAATATCAGGCTGCTATTTCAAACGTACACCAAATTCAGGCGAATAGAAATTATCTTGAAATAAGAGCGCCTTTCGACGGTATCATTACTGCCCGCAATGTGAGCTCCGGTGCTTATGTAGGACCTGCAACCACTGCAATATTTAATTTGCAGGAACAAAGAAAATTACGTTTAGTAATTGATGTACCATCAACCAATTCAGGTAATTTAACCATGAACAGTACAGTAAATTTTACCGTAAAATCATTACCTGGTCAAACGTTCAAAGCAAAGGTTTCCCGTTTAGCAGGAGCATTGGATAATAAATTACGTTCGCAACATATAGAAGCTGATGTAGAAAATGATAGTAAAATATTATTACCGGGAATGGTTACCGAAGTTTCTATGCCTTTGAATAATACAAGAAAATCTTTCGTGATTCCTTCTTCTGCTTTATTAAATTCAACTTTGGGTGTATATGTAATTAAAGCGAGCAACAACAAATCTCTTTGGTCACCTGTTTCTACAGGAGCCAGAAATGCTGACAGTGTTGAGGTCTACGGAGATTTAAAAAAAGGAGATACGATTATTACTTCCGTAACAGAAGAAATCAGAGATAGCGCCGCCATAAACGGAAAATTGAATATACAGTAATAAACAACCCAATCATATAGTAATTTGTTACACAAAGCCTGATGGATAAAATTCATCGGGCTTTCTTTCTTTAGGAGTTCATTTGTTTCCTTCCAAAAGTTTAATCGTAATTTTACATTCTAATTTTTATAAATCAATATGAAGATTTTTTTAGCGCAGCAGAATTATCATATCGGAAATTTTGAATCCAATACAAATAAAATAATAGAAGCAATTCGTGATGCTAAGAGCAGAAATGCAGATTTAATTGTTTTTTCGGAGTTGAGTATATGCGGTTATCCGCCAAGAGATTTTTTGGAGTTTGGTGATTTCATCGATAAATGCAATCAGGCGCTGGAAGAAATAAAAGAGCATACTGCCGACATCGCTGTATTAGTAGGAGCACCATCTCGCAATATTAATAAAGATGGTAAGGATTTATTTAATGCAGCATTTTTTTTATACGAAAAAGAAATAAAAGCCGAAGTGCATAAAACCCTGTTGCCGACTTATGATGTATTTGACGAATACAGATATTTTGAGCCGGCATTTGAATGGAATATAATAGAATTTAAAGGGAAAAAACTTGCGGTAACAATTTGTGAAGATATATGGAATTTGGGCGATAATCCGTGGTATCGCTTATGCCCGATGGATTTGCTGATGGAGCAAAAACCGGATATAATGATTAATTTATCGGCATCGCCTTTTGATTATACGCATTACGAAGACAGAAAAGCAATCATCAAAGCAAATGTCTTAAAATATAAATTGCCGATGTTTTATTGTAATGCCGTAGGATCGCAAACCGAAATCGTTTTTGACGGTGGGTCTTTTATTTTTGACAAACAAGGAAATATAGTTAAACAATTCCCTTTGTTCGAAGAAGCTCTCGACGGCTTAGAAATTAATGACGACAATACTTTCAACGAACCTGTTGTTGAAAACGTGTCGCAGTTACCCACGCACGAATTAAATCCGGACAGATTAATTCCCGCGTTAAATATAGATGAAATATATAACGCGCTTGTTACTGGCATTCGGGATTATTTCCGGAAAATGGGTTTCTCAAAAGCTATTATCGGTTCTTCCGGTGGCGTTGATTCAGCTGTTACGTTGGCTTTGGCTTGCGATGCATTGGGCGCTGAAAATGTACGCGCCATTTTAATGCCTTCGCCCTACTCTACAAATCATTCTGTAGATGATGCCGTTTTGCTAAGTAAGAATTTAAATAATCCCTATGATATTGTTCCTATAAAAAATATCTACGAACAATTTTTAGATACGTTGAAGCCAATATTTAAAGATTTGCCTTTTTCCGTTGCCGAAGAAAATATACAAAGCCGCACGCGTGGCAATTTGGTAATGGCCATTGCCAATAAATTCGGATATATTTTACTCAACACTTCCAACAAAAGCGAGTTAGCCACAGGCTATGGCACTCTTTACGGCGATATGGCAGGAGGATTAGGCGTTTTGGGAGATTGCTATAAGCTGCAAGTATATGAGTTGGCAAAATATATTAATCGGGAAAGAGAAATTATTCCCCAACATATTCTGGATAAAGCGCCAAGCGCCGAATTACGGCCCAATCAAAAAGACAGCGACAGCCTGCCGGATTATTCCGTATTGGATCAAATACTATATCAATATATTGAGTTAAGAAAAGGCCCAAAAGAAATAAAGGCATTGGGGTTCGATGTCCCCTTGACAGACAGAACGTTGAAAATGGTAAATATAAATGAATATAAAAGAAATCAATTCTGTCCCATCATACGCATTTCACCTAAAGCATTTGGCGTTGGCAGGAGAATGCCGATTGTGGGAAAATATCTGATATAATTAAATGGAAATCATACCATATTATTTATGACATATCGTAATAAACATACTAATAACTTCCACAAGTTTGTATGATTATCTTTTCTTTAAAATTAATAAAATATAATTAATTTTTCATTATTACAAATATAATACCTATCTTCGCGCTCCGAAAATCAGTATGGCTAAACAACCATTAATAAAACAGGACGGTGTAATCTTAGAAGCATTAAGCAATGCAATGTTTCGTGTGAAGTTGGAAAATGGTCATGAAATACTCGCCACAATTTCCGGTAAAATGCGAATGCATTACATCCGTATTCTTCCGGGAGATAAAGTTGGCGTTGAAATGAGCCCTTACGATTTATCAAGAGGAAGAATTATTTTCAGATATAAATAGTCTGAAATTATCGTTGAGATTATTACTCATTGTATAATGTAGTAATTTGAATAAAAAGGATATTGGTTATAAATAATAAAACAAAGACAGCCAAGCTGTCCGAAGTTATTTTTAGATATGGCTAAAAGCTAAATTAAAATGAAAGTAAGAGCATCAGTAAAAAAACGTAGCGCCGACTGCAAAATTGTACGCAGAAAAGGAAAGCTATACATTATCAACAAAAAAAATCCACGTTTTAAGCAACGTCAGGGATAATGAATTTTCAAATTGTCAAATTAAAATAAATTATGGCTCGTATTGCCGGTATAGATTTACCAAAAAACAAAAGAGGCGAAATAGGTTTAACCTACATTTTCGGAATCGGTCGTTCTACGGCGCAACGCATTCTTAATAAGGCAGGTATTGACGTAAATAAGAAAGTGAGTGAGTGGAATGATGATGAGCAAACCGCTATTCGTAATATTATTACTAATGAAATTAAAGTAGAAGGCGCTCTTCGCAGTGAAGTGCAAATGAACATCAAGCGTTTGCTTGATATTGCGTGCTATCGCGGTCTTCGCCATCGTAAAGGATTACCGGTTCGCGGTCAACGTACTCGTACCAATAGCCGTACCAGAAAAGGAAAACGTAAAACAGTTGCCGGTAAAAAGAAGGCGGCTAAGAAATAGTTTAACAACGAATTTCAAATCTCAAGTTGCATATAATATTGCGATTTGAGATTTGAAATTTTATATTTATATAATGCCGCCGGATATTTCTTCCGTATTTAAAAAGAAGAAAAGGAGGGGCTAAACATTCAGAAGATTACCTCAAACAAAAACAAATGGCAAAAGGAAAACAGCAAACCAGCGCAAAAGCTTCCGCCAAAAAAAGAGTAGTAAAAGTAGATACTCATGGCGATGCACACATCAGCGCAACATTTAACAACATCATTGTTTCTCTTACCAATAAGCAAGGGCAAGTTATATCTTGGTCGTCTGCCGGTAAAATGGG